>NZ_JARVRH010000030.1 GCF_030209755.1 Arthrobacter sp. efr-133-TYG-118 | reverse complement strand
CGAACGCCCGGAAGTTCCAGCGCTCCGTCACGGTGGGCATGGTGGGTATCAACGTGCCCCTGCCGGTACCGGTTGCCTACCACTCCTTCGGCGGCTGGAAGGCCTCGCTCTTCGGGGACAAGCACATCTACGGACCGGAAGGCGTGTCCTTCTACACCCGCGGCAAGGTCATCACGTCCCGCTGGCCCGAACCCACCCACGCCTCCGGCGCCTCCTACAACTTCCCCTCCAACTAGATCCCCACTACCTGTCGATGGCTGTCGCTTGGGACGGCCATCGGCAGGCTCCGGCATCTGACCGATCCGGATCCGTCTTGTCAGAGTTCCTGAGGAGCAAGCCTGTGTTTCGCTATTTTTCTTGTCTTATGTTGGCCGCTGCTGTCGTCGGGGCGGTTCTGAGCATCATCGCGTCAGGGACACTCTCGCTTGCCCTCGGCCTGATGATGCTCATGATCGGAGCCGGGGGACTATCGGCAGCCTGGATGTCCTACGCGGCAGAAGTTCGACCGGTAATCCCGGCCCTTGGGCACGAAAAGCAGGCAGGATAATGACCAAACGACTGATTTGGGGGCTTGTGGGTGCCAGTGACATAGCTGCCACTCGAATGATCCCCGCAATTCGCCGTGTCGGCGATGTGGTGGCCAGCGTCGTCAGCGGGGACACCAACCATGCCAAGACATACGCGGAACGCAACCGCATCGGAATGCATCACGAGAGTCTTGACGCGCTCCTGGCTGATGCTTCCATCGATGCCGTCTACATTTCCAGCCGAAACCAGCATCACTGCCGACAAACAATAGCCGCGGCCAGCGCGGGTAAGCATGTCCTTTGCGAGAAACCCGTCGCAACGACGCTCAAAGAGGCACAAGCCATGGTGGAGGCCTGTCGTGCCCACAACGTGGTGCTGGCAGTCAACCACCATCTCCCGGCTGCAGGAACCCATCAAACTATTCATGCGCTCGTCGTTTCAGGTGGCATTGGGCGACCGTTGAGCGTTAATGTCCGGCATTCGACTCTCCTCCCCGAACGCCTTCGCGGGTGGCGGCTTGAAAAGTCCCCGGGCGCCGGCGTCGTCATGGATTTGTCCTGTCACAACGCGTCAGTCGTCAATCCGCTACTGGGCACTCGCCCGCTCGATGTGGCTGCCCTCACCTTGTCACAAAGTGATTGGTCCTCGGGTGTGGACGACGCTTCCAGCGCGTCCATCCGATACGACCCTGACATTTTGGTCGACTTCCAAGACTCATTCACGTTGCCTTTCACACCGTCTTTCATCCAGATCAACGGTGACCAGGGCAGCATCCTTGGGCATGACGTCATGGCTCCCGAGCCGAAAGGCTCGATCGTACTCACGGATCACGCCGGCACGAGAGAGATTCCAGTTACCGACCGTCGCCACACGTACGACATCACGCTCGAACGCTTCCGATCAGCAGTGCGCGAGGGGGCTCAGCCAGTTGTCGACGGCGTGGACGCCGCAAACGCGTTGTCTGTCAGCCTCTCGATCCTGGAAGCAGGCAGAACGGGCGAGAAGCAACTGATTGAATTCATCGCCCGATAATTAGAGACCGTGCCCGCTGAGACTGGACATCCATGCCAGACCGACGGCAGCAAGGACGGCAAACACAGCCGGCACGAGGAACACGAGGGGGAGTCCGATGGTGGCTATTCCGAGCCCACCGGCGAGCCCGCCCATCGCCGAGCTTAGGGCGGCGGAGCTCATGAAGATCGCCGAAGCTGTGGCCACCGCTTTGGGCAGCAGCCGCTGCGCGACGATGATGCCCAGTGCAGCGAACACTCCCCAAACCCCGCCCATGAGGATCTGGCCGGCGAAAAGTCCGAGGGCGGTGCCGGTGGTGGCGAAGCAGATGTTCGCCGCGACGCCGAACCCTGCCGCCAGGATCATCAGCCGGAGCATCCCTGTTCTCCTGGCAACAAGGACAGCCAGGGGCATTAGTGCGAGTTCCACGAGTGGTTGGACGCCGATAATCGCGCCGCCGAGCGCAGGAGTCAGTCGGAGCTGTTCGTTCATGTAGATCGGAAGGTAGGCGTACTTGATCGATTCGCCGGCGTAGACGCACATGTAGAGCGCAGTGAACATGAGCAAAGGGGTCATCTGCCGGAGCCCGGGCTTTGCCGTAGGTGCAGGTAGGCTGTCCGCCCGCATGTCGACGGGGGTGCTGCGAGGTGCCGATCCCCTTAGTGTCAGGAGCGGCACAATTTGGGCGAGAGTGCATAAGGCGGTCGCGAAAAGCATCGCGCGAGGGCCGGCATTTGCCGCCAGGAATGACCCCGCTGCCGGCCCGATCACCCAGCCGGCGGTCAGCGCCATACGCACTATGGCGACCATGCCATCATTTCCCGACTTCGGGCGCGCACTTATCTCGTCGTGAAGCGCGGCGAACACCTGCGACGTGGCGGCGCCTGCAAATCCGAGGACAACGGCACTTACGACGAACGGCATCCACAGCTGGGTCGAGAATGCGATTCCCGTCCAGCCCAGGAAACCGGCGGCGGCGCACATACGGAACAGACCAAGGCGACGGCCCGTCCGGTCAGAGCGCGCGCCGACCAGGTATCCCGCTATCGGTGTTGAGAGGCTAGTCAGGTAATACAGCCCGGCGACTGTTAGGGATGCGTGGAGCTCGTTGACAAGAAACGAGGCGATCTGGGGTGCGGCCGCGGAGAACCCGAGGCCTGACAGGAACATCGCAACTGTTGCCCCCCGGTAAAGGGGAGTTTCGAGGACGAGCCGGAGCGCAGACCTCCGGTCCGCCACCGAGTCAGTAAGGACGGGGTCAGCGTTTCCGACAGCCTTCGGTGCGGTCATTAGGGGATCACGGTGCTTTCTAAGGGGCCGGTGCGCGGGTCCGTCGACCGATCAACCCGAATTCTTCCACTGTAAGAATAAAGGACGCAGGCGTGCAGGGAAACCCCAAACGGGCATGTGAATACTCGGATGTGGAGGCGTCGGCCGGGCGTGTCGCGGCCCGTCGCCCGCGGGCTAGTGCGTCAGGGCTGACCCGGCGGGCGGCAAAAGCCGTTCCAGGATTGCCAACGAGCGGTGCACGTCGACCTCGTCCGGGCTGAGCAGCCATTGCAGTTGCAAACCATCGGAGGCGGCCGCAACCAGCGCGGCAGCATCTTCGGCATCGATGTCCGCCGCTATGGATCCGGATCGCTGACCGGCACGGACCCTTTCGGCCAGATCGGCCCGAACTCGCCGGAAACGCGCGTTGATGAAGTCCCGTGTGACTGGATGATGGTGCTCCTGCAGCGCATCTGTGGTCAGCGTCGCGTACAGCTCAACCAGACCAGGGATTGCGCGGTTACGTTCGGCACTCTTTTCCATCACGGACACGGCCGAGACGTCGGCCGGGTCGGACGACTCATGAACCATGCCTTCGTGTTCTCGGTAAACCGCAACCAAGAGCTCATCGCGCGATGCAAAGTAGTATCGCAGCGCGGCATGCGAAACGCCGATCGCAGCTCCAATCGCGCGCAACGAAGAGCCAACTCCTTGTTCGGCGAACAATTCGATAGCGCGCAAGAGAATCTGGGCTCGTCGTTCGGGGGCTTTCCTATACGACCGCCCACGCTCCTCGGCTTGATCGTTGGCCATCCCACCATGGTACGTGAGGTGGCAGGAGCCATCTCTGGATGTTCGGGTGCGCAGTGGCCCAAACGAACTGGTCAACTCCCAAACTGTCAGAACAAGCGCAGTAGGTTCAACCTGCGGTGACGTCAAATCGCCGATTGCATGCCAAGGTGCGCTCTTTTCGAACCCCATCCGAGCCGCTGAAGTTATTCGATCGGTAGCCTCGAGGTCTCGTGGTCGGAACACATTGCGAGATTATCCCGCTGAAGGGGTCAAGATGGGGTGTGCACATTGTGCACACTCTTGCCTTCGGACTGGGTCGTACTGCCGCCGGACTGGACCGTACTCGGCATGTTTTCGTGCGTTGCCGGTACTTTCAAGGCCTGGAACCCGGTTCGAGTCCCACCTCGGGCACGTGTTTCCGCAGGTCAGGGGTCCTTTGGCCCTCTGACTGTGCACAAATCAGCTTTTTATAGCCCTTCGGGGCCGTTTTTGCAGTGGCTGTTGGTGTGGCCGGGTGCCCCTTTCCTTTTGTTGGGCGGGAGTTCTGATCTCTTGCTACTTCATATCAAGGCCGGGCCAGGGCTACATGACTTTCGACGGCCTACATCAATTGGCTTCGCGGTCTGGACCCGGTTTTGGGTATCTAGTGGCGTCCTGACGAGGGGTCGATTTGAACCGGCGGCCTGCAGGACCCCGGTCGTTGATATTGACATCTCAGGGGCTGGCGGCTTGGTTCTGGAAGCCTTGCCGACGTGCACCCCACACGCTGCCTGACTTCGCCGAACGTGGAGCCGTTCACCGGGCACGGGGTCGAGGCCGTGACGAAGAGGAAGCGGACGGGGACCGCGCTCTTGAACACCCTAGGGAGCGTGAGCCGGTGCCTGCTAGTCGCGCTGGCCTTGTGGACAGGTTCCGGGTCGTCGTTTCCCGGTGCTCACGCGCGGGACCGGATCCACGGCTATCCGGACGTTTCACTCAAGATGGTGGAGAGCAGGACCTTCGACGGTCGGCTCCAGTTGCTTGAGTACGTGCCCACGGTGCTCAGCGGTTCGCCGGGCAGCGGTCCGACGTAGGTCAACCCGTGCGCCTCAACCAGCTAGCCTCAGTCTTTGCTCTAAGTGCGGCAAGCCCTCAGGGGTCGACGGCGGGACGCGCGTGACGCCGTCGTCGTCCTCTTTGCGCTGTGAGACCAGAGTGGGTGGCCGGACGGGGTGGCGGTTTCCCTTGTTTAACGGCGCAGCAGCTAATTGGCGACTCCACCGGGGGTTTGCAAAGGCGGGGCGATGGCCGCCGGGCACGACTTCAGCTTCGATTCCGAGGCGTTCGAGTGCGAACTGTCCTTGGAGATTACCGGGTCAGTTCTGCTCGTCGAACAGGCGGGTCAGGCAGTCTGCGTAGTTGAATCCGCGCCGACCAGCTGGATCGCCGCTGGCGCCAGTAGCAGTTCCACCCCGATGCCAGCACAGCCGAATCAGCCCGGGAGTCATCTCCGCCAACGCCTATGGCATTAGGACTAGCCGGGCGCAATCCACCGTCGTCAGACCAGTGGAGGCCGGACGGCCACCACTGGTCTGATGACCGCCAGACGCATTCCAGTCCTCCAATGCGTCGGTGCTTCCCCGTAACCTTGCAACTGAATCCCAGTGGGACTCGCCCAGCAGGGTGGGACTGTTCGCCAAGATTCATGGTTAAGGCGCAGACCCCCACCTCCAGAGGAGGCCTGGCCGGCCACCTACCTCTTTTTTGCGGCGGACCGGGGCACGGATGCGATGGCGACGGCGGCCTCCGTCGCTGAGTTCAATTCCTTAGCGGCGATGCCAAAGTGGAATTGCGGTTGCTGAGGTCCTTCGGGTCGGACGGCGTGAGGTAACGGTCAACGCGCGTCAGCGTACGCAGGGAAGCCGCTCGTGCCGAGGCAACAACCACGGAGCCTTGCGTTTCTCCCTCGTGGCTTTGCCTCCTGAGCCTCAGGGACGATTGGCACTGAGCGATGGTTCTTCCAGGTTTCCCGCGGCTTGCCCAGTCTCCTGCGGCAGCCTTTCGAGGTCCTGGCCGAGGCCTGCAAAGATCTCCGGTTTGTATTTGCGTAGATGCCGGGCCAGGAGCAGGCCGCCCGCAATGGCAGCGACCAGTAGCCAGGGCAGCACGGTGATTGCTGGGGCGTCCGATCCTGCCAGAACCGAAAAGTTGGCAATGGCCAGGACCACGACGATCCCCAGGCCCAAGAGCCCAATGCCTGGCGCTAGCAGCGTTGCCCAGAGTCGCCGGTCCCGGGTTTTCCTGAAATGCACGACTATCGCTAGGGTGGCGAGGAGTTGAAGTGTGAGGATTCCGAGCGTACCGAAACCGGTCATGCTTGGGATGAGTGAGGTGAGCGGTTCCAGGCCAAAGAGGGCGAACAGTCCGGCCACTACGATTCCCAGGGCGAACTGGGCTATCGATGCGCGCTGGGGGACTCCGTTGGGACGGGTCCGGCTCAGTAGGGGAGTGAGGATCCGTGCGCGGCCGAGGGAGTAGATGTATCTGGTGGCTGAATTATGCAGGGCCATTAGCGCGGCGAAAAGGCTCAGGAGAAGCAGGACCATCATGAGCTTGGTAAGGCCCTCGCCGAGATAGTCGTTTGAGAGGAAGAAGACCAGATCGCCGGCGGCAAGGTGGTCGGTAGCGACGGCCTGGGTTTGAGCTGTTCCGAGTGCGCTCACAATGGCCCACGTTGTCACGGCGGCCAGCGCTCCGATGAAGCCTATTGCTGTGTACGTGGCCCTTGGGATGGTCCGGCGGGGGTTCTTGGCCTCCTCACTGAACAGGCCGGTGGCTTCTACTCCAACGAAGGCGTTGGCGGCGAACAGGAAGCCGATGCCTGCTCCTCCGGAGAACACGATGCCGGGGTTGAAGACATCAAGGGTGTAGCCGTTCTTGAGCAGTACGGCAATGTCGAAGATCACCAGAATGGAGACTTCGAGGATCAGTCCCACCCCAAGCACCTTGGCGCTGAAGTCGATGCCCTGGCGGCTCAGCAGGAACGCGGCGGCGACAGCCACCAGGGCCCAAATGAACCAGTGGACATTCAATCCGGTGAGCTGTGCGATCACGGTCTGCATGAAGAAGCCGATTGTTCCTATCGCCCCGGCTACAAAGCAGTTATAGCCCAGCATTGCTACCAGTGCTGCCACTAACGCCGCTGGTTTGCCGAGGCCCTTGAGGACGACGGCGTAGAACCCGCCTGCGCTGACAAGCAGCTTGGACATCTGGGCGTAGCCCACGCCGAAGAGCAAAAGTATTGCGGTGACGATAATGAATGAACCCACCATCCCGGCTCCATTGCCGAGTGCCAGGCCAAGGGCAGTGATGACGATAATCCCTGTCAGCGGGGCAACCGCCGCAAGGACAAGGAAGACGACGCCGAAAACGCCTAGGGAGTCCTTGGACAGTTTGTCCGGACTGGCAGGTAAGTGTTCCTGGAGTTGATTTGCCACGGGTGACTCTCTTTTCTGAACTGGCCTTCTTCGCCTTGACGCAGGGGTCAGGAATGACGCCCGGGTTAGGGATCAGGCGGGAAAGGAGGACCTGGCGGAATAGCCGAAGTCCGAAAGGATGTTGGTCCCGTTGATGGCGCGGGCGCCTTCGCTGGATAGGAATATGACCGTCTTGGCGATGTTACTGGGAGCGTTCACGGGGAATTCCGCGTCGTCGAAGCTGTCAACGCCCAGGCCGCGCCTTGCCATCGGCGTATCGACGATGGACGGGCAGATGCTGTTGACCCGGATCCCATGGGATTCGAAGAGCTCGAAGGACAGGGCCCTGGTGAGCTGTACCAGTGCCCCCTTCGAGGCGTTGTAGGCCAGCATCCCGGGAACGGCGACGAAGCCCGAGTCGGATCCAATGATGGTGATGGAGGCGTGCTGCTCTTTTGCGAGGAAGGGCAGGGAGTGTTTCACCGCGTGGAACACTCCCAGCACGTTGACTTCCAGGACACGGAGGAAGTCCCGTGATGTCACGTCTTGCACTGCGTTGCCTATCTCGCCCTCTATTCCGGCGCTTGCAACGACTGTATCGATGCCCTGAAGCCGGGCGTCGAATTCCTTGAAGGCGTTGGCGATCGCAGCTTCGTCGGCGACGTCAGCCACGATTCCGTGGCACCTGCCGTCCAGGTACTTGGAGAGAGGTCCTTGCAGGGCCTGGTTCAGGCTTTGCTGGGAGCGGCTGATGATGCCCGCTCTTGCGCCCTCTTCCAGGAAGGCCTGGGCGGTGGCAAGTCCGATCCCCGATGCGCCGCCGGTAATAACGACCCTCCTGGGGTTGTTTCGTGAGAGATCCATGAGGTGGTTCCGATCAGAAGTAGTTCTCTAAGTTGTTGATGTGTCTTCCGAGGCCTGCTGCCTGGGTGACTAGATGCTGTTGAGGGAGGCTTCCAGCCCTTCCAACAGTTGTTCCGCGTGGGATTTGTTGAATACGAGCGGTGGCCGCATCTTCAGTACGGTTTCATGTCGGCCCACCTTGCTGATCAGGATGTTGTTGTCCTTCATGCTCTCCACGAGCTTTTTTGTGACTGCCGGGGCTGACGAGCCCGATTCCGGGTCAGGGAGCAGCTCAATTCCGACGAACAGCCCCCGACCTTTGACCGCGCTCACGAAGTCGAAGCCGGCGGCCAGCTTTTCCAGTCCGTCCTTCAAGACCTTGCCGGTACTGTGGGCATTCGCCATCAGGTCCTCATCCTTCATGACCTGCAAGACGGCACGGCCCGCGGCTGCGGAGACAGGATTCCCCGCGAAGGTATTGAAATACAGGTTGGCGGCACCAAACTCGTCCAACAGCTCGCCGCCCGTGACGACGCCGCCCATCGGGTGTCCATTGCCCATGGGCTTTCCCATGGTGACGAGGTCCGGGGACAGCCCGAATAGCTCGTAGCCCCACATTGCCTCACCGGTGCGGCCAAACCCGGACTGTACTTCATCTGAGATCACCAGCCCGCCAGCGGCGTGGATCCGCTGCTCAACGGCCTGGAGGTAGCCATCCGGAAGCCGGCAAAGCCCTTCAGTCGAGAACAGTGGATCGAACAGGAAGGCGGAAACCCCGAAACCCTCACTACTCAAGGACCGAATGGCAACCTCCAACTCGCGAAGGCCCTTCTCCAGCAGCTGCTCTGGAGCTAGTTCATTGCCGGCTGTGTCAAGGTCGGGGATGCGGATGGCCCGGACATTGGCAGACAGTCCGTTCCTGGTGGGCAACGCTGTCGTCGCATCCGCGAGGACGGAGGTATTTCCGTGGTAGCTGAAGTCGGACACGATGATTCCGGTATTTCCGGTGCGTTGGTTTGCGATCCTGAAGGCAAGATCGTTGGCCTCTGACCCGCTGTTGGTGAAGGAAACCTTGTCCAGCCCCTCGCCGAAGGTTGCCACGATTTCCTCGGCATAATCGATCACTTGGCTGTTCAGGTAACGGGTGTGGATGTTTAGTTGGGAGGCCTGGGCACGGATGGCTTCTACAACTACCGGGTTGCAGTGACCTACATGGGGCACGTTGTTGTACGCATCCAGGTAGGTCCGGCCATGTATGTCCGTCACCCACACACTTTCAGCCGACACCAATGCGATCGGTTCGTCGTAGAACAACGGGGAGTGGGTTCCGAGCGTCTTCAGCCTTCGCGCCCGCAGTCCCGATGCGGAACTTTCACCCATATCGGGGCGGGAACTTGGATTGTGTGTGTCTGGCATTATGTCTCCGTTTTGGGCATCACGATGAAGCCCGGCAATTGCGGGTGGATCAGGAGGCGCAGATGCGCCGGTTCTTGAATTGATGGCGCCCAGGTAATGCACGACGCCGGTGAAGATGCGGGAGTTAGGCTAGTGGCCCGCCGAGACCCGGGAGTAGGTCTTCGCCATGTCCAGGACCATAGGGACAATGCGGCTGACGACGAATTCCGCGGCATCGTCCCCTCGCCGTGTAGACGCCCAGCCCATATAGCTCAGGCCGCGCGAGAGCAACATGGCGTCCCACGACTTCAGGTGTTCCTCCGGCAGTGCCCGGACCGATCGATACCCCTCGAACGCGCTTCGCTGGTAGTCGGGGTATCTCTGATGGGGCAGGTAGAAGAAGAGCAAGGTGGCCAGGTCAAATAGGTGCCAGCCTTCGCCGAAGTCGTCAAAGTCGATAAGGATGCACTCTTTGTCCCGGACCAGGATGTTTTCCGGTGTGAAGTCCGCATGGATGACGCCATATCGATCCGTACCGACGCCGAAGGAAACCAGCTCATCCTTGAGCTCGTGTTTGACGTTGTTCAGCAGGGCGACATCCTGCCCTGAAAGTTCGCCAATACTGCATGGATCGCCCCATAGGGCGCGTTCTCCGACCAGACCTTCGTAGTCCCAGGCCTGACGGTTGAAACCCTCGACGCGTCCGATGGTAGTTGCCTCGTTGTGGAACGTCGCGGCCAGGGCTCCGATCCGGTGAAAGGTCTCAGGGCTGAGGCTGGCCGTTCCGTCAAAGGCCTCGGCTACGTCGCCCAAGGGCACTGCACCTTCCGCCCAAACCAGGACGTCGACCTGGTGGGTGACCCCGTCAGTTCCTTTGACGAGGCAGAGCAGCTCGCCATCCGCTGTCGGGAGGACCTCAGGGACGTCTACGCCACGGGTTATTAGTGCCTTGAGGAACTCAAGCTCGCACCTGACCTCGGAATCAGAGCGGTATCCTTCGCGGTGCAGCCGCACGGCGTATGAGGTTTGCCCTTGGGGGCGAATGCGGAAGACGTAGTTTTCGCGGTATTTGACGAACTCAATCGGCGTGTTGTCTTGAAGCCCGTATCGCCCAAGTGCCCCGCGAACCGTCTCTACTGCAACTGCTTGGTCCAAAGTGGATCTCCCTTGTTGATATCCAAAATCTGTGCGGATGAATGAACCGGTACTGCTTGGTCGCATCCAAGATCCGGTACCTGTCGTCTTGAAAAAGTGAATCACACCACACGAACAAAATCTAGACTGCGAGTCTATTGTTTGTGTCCGGAGGATAGAATTTGTTAAGCGGGGGATGATCGAGGTTCCTCCGACGCGAGAAGATCTCACGCTGAGTCAGTTCGGACTCTCCGTCCAGAATCGATGCTTAAGAGCCGCTTTTTGGGATGCGAGGATATATTCTGTCTCTTTAGAACATGGAGGTTGTATGACTGCGGCGACCGAAAAGCCCGTCTCGACGAACCTTAGGGAGCGTCGGCGCGAGCAAACAAGAATCGATCTAACCAGCGCCGGCTTGGAGATCATCTCAGCCGAAGGTGTCGAGGCGGCCACCATTGATAGATTGGCCGCCCAGGCAGGGATGTCCCGCGGAACGGTCTACGCGCATTTCGAGGGTGGCCGTGATGAACTGCTCCAAGAGGCGTACAGGCGCGTTGGTCGTGATCTTGTCGGTACGGCCCAGCGGCTGGCGGACTCTGCCGACACGTGGCAGGACCGCGTCATGGCCTATGCGCGAGCGATGGTCGCACTTACCGAGGACCATAACCGCGGCTATTTCTATAACGTGGCCGGACCTGCCTTGTTTGGCAGCCGTGTTGAGCGCGGAGAAGGCTCCTCGGCGAGCCTTGCTGCGATCCGGAAGGAACTGCTGCTTGCCCACCAGCGGGGTGAAATCGACAGTGACGTGGATGCAGACGGGATGGCGGTGCTGCTCATCGGATGTCTTCGTGAAGCGGGGATCGAAATTGCTCGCGAGGCCATGCAGCCAGCGAGGTTTCTTTCGGCGTTTCAGCGCTTGCTTGACGGACTGACCCCCTAGCGCAACCTCGCATGACCCAAGGTGAGATGGTGCTTCGGGAAGCAAGCACCACCTCGCCCGGAGGTCCTCTCATGCCATCGTGCCTCGGAGAATGACAGTCCGTCTCCGACAGGCCTAGCCGTTGATGATCTGCGGTGCGCCGAGTTGCTTCAGGCCCTCGACGCCGAACTCCAGACCGTAGCCGGATTGCTTTGCCCCTCCAAACGGCACACGCGGATCGACGGCGCCATGCTTGTTGATCCACACAGTGCCGGCTTCAAGCCTCGCTGCTACCCGACGAGCCTTTGCGATGTCAGAGGACCATACGGAAGCGCCCAGGCCGACATCTAGACTGTTGGCCATCTCGAGGGCTTCGTCCACGTTCGAGTATTTGATGATCGGCAGGGCAGGGCCGAATTGTTCCTCGGTCACCAGCGGGTTGTCGTTGTCGATATCCGCAATCAGCGTCGTTGGGTAGAAGTAGCCTGGCTGCTCGGCTTCGGGTTCCCCGCCGAGCAGCACCCGGGCGCCGGAGTCCTTCGCTGCCTGCACGAGGCGGGAGACGACGTCGAACTGGGCCTTGTTCTGCAGCGGTCCGAGCACGTTGTTCTCGTCCAGGCCCACGCCCATGGGCATGTTCCTAGCGACCGCGGTCAGGGCCTCGCAGACCTCATCGTAGATATCTTCATGCACGTACAGGCGCTTCAAGGCGGCGCAGGTCTGGCCGGTGTTGATGAACGCTCCCCAGAACAGGCCTTCAGCGATCGCTCGCGGGTCGGCATCCGGCAGCACAATGCCGGCGTCGTTACCCCCTAGCTCCAGGGTCAACCGCTTGACCGTGTCTGCGGAGGAACGGATGATCGCCTTGCCGGTGGCAGTGGAGCCTGTAAACATCACCTTGGCGATGTCCTCGTGGGCGGCCAGGCGCTCACCCACATCTCGGCCTCCAGGGACCACGGCCAGCACATCGGCGGGGAGGACCGAGTTGAATACCTCGGCCAATGCAAGCACGGAGAGCGGCGTGTACTCCGAGGGTTTCATGACCACCGTGTTGCCCATCCGGAGGGCGGGGGCCAGCTGCCAGATGGAGATCAGCATGGGCCAGTTCCAGGGACCGATGGCACCGACAACGCCGAGCGGGCGGTAGAAGAGTTGGGCGAAGGTTCCGTCTTCCTCGATGAGGGTCTCGGGCTCCAGGTTGAACGATGTCGTTGCCCGTAGCCATGCGCTGCAGGCGCCGACTTCAAAGCGGGCATTCGGGCCGTTGAGGGGTTTGCCTTGTTCGCGTGAAAGCAGCCGGGCCAGGGCCTCGGCATTGGCGTCGATCGCGTCGGCTGCTCGATTGAGTAGTTCACACCGCTCCTCGTGGCCGCGGGCGTCCCAGGCCGGTTGTGCGGCGCGTGCGGCCTGGATGGCGGATTCGAGTTCCGGCACGCCAGGCTCCGCGACCAAGCCGACGAGTTCGCCTGTCGCCGGGTCGTTGATCCGGCGCCCGCCGGACGTCGGCTGGATGGCCTCAAGGAGACGCTGGTGGGTGAAAGTCGCAGTTTCCGACGTCGTTGTCATGGGTTCCTTCATCTCTTCAGGTTTGGGTGGAATTGTGGAGACTCCGGCCATGCCGGAGCTGTGGTTTATGCCGGCCGGGGCCAGCTGGGCTGTGTGGGCGATTCGGGAGTCATTATTTGCTCAGAACGTGGATCATGACGAGCGCCGGCCCTGCTTCGAGCTACCGAAAGCCGACGCGCGTCCCGTTCTGGCTGAAGACGTGGCCAGTTCAATAGACAATGCCTCGGACATGGTTCTCCTAGGGTTTTGTGAGCGACGGCGTTGTGAAGACAGTGAATCACACCACAAGTCCAATTGCTAGACGCAGAGTTCAGAATTTATATGTTGGAAACACATATTGATCAGAGCGCCCAACAATGGAGATTTCTCCGCGTTGAGGTGCCATGTGCACATGCTCCCTGGCTCCTGAGGTTGTGCAAACAGCCGGCGGTCGCTATCCGGTTTCGCTCGCGTCGAGGATCTCGACTGCGTATTCGACGACGGCCCGGGCCCGGGCGGTGAGTTCCGCTTCCTTTGGCCACACGGCGACAACGGACGTCTCGCCCGCGCGCGGGCGGAGGTGCCTGGTTACGAGCCCCATGCCCTCACTTGAAACCGGGATCTGGTTTGGCCGCGACATGAGGAGGCTGTAGCCGAGGCCACGCCCGACCAGTGCCCGGACAAGGTCAATCTGCGGGACGACGGCACCCATAGCTGGCTTGAGCCCGCGTTGGGCGAACATCAACTCTGTGTAATCTGTACTCGGGGCCGTATCGAGCATGATGAGCGGACTACTCGCCAGCTCCGCAAGATCTACGTCGCTTTGCTTGCCAATAGGGTCGTTTGCGCCAAGGACGGCCATGACTTCGGTTTCATAAATGACCTGTCGTTGTAGATCGGCCGGCAAGCCGATGTCATAGACGATGGCCGTATCCAAGGCGCCCTCCTCAAGCGCGGGTATCAGGTCCGAGTGGTCGCCTACGGTGATGCTGATTTCGACCTTGGGGTGGAGGCTTGCCATGCCTTCGAGCATGGCAGGGAGGACGTTGCTTGCCAACCCGGTGTAGCAGCCCAACGACACCGGCCCCTTCAGCTCACCACGCAGTTCACCCAATCCGTCCGCCAGTGCACTGGCCTCTTTAAGCAGATCTCCGGCCCGTTTCGCGAAGTGGCGCCCAGTCGGCGTCAGGTGCATGCCCCGGGCCTTCCTTCGAATGCACAGTTGTTCACCCAACGCCGCCTCAAGTTCGCTGATGGCGTGGGAGAGCGCGGATTCGGAGATGTGGAGCTGTTGTGCCGCAGATCCCAGGGTGGTGTGGTCCGGGAGGGCGGCGAAGAGCTCGAGCTGCCGAAAGGTGAACCTGGGCATTGCCATCATTTTCCTAAGGAGTCGAAATACTTTCGCGAATATCCGCAGTTTACTAGGGAAAGTTTGACGGTGACACTGGTTACACAACGACGTGCCAAGAGGAGTACAACAATGACGCCACAAGCTGCACGGTGTCCTTTCCACGGGGATCCGGAGACTAACAGAGCTGACACTGGGCGGGATAGCGGCGGCCAGGACCAACAGGCCGCTAATCATTCAAGACAGGCGAGCGATTACCCGGTTGCTGACTGGGTTGACGTGGCTGCGCTTGCATCGGATCCTTACCCGATCTATGCCAGGCTGCGGGCAGAGTCTCCGGTGGCCTGGGTTCCTCAGCTGAACAAGTTCCTTGTGACGAACTACACCGGCTGCCACGCGGTCGAGCAGGATCAGGAAATCTTCAGCGCCGAGGTGACCGGGGCAACGATGACCCGGGCCATTGGCGCCCGTCCGATGCTGCGCAAGGACGACCCGGAGCATTCAGCTGACCGGGCGCCCATGAATCCTGTTCTTCGCCCCAAATCCATCAAGGAGGTTTGGGGACCGGTTTTTGAAGGCAACGCCGAGACTTATCTTGAGAAAGTCGCCGAGATCGGACCCAAGGAAGCCGACCTGAACCGGGACTACGCCGCCCCTCTCGCTTCGCAGAACCTCATCGATCTGCTGGGGCTGAAGGACGTGTCCGTGGAGCAGGTACGCCGCTGGTCCCACGACTTCATCGCCGGCATGGGAAACGTCCTGGACGATCCGGCGATCTGGGAGCGGTGCGACGCCTCGACCGCGGAGGCCGACCGTTTGCTCGAGGAGCTGATCCCCTACTACCGGCAGACCCCTGATGCGTCGATGGTGTCCGCATGGGCAAACAGCGGGCTGCCGACCTCAAACGTGGCAGCCAACGTTAAACTGACCATCTCGGGAGGCATGAACGAGCCGCAGCACATGGTCACGAACATGGTCTGGGCCCTCAGCTACCACGCCGAACAGAGCGCGTTGGTCCTCACCGACCCTTCGCTGTGGGCTGCAGCTTTCGACGAGGCCGTGAGGTGGCAATCACCCATCGGCATGTACCCGCGCGAAACGACCCAGGAAACCATCCTCGAAGGGGTCCGCATCCCCGCCGGCGCGGGGATAGGTGTTGTCGTCGCCTCCGCCAACCGCGACGCCGCCCACTTCGGAGATAGCGCAGCAGACTTCGACATCAACCGGCCGAAGCGCCCCCATCTCGCCTTCGGTAGCGGAGTGCACCTCTGCGCCGGGCACTGGGCCGCAAAGACCTCAATCGGCCAGCTCGCCGTGCCCATGGCCTACGAACGCTTTCCGAGGCTGCGCGTCGACGAACAACGCAATGAAAGCTGGGACGGCTGGGTCTTCCGCGGACTGACCAGCCTGCCCGTCACCTGGAACTGAAGCACTACCGATACCAAGGAGCAACGATGCCCACCATCACCTACACCCAGCCGAACGGTACTCAACAGACCCTCGAGGTCGCAGAGGGGACCACACTGATGCGCGCCGCCGTCAGCAACGGCATCACCGGCATCATCGGCGAATGCGGCGGACAGGCCATGTGCGCCACCTGCCACGTCTACGTCAGGCCCGAATATGCGCAGGCGCTCCCCGAGATCCGCGAGGACGAAGACGAGATGCTCGACTGTGCAGCGGCCGAGCGAACGGACCGCTCACGCCTTGCGTGCCAGATCAAGATCGACGCAGAACTGGCAGAGATTGTCGTCGACATCCCCGCCGGCCAACTCTAGAAGCGAGGACAAGGACATGAGCGTTGTCATCATCGGCGGAGGACAGGCCGGCCTGCAGGTCGCCGATTCACTGCGGACCGAGGGGTACGAGGGCAAAATCGAGGTCATCGCAGCCGAATCCGGACTGCCCTACCAGCGTCCACCGCTATCCAAGGACTACCTGGCCCCTGGCAAAGAGCCGGTTCCCTTGCCCCTGCGCGGCGCATCCTTTTTCGCGGAGAAGAACATCACACTCCACGAAGGCGTCCCGGCACTCGCCATCGACCGGGCGGAACAGAAGGTCAAGCTCACCGAAGGTTCACTCGACTACGACCACCTCGTCTTCGCGACCGGCGCCCGCAACCGGACGCTTAGCTGCCCGGGCGTATCCTTGCCCGGCATCCACGGACTGAAAACCCTTACAGATGCAAAGGCGTTACACGCGGCGCTGCCCACCGCCCGCAACATCGTCATCATCGGTGCCGGATTCATCGGACTGGAATTCGCCGCTGCCGCTCTGGCCCACGGATGCGACGTGACCGTACTGGAATTCGCGCCTCGCCCGATGGGACGTGCACTAACCCCCGTCATGGGTGACTGGTTCGCGGCCGCCCACCGCTCACAAGGCGTCGACCTGCGACTTGGTGAAGGCATTGACCGCTTCGAGCCCGGCACGGACGGCCGCGTCGGAGCCGCAGTGTCCACTACGGGGGCTTTCTATCCTGCCGATCTGGTCCTCGTGGGCATCGGCGTGCAGCCCAACGACACCCTGGCCTCGAACGCCGGGCTCGAAACCAGCAACGGCATCGTTGTCGATGAAATGCTGCGCACAGCGGACCCTGCCGTTCTGGCGATCGGCGACTGCGCCAGTTTCCCCAGCGCCCACGGCCAGCTCCGTCTGCGTCTGGAGTCTGTCCAGAATGCCACCGATCAGGCCCGTCATGCCGCACGCACGGTCCTAGGGGCTGACCACCCCTACACGGAGCTGCCTTGGTTCTGGTCGACCCAGGGACCCTATCGCCTGCAGATGGCAGGGCTCGCACGACCGGATGACGATATGCTGGTCCTCGGTGATCAGGCGGCAGCAAAATTCTCCGTTCTCTGCTTCAGGGAGGGCGTCCTCTCGGCTGTGGAATCGGTCAACATGGCGGCGGACCATATGGCCGCCCGCAAACTACTCGCCGCAGGAGCCCGCATCACGCGCACCCAGGCAGAGGCTGAAGGGTTCACCTTGAAGGCTGCTGGTCGGGCACCGGTTGTTCCGGTCCCTCCCTGCAGCGCAGCGCCATGCTGATCGCGGAACACTTGATTCAGCGGTAGACCTTGTAGAAGGGCTCCCAATCTGATGGCGGGAACTCTTTGATTGAGCGGTTGGCGGGGAGTTTGGCGGGCCGGATGCGGGTGTGCACAATGTGCACACTTTGGGCCTCGGATCGGGCCGTACATCGACCGGACTGGCCTGACACACAGGGGATTGTCCAGGTTCTCTGAACTTCCCTGTGTTTCCAAGGTCCGGAATGGGTTCGAGTCCCACCTTGGGCACGTGTTTCCATAGGTCAGAGGGGTTTTTGCTTTAACGTGTGTACAAAGCTTGTGATGGCGTCCCTCTGACGCTAAGTTCGCGGGCTTTGGCCTGGCCGCCGCGGTGGCCTATGAAGGTGTGTGGGTGGCGGGTTCGGGGTCCTGGCTGGTGGGCCCTCGGCCTGCTCTGGGCTGGGGTTATGCGGTTCCTCGTTCCGGTTGTGCCTGGTTGGTCGTGGATGGCCAACACCAGTTCATGGTTCAGGGTTCCGGGTACAGCATGATGAAACCGAACTTGGTGCTGAGGTTTCTTTGGAAGCTACTCCCGGTGGCAAGGGGAGTGGAGTGCATGTCCATTTGTCCTGCGAAAGGTGGTGTGGACACTATCCACACTTAAGTCTGATTTTTTGCGGCTGATTATTGCAAATTGCTCGCGACTCGCTCTTAGGCCTGCGCGTGTTCATTGCGGGAGCGTGGCCAGGGGGAAAAGACTACGGTCTTGCGAATGAACGGTATCGTGTCACCGGTGAGGGAATAGCCCGAACTTTCAAGCCTGCGTAGGGCAGTTCCGTTGCTTCACGAGCATCGGCTGGCAACGCCTGTTCACGATTGGCTGTGTTTCTCGTCCTTCATGCGAAGCCCCTGTCCCACGGTCCGTGGCTTGGCCCGGTCAAGCAATGGGATCTCATGGTGGCTTCGAAGTCGGTGACGGCGTGGGTTGCAACACGATGGATGCGTTAGGGGTGTTGGTCCAGTTCCGACTCCAGTGACATCCGGTCCCGGTGGTTGGTGAGCAGGATGCCTCCGTCCGTTGTGGACTTGGAGCCCGCAAGTTCCATGTGGCTGCTGAGGCTTGGGACCCCTGAGTCAGGGGACGGAGGGGTCCCCATAATTGACGCCGATCGACCGCCCACGCGCGAAGTGGGCGTTGGCGATTTCACTGAGGTCGCGGCTGCTCCTCTCTGGGTTGGTCAGCCGGATCCATTCGTAGTCCCACTCCTGCATGTCCCGTATGTGGCGGACCTGTTTGGCGGCGCGCATCTGGTCTGCGAGATCGTCGCCGACGAGGGTCGGGCCGGGTGGTGCCCTGACCGGTCGGGGCTTGGGTGGACGGGCAGGCTTGGGCGGGCGCACCATGGCCGGACGGGGTGGGGCCGTAGCGACGCGGACTAGTACCACGGTCAGCGCAACCACGCCCAGAGCGATCAGGAGAACCCACCAATACTGGATGAGGAGTCCGATCACGATGAGCGCGAGGACGGGGCCGCATCCGAGGGCGCCGGCTCGCGCGCTACTTGAGCGACGACGTTTGGTTGCCATGATGCAGGATCCCACCTGGTGCCGACAATTTGTAGGGGCAGAAGTGCTCGAGGGCCAGCGGGCTTGATGTCACGCTTTGCTTCATCGGTCGCGCGCTCTCGCATTTTCGACGGTTTAGGGCTGCAGAATTCTTTGAGCCTCGGCCTGCCGAGCGTTGTCGTCGCACTCGAGTTATCCGCTTCTGACATCCCAGGGCCCTTGTACTGTTCTGTTGCCATGCCGGCTGGACGGGTACTGCCTCCATGGGATGACTTTTACGGCATCCTTGAACTCGGGGAGTGAGGTCTTACCCAACGGTGGCCCTACCCGAATTGGCGGATCAGTCCTGCGCTCGTGGCCCGTACTTCATCTAGGTCTGCAGCCATCCCGGCGAGGGCAATTCCGGCGTCTGCCGTCTGCATGGCTGAATCGGGCCCCACGAGGCCATCGGCACGAAGATTGATCAGCGACTCGACCAGCCGGAAGAGGAGATCGCCAAGCGATGGGGCGCTTTGCCGGTGACCCGCCGGGGTGAATTCCTCCACGTTCTGTCCCAGCTCCCCGTAAAGCCGACGGAGTTGCAGCCTGTCATCCATGAAGTGCTGGAATCTCGGCGCGCGGGCTTCCGGTAGATGGTAGAGGACGCCGAGGTTCCAACGGGCGCTGCATAGTTGGCTTCCGTCGTAGAGTGCCACTGCGTGCAAACGGGCCGCCGCGGTTCCGGAATCGGACGGCGGCGGACTGGCATGTAAGGTGCTCGCGAAGGTCAGGCCTCCTGCCACGGTGCCGTCAAGGAGTTCCGCCAGAATGTCATCCTTGGTGCCGAAATGGTGGTAGAGCGACGACTGGCGGATCCCCACCGCGTCGGCGATCGCCCTGGTGGAGGTGTTCGCAAAGCCCTGGCTGGTGAATAGTTCGGCCGCTGCATCGAGAATTTCGTCCCGGGCTGTGGCGCCTGGGCGCATGGGTTGCTGTTTGCGGGGTCTGCCCGGTCCGGCTGAGGTCACCCCACATTCTTACATCGCTAAAGGCGCCTTCGTGGCCGATTCCGTCGTCGTCGGGACGGACCAGTCTCAGGTGAGTTCGGGTTCACGTGCCGGAAATGCGCCGTCATCCATCTTTTACATTGGCGAAATGGTGGCGGGACATGCCGCTGGAAAACTATCAAGTGAACGGTATTGCGGGCGGCTGTCAGAGCCTTCCCGTTTCCGTTGTCACCATCCCCCGTTCCAGACACGGAGAAACCGATGACTTCCACCATTTCGACGGCGTCCGCCCATCCCGACGATGCGGACCTGACCTCGCTCGGCTACCAGCCGACGTTGCATCGCAAACTTGGCCGCTACGCTTCCTTCGCCGCAGGTTTTTCGTTCGTCTCCATCCTGACCACCATCTTCCAGTTGTTCGGCTTCGGTTACTCGTTTGCCGGGCCGGCCTTTTTCTGGACCTGGCCGATCGTCCTCGTCGGCCAGCTGCTGGTGGCGCTGAACTTCGCCGAACTGGCCGCGCGGTACCCGATTTCCGGGGCCGTCTACCAGTGGTCGCGGCGGGTCGGCGGCGAAACCGTCGGCTGGTTCGCCGGCTGGTTCATGTCCATCGCCCAGGTGATTACCGCCGCGGCGGCCGCCATCGCCCTGCAGGTGGTCCTCCCTCAGCTTTGGGACGGATTCCAGCTCGTCGGCGGCGACCCCGCTTTGAATACGGTCACCGGGGCCAGCAATGCGGTCGTTCTCGGTGCTGTGCTGCTGGTCGCGACCACGGCGATCAACGCCGTAGGTGTGAAGCTCATGTCGCACATCAATTCGATCGGAGTCACTTGCGAGCTGGTCGGTGTCGCCGCCGTGATCCTGGCGCTCGTTTCCGTGGCTCAACGCGGCCCCGGCGTCGTCCAGGACGCTCAGCTTGTCAGCGGCTCGGACCTCGGCCCGGTGGGCGCGTTCCTCGTCTCCGGCCTGATGGCGGCGTACGTGATGGTCGGATTCGATTCCGCCGGCGAGTTGTCCGAGGAGACCAAGAACCCGCGTCGCACCACCCCGCGCACCATCATCTCCGCTCTGCTGATCTCCGGACTCGGCGGCGGGCTCATGATCATCGGTGCGCTGATGGCCGCCCCAAGCCTCGACGACGGCAACCTTGCCAGCCAAGGTCTGCCCTACGTGCTGACCGCCGTCCTCGGGACCTTCTGGGGCAAGGTCCTTTTGGTCGATGTCGCGATCGCCATCTTCGTCTGCACCCTCGCCATCCAGACCGCCGGCTCGCGCCTGGTCTTCTCCATGGCCCGCGACCACCAACTCCCCGCCGCGGGCGCATTGTCCGCCGTCAACCCGCGCAGCGGCACCCCGCTATGGCCTTCGGTCATCGTGGGCCTGCTCGCGATCGCCGTCCTGGCCATCAACATCGGTAACGCCGCGCTGTTCACCACCCTTTGCAGCGTCTGCATCGTGATGCTCTACCTCGCCTACCTATTGGTCACAGTGCCGCTGCTGATCAACCGACTGCGCGGAGACTGGGACCGCACGGGCAAGACAATGCCCGAAGGGCTGTTCTCACTCGGACGCTGGGGGATTCCGGTCAACATCCTCGCAGTCCTCTACGGCGCCCTGATGGTGGTGAACCTCGCATGGCCCCGGCCAGAGGTCTACGACCCCACCGGTGAAAACGGGCTCTTGCTGTTCTCCGCTCCGCTGATGGTGGGAGCCGTTCTGCTCCTGGGCATCTGGGTGCGAAAGAGGAAGACAGCTGACCTAACACCGGCGGACTGACGCCGACACCAAAACGAAACCGCCACGCAGAAACGAACTGACATGACAGAGACCCTCGAAACCACTGAAACGGCCGTTGGGACGGCGACGACAGCAGGCGCCCGCGCCCATGCACGCTCGCAGCACGGCAGAACTGCCGACACCATGATCCACGTGCCCGCCGTATCGGCTCCGGAACGGCTGGCGGCTGGGCTCGACGCCCGGGTACGCGACGCCGTCACGTGGACCGAGTCGCTGGCCTTCGGCCGCTACACCCACATGGAACTTGCGCGAGGGACGCGGATCCGGCTGACCGACACCGACGGCGACGCTTGCGTCCACGCAGTTCTCTTCCGCGGTGGCTCCCACCACGAGCGCATCAACGTCGCGGATACCGTCAAGGTCCCGTGGCAGGCCTACCTCGGGCAGGGCCACCCGCTGCTTTCCGACGCGGGACGGCTGATGGCCACCGTTGTCGCCGATTCCTCAGGGAGGCACGACGCCCTCACCGGCACCACGCACCGGGCTGGCAACGAGGCCAAGTACGGTGCGGGCAGCGCCCACAGCGCGTCGCCAGCCGGCCGCGAACTGCTGACTCTTGGCGCTCTCAAGCACGGGATCAGCCGGAGGGAGATACCGCTGTCGGTGTCCTTCTTCCAAGGAATCGCCGTTGACGCCGGTGGGGGCATCCGGTCCAACGGCAGCGCCGGCGCGGGAACCGCCGTCGAACTCCTGCTCCACATGGATTTGGTGCTGGTCCTTGCCAACACAGCCCATCCCCTCGACCCTCGCCCGGCCTTCACCGGTAGTGCAGTGGACATCGTCGCCTGGCAGGCGCCGCAGGACCTCCGGGCCCTCGCCGCGGGAGAGCTTGGGCTCGATCTCGGCCCCGAGCACCTCCTGGCTCTGCAGAACACCGAACACGACCACAAAGCGAGGACCTCCGCATGAACGCCACCACTGCCACAGCTCGCCAGCCGGAGGCCCAGCGCCAGCCAGACGCCCAGTCCGCTGCGCTGGTTTCCGGACGGGTCATCCTGGACGAATACGTTGAGGCCCGCGGTCCTTGGTCGGCCGTGGTCGCAGCTGGGGATGTCCTGACTATCGTGGACCTCGAGGGCAACCAGGCCGTGGATTGCCTCCTCTACTCGGCGGCCGATGTTGCCATTCGCTACTCTGCCGCCGTCACCATTGCCGCCCAGCGGTCCATCATTCTGACCACAGGGTCCGTCCTCCGCTCAGACGACGGCGAGGCCCTGATGACCGTGGAGGCTGACGAGGTGGGTGTCCACGACACCATCGGCGGAGCGTGCTCCCAGGAGTCCAACACACTTCGCTACGGCCAGCACACCCACGAACAGCATGCCTGCGTGGAGAATTTCCTGATCGAGGGGTCCAAGTGGGGTCTGGGGAAGCCGGACTTGGTCTCCAATATCAACTGGTTCATGAACGTGCCGGTCGATCCCGATGGGGCCCTCGGCATCGTGGACGGCCTGTCCGCTCCCGTGAAGCGCGTGGCGCTCCGCGCGGAATCGGACGTGCTGGTCCTGGTCTCAAACTGCCCGCAAATCAATAACCCGTGCAACGGCTTCAACCCAACGCCCGTGCGCATGATCGTCACACGTCCGGAGGCATGACCGTGAACCGTTTCGATACCCTGCTCGTTGCCAACCGCGGCGAGATCGCCTGCCGAATCATTGAGTCTGCACGAAAACTCGGGCTGCGGACCGTCGCAGTATTCTCCGAGGCGGACCGCGGCGCGAAGCACGTTCGCCTCGCAGACGAAGCCGTGCTGCTCGGACCGGCCCCGGCCAAGGAGTCCTACCTTCGGGTCGACGCCATCCTGGCCGCCGCCTCCGCGACCGGCGCCGGAGCCATCCACCCCGGCTACGGTTTCCTCTCCGAGGATGCCGGTTTCTGCGAGGCCGTGGAAGCCGCCGGGCTCGTGTTCGTCGGTCCGACCCCCGAACAGCTGCGGATCTTCGGGACCAAGCACACCGCCCGGGACGCGGCGCAGCGGGCGGGCGTGCCCATGATTGCCGGTTCTGGCCTGCTTGAAGACCTCGACGCCGCGATCGGAGCCGCCGGGGAGATCGGGTTCCCGCTGATGCTGAAGGCTACCGGTGGAGGCGGCGGCATCGGCATGGCCGTGTGCCGGAACGAAGCAGAACTGACGGAAAGCTACGCCCGCGTGGCCCGGCTCGCGAGCTCCAGTTTCGGCACGGCGGGAGTGTTCGCCGAACGCTACATCGAACGCGCCCGCCACGTCGAGGTGCAGATTTTCGGCGACGGCGAGGGCCGGGTGGTAAGCCTCGGAGACCGCGACTGTTCCCTGCAGCGTCGGCACCAGAAGGTGTTGGAAGAAGCCCCCGCACCGGACCTACCGGCAGCGCTCCGGGAAGAGCTCCACCGCAGCTCCCGTGCTTTGTGCGCCTCGGTGGGCTACCGCTCGGCGGGGACCGTGGAGTTCGTCTACGATCCCCTCCGGGGGGAGGCATCTTTCCTCGAGGTCAACGCCCGGCTTCAGGTGGAGCACCCGGTAACTGAGGCGATCACCGGCGTTGACCTCGTGGGGTGGATGCTCGACCTGGCCCAAGCACGGCCCGTCCTCGCGGGCGTCCCGGAAAGCGTTCCGGTGACAGGCCATGCGGTGGAAGCCCGCATTTATGCCGAGGACCCTGCCCGCAATTTCCAGCCCAGCGCGGGAACCGTCACCAACGCGCAGTACCCGAGCGCCGACGTCGTGCGTGTTGATGCGTGGGTAGAGACCGGCAGCGAGGTGTCCACCAATTACGACCCCCTGCTGGGCAAACTCATCACCTTCGGCGACAACCGGGATGCGGCGCTTGACACCCTCGCCGAGGCCTTGGCGCAGACCCGCATCGACGGCATCGAAACCAACCTGGGCATGTTGCGCGCAGTGACCGGGCTGGACACGGTCCGGGCTGCGAACCATTCCACAGGAACCCTGGACGCCGTGGGCGATCCCGAACCCCGCATTACGGTGGAGCGCCCGGGCCTCCAGACGAGCGTGCAGGACTGGCCGGGCAGAACCGGACTCTGGAAGGTGGGAGTGCCGCCCAGTGGACCGATGGACGATCTCTCCTTCCGGCTGGGGAATAGGGCGCTGGGCAACGCGGAGGGCGCGCCGGGCCTGGAATTCACGATGGCCGGGCCCGCTCTGCGGTTCACCCACGCCACAACCGTGTGCGTGACCGGAGCCGACGTGGAGCTGACGGTTAACGGTTCCGCGGTGGCCGCTTGGGAGCCTTTGACGGTCCCCGCTGGCGGCCTGCTGGATATTGGCTCCGCCGACGGGGCCGGCTTACGCGGCTATGTCCTGTTCCGAGGCGGACTCGACGTCCCTCACTATCTCGGCAGCGCCTCCACGTTTACCCTCGGCCAGTTTGGCGGCCACGGCGGCCGCGTGCTCCGCGCCGGTGACGTGCTGCGCACCACCAATGAGCCATCGGCGGATGTCCCTTTGCAGACGGTTCCTGCCGAGAGCCGCCCGGCCCTCACGTCCCACTGGGAACTGAGGGTGGTCGAAGGTCCGCACGGCGCCCCGGAATTCTTCCGGCGTGAGGACGTCGACGAACTCTTCGGGACGGATTATGAGGTGCATTTCAACTCGGCCCGCACCGGCGTCAGGCTGATCGGCCCCAAGCCGCGCTGGGCACGTGCCGACGGCGGCCAGGCGGGACTGCACCCCTCCAACATCCACGACACCCCCTATTCCGTGGGCGCCCTGGACTTCACCGGCGACACACCCATCCTGCTCGGCCCTGACGGCCCGAGCCTCGGCGGCTTCGTGTGCCCGGTGACGGTGGTGACCGGCGAACGCTGGAAGCTCGGCCAGCTGCGTCCGGGCGATAAAGTCCGCTTCGTGCCGGTGACGGACGCCCAGGCTCCGTCGGCGAAGGACCTTGGACCGGGACGGCAGTTGATCATGCCGGAGGGCGCCGGCACCCGCCCGGGCGGCCTAGCCGCCGTCGGGCATGCCGGGACACCAAAGGGCGACGGCGACGACGGAGTGCTGAGCCGCGTGCCCGGAAGCGAGGGACGGCCAGCGGTCACATACCGCCGTTCGGGCGATGACAACCTCCTGGTGGAGTTCGGCGAAATGGTGCTGGACCTCGGCCTGCGCGCCCGGGTCCATGCCCTGCACCAGCGCATCGAGCAGCTCCGCGTCCCCGGAGTGGTGGACCTTACACCCGGCATCCGTTCACTGCAGATCAAGGTGGATCCGTCGATTCTGTCCACCCGGCTGCTGCTGGGCTTCGTCCAGGAGATCGTGGCCGCACTGCCCGCGAGTTCCGACCTCGTGGTGCCGAGCCGGACTGTCCGGTTGCCGCTGTCCTGGGACGACCCCGCCACGCGCGAGGCGATCGAACGCTACATGACCGGCGTCCGGGACGACGCTCCGTGGTGCCCGTGGAACATCGAGTTCATTCGCCGCATCAACGGCCTGGATTCGGTGAACGACGTTTTCGACACCGTCTTCGACGCCGAGTACCTGGTCCTGGGCCTTGGCGACGTGTATCTCGGCGCGCCCGTGGCCACGCCGCTTGACCCGCGGCACCGGCTGGTCACCACCAAATACAACCCGGCCAGGACCTGGACGCCGGAGAACGCCGTGGGCATCGGCGGGGCCTACATGTGCATCTACGGCATGGAAGGACCGGGCGGCTACCAGTTTGTCGGCCGTACCACCCAGGTGTGGTCGCGCTACGCCGACTCTGCACCGTTCGAACCCGGCTCGCCCTGGCTGCTGCGCTTCTTCGATCGCATTTCCTGGTACCCCGTCAGCCCCGAAGAGCTGCTGGACCTGCGTGCCGACATGGCCGCCGGCCGCGGCCGGGGCGTAGAGATCGAGGACGGCAGTTTCTCCCTGGCCGAACACGAGGCGTTCCTGGAGGAGAACCGCGAAACGATCGGCGTCTTCAAGGAGCGGCAGGCGGGGGCGTTCGCGGTGGAACGCCAGGCCTGGGCGGATGCCGGCGAGTTTGATCGCGCGGAAGTCGCAGCCGCCGTCGCGGTTCCCGACGTCGGCGAAGTGGTGGTGCCCGACGGCGGAACGCTCGTTTCTGCGCCGTTCGCCGCCAGCGTCTGGAAGGTGGATGTCGCACCTGGAGACCGCGTGATCCAGGGACAGCCACTGGTTTCCCTTGAGGCCATGAAGATGGAAACCGTCCTGTCCGCACCGTGCGACGGCGTGGTGCACCAAGTCCTGCCGACCGCCGGCTCCCAGGTGGTGGCGGGTGAGGCCCTTGTGGTGCTCGCCGGCGCGGACGAACTGAGTGAACCTGAACTGGAAGAGGCAGCAGCATGACCACCCAGGGGACAACGATCAGTACAGCCACTGCCGCCAAACGGGTAAAGGACGCGCTGGCCGCCATTGACGCCGTGGACCGGCCCGAGATCTGGATCGAAATCCGCGGAGAGGAAGAGTTGCTGGCCGAGGCGGCCCGGATCGACGCCGCGGCGGCATCCGGCGCCGTGTTGCCGCTGGCCGGGCTCCTGCTTGCGGTCAAGAACAACGTGGACGTCGCCGGTATCACCACGACCGCGGCCTGCCCCGGGTTCGGGTACGAACCGGCGGAAGACGCGGTGGCCGTGGCACGGCTGCGGAATGCGGGCGCCCTGGTTCTCGGCGCGACGAACCTGGACCAGTTCGCCACAGGGCTGGTCGGTACCCGGAGCCCGTATGGGGCAGTCCGGGACGCACGCCGGCCTGACCGGATTTCCGGCGGTTCCAGCTCCGGCTCTGCTGTGGCTGTGGCGTTGGGACTCGTGGACATCGCCATCGGCACGGACACCGCCGGGTCCGGGCGTGTCCCTGCCGGTTTGCAGGGCATCGTTGGCATCAAACCGACACTGAATGTGGTTTCTACCGCCGGGGTGGTTCCGGCCTGCCGATCCTGGGACACCGCCACCATCCTGGCCCGGGACCTGGACACCGCCGAACTCGCGATGGGCGTCATGGCCGGCGAATCCCGCACGTGGCCCACAGACATCCGATTGGCCGCTCCCTCGAAGCCGCGTGTCGCCTATCCAGCGGCCCTCCCGGCGTTGGCGCCCGCCTGGGCCGCCGAATTCGGCGCCCAGATCGAACGGTTGCGAGCAACCGGCGTGGAGGCCGAGCCGATCGAACTTGACGTCTTCCTGCAGGCGGCACGGCTGCTTTACGACGGTGCACTGGTCGCAGAACGCTACGCCGCCGTCGGCAGCTTCATCGACGGCGCGCTTTCCCGCGATGCCGCCTCCGGCATCGGGCTGGACCCGACCGTGGCGGGCATCGTCAGTGCGGCCGGCCACCTGCCGGCCCACCAGTATGTGGCGGACACTGCGGCGCTCAAGGAGCTGAAGCGCGAGGCGATGTCCCGGCTTGAAGGCTTCGACGCCCTGATCGTGCCAACGGCGCCCTTCCATCCGACGCTCGCGGACGTCGCGGCGGACCCCGTCGGCGTGAACTCCCGCATGGGCACCTACACGAACTTCTGCAACCTGTTCGATCTATGCGCGGTATCCGTTCCGGCCGGCATTGTGGAGGACAGCAGCAGAGCCGACGACGACGGGACGTCGTCGGTCTCGCAGTTCGGCCTGACGCTGGTCGGCCGGACATTCGACGACGCCGTCGTTGTCGACATCGCTCGGCGCATCGAGTACATCCCAACGAGGCCGGAGATCTTCGCGACCGGCGCTTTGCCAGCGCCTGTCTCCTCGCAGCGGGTGGTGCCGTGGCCCGTAGCGGCGGGGGCCGCCGTCGTGCCCTTGGCGGTGGTGGGCGCCCACCGGAAGGGCCAGCCGTTAGCCCCGGAACTGGAACGGCGCGGCGCCTTCTGGAACGGTCCGGTCCGGACGGCGCCCCGGTACCGGATGGTCTCGCTGGACACCCAGCCGCCCAAACCCGGCGTGGTCCGCTCCGACGACGGCGCCGAACTCGCCGCCGAACGATGGCTGCTCTCCGAGGCGGCCCTGGGCTCCTTCCTCGCAGAGCTGCCCGAACCCATGCTGTTGGGGTCTGTGCTGCTGAGCGACGGTTCGAGGGCAGTGGGCTTCGCGTGCGACGCGGTCGCGGCGTCCCGGGGCGAGGACATCACGCACTTTGGAGACTGGCTGGCAGCCCAAGCGGCAAGGTCGGGCTCCACGGCGGACGTCGACGGTACGGCGGAGCTGGAACGGGAACCGGCCTGGAAGGGAGTTTGGCGCGAGGTCGGCCAAGCATTTGTCAGAGGGCTGCAGCGGGGGAGAGCCTAGGAAGAAAGCGAATCCAAAGCCGTACGACCTTTGGCGACTTCTCCCATTGGCGCAGTGGTTCCGTGGCCGCGGGATCCGACTGGAGACGGCGACCTCGGACTGGGTCGTACATCGGACGGACTGGGCCGGATTGGCGATTTTTTCGCGGGTTCCCAGTGTTTGCAAGGCGTTGAATGCAGTTCGAGTCCCACCTCGGGCACGTGTTTCTGCAGGTCAGGGGGCCTTTGGCCCTCTGACTGTGCACAGATCAGCCTTTTTTTGTGGGCCCTTCGGGGCCGTTTTTGTTGCTGGCCGTTAGTGCGGGCGGTTGCCTCTTTCCTTTGTGTTGGGCGGTATGTCTGTGTACTTGCTTCTTCATGGTTTTGGCACGATGGGCCTACGTGACTTGTGCGGACTTTGGCGGCCCGGATTCGGTCGAGGCGGGGTTTGGGGATCCGGACTATGAAGTGAGGGGTTGCAGATGCGGCCCGCCGGGGCGGCCACGCAGCGGCCGGCTTGGTGTGATCGGTTGGCTCCCGGGTCCGAAGGGCTCCGGCCGAACAAATCGTCATGCGGTAACGAACCCGCGAATATCAGATTGACACTGCCAGTCGAAACCGGACTGCCCGGCACCAAGCCCACCACACCCGGACCGACACAAGATGAGCGGCTCCGCGGACCTCAACCCAGGAGCCGCTCATCCAGAGCCTACAGATCACGCTCCGGGGCCGATTCCGGGGTGATGATGCGCACGCCGTTGTCCCGGAATGCTGCTTCAAGCTCCTTGGGCGGGTGGGTATCGGTGACGAAATAGTCTGCGCTATCGAGCAATCCGACTTGGGCGAAGAGCTGTTTGTCGAACTTCGAGGAATCTGCGAGGACGGCTACCCGGCTGGCCCGCGACATCATTTCACTCATCATGGCGGCTTCCCCGACATTGCTTGTGGTGTAACCACCCTGCACTGACACCGCACCGATGGCAATGAGGGCTAAGTCGCAGCGAATGTCCAGATCGGCCCCGCCTGTTGCGATCCGCAGGGTCGTCGGCCCCGTCGTCGCGAGAGTTGTCGAGCGGACGGAGCCGCCGAAGATGTACAGTTCCCGCCAGACTGCCGGGTCCAGCTCCACTGGCACGAGTAAGTTGTTCGTGGCGATGGTCAGGTCCCGGTGATTGTGGAGTGCACGAGCTACCGAAAGCATCGTGGTCCCGCCGTTCATGATGATCCCTGTGTCGTCGCGCACGAGTTGAGCAGCAAGGGCGCCGATCTTTTCCTTCTCCGCGGCCTGTAAGCCAAGGCGAAGGTCCACGGCCTTCTCAACTCGAGAACTCATGGCCACGCTGACCGCGCCTCCGTAGGTGCGCACGAGAAGGCCCTCACCGTCCAGCTGGTCGAGGTCCCTGCGCACAGTGTCGATCGAGACGCCGAAACGATCGGCCAGCGATCCCACGGTCACCTGGCCGACTTCAGTGACGTATGCAACGAGCTGCGCCTTCCTGCCCGCTGGATGTCGGCGCGAACGCCCTTCGTCTATGGTCATGCTGTCTAACTCGCTCACGCTGCGATGCTAGCACCGGAACTGCCTCTCCCGAAGCAGATACAGCAAAGAACTGCAGAAGTGTTGCAAAACGGGGAGATCGACCGCTCGCCACCGCGCATATGTCGATTCTGCGCCATAAGTTGCTGTTCTTGCCACGTTTTATTAGATACTTTGCACTTCTATGCTTGCATTTGCGTCATTGGCAGGACTAGTGTGTCGTATATCACGCAACGAATGCGCATGATCAAGCAATCACACGAAGGAGTGGACATGAGCACGAGGAGAGGCCGCCGCCCGCGGCTGCTCGCAGCGTTAGGCGTAACCGCCGTTGCTGCGCTCACAATGTCAGGTTGTAGTGGCTCGCCCTCCGGTGGTGCCAGTGCCACCGGTGATGTCACCCTCGAGTTCGCCCAATGGTGGGAGCCAGAGCTCCCGCAGGGATCCCTGGCCAACCTGATTGACCAATTCCAGAAGGCGAACCCGCACATCAAGGTGAAGCTCCTCAGCTCACCCTTTTCCTCAGACCAACAGCAGATGGTTGCTGACGCTGCCTCGGGCCAGCTGCCTGACGTCCTCGGCCTCGACGGTGCTTGGGTGAGCGATTTCGCCAAGCAAGGCGCGATCGCCGACCTCTCTCCACTGCTGAAAGCTGACAACTTCTCCGAAGACCAGCTGGCAAGCGAGGTCAAGGTCAATGGCAAGGCCTACATGATCCCAGCGGTCAATTTCGTCTACCCCTTGTTCGTCAACAACGACCTGCTCAAGCAGGCCGGCGTGAACAAGGTGCCGACCACCCGCAGTGAGTTCCTCGACGCAGCCAAGAAGATCAGCGCTCTCGGCGGCAACGTCAAGGGTTGGGCCCTGCCACTCGACACCGCTGTCCCCAACGGCATCCAGAACGACGTCATGTCCTGGGTCTGGGCATCTGGTGGCAGCATGCTCAAAGACGGGGAACCTGACGTCACCAACGCCCAGGTCAAGAGCGGAGTCGACTACGTCAAGAGCCTCTACGACGCAAACGTTCTAGTCCCCGGCGCCCTGACCATGAAGGAACAGGACAAGGTCGAGAAGTTCACCAACGGCCAGGTCGGCATGGTGATCGACTCGCTCGCCCACATCAACCTGATCAAAAAGAACAACCCCAAGCTCGACTTCACGGTGGCAGCGGTCCCGTCCGAGGATGGCTACACCGGCAAACGTGGCATCCCGTACGCATCGTGGGGTGTTGGCATCTCGAACAAGTCCGAGCACAAGGCGGAAGCGGCCAAGCTAGTCGAGTTCCTCATGAGCAAGGACACGAACGCTCAGCTGAGCAATCTTGCGAACGGTTTCCCGGGCAACAAGACGGCAACGCCCGACTTCAGCAAGAGCGATCCGCTGTTCAAGACGGCCTTCGATATCTACCAGGCCGGTTATCCGGCGAATGAGTTCACCGGCCTGCCAAAGGCCGACCAGTTGCAGCGCACGTTCGACGAGCAGCTGCAGCGGACCCTCACCGGCAGCCAGAGCGTGGATCAGACGCTCAGCTCCGTCCAGTCCGCATGGAAATCCATCTTCTGACGTCGAAGATTCGACGGGGTCGTGCCGCCAAGCTCGCGGCACGACCCCACAAGGGAGTTCGAGACATGAATCTGTCCTCTACCAACGTCGAGGGGCCCGGAACGGTACGACCCGCCGTCGGCAAGCGGTCGACTAAGCGGAACACTTCTGCGGTGCGTGCGCGCAAGCTCGCCCCGTTCGCCTTCGTCTCGCCGACGCTGGCCTTGATCACATTGCTCACCGTGGTGCCGATTCTGATGGTCGCCGGGTACTCATTCATGGACAACGTGATCGTCGAACCGAACCCCGTGTTCGTTGGGTTCGCAAACTATGTGAAGGTACTCACCGATCCTGCCTTCCTTGCAGCGCTCGGCAACACCTTCCTCTTCATCACCTTCAGCACCGTCGTGCACTTGGTACTTGGTCTCGTCTTTGCGTTGCTGCTCAACACCTCGCTGCTCGGCAATGTCACCAAGGCAATCTTCCGGGTGGTCTACATCCTCCCGTGGTTGTTCACCATCGCAGTGATCGCCGTCGTCTGGCGTCTCATGCTCGACCCCTCTGGTGTGGTGAACTACATTCTCGGAACGTTTGGCATCCAAGGCGCGAACTGGCTGTCCACACCCGAAACGGCACTGGGCTCCGTGACCTTCATCAACATCTGGTCCGGGTACCCGTTCTTCATGATCAGCCTCCTGGCCGCTCTTCAGGGCGTGCCAACCGTGCTGCACGAGGCTGCACGCGTCGACGGCGCGGGATGGTGGCAGCGGTTCCGGTACGTGACACTGCCTCATATCCGCCCGGTGATTATCAGCATGGCGGTGCTCGACCTCATCTGGACGTCACAGCAGTTCGCTTTGATCTGGATGACGACGGGCGGGGGCCCACTCAACGCCACAGAGGTGATGAGCACGTACACCTACAAGCAGGCCTTCAGCAACTTCGATTTCTCGACGGCCTCCGCGGCCGCGGTCATCGTCCTGCTGCTCACGATGGTCCTCGCCTTCTTCTACGTACGGCAGCAAAGGGTGCGTGATTGATATGAGCAACTTGACTCTTCGGGGACGCAGGGACGAAAAGATCGATGTCCCTGGCGAGCGGCGGGCCGGAAAGAAGACGCTGCTCAAGGTCGGAGCCTTCGCGGCCCTGGTCCTCGGGGCACTGTATGCGGGGCTGCCCGTGTTGTGGATGCTTTCCACCTCGTTCAAAGCGAACGGGGAGGTCTTCGCTCTCCCCCCGAAATTGATCACGTCGGGCTTCTCGCTGGATGCCTACACGACGATCCTCACCGATCCGGCCCGATTGCGGTTCTTCCTGAACAGCTACATAGTGGCCATTGCGGTGACTGTGCTCACTCTTCTGGTCGCGATCCTTGCAGCGTATGGCTTCAGCCGCTACGAGTTCCCTGGCAAGCGGCTGATCAATGTCGTGATCGTCTCCGTGCAGGCAGTTCCGCCGATCACGTTGGTGATTCCCTACTTCGGCCTGATGGTCGCACTCGGCCTCTACAACACCTATCCGGGGCTGATCCTGACCCACATGGTGTTCACGCTCCCTTACGCGATCATCATGATGACCGCGTACTTGAACACCTTGCCTCGCGAACTCGATGAAGCAGCCAAGGTGGACGGTGCCAACGCCTGGACCGCCCTGTGGCGGGTGCTCGTGCCCATCTCGATACCGGGAATCGTGGCAGTCGGGGTGTACACATTCATGATCTCGTGGAACGAGTTCCTCTTCGCGCTGACCTTGACCCGCACAGACGCGATGCGGACCGTGCCGATCGGCATTCAACTGCTGATGGGCCAACATTCCTTTGAGTGGAACCAGATGATGGCGATGAGCATCCTGGGTTCGATCCCGGTGCTCCTGCTCTTCCTTCTGTTCCAGCGGAGCTTCATCGGCGGACTCACCTCCGGCGCAGTCAAAGACTGACTGCCAGAGCCTCGAAACCAAACACCAATAACAAGGAGAAATTCAATGCTTGTCGACGGAAAAACCATTCTGGACGTCGCAAACCAGAACAACTTTGCCATCCCGGCCTTCAACATCAGCGACTGGGCGATGTTTCTTGGCGTCATGGACATCAGCGAGGAGAAGGAAGCCCCCGTCATCATCGCCATCCACCCGGATGAGGTTGCGCATATCACGACCGACCTCATCGCCGCGATCCGTGTGCGCGCTCACCGGTCGAGCGTGCCGGTCGCGATCCACTGGGACCACGGCGGCACTTATGAGCAGATCATCACGGCGATCCAGGCGGGCTTCACCTCGGTGATGATTGATGCGTCGATGCTTCCGTTCGAGGAAAACGTTGCTCTCACTCGCAAGGTTGTCGAGGCGGCGCACGCCGTCGGCATTCAGGTGGAGGGCGAACTCGGCACGATCGGCGCGAACGACAGCTATGGCGAGTCCGGGGCGGCCGAGATCATCTACACCAACGTCGACGACGCGGTGCGTTTTGTCGAGGAAACCGGTGTCGATAGCCTCGCGATCGCGATCGGGACGTCGCACGGCCTGTACCCGGCCGAAAAGAACCCCGAGTTGCGCCACGACCTGCTCGAGCAGATCAAGGCGGCGGTGGGCATCCCGCTCGTGCTGCATGGCGGATCCGGCAACCCCGATGCGGAGTTGGCCCGGGCGGTGTCGCTCGGCATCAATAAGATCAACATCTCCAGCGACATCAAGGTCAGCTACCATAACCGCATGCGCGAGATCCTCGGCACAGACGAGCGTCTCCGTGAGCCGAACAGCATCCAGCCCCCCTGCATCGAGGCCATGAAGATCACAGCGGCTCAGAAGATCGACCTGTTCAACGCAGCCGGCAAGGCAAAGCTGTACTGACATGACTCCTGCGATTGTGCTCGGGCTCGGCAGCAGCGTGGACTATGAAATCGTGTGGTCCTCCCAGCTGATCGAACACCTCGTGCAGCGCTACGGCATCACCGTCGCGGAGCTAACAGGTGCGACGGAGATCACAGACGAGCGCAGCCTCGTGGTCTCGGTGCTCGGACACTTTCGGCTGGGCGTCGGGGGAGAGCGGTATGTCGCTTCCCCCGACGTCCTGGAAGCATTCGCCGCCAAATGCGAGCGCAAAGTCACACTAGGTGGAACGGCAGTCAGGGCAGGCCTTGCCCTGTCCCAGCTGAACGTTCCGGTGACTCTGCACCTTGTCGGAATCAACGACCACTTCCGGGGACTGCTGCCCTCTACATGCGCATGGATCACGAGCGCCGATCACGACTCGACGGAACCTCACCTGATTGTGCAGTGGAACGAGGGCGCCAGGGTCCGCGTTGGCGAGACGGAGCTCATTGCACCTTTCCCGAACCGGCTGATATATGTGAATGACCAGCCCAACGCCGAAATGCTCCTGAGCCCTGACCTTCCTCAGGTTTTGTCGAAGTCCAGCATCTTCCTGATCTCGGGCCTGAACGCGATGCAAGACGCGCGCATCCTGCACCAACGGCTCAAGGAAATCCGCCGGGCAATGGACGCCCTGCCCGAGGAGGCGTTCGTCTACTACGAGGACGCCGGTTTCCACGTTCAGACCTTCAGCGCCCAAGTCCGCGAAGCCCTCCTGGACCGTATCGACGTCTATGGAATGAACGAAGACGAGATGCAAGCGCACCTCGGACGGGAGATCAATCTCCTGGACCCCGATTCCATTCGTCACGCCCTCGAAGACCTCGCCACCATCATTCCCGCCCGGACACTGGTGATCCACACAAAGTACTGGGTACTTGCGTGTGGATTCCAGCCCGAGCACTACGCGTCCGCATTGGAGGGCGGGGTGGCAATGGCCAGCACCCGCTACCGGTACGGAGACAACTTCACCCGCAGTCAGTACGCACAGTCAGCAGAATGGCCCGTAAACCAGGACGGGGCCGCTGTGTCGGCCGCTTTGTCCGGCCCCGGACTGCACGCCATTCCGACCAAGGCGCTGAGTGTGCCAATGCCCACCACCGTAGGGCTCGGGGACTCGTTCGTCGGTGGATTCCTCGGCGCCCTCACCAGAAATGGAGCCAAGGTTTGAATTTGATCGTTTTGCCGTCCAATCGGCCTCCCAACCGCTTCTATCGGGGCGGCCGCCGGATCACCGACTTCCGAGGCGAGCCACCGGCTCCCAGCCATGAACCGGAGGACTGGATCGCTTCCACGACGTCAGTGTTCGGTGAACCGGGCGTTGGCGTGACGGCACTGCCGAACGGCGTCCCCATGCCGACGGCGATTGGCCAGGACCCGGAGGCGTGGCTCGGCAAAGACCACGTCGCCGCCTTCGGGTCTGACACAAAGCTACTAGTCAAGCTTCTCGACGCCGGCCAGCGCCTGCCCGTCCACGCGCACCCAGACGGAGACTTCGCCTCGAAACACTTGGGACATGCGCACGGCAAAGCCGAGGCATGGTACATCCTCAACGGAGGCACGGTGTATCTCGGGCTTCGCCAGGATGTGTCCTCCCTTGAGCTGAGAGGCTTGCTCGAGCGCCAGGATTCCGAGGGACTGCTGGACCTCCTGAACCCTGTGGACGTCTCGCCCGGAGACGTCGTCTACGTTCCGTCAGGGGAGCTGCACGCAATCGGCGAGGGCGTGTTCCTGCTAGAGGTTCAGGAGCCGGAGGACCTGTCCATCCTCTTGGAATGGCGGGACTTCGAGCTGGACGGATTCCGCGACGGTCATCTTGGATTGGGCTTCGATCTGGCGCTGAGAGCCGTCTCGCACCGCGGGCTTGGCAAGAAGGAGCTTGAGGAACTCGCTCTCAGACCTTCGAAGTCGGGATCGGTGCTGCCTCCGGCGGCGGACGAATACTTCCGCGTCGAGAGGATATTTGTTGATGGGCCCCAAGTCATCGATCCAGGTTTCGCGGTCATCGTTGCCGTTCGGGGTGACGTCACAGCAACGGGGACTCCCGTGCCCGCAGGATCCACTGCGATAGCTCCCCATAGCATCGGCCCGCTACCGGTCACAGGCCAAGGTGAGCTCCTCGTGTGCCGGCCCCCGAGGCCAGAGCACCGATCGTAACGCTGGTTGCCGGAGTCGGCGGCTCCGCCGGCCAGGACCACGGCCGCCCCCGACCTGAGTCAGAACGCCGTACCCGTTCGGCGCTGCGTGTGCCGAGCACCGCAAGTTCAGTGGCGCACAAGGATCCTCAGCAGCTTGAGTGCGACGGAGATCGAATGGATGTCCACCGGGCCGGGCTCGGTGACTTCGGCGAAAATGTCCTTGATCCGTGCGAGCTGCTCCTGGTGCCCGCGTTCCCATTCCACGATCCGTTCCGTGGAACCGAGTCGCTCGGGACTGCTGCTGCGTGTTGTCCTCAGAACCGAGATCGTCATGTCGGCCACAGCCGTATACACATCGTCGCGCAGAGCCGCCCTGGCGAGTGTCTCCCATCGGTTCTGCACAGGAAGGTCGGTGATTCTCAGAAGCAACTTCAGGGCCCCGATGCGCTGGAATACGGTGGAATAGAGGTCGGCAATGCGCTCTATGGGCTCATGGATCTGCTCCGCAATGAGCGAGATGTCCAACAAAGTGAAGCTCAGGACTGCCTCAAATGCGCGTCCCGCAATGTCCGGCGGGATCCCGATGGCCTCCCAGTGTGTCAGAAGGTCTTGCCCGAGGTCTATGTCGTCGCCGCGCAAATAGACCGCGGTTCGGTTCCGCCGGAGGTCCATGGCCGGCATGATCCTGCCGAGGGCCTGTTCCACTGGCTGGTCCCGATGATCATGGGTCAGGTACCAGCGCGTCGCCCGGTCCAACATCCTCCGCACATACAGGGCGAGTTCCGCCGCATGCTCGGCCCGAACATTGGGCGGAAGCCCTGCCATCCAGTCCGTGATCCAGTGAATGTCAAAGGCCTCGCGCACCGCCACAAAGGCCCTCGCGAGGGCGGCGGCGCTTCCGGTGGTTTCCTCGATGGCCCGGAAGGCGAAGGTAATCCCGCCCAGATTGATGATGTCGTTGGCGAGCACGGTGCTGATGATCTGCCGGCGCAGGGGATGCGTTTGGAGCTCGGTTCCGAAGCGGTCCGTGATCTGGGGAGGGAAGTAGCTGGAAAGGACTCTCTCGAACCACGGATCCTCGGCGACGTCGCTGTTGTTCAGTTCCTTGGCGAGTGCGATCTTGGCGTAGGCGGCCAGCACGGACAGTTCAGGGGAAGTGAGCCCCTTGCCGGCCTGCAGCCGTGCACGGAGCTGGTCTGTGGTGGGCAATGCCTCGCGGTCCCGGTCCAGGTCGGTGGCTCTTTCGAGCCAGTCCATGGTCCGTTCGAAGCCCGGGCTCCAGTTGACGTCGAAGCCCGGGCTCCAGTTTTGTACCAGGGCGCGGTCGTTGACGAGCAGGACGTTCTGGTCACGGCTGTTCTTGAGCACCAGGCGTGCCACGTCGTCGCTGAGCGAATGCAGGAACCCGGCGCGTTCGCCGGCTGCCATCTTGCCTGCCGCGATCATGCGGTCGATGAAGATCTTGATGTTGACCTCGTGATCGGAGCAGTCCACGCCGGCGGAGTTGTCGACGGCGTCGGTGTTCAGCAGAACTCCGTTCAGCGCCGCCTCCACCCGTCCCCGTTGGGTCATCCCGAGGTTGCCACCTTCTACGACTGTCCTTGCGCGGAGTTCGATGCCGTTGATCCGGATCCCGTCGTTGGCTTTGTCGCCCACCTCCGTGTTGGTTTCGGCGGCGGCCTTGACGTAGGTTCCGATCCCGCCGTTGTAGACCAGATCAACCGGGGCCCGCAGGATCGCCTGGATCAGCTCAGGCGGGGTCGTCGCCGTCGCGGTCGGGGGCAACCCCAAGGCCGAACGCGCCTGCGGGCTGATGGCGATCGATTTGGCGGTGCGCGGGTGCACTCCGCCGCCGGGGCTGATCAACCCCGGGTTGTAGTCGGCCCAGGACGAACGGGGCAGCTTGAAGAGGCGGCGGCGTTCCTCAAAGGAGGATGCCGGGTCGGGGGCGGGGTCAAGGAAAATGTGCCGGTGGTCGAAGGCGGCCACGAGCCGGATGTGGTCCGAGAGGAGCATGCCGTTGCCGAACACGTCCCCGCTCATGTCGCCGATCCCGACGACGGTGAAGTCGTCGCGCTGGGAGTCGATCCCGAGTTCGCTGAGGTGCTGTTTCGCGGAGGCCCAAGCGCCCCGGGCGGTGATGCCCATCTGCTTGTGGTCGTAGCCCACCGACCCGCCCGAGGCGAACGCGTCGCCGAGCCAGAAGCCGTACTCCTTGGCGACCTCGTTGGCGATGTCAGAGAACGCCGCGGTGCCTTTGTCCGCAGCCACCACGAGGTAGTAGTCGTCATCATCGTGCCGAACCACGTTCCGGGGCGGGACGACGCGCCCCACCTGGCCCCGTGCACCGGCGTCAGGGGAGACGACGACGTCGGGCGGGACCAGGTTGTCCGTGACATCGAGGAGCCCGCGGAGGAAGTCCTTGTAGCTCTCGATGCCTTCCGCGAGCCACGCGGCGCGGTCCGCTATGGGATCAGGCAAGTGCTTCGCGTAGAAGCCGCCCTTCGCGCCCGTCGGGACGATCACGGAATTCTTCACGATCTGGACCTTGGCGAGCCCGAGGACTTCGGTACGGAAATCCTCCCGCCGGTCCGACCATCTCAGGCCTCCGCGTGCCACCGGCCCGAAGCGAAGGTGCACTCCTTCGACCCGGGGCGAATAGACCCAGATCTCGAATTTCGGACGTGGGTACGGGGCGCCCGGAAGGCGGGACGGCTGGAGCTTGAAGCTCAGGTACGGCCGGTCGCGGTAGAAGTTGGTCCTCGTCGTCGCCTCAATGAGGCTTAGGAAGGTCCGCAGCAGCCGGTCAGCGTCCAGGGACGCGACGGCGTCGATCGCCCCGGCCACCGACGCGCGTGCGGCCCTGGTATCCCGGAGCCGCCGTGTGATGCCAAGCCCTGGGTGGAAGCGGGCTCGGAAGAGGCTCAGCAGCGCGTCGGTCGCCGTCGCGTTGGCCAGGAGCGAGTCCGCGATGAAGTCGTACGAGTTGGTGGTTCCCAGTTGCTGCAGGTACTTGGCATAGGCCCGGAGGATCGCGACCTGCCGCCACTCCGTGCCTTCCTGCAGGACGAGTGCGTCGAAGCGGTCTGATTCGGTGTCCCCGCGCATGGCCGCTCCGAACGCATCCGCGAGCAGGGAGCTGGTTCGGGATGGATCGACGCCTGCCGGGTAGGTCACGCCCAGGTCGTAGAGAAACAGCGGCAGGGTCTTGCCGCGCAGGACCTCGAAGGGGCGTTGGCTGAGTACCTGGAGGCCCAGGTTGTGGAGGAACGGCAGGAACTGGGTGAGGCTTCGGGCACCGGTGAGGTAGAGGCGGATCCGGGTGTCCTCGACTTCGGCGTGCATGGCATCGGTACGGGCGCGGACGGCCAGTACGGGGTCGTTCAGGGGCCGGCCGCCGGTGCCATCCAGATCGTATTGTTCAAACCTCTCGATGTCTTCAATGGCATCTTCGACCTCGAAATCTGCCCGGTAGCTGGCAGGGAATGCATCGTTCCAGAGCGCGGATAGCCTGGTGGCCTGTTCGGAGGGCATGCGCTCGCGCAGGGCTTCGTCGAGTCCCTCGGCCCATGTCCGGGTGGCATTGATCAGTGTCCGCTCCAGTGCATCCGGGCCGATGGACTCTGGTTTTGCGCCGGCGGGCAGAAGGACGCGGAAGAAGATGCGCGCCATGTACGATTCGGTGAGGCGGATTTCGGACTCAAGGGGTGAGCCCTCCAAGGCATCTTTGAGCGCCTGTTCGATCCTGAGCCGCACGGCGGTGTTGTAGCGGCGCCGCGGAAGGAACATCAGGGCGGTCATGAAAGGTGCGTAGTTGTCGAAGCGTACGAGCAGCCTTGTCTCATGGCTTTCGTGGAGCCGCAGGATGTCGGCCGCCAGCCGGGTCAGTTCGTCTTCCTCGATGTCGAACAGTTCCTCGAGAGGGAGCGAATCCAGCGCGGCGAGCAGTTTCTTCTCTTGGCTTGACCCAGAGGCGAAACCGAGCCTGTCACGCACGCTGGCAGCCTTGTCCCGGACCACCGGAATGCGGCGTACCGACTCATCCGCCGTTCCTTGCGCGAAAACTCCCACAAACCTGCGTTCCCCATCGACGACTCCGGACGTACTGAGCGTCGGGAGACGGATTTCGTCCAGGTAGCAGGGTTCAGGCAGCGAGGATCGACGGCCGGACGTGTACAGCGCGAGAACCTGCGATCCCCTCAACGCGGACTCGTCGGAGTCGAGCGGGGGATTCTGCCTGCGCAAAAGGCCCAAAGCAGTACCTGGACGGAGTCGAAGAGCCGGCCCATCCTCCTCTGCAGTCAACCCATATTCGCAGTATCCCAGAAAAGTGAAGTTCCCCCGGTCCAGCCACAGCAGGAGCTCCCTGAGTTGTCCGGTTGAAGGTACGCAGCCGAGCGGGAAGGCAGTCAAGGAGTCGAGGGCGGCGGCTACTTGTTCCTTCAGGGCAGGGGAGTCCTCGGTGACTGCACGGACATCGGCAAGAACCCCTTGGATATTCGCGATAGCGTCCGCGGCGCTCGAGGATCTCGGGAGCCGGCCAATTTCAACCGCAACCCAGGTCTCCTTGGCGCCGGAATCGGGCAGCTCGGGGCCAAGTCCCGCGCGCTCCGGTGCATGGCGGAGCTCGAGCAGCTCATGGGTTGCAGGATCCCGAAGAACCTGGAACGAGGGATGGACGAGCAGGCGGACGGTCGCTCCTTCGCGGGTGAGCTCCGCGGTCACAGCGTGAACCACCTGCAGTGCGCCTTCAGCCACCACGAACACCACACTGGCATGTGGTTCGTTGAGGACATCCACCCTTGACGTCCCCGGAGGCAGCGCCGAGGCGAGCGCAAGATGGTGCCGTGCACGACTCTCCAAAGTTTCACCCGCGTAGGCGAGGAGCTCCTCAGGATCGACATGCTGGTAATAGTCAGCGAGGAAACGATCGTCCGCCTGGGCCGGACCAGTTGATCCGGAGTGCATCACTGGCACTGATTTACCGGGCATGCCTAACGCCTCCAACGCGCGGGACCGCCTCCATTTACGCCTCAGGAAATGGGATCCTCACGCTTGATTTCATGATGTCCTTCTCTCCTCGCGGAGTCCATAGCGGCGAAACGACCGCATGTTTCAGCCCATGAGGTTCTGAAGAGGAGGGACCGTGATCAGGAGAATCGTGGGCGAGGCCGGCGTGGAGCGCCCTGGTTGCGCGGAGAACCCGCCCAGTGGCCAAGGAGCATCAGCCTGTTCCACATTTTGTCCACCCGCATACCAGTCCTGCTCCGCTTCGCGGACAATCTTCCACTCTCCGTCGCGTGCGTCGGCCTTTCGATGTGCCACCGATGCAGGGGATGGCCTCCGTCGGACGGTCGGCCGTCGGTGCGGGATCGCAGCATTGACTGCCCGGGGGCGCTGCCCCATTCGTGCCATGGAACTACGACCCCGCGCGGCACCTTAACATGCAAGTCCGCGCCTTCTGTTGCACCAACCAATGAGCTGTTGTGCCCGCCGGAGACTGGCGGACTCCGACGCGGAAAGCGCCCCCGGCCATCCCCGGGGGCGCCCGCGCTTGTTCGGGGTTACGGCGCCACCAGCTGGCAGACGTCGGTTACCCTGCCGTTGCCGGAAAACAACGTATTCTCCGACCCGTCAGGATTGAGGGTCCAGCTGACGGTGCCGACCGTGAGGAACAGCCCCGCAGGATGTCCGTTGGCCTCAGGAACCAGAATGACGTTCCGTCCCGTCGCGGTGACGTACTGGCTGCCGTCGGGCAGGATCTGAACGTGGGTCGCCCCGGTGATGACATAGGCCACCGACTTCAGCGTGGGACCCGTGACCGTGAGCCTTAGGTCAGGACCGGTGAAGGTTAGCCGATCACCCGGCAATTCGATGGTTCCGCCCTTGCCAGTGGCGTGAAGCGTGGCATTGAAGCCCGGACAGGGGTAGGTGAACGTTAAGTCGACCGTCGTGGGCGTGGCGGCGGCAACAGCCGGACCGGCGCCTGCGGCGAGTCCTGCTGCGATGGCGATGGGTGCGAGCCAGCGTTTCATGAAAGATCCTCCTTGCTCGTTTGTTGTGCGCGGTTCAACATGGGTTTCGGGATCCACAGACTGACTGCCTGCAAGTTGCGCGGCGTACCAGCGTTGCCGCTGCAGTTCGTGCTCGTGCAGGCGGGCTTGATGCTCTGCAATCTGGTCCTCTGTTGTTCGATCCGAGCCAGAAGCAAAGCCGAAAGTGTCCGTGGCCGCGTTGCGTTGCAAGAGCGTGATGTTGTGGGTTGGGTCTAGCCAGTTCATCAGTGCTGCGACACAGGCCTCCGTGTGTTGACACTGTCAACACTTTTGCCTTCGGACTGGCCCGTACATCGGTCGGACTGCCTCGTACTCGGCATGTTTTCTGGACTTCCCACTGTTTTCAAGGCCCGGAATGCGGTTCGAGTCCCACCTCGGGCACGTGTTTTCCCTGCTCAGAGGCCTATTAGGTCCCTGAGTGTGTACAAATCATACTTATGTGTGTGCACAGGATTATGGAGTTTTGGTGGTGGCCGTTGCCGTGGCCGGCGTCCTCCTTTGTTTTCGGTGGTCCTCTGTTTGGGTGATGATCACTCCTTCATGGGCGGTCCTGGTCCGGGCGACATGACATGAACCGAACAGATTCCGGGTTTGTTTTCTTGGAGTCGTATCGTGCGCATTGGCTTTCTGTTTCCTCGGGGTGGGTTGGCGTTTTTGTGGCTTGCTGTACCTTCATGGCGATTCGGATCTTTGACGACATGACCTGAGCGAAATCGGTCCTGGTTCTCTTCTTGCCGGTCGTATGTTTGTGCATCTAGTCCTTCTTCCTCTGCCGCTGTACAGCGCGGCTTGTGCTCCTTCACTTGTTCATGGTCCGTTCAGCAGGTGGCAACAGGACCGCGGCTGAGTGGGCGCGTGTCGCTTTTTCGTGATCCGCGTTCTGTCCATTGGGTTCTCCGTTTTCTGTGTCTGACGGCCGCGCTTTCGTAGCCTGCTATTCGTTCATCGCGCGTGCGATGGTAGGCAACATGACTTTCAGAAGCAATGCCAGGCTTTTTCCGGGGTGCGGGCCGGATCGTTTGCACTGAGCCTCCTCTTTTCCCTTGTGTGCCACCGTTTGTGGCCTGCTACACGTTCATGGCTGCTCCGTGAGATGGCCGCATGATCGTTTTGGCCATGAGTGCATCTGCCCTGGTAATGACCGGGTCGGTGGGGTCGGGTGCCGTCGCGCTGAGCCTTAGGACAGCGGGCCAGCCATCTCTTCAGCACCGCGATCTCCTCCTCCTTTTGGGAGAGTTTGCGGTGGATGATTGCCGCCTGCTCCGTATACGCCGGCGCGGGCATTCCACGTCCGGCGTCACCCTCTGCCCCTTCGATCGCTTTGTAGCAGAGGACGAGGGCTTCTTCGAGGCGTCCTTCACGTTTCAGCTGCTTGATCGGCTCAATGAGCTCGAGGTAATGGACGCCGTCGACCATGCACCGCTTGAACTGCTGCGCCCTTTCGCCACCGCCTTGCAGGGCTTCGCGGACCATCGCTGATTTCTCGGTGTGCTAGCTGTTGATCCGCTCCCGGGACGTTAGCGCCGGCGGATTCTCCCGTGCGTGTGCCCATTCCGGGTCGCCATCGCCGAGCCAGACGTAGGCCTTGGCCAGCAGCTTCTGATCGCCCAGGATGTGCAGTTGGTAGCGGACCCGCTCGCTGGTACCGGCCGGCAGGGTTAAGTCTTTCGCGGCATAGGACGGAAGGCAGCCGACCTTCTGGCCCTCCACCAAGACGGCCAGGGCCTGAGGATCGACGGGGTTCGCGGTGTCCCGCTGCAGCTGGGCCTGGCCTTCGTAGTAGCCACGTTCTCCAAGTCCCTTGCGGTCGACCAGGGCGGCAACGGCGTCCTTGGCGAAGGTGGTTGTGCCAGCCACTTCCACGCACGGGCTGAACTGCAAAGTAATTCCCAGCGTCATTTTTGGGGGGTTTGGAACTCCCTGCTCAGGAGCCGTTTGCCGAGCATTTTGTTTTCCGATTGCCTTACGAAGCCACGAACCTAGCCCCACTTGTTTCCCTCCCAGGTCGTGCCTAGCTCGAACCGCTGCGGCATGACTTTATCAGGATGCTGGCGCACCAGTGAGCCGTGGCTGGCTGTCGGCTACCTCGGCTGTTCGGTTTCTCAACGGCCGGCTACTTATCTGCTTACCTTGGCCTAGAACCTTCGGACGCCAGCCCTTCCCGACAATTCGTCGGCGCTCTGGAACAATGGCAGTTCAGATCTAAGTGGGGGACTCATGGCAGCACGCGAACAGCTCTGCTCAACTGAAGGCTGCGGCAGGCCGGCAGCCTTCAGGACGACGTCAAAGCCAACATGGTGTGTTGACTGTCTGGACGACATCCTCGCCGGGCTGGGCTTGGAGCCCGCTGTTCCATTCCCGGGGAGAAACGAATACTGGCGCACGCGGTGCCTGACCTGCGGCGCGGAATGCGATTATCGCCTCGAGTACCTCCTTGAGCTAAGTAGCAGGCGCGAACCTTCCTGCCGTCGCTGCTTCTGGGCGGCCCGGGCAACACAGATCGCCTACCCAGGAGGCCCGGTCAGCAGAGAGCGGCTGATCGAGCTATTGGAGGCCAACGGCTTTGAGGCCGTGGAAGAAATAACGCCCCTAGCTAGTCCCGAGTATACGCTCATCACTCGTTGCAAGCGGTGCGGGCGACAAGAAGCAATGCGGCCGGGGGACATCGGCTGGGGCTGCAGTTGCCGGCGCAACGGAAAGTCGGCCAGTACCCCCAGTCCGAGCAAGGGGAAACACAAGGACCTCCTGTGCGAATCCGAGAATGAGGCCCTGCGATGGTGGGACCATGACGCCAACGACGAGATAGACTTCAACACCCTGACAGTGCGAGCCAGACGTGTCTGCCACTGGGTGTGCCCCGAATGCGGACACAAATTCCCCGCCGCAGTTTACGAGATGACGAGCTTTCCGGACTGCCCGCAATGCCGGCAGCGAAGGCATGAGGAGTACGAACGCTACGAGAAGACCCCTGTAAGCGACTTGCCTGAGCTGTTGGCCGCCTGGGACGACGAAGACGAAGCAACGACCGTGATGGTGGCCTCCGGGGACCTCCGAAGGTTCGCCTGCCCCGAGGGACATCACCCCCGGGTGACCCCGCTGACCTACCTCAGGTCGGGCTGTCCGTCATGTCGCCGCAACGCCACCAGACAGAAGGGCGGGCAGACCCTGCGGCAGATGCTGCCCGAAATCGCCAGCCAGTGGCACCCCACGAAGAACGGCCCCAGATGGACCCCCGATAATGTAGGTCCCGATTCCAAGAGAAAAGTCTGGTGGAGAGCTGATTGCTGCGAGTACGAGTGGGAAGACCCCGTCAGGGATCGTGACAAGTACCTTCGCCTGCGCTGCCCGCGCTGTGAAACGATCCTCGGCTCGTTGGCCTGGGTGGATCCAGGCTTGGCCGCTGAGTGGAGCCCGGAGAACCCCTTGAGCGCATGGCACTTCCGCCCTACCGCGTCGACATCATTCACGCCGAAGTGGGTGTGCTCGGTGAACCCCGAACACCTCTGGGAAGCTCCCCTCTCATCCCGGTACGCCGGTGCCGAGTGTCCGGAATGCCGGGAAACCGGAAAATCCAAGGTCGAGCTTGAGCATCTCGCCGAGTGCAAGAAGGTTTTCACCAGAGTGCGGTCCGGCGCGTCCCTGAGGGACCCTGCCTTCGCGACTCGAAAAACCTGGACAGTGGACATCCTCGCCAAGTACGGCGATCGGAAAATCGCGATCGAGTATGACGGCTTCTACTGGCACTCGCCATTGGGGAAGGCAGAGGTGGACCGCCGCAAGTCCGTGGACCTGCTGGCTGCCGGCTACACGGTCGTGCGTCTTCGAGAAGATGAGCTGGCCAGTCTAGGCATAGACGACGAGAACTACCTTGAGATCCGTGTGTACTCCAGAGCGCCACGCCCGGCCCACACCGTCATACAGGTCCTCGCATGGCTTGAAGGAGCCGAAGACCAGGAAGCTAATGAAGAGTCCACCGCACGCAGGAAACCGTCAGCTCGTGCCTATGCGGCCGAAGGAGAGGGGTTCACGACTCGAAACCTGCCCGTTCACCAATGCGAATGAACGAGGCGACATTCCTGGCCCGGTGCCGCTCAACGCCAGATCTGGCCGCACCAGCAGCGGCCATCCTCGTGCTCTTGGATGACCAAGACGCGTTCCTCACGGAGCAAGACGATGTCTTCGTAGCTGAGCATGCGTCCAGTGCAGCATCAGGGGCCGGCTGCCAGAAGGGGCGACCTGGTGTATGTGGAAAACCGACGTGCAGTGGGCGAACTAGGCGGCTGTCTCGATGAACTCGACCGTTCCGGACATGGTTCAGTGTTGGCGAGGACAACTGGCCGTGGCATCGCCCTATCAGTCACCTCGATAAGGAGCCACGTGCGTGCTACCCGGACGGAGTTCGCGCCTCGATCAAGGGGAAGCCAAACTCATGTTTTCTTCATCAAGTCGAGTTCTTCACGCAAGTTTCAGGTAGCTTGAGAGATACCAGTTGCTCTCGCGCATGGCTATGTGCGTTGCTCCTTCCCAGGAATTCACGCGGCCGCCTGACTGTTGTAACGCAGTTATCCGAAGGTGTTCGCGGGCTCGCTGCCGTGTCATGGGTTGGCCATATTCGGTCTTCAGGAGCGTTTCGAAATTGTCCAGAGATTGAGCGGCCCACGTGCCGAACCTTTTCCAGAGCTTGAAAACCGTCATGTGCTGGTTCAGTCGGGCCTCAAGCTCTGGGAATGGCTGGGAGAGGCCCACCTTAAAATCAACGACTGGTGTCCCGACCGGACCGCTGACGACAGTGGCGGTCAACCATGGAAGGTCGAAGGCAGTGTCGAAGTAGGGGTGGAGCACTGCAGGCTTGCCAGGGCCGGGCTTGTACGCACGCTTTTCGAAATTGCAGTCGCTGCAGACGGGCACCAAGTTCGCCGGATGCACGGTCGTCCCAGCAAACTGGGTCTTCGGTAGGTAATGATCTAGTTCTGATGCGTAGCCCTCGCCGCAGTAGGGGCAGAGTGCATTCTTTGCCGCGTTTCTGATGCCATTGCGGATCGCCGCCGTGCCTTGGTTGCGACTAAATTGCTTGTCGTAAAGCTCGACCATTGCCGAGTCAAGGAGCCCTGCGATGTCGAATTTGCTGCTCTCTGCGAGTTCAAACTGACCGTTCGTAGCGAGGACTTCGAAGGCATCGCACTTTGTCTGGACTGTCGGTGAAGCCGCAGTATAGGCCGCGCGAAGCGTCTTCTTTTTGATTGTTTTCACTGCGGCTGAGTAGGCGTCCGCTGCGTTGATTGACGGAGGATTCAAGCTATACAAGGTCTTCGTCCTGGTGGTATTCAAGAGCGCTCAAAACGAAGCGTCCCTCACTGCCCAGATGTCCTCCAAGGGCGTCCATAACCCGAACTGCTGAGCTATTGTTCTGGTCGAGTAGCGTGCGGAGTACATGGTTGTATCCGGTCCGGTTGGCATCAAGATGAAAGACTTCAGAAGTGAGGCGGGAGACTGACTCACCGAACGTCTCTGTGCTAAGCCGGGAGGCACGAAGATCATCCCCGCTCCGCTGTAGCATCCAGACGCACGAGCGCGGCACTTCCTGCAGCACGACTGGTGAATGCGTGGCAATGATTGCGACTCCATTGCGGTCAATCACGAGATCGGAGACCGCTCTGGTCAATGCCGACAAGAGTGGCGGATGGAGGTGCGTCTCGGGCTCGTCGATAAGTATGAGTGAACGCTCCTCAACAAGCTCGACAAGCCGCGTCACCGTCAAAAGGACGATCTTGTGCCCTGAACTCATCGAGGCGAACACTGCTTTAGCATCCTCAGAGCTGATGAGATGGTCGAGGTCTGCATCCGCAAGGATCCCATCCGCAGCTGCGAGCGTCTTAACGGCCGCAAGCCAGCGATCGCGTCGCGGGCCTTTGGAACAGACGACGAGACTTTTGGCGAACTGGGCGTCGAGCGGGTCCCCAGCCCCGCTCGACAAGCCAACTTGATGAACATCCACATCGTCACCGAGTGGCTCCAGATTGTCGCGGTCAAACGCAGAGAAGGCTACGTGCACGACGTTCGCAAACGGCACATCTTGCCCGCCGGCAGAAAAGTCAGACCCCAACTCGTCCTGGAACGTTCCGTCGGCCCCGATTGAACCGCTGGCCGCTTTAAGGAAATCGCGAAGCAAGCGTGACTTGCCCACGCCATTAGTGCCGATGAGAACATGAACATTCGTCGGTGGCATGACGCCGAGATGAACTCCGAACTCGAGCCAGAGAGGTGGAGCGGTCGAGACAGACGAGCGCGAATAACTGAATCGATACGGTGTCAGTGGTGCTCGACCCTCAATGATTCGGTTGAATTGGACGGCCACAGTTTGTTTCGGAACCGAACGGAGAACTGAGGTTTCGAAAGCGGGCTCGTCCTGCACATCGTCGAAGATGGCACGGTTTTCAGCGACGTCACGTAGCGCGCGAAGCGCTGGGCGGCCGATGTCATTTGGGAGGTTCGCGAGCGCTACGTAGTATTCGCGGTCCTGTCCGAGTGAGTAGAACTCGGGGCTGAGCTGTTTGAACGCGCGCGGCAACTTTGTGTGAGGGTCGCCCTCGCTCATTCCTCGAGCCGCGATCTTGACGGCACCGATCTCAATTGTCGAATCTCCCGTGCCGTAATGGAGCGTGTAACTGGTCTTGTAATGGAGGTCGTCCCACATGTCGACGACCAGAGTGAATGTACCGGCTGTCTTGACTGGCCATGCGTCTTTGCTCACAACGACGAAGCGAGGGGTGATCATGCGTCAATAATTGCAGAACACCCCGCCGCTTTCTGGGTTGCTTCTCGTAAATGTTGCACCGAAGCGCCGTAGACGGCGGCAGACTCCGAGGGTAATCTTCCAGGAAGCTGGTTGTCGCTGGATACTAAGGTCCGTGCCAATGCAGACCGCAGGAGCGGGGTCGCGACTTCAAACCAACCCGCGTCGCCAGCGCTGTGGAACGTGGCGAAGTTCCCAGCCGGTTCCGGCTCAAGCCAGATCTGGCCGCACCAGCAGCTGGCGTCGTTGTGTTCCTGGATGACGAGGACTCGTTCCTCTCCGAGCAGGATGATGTCTTCGTAGCTAAGCATTGTGCCAGTCCAGCACAGCGGCAGGAAACCGGTAGGGGAGCCGCGGCGTAGATGGGCCGGCCGGCGTCCGCGGCACCATCCTAGGGAGTGGCTGGGGGCGCGATTGCAAGGTCGATGGCGGACTCGACGGCATCGCGGCCGTCGTCCGTCGATTCGACAAGAAGAGACTGGATGGCTTGGATCAATGCGACAAGTCTGGGCGTTCGGATCGTCGAAAGACGCTTCACTGAAACGGCGAGCGATTCCGTGACGAGGACGTCCACTTGGTCTCCAAGCGACCCCGCGTTGGACCCGTCGGAAGCTACGTAGCTCCTGCCGACTGCGATCTCGCCCAGGAGTACTAACAGTGGTACGCGTACGCCGTCCGGGATATCGCCGGCCGCGACAGCTGCGATGAAGGGCACGGCATGGGCCGTTGCTTGATAAACCGTGCCCTGGTGACAGATGTTCGAATAAAGTCCGTCACCGATTGCCCTGGAAGGATCAGTTCGAAGGGCGGCCAGAGACCGCTTCACGTCGCCTGCGATGGCGAGTGACAGGTCGCCATCAACGCCAAAGGAAACGACGCCCCGTCCGTAGCAGTGCTCCAGCCGGCTCCAGTCGACACGGTCAAGTTCGTCCAAGGCATCGAAACCGGTCCCATGAGGCTGATATGGAATATCCACAAGACAGAGAGTAGCCGGGATTGAATTGCGGAGAGGGCCCCTTAGCGGGGGATGACATCAACCGGCGGTGGAGCATATCCAAGGTCGTCTGGGGGTGCCGTAGTCTTCCAGCGTGATCATTGAAGTGCCATACCTCCCGCTGCCGTGTAGCCAATCCAATATCCGCTACCTCCAGGTCCGGACTCCAAGTGGCAGCCAGGCGTACCTGCCGGCCAAACACTGGAGTTTGAATGGAATGCGAGCGCAATCTATCCCGGGACCTCACGAGAATTCTGGGTGCACGTGCCGGTTCAGTACGATCCCGCAGTACCCGCAGCATTGATGGTCTCTCAAGACGGAAGCCTGTATCTGGATCCGGAAGGGGAATTCCGCGCCGGCATCGTTCTGGATAACCTCATCCACCAAGGCCACATCCCCGTCACAATAGGGGTCTTCGTCGACCCTGGAGTTTCGTTGGTGCTGAGAATCCGAAGGACCGAAACACCGAATACGACGCGTTCGATGACCGCTATGCCACGTTCCTCCTGACCGAAATCATCCCGGAGGTCACCGAACGGTACGCAATTTCGGAAGACCCGGCCGACTGGGGAATCTGCGGCGGTAGCAGCGGCGGCAACTGCGCCTTCACAGCCGCATGGCTGCGCCCCGACAAGTTCCGCCGCGTCATAGGATTCCCGTCCAGCTTCGCGCAAATGCCCGGCGGCAACCCCTACCCCGAGCTACTCCCCACTACACCGGTGAAACCGGTGCGGATCTTCATGCAGGCCGGCCACCGTGACCTGAACTGGAACAAGCCCCAACACAACTGGCTTGCCAACAATCTTGGGGTGGCAGCCGCCCTCGCGGAAGCAGGGTACGACTTCCGATTCGTCCAGGGCGACGGAAACCACAGCCCCAACCACGGGGGCGTCCTCCTTCCCGACGCACTCCGATGGATCTACCGCGCCGACCGAAGCTAACGAGGGCAGCGATAGAGCTCTAGTTCTGAGCCGCGTGCGGCTTACTGCCCGAGCTCCTGCTCGCGTTGTTCGATTGCGCTGCAGACGCTCGTAAGGAACGCTTCCACCTCCGCCATAGTCTGCGGAAGCGGATTAGTCCCAGGCGACAGGTGCCCCGGCCAGAACGGTGCGACTTCGCCGTCAGCGCCGATGTAGGATTCGAGCCGGTTCTGCTCGACGTATTCAGCGAAGCCACCGGGCATCGCTGCAATGTTGAATTGCTGCGCAACCAGGTTGTCACCGAAGAACGAGCTGAGCTCTCCGTTCTTGATTCCTGAGAGGGTGCGATCCCAGTAGTCCTTGATAGTGCCCGACATGCCTCGATGCTGATTCAGGCTCACGTTCCTGCTTGTTTTTGCATCCTTGTAGACGGGTACCAGCATGAAGTTTCCGCGCGTGTGAGTAAGCACAGCAAAGCGAGCGAACAGAACATTTACCTGAGCATGTGCGCCTTCGTCGTAGAGCTTGATAAGGTGCTCAACTTCCGCATCGCCGGTGCCGGTGAATCGGTACTCGTTCAGCTTGAGCGCGGCCTTGTACGTGATGAAGAAGGAGTTGAGCGTTTCAGCCGATGCCAGATGGCCGGCATTTCGAACCTGGGCGAGCTCGTCGGCCAACGCGAGCTTGTCGCAGTCCTGGTTCTTGGCCTTGGCGACCTGGCGATAGCGTAGAAAGTTTCGCACGGGGTGCTCTTCCTGGTACGCATCGTGCAAGATCTCTCGTTTGTAGTCGTAAGCCATGGGTGTTTTCCAATCGTTGGTGGCCTTGAGCAGGTTCATGGAACTGGAGTATGTCGAAGGCAATGTGACCTGCATGTGGTTCCCGGCTTCGACTTTGTAGGAATGACGGACCTGCGAGCGTACACATCGGTGCTTCGCCGCCGATGATCTTTGGAACAGTGACCCGAACCCTAGGACCTGAACCTGCGGCTCTGCGTCAACGAATGACTTCATTCCGCGGCTAATTTCTTGGTAGCTCACCTCGTCGCAGGAAGGCACGTCCGACGGTCAGATTGGCGTGAACGTTAGCCGGGTGTGTGGAGGCCATTTCGTCGTTCCGACGGCGCACGATTGAGAAGAAGTTTCCCTGGGCCTTACCCTCAACGACAGCACCATGAACGAGGAAGGGTTTGTTTTCCTCGCTTTGCGGAGGCACTTCTATTAGAACCAGATCGCTCTCCTCGTGGGCTATTACTTCGACCCGAAGGTTTTCTATCGGCGGGATCACCTTGGTATCCAGGACCTGTACATACTTCCGGCGGACCCCTGGCTGACGGGGCAAGGGCGTGATCCTGGTGATCACGTCGCCGTTGCCTCGGTTTTTCGTGGCCAGTCCCAGAACGACGACTCCGCCCGCGGGTGTGTTTGCAAACTGTGCCACCCATTGGGCCAAGCGGATCTTTCCGATTTCGGAATCAAAGTCAGCGTGCTGGCTTTTCGCCTCAAGCCAGTCACCCTCAGGTTGACCGAGCAAAGCTTTGACGTGTCCGCCTCGTATCAGTTCGGCGACCGTCCTGTGTGTCACGCCGCCGGCCGAAGCCTCGACCAAGGCTTTGACCTCCAGGGCGTCATAGTAGAGATCGGACAACATGCGAGAACGTGGGTTGAATCCGATCTTCACTGAAAGCTGCCAGAAATCGTCGGAGTAGTTGTACGCGTCGACGTCCACGAGTGATAGGCGCTTCCTACTGAGAAGTGGCGCGGTCAGCACTGCTACGTCGAGGCCAGGGGGAGGAGCGTTTAGTGCTGTTATGTGCGGTTGACTGCCCTCGTCGTCACAGCTTGGGATCGATAGATAACAGTCGATCACCAGCAGAATTTCCCCTTCCTCAAGCGAGAATTTCACGTCGGAGGTAGGAAGGTCCGGAAGATCTCGGAGGTCAAACTCTGACGATATCTCTCCCGTGTGGATGACCATATCGGAGAGTGGGTAATCTAGGCCCTGATGTTTCTGAAGTCTCCGATACATCTGTCGCAGGTGTGTAGCGCTGATGTCTTTGAGGTCGCTTTCCACGATGTCGAGCGCGTCGTTCCTATCTCTGCGCTCGACGCCATTCAGCAACCAGCAGTAGCCGTCTTCATCGACTTGGATGTTTCCAAAAGTGAACCGCATGTCCTTAAGCACTGACTGCCACGCCTCTCCTGATCGGTTGGCCATTCTTGACAGCACCTGGTTGGGGTCTGCTGCCCTCTGTGGACCGCCATCTGATGATGCCGATCCTTTCAGGGAGCAACTGTCCCAGAATTCCTACTTCTACGAATTCTGTCATGGTGTGGCTAGCTAAAAGGGACGTCTTCAGTCGCAATACCCACGCTACGGCTGAGCACGATCGCAGTTTCATATTTGCCGCATACAAGTAAGAGAAACGCGAAGCGTTCGCATCTCTGCCGCTTCAGGTTCACCGAAAAAGGTACCTCAAGCTCAATGCGAGGTGGGCGTCCGATTCACGGTGGAACTGAGAGCCATGCGCGACGATCCGACGGCTTCCGCCGTGCTCCCTATTACGGGCGATAAGAAGGCTCGGCACCGTTGAGCGTGCGTAACAGTAGCTCGCCAATACTTCCGTGGTTGAGCCTCGCTATAGTTCAAAGAATGAGCAATCCAACCGGAGCCAAGGCCAGCCGTGGGGAAGAAATCGCGTTCCTCATCATGGAGAATGTCCTTGGCGTTGACATCCATCTCGCGGACGCAGGCGCAGGCAACCAGAAACCTGATGGCGCTTGGGCCAGTACGGGCGCGAAGGCACAGCGCGGCATCGTTGAGATCACTTCGCCTCCGGCCCATAAGCTTTTGAAGAAGTGGGCACAAGCCAAGAGAGATGGCGAACCACAGTCAGAAAGCGGCTCCGGTCCACTGCGCTTGAACGAGCTCGATCAGCTCTGCACAGAATTGCTGGCGGAAGACTGGGCGCTGGAAAACATCGAGAAGCTCCAAGCTGAACCAGCGGATGAGCGGCACCTCTTCCTCTTTGGCCGGAGCCACAAGGTCCAACACTACTTCTACCGGCTCTCGGATGAATTCGACAACGGCCAGGCCGAGCCCGTTGGTGACCTGGTTCTCCCCGAAGGACTCACCTCGGTTTGGTTCCGGGGAAGGGCAGTGCGCCGCCCTGAGTGGGGCTGGCGAGTCTGGGCGGCAAGGTTTGAAACGGGATCAGGATGGCACCGCCACGCAGTCGATATAGACGAACGGCACTTGCCGTCGCCTAACCCAGGCATGGTCGATGACAAGGTCCCGTCAGAGCTCCGAACCCCGAAGGATAGATCCCACTAGACCAACGGTGCGGATTCTTTCCGATCTTCAGTTCGTGCCTACGCAGCCCGAAAGTTCACGACTCGAATCCTTGCCCGGTCACCAACGCGATTAAACGTGACGACGTTCTTTGCCAGATGCCGCTTAACGCCAGACCTGGCCGCACCGGCAATGGCCATCCTTGTTTTCCTGGATGACCACGACGCGTTCCTCGCCTAGCAAGATGATGTCTTCGTAGCTGAGCATTGGTCCAGCGGAGCACCATAGGTGGCCAGGTGGGGGCCTGGCGTATGTGGAAAACCGACGGGACTGCCGACGTGGGAACCCCGCCGGCCACATCGGCGGATCGGCTCGATTGGAACTTTCGTCCGCTGACCCGGCTATTGCTCGGCCCAGCTGATTCGATCGTCGTAACATGTCGAACAGGCAGAACATCGCGCACTATGAGCAGGCCGTTGCAGTCCCACGATTGGGTTCCTGAAGCCCCCGATAGAAAGCGATACCGTTGGTACTTTCCAAGGACAAGACAGTTATCGTCCACCTGAACGAGGATGATTGGCGGGAACTTGCCTGGATTGCCAATGGGTTTGGGAAAAATGTCTTCACCATCAACCTACGCGACCCCGATTTCACGACACCTGTTCAACGAATTGCCGTCATCGCAGTCAGGGGAGATGTTGTCGCGCTTAGCTTAGGACGCAGCCTAGGACGGTCAGGTGACCTCGATACGCGGGTCAAGTTTTCCCACGTCCACGTCCTACAGCCTGCTGCCCTGGAAGCCGTTATCGAGAAGATGAAGCTCAATTCATACAGCTCCATGGTCGATACCATTGAAACGGGGGGACTCCTCCCTCAGGCGACTGGTCGGAAATTCTTCGACGCTCTGTCCGAATTGAGCCCAGAGTCCTCAAGGATAGTGGAAAAACTTCGAGCCCTTCAGCTTCAGCACACCAGCGAGATGACCGACCACCACCGGTTGCTGGAGGAGCAACGTGACGCTGTTGCAGTAAGTCTTGAAGTGGCCGGCATCGACAGTAGAAGCGCTCTCCAGAACTGGGAAGTTCCTCCGGCTAATGCACCGTTCTTGGCCGGTCTTAACCCCGGCGGAACGTCAGAGGCATCGCTCATCCGTCACGATGCTACTCAATTTGAAAACTGGCTCCGAATTGAGGGGCAGATCTACGACGTAGTTGAATTTGTCGACCCCCATGACCCTAGCCGCAAGGTGACGATCGCCTACGCAGACAAGGAGCCATTGGAGCGCGTCACGGGCACTGACCTCATCTACTTTCGACACCAAAACCCCGGCTACGTTCTCGTGCAGTACAAGCGCATGATGCAACGGTCCGGGGAGGGGTCGCCATTGCAGTGGCTGTACAGGCCGGATGGCCAACTCACAGAAGAGATCAGGCGAATGCGCCAGATTTCGGTTAGTGGCACCAGCCAAGGGGTGGGCCAATGGAGGCTGTCCCAGGAACCGTTCTACATCAAGTTGTGTGAGGATCTTATGGACCGGCCGGGGGGTAGGAAGCTGACTAAGGGCATGTATTTTCCCCTGGGCTTGTTCGAGGAAATCCTAGAATCACCAAAGATTCTTGGGCCCAAAGGCGGCAAAGGAATCGGTTGGCATAACGCTCAGCGCTGGCTAAGCAATACCGGGTTCATCGAACTAAGGCGAGAAGGTTGGATTGGATCTGTTGGGGACGTCACTAGCCAGATCACGGCTCTTGTGCAACGGGCACTTGAGGGCGATCGAGGTGTAATCCTCGCGCGGGACGATTCCCAATTCACGGAACGTAGGCGCATTGGGACCCGGAGAGCTTAAGCAGCTGAGTGCTGCGGCTATGCTGGCCGGATCTTCCCTTGGAGGGTCAGTTGTCAGCTTGGCGACTAAGTTGCGTCGCGGTTCGATTCATAGCGCTCTCGTTTTTTCGGCGGGTGAGCTGGTACAGCCAATTCGGCACCTGAGGGGTCGTGCGCCGAAGGTCGAAGAGGCGTTCCTGCCAGACGAGTAGGTCCTGTGGCTCGATGGACTGATCGCGCCGCATGAGCCGTTTGGTGATGGTGGAAGCCAAGTCCGCCCTGTCGCGTGCCGCTTTCCGGGTGTTCAGGACGTATTCGGCAACGTCGAGGAACGCCGGCAGTACAGGGAAAAGGGCCCCCAAGAGGAAATTACTCAAGGTGATGCCGCTAAGGCTCGCCCAAGTGACGAGGGCGATGAGCCAAAAACACGCGGCGAAGGCCCATACAGTAACCGTCGTACGGATGAGTCTGTCAGTGTAAGAAGCGTTGCTGCGCTGGGCAATGGCAACGGTCGTGACGCCTGAGCTTGCAATGTCGACGGTGTACCAGTCGATTACCTTCTCCGCCTCCGCTACCTCTCTCAAGGGCCTTTTGTCGTCGGCAAGAAGGGCGATGTCCTCGAGCGATGGTCGTTCCGAACGGTCGATTGTTTCCGGCATCCCGAACAGGTACTGGTCGAGTTCCTCTTGGACGCATGCAGCTTTGACCATGGTGCGGGCTTCGAGCCAGGAAAGAATGGTGCGGCCAGCGAAGAGCCACACGCCACTGATCGCGCCGATCGCTACGGCAGCAGGTGGAGCGAGCAGCGATATGAACGGCCCTCCAACGCCAATGACAAGGAGGCCGAGCCACCGCAGTCCCTGCCACCGCTTAGCGTGGTTGTAAAGCCGGCGTTGCGCGACAAGCAGCCTTAGGGCATGGTCATCATTCTGTCTTCTACGTATCGTTTCGCTTGACGGTGGCTGGTAGTCCTGGCTTTTCATGGCGGGCTCAGAAGTTGAAGAGCAGTTTCAGTTGCTCGATGGCTTTCTCGTGGTTGCCTTCCTGCTCGAAGTCCCGCGCCTTGCGAGCTCGAGACACGGCGGTTACCAACTTCGACAGGGCATCTACCTTCTTGGTTTCGGAGGATGTGGCGGTGAAGCGGGAACCCAGGCCTGTGGGGTCATTCATGGCAGCAAGATCGGCATCGAGAATTTTTTTCAACGCTAGATGCAGATCGATCACCGGCGCATATGTTGACTCGCCCGCGAGGTGCTTCGCAGCTCGCATCTCGAGGTAGCAGGAGGAGACCGGAACCGTTCGCCGGTATTTCCAGATCTTCATCTGGCGCGCCAACTTCTTAGCGGCACCGTCGTGTTTCTTGTTGACGTCATTGACGTACTCGTTGTGATTCGTGGGGAAAGTCTTCATCCACCCGCCCGTCGGGTCGGGAATCCAGTAACCGCTGTCGGAGTAGAAGCCCGGGACCACCTCGACGTCACCGTCGCTGAAACGGCAGACCACGGCTGGCTGACGGACAACGATCGTCGTGCCCGGATACCGCGCCTGCAAGGCGGCCTTCACGTTGTTTAAGGTGGTCCACTGTGACTCGGGTCGTGTCCCCTTGAGCGACACCAGGTAGTCGGCGTCGCTAAAAGTCCAGATGCCGGTGCCGTGACGAAGCGAACCGATCTCGAACATGCCAAAGATCCCCAAGGCAGCATCCAGTTTCGCTTCTATTGCTTCCCGATGCTTGCGAGCTCCGCTGAACTGGGTTGCAGAAGGTGCCCAATTAGCCGTCGTCGTGTTCAGCCAAGCGGTGGCAGTTTGGGGCATGACGCTCTCTTCCTTGTTGCGCGGGGGCGACGGTCACTGTCAAAGCTTACGTGCAATCACTGTCTCCGGCCCGGCGGCAGCGTAAATCCCGTACCGGTTGTCGCGGAACGCGACTGAGCCCCGGACAGCTGGGAATCAGCAAAGATGGGAGTTTCTGCCTAAGGAGACCCACCTCCTAAGTTAACTTTCACTGGTGCAAACTGAGGCGGGTGCGCCTAGGCAACACGCCTCGATTTTGCATAGGCAAAGGGCTCTTTGAGTTGGTGTTTCCCCCACCCACTACCGCGTTAAAGAGTTGGGACTCCTCTGCTGCGAGCTAAGACTATGGCCAGCACGTTGGGCTGGGGGATTGGTCATTGTTCCGAGCTCTTCCACGTTGTTCTCTCACTAAACTCCACTGACGCGGCGTTCCTGGGGGTGCGAGATGAACAGCATCCTGGGTGCTGCTGGGAGCGGGTGCTGTCATAGGGCGTCGTCGCGCCAAGCTTCATGCGGCTATGTGCTTGATGAGGAGCGTCTCGAGCACCTGCGCGGCCCGTCGGAAGGTCTTGCCCCATGATTACGGTGCGATAGACGGCGGGGGAGACCTTCTTGCCCTGCTCGTCGAGGTCCACCGAAGCCTAGCCTCTTCTCCGCGCTCGGTCGCTTCCTCGGCCTCGGCCTCGCGATCCCCCATCGCAGAGAAGCTATCCGAGTGGTGGTCCTGAGAGCCAGCCACCGGGACGCCGTAGTGGTCGGAGTCGCCCACAGAACCCCGCGAGGTCCTGGCCGAAGACGAACGCCTCCATGTATTTACTCGCATGGAGAACCCGTGGGTCTTCGCTTCGGCCCCTCCAGCCCTTCCTCCACGTCGGTTCTCCAGGACCGTTGGTCACTCAGGACCGAGCCGTGAGCTTTGGCGAAGGTTCTTTGCTCGTCGCAGCCGAAAGCGGCTTTCTCGCAGCAGGACTCTGTGTTCCACGCCCGGACATCAGGCTGGTTCGGGGGCTTCATCGGCGCCGTCGCGCAGGCGCCGGCTCCAGCCAGAAGGAGATTCGGCCTGTTTCTCCGGCCGTCGCGGGCCAGCGCTGGCGCTCGCATTGATGGCCATATCGCGCTCGGAATCCAATCACAGACCTCGCCACTTGGGTGGTCGCTGCCGAGTTTTCCGGACCGCATCGCGGCCTTGCCGTCAAGAATGTCGGTGCCACGCGAGACAATACCAGTGTGTCAGCTCTCGCCTCCGCGCTTGCCTACAAGCGCCTCCTCGATGACAACGCGACGCTCAGAATGCTTCGCGCCGATCATGTGGCGGTCTCGGCTGCCCTCCTTTCGGCGCATCTTGGGTCCCCGGGCATCCGTCCGACTTCGGAGGACCTGTATGAGGTGATCGATGCCGATCTCGAGGAGCTTCGCCCGCACTTCGATCTGCCCAAGACCGCCAAGGCGTACTGTGACGACTGGCGGAATGCGTCATTTCTCATCCGGCGTCCGGCGACTGAAGCGCGCGGAGAGACGTACGAGCTCTCCTCGGATGCCTTGAGCGCGATTCGCGTCCTGGAACAGCTCGAAACTCCTCGATCAACGCTCACAGAGTCGCGGCTGGTTAGCTTGGCAGCTGGCTTACGACAGCTCGCCGTCGACACCGACCCCGACGCCACACGGCGGCTCGAGGCGCTTCGCCAGGAACGCGAGCGCATAGACGCCGAAATCGCACGCATCCACGATGGAGAGTTCGACGTCCTCGATGAGCGGCGCGCGCTCGAACGCGTCACCGACATCCTGCTGCAAGCTCAGGATCTGCCTGCCGATTTCGCCCGGGTGCGTGCCCGATTCGAGGACCTCAACCATGAGTTGAGGGTCAGCATCGTCAACACCGACGACACACAGAGCACCGTGCTCGACGATGTCTTCCGAGGTGTCGACCTGATTGAGTCGTCCGACGAAGGCCGCACCTTCACTGCGTTCTCAGCCCTCATTCGTGACCCCGAGCGTTCTGCAGCGTTCGACACGGATGTTGCGGCTGTCCTCGATCGCGACTTCGCGGATCGGCTCGCCCCGGAGGCACGACGGGCATTGCGCACGCTCGTCCGCGAGCTGAAGGCGGGCAGTCGCGAGGTGCACGGGGTGCTCACTGAGTTCGCGCGCGGGCTGCGGCGCTACGTTCACTCACAGGAGTTCCAGCGCGATCGAGCGCTCCGCGGGGTGCTGCAGGAGGCGCTGGCCGCGGCGGTCGCCGCGAGCAAGAGGATCCGCCCGTACGCCGACACCGGTATCGAGGTTGAGCTCTCGACCATGCGGCTCTTCAGCGTGGGCGAAATGATCGCCGACGACCCCTCCGAATTCGATACCGGGGCGAGGCTCGCCGACGACGAACCCGGCATCATCGACTTCGAAAAGCTGGCGGCCATTGCCCGTGAGAGCGAGATCGACTTCGCTGAGCTGATACGCAATGTGAACGAGCTTGTGGCAGAGTCGGCGCCCATGACCGTTTCCGAGATCCTTGCCTCCCGCCCGGCCACACAGGGGCTTGCGAGCATCATCGGCCTGCTCTCACTCGCCACCCGGCACGGACAGGTGCGGCTCGGCGAAACCGAGCCCCTGACATGGCAAGGGGTCGACGGGATACGGCGCCACGCCGACGTCGACACGCACATTTTCACTGAGAGGATCGAAGGGTGACCATCGAGCAGGAGTATGGTTCTCAAGAAGTTGGGCTGTGGAGCGGTGACATCGGAACGCTTCACGAGCAAACCCGCCGTGCCCTGCTGGAGATCCTCAAGGGTCCCTATTTATCGGGCCGCCAACGCCCACAGCTATGGGCCGCTCTGATCGCTGACGAACATGCAGTACGATCCCAGCTGCACAATCTGTTCCTTGAGCTTGTTATCGATCGGGTCGACGAATTCGCTTTCGCCCGCAAAGTGCGCACGACCGAGGTTGACGTTCCGAGCGCGCTGCGCACCGAGCGACTGACTTTCCTCGACACAGCCATGCTGCTGGTGCTGCGCCAGCTGCTGCTGGCAGCGCCGGGCGAGCGCCGCGTGATCGTCGGGCAGGACGAGGTCTACGAGCGCCTCGCGGTCTATCGTGACGGCGACGAGGGGGCGTACTTGCGCAACCTCAACGGCGCCTGGGGGCGGATGAGGGACAAGTTCCGCGTCCTCCACGTCGTTGGCGACGACCGGGCCGAGATTTCGCCGGTGGTCAAGTTCATCATCGACGAGGAACAGGTGCACGCACTCGCCGATGTCTACCGGCGTGTGGCAGGTGCCGATGACGCGGAGACAGCAGCGACGTCCCTCACCGACGAGACGGTTACCCCATGAGCGAGACTTCATCTGCCACTCCCGAAGTTACGGGGGCCGTCGCTGCCGGACAGTGGCGCCTCGCCGAGGTGCAGCTGGCCAATTGGGGCACCTTCGACGGGGCGATTTATCGTGTCCCGATCGCCCGCAAGGGACACCTGATGACAGGCCCGTCCGGTTCCGGCAAGTCCTCCCTGCTCGACGCCATCGCTGCGGTGCCCACGCCCGACAAGTGGCTGCGTCTGAACCAGGCGGCGCAAGGCGACGGAACCCGCACCGACCAGCGCACCATCGTCAGCTACGTGCGCGGGGCGTGGTCTCGCACTACCGACGAGAACGAGGATCGCGTCGTCAGCGCATACCTGCGGCCGGGCGCGACCTGGAGCGGCATCGTGCTGCGGTACGAGAACGGCGTCGATCGGCCCGTATCACTCTGCCGCCTGTTCTTCCTCCGCGGCACTGCGATGGCCTCCGCCGACGTCGCGGACCTCTGCCTCCTCGAACGCTCGGCGGTCGACCTGCGAGACCTCGAGCCCTTCGCGCGCTCGGGCATCGAAACGCGCAAGGTGCAGGCGAACTGGCCCGAGGCCGTCGTCACGTCGAACAGAAGCCATGGCCGGTTCTACGCCCGCATGCGCTCGCTGTTCGGCATCGCCCACGAGAGCGCCCTGCAACTGCTGCACAAGACGCAGTCGGCGAAGAGCATCGACAGCCTCGACCAGCTATTCCGTGACTACATGCTGGAACGGCCCGCCACCTACGACCTGGCCGATACCGCCGTTGCCCAGTTCGGCGAGCTGCGAGACGCCCACGAACACGTAGTGCAGCTGCGGCAGCAGCGCGACCACCTCATCGAGCTGCGCACACACTCCGATGCGTACGACAAGGCGAACAACGCCGCCGATGCCGCCCGCTCCACGGCCGACTCGGTGGTCCCCTACCAGAAGCACCAGCGCCTCCGCCTTGCCGTGGCCGAACACGGTGGAGTTGGCGAGCAACTCGTGAGCCTGAGGGCCGATGCCGAGCGGGCGGACGGCTCGTACCGACGTGCCGACGAGGACGCAGACCTCGCCCAGCGGCGCGCCCTCGAGCTCGGCGGCGGCGAGGCCGAACACCTCCAGCACCGTATCCAGACAGCGCAGGATGCGGAACGGGCGACCAGACAGCGGTGGGACGCCCTCCAAGGCCAGCTCACCGAAGCCGGGGTCGCGCACACACCGGCAACCGCGGCGGAGTTCGCCGAGCTCATGGCCGAGATCGACCGCACCCTGGAGTCTCCCTCCACCTCGGCCGGACCGAGCCACGCGCAGCAGGAGCGCTTCTTCATCGCGAAAGCCGCGAAGGAGCGCATCGAGACGGCGATCCGGACGTTGCGCATGAGCGGAACGACCGTGCCTGACAACCTCATCGGCATCCGCCGAGCAATCTCCACCGCGACGGGGCTGCCGGTCGCGGCTCTCCCCTTCGCCGCCGAGATCATCGAGGTGCGACCCGCGTTCGCCGAATGGACCGGAGCGATCGAGCGGGTGCTGCGCCCGTTCGCCCTCACGATGCTCGCGCGCAGCGAGCACCTCCCTGCCGTGCGACGGTGGGTAGAAGTGCACCGCGTCAACGCACGCCTCGTCTTCGAGGAAGTCTCCTCGGAGATTCCCCCGCCACGGCCAGCGCGAAGCAGCCTGTCCCTCGTGAACCGGATCTCCGTCGCACCTGGGCCGTTCGCCGAGTGGGTCGAAGGCCAGCTGTCAGAGCGGTTCGACTATGCGTGCGTCGACGGCCCCGACGAGCTTGACGACCATACCCGAGCGGTCACGGTCAACGGCCAGGTCAAGTCCTCCCGCACCCGCTACGAAAAAGACGACCGGGTCAAGATCGACGAGCGAGGCCATTGGGTGCTTGGCGACCGCGAGTCAAAGCTCGAGGCACTCATCGAGCAGCTGCGCGGCGCGGAACGCGAGTATTCCCAGGCTGAGACCGACGTCGGTCGCGCCGAGAAGGAACGCAATAGCGATCTGGAGCGCCGAGCAACGCTCAAGGCAGTGCGGGGGCAGATGTGGCCCGACATTGACCGGGACGCTGCGGCGGCGGCGATCGCCGACCTCCAGCGGCGCCTCGACGACCTGACCCGCGAAGACGGCCAACTGCGCGATGCCGTCGGTGCGGCGCAGACCGCACGGGAAGCTCGCGAGGCTGCCGCGAAGGCCCTTCAGGACGCCCAGCTCAGGCTCCGCCAGGCCGCGGCGAAGCACGAAGAACTCGGCACAGCCATCCGGGAGCTGGAAGAAGCCATCGCCACAGGGGGCGTCCCGGATCTCGACGAGCACACCACCGCCGCGCTTGACCGCCGATTCCGCGAGGTCCAGCGCAGCATCACGCGGCAGAACATCACCGAGGTCGGCCAGGAGGTCATCCGCCGACTGCAGCAACAGCGGGACAAGGATCTGGAGGCTGCGCGCACCTCCGGCAACGACGTGGCACGCCTGGCCGCCCAGTTCAACGAACGGTGGTCCGCGGCAGCGGCAGCGGCAGACCTGTCGCCGACGACAGCTGACCGCCGCGCCTACCTCGAGGTGCTGGACGGCATCGTCGCCCACGGCCTGCCCGAGCACGAGTCCAACTTCCTGCGCCTGCTGAGAGAACGGTCCCGCGACATGATCGGAGAGCTCGTCAGTGACATTCTGGGGGCGCCGCGGGAGATCGAGGAACGCGTCGCGCCTGTGAACACGTCCCTTAAACGGTCAGAATTCGACGAGAGTCGCTACCTGAAGCTGCGCGTCAAAGTGCGGCGCAGCGAGACCGTCACCCGCTTCATCGCCGACCTGCGGTCCATCTCGGAAGGCGGATGGGCGGACAACGACCTCGAATCCGCCGAAGAACGCTTCGCCACCCTCGCCGACATCATGCGGCGCCTCGCCTCGAGCGACCACGTCGACCGCAGCTGGAAGCGCCAGTGCCTCGACACGCGGCAGCACGTGACCTTCCTGGCCGAAGAGATCGACGCCCACGGGAGGGTGCACGCCACCTACGATTCGGGAGCGGCGATGTCGGGCGGCCAGCAGCAGAAACTCGTCATCTTCTGCCTCGCGGCAGCCCTGCGGTACCAGCTCGCCGACCCCGACGATGAGTTCCCCCGCTACGGAACGATCGTGCTCGATGAGGCGTTCGACAAAGCCGACACACGCTACACCCGAATGGCCCTGGACATATTCGTCGAGTTCGGCTTCCAACTTATACTCGCGACCCCGCAAAAGCTCCTCCAGACCGTCGAGCCATACGTCGGTGCCGCGACCTCCATCGAGAACCCGACCCGCCGACGGACAGCCATCGCGAACGTGCCGTGGCGCCAGGACGCCGCAAGCGACGTCACAACCGCCGGAAACGCGGACGGCGAGGCACCCTCAGAGGCCACCCAATGATCACCATCGCCCAGGCACGCGATACAGCTCGTGCGCGACTGCAGGCCAAGCTCGGCGAATGGGGATCAGCCGGCGACCCAACGTCAACCGGGGCGCTCCTGTCTATCGCGCTGAAACCGCCGACCGAACGGGAGATGCTCAATGACGAGGCCGCGGCGGAGAACTGGGCCAGGGACTGGGCTGTCCTTCCACTCGGCAACGGCGCCACCCTCGACTGGGAGGTGCGCGCCTGGCGCAGCATCGGCCGGCAGCGCGTGCCGGTACGGCTTCGGCTGGTCACCCCCGACGATGTCGCCGACTTCGCCGGCGGGGATCCCGCGCGAGCATGGTCGCGACTGCGCACCCGCGCAGCAATCCTGCGCGAGCGGTTCGGCGACACCGATCCGATCAACGCGGTGATCCGCCGACACACCGAGACCCTGATCCAGTTCGACGAGGCCCGCTTTGCCACCGTGGTCGACGCTGTCGGATGGTTGGTCCGCCATCCGGTCACGGGCCTTCGACCCCGTCAGCTGCCGATCCGCGGCGTCGACACCAAATGGTTCACCGCACATCGCAGCATCGTCTCGTCCCTCTACGCGGCCACGACCGACTCCACCGACCTCGGCATCGTCGACACCGACAAGCTCGTCCGGGTCAGGGTCCTCGACGAGACGCTGGCGATCGGCGGCATCATCGACTTCGCCGCTCCCGTGTCCCAGCTCAACCTGCTGTTGTTCTCTCCCGCTGCAGTCCTCGTGTACGAGAACCTCGAGACCATCCTCGCGATGCCGCTGTGGCCGGGTGCCATCGCCGTCCACGGTTCCGGCTACGCCGTCGATGTCGTCGGCCGACTGCCTTGGGTGCAGCAATCGCCGGTCCTCTACTGGGGCGACCTTGACTCGAATGGCTTCGCCATCCTGCACCGCCTGCGATCGTCGCATCAGGACGTAACTTCCGTCCTGATGGACGAGAGCACCCTGCTCGACCATCGAGACCTCTGGGTACAAGAACCGACGCCGAACCGCGGAACATTCGACACACTGACCGGCGGCGAGCAGCGAGCCCTCAAACGCCTGCGTGACGAAGGCGATGTGCGGCTGGAGCAGGAACGCATTCCGTGGCAGACCGCGCTGAAATCACTGCAGACTGCATGGGAAATGATCGCTGAGCGAAGCCAGTAGAAAAACACTCCGATTGAGGTCGAACTTTCCGGTCATGAGGGCGTGCTTGTAGTGGGTCTCGGCGGCGTCCACCACTTCGGAGAAGGCCGTGCTGGGGCGGAACGCGATGGGGTGTCGATGAGCTTGCCGTCAGAGTCCAAGGTCAAGGTCTTGATGGACATGGGGTGGACGGTTCCGCAGGGTCCGACGACGGTCTGCTCGACGAGGTGGTTTTGCTCTTCTGTTACGACGTTCCCACCGAGTGCGCAGGGTGAGGGTGTAGTTTTCGGTGGTGTCCTGCACCGGAACTTGGAGGCCCGCGGTCTCCCTTATCGTGTGACAGCGGCGCGCAATGTGTTGATAGGCGTGCTTTCAGGCTGGTTCCGGAGTGGGCGCGTAGCCAGGGCGTTGCATCGAGCTCGACGCCGGGTGGACCCTCTGCGGGCCCCTGCGCACACTTGGGGCTGCAGGACTCCGCACCCCGACATGGGGGCCATCCCAGCGCCGGCGAGCAAGGCAATCCAGAGCGTGCCCCGATTACGCGTGATCCGCATGCTATTCCAGCAAAAGGACCGCAGCCCGGCTGACGGACGGGGACGTGACGCGGCCATCTTGCGCAAACGATCGATCTAGTCCTCAATCGGTGGCACTCCACGACTGACCGCGGGTGCCTATTGTTTCGTTCGCCAGGCGTTCCAGCCCGGGACCTCGGCATCCATCCTGTTGCGGCGCTAGTCAGCGATCAGGGCTTTGGAGGTTCCTTGGTGCTGCAGGTGAAGCTAGGTGCCGAGCAGCCGTTGGGTCTCATCCGCCGGATTCTTCCACTTCGGCAGCGAGTTGTTCGATGAGCGGAACGAAACGAGTTGGAGGAGCCGACGTTGCCAGCGTTCCTCGTCGCGGGTCGCTTGGAAGGAACGCCGCCAGGAATCAACCCGGTCAAGTTCGGCCAGCCGGTCCTGGGCCAGTTCACCGCGGGCATCTGCTGCCCGCTGCGGCGGACCCAACCGAGGAGCTGGAACTTCCCCTCTACTGTTGCCCTACTGTCGCCGTTTGATTTTGGCGGCCGCCCTGTGTTCGGCGAGGAAGAACTCGAATTGCCGCAGTCGCTGCTGCCATCCGGGAGTCAGGGTGTTCATGGGAACCGCCGTGGCGTTGCGTTTGTGCTCTTCTTTCAGACCCGGATCAACGAGAGACCGTCGGCTAATGGTCCAGTTCACCGTGCGCACCGGAACATTGCACAGCTCCGCGATCTTGCCGTTGCTCATGCCCCGGCGGTACATGAGCTCCCACTCGTCCCGGCTGGCGAAGGAGCGTTCCGTCATTCTGCGGCAGCACTCTCGCCCCGTTGATTGTCGTTCTGGGACAGGGCAATTGTGGCGGTGTCTCGACAGTAAAAACCTGCGGTGATACCTGCTGGCTAGGATTCGGCCGCAATCGCGGACCGGTGGGGTGGCTTTCACGACTGAGCGCGCAGAGGCTTAGTGAAGGTCGATTCCGGGATCGGGGGTCCCCGGGCCGGCCGGGTCAGCGGGCGGTGCTGTCGTGGTGGTGTTTGTTTCGTTGTGCTGGATTGTTCGGGCAAAGGCGTCGAGGGTGTTGGCCAGGGTGGTGAGCTCGCTGGCTGGGAGTCCGTATTTGGTGTATTCGAGGGTTGGGTATTCGCGGTAGCGGGTGATTGATGTTGCGAAGATGCCAAGGTCAAGGTGCGGGTCCCTGCGGTGGCACAGGGCGATCAATTGTTGGTGGGTGAAGCGTCCGCTGGTGAGGATGGAGTAGGCGTCCAGGTAGTCGCGGGCGTAGCCGCGTGAGTACACGGCGATGAGTTTTGCCGCGACGGAGTCGTCGAGGGAGAGCACAGGGCCGAAATCGACGATGGCGGGCTTGTTTTCCCACCAGTCCAGACCGAGGTCCATCACGACGGTCGTGCCGTCCTTATCGACAGTGAGGCTGGCGAATTCCTGGTATTGGCGGGTGATTTCCACGGTGTATCCGGCGGTTTCCAGCGCGGTGGTCATCTTGCGCACGGAGGCGGCGAACGTTTCGGGGGTGTGTTGGCGGTGCAAGGCGAAGAGGTCGACGTCCTTGGACACGCGGTCGGTGACGCCGTGTTCCGCCAGTGCCTGGCCGCCGGCGAGGATGAATCCGTCCTTGGAAAGCACGGAGAGGGCTATTTCGGTCGCTACACGTTGAGCGTGGTCCATGAAGGGTGTTCCTTGGTTTCGCGTTGTGTGGGCAGCTGGGGGAATGCATTTTCCCATTCCTGCCTGCACCGCGGGGCGAGCCGCAACGATGGCCACAGGGCGGTGAGCCGGTCCGCGTTGACGATTCTGCTGATTTCCTCGGTTGACCCGGAGTTCTGCAGTGTCAGCTGGTAGAGAGTGCTGCAGCTATCGTGATCTTCGACGCGGTAGCGGGTGTCAGGACCCCAGTCCAGGTGGATCGGAAGTTCCACCACCCCGGCTGCGGGACCGCGGAGCTCCTCCAGGGCGCGGGGGACCACGTAGACCAGTGAGTCCGGCAGGGTGTGCCGGGCTGGAACATCCGTCGAAGCGGCCGTGCGGGAAACATAGTCGCGCAATCCTGCGCGGATGAGTTCGGAGACGGTCGTGCCATGGCTTGTTGCCCTGGCGTGTGCTTCTTTCCAGAGCTGGTCTTCGATGCGGATCGTGTGCCGTGTGGTGCCGGCTGACATGCTGGACTCCTGAGGTGTTCGTCGTCCACACCAGTCTACGAGTGTCATGACACCCATAAAAGACAGCGCTGTCGTGGGAGCCGGGACCGGCGGGAATCCGGGATTTTCAATGACTGCGCGCGCTGGATCTCACGTTGTGCGCACTGGCCTAGATTCCTTCCGGCTAACGTGGCTTTGTCTGTGGGCTCCGGTCATGTGGTTTTTCGCGCGTTTGTCCATGAGATGTTCAGAAAGGAGGCAGGAGCGCCCTTGACCCGCATCGAATCCACCGCATTGAACCGGCTCGTTGGCTCAACCTCGACCGCGGGCTACGCATGCCATGCCCCCGTCCAGCCTGCATGTCTCGGTGCTCTTCTTCACCGAGACGACCCCGCGCGCACGAGGGAGCTGCTGTGCGCTTTGACTGGCGCGGTGGCCACATCGATAGTGAGCGCGGATGGCACGAAAAGAAGGTGTGTACAACGTACACACCTTGGGGTGCCGGACTGGGCCGTACATCGGCCGAACTGGCTCGTATTGGCTATGTTTTCGGGGGAGGGGCGGATTATCAAGGGAGGGAATGCGGTTCGAGTCCCACCTCGGGCACAGCATTCCCCCTCGTCAGAGGGGGTTTTTGCTTTAGTGTGTACAAAGCTTTGATCAGGTCCCTCTGACGCTGGTTCTCGGCTGTGGCCTGGCCGCCGCGGTGGCCTGTTCAGGTGCGTGGGTGGCGGGTTCAGGGTCCTGGCTGGTGGGCCCTCGGCCTGCTGTGGGGTGGGGTTATGCGGTTCCTCGTTCCGGTTCTGTCTAGTTGGTCGTGGATGGCCAACACCAGTTCATGGTTCAGGATTCCGGGTACAACATGATGAAACCGAACTTGGTGCGGACGTTTCTTTGGAAGTAACTCCCGGTCGTATCGGGGTGCTGTGCCTGTCCGTTTGTCCTGCCAAAGGGGGCGTGGACGGTGTCAACACTTACGTTTGCTTTATGGAAGTGCCCATGGCGGTCCGCGCCTGAGTCTTCGACGTGCATGCCTTCAATGCACGTGCGGGCTCGGAGTTACGTGAGGGACTTCCCGGGTTTTGTTGACTTCTCGACCTAGCGAGCGGATGCTCGTGGAAGGTTTCTGACGAGACCCGCGGCTTACGGTGCGGTTATTGATGTGGCCCGACGAAGGGGCCTCTCTCGACAGTGGTCTTCTTCGACTCCAGGGTGACCCAGGTGTCGGCCGGTGCCGAGAAGGGCTGCCGGACAAGTCAAATCGGGTCCAGCGACCAAATCCCCGGCTCTCGGAGACCCAATAGATGTATCGGGCTGTCGGGGCGACCAAAGATCCAGCCGCGTTGAGGTAGCTGATGCCGGCAAGAAGGGGTCACCGAAGCTCAACCGGGTGAGGTTCTGTGACGGGCACGTCGATTTCGTGGCCCTGTGAGCGCAGGTACACCACGTCGCTGGCAGTTTCGGAGACCGCCAGGCGAAGGCAGACGGCCTGCAGGGACTCCCAGCCACGCGACCAGGTCAGGAGGCTCGCGATGTCCCATGCGGTTTCGGGCCGGTGCCTGTCGAGCACCCGGAGGACTTCGGCGGAGCGTTTGCCGTTGTGTTCGATTAGCTGTGCGACCCGCCGCTGCAGGCCGCTGAACCGGTACTCGTGGGCGGGGCTGACTTCCATCTCATCTTCGAACGCGATCAGGTCCAGGGATTCGTAGTAGTCCGCAGCAGGGTTTGCCGGGCCGGGCGGCTCGAGTGCTATGTGCGGAGAGATGCGCGGCAGGACATGGTCCCCACTGAATATCAGGCCATGTGTCCCGTCGACCAGGCAGATATGCCCTGGTGAATGGCCGGGGTGGTGACCACCCGCAGGTCCATCCCTTTGGCGGGCACCAGGCCGCCGTCTGTGAGTCGCAGGTCCGGATCCGCGAGGTCCTGCAAATGGGCGAGGGTGGGTTTGTCCATGGCCACTTCGGCAAGCTTGTGTGCGCGGGGACGCCCCACGACGTCATCTCATCGCGGTCCTTGAAGGACAAGGTCAAGATCCTCGCCGGCGTACTTCCCGGTCGTCCAGTGCAACCTAGGCTCTCGATGCCGCGCGCAGACGGGCAGCCATGCCTAAATGGTCTGAGTGGTAGTGGGTGACCACGATGCTGGTCAGATTGAGGCCAAGGCCGGCATGCCGTAGACCGGCGGTCAGGTGGTCCAGACCGGCATCACTGTCCCAGCCCGGATCGATCAGCACCACGTCACCGTCCCCCACGAGCAGGTAACTCAGGGTATAGCGCGTCGGATTACCTGGGAACGGAACCGGGTCGGACCACACGTCCTCACGGATCTGTTCCACGGGAGCACCTGTTCTGCCACGCTTCTTTTCGGGCGTGACCGGTGAGAGTGATCGACGGCAGGCTCATCAGTTCCTTCTTTCAGATAGCGAGCATGATCCCCACACGAGACCGTTCGCCGTCGGACGAACATCTCAGGTGATTGCAAATCACCACCGTTTGAATATAATCATGATCATAGACTAATCACGGAGGTTGAGATCATGACAACGGCGTTGAATCCACCCGGCAGGGATCCCATCGTGGACTGTGACGTGCATCCGATGGCACGCACCACCGAAGACTTCTATCCGTATTTGACCGCGCATTGGCGTCGACACTTCGAGGAGCGTGGCGTACGTACCTACGCCCGGGCACGCGACCGGTACAACCATCCGGCCGACACGCAGCGGCTGGACGCTTACCCCGCCGATGGGGGTCCCGCGGGGTCAGACCCGGAACTCGTCATTGAACGGCATCTGGACCCGTATGGCATCACCACGGCGCTCCTGCTCCCGCAACAGCCGTATGGCACCACCGCGTGGGGTGACATTGATGCCGCGAACGCCTTTGTTAACGCCACCAATGACTACTTCGTTGAGACCTGGGTCGACCGTGACCCCCGCTTCGGCCTCGCCATCACTGTTTCACCTCACGATCCTGCCCAGGCCGCAGGGGAAATCCGCCGCCACGCTGGCACGCCTGGCGTAGTCGCCGTGCAGCTGCTCGTCATGGAGCGGATGCTGGGGGATTCCTGGTACAACCCGATTTACGAGGCGGCCGTCGAAGCCGGGCTGCCCATCGCCGTCCACCAGAGCGGGTCCGAGGGCTGCTACACGTTCTCCCAGGGACCTGCCGGCGGCGTGCCGCGTTCGTATGGTGAGCGTCACTCGGTGCTCACCCAGGTTGGTGCGGCCAACGTTGCTGACCTCATCGTCAACGGAACATTCGAGGCGTTTCCCAGCCTCAAGGTGGTCTTTGTGGAGTGGGGCTTCAGCTGGCTGCCTTCTTTGATGAACCGCCTCGACCTTTTTTGGGAGCGTGACCCGGGCGCCGCTCTGCGGATCAAGAAGAAGCCGAGCGAATACATTCGCGAACACATCACCTTCACCACCCAGCCTCTTGATGAGGTTGAGACGCAGGCTGAGCTGGATGCCCTCTTCTCGCCCGCCGGGGTCTCGGACGTGTTGCTTTTCAGCTCCGACTATCCCCACTACGACACCGACGACCCCTTCTTCGTATTGCACAACAAGATCCCCGAAAGGTTGCGTCGCGCCGTGTGCTACGAAAACGCACTTGGTGTGTTCGGCGACAAGATCTTCCGTACCCCGGTCACGCTCTGAGCCATGACATTGCAGGAAAGACAGTCAACCATGATCATCGACACCGACAGGCACGTCGCCGTCACCGACTATCGCGACGTGCTCGCGTACTTGGACAAGTCCTGGCAAAAGCACTTCGAGCGCAAAGAGTTCCTTGGCTCCGTGACCGAGGCGAGCAATCACATACGCGTGTCAAGCAGGTTCGGCGACGAACCCGTCTCTGCCGCCGCACTGCCCGAGGCGGACAAGGTTCTCCTGATGCCGCACCAGGCGCTCACCGTGAACGGGTGGGCCGACGGAGTCGCCGCCACCGAATTCTTGTCCGGTTTCAACTCATTAGCCCGCGACAAATGGTCGTCAGGCAACAACGTACCGGTCATCGTGGTTCAGCCAGGGGATCCGGGGTGGTCTGCGGCGGAAATCCGGCGCCGCGCTGCCGAGCAGGTATTTGGTGCCATCGCTCTCCCTCTCGGGGCCGGCCTGCTTGGAACGAGTCACTACGACCCGATCTACGAGGCGGCTGCCGAGACCGGACTCGCCATCATCGTGCATTTCAGCGGTGTCGAGGGCCTGTACGCCGGCGCCCAGCCGCTTGGCGGCGGCGTCCATTACAGCGCACTCAGCCGTCAGGTGCTCATGTCGCAGCTCGCTGAATCCAACATCACCAGCCTTGCCTTCGAGGGCACCCTCGAGAAGTTCCCCGCGGTCCGGTTCCTCTTCTCAGGTTTCGGTTTCAGCTGGCTGCCATCGCTGTTGTGGCGGATCGACCGCGAATGGCGCACGTTCCGATACGACGTTCCATGGGTGAAACATGCGCCCAGCAAATATGTACTCGAACAGGTGTGGCTGAACACCTGGCCCCTGAAAGAAGCAACCATGGACGGCGACTGGGCGCGCCACTTCACGACCGACGCACTCCGGAGCCGCATCGTGTTTGGCTCGCATAGTCCCTTCGACGGCGATGCTCCCGGGGACGTCGTCAAGCAACTAGGCCCGGACGACGGCGCCCTCATTCTCTCCAACGGTGCCGCTTTGCTTCCCCGCGTTGAAGCGGTGACGTCATGAGCGAATCCCAGCCCGGCACACTCGCCGCCTTGCGTCGAACGGACCCGGCCACCGGCCCCTCGTCAGAGGACTTCGAGTATGTGTGCGATTACGACGACATGGTCCTGGATGAGTTCCGGAGCGTCGAGATCGGCGGCCGCGAGGTGTGCGTGGTGCGCACCCTCGCCGGGGTCTTCGCGATCGGTTCGACGTGCCCGCACCAGGCCGCAAACATGTGCGCTGGTGCCATCAAAGGCACGATGGAGCCGTCGGAGCGCAACGAGTACCGCTTCGCACAAGAAGGCGAGATCGTCACCTGCCCCTGGCATGGATACGAGTTCAGCCTGCGAACAGGTGCCAGCGTGGGCGGCGCGCTCAAAGGCCGGCTGGGCGCCTACCAGGTTGAAGTCCGCGACGGTGCGGTGTATTGCAGTCCGCGCCGCGTCCGCCCGGAAAGGCCCGTGCGCGCGGAGCGTCCAACCCGAAAGGCCGGGGAGTAGCTCATGCAAGAGGGTCTGTGCACGCTGCTGTTCGTCCCGGCCGACGACGCACGCAAGGTGAACAAGGCGCTCGAAAGTGGCGCCGACGCCGTCGTCCTCGACCTCGAAGACGCGATCGCCCCCCAAGCGAAAGATGACGCCCGTCGTCGTGCCCGCGGGATCCTGGACGCCCGCACCAAAGGTGGCCCGGCGATCATCGTCCGGATCAACGCGCCCGACACCGGGTGGGGAGTCTCCGACTTGGAGGTCCTTGGCGGCGCAGCCCTGGACGCCATCATGGTCCCGAAAGCGACCCCGCGCATGCTGTGCCTCCTGCCGGGGAGGTGCCCGCCGGTGATCGGGCTGGTCGAGACTGCCCAAGGGGTTGAGGAGGCCGCCGGTGTCGCCGCTGACCCTCGCGTCGTACGCCTCATGCTCGGTTCAGCCGACCTTGCGGCCGATGTCGGAAGCGAGCTGCGCGCCGACGAACTCGACCTGCTCTACCCCCGGTCGCGGGTGGCGATGGCTTCCGCTGCCGCCGGGATCGAGGGACCGATCGACGTCGTGCATCTGGACATCACCGACGACGACGGCCTTGTTGCCGCCTCGGGGCGGTCACGCAGCCTGGGTTTCACCGCGAAAGCCTGCATCCACCCGCGGCAACTCGGCCCCGTCAAGGACACCTTCAGACCAGGTGAGGATGACATTGTGCGCGCCCTGGCCGTCGTCGAGGCCTACGAGCAGGCCCAGATAAACGGCCACGGGGTCGCGACAGTGGGAACGAAACTTGTCGACCTGCCAGTGCTGCGCAGGGCTCAACGCACCCTGACCATCTCGGGCATCTCCGCCCGTCCACTTACTAAGGAGAACCTATGAGCACCGATACCGTCATGGCACCCAAACAGTGGCGTGGCCGCTTCTTCGAAGACATGGAGGTGGGAGACGTCTACCGGAGCCGTCTGGGGCGCACCATCGAGCAAACGGACAACACGTGGTTCACCCTGCTCACCATGAACACCAACCAGGTGCATTTCAACAGTGAGTTCGCCGCGAAGACAGAGTTCAAGGCCCCGCTCGTCAACTCGTGCCTGACCCTGTCGATCGTGGTGGGGCTCTCCGTGTCAGACACGAGCGAGAACGCCATGGCGAACCTCGCCTGGGACAAAATCTCCATGCCCAACCCTGTCTTCGCCGGTGACACCCTGTGGGCCGAAAGCGAAGTGACCTCCAAACGCGAATCGAAGTCGCGCCCGAATCAGGGCATCATCGGGATCCGCACCCGGGGCATCAACCAGCACGGCCAGACCGTCGTCGAATACCAGCGCACGTTCATGATGTATCGCAAACATGCCCCCCAGGCGGTCGAACAGTTTCCCGAACCGACCTCGGAATGGAACGTCTAGCCACAACACCAAGGCCGGCGCACCGACGCGTCGGCCACAAGCAACAAGGAGCAGCATTCACCATGTCTCACATTGATAAGCGAGCGCTCAGCGGCCTGAAAGTCGTAGAGTTCGCCCACGTCATCGCCGGCCCCCTCGCCGGAACACTTCTCGCCGACCTGGGCGCGGACATCGTGCACGTCGAGGATCCGGGGCGCGGGGACCCGCAGCGCAACGCCGGACCAGCCAAAGACGGAGTGCATTTGTGGTGGAAGGTGGCGGCCCGCAACAAGCGCTCCGTCACCCTCAACCTGCGCACCGAGGAAGGCCGCGACCTCGCACGCAAACTTGCAGTATGGGCGGACGTCGTGATCTGCAACTTCCGCGTGGAAACCCTGGAGAAATGGGAGCTTGACTTCACCTCGCTTAACAAGATCAACCCCAAGTTGATCATGCTGCAGGTCACTGGCTTCGGAAACTCGTCTTCCAAGCGGAACTCGCCGGGCTTTGGCAAAGTGGGCGAGGCGATGAGCGGGGTGGTCAACATCACCGGATTCCCCGACGGACCACCAGTGCACACAGGCTTCTCCCACGGCGACTCGGTCACCGGGTTGATGGGGGCGTACGCGATTCTGGCGGCCGCCTACCGCAAGAACAATGACCCGGACTTCCAGGGTGAGTGGATCGATCTCGCGCTCTACGACGGACTCTTCCGCCTGGTCGAATGGCAGGTCATCTTCTACGACCAGCTGGGCGAGAACCCGACCCGGGCCGGCAACCAGCTCGCGGCCGCCCCCGCCGCCGTCATCAACACCTACATGACAAAGGACGACCGCTGGATTACGGTCACCTCGGGCACGCCCCGATCGGTGCAGAACGTGGCCACCCTGGTGGGCGAACCCCTGGAGGACTACGCCACACCGGCCATGCAGGTGCAGCACCGTGAGCGGCTCGATGAGCTGGTGCGCCAGTGGATCAAAGCACACACCCTCGATGAATGCGTAGCCGAAATGGACCGTCTTGAAGTGGTCGCCTCCCCGATCTACACGGTCGAGGACATCCTCAAAGACGAAACGTACCGGGAACGCGAGAACGTGATTGAGATCGAGGACCCCGACCTCGGCCCCGTGCGCATGCAGAATGTTTTCCCGCGCCTCACCAACCACACGGGCAAGGTATGGCGGACCGCCCCGTCGCTTGGTGAGCACAACGACAGTTTCTACGCCGAGGACCTCGGCATCAGCCAGGACGGCATCGCAGAACTACGCGCCGCCGGCACCATCTAACAAAGCGACAACTTCTGCGCCGCCGGTGTTTACCTCGCGGCGGCGCAGATGCTTGCCCTTCGTATTGAAGTGTTGAACTCAAAGGAGAGCCCGAATGAACACCACAGGCCAGACCCCTAACAGCGATAGCCTCGAGATTCCCGAATTGCCGGGGGACCGGCGACTAGAGGGACGGACAGCGATCGTCACTGGAGCGGGCTCGGCCGGAACCATGGGCGGCACCGGGTCGGACATCGCTCTGTTGTTGGCATCGCAGGGGGCGAACGTCGTTGTATTGGACGTCTCGGAAGACCGTGCACGACACACGCTCGAAGCCATCGAGCGAATCGGTGGGCGCGCCTACGTTCACACTGCAGACATCACCGTCAAGGCGAACTGCGAAGCGGTGGCGGCCCGTGCCCTCGACGAGTTCGGCGGAATCGACATCCTGGTCAACAATGCAGCCATTGCGCCCGGTGAGCAGGAGAACCTCGAGTCGGTGTGGGATGCCATCATCGCCCTCAACCTGAAGGCCCCCAAGCTCATGTCGGACGCCGTGCTTCCGCACATGAAGGCGGCCGGCGGCGGCTCCATCATCCACATTTCGTCCATCGCCGGCTTTCGCGCCGGGGGCGGCATCGGCTACTCGGCGGCGAAAGGCGGCCTGATTGCCATGGCCAAGGCGCAGGCATTCGAGTACGGCCAAAGCGCGATCCGGGTCAACACCGTCGCACCCGGGCATGTCGCGATTCCCATGGGCCTGGGGTTCAAAGGCTGGGACGGGGGCGGCACGGACCGCATGCGCTCCCGACGCGCGAAGGCCACCATGCTTGGCACAGAAGGCACAGGCTGGGACGTCGCTTTCGCGGTTCTCTATCTGGCCGGCGACGAGTCGCGCTATGTGACGGGGCACACGATCCCAGTCGACGGCGGCACGACTGCGACGATGCCGATCATGTTGGCCGCGCAAATCGAGTCCGCGTAGGTCACCGACAGTGCGAGGAAATCGTTGATGAGTGCCGCCGGGCAAAAGTCGGCCCCGTCACTGTGCCCGGTGAGCGCCATCGGCCTCGTTCCTGACACGGACTGAGCTTGGCCAGACGGTCATCGAGGGACGATATCGACCGTCCCCTTATGCCTCGGAGCAATACATTCAGGGGCTAAATCGATGCCGGACATGGAAGGCCCCGGAAGGTTCAGACCTTCCGGGGCCTTTTTGACGCCCATGAGGGGGTCTGCTTTGCACTACTGCAGGGCCACGCTCGTCATATGTTGGGTGACTATTCGCCCTTGCTATCCTTCGCCGGTTTGAACGTCGTCTCAGCCGCGCAACGCGTTTGTGATAACTGCGGCGTCTGGGACTGAAGAGATGGAGCGGATGTCGCACAGTATTCGTTCGGCCAACTCTGCGTTGAGAACCTTGCCGGCTCGTTCGAGGAAGAGTTCATCAATGCGGCCCGAGCCTGGCCGGAGGATTTCGGGGCGCCGGCCCGCGATTCGCAGCTCCCGCCCGTCGTCGAGCCGGGCTACGATTTCGACGGCGTCCGCTTCGTTTTGACGCAGGCTCACCAAGGCTGCCAGGTCGGCCGCCTGGGCATCCGCGCCTGCCTCGTTGAAGTAGCGGGGATCGGTAACCGGTCGGCCAAGCAGCGCTGCGGCGAGCGTGAAACGTGCGGACATCTGACGTTTCAGCATGGTTTCGAAGGTTCCTTCTGCGCCTACCCCAGCGCTACCGGTGCCGTTGGCCGGGGTGTTAGGCCGGGAAAGCACCAACTCGCGGATCGTCGCACCGGTTAGCGCCGGGGCCAATTCGCCGGCCAGTTCAAGGGTTTCCTGATTCTGCAAGCAGACGGCAAACTTCTTGCTGCCCAGGCGCGTGATGGCCGGCTCCTCGGAGCGGAGGCCCAGACCCGCGACGGTTGGCTGTTCACCCGCATACACTGCGAAGAAGCCGTATGGACCCTCCAGCGCATTCGGACTTGCCGCGGCGCCGGCCATCGCGAGCTTAGCTGCAAGCAAGCCGTTTCTCGCACCAAGACCGGCATGGGCAAGGGGCTCAATGGTGCCGCTGACAAAGCCCTGATTGCTGCCGGCCGCGGAGTTGCTGGCGATGCTCAAAGCCGTGGCAAGCTGATTGGCGTCTGCGCCGAAAATGTACGCCGCGGCCGTCGCTGCACCGAATGGACCCATGATCCCGCTGGGACGGTACTTACGGGCGCTCAAGCCGCCCGGAACGATCTCCCCGAGGATACTGACGGCCTCGTAGCCTGCGATCACGCCGCGAGCGAAGCGCTCACCGCTTACGCCAGCCGCATCAACGGCCGCCAAGGCGGCCGGAATGATGTAGGTGCCTGGATGGCTTCCCTCGACGTAACCGCCGGGACCGCAATCTTCCTGCAAGCACGAGTGTGCGGCAATGGCGTTGACGAAGGCCGCTGCTGCGGGGGAGAGCCGGTTGCGCCGACCCAATACCGTGGAGGCGCCCGATTCGGAGGAGACGGCTCGTAAACCCGCAGCAAAGGCCTCGAACTCGGTCCCGGTCAGCGCCACCCCGATACCGTGCAAAAGCCGGTCACTGACGGCGGTGGAGAGGGAGGTGTCGAGGGGGCTGTCCGCGACGTCGAGGACCGCCTCTGCGACTTGGCCCGACAGACCGGTGCGGGTGAGAGAGTGGGGCATGGTCATATTCGGCTCCTATGCATTTGCCAGCCGGCATCGATGTCGAGAATATGGAATCAAAACCGTCTAATGATGACTATGAATATAATCAAGGGTAGCAGTTTGGGACGCTGATGCCTATATTGGGAGCAAAAGACCGGCATGGAGAGGCAGGATCAATGACCTTCGAGCACCCACACTGGGAACGAATCAGCATCACTCACGACAATGGCGTCACCGAAATGCAGTTTCACACAAACGGCGGATCCTTCGTCTGGGATGCCCAAGCCCACACTGAGCTCACCGAGGCTTTCGATTGGGTCGGCAAGAACCATGCCACGAAGGTGCTCATCCTGACGGGCACCGGCGAGGCGTACTGCACTGAACTGGATGTGACGAGTTTTACCCGGCACAGCTGGGACTACATCTGGTGGGAGGGGCGCCGGATGTTGCGGAACCTGAACGACGTCGAAATCCCGATCATCGGAGCCGTCAACGGCCCGGCCCTCATCCATTCCGAGATCCCCGTGATGGGCGACATCGTCCTCGCTGCCGAGCACGCCGAGTTTGCCGACAAGGCACACTTTCCCCTGCGTGACACCATCCCGGGCGACGGGGTGAACCTCGTGTGGGGCGAACTGCTCGGGCCCACCCGCGTCAAGTACTGGCTGCTCACCGGGTCCGTCATCGGCGCCGAGGAGGGAAAGCAGATCGGGTTCATCAACGAGGTACTGCCCGCAGAGAAGCTCATGGACCGCGCCTGGGAGATTGCCAGGGATCTGGCGCGCCGAGACGTGGCGATGCTGCGCTACGCCAAGGCCGCGGCATCCATCGGGTTCCGGCGCAATTTCAACGAGGGCCTCAGCCATGGTCTCGGCGTCGAGGGCAGCGGTCACTGGTATATGGGTGGGCTGAAGGCTGGCCAGCTGTCGGGTCACGAAACGCCCCGCCCGTGACTGGCGACCTCGGTGTCGGAATTGTCGGTGCCAGCATCAGCGGCGGATGGGCCCAGGAATCGCACATTCCAGCCGTTCTGGCGACGCCGGGAGTGGCGCTTCGCGCGGTGTCAACAACGCGACGCGCTACTGCCGACGCCTCGGCCGAACAATTTGGTGCACGACGCGCCCATACGAGTGCCACCGCTCTCGCCACTGATACCGACGTTGACCTCGTTACGGTCGCGGTGAAAGTCACAGAGCACTTTGAGTCCGTCACGGCCGCCGTGGCAGCCCGGAAAGACGTCTACTGCGAGTGGCCTCTCGGGGTGAATACCCAGCAAGCCAAGATCCTGCGGGATCACGCGGTGCTGGCCGGCGTCCGCCACATCATCGGCCTGCAGTCGCGGCAGCAACCCGCAGTTCAGCTACTTCGCGAGTTGGTCGACGGCGGCCGGATCGGCCGGGTGCTGGCAGTGCATGTCTTGTCAGTCGGCATGGGTCATGGCGCGCCGGTGCTGGCACGCGGCAAGGAATGGGTTGCCGACGAGCGAAACGGTCTGTCAGCCCTGACCGTGCGTACCGCCCACACCCTTGATGCCGTGCAGTTCGCAGTCGGGAGGCTCGCCGGGCTATCTGCGAAGGTTGGCGTGGCCACGCCGAAGGTGGCAATCGAGGGCGAGAATCGTTGGATAACCAAGACCGCGGCCGACCAGGTGGCCATCGAAGGAGCGCTCGCAGGCGGGGCGACATTGTCGGGACTGTTTGTCTTGGGAGTGCATGCGACCGGGATGCCCCTGATGACGGTCTATGGCTCGGAGGGCACACTGGAGATAGTGCCGGATAGCCCCGACGGCCAGATACAGATGGCACGGTTGAGCCTGGTCGAGACGCGCAGTTCGGGGGAGCGGTCGGTCCTGCCGGCCCCCGAGGAACCGCCCGGCGCTGACGGCGAGCCGCTGGCCGGGCCCGCTGCCAGCGTGCGGCGGATGTACCGGGCGATAGCGGCCGGGACCTCAGACGGTGACGTCCCCGACTTTGACGACGCAGTGCGGTTGCACGAGCTGCTTGATGTCATCAGGCGTGCTGCCGCTTCGGGGTGTTGGCGGGGTGTGGTCTGAAGGGGTGACAAATATCCGATTCATACATATAGTTAGGATGGA
>NZ_JARVRH010000033.1 GCF_030209755.1 Arthrobacter sp. efr-133-TYG-118 | reverse complement strand
ACCCGGAACCCATTGATTAAGAGTCAATTGCTCTGCCAATTGAGCTAGAGGTGCAATTGTTTGTTGCTCGCAACGCAAAGAAATAACCCTTGAGCGGCTGCTGCCGCTCAAGGGCCCTTCCCTTTGGTGCACCCCCCGGGACTTGAACCCGGAACCCATTGATTAAGAGTCAATTGCTCTGCCAATTGAGCTAGAGGTGCATTTGTCGATTTCGACCAGCTGAGGGCTTTTCTTCCCTCGTTGATCTCCGCAACGACATGTAACTCTACACGACACTTGCCGAAGTGTGAAATCGGCCTGGGCCTCCTGCGTGTCACTGGCCGGGAGGCTTCAGGACCAGTGCAAAGTCAGGGTTTTGGTTGTTGCTGAGGACCCAAAGTGTGCCGTCCGGCGCAAGCGAAACGTCCCGTAGGCGTCCATAGCCAGCTGTGAGGTATGCCACGGGATTCCCCGCCGTTTTTCCGTTCAGCGGTACCGTCCACAAACGCTGCCCGCGCAGCGCGCACGTGAAGGCCGTTCCGTTGACGATTTCCAGCCCGCTCGGCGAGGCATCCGCCGTCGACGGCCAGACAACCTTGGCATCGATGTAGCCGGTGTGGCCAGGGGCGCCGGTCACTTGTGGCCAACCGTAGTTGCCGCCCGCTTCGATGAGGTTGAGTTCGTCGTTGACGTCGGGCCCGAATTCGCTCGCCCACAGCCTCCCGGAGCTGTCCCATGCCAGACCTTGCACGTTGCGGTGTCCATAGCTGTAAACGGGGTTGTTGCCGAACGGGTTGCCCGGCGCGGCTTTCCCCTCGGGGGTGAGCCGCAGGATCTTCCCGCCGAGCGCATTGCGGTCCTGTGCTTGCTCCGGGTGCTGCGCATCTCCCGTGCCGACGTAGAGGAACCCGTCGGGGCCGAAACGGATGCGCCCGCCGTTGTGGGTCGAGGCTTTGGGAATGCCGGAGAAGATGACTTCGGGTGTGCCGAGACCCAACCGCCCGTCTGCGGCCTGCTCGAGGCGGGTGCGCGAAATCCGGTTGTCCGATTCAGCGGTGAAATAGGCGTAGAGCAGGCGGTCGCTGGCGAACGCCGGGGAGAGTGCCAGCCCCAGCAGGCCGCCTTCGCCGCCCGGCACGACGCCGGGAAACTCGCCTACCGTCGTGGCCCGATTGTTCCGGACCGATTTGATCAGCATTGTGTCGCGTTCGGAGATGATGGCAGTGCCGTCGTCGAGGAACACGATGGACCACGGGAGTGTCAGGTTGAGGTCAAGCTTCCGAAGCAACTCCGGTGCGTTGCCTTGGGTGGGCCCCGGACCGGGGGCACTCCCCGTGCATGCGCCCAGCAGCAAAGCCACGAGGCAGGCCACTAAAATCGGAGCCCGGACAAGCGCAAGGCGGGACCGGAAAACGCTCCCTGAACCCGCCTTTGCTTGGTTCATTGGTTGCAGGGCCGCTTACTGCCCTGGGTCTTCAGGTCCTGGGGGCTCTCAGCGGCGGTTCCTGCGAGGCGGCCGGAAACCGGCTGCCTCGGCGTGGGCGCTCGAAATGAACCAGATTTCGGCCTTGACTTCGTCGTAGGACGGGCTGTCTTCATCGTGGTAGGTCATGGTGTCCGCGTTGCCCTTGACTGTGTAGCCATCGGGGCCGCTCCCGTCAGCGCCGGCCGCAGCCGAGCCTTCACCGTACGGCTGCTCGGCGGCGAGATGCCCGCCCAGCGGTGACGCGCCCGCGGAATCCTGGGCCAGGGTGGTTGACTCAACAGGCGCCGGGACCGCGTCGGTAGCTTCGGCCCGGTCTTCTTGCACCCCTTCCGCAGCAGCGTCGGCTGCCTCCGCCGCGGCGGATTCCGCACCGGGAAGCGTCGGTGCATGGGCGTCCGTGTATTCGCGGTGGTGGATAGGGGCGGGGGCCGCGGGTGCGCCGCCTTCGCTCCAGGTGGCTTCCCACTCGGCGCTGTCGGCCAACTGTTCGGGGGTGGCTGGTTCCGTGCTCGACGACGCCGGAACACCGGCAGCGGCGGCAGCGGCGGGTCCGCCGTCGGCCGCTGTAACGTCGTCGGCCGTCACGCCCCCCTCAAGTTCCGGCTCGGCGGCGATCGGTGCGGCGGCCTCGGAAAGTGCGGCCTCGGAAACCGCGTCCTCGGACAGCACGGGTTCCGAGAGCGCGGGCTCCTCGAACACGGGTTCTTCCGCGGAGGTTCCGGACACGGAGGGCCCTTCCGGGGCGGCCATTCCGGTCTTGAGGGGAGGGACAGGGCCCTCCCAGTCGTCGACGTCGACGCCGCCCGCCTCAGTTGCCGCTTCCGGCTCGGGTTCGGCCTCGGATGCTGCCGCGCGCGACCCGCCGAAGTCTTGATCGGCGGTCGCGGTTGCAGCGACCAAAGGGGCGGAGCCTGTCAGGGCGGCGGAAGCGACATCCATTTGCGGTGACGAGGCGGTCGGTGACGGCGAGGCCGGGGCCATGGCGCCCGAGGAAGACTTCGCTCTATTGCGGCTCAGGAGCCACCAGACAATCGCGACGATCAACACGATGACGATGACCCAGATCAACCAATCCATGGGAGGAGCCCTTCTGTCTGTTCAATTGGCGCATGTCTGTTCGAGTGGCGCAGTGGTCGTGATTTGACGTTACGTCCGTGTCACGGGGCTGTCTAGGTTAGTCAATCGATTCGCGGCCTTCAGCGCCGTCCGCGTTCCTGTCGGATGGAACCGCGGCCGGCAATGAGACTGATGTCTCACATATCGAGACGACTGTCCATTATTTGAATGAAATATTGAATGAAATAGCGCTAAATTCGCCTTAACCCGCCAATCATGTTCGTTGGCCACAGCTCAAGAGTCATAGACTCGTGCCCATGAGTGACCACACCCCAATTGCGACAGACAACCAGCCGGACATCAAGCCACGCAGCCGGGTCGTAACGGACGGCATCCATGCCGCCCCCGCGCGAGGCATGTTCCGGGCCGTAGGCATGGGCGATGATGACTTCGCCAAGCCGCAAATCGGCGTCGCGAGCTCGTGGAACGAAATTACGCCCTGCAACCTCTCCCTGAACCGACTCGCCCAGGGTGCCAAGGAAGGCGTTCACGCCGGCGGTGGTTTCCCCATGCAGTTCGGCACCATTTCCGTTTCGGACGGTATTTCCATGGGCCACGAGGGCATGCACTTTTCCCTTGTTTCGCGCGAAGTCATTGCCGACTCCGTTGAAACGGTCATGCAGGCTGAGCGTATCGACGGCTCTGTTTTGCTGGCCGGTTGCGACAAGTCCCTCCCGGGCATGTTGATGGCGGCTGCCCGCCTGGATCTCGCCAGCGTCTTCCTTTACGCCGGTTCCATCATGCCGGGCTGGGTCAAGCTCGAGGACGGCTCGGAGAAGGAAGTCACCCTCATCGACGCCTTCGAAGCCGTGGGCGCGTGCGCTGCAGGCAAGATGAGCAGGGGTGACCTAGACCGCATCGAACGCGCGATCTGTCCTGGTGAAGGAGCCTGCGGCGGTATGTACACGGCCAACACCATGGCGTGCATCGGCGAAGCCCTCGGCATGTCCCTGCCGGGCTCGGCCGCCCCGCCCTCGGCAGACCGCCGTCGTGATGACTTTGCCCGCAAGTCCGGCGAAGCAGTGGTCAACCTGCTCCGCCTCGGCATCACCGCCCGGGACATCATGACCAAGAAGGCGTTCGAGAACGCCATCGCCGTCACCATGGCCTTCGGCGGTTCCACCAACGCCGTCCTGCACCTGCTCGCGATCGCCCGGGAAGCCGAGGTCGAACTGACCCTGGACGACTTCAACCGCATCGGCGACAAGATCCCGCACTTGGGCGACCTCAAGCCCTTCGGCCGCTATGTCATGACCGACGTCGACAAGATCGGCGGCGTGCCGGTCATCATGAAGGCGCTGCTCGACGCCGGACTGCTGCACGGCGACTGCCTGACGGTCACGGGCAAGACCCTTGCCGAGAACCTGGCCTCCATCAACCCGCCGGACCTGGACGGCAAGATCCTGCGCGCCCTGGACAACCCGATCCACAAGACCGGCGGCATCACCATCCTGCACGGTTCCATGGCGCCGGAAGGTGCCGTCGTGAAGAGCGCAGGCTTTGACGCCGATGTCTTCGAAGGAAACGCCCGCGTGTTCGAACGCGAGCAGGGTGCCCTCGACGCTTTGGACAAGGGTGAGATCAAGGCCGGGGACGTCGTCGTGATCCGCTACGAAGGACCCAAGGGCGGCCCGGGCATGCGTGAGATGCTCGCCATCACCGGCGCCATCAAGGGCGCGGGCCTCGGCAAGGACGTGCTCCTGCTGACCGACGGCCGCTTCTCGGGCGGAACCACCGGTCTGTGCATCGGGCACGTTGCGCCTGAAGCCGTCGACGGCGGTCCCATCGCCTTCGTCAAGGACGGCGACAAGATCCGCGTGGACATCGCCGCCCGTTCGTTCGACCTCCTGGTGGACGAAGCAGAACTCGAGTCCCGCAAGGTCGGCTGGGAGCCCCTCCCGGCCAAGTTCACCAAGGGCGTCCTCGCGAAGTACGCCAAGCTGGTGCACAGCGCCTCCACCGGCGCCTACTGCGGCTAGTTCCGGGTTCCGGCCCAACTGACTCGCACTTGTTGTCGTTTTGACGCCTCATAGCGACAACAACTGCGAGTCAGTTGGGCGGCCGGGCATGACCAACCCGTGGACAATGGGGTCCACATAGTGAGATGACATCTTCATCGTTTGACACTTATCTCACAAAGAGGGAACACTGAACGCATGATCGCATTCGTTACTGTCGGCGCCACCGTGGGCACTGTCGTACTTACCAAGCGCGTGGCCTCCTAGCCCGACTGGTAACGAACCGTCACGCGCAACCCCTCGAAGAGCCGCAAGGCTGAGGGGTTTTTTTATTTCCCGCAGGGGACGGCGCGAAGCAAGAACCCGCATGAACGCAGTACCCACGCAGTAACTTTCACTAATTGATGATCCCCAAAGGAAGAGTCCGATGAGCAAAGGATCGCCGATCAGCCCCTCGCTGATGGCTGCAAAGTCCGCTGGAGCCCCCAAGGCTCCGGAAAAGGTCGACCGTACGGCTGACGCCGTCGTCGACAATGCTGCAACTCTCTCTCCTGTACTCGGGCCGAACAACGTTGTACCCCCAACGGTGATGACCGGCTCGGAAGCTATTGTCCGCTCGCTCGAAGAACTCGGCGTGGACGATATTTTTGGTTTGCCCGGTGGCGCGATCCTCCCCACCTATGACCCCTTGATGGCCTCCAAGATGAATCACGTCCTGGTCCGTCACGAACAGGGAGCCGGCCACGCAGCCCAAGGCTACGCCATGGTTACCGGACGGGTTGGCGTCTGCATCGCCACCTCGGGCCCCGGTGCCACCAACCTCGTTACCGCCATCATGGATGCCCACATGGACTCCGTGCCCCTCGTTGCCATTACCGGCCAGGTATCGGCTTCGGTCATTGGCACGGATGCCTTCCAGGAAGCAGACATCGTCGGCATCACCATGCCGATCACCAAGCATTCCTTCCTGGTGACGGATCCCAATGACATTCCGCATGTCATGGCCGAAGCTTTCTACCTTGCCAGCACCGGGCGTCCCGGTCCGGTACTGGTGGACATCGCCAAGAACGCCCAGCAGGGCACCATGACCTTCTCCTGGCCGCCCAAGATCGATTTGCCGGGCTATCGGCCGGTGGTCCGTGGCCACAACAAGCAGGTGCGCGAGGCTGCCCGGCTGATCGCTGCGGCACACAAGCCTGTCCTGTATGTCGGTGGCGGTGTGGTCAAGGCGCACGCTTCGGCCGAACTGCGCGAACTCGCAGAGCTGACCGGCGCACCCGTGGTGACCACCCTCATGGCCCGCGGCGCGTTCCCGGATTCCCACCCGCAGCACGTCGGCATGCCGGGCATGCACGGCACGGTTTCCGCGGTCACCGCACTGCAGCAGTCCGATCTGCTGATCACCCTCGGTGCGCGCTTCGATGACCGGGTGACAGGTGTCCTCAGCACCTTCGCTCCGCACGCCAAGATCATCCACGCGGACATCGACCCCGCGGAGATTTCCAAGAACCGCACGGCTGACGTTCCGATCGTGGGCTCCGTCAAGGAGATCATTCCGGAACTGAGCGAGGCTGTCCGGAACGCCTTCGAACAATCCGGCACCCCGGACCTCGACGGTTGGTGGGCGTTCCTCAACAACCTCCGCGATACCTACCCCTTGGGCTGGACTGAACCGGACGACGGACTCAGTGCCCCCCAGCGGGTCATCGAACGCATTGGTGCGCTCACCGGTCCGGAAGGCATCTACGTTGCAGGCGTTGGCCAGCACCAGATGTGGGCCGCCCAGTTCATCAAGTACGAGCGTCCCCACGCCTGGCTGAACTCCGGCGGTGCCGGCACCATGGGTTATGCCGTGCCGGCAGCCATGGGCGCCAAGGTCGGCGAACCCGACCGCGTGGTCTGGGCGATCGACGGCGACGGCTGCTTCCAGATGACCAACCAGGAATTGGCCACCTGCGCCATCAACAAAATTCCCATCAAGGTTGCCATCATCAACAACTCCTCGCTGGGCATGGTGCGCCAGTGGCAGACCCTCTTCTATGAAGGCCGCTACTCCAACACCGACCTGAACACCGGCCACGACACCGTCCGTATCCCTGACTTCGTCAAGCTGGCAGACGCCTACGGCTGTGCCGCGTTCCGCTGCGAGCGGGACGAGGATATCGACGCAACCATCCAGAAGGCCCTGGAAATCAATGACCGTCCCGTGGTCATCGACTTCGTGGTCAGCCCGAACTCCATGGTGTGGCCGATGGTCCCTTCCGGAGTCTCGAATGACCAGATCCAGGTCGCCCGCAACATGACCCCGGAATGGGAAGAGGAGGACTAGCCATGAGCCGCCACACACTGTCCGTTCTGGTCGAAGACAAGCCCGGCGTGCTGACCCGCGTGGCCAGCCTCTTCGCCCGGCGGGCCTTCAACATCAACTCCCTGGCCGTCGGCCCCACCGAGGTCTCCGGGATTTCCCGGATGACCGTCGTCGTCGACGCCGATGGCGACCTCATCGAGCAGGTCACCAAACAGCTCAACAAACTGATCAACGTGATCAAGATTGTCGAGCTGACTTCAGAATCTTCCGTGCAACGTGACCACATCCTGGTCAAGGTACGTGCGGATGCCGCGACACGCCTGCAGGTCACCCAAGCTGCAGACTTGTTCCGTGCCTCAGTGGTTGACGTTTCCACAGACTCGGTGGTCATTGAGGCAACCGGTACCCCGGAAAAGCTTGCAGCGCTGCTTTCAGTGCTTGAGCCGTTCGGCATCCGCGAAATAGTGCAGTCCGGCACCTTGGCCGTTGGGCGGGGATCCCGCTCCATGAGTGACAGGGCTTTACGCAGCGCTTAGGCACCGTCTTAGGTACTGCGTAGCAGCCCGATACCGAACCACAGACAATATCTACAAAACCACTCAAGAGGAGTTACGCAAGTGACTGAAATGTTCTACGACGACGACGCAGACCTGTCGATCATCCAGGGTCGCAAGGTTGCCATTGTCGGCTACGGTTCCCAGGGCCACGCCCACGCGCTGAACCTGCGCGACTCCGGCGTCGAGGTTGTCATCGCGCTCAAGGAAGGCTCGAAGTCGATCGCCAAGGCCGAGGACGCAGGCTTCACGGTCAAGAACGTTGCCGACGCCGCCGAATGGGCCGACGTCATCATGATCCTGGCACCGGACCAGCACCAGCGTGCGATCTACAACGACTCCATCAAGGACAAGCTGACCGCCGGCAAGGCCCTTGCCTTCGCCCACGGCTTCAACATCCGTTTCGGCTACATCGAGGCGCCCGAGGGCGTTGACGTCATCCTGATCGCTCCGAAGGCTCCCGGACACACCGTGCGCCGCGAATTCGAAGCCGGCCGCGGTATCCCGGACATCATCGCCGTCGAGCAGGACGCTTCCGGTTCCGCTTGGGAACTGGCCAAGTCCTACGCGAAGGCAATCGGCGGCACCCGTGCCGGCGTCATCAAGACCACCTTCACCGAAGAGACCGAAACCGACCTCTTCGGCGAGCAGGCTGTCCTGTGCGGCGGTGTCTCCCAGCTGATCCAGTACGGCTTCGAGACCCTGACGGAAGCCGGCTACCAGCCGCAGATCGCCTACTTCGAGGTTCTTCACGAGCTCAAGCTCATCGTTGACCTCATGTGGGAGGGCGGCATCGCCAAGCAGCGCTGGAGCGTTTCCGACACCGCAGAGTACGGCGACTACGTCTCCGGCCCGCGCGTCATCGACCCCCGGGTCAAGGAAAACATGGCCGGCGTCCTCGCGGACATCCAGTCCGGTGCCTTCGCCAAGCGTTTCATCGACGACCAGGACAACGGCGCAGTCGAGTTCAAGGAACTGCGGGCCAAGGCAGAGCAGCACCCGATCGAGGGTGTCGGCCGCGAATTGCGTTCGCTGTTCTCCTGGCAGCAGCAGGACGAGGACTACGTCGAAGGCTCCGCAGCCCGCTAGTCAAGGCACCCGTTGAAGCCGCGGCAGGAGCCGTAGCAATTCAACACAGAACGCCGTTCGGGATAGGCTCGAAATGAAGCCGCCCGGCATGGAGGCCGGACCCGGTATACCGGGTCCGGCCTTCGTCGTCAAAGAATCGTTTCACCAAAACCCCACCTGAAAAAGAGAGCTAAAGAGGTCACCGGTGACTAGCACCAAGCCAGTAGTACTCCTCGCTGAGGAACTTTCGCCCGCCACGATCGAGGCCCTTGGTCCGGACTTCGAGATCCGCCAAACCGACGGCGCGGACCGCTCCCAGCTGCTCTCCGCAATCGTCGACGTCGACGCCATCCTCGTGCGTTCAGCCACCCAGGTGGACGCCGAGGCAATTGCCGCAGCCAAGAACCTCAAGATCATCGCGCGTGCCGGTGTCGGCCTGGACAACGTGGACATCAAGGCCGCCACCCAGGCCGGCGTCATGGTGGTCAACGCCCCGACGTCGAACATTGTGTCCGCTGCCGAACTTACGGTCGGCCACATCCTCAGCCTCGCCCGCCACATCCCGCAGGCCAGTTCCGCCCTGAAGGGCGGCGAGTGGAAGCGCTCGAAGTACACGGGCATCGAACTCTTCGAGAAGAAGATCGGCATCATCGGCCTCGGACGCATCGGAGCGCTCGTGGCTGCCCGCCTCCAAGGCTTCGAGACCGAGATCCTCGCCTACGACCCCTACATCACCTCGGCACGCGCGGCGCAACTCGGCGTCAAGCTCGTCACCCTGGACGAGCTGCTTGAGAAGTCGGACTTCATCACCATCCACATGCCCAAAACCCCGGAAACCGTGGGCATGCTGGGCGCCGATGCCTTCAAGAAGATGAAGGAAACGGCGTACGTTGTCAACGTCGCCCGTGGGGGCCTGATCGACGAAGAAGCCCTCCACGAGGCTTTGGAAGACGGCCAGATCGCGGGCGCCGGCATTGACGTTTTCGTCAAGGAGCCGAGCACCGACCTTCCCTTCTTCGGCATGGACAATGTCATCGTGACGCCCCACCTCGGTGCGTCCACGGACGAAGCCCAGGAAAAAGCCGGCGTCTCCGTTGCGAAGTCCGTGCGCCTCGCCCTCGCCGGCGAACTCGTCCCGGATGCAGTCAACGTTGCAGGTGGCGTGATCGCTTCCGACGTTCGCCCCGGAATCCCGCTGATCGAGAAGCTCGGCCGGATCTTCACGGCCCTCACCCACGCATCCCTGACGCAGATCGACGTCGAGGTCGCGGGCGAAATCGCCAGCCTGGACGTGAAGGTCCTCGAGCTGGCAGCGCTCAAGGGGGTGTTCGCCGACGTCGTGACCGAGCAGGTCTCGTACGTCAACGCCCCCGTCATCGCCGAGCAGCGCGGCATCAACACCCGCCTGATCACGACGCCGGAAGCCGAGGACTACCGCAACGTCCTGACTATCCGCGGAGCACTGAGCGACGGCTCCCAGATTTCCGTGGCCGGCACGCTCACCGGGCCCAAGCAGGTCCAGAAGCTCGTGGGCGTCAACGGCTACGACGTCGAAATCCCGATCAGCGAGCACCTGGTGGTTGTTTCCTACGCGGACCGTCCCGGTGTCATCGGTACCATCGGCCACATCCTGGGCATGAACAATATCAATATCGGTGGCATGCAGGTGGCCCGCCAGAGCGAAGGCGGCCAGGTCTTGGCGCTGCTGACGATCGACACTTCGGTGCCCCAGCAGGTCCTTGAAGCCATCAAGGCCGGCATCGGTGCCGACATGGTTCGTGAAGTGGATCTGGAGGACTAGCATCCTCACCGTTTGAGCTAGAAAAGTGTGCCGCAGTTCACATCGGCCACATATTATTGGCCGGTCTGCCTACAATGGCTTGGTCCGAAATTCGGAACCGGCGGCAGGCCGGCCAATAACTTTTGCACGCACCCGGTGGATTCCTCTTGCCTCGGCATGGTTCCAGGGACAGCAGTGTGCACACCCGCAATCCAGGACTCAGGGAGCCCTATGAACGCCGTCCAGAGGTTCATCCGAAGCCGTGTGCTTCTGTTGACCGCGGCCATTTTGATCGTCGCCATGTGTTTGTCCGTATTCATCCAGAGCCAGTCGCAGGCCGCGCTGAACCGGACGGTGGATGAGAACTCGCGCGGCCTTTACGACATCCTGGTTCAGGCCAAGTCCGCGAATACCAAGGACGGCGGGGCACTCCTCCAGCCGGACATCGCGAACGGCCAGGGCGGCATCAGCTTCCCGCAACTCGAGAAGATCCGTGGGCTGAGCGGTGCGTCGGTCGCGGCACCCATCAGCCTCGTTTCCCGGGTGACGCAGAACCTGGAAACCCCGCGTCTCGATGCAATGGACTACCTCGGCTACAACGCAGGGCTGGCCGGCGGAGCCACCGCGGGGGATCCCACCGGAACGGACTCCAAGAGCTGGCCCGCGCCGGAATCCGTGCTTCCCGCGCAGCCCAAGAAGTACCGACTGACGGCCACTGCCGTGAGCTCCGACGGAGTCTCCCAGCAAACCCTCTTCCAGACCAGCGCTGAAGGCACGCTCGGCAAGGGGCAGGTCATAGAGCAGCAGACTGCCGGGGGCAAGAGCATCCGCATCGCCGGCCCCGCGGGGGAGACCGGCATCAAGTTCCCTGCTCCTGCCGGTGGCTCGGAACACAACCTCTTCAACCTTTCCGTGGCGCTCCCCATGGCTCCACAAGTCACCGAGTCGGTGGTCGCCGTCGATCCGACCGCTGAACGCGCCCTCCTGGGCTCGGCCGGAGACTTCCTCGCACCGCTGCAGAAGGCGCCGCCGGCTGACACCCGCAACGCCGGTGCGATCGGCCGCTACTTCGAACAACTCTTCGCCAAGAGCCCTACGCAGCAGGAACTCGAACAAGGCCCGGATTTCATGGGTGTCAAGCTCAAATACTGGGCTCCCCTCATGACCCAGTACCAGCAGGCAAAGCTGTCCGGCCAGATCACGGATGCCTCGCAGGCCATTCCTTTGATCGTCCGGCAGGGAACCTCACTCGATCTGAAGTACTCGGTCAAGATCGAGGAAATCGATGATTCGGGCAAGGTCGTCAACGACGTCGGCACTGTCTCGCGTTCCTTGGACAAGGACTACCTGCCCTTCGTGTCAAAGTCGCCATTCGCCCTGTCATGGCCAGGATCCACGGACCACAGCCAGTTGCTGGGCAACATGGGCAACTTCAGCCAAGGCCTGTACCAGCCAGCCCAGTGGAGCACGGACTTCGCAGCCGCGCCCAAGTACAAGGACGGCGAAACCTCCGCGAATGGAGCCGTCGGCAAGTCCGCCACTCCGGGGGACTGGGTTACCGTCAACAAGCTGCCCGAGAAGTCTGCTTTCGGGGCGATGGTGGACCAGAGCCAGCGCAAGCCAGTCGACGAGCGCTCGTACCGGGAGAACCTTTCCACGGGATCGAAGCCAGCTACCCCGCTGCCGATCGTCTACGGGACGTTTGATCCGGCCCAGATCCAGAAAGCGGCAGGCGACGTCAACAAGCTGCCCCTGGGTGGCTACGATCCGGCCCCGATGACGCTCCAGAAGGACGCGTCCGGCAATGACACCCCAGCAAAGGGCCTCAAGCCCTCGCTGAGCGACACGGGCCTGGTCAGCCAGTCTGCCGGGGCGATTACCGACTACTACGGCCTTGCCGCCGCGCGCGGTTACGATTCCAACGCCAACGTGATCGATGCCGTCCGGGTCCGCGCCAGCGCGCCGGGCAACTGGAAGCAAGCCCAACCGGAGGTCGACAAGCTCGCAGCCCAGATCCGTGACATGGGTCTCGAAGCCACAGTGGTGGCCGGCTCCGCGCGTGAAGACGCCAACATCTTCGTCCCTGGATACTCAAAGGACGACGCCGGCAAGGAATCCGCACTGGGCACCGTCCAGCAGTCGTGGGTTCGGCAGGATGCCGCCGATGCCGTTTCCGGCTCCCTGACTGGCACCAACATCACCCTCCTCTTCCTCACGCTGTGCGGGGCCACCCTCCTGACCGGCGCTTCCACAGTCAGCTATATCCGCCAGCGACGCAGCGAGGCGGGGATCCTCCGCGCCATGGGCTGGACCCAAAGGAAGATCCGAAGTTGGGTCCTTGAGGAGTTTGGCATCGGTGCGGGGATCGTTGCCGTGGCAGGCATTGCGCTGAGCCTTCTGAGCTGGAACCTGGCTACGGTCATTGTTTCCGCGTCGGTGTTGCTCATTTACTGCGCTGCCGCCTATATCGCGGCCCAGCAATTGCGGCACCGGGACGTCGTTGACCAGGAACCACAACACGATGAACGCCTGATCCCGGTGGATTCGCCGCTGACGTTTGCGTACCGCCAGCTGGTCACCCACCGTTTCAGCTCAGTGGCGCTGGCCGTGGCCGTGGGCGTATTCGGGGCGGCCGTTGGTGCCCTGATCGCCTTGCTCATTGACATCCCGCGGGCAGCTGGAGCCAGCGCCCTCAGCGGGCTCGCCTCCGCCACCGTCGCGCTGCCGAGCGTCATCCTGGCAGTCTGCGGGGTGCTCGTTGGCCTCGTGCTGACCTTGGTCACGGGTCGGTTCGAACTCCAGGCCAGGCGGGAACAGCTCGGCACGCTCCGGGCCATGGGCTGGAACCCGGACATGCTGGGACAGGTCCGATTCTTCGAAAATGCCTTGGTCGGAGCCGTGGCCCTGATCCTGGGCGTCCTGGGGGCGCTGGGCCTGGGCCTGCTGCTCGCCCCTTATGCCGCACTTTGGGCCGCGTTGGCCGGAGTGCTGGCCGTAATTTGCTGGATTCCCATTGCAACGAAAGTGGTCAAATGACTGACAATCTCCAACCCGATCTGACCGCGACCACGGAATCCACCGACGAGTCGTTCCAGACCCGCGCCAACACCATCGTGCGGGCTTCCGACCACGGCATGCCCCTGCAGTTGAGCAACATCACCATCCGCTATGGCGGTGACAAGGGTGGCGCTGAGCCGGTCACCGTCGTCGAGGACTTCAACCTGACCCTGCACGCCGGTGAGATGCACTGCGTCGCCGGGCGAAGCGGCTCAGGCAAGACCAGCATCCTGACAGTCGGAGCGGGACTGACGCTCCCGACGTCGGGCCGTGTCCTCTGGGAGGGCGACTCCCTAGAGAAGATGGGCGACGACGAAATCGCCGACCGCCGCCGCGCCCTGATCGGGTACGTGGACCAGGGCGGCGCCTTGATCGACGGCATGAGCGCTTTGGAGAATGTGCTGTTGCCGGCCGTTCCCGACGGCGAAGTGGAGCAGCGCACCGAAATGGCCAAAGACCTGCTGGACCTTGTGGGGCTGGGCCGGCGGATGCGCCACCGTCCGGCGCAACTGTCCGGCGGTGAGCGCCAGCGTGTCGCGATCGCCCGGGCCCTGATCCTGGGCACCCGCGTGCTGGTGGTCGACGAACCAACGGCCAGCCTGGACCGTACCTCGGCAAACCGCATCATCAGCATCCTGAAGGACACCACCAAGGACGGGATTGCCGTGCTCGTGGCGTCGCACGACCACGAGCTTGTCAGGCTCAGCGATACGCTGACTGAATTGAACTAGTAGCCGATGCCTCCGGACCGGCCGTCACATGCGGCCGGTCCGGTCTTTCCATCTCCAAGAGAAGGTAACTTCGTAGAGTGACGTCTCCAGATAAATCCCCGTTCTACATCACCACAGCCATTACGTACCCGAACGGCGAGCCGCATATCGGGCATGCCTACGAGTACATCGCCACCGATGCGATGGCCCGGTTCAAGCGCCTCGACGGCTACGACGTGATGTTCCTGACCGGTACGGACGAGCACGGCATGAAGATTGCCCAGGCGGCGGAGAAGGAAGGCATCACGCCGAAGGAACTCGTGGACCGGAATGCCGAAATCTACAAGGCCGCCCACGCTGCCTTGGGCATCTCCTACGACCGCTTCATCCGCACCACGGACGCCGATCACTATGCTGCCTCCCAAGCCATCTGGAAGAAGATGGAAGCCAAGGGGGACATTTACCTGTCCAAGTACGAGGGCTGGTACTCGGTCCGCGACGAGGCCTATTACACCGAGGACGAGACCGTACTGAAGGACGACGGCGTCCGCTACTCGCGCGGGACCGACACCGAAGTCACGTGGACCGCCGAGGAGAGCTACTTCTTCCGCTTGTCCTCCTACCAGGACAGGTTGCTGGCCTTGTACGAGGAGCAGCCGGAATTCGGCGCGCCCCAGTACCGCTTCAACGAGGTCATCAGCTTCGTCAAGCAGGGGCTGCAGGACTTGTCCATCAGCCGGACGACGTTCGACTGGGGTGTACCGGTGCCGGGGAACGACAAGCACGTTATGTACGTGTGGGTTGATGCCCTGACCAATTACCTGACGGGCATCGGCTACCCGGATGCCGAATCGGAGGCGTTCCGTAAGTTCTGGCCCGCGGACGTCCACGTCATCGGCAAGGACATCTCGCGGTTCCATGCGATCTTCTGGCCCGCCTTCCTGATGAGCGCAGGCCTGGAGTTGCCTAAGCGCGTCATGATCCATGGCTTCCTGACCAACAATGGGGTCAAGATGTCGAAGTCCCTCGGCAACGTGGTGGCCCCCAAGGACTTCGTCGAGCAGTACGGACTGGACCAGGTGCGTTTCTTCTTCCTCCGCGAAGTGCCCTTCGGCGCCGACGGCAGCTACAACCACGAGGCGATCGTGGGCCGCATGAACGCAGACCTCGCCAACAACTTCGGCAACCTGGCCCAGCGTTCGCTGTCCATGGTGGCCAAGAACTGCGAAGGCAAGGTTCCCGTTCCCGGCGATTTCTCGGCCGAGGACACCGCGCTGCTGGCCCAGGCCGCCGGACTGCTGGACGTGGCCCGCGCCGCTTTCGAGAAGCAGGAATTCAGCCGTGCCCTCGAGGCAATCTGGGCCGTGCTGGGCGACACCAATGCGTACTTCGCCGAGCAGGCCCCGTGGGTGCTGCGCAAGACCGACGTCGAGCGCATGAACACGGTCCTGTACGTCACGCTGGAGGTTGTCCGCATCGTGGCGATCCTCACCCAGCCGGTCATGCCGACGTCGGCCGCCAAGCTGCTTGAGGTGCTGGGACAGCCGGAAGGCGAGGCCCGCCGGTTCGCGGCCATCGCAACGCCGATCGTCCCCGGCACCGAGCTCCCGGCCCCGGCCCCGGTCTTCCCGCGCTACGAGGAGCCTGCCGAGTCCTAGACGCCCGCTCACTTCTGCTGTGCGTGACACCCCTTCACCCCACCGGGTGAGGGGGTGCTCTTTTTCCCGTCGCATGACCGGTCGATGTCCTGCCTCGTTGCTGGAGCCGGGGCAGTTTGTAGTCCTAGGTGTCGGAACAAGCGCGCTTAGCGTGGCGAGGGCAATCCCCAGTGATTTTCGTGGCACGGTAGCGACCAATTCGCTGCTTGTGGCCATCGAACTTTCGAACCATCCGAACGTGGTGGTCCACGCGGCCGGGGGCCGGCTCCGAGGCGGGGATATGGCGCTGTCCAACTCCAACGCCCAAAACTTCTTCAGGGACCTGCACGGGCTCATCACCGACTCCGAACCACCAGCCACCATCCGTGAAGCACTCGAAAAGAGCGGCGGCGTCACAATCATCGCGTAACCCACCACCTCTCGACACCTCCGCGCCGCGTCACGCCGAGCAGGTTTTTGGCGCCCCCAACGGACTGCGAGCCCGGGATTCCGGGGTTCGGAGCAGTGTGGGCGGCAAAAAGGTGCGTGACGTGACGCGGTGCCGAGTGCTATTGCAGGATCGCGTCGGCTTCGACTTCGACCAGAAGGTCGTCGGCTGCCAGGGCGCCGACCTCGACGACGGCGGTCACGGGACGGATGTCGCCGAAGATTTCACCGTGGACGGCGCCAACGGCGTCGAAGTCTGCAATGTCAGTGAGATAGACCCTGGTGCGTACGACGTCGGCGAATGATCCGCCGGCCTGGATGAGGGCGGTCTCGATGCGGCTGAAGATTTCGCGGGCCTGGGCGGCGGCATCGTTTCCGCCGACTGCGCCGTTGCTGGAGCCGGCGGTGGTTCCCGCCACGAGGATCTGGTTTCCGACGCGGACCGCGCGGGAGTAGCCGAGGATCGGTTCGCGGGCGGATCCGGATGAGATGTTCTGGCGCTCGTTCAAGGGTTCTCGTGATTGTAGTTTTTGTCCGGCTGGTTCAGGTCCGGCGGTGCCGGTGACTATTTGGCGAGGCCCTGCGGCGGATTCGACGGGTGGCTGGACTTCCAAGTGGTACCTTCGCGCCGGCGAGTGGAGATCCAGCCGGAGCAGGTAGCGGCCGGGATAAGGCGGCCTGGAGCCTACCTGTAAACGCGTACCCGCCACTCGCGTTAATTAGTAGCCGGAAACCTAGCCTGAAAAGCAAGCGAACTGATGACACTTTCTGGGGAGTAACTGTCAAGATTCATCTCGCTGGTTGAGGTCTCCCGTACTCGTCTTTCCTGGGTCTCGAAGACGGTTACTCCCGCAAAGTCTGGTCAGCTCGAACCTGACGTGGTTGGAGGGACCGAAATGAAACGAACTATTGCCACCATGGGGGTTGTGGGCCTGGGATTGCTGGGTGCCACAGTGTCGGCGAATGCTGCACCCTCAGACAAGATCACCATCTGTCACGCCACACATTCGGCGTCGCACCCATACGTAGCAGTGACCATGAGCCTGTCGGCGCTGTCCGGGCATGTCACAGACACTGCCGACATCGTTCCCGCAAACGCGGGCGACTTCATGCCTAACGGTCAAAACCTGACCCCGGAGAACATCGCCATCCTTAACGCCGGCTGCGTCGTGGCGAGCGCGCCGGTGACGAGTCCGCCGGTGGTCAGCCCGCCGGTGACAAGCCCGCCGGTGACAAGCCCGCCGGTGACGAACCCGCCGGTGACGAACCCGCCGGTAACCAGCCCGCCCGTGACGAGCCCGCCGGTGAGTCCGGGGGGTCCTGTGGAGCGGCTGGAGCCAGTGGCGCCGCCGGTCGTCGCGCCCGTGGTTCCACCCGTCGCTGCGCCTGCAGCCCCCGCGCCTGCAGCCGCCACCCCTACAGCCGCCACCCCCGCCGCGGCCGGAGCTGCTGCCGGTGCTGCAGCCGCGCCGGACCCCTCGATAACCAATGTGGGCTACAACGTCCAGACGGCCGTTGGCGGGAAGGCGGACGCAGGTATCCCCGGTTGGCTTGCCAGCCTGACTGCTCTCTTTAGTGCAGTGGCCGCGTTTGTCGTCGTGAGGAGCGGTGTGCGGGCCCGGAAGGCCGTCCGCTAGCCAAACCCCGATGGGTGCCGCAATGCGATGTGCGGCACCCATCCACCTTCTTCGCAGCCTCCGGGAGGAATCATGGCAAGTCACCGTTACGCGCGGCAGCCTCGCTTAGCCGGCATCGGGGGGCTACTCATCAGTTCCAGGGATCTTTTCCTGTTGGTGCTTTGCTTCGGGGGGCTGCTTGCCTCCTGGCTGGTCTATGGTGCGTCCGGCTCAGCGAATCCGCCCGCGTCCAACGCAGGGCAGCCAGCGCTTTCGTCGCCGGCTCCTGCGATCAAGCCCGGGCCGAACCGTGCGGCGGTGGGCGCTCCTCCTGCCACTGGGGCGGGAACGCCTCTGCCTGCGGCGTCGGCCCCTTTGCAGATTACATACCCGGCGGTGGGCCTCAATGTGGTGGTTCACCCGCTGCGACCGGACGCAGCTGGCGGGCAGAACATTGAGCCGCCGGAGACCCTGGATGGATACTGGCTCAGTCCGTTTGGAACCCCTGGAGCGGGCTCGACGAATACCACTTACGTGATCGGGCACAGTTGGGAAGGCCTCGATGAGCCGTTCAACCATCTCAGCTACGCAGCAGCCCCTGGGGATGAGCTCAAAGTCGTCACTGCAACGGGAACGATGACATACAAAGTCGAGTCCGTCACGACCTACACAAAATCGACTTTGAAAGACAGTCCCGTCTGGATGGCCGTGCCCAACCGCCTCGTCCTGATCAGCTGCTACACGCAGGATCTCTGGGGCAAGAATGTCGCCGTGGTCGCTTCACCTGTTCCCGGCCAATAGCTTCTCGCGGATGGCCCTCCTCAAGACTGCCCGGCGCTCAAATGGTGAGACGATTTTGACCAACATGTGGATGCATTGGCAGTCTGAAAGAATGAGCGCAACGCAAACCGCCGCAACGATCAACCTGGCTGTCATTCCCGGCGACGGCATTGGCCCCGAAGTCATTGCCGAAGCCCTCAAGGTCCTGGAAAAGGTCGTCGCCGAAGAAGGCGTCACCTTGGAGCAGACCGAATACAAGCTTGGAGCCCAGCACTGGCTCGAAACCGGCGAAACCCTCCCGGACGAGGTCCTGGCCGACCTGCGCACCCGCGACGCCATCCTGTTCGGCGCTGTCGGTGCCGCACCGGGAGACACGCGTATTCCTTCCGGCATCATTGAACGCGAGATGCTGCTCAAGCTCCGCTTCAGCCTGGACCACTTTGTGAACCTGCGCCCGTCGCGGCTCTATGGCACGGTGGGCAGCCCGCTGGCCAACCCCGGAAACATCGATTTCATCGTGGTCCGAGAAGGCACCGAGGGTCCGTACGTCGGCAACGGCGGTACGCTGCGCGGCGGGACCCCGCATGAGGTTGCCACCGAAGTGTCGCTCAACACGGCCCACGGCGTCGAGCGCGTCGTCCGGGACGCCTTCCGCCGCGCCAGCGAGCGTCCCCGCAAGCACGTGACCCTCGTCCATAAGCACAACGTCCTGGTCTTCGCAGGCCACTTGTGGAAGCGCACAGTTGAGGCCGTGGCCGAGGAATTCCCTGAGGTCACCCACGACTACCTGCACATCGACGCCGCGACGATCTTCATGGTCACCGACCCCTCCCGCTTCGACGTGATCGTCACCGACAACCTCTTCGGAGACATCATCACCGATCTCGCCGCGGCCATCACCGGCGGCATCGGACTGGCAGCCTCAGGCAACATCAACATGGACCGCACCGCGCCCTCCATGTTCGAACCCGTCCACGGTTCCGCCCCGGATATCGCCGGACAGCAGAAAGCGGATCCCACCGCGGCCATCCTGTCCGCGGCCTTGTTACTGGACCACCTCGGCTACACGACCGCTGCCCGCAGGATCGAAGCCGCCGTCGTCGCCGACATTGAAAGCCGCAACGGCGATGGCCGCAGCACCGCGGCCATCGGCGACGCGATTGCGGCCGCACTTTAGGGCCTGCACTGGCACTTTAGGGTCTGTGCCCGGGCGTAAGCTTTACTTGAATTATTTACCTGCTGCCGTGGTCCGTCGCTGAACCATATCCTCCAAGAGATGGTTCGCTCTGCCTGGTAGCCGACTGGAGGAAACATGACTCAGACTGCCCACGGCGTCGAATTCAGCCAGCAGCTCTCGGAGACCCCGAAGTCTGCTGAGGAGCGTGCAGCTATCCTGGCAAACCCGGGATTTGGCGACTACTTCACCGACAACACCGTCATCGTCGACTACAGCGTTGACACAGAGGGCAAGGGCGGCTGGCACAGTGCCCGCGTCGAGGCCTACGGACCGATTTCACTGGATCCTTCGGCGGCAGTGCTGCACTACGGCCAGGAGATCTTCGAAGGCCTCAAGGCATACCGCCACGCCGACGGCTCAGTGTGGACATTCCGTCCCGAGGCCAACGCCGCGCGCCTGAACAAGTCGGCCCGCCGCCTGGCCCTCCCGGAACTGCCTGAGGAATACTTCCTCGGCGCCATCCGCGAACTCGTGCAGGCGGACAAGGAATGGGTTCCGTCCGGCGACGGCGAGGCCCTGTACTTGCGCCCGTTCATGATCGCGACGGAAGCGTTCCTGGGTGTCCGCGCCGCCCGCGAGGTTTCCTTCCGGGTCATCGCCTCTCCGGCCGGCAATTACTTCGGCGGCGAACTCAAGCCGGTATCCATCTGGATCTCCCGTGAATACGCGCGTGCCGGCCGTGGCGGAACTGGTGCGGCCAAGTGCGGTGGAAACTACGCCGCATCCCTGATTGCCCAGATGGAAGCCGAGGAGAACGGCTGCAAGCAGGTCCTCTTCCTGGACCACTTCAACGACGACGCCGTCGAGGAACTCGGGGGCATGAACGTCTTCTTCGTCATGAAGGACGGCTCACTCGCCACTCCCGCACTCACCGGAACCATCCTTGAAGGCGTGACCCGTTCTTCCGTCATCCAGGTGGCGAAGGACATGGGCCGCGAGGTTTCAGAGCGCAAGATCACGCTCGCAGAATGGCGTGACGGCGTGGCTTCCGGCGAAATCGCCGAGGTCTTCGCTTGCGGAACCGCGGCCGTCATCACCCCGATCGGCGTGCTCAAGGACAAGACCGAGTTCATCGGCTCCGAGGACGCCAAGGCAGGCGAAACCACCATGGCCATCCGCGAGCAGTTGCTCGGCATCCAGACCGGAACGGTCGAGGACAAGCACGGCTGGCTCACCCGCCTGGCCTAAGGTTCAGTAGAGCGCCCGACGGCGGCCTCCCACTTTGGTGGGCGGGTCGCCGTCGCCGTTTAACCAGCGAGCGGGGTGTTACCGGGGCTGGCTTGCTGGATCCGCGCTCCGATGAGAGCTTCCATCTTGGCCTGCAGATACTGCTGGCCTGCCGCGGACGGGTGATCGCCGTCGGGACCAATGAGCTCTGCGGCATCGTCCATGATCCAGCCGAGGTCGATCGGATCCACGAAGTCGGCGCCGGCTTTCAGGGCAGCGGCTTTGTCCTGGTCGCGGATATCGAGCCTTTCCGCTTCGGGCGTGCTCGTGTACGACGGCGGCCCGACTACCAGGATGTCGGCTTGGGGAGCACGGGACTTGACTGAGGCGAAAGCCCGGGCGGCCGCAGCCTCGGTTTCTCCGGGAGCGGTGCCCATGTCATTTTCTGAACCAAAGAACAACACCAAGCGGGTCTCGTCGGTTACCGCCGTGTCCACTTGGGAACCGAAGGTCGATCCGTTCTCGCCAACGCTGACATAGCCGCTGCCATCATGCGCGGCATTGACGATGGTCGCTTGGACCTGTTGAAAGCCGGGATCGTTCTCCACCAGATTGGGCCAGGCCTCGGCAGGGGAGGTGCCGTGACCCGTGCTGAGGGAGTCTCCGATGATCACCACGGTGGGCTGGGCCTGGGCCGCGGCGGACCGGGTTCCAGTGTCGGAGGAACAGGCGCTGAGGAGTGCGAGGACGGAAAGGCAGACTGTGGCGATCACCGTCGTCGTCCGCAGAAGTTCTCTTCGTCGGGTGTGACTCCGCAACAATTCGACTCCTCCTCAACCGTCCACATATATCCGTCCCAGTGCCTTGGCACCATGCTACGTCGTGTGCCGTGCCTGCCTCTTGCCTCCTGCCTCGCCGAACAGGGCTTCCCGTTCCCGGGTCCGGCCGCTGGCTTGTGCCAAGATGGAGAAGTGAATCCGGTCAAAGACGCCTCTTTCCAGAACAGCAGCCCGCTCACGCGTTCGCGGCTCGCGCCCAATCCGGGTCCGATGAGCCTGGACGGCACCAACTCGTACGTCATTGCCGCACCGGACGCTGCCGGGGTCGTCGTCGTCGATCCCGGGCCGCTCGACGAACCGCACCTCGCGGCCTTGGCCGCCACGGGAACTGTGGAGCTCGTTCTCATCACCCATCGCCACAAGGACCATACGGCGGCCTCTGCCCGCTTCCGGGAACTCACCGGCGCGCCCGTCCGCGCGGCGGATCCTGCTCACTGCCACGGGGGCGAACCGTTGCGGGGTGGCGAGGTCATCGAGGCTGCAGGCGTTGAGATCCGGGTGCTTGCCACGCCGGGCCATACTTCGGATTCAGTCTGCTTCCACCTTCCGGGCGACGGACCGGATGGCTCGGTACTGACGGGCGATACCATCCTGGGACGGGGAACGACCGTCCTGGACTATCCCGACGGAAGGTTGGGGGACTACCTTTCCAGCCTGGACACACTCGAAAGCCTTGGTCCGGCAAGGCTATTGCCGGCGCACGGACCAGTGCTGCCGGCCGTCGACGCCGTGTGCCGCGAGTACCGGGCCCACAGGGAGATGCGGCTGGACCAGATCCGCGATGCACTGGCGCGGCTCGGGGCCCAAGCCGAGGTCCAGGCCGTCACCGATGCGGTGTATCCCGACGTCGATCCTTCCGTGCGGTGGGCAGCTGAAACCTCGGTGGCGGCGCAATTGGACTATCTGCGCGGCTAGCGGACACCTCCCGTGGCGCGCGTGGTCGCCGCCTGCGGACGGTACGCTAGAACCCATGCGTATCGCCCGGTTTGTTGTTGATTCTGATCCCGTCTACGGCGTCGTCGAAGGTGAGCCCGGCAGTGAAGTCATCACTGTCATCCATGGCGACCCCTTCTTCAACGGCGTCGAGCGGACCTCGGTCCGCCACAAGCTGGAAGACGTGCGCCTGCTGGCACCGATCATTCCGCGCAGCAAGGTCATCGGCGTCGGGCGGAACTTCGCCGAGCATGCCCGGGAACTCGGCAATGAGGTCCCGCAGCACCCCCTGCTGTTCCTGAAGCCGAACACCGCCGTCGTCGGCCCCAACGATCCCATCGTGTTGCCCGAGTTCTCGGAGGAGGTCTCCTTTGAGGCGGAACTCTGCGTTGTCATTGGCCGCATTTGCAAGGATGTGCCCGAAGACCGGGTGGATGATGTCATTTTCGGCTACACCTGCGGCAACGACCTTACGGCCCGTGACGTTCAGAAGACGGACCTGCAATGGGCACGCGCCAAGGGATTTGATACCTCCGCGCCGCTTGGCCCGTGGATCGAGACCGAGCTCGACCCCGAGGACCTGGCCATCAAGGGCTGGCTCAACGGGGAACTCCGCCAGGACGGCAGCACGAACCAGATGATCCGCAGCGTGCGGGAGCTGGTGTCGATCGTTTCGCAGGCTTTCACCCTGCTTCCGGGTGATGTCATCATGACCGGGACTCCTGCCGGTGTCGGCCTGGTCCAGGAGGGCGACCGCTACGAGATCGAGATCGAAGGCATCGGCCGCTTGTCCAACCCGGTAGTCCGCCGATAGAGGTTCGGCGGTCCGCTCGCGAGTGGCTTTCTGCCACGTGGCACTGGGCTTTCCGCCCGGCGGCACGGGGTAAAGTTGGAACCATTATGACTACTGTTGCTGCGTCGAACTCTGCCGCCATTCCTGCCGTGAACGCCGAAACCCCGGTCCGCGTCCGGTTCTGCCCCTCACCCACGGGAACTCCGCACGTTGGGCTGATCCGTACGGCCCTCTTCAACTGGGCCTACGCGCGGCATACCGGTGGCAAACTGATTTTCCGGATCGAGGATACCGACTCGGCCCGCGACAGCGAGGAAAGCTACCACCAACTGCTTGATGCGTTGAAGTGGCTCGGCATCGACTGGGACGAGGGCGTCGAAGTCGGCGGGCCGCACGAACCGTACCGCCAGTCGCAGCGCAGCGACATGTACCGGGACGTGATCGCCAAGCTCAAGGCCGGCGGTCACATCTATGAGTCGTACTCCACTCCCGAGGAGATTGAAGCTCGGCACCGCGCCGCCGGCCGCGATCCGAAGCTCGGTTACGACGGCTTTGACCGCCACGTTACCGAGGAGCAGCTCGCCCAGTACAAGGCCGAGGGCCGCAATGCCGTGTTGCGCCTGCGCATGCCGGACGAAGACCTGACCTTCAACGACCTGGTGCGTGGGGAGATCACCTTCAAGGCGGGGTCCGTGCCCGACTTCGCCGTGGTTCGTGCCAACGGAGCCCCGCTTTACACGCTGGTGAACCCCGTTGATGACGCACTCATGGGTATAACGCACGTCCTGCGCGGCGAAGACCTGCTCAGCTCCACTCCGCGGCAGATCGCCCTGTACCGTGCGCTCTACGCCATCGGTGTGGCTGAGTACATGCCCGAGTTCGGCCACCTTCCCTACGTCATGGGCCAGGGCAACAAGAAGCTTTCCAAGCGCGATCCGGAATCCAGCCTCTTCCTGCACCGTGAACGCGGCTTCATCCGCGAAGGATTGCTCAACTACCTGTCACTTCTGGGCTGGTCCCTGAGCGCCGACGAGGACATCTTCACCGTGGAGCAGCTCGTGGCCAACTTCGACGTCCACGACGTCCTGGGCAACCCGGCGCGTTTCGATATCAAGAAGGCCGAAGCCATCAACGGAACGCACGTGCGCATGCTCACTCCGGAGGATTTCCGTCAGCGGCTTGTGCCGTACCTGCGTGCCGCCGGCTTCGTGGGGGAGATCCTGACTCCCCGCCAGGAAGAGATCCTTGCCGAGGCAGCACCCCTGGTCCAGGAGCGGATCACCCTGCTGGGCGAGGCTCCCGAGATGCTCGCCTTCCTGTTCAAGAACGACGAAGCGATCGACGTCGCCGACGATGCCCGCAAGGGTCTCCCCGAGAACCTGAGCGAGGTGCTGGACGCCGCGTTGGCTGCGTTGGAACCCCTCGCCGACTGGACAGCAGAAAGCATCCAGGCAGCGCTCAAGCAGGCCTTGGTGGAGGACCTCGGCATCAAGCCGCGCCTTGCGTTCGGCCCCGTGCGCACGGCAATCTCCGGCCGCCGCATCTCGCCGCCGCTGTTCGAATCTATGGTCATCCTGGGCAAGGATTCCTCGCTCACCCGCTTGCGCGCATTTCGCGGCTAGTTCAGGCACTCCGTGATTAACGCACTTCATGAGTCATTCGGCACGGTCCGGGGTGTCCTGTTCGACATCGACGACACCCTGGTGGATCTTGAGTTCGCCATGACCACGGCCCTGCGTGACGTGAGCGAACACCTCCTGCCCGGCCTGGACCAGGCCGGGTGGGAGAAGTTCGGGCGGATCTTCACGCACGAAACCACGCATTTCTATGACCGGTACCTCGCCGGTGAATTGACGTTCAACGAGCAGCGCCTCCTGCGTGGCCGCGCAGCCCTGGGGCATTTCGGCGTGGAACTGGGAGGCGAGGACTCCCACACGTGGCTCAATGACTACTCGCGCCTGCAGCCCAGTTATGTCAGGGCCTTCAGCGATGTCCTGCCCGTCCTCGATGCACTGGACGCCGCGGGCATCCCCTATGGCGCCGTGAGCAACAACGTCCATGACTACCAGCGGGTCAAGCTTGACAGTGCGGGACTCGCCCGGGTCTCGGTCCTTGTTGGAACGGACACTGTAGGCGTGCCCAAGCCGGACCCTGCCATTTACCTGGAAGGGGTCCGTCGCTTGGGCACCACCCCGGCCGAGACCCTTTTTGTGGGCGACAACCGCCTTCTCGACGCCGACGGCGCCACGGCCGCCGGATTGCTGGGCATCTGGCTGAACCGCACCGGCGAGCTCGCCTCCGACTTTTCCGGCCGGGAAATAGACTCCTTGACCCGGCTGCTCGCCTGAGGCTTCCGCAGCTACGCGCCGAGCCGGAACTTCCGCAGGAAGACGAAGGTTCCGACGGAACCAGCTCCCAGGACGCCCACAAGTCCGAGCGCCGTGCCGGTGTCCGACTTTTCGGCCATGCTCGACGGCGATACCGCCGCAGCTCCCTGATGCAGTTCGGCTGTGCCCGCCGCGATTCGCGCATTTCCGTCCGCGAGTTTGTCGGCACCGGTGGACAACTGGGCCGAGCCCGCGGCCAGTTTGGCATTTCCATCGGACAACTTGGAGGCGCCCGCTGCCAGCGCAGTGGAACCATCCAGGAGGCCGGGAGAGGCAGGATCAGCAGGGCTGCCCTTGATTCCCGTCATCAACGAATCCGTGCCCGCAGCCAAGCGGGACGTCCCGTCCGTCATGCTGGCCGTCGCCTTGAGGAGGCCCGGATGCTCAGGGTCGCCGGGTACGCCGTCCATGCCCACGCGGATCTTCGCGGTTCCATCGGCGAGCATTTGGGTTCCCAGAACCACTCCCGGGGACGCTGGATCCTGGCTGTTGAGCTTCTGGGCGAGAGTGGCGAAACCGGCCGTCAGCTTGCCGGTCCCCGCCGCGAGCTTCCCGGTGCCGTCGGCGAGCCGTCCGGTGCCGTCGTGCAGTTGCGCCGCTCCGGCCGAAAGCTGGCCCGCCCCGGCCCGCAATTGCGACGCTCCGGCGTCAAGGCGATGCGCGCCATCGTTGAGCGCATTGATCTGCGCTCTCAGAGTTGCCAGGGGCACCACGCCCTGGATGCCGTTGGCGGCGTCGGCGAGTTGCTGGAGGCCTTGGGCCAAGGCGGCCGAGCCGGTTCCCTTGGTGGGATCGTCTCCGGCTCCCGGGTAACCTTTGAGCTGATCGGTGCCCGCCGCGAGCCTGGCGGCGCCCGCGTCGAGTTGGGCAGCGCCGGCGTCGAGCTGGGCGGCTCCGTTGTTGAGCTGGTTCGCGCCGTTGTTCAGTTGGGTGGCGCCGTCGCCGAGATTGTTTTCAGCGTTGCCGCCCGGCGTCGGGGTCAGGGCCGCGGAAAGCTGCACGGCACCGGCCGCGAGCTTCTGTGCGCCGTCGTCCACCTTGTAGACTCCCGGCGCAAGCTTGGCGTTGACGTCATTCTGGATTTTCACGGCCCCTGTAGCGAGTTTGTCGGCTCCATCCTTCAACTGCTGGGCTCCCGGAGCCAGCTTGCCTTGGATTCCGTTTCGGACTTTTGACGCGCCATCCGCGAGCTTGGCCGCTCCTGTTCCGGCTTCCGCAGCTCCGCCCGCGAGCCGAGCCGCGCCGTCCTTGAGCTGGCCTGCGCCGGCGGATGCCTGACCTGCGCCGTCATTGAGCTGCGCCGACCCTGCCGCGATCTTCCCAATGACCAAGGTGTAGAAGCCGAGGAGCGCGATGAGCAGGAGTGCGAGTACGGCAATAGCGATTATCTGGGCACGGCTTCGTGTTCTGGTGGCAATTGCAGGGTTCGGTGTCATGGGCAATTCCTCTCGATGACTTCCCGACAGCGGCGCTGCTGTCAGGGATCCCCCCATGTGACGCAGCTAACAGGCGAATCGACCTGTAGTTGCGCCACGAAACAAGTGCGTGGCGTTGGTTACCGATTGGTAACTTACCGAGAGTAAACCTAAGATCCCGTCGATTGCAAGGGTTTTTTCATGCCGGCATCGACGTCGGCGGATCGCTGAGGGTCGGCGCCGGGGCGGGCGCGGGCCTGCGCGCTCGATTTGTGTGCATCGAAAGTCTCGGGTAAAGTAATTACTCGTGCTGAGGGGCACGGAGCGAAGGTTTACGCCATCGAATCCGGCCTAAAAGTGCCAATGGGATATGGTGTAATTGGCAACACTACGGTTTCTGGTACCGTCATTCTAGGTTCGAGTCCTGGTATCCCAGCTCTGAATAATCCGCATCATTATGCGGGAATTCGGAGTTTCAAAGCGGTTCGCCGATTTGAAACAATGCTGAATGTATGAAATACTCATTCAGCTTGAATGCCGGAAGCGGTATTCGAAACTGTAGTAATTCAGAGTGCTGTTGTTGAATGGTGCGCTGTAGTTGAAAAGTGCAAGGCCCCATCGTATAGCGGCCTAGTACGCTGCCCTCTCACGGCGGTAACGCGGGTTCGAATCCCGCTGGGGTCACAAAATGAATCCCCCGGAACCAATAGGTTCCGGGGGATTTTTCTTTGCCTCGAGTACGGGCCCCAGAACCCTCGTTCGCCGTACCGTGCTGACCTTGTTTGCCGACCGAAAGCCCCCAAATGACGGGGCTCAAAAGCGGGGAGAACGGGACGGGCGGGCCGCCGACGAGAACGGCCCCACGCATCCGCCACGCAATGGCCTTCCGGGGAGGTCTGGGTCGCCTGGGGCCGCCCGTCCTGACCTTGTTTGACGAGTTAAGCCTCCGGTATGACGCGACTCGCCGTGCCGCAAGCGCTTTCCCCGACCAAAGAAGGTCAGGACGGCGTGGTTAATGTTGAAGATTGCCCGATCATTCGAATTGGAGCGCGGAGGGCGGGAAGAGGATGGGAGGCCTTGGCCCCAACAAACACACGGAGCAGGCCCGGGTGCCCGCCTTAAGCCGCTAGGCGCTGTCCTTCTGAAGGGCCTCTGCGGCGTCCCTGACCTTGATGAGCGTGCGCAGGTTCCGGGTGGTCGTGCTCGCCTTGTAGCGGGCCTTTGCGGAGAGCTTGCTGAAGGGGCTGTCCAGGGTGCCTCCCGCCGGGGCGAGCCACGCCGAGGCCTCGGGGCCCAGCCGGACTTGCTCGACACCACCCTGCTCCCGGGTGCCGAGGGCTGTGCCGGCGTCGAAGAGTTCGTCCAACATGGCCGCGTCGGAGGCGAGGGTGATGTAGCTGTGCGTGGTTTTGTCGTCGGCCGGATAAGGGCAGGCTTCCACGAGTTGGGCAACCCGCTCCGCGGTCAGGACCACCACCCAGGCGTCGTAGCCAAATGCTTCCCTCAAGCACTTTTCGCACTGTTCCTTGACTCCCGCCGCGTCGAGCTCGCTCTGGAGCACTACGTTGCCACTGGCCAGCAGGGTCTTGACGTCAGTGAAAGGGTACGCCTTGAGGGCTGCTTTGAGGTCGGCCATCTTGATGTTGATCCCGCCCACGTTGATCCCGCGCAGGAACACGGCAAAGCTGTTCATGCGCCTACCCTACCTGCGCCCATCAACAGGAGGGGCGCAGATGGGAATCAGGTGGAAACGGGATGCGCTTAGTCGTTGTTTTTGCGCAGCGCTTCGGTCAGTACCCGGGCGGCGTTGCAGACGACTTCGGCGTGGAGGCGTCCCGGCTGGCGGGTCAGGCGCTCGATAGGGCCCGAGATGGACACCGCAGCAATGACCCGGCCGGAAGGGCCGCGCACGGGTGCGGAAACTGAGGCGACCCCAGGCTCGCGTTCGCCGAGGCTCTGGGCCCAGCCCCGGCGTCGTACTCCTGCCAGGACGGTTGGCGTGAACCGGGCATTCTGGAGTCCGTCCAGGAGGCGGTCGTGGTCTTCCCACGCCAGCAGGATCTGGGCGGCGGAGCCGGCCTTCATGGAAAGCTGGGTGCCCACGGGAATGGTGTCGCGCAGGCCGATGGGGCGTTCGGCCGAGGCGACGCAGACACGCCAGTCGCCCTGGCGCCGGAAGATTTGAGCGCTCTCTCCGGTGGCATCGCGCAACTGGATCAAGACCGGGCCCGCAGAAGCGATGAGCCGGTCTTCGCCGGCCGCCGAAGCAAGCTCAACAAGGCGGCTGCCGAGGACAAAGCGGCCTTGGATGTCACGGCTCACAAGGCGGTGGTGGACGAGTGCCAGCGCCAGCCGGTGCACGGTGGGGCGGGCCAGGCCTGTTGCTGCCACAAGTTGAGCCAAGGTGGTTGGCCCCGCCTCAAGCGCGTCGAGCACCTGGGCCGCTTTATCGATGACGCCGACTCCACTAGAATTGTCCATGTAATGATATTGCCGTCTCAATATCTGAGATGCAAGTTGTTTCACTGGCGAAGTTCGGATCGCTGATGTTCAGTGGAAGTAGTCAAGCCAACCGCAGTGAAGGGAGCAGGCCGTGGGAAAAACACTGGCCGAGAAAGTTTGGGATGCGCACGTGGTGCGCAAGGGCGAAGGCGAAGGAGCCAACGCCCAGCCCGACCTTCTGTTCATCGACCTGCACCTCGTGCATGAGGTGACCTCACCGCAGGCCTTTGAGGGCTTGCGCCTGGCCGGACGCCCTCTGCGCCGCCCCGACCTCACCATCGCCACGGAAGACCACAACACGCCGACGCTGGACATTGACAAGCCGATCGCCGATCTGACCAGCCGCACGCAGATCCAGACCCTGCGCAACAACTGCAAGGAGTTCGGAGTCCGCCTGCACTCGCTTGGCGACGCCGAACAAGGCATTGTGCACGTTGTCGGCCCGCAGCTGGGCCTCACCCAGCCCGGCATGACGGTAGTCTGTGGCGATTCCCACACCTCGACCCACGGCGCCTTCGGGGCGCTCGCCATGGGCATCGGCACCTCCGAGGTGGAACATGTCATGGCCACCCAGACGCTGTCCCTCAAGCCATTCAAGACCATGGCCATCAACGTCGAAGGCACCCTGCGCCCTGGCGTCTCGGCGAAGGACATCATTCTTGCAGTCATCGCCAAGATCGGCACAGGCGGCGGCCAGGGCTACGTGCTGGAGTACCGTGGCTCGGCCATCCGGGCGCTCTCCATGGATGCCCGCATGACCATCTGCAACATGTCCATCGAAGCCGGTGCCCGCGCTGGCTTGGTGGCTCCGGACCAGACGACCTACGACTACATGTACGGCCGCCCGCACGCCCCGCAGGGCGAGGAGTGGGATGCCGCCGTCGAATACTGGAACACGCTGCACACCGACCATGACGCCACTTTCGATGTCGAGGTGGACCTCGACGCCGATACCTTGGAGCCGTTCGTGACCTGGGGGACCAACCCGGGACAGGGCATTTCGCTCAACGAAGCGGTACCGTTCCCCGGCGACTTCGGTGACGAGAACGCCAAGCTGGCGGCCGAGCGCGCGCTGCAGTACATGGGCCTCGAAGCCGGCACGCCCATGAAGGACATCCGGGTGGACACGGTCTTCCTCGGATCCTGCACCAACTCCCGCATCGAGGACCTCCGCGCCGCCGCCGATGTCATCCGCGGGCGGGAAAAGGATCCCAAGGTCCGGATGCTCGTGGTCCCCGGCTCGGCACGCGTCCGCCTTGAAGCCGAAGCAGAGGGCCTGGACAAGGTGTTCAAAGAATTCGGCGCTGAATGGCGCTTTGCCGGCTGCTCCATGTGCCTGGGCATGAATCCGGACCAGCTGGAACCGGGGGAGCGCTGCGCATCCACCTCGAACCGCAACTTCGAGGGGCGCCAGGGCAAGGGCGGCCGCACGCACTTGGTTTCGCCGGTGGTAGCTGCAGCCACCGCAGTACGCGGGACGCTGAGCTCGCCTTCGGACCTGGAGCCCGCCTCAGTGTCCGCATCCACCACCACCGACGCCGCCTAGGAGGATCCCCATGGAAAAGTTCACCACCCACACCGGCATCGGTGTCCCGCTGCGCCAGAGCAATGTGGACACGGACCAGATCATTCCAGCGGTCTACTTGAAGCGGATCACCCGTACCGGTTTCGAAGACGCGCTGTTCTCAGCGTGGCGCAAGGACCCGTCCTTCATCCTGAACCAGGAACCCTTCAACGCCGGCTCCGTGCTTGTGGCGGGACCCGATTTCGGCACCGGCTCATCCCGCGAGCACGCCGTCTGGGCACTGAAGGACTACGGGTTCAAAGCCGTACTCTCCTCCCGGTTCGCGGATATTTTCCGCGGCAACTCGGGAAAGCAAGGGCTCCTGGCAGCCGAGCTTGCCCAGGATGACATCGAGCTCATCTGGAAAGTGCTCGAAAACGCGCCCGGCACCGAAGTCAAGGTGGACCTCGTGTCCAAGACCGTCGAGTGCGGAAATGTCGTTGCACCCTTCGAGATCGATGACTACACGCGGTGGCGCCTGCTGGAGGGCCTGGACGACATCGGGCTGACACTCCAGCACGAGGAAGACATCACGGCCTACGAGGCCACGAGGCCTTCCTTCAAGCCGAAAACCCTGCCGGCGCGAATTCAGTAGCCGGAAACCTAGCTTCTGCACCTTTAAAGGGCCGGTGCACCCGAAGGAACGGGTGCACCGGTCCTTTTCGTGTGCGTGACGCGTTTCAAGGGATGTGTTCATGGCCTGATCCCGGCGTTGTGCAGCGTCAACAAGAGTTCGGCAAACTCTTTCGCTCCCTCCATCGTCGTCGTTGGGGTTGGAAGGGGTCACCCATGGATCGGGCCGGAAAGGTAGCATGCCTCCAGCCTTAGGGGCCCAGCGTGCTGTGGCCAGCCCGCCGTCGTCGTATGTGGAAAAGCCCGGCGAAAACGTGAACGAAGGCGCCAAGTAATGCGAACTCGCGTCACCAACTGCACCAGCAAACCCGCCTTCGCCACGCCCCGCCATTTCGAATCGGTAACGTCAGCTTTTATGCTTAGCTTGAGCCTTCGTAAGTGTGGGGGCATCAACTCGTGAGGAAACCGGTATAGATGAGTAGTGTTCTGACAATCCGCGGCGGCGTCCCTTTGACCGGCCGCGTCACCGTCAGAGGTGCCAAGAACCTTGTTCCCAAGGCCATGGTGGCTTCCCTCCTCGGCAACGAACCCTCGGTGCTGCGGAACGTCCCGGAAATCAAGGACGTGGAGGTCGTCACCAGCCTGTTGCAGCTCCACGGCGTGACTGTTCAGAAGGATCCCGTCACGGGTGATCTCACCCTGGATCCCAAGAACGCGAAGACGGCGTCCAGTACGGCGATCGACGCCCATGCCGGGGACTCCCGCATCCCGATCCTGCTGTGCGGTCCGCTGATCCATGCCATCGGCGAAGCATTCATCCCCGATCTCGGCGGCTGCAAGATCGGCGACCGGCCGATCGATTACCACTTGAACGTGCTCCGCCAGTTTGGAGCCGTCGTCGAAAAGCGCCCGGGCGGCATCCACATTTCCGCTCCCAAGGGTCTCCACGGCGCCAAGATCTCACTCCCGTACCCGTCGGTGGGAGCAACGGAACAAGTCCTGCTGAGTGCCACGCGCGCCGAGGGCATCACCGAACTCAGCGGTGCCGCCACTGAGCCGGAAATTATCGACCTCATCGCTGTTCTGCAGAAGATGGGTGCCATCATCAGCGTCCAGACCGATCGAACCATCCGGATCGAAGGTGTTCGTGACCTGGGTGGCTACGACCACCGCGCACTGGCAGACCGCAATGAGTCGGCGTCGTGGGCTTCCGCTGCGCTGGTTACCCGCGGGGACATCTTCGTGGAGGGTGCTTCCCAGCGGGACATGATGACTTTCCTCAACACCTATCGCAAGGTGGGCGGCGGCATGGATATCCGCGAGGACGGGATCCGTTTCTACCACCCTGGCGGAAAGCTGAGCCCGCTCGTCCTTGAAACGGATGTGCACCCGGGCTTCATGACCGATTGGCAACAGCCCCTTGTGGTCGCCTTGACCCAGGCTGAAGGCGTATCGATTGTGCACGAAACCGTGTACGAAAACCGTTTCGGCTTCACCGACGCCCTGACCCGCATGGGCGCAACCATCCAGGTCCACCGCGAATGCCTTGGGAGTGTGCCATGCCGCTTCGGCCAGCGCAATTTCCTGCATTCCGCCGTCGTCTCAGGACCCACTCCGCTGAGGGGCACCGACATCGACATTCCCGACCTCCGTGGCGGATTCAGCCACCTTATTGCGGCGCTCGCCGCGACCGGCACGTCCAGGGTGACCGGGATCGACATCATCAACCGCGGCTACGAGCGCTTCACTGAAAAGCTCGCCGGGCTGGGCGCCGATTTCGACCTCACCGAATCCAAGTAACGGGGGACACCTTGAAGGAATCGGCCCAGAGCCGTGCCATGTTCGCTGTTCTTGCGGGAGTTGCGCGACCGCTCATGAACATCCTCATGGCAAAGAAGTGGGAAGGGACCGAAAAGCTCCCCGCGGGTGGCTTCATCGCAGCCCCGAACCACTGCACCGAGATCGACCCCATCGTCGTGGGGCACATGCTCTACAACATGAAGCGTCCACCGCATTTCCTCGCGAAAGCGGGCCTCTTCAAGGCCCCCGTCCTGGGTAGCCTGTTGCGCGCCACCAACCAGATTCCGGTGGAGCGCTCGACGACGGGGGCGAACCGCTCGTTGCAAGCCGCCCAGGAAGTAGTGGATGCCGGCGGCGCCATCATCATCTATCCGGAGGGCACCCTGACGCGCGATCCGGATTTGTGGCCGATGAAGGGCCACACGGGAGCCGCGCGCCTGGCAATACAGACCGGGGCCCCCGTGGTTCCCATTGCCCATTGGGGTGCCCATGAGGTGTTCCCCCGCTACGCCAAACGCCTGCACGTCTTCCCGCGGAGGACCTCCCGCATCCTGGTAGGCGATCCCGTGGATCTCAGCGCTTTCCAGGGCCGGCCGCTGGACCGGGCTACCCTGGTTGAGGCTACGGACGTCATCATGGTTGCCATCACGGAGCTTCTTGCTACCTTGCGGGGCGAAGAACCGCCGAAGGAACGCTGGGACCCGGCTGCCCACAACCAGTCGAAGCACGGTCGCTTCCAAGCGACTGAAGGAACTCTGGGCATCGATGGCACGGACGGACAGAAATGACCTCCGGGGAAGAACTCATAGCCGACACGGGCGTTGTCGCCGTGCTTGGCGCTGGATCCTGGGGGACGACGTTCGCAAAGGTCCTGGCTGATGCTGCAATTGCCAGCGGTGCGGAGCGAAGTATCCGCATTTGGGGCCGGCGGGACGAAGTGGTTGCCCAGATCAATGCGGAGCACCGCAATCCCCAGTACTTGAAGGACATTGCGCTGCCCAATTCCATCACGGCCTCAACAGATGTGGCCGAAGTCCTTTCGGGCGCCGGAATCGTCATTCTGGCCGTGCCTGCGCAGTCGCTTCGGCTTCAACTGCGCAAATGGAAACCACTGGTGGCCCCTGGTGCCGTGGTCGTTTCGCTCATGAAGGGCCTTGAACTCGGTACGGATTCCCGCATGAGCCAGGTCATTTCCGAGGAACTCGACATTCCGCATGAACGGGTCGCCGTTGTTTCGGGACCCAACCTGGCAATGGAGATCGCGCGCCAGGAACCGACGGCTTCCGTGGTGGCCTGCAGCGACGAAGCTACGGCTGCATCGTTCGCCCTCTACTGCACCGCACCGTACTTCCGCCCCTACACGAGCAACGACGTGGTCGGCGTCGAAATCGGGGGCATCGTGAAAAACGTGATCGCCCTTGCCGTCGGTATCTGCGAAGGCAAGCAAATGGGCGACAACACGAAGGCCTCGGTGATCACGCGCGGGCTCGCGGAGACCTCGCGGCTGGCCCTTGCCCTGGGTGGCGAAGCGCGCACGATGGCAGGTCTTGCCGGGCTGGGGGACCTCGTGGCTACCTGCTCTTCGCCTTTGTCCCGAAACCACACGGCGGGGCGATTGCTCGGCGAAGGTTTGACCCTGGATCAGGTCACCGAGCGTATGACGCAGACGGCGGAAGGCATCAAATCCGGGTACGCTGTCTACGAACTAGCCGGAAAACTCGGTGTCGACATGCCGATTACCGCGGCAGTGGTAGCCGTCCTCGAAGGCAAACTGTCCGTTGATGAACTTGGGCCCAGACTCCTGGCCCGCTCCCTGAAGTCCGAAGGCGATTACTGACTGTGACCGAAGAATCCCTGTCTGCCGGAACTGCCGAGTCCGCGAAGCTGGCCGAACATCGGCGGCCTCGCGTCGCCGTACTCTTTGGCGGCCGATCCAGCGAGCACGCCGTCAGCTGTGTGACTGCGGCCGGCGTCATGGGCGCTATCGACAAGAGCAAGTACGACGTCGTCCCCATCGGGATAGCCAAGTCGGGGCAGTGGGTGATCCCCTCCGCTGACATCAGCCAGTGGTCCCTAAGCGCCTCGGCCTTGCCTGAGGTCCTGCCTTCGGGAAAGACCGTAACCCTCGCTGAAGTGGGCGGAGCCCACCAATTGATCGTCACGGCACCGAACGCGGTGCCCGAGGAACTGGGCTCCGTGGATGTCGTGTTTCCGCTCCTCCACGGCCCTTGGGGCGAAGACGGCACTGTCCAGGGTCTCTTGGAGCTCTCGGACACCCGCTACGTGGGAGCCGGAGTCCTCGCATCCGCCGTCGGCATGGACAAGCATTTCATGAAGGTCGTTTTCGAGGCCGCCGGACTTACTGTGGGACCGTATGTCGCCGTCACTGATCGTGAATGGATCAACGACGCAGAAGCCGTGCGCAAGCGCGTGGACCGCCTCGGCTTTCCGGTCTTCGTGAAGCCCGCCCGCGCCGGTTCCTCAATGGGAATTTCCAAAGTGGATTCGATGGATGATCTGGACCCCGCCATCGAAGAAGCACGGCGGCACGACCTCAAGCTGGTGATCGAGGCCGGCATTGTTGGCCGCGAAATAGAGTGCGCCGTCCTCGAAGGACGTGGTACTGCGGCCCCGCGAACCTCCATGCCGGGGGAAATCGCCGTCGCTCCAGGCGAACACGATTTCTACGACTTCAACGCCAAATATGTGGAGGACGGCGCCGCCGCCCTCAGCTGCCCGGCCGATATTCCTAACGAGGCCATTGCGCGGGTCCGTGAGCTCGCTGCGGCTGCGTTCGATGCCGTGGGTGCCGAAGGCCTCAGCCGCGTGGACTTTTTCTACACTCCGGACGGCGAACTCATTATCAACGAGATCAACACCATGCCCGGATTCACCCCGAAGAGCATGTACCCGCAAATGTGGGCGGCTTCCGGGTTGGGCTATGCCGAGTTGATCGACGAACTCATCTACCTGGCGCTCAACCGGAAGACCGGACTGCGCTGATACAAGACTGTGCTGACAACCGGCCTGGGCTGCCACGTTTGCTACTTGCCAGGGGTGCTCGTGGGCAGGTTCTGCAGCAGCTCCGGCTGACCGATGCACTTGCGAACGGCCTTGATTTTCGCCGCGGCAGGTGCCAGATCCGCAAGGACCGTGGCGGAACTGATCTTGTTCGGGTCCATGAGGATTTCAGTGGCGGGCTCGCGCCCATACGTGGTCAGGGTCCATACCGGGTCGCCTTCCTTGATGACCCAGTCGACGTCGTTGACGGTGACGCAACGGTCCGTGGTGGGGCCGGGCACGTTGACGCCGCAACGCAGGATCAACACAGACGGATCGCCCCATGCCGCCGTGGCCTGGCTGTTGGTCTTCCGCAGGGCGGCGTCTCCGATGGTGTCCGGGAGCGACACCATCATGGGTGCGCAGGCGGCATTTGCGGCATCAGCCGCCGGCTTGACGTCGACGACGGGAGAGCAGGCTGCAAGGGTAAGGACCGAAACCGCCGCGGCTGTCAAGGAACAGAGGGCGCGGACGTACACAGCGGCTTTCGTTTGTTGCATTGATCAAGCCTATCGCGGCTGCGGCAAGCCCCTGGCGCCAAGGGACGGCCCTTTGTTGTCGGCGGTTCGCGATAGCGTAGAGCTGTGTCCATAGAACAACAGACTGTCGGCGAGCTCTCCGAAGGCGAGCTCCTCGCGCGCATCTTTCCGCGCCTGAACCACAGCAGCAGCGTGCTGCTCGGGCCGGGGGACGACGCCGCCGTCGTCGCCGCCCCGGATGGCCGGACCCTTATTTCCATCGACACCCAGACCCAGGACCAGGACTTCCGCCTGGAATGGAACAACGGATACCGGACTACGGGCTATGACGTCGGCTGGAAATCGGCCGCGCAGAATCTCAGTGACATCAACGCGATGGGTGGTACCGCAGTGTCCCTCGTCGTCAGCTTGACCATGCCGCCCGGCACTCCGGTGCAGTGGGTTGAGGACTTCGCGGATGGCCTGACGGCCGGCATCGTCGGCTTGGGGGCTGCTGATTGTTCAGTTGCCGGGGGAGACCTCGGTCGTGGCCGCGAAATCGCGGTGACCGTCGCCGTCGTCGGGACAATGCGCGGGCGCCCTGCTGTCTTGCGCTCCGGGGCCAGTCCGGGAGACATCTTGGCCCTTGCCGGAACTGTTGGACGCGCCGCAGCCGGCCTGGCCCTGCTCGAGAGCACCATACCCGTAGGCAAGCTGAGCGCTGCCCAGCGCGGACTCATGGACAGCCAGTGCCGTCCGCAGCCGCCTCTTGCCTTAGGACCGCAGGGTGCCAGGGCAGGGGCAACGGCCATGATGGACGTCTCCGACGGTCTCTTGCGCGACGGCGCCCGCCTCGCCGAAGCCAGTGGCGTCGCACTCGACCTCGACCCCGTCGCGCTCAAGACCCTCGCCGTTCCCTTGGAAGCCGCCTCGGCCCCCCTCGGCCTTGATCCCATGAACTGGATCCTGGCGGGCGGAGAGGACCATGGCCTGCTGGCGACATTTCCAGCAAATGTTCAGCTACCTTCCGGCTTCACTGCGATAGGCTCGATCCAGGCCGTTGCCGAAGGACAGCACAGCGGCGTCCGGATAGCGGGAATGCCCGCTGACACCGTGGGATGGGATCACTTTGCAGACTAAGATTGCCGCCAATACGCACGCCATGAAGCGGTGGCTGGGCAAAGCGGAGACGACGCTCGGGAACCACAGTGACCGTCTCAACGCCATCAACATCTTCCCGGTGGCAGATGGCGACACCGGCACAAACCTCTACCTCACTGTCCGCGCCGCTGCGGCAGCATTCGCCGATCGTTCGGCTTCGGACGAGCCGGTAAACGACGTCGGCGCCGTTCTGGCCGCGGCAGGACGGGCGGCCATGGAGCAGGCCCGGGGTAACTCCGGAACACTCTTCGCTGTCTTCTTGTGCGCATTGGCTGAGCCGCTGGCCGGGCACACGCGCCTCAGTGCGCCCCTGCTGGCAGCCGCCCTCAACCGGGCCCAGATCCGGGCTTGGTCGGCCTTGAGCGAGCCGGTACCGGGCACCATGCTTTCCGTTCTCGAAGCCGCCGCCAGGGCAGCGGGCGATTGCGATACTGCTCACAACGGCGATGACAGCAACCAGGCGCTGGGACTGGCCCTTGATGCCGCCGTCAATGCCGCGCTGGATGCAGTAGTGCGAACCGAGGACCAACTCGCTCCGCTACACGCCGCCCATGTGGTGGACGCGGGCGGGGTGGGCATGTTGTTGATCCTCGACTGCCTTCGTTCGGCTGTGCTCGGCGAAGAACTCCAGGATGAGCTCCTGGACGGGCTCCACGGCTACGACCTGCAGGATCCGCACATCCATGCGGGAATGCCTGACGACGACGGCGTCGAGGTCATGTGCACCATCAGCCTTTCACCGCTGGCCGCTGCCACGCTCCGTCAGCGCTTGGACGAACTCGGCGACTCCGTCATCATGAGCCAGGTGGGCAGCGCGAGCCCCGTGGGGCGGAATGACGCCGGGGACGACGATGACGACGAGGACGCCGCAGAAGCCAGCTACCGGTGGCGCGTGCACGTCCACGTTCCGGAAGCTGAACCCGCCGTGGCCGTTATCCGCTCACTCGGCGACCCCACCGACATCTCCGTCAGCCAGCTCTCGATGCCGCGGGACCCAGGCCTTCCGGCAGGCCAGCACGGGCATGAATACTGAGCTTCACCTTCCCCTCGAGCGGAGGATCGGCAAGCGCTCCGCGTCCGTCATCGAGAAGCACCTTGGCCTGGACACTGTCGGGGAGCTCCTGAACTACTTTCCCCGCCGTTACCTGAGCCGTGGGGAGCTCACGCCCATCAGCAAACTGCCGTTGGATGAAGAGGCCACCCTCATCGCCAGGGTCCTGTCCAATTCAACCCGGCAAATGCGTGCAAGGCGGGGATCGCTGACCGACGTCGTGGTCACGGACGAGGCCAGCGGTGAGCAGATTCCCGGAACCCTGAAAATCAGTTTCTTCAACGGCTTCCGTGCCCGCGCTGAACTTCAGCCCGGGCGCCGTGTGATGTTCTCCGGCAAGGTCAGCCGCTACGGTGGATCCTTGGGCATGACCAACCCGGACTTCATGCTGCTGGACGAGGACCCGGAATTGGCCGGTTCCGTCGATCCGGAAAAGCTGGCGGCCATGCCCATTCCCGTGTATCCGGCCACAGCTAAGCTCACCAGTTGGTCCATCCACAAGGTCATCACCACGCTCCTGGACACCATCGATGTGGACAGCATCGAGGATCCGCTCCCTGCCGAAATCGCGTCCCGGGAGAAGTTCCTGGGGGTAGGGGAAGCGTACCGGCTGATCCATTCGCCCGAAACGGCGGCAGACTGGCAGCGTGCCCGTGACCGGTTCCGCTACCAGGAAGCACTGGTTCTGCAAACTGCGCTGGCGCGGCGCCGGGCCCAGCTGGCTGCCGAAGAGGCCACCGCTCGTCGGCCAGTGCCCGAAGGCCTCCTTGCTGCCTTCGACCGGCAGCTGCCGTTCGTGCTGACTGCCGGCCAGGCCGCGGTCGGAAAGACGCTTTCCCACGAGCTGGCACAGGACTCGCCGATGAACCGCCTGCTGCAGGGCGAAGTTGGTTCCGGAAAAACGATCGTTGCCTTGCGGGCCATGCTGCAAGTGGTGGATGCCGGCGGGCAGGCGGCACTGCTTGCCCCGACGGAGGTCCTCGCGGCACAGCACTTCGATTCCATCCGGAGGACCCTGGGCCCGCTTGCCCGCGACGGTTTGTTCGGAGGCGCCGGGATGCTGGGCGGGGCCGGATTGTTGGACAGTGACCCCGGGAGTGGCCCCGGATCGGTCCAGGTCGCCTTGCTGACAGGCTCCATGCCGACTGCTGCCCGCAAGCAAGCCATGCTGGACGCGGCCTCGGGCAATGCAGGCATTGTGATCGGCACCCACGCGCTGCTGAGTGACAAGACCTCGTTCCAGGACCTCGGCCTGATCGTGGTGGACGAGCAACATCGCTTTGGGGTGGAACAGCGCGACGCCCTCCGTGCCAAAGCCAACCGACCGCCCCACCTGCTGGTGATGACCGCCACACCGATTCCGCGCACTGTTGCCATGACGGTCTTCGGCGACCTCGAAACGTCGGTGCTGGACGAACTCCCTGCGGGCCGGGCGCCCATCTCCACCCACGTCGTCGGGCTCGCGGAAAACCCGGGCTGGGCGGGCCGGATCTGGAAACGCTCGCGGGAAGAGATCGACGCCGGCCACCAGGTGTACGTCGTGTGTCCCAAGATCGGAGACGACGACGACGGCGACTTCAGCCCGGGCGAAGCGGAACCAGGCGACGCCGAACTTTCGGAGGAGGGCCCCGCGAGGGAGCTTGCTTCGGTGACCGCCGTCGTCGAAACGCTCAGCCAGGAGCCGGCCCTCCGCGGCGTGCGGGTGGAGCCCCTCCACGGACGGCAGGATCCGGCACTCAAGTCCGAAACCATGGCCTCGTTCACCGCCAACCAGACCCAGCTGCTGGTGTCCACGACAGTCATCGAGGTGGGGGTGGATGTCCATAATGCCACGCTGATGGTGATCCTTGATGCTGACCGCTTCGGCATTTCGCAACTCCACCAGTTGCGCGGGAGGGTGGGCCGCGGCGGTCTTCCAGGCACGTGCCTGCTGGTCACGACGCTCGAGCCCGGCCATCCGAGCCGCAGGCGCCTCGATGCCGTGGCGTCCACTACCGACGGCTTCGAGCTTTCCCAGGAAGACCTCAAGCTGCGCCGCGAAGGCGATATCCTGGGCGCCTCGCAATCCGGTGGGCGTTCCACCCTTAAGCTGTTGCGGGTCCTGGAACATGAGGACGTGATCGCGCGCGCCCGCACCGATGCCCAGCGGCTCGTCGCGGACGATCCCGGGTTGGAAGGCCAACAGGCCCTGGCCGCCGCGATTGACGAATATCTAAACCCCGAAAAGGAGGCGTTCCTTGAACGCGGCTGAGGAATCCATGCCTGAAGGCACGCCTGTGGGCGCCGCCCCCGGAGTTGGCCGGTGAGTCGGATCATTGCCGGCGTGGTCGGCGGCAATCCGCTGGTCAGCGTTCCCGGAAACGCCACGAGGCCCACGACGGACCGCGTCAAGGAGGCCTTGTTCTCGCGGCTCGAGGCCCTCGACGCCATCGACGACGCCCGGGTCCTGGATCTTTATGCGGGTTCGGGGTCGCTCGGCATCGAAAGTGCCAGCCGGGGCGCGCGCTCGGCCGAACTCGTGGAATCCGATGCACGCGCCTCCGAGGTCTGCCAGCGAAACGCGGACATGGCCAACCAGGTGCTGGGACGCAGGATTGTCTCCGTCCATCGTTCCAAAGTGGAGTCCTTCCTGGAACGCGCGGCGGATGACGTCCTCTGGGACCTGGTGTTCCTGGATCCGCCCTATCCTTTGGATGAGCCTTCCCTCAAGGCTGTCCTCGCCAAGCTCGCCTTCCACCTGGATGAAGGCGCGGTGGTCGTCGTCGAGCGTTCCTCACGGTCCCCCGAACCGGACTGGCCGGACACCCTCGAACGGTTTGCCGACAAGAAGTACGGCGAAACCAAGCTCTGGTTCGCCGAACCCGTCTAGCGGATCCCTGGCCGGAGATCCGGCGCTAGCCCGAAAAATCCGGCGCTAGCCCGAAAGCCGGTCCAGCTCCACTCCGCTCAGCACCGCCGCGGGGTGCGGCCCACGGGCGAGGAGTTCCGCCGTCCAATCGGCCGTCCACGGCCGGCGCGTCCCTGCCAGGATGATGTTGCCGGGGTACCGGCCGGCGAACATCCCGGCCTCGGCGTAGGCCGCAACGTCGGGCATCGCCCGGCGCATCGCGGCGACCTGGCTGCGCACCAGCGTCAGGGCTGCCTCGTCCCCGACATTGACGATGAGCACCCCATCCGGCCGGAGCCGCGCCGCGGCCTCTTCATAGAACTCCTGGCAGGCAATATGCGCCGGAGCCTCGGGACCGGAGAAGATGTCCAGGATCACGACGTCGAACCCGAGTTCCGCGGGCAGCTCGGCGAGGGTTTCGCGTGCGTCGCCGATATGCGTCTCCAAGCGGGTGCCGTCCGGCATGGGCAACTTCTGCAGCACGAAGTCGAGCAATTCACGTTCGAGTTCGACGGCGTGCTGTTCCGAACCGGGCCTCGTCGCCTCGATGTAGCGGGCCAGGGTCAAGGCCCCCGCGCCGAGATGAAGGGCAGTGATGGCTTGCCCGCCTGGCGCGAGCAGATCCACCACATTGCCGATCCTGCGCAGGTACTCGTAGAAGATTTCCGCGGGTTCTGCGAGATTGACGTGGGATTGCTCGGCGTCGCCGATGCGCATGATGTAGGCGCCGTCAATCAGCGTGTCGGCTTCGATCGCGGCATGTTGGCCGGTGGTCCGCAGGAAACGCCGTCCCTCGTGATTTTTCCCGGTTGACACAGTCAGAGCTTGTCCCTCAAGGTGGCCAGCCTCGCGGCCGCTTCCTCCAGTACTTCGGTCTTCTTGCAGAACGCGAATCGGAGAAGGCTTCGCGTCCTCGCCGCGCCCTCCGGGTGGCAAAACACGGGAACAGGGATGGCAGCCACCCCTACGAGCCCCGGCAGCCTTCGTGCCAAGTCCACGGAGTCGCGGATGCCGAGGGGCGCCGTGTCGACGTTGATGAAGTATGTTCCCTGCGGCGTGTAGACGCCGAAGCCGGCGGCCCGCAGTCCCTCGGCCAGGATGTCCCGCTTGTGCTGGAGAGTGGACGCAATGCCGGTGTAGAACTCATCAGGTAGGGCAAGACCTACGGCAATCGCACTTTGGAAAGGGGTGCCGGAACTGTAGCTGAGGAATTGTTTGACGGTGCGGATCGCCGCCACAAGGTGGGCCGGTCCGCTGAGCCAGCCGATCTTCCAGCCGGTGAACGAGAACGTCTTGCCGGCCGAGGAAATCGTGACACTTCGTTCGGCCGCTCCGGGGATGCTGGCGACCGGAAGGTGCTGCACGCCGAAGGTGAGGTGCTCGTAGACTTCATCGCTGAGGATCACGGCATCGTATTTCCGGGCGAGCTCGACGACGCGTTCCAGCACCTCGCGCGGGAAGACCGCGCCCGTGGGATTGTGCGGGTTGTTGAGGAGCACAACCTTGGTGCGCTCACTGAATGCCGATTCCATGGCATCCACGTCCGGAAGGAAGTCCGGCGCCAGCAGGGGAGCGGTCACATGCTTGGCCCCGGCGAGTCCGATGATGGCGCCATAAGAGTCATAGAAGGGCTCGAAGGTCAGCACCTCGTCGCCGGGTTCGATGAATGCGAGCAATGAGGCGGCGATGGCTTCAGTCGCCCCGGTGGTCACGATGACCTCGGTCTGCGGGTCCGGGGTCAGTCCGTAGAATCGTTCCTGGTGTTCGGCGATCGCCTCGCGAAGTTCAGGGATGCCTTTGCCTGGTGCGTACTGGTTGGCTCCCGCCGTAATGGCTGCCTGTGCTGCCGCCTTGATTTCCGCCGGCCCGTCCTCGTCCGGGAATCCTTGGCCCAGATTGATGGCGCCGGTGGATATTGCCAAGGTGGTCATCTCTTCGAAGATGGTCACTCCGAGGCTGCCGTCGGCCGAAAGCAGGTTGGCTCCGCTGGCGGCTCGTTGCCAAGGGGCGACGGACGTGTTCTCGCTGAGAGAGGCCGGGCTCGTCACTGTGGGGCTGCCTTCCTGGGGTGTTGGCTTCCGGCTCGTCCGGCCCGCCGTTTCAGTCATGGTATCGCCATAGTGCCTGCCGCCCGGGATGCGGTAGGTTCGAACCATGAGACGCGCAGTGTGCCCTGGCTCCTTCGACCCTATCCACAACGGACATCTGGAAGTCATCGCCAGGGCCGCCGGCTTGTTCGATGAAGTCGTCGTCGCGGTGTCCACCAACTACGCGAAGAAGTACCGTTTCAGCCTGGAAGAACGCATGGACATGGCTCGGCAGACCCTTGCTTCCTTGCGGGGCATCATCGTGGAACCCATGGGCGAAGGACTGCTGGCCGAATATTGCAGGCACAGGGGAATTTCGGCGATCGTCAAGGGCTTGCGCTCGTCCTCGGATTTTGACTACGAGCTTCCCATGGCCACCATGAACCGCCAATTGTCCGGAGTCGAGACTGTCTTTCTTCCGGCGGAGGCCCATTACCTGCATTTGTCCTCCACGCTCATCAAGGAAATCTCCCTCCTGGGCGGCGATGTTTCCGATTTCGTGCCTAAATCGGTGCTCAAAAGGCTCCTCGCTGGCGGGTCGGCAGCGGAGTAGTCCCGCAACGGGTAAGCTGGATCGGTACCTCGGGCAGAACGCGTTGTAATTGACCCGGTTTGAGTCCGCTCGCGCGTTCAGGCTAAGATGGTACGTCGGTCATATGTTCTACAGGAGTTCTCATTAAGCGAGATGCAAGTTCGCCTTTGACGCTGGACGTCAAGGACCTCGGACGTAGTCCAGGCAGCATGCGGACGCTCACGGAACATGTACCCGCGCCAAGTGACCTTGGCGTGGCACTCATTGGCGTTCAGGAAGGCTCGGATATCGAGCTCGACCTGAGGCTTGAGGCCGTACACGAAGGAATTCTGGTATCTGGAACCGTATTCGCTGAAGTCAAGGGCGAATGCGGACGATGCCTGGATCCCCTTGCGTATGACCTTGAGGTCAATGTGCAAGAACTTTTCTTCTATGAGGGCGTCGAGCTTTCGGACGAAGAAGACGATGAAGAGCAACGTCGAGTCGAGCACGATCTAATCGATCTTGAACCGGTGTTGCGGGACGCGGTTGTAACCATGCTGCCGTTCCAGCCGGTGTGCCGGGAAGACTGCCAGGGCCTCTGCTCAATATGCGGAGTGCGTCTGGAAGACGAGCCGGGGCACCACCACGAGGACCTCGATCCTCGCTGGGCTGCCCTAGCTGAACTGGCTAAGACCGACCGGCAAACTGATTAGTAAGTGCTGACTAAAAGAGAAATGAGATAGCCGTGGCTGTTCCCAAGCGGAAAATGTCTCGCGCAAATACACGCGCCCGCCGTGCCCAGTGGAAGGCAACTGCCCCCAACTTGGTCAAGACCATCGAAAACGGACAGGTTGTTTACAGCCTGCCGCACCAGGCAAAGGTCGTCACCGACTCTGCCGGGACTGCGCTGTTCCTTGAATACAAGGGCCGCAAGGTCGCAGACGTCTAAATCCGCCACAAGGCTGACAAGGATGTCTTCAACTGAAGAGCTTCTGAAGCGTCTCGGTGTCTCCATTGACGCCGAGACGCTTCGTCTTGCTCTGACACATCGTTCATACGCGTATGAAAATGGCGGGATTCCCACCAACGAGCGCCTCGAATTCCTGGGCGACTCCATTCTGGGCTTTTCCGTGACCGATTCGCTGTACCGCGACAACCCGGCACTGCCGGAAGGCGAACTCGCCAAGCGACGGTCCGCCGTCGTCAGCACCCGCGCCTTGGCAGGTATCGGCCGGGATCTCGGCATCGGCGAATTCATCTACCTCGGGCAGGGCGAAAGGCTCACCGACGGTAAGAACAAGTCTTCAATTCTCGCGGACACCATGGAAGCGCTCATTGGTGCCACTTACCTTTCCAACGACATTGAGACCGCCCGGCAGCTCGTCATGCGGCTCGTTGGTCCCTTGCTCAAGGACGCCGCAGCCCTCGGGGCCGGCACCGACTGGAAGACCAGCATGCAGGAGCTTGCCGCGAGCCGGCAGCTCGGGTCCATCTACTATGCCGTCGAAGGCTCCGGTCCGGACCACGCGCGCAGCTTTGAGGCAGTGCTCCAGATCGGCGGCACCGCCTACGGCAAAGGCACGGGCCACTCCAAAAAGGAAGCCGAGCAGGAAGCCGCCGCGGATGCGTGGCGCACCCTTAACAGCAAAGTCACACTGAACAGCAAGGTTACGCTGAACAGCAAAGCCGACTCTCCAGCTGATCCTGCGCACAGCGCCTGATTCCACATGCCGGAACTGCCCGAAGTCGAAGTGGTCCGCCGCGGCCTGGCACGTTGGGTGCGCGGCCGGACCATTACGTCCGTGGACGTCCTTGACCCCCGTTCCATCCGCCGCCACGCGTTGGGCACGGAAGACTTTATCGGCAACCTTGAGAACTCCACGGTTTTGGATGTGGTCCGCCGGGGTAAGTTCCTGTGGATGCCCCTGCTGACCGAGGAACCCCGCGGCGCGGGCGGCACAGGAGAAGCGATGCCGGTCGAGGCGATGCCCGGCGTCGCGCTGATGGCGCACCTCGGCATGAGCGGGCAGCTCCTCATGCAGGACCCCCGGGTTCCCGATGAGAAGCACCTCAAAGTCCGTCTCCGCCTCAGCAGTTCCGACGGCATGCCCGAGGAGTTGCGGTTTGTGGACCAGCGGATCTTCGGCGGACTTTTTGTCACGTCCCTTGTACCGACGTCCGACGGCGGTCCCGGCGGCCAGGGCGAGACGCCCCTTCCGGAAATTGCCGAAGAAGCTTCGCACATCGCCCGCGATCCCTTGGATCCGCACTTTTCCTTTGACGCGTTCTACCGTAAGGTCAAGGCCCGGAAAACAGGGCTCAAGCGTGCCTTGTTGGATCAGGGTGTTATTTCCGGGATAGGCAACATCTACGCCGATGAAGCCCTCTGGCGGGCCAGGCTCCACTATGCCAAGCCGACAGACACCCTTAAGCGGGCCGACGCGCTGAGGGTCGTCGATGCCGCGAAGGAAGTCATGAGCGACGCCCTCGCGGCCGGCGGGACGAGCTTTGATTCGCTTTACGTCAATGTCAACGGAGCTTCGGGATACTTTGCCCGGTCCTTGGATGCCTATGGCCGGGCGGGCGAGCCGTGCAGGCGTTGTTCCGCTGTTGGACTTCCGGGTGTGATCAAACGCGAGCAATTCATGAACCGCTCCTCGTACAGTTGCCCTATCTGCCAGCCGAAGCCGCGCAACGGCCGCTGGTAGCAGCCCGGAAATCCTGGACGGGCACGCAAAACAGGTAGTACTACGCTACTCAATTCCTCCCTCCCGGTGACAGACTGCCGCCATGGGAGCCTGGGCTGTCTGGATCGCCGGACGCCACGGGTTAGGAGACGAGAGAACGGGCCGCCTGTGTACATCTCGATGGCTGACCGCACCGGCGGCAAAACGGACCCCGCCACAGCAGGCGCCGAACTGGCGGCTGGTTCGGGGGTCGCCTTCCGGTTGTCGCCTGTCATCCTCTGGCTCGGAATCGTCAGCATGGCCACCGATGTTTCCTCCGAGTCCGTCTCGGCCATCCTCCCCCTGTACGTCACGGGTTTCATGGGCCTCTCGACCATCGCTTACGGGTTCATTGACGGGCTCAACCAGGGCGCCAGCGCCATTGTGCGAATTGCTGCCGGCTGGGCATCCGACCGTACCGGGCACCCGAAGCGGGTGGCCATGGCCGGCTATGGGCTGTCCATGCTGGCACGGATTGGGCTCCTGTTCGTTGGCGGATTCTGGTCGCTCATCGGGATCGTCGCCGGTGACCGCATCGGCAAGGGCATCCGCACAGCACCGCGAGATGCCCTGATCTCGGCAGAAGCCCAGCCGGAACATCTGGCCAGATCTTTCGGCGTGCACCGGATGCTGGACAACATAGGCGCCGCAGCAGGGCCGTTGCTGGCGTTCCTGGTCCTCCTGCTGATCCCGAACGGGTTCGGCACGGTCTTTGTGGTGTCAGTGGCGTTCGCGGTGATCGGCGTAGCCGTGTTGGTCTTGGTGGTGCCGGACCGGAGGACGCCGCGCGCGGCAGGGGCGCGGACAGGCGCACGTCATGCCTTTAGATGGAGCCAGCTGAAGGAACCCGGACTCACGAGGCTGCTTGTGACGGCCGGGCTGTTGGCCCTGCTGACAGTTGGGGACGGATTTATCTACCTGGTCCTGCAGGACCGGGACTCGTTCGCCGTGCAATGGTTCCCGCTGCTCTATGTGGGAACGAATATCTTCTACCTCGTCCTGGCGGTTCCGATGGGGCGGCTTGCAGATCGCTGGGGCCGGGTCCGGGTGTTCCTCGGAGGCCACCTTGCCCTGCTGGCCTGCTATGTGCTGGCTGCGGCCCCCTTTGGAGGGATCGGTGTCACGGCGGCCTGCCTGATGCTGTTGGGGCTGTTCTACGCCGCCACCGATGGCGTGCTGGCAGCGCTCTCCAGCCGGTTGGTCAGGCCGGAGAAGGTCGCCACAAGCATCGGCGCCGCCCAGACCGTCGTCGCTCTATGCCGGATGGCGGCGTCAGCGGGTTTCGGGATCCTCTGGTTCGCTATCGGAGCGTCAGCTGCCATGCTGACAGCCGCCGTCGTGTTGGCTGCGGTGCTGGCGGCCACGGCCATGCTCATGGGCACGTCGCGGAAACCGGCGGCCCGCGCATGACGTCGCGCAGCCGGAAGACGGCTGCAACGCGCGGGGCGGCAATCCCGCCCACCACTCATGAACGGACCGGCGGATCAACCGGGCAACGGTTGATGATCAGCAGGCAGCGCGTCATAACGCTGCTTGTCATCACGGTGACGGCCATCGCGGCGGCTGGAATATATGCGGCGCTGGAATTCCAGGGTGCCAAGGACAGCCTAGCCGCGCCGCCGCCTGTTGAAGTCACCACGTCCGAGGCCTTGCCAGTGGCACCCTTCGTTCTCTTCCGCAACACTGCCCCGGGCCAAGGCTTCGGCGAGGCTGCGACAGTACCTTTGACGGATCCGGGTGGCCCGCGGGCACTGAGCGGAATAGCCTGTGACCGGGTCTATGGCACGGCCGAGATGGCGTTCTGCCTGCAGACGAAACACGAGCTGGCTACAAACTTCCAAGCCACGGTGTACGACAGCCGCTGGAAGCAGACGTCCAGCTGGCCTCTTCCAGGGATCCCCAGCAGGGCACGGACGAATGCCGACGGTTCGCTGATGGCCTCCACCGTTTTCGTGTCCGGCCACTCATACTCCGCAGCCGGATTCTCAACGGAAACTGTCATCCGGGACCAGGCCGGGCCGGTCAGCGGAAACCTCGAAGGCTTCGCCCTGATCCTGGACGGAAACAGGATCAAGGCCACCGACAGGAACATCTGGGGCGTCACCTTCGTTCCCGGGCAGCCCGATGTTTTCTATGCAACGGCCTCTTCCCAGGGCAAAATCTGGCTGGTAAAGGGGAGCATCGCCGGGCGGACGCTCACTGTGGTCCGCGCTGGGATTGAATGCCCCTCCGTATCCCCGGACGGCACCCGCATCGCCTACAAGAAGAGTGACACCGGGTCCCTGACCGGCCACCGCCGTATCGCCGTCCTGGACCTCGCCAGCGGCAAGGAGACCGTGCTGTCCGAGCAGCAGAGCATCGACGACCAGATTGAGTGGCTGGATAACTCCACCCTGCTGTACGGTCTGCCGCGTAACGGCTCTGAAGCCGACAGCGACATCTGGTCGATCAGGACCGACGCGTCCGCGCCGCCTGCCCTCTTCATTGAGCATGCATGGTCTCCGTCAGTTGTCCGGTAGTACGCCCAGCCGCAGCCAATCCGGGCCATTCGGCGGGAGAGCGGTAGATTTAGGCCGTAAAGCAGCCGCTGCCGCCATTGAAAGAGAACCGAAACACCTTGCATCTGAAAAGTTTGACTGTCCGGGGATTCAAGTCGTTCGCGTCGGCCACGACGTTCGACTTCGAGCCGGGTGTCACCGCAGTTGTCGGCCCCAACGGTTCGGGCAAGTCCAATGTTGTTGACGCGCTGGCCTGGGTCATGGGCGAACAAGGTGCAAAGACCCTGCGCGGCGGCAAAATGGAAGACGTCATCTTCGCCGGCACATCGGGGCGGCCCCCTCTGGGCCGCGCACACGTTGCCCTGACGATCGACAACGCCGACGGCGCCCTGCCGATTGAATACAGCGAAGTCACCATTTCCCGCACGCTGTTCCGGACCGGCGGATCCGAGTATGCCATCAACGGCTCGCCATGCCGCCTCCTGGACATCCAGGAACTGCTCTCGGATTCAGGCCTTGGCCGGGAGATGCATGTGATCGTGGGGCAGGGGCAGTTGGACCGTGTCCTGCACGCGACGCCCGAGGACCGCAGGGGATTCATCGAAGAAGCCGCAGGCATCCTCAAGCACCGGCGTCGCAAGGAAAAGACTGTCCGCAAGCTGGAAGCCATGCAGGCGAACCTGCAACGCCTTGGCGACCTGACGGCGGAAATCCGCCGTCAACTCACGCCGCTGGGCAAACAGGCCGAAGTCGCCCGCCGCGCCCAGACCGTGCAGTTCGACGTCCGTGACGCCAAGTCCAGGCTGTTGGCCGATGATCTCGTCCAGCTCACCCGGGCGTTGCAGAAGGACGTCGCCGACGAAGCGGCGTTGAAAGAGCGCCGCGAGGTAGTTGAAGCCGAGCTCGGCGCCGGCCGCCAACGCCAGATCCGACTCGAGCAACTCGCAGCTGAGGCCACACCCAGGCTCAATGCCGCCAGGGACAACTGGTACCAGCTGTCGGCAACCAGGGACCGGCTTCGCGCCCTGGGATCGCTCGCGACCGAGCGCCGCCGTCTCCTTGGCGCCTCCGATGCTGCCCCGGATTCGGGCCGGGACCCGGACCACCTGGACCGGCAGGCCGCCCGGGTCCGGCAGGAACAGTCGGAGCTCGAGCACGACATCCTGGCAAAGCAAGCCGCGCTACTCGAGTCCACGGCGGCCAAACAGGAAGCCGAGAACCTGGCCGCGGCCGAGGACAAACGCCTGACGGCCGTGTTGCGGGCGGCAGCCGATCGCCGTGAGGGCCTCGCGAAACTCGTAGGTCAATTGGCTGCCGCACGCTCCCGGGCCGAGGCGGCCGAGGCTGAGCGGGGCAGGCTCAGGGATTCGCTGACGGCTGGCGAGGAACGCCGTCGGCACGGACAAAGTGAGTTTACGGCCCTCGAGTCACAAGTGGCCGGCGTCGAAGACGGCGAAGAAAGCCTCGACGCCGAATACGAGGACGCCTGCGCCCTTCTTGACGAGATCAACGCCGAGATCGAAGCGCTGAAAGCTGCCGAACGCGATCAAGTCCGCGAACGCGATGCGCTTGCTGCCCGCCGCGATGCTTTGCAGCTTGGACTCAATCGCAAGGATGGCTCGTCGCGGCTTCTGTCCTCGGACCACCCCGGAGTCCTCGGTTCGCTGGCTTCCCTCCTGACGGTGGAGCCCGGGTATGAGACTGCCGTAGCCGCAGCACTTGGCAGCGCCTCCGACGCCGTCGTGGTGGCGGACAGCGCCGGGGCCGTCGCCGCGATGCAGCTGTTGAAGGACGCCGACGCCGGACGCGCCTCGCTCTTGGTGGCAGGCGCGGTATCCTCAGCGGATCCCGAGCTTGGCCTGAAGGAATTGCCGACGCTGCCTGACGGCGCGCGCTGGGCTGCCGAGCTGGTGGCGACTGACGCCCCCGAAGCGAGCGGCGCAACGACAATCCTCGCGTCCACCGCCGTCGTCGACGACTTGCACGCGGCGGCGAGCTTCATTGCCGGCAACCCGACGCTCACTGCGGTGACCCGCGAAGGCGACGTCTTCAGGGCCCTGACCGTGGACGGTGGATCGGCCACGGCACCGTCGCTCCTTGAGGTCCAAGCGGCAGTAGACGACGCCGACACCCGGCTCCTGGAGCTCACCACCCGTCTTGAGCGGGGAAAGTTCGCGTTGGCTGGAGCCGAAGCACGCCGCGCCGATGCCCAGGAACGGGCGAACGCGGCGCTGGACAAACTCCACGACTCGGATGCCCGCCTGGCCGCCGTCGCAGAACGGCTTGGCCACCTGAATTCCCAGTTGCGCAGCGCCGTCGCGGAACGTGATCGAATGGCGGAGTCCCTGGCCAAGGCCGAACTGAACATCGCCGTCGCAGAGGAATCCCTTGAGCTTGCAGCGGAACGGCTGGCCGCGGCAGAAGAAGCCCCCCAGGAGGAAGAGCCTTCCACGGAGCACCGCGATGCCTTGGCCAGGGCTGCCAGCGACGCCCGGTCGCGTGAGATGGAGGTCAGGCTGGGGTTGCGGAGTGCCGAGGAACAGCTCGCCGCAACCAGCAACCGGGCCACTTCCCTGGAACGGGCCGCCGCGAGCGAACGGCGGGCACGTGAGGAAGCCGCGCGCCGGGCCATGCGCCGCAAAGCGCAAGCCGAGCGGGCCTCCGCCGTCGCTTCCGCCGTCGAACAGGCTGTGCGTTTCGTTGACATTTCAGTGGACCTGGCCGCCCGCGCCCGCGACCTCGCCGAAGCCGTCCGGGAGCAGCGCGAAAAGGAACTCGGCGATGTCCGGAGCAGTAACGGGACCTTGGCCCAGGAGCTGGCGGGACTGACGGATTCTGTCCACCGCGACGAACTGGCCCGGGCCCAGCAAAGGCTCAGGATCGAAGCGTTGGAAACGCGCGCCATCGAGGAGCTCGGCCTGTCAGCGGAACAGCTCGTGGCCGACTTCGGTCCGGAGCAGCCCGTTCCCGTGCCCCCCGCTACAGTGGACAAATGGGCGGAACTCCGCGCAGCGGTGGATGAGGACGGAAACACCATCGTCGAGGGTGTTCCCTTTGTCCGCGCCGAGCAGGAGAAGCGGCTCCGCAAAGCCGAACGGGACCTCGCAGCCCTTGGCAAAGTGAACCCTTTGGCGCTTGAGGAATTTGCCGCACTTGAGGAACGCCACCAATTCCTGAGCACGCAGCTGGAAGACCTCAAGTCCAGTCGCAAGGACCTTTTGGACATCATCAAGGAAGTGGACAACCGCGTCCAGCAGGTCTTTGCCGAGGCCTTCGCGGATACCTCCAAGCAGTTCGACCACGTCTTTGCGCGGCTCTTCCCGGGCGGGGAAGGCAAATTGGTGCTGACCGACCCCGATGACATGCTGACCACCGGCATCGAGGTCGAGGCAAGGCCTGCCGGCAAGAAGATCAAGCGGTTGTCCTTACTTTCCGGTGGCGAACGGTCGCTGACGGCTGTTGCGTTGCTCGTGGCGATTTTCAAGGCGCGGCCTTCGCCGTTCTATGTCATGGATGAAGTGGAAGCCGCGCTGGACGACACGAACCTAGGCAGGCTCATCACGATTTTCGAAGAGCTGCGCGAGTCCAGCCAGCTGATTGTCATTACGCACCAGAAGCGGACCATGGAAGTTGCGGACGCCCTCTACGGAGTGACAATGCGGGGCGACGGCGTGTCCACTGTCATCAGCCAGAGGCTCGGTGCCGAGGTCTAGCTTTGTGAGAAGCTAGGGGAGTGAACGATCTCCTCCCCATTATTTTGTCCATTGTCGCTGCCATCGTGGTGGTCGGAGGGCTGATTCCTGTCCTGCTCAAGGCGCGGAAGTCCTCCTCGACTTACGCTGGAACGCACGACGCCAACGATCCCGCCGGCAAGGCGCCGGCAGGCGGCGGAACGATCGTCGACGACGCCCCCGGGGCCGCACCGGACCGCACGTCGCCCGGACCCGTCGTCGAACCCTCCGACCTTGCCGTACCGGAGACCGACGTTCCGGACGACGCCGCGGGACTGGAACTTATCCAGGTGGAGACCCCCGCGCCTGTCGAGGGCCGCCTCAACCGGCTTCGGGCGCGATTGGTCAAGTCCAACAGCATTCTCGGCAAGGGGCTCCTGGCCCTGCTTTCGAGCGACAAGATCGACGAAAACGTCTGGGACGAAGTCGAAGAAACACTGCTCCTTGCCGACCTCGGCACCGAGCCCACCATGCAGTTGGTCGATGCTTTGCGTGCACGCGTAAAGGTCCAGGGCACCCGCAGCCCGGAGGACGTCAAGGCACTCCTGCGCGAGGAACTCATCAAGCTCGTGGACCCCACGATGGACCGCAGCCTCAACGTGGAACGCAAGGGAGCCCACCCCGCCATCATGATCGTCGTCGGCGTCAACGGGGTGGGCAAGACCACCACCGTTGGCAAGCTGGCGCGGGTTCTCGTCGCCGAAGACAAGGACGTCCTGTTGGGCGCAGCCGACACCTTCCGTGCAGCGGCTGCGGAGCAGCTTGCCACATGGGGCCAGCGTGTCGGCGTCGCAACCGTGAGGTCGCACGTCGTCGGCGCGGACCCGGCTTCTGTCGCCTACGAAGCCGTCAAGGCCGGCATTGAGCAGGAAGTGGATGTCGTGATGATCGACACCGCGGGGCGCCTGCAAAACAAGGTCGGCCTCATGGACGAGCTGAGCAAGGTCAAGCGCGTCATCGAGAAGCTGGCCGAAGTGGACGAAGTCCTGCTGGTACTGGATGCGACCACCGGCCAGAACGGCCTGAACCAGGCCAAGGTCTTCTCCGAGGTAGTCAACATCACGGGAATCGTACTAACGAAGCTCGACGGCACCGCGAAGGGCGGGATCGTCGTCGCGATCCAAAAGGCCCTCGGTGTGCCGGTCAAGCTTGTCGGCCTCGGCGAAGGCCCGGACGACCTCGCGCCGTTCGAAGCCGAAGCTTTCGTCGACGCCTTGCTGAACTAGCCGCATCCTCCCAAGTAACTAGCAGTTAATGTCGTTTTCGGCCCTGAAAACGACATTAACTGCGAGTCAGTTGGGTGTGTCGGTGCGTTCGGGGCCGAGCTGCATCGGCTCGCGTGCCGCGGACCAGCCGACGGCGGCGAGCAGGAGGATGCCGCCGGTTGCGCCGAACGCCCAGCCGTAGCCAAGTCCATCGGCCAGGAGACCGACCAGGACGGGGCCCACGATGGCTCCGGCGTCGGAGGCCATCTGGAAGACCGCCAGCACCTTGCCACCGGAGCGGCCACGACCGATGATGTCCCCGACGGCGGCCTGCTGGGCCGGGTTCAGCAAGCCGGAGCCGAAGCCGGCCGCGGCAGACGCAGCGAAAAACGCGGGAAGATTGCCCGTCAACCCGATGGTGGCGGTGGCCAGCCCGGTGACGACCAAGCCCAGCAGCATCATGGGCTTGCGGCCGAGACTGTCAGCCATACGGCCGGAGAAGGTCAGCGCCAGTGCGTTTCCCCCTGCAAACACGGCCAGCGCCCAACCCGCCGAGGCCGATCCTCCGGCCAGGACAACCACCGCGAACAATGGCACAGTGGCCATGCGCACGCCAAAGGTAGCCCAGCCGTTGCTGAAACTGGAGAACAGTGCGGCCCGGTACGCAGAATCGCCCAGGGCCTCCTTCATGTGCATTGACGGCCCCGCCGCGCCGCCTTGCTTCGCTGCCTTTGAACTGCCCGTGAGCTGCGTGCGCACAACCAAGGCCGCCAAGACCAGGGCCGCCGCATAGGCAAGGAACGGGACGCGCAGGCCGAACCCGGCCAACAGGCCGCCAACCACGGGCCCCAGGACACTGCCGATCAGGAAGGCGGAGGCGTACGCGCCGGAGACCCGTCCACGGCTTTCCGGAGGGGCGAGCCTGATCAACAGGCCCATCGCCGCGACGGTGAACATCACGGAACCAGCTCCGCCAAGCCCCCGGAAAACCAACAGTTGCCAATAGTTCTGGGCGAAGGCGCACGCCGCGGTCGACGCCGCCACGATCAGCAACCCAGCGATGTACACGGGACGCTCGCCGAAGCGGCCCATCAGGGCACCACCGGCTGGAGCGAACACCAGGCGCATGAAGGCGAAAATGCTCACGATCACCGCGGCTGCCGTCGCCCCGACGTCGAACGTCGTGGCGAACTGGGGGAGCACGGGCGCCACGAGGCCAAAACCCAGTGCGATCAGGAACGCCGCCGCCAACATCACCTTGATGTCCCTCGGCATTTCAGCCTTCGCGGCCCTCGCCCCTTGATTGGCGGGGGATTTGGGGCTTGCGGTCATGGTGTTGGAGTCCTCTGGGTAGTGGGAACGTCGGGAAAGTGGAACTGACGAAACATATCCGTAACAAGGGTGATATGCACCATTTACGTTCGAGAAGTTCTTGTAACAGCCCCGCAATCTAAAACCTTCGCAGGTGAAACACTGCCCCGCAAAACTCTTACATAGAACGCAAATGCGTTGGGACAGGCGGCAAAGTCCGCAACAAAGAGCAGAGAGGACGTAGACCATGGAATTCACCGCTGGTCTCGTTTGGCTCCTGGTCGCGTCAGCCTTCGTGCTGTTCATGACCCCGGGCCTGGCATTCTTCTATGGCGGCATGACCCGTGCCAAGGCCGCCCTGAACATGATGATGATGAGCTTCATCGCCATCGGCACAGTGACCATCGTCTGGGTCTTGTGGGGCGCATCGATGTCCACGAGCAACACGGACAACTTCTTCCAGCTCTTCGCAAACCCGTTCAGCCACTTCGGCCTGCACAACTTCACGGATCCCGCTGACCTCCTCAAGGTAGGCTACGCGGCCACCTTCGCGATCATCACCGTGGCCCTGATCTCCGGTGCCATCGCGGACCGTGCGAAGTTCTCGGCATGGACGCTCTTCACCCCGATTTGGGCCACGCTTGTTTACGCACCCATGGCTTACATGGTGTGGGGCGGCGGCCTCTTCTCCAAGGACGGCTGGTTCGGCCAGACGTTCGCTCCGGTCATCGACTTCGCCGGTGGCACCGTGGTGCACATCAACGCTGGTGTGGCCGGCCTGATCCTCGTCCTGATCATCGGCAACCGCAAGGGCTTCGGCAAGGACCCGAACCACCGCCCCCACAACGTGCCCCTGGTCATGCTCGGTGCGGCCATCCTGTGGTTCGGCTGGTTCGGCTTCAACGCCGGTGCAGCAGCAACCGTCGAGCAGGCGGGCCTCATCTGGATCAACACCCTCGCTGCTCCGGCAGCGGCCATGCTCGGCTGGCTCATCGTGGAGCGCATCCGTGACGGCCACCCCACCTCGCTCGGAGCCGCTTCGGGTGTCGTCGCCGGTCTGGTCGCCATCACCCCGGCTTGTGCCAACGTTTCCCCGCTCGGCGCCATCGCCCTCGGTGTTGCAGCCGGCGTTGCCTCGGCCCTCGCCGTCGGCCTGAAGTTCAAGCTCGGCTACGACGACTCTCTGGATGTCGTCGGCGTCCACCTCGTGTCCGGCATCATCGGCACGGTGGCCATCGGCTTCCTCGCCACCCCGACCCAGGGTGCAGCCGGCCTGTTCTACGGCGGCGGTACCACCCAGCTGGTTGCACAGTCCCTCGCAGCCCTTTGCTCGATCGTCTTCACCGGCGTCATGACCTTCATCATCGCCTACCCGATCCACAAGCTCATGGGCTTCCGCATCTCCGAACGCCAGGAGATCGCCGGCGCAGACCTCAGCCTGCACGCCGAAACGGCATACGAGTTCGGGGTCGGCGGCCACGGCGGAAGCTTCCAGCCCCTTCACGACCTCATCACGGGCAAGGTATCGTCCGAATCAGCCGACGAAGCATCCGTATCAGGCAAGGAGAGTGTCCAGGCATGAAACTCATCACGGCGATCGTCCGCCCGGAGAAGCTCGACGCCATCCGCGAGGGGCTCGAAGCATACGGGGTACAGGGACTGACGGTCAGCGCGGCCAGCGGCTACGGCCGGCAGCGCGGTTACACCGAGGTGTACCGCGGGGCTGAGTACAATGTGGACCTGCTCCCCAAGATCCGCGTGGAGGTCCTGGCCACGGACGAGCAGGCAGACGACATCCTCGATGTCCTGATTGCTTCCTCCAACACCGGCCGTGCCGGTGACGGCAAAGTCTGGACCGTAGACGTCTACGAAGCCGTCCGTGTGCGCACGGGCGAACGAGGCGCAGCCGCCATCTAAGGCACCAACGCAAAGGAGGGGCCGGGTACCTGCAAAGGTACCCGGCCCCTCTTGCGTGTGCGCTTCCGAAGGAGTGCGGCCGTCTGGCTAGCCCCCGACGGCGGTGGGCCAGTCCGCGGGACCGGGCCCGCCGGCGTCGTACTCTTCGAGCGGTACGGAATCCTTGGCCCAGGCCTTGATCACGGGCTCGATGATCCGCCAGCAGTCGACGGCGGTGTCGCCGCGGACTGAGAGCAGGGGATCGCCGGTAATGACGCCCTCCAACACTTCTCCGTAGGGCAGCAGATCAGAAGCATTCAATTCCGCGTTGAGTGTCACGCGATTGAGCGTGAAGATGTTTCCAGGACCGTTGACGTCGACGTCGAGCTGCAGGGTGTCAGGACCGAACCCGATGCGCAGCCGGTTGGGGGAGTCCACGCCCTCGAATCCGGACGGCAGGTGTGGAACGGGCCGGAAGGTGACAATGGCCTCTTTCCGAGCGGCACCCAACGCCTTTCCCGAACGCAGGATGAAGGGGACGCCTTTCCAGCGCCAAGTGTCGATTCCCACTTCGACTTCCGCGAGCGTCTCCGTTTCCCGGGCAGGGTCCACGCCCGCTTCCGCGACATAGTCAGGCACGTCACGGTCGCCGGTCCGGCCGGCGGTGTACCGCGCCCGCCGGGTTGACTTCTTGTAGGGTGCGGTGATGCTGCTCGCGCGCAGCACCGTTGAAATCGCGTCGCGGAGATCGCGCTCGCCGATGCTGGAGGGGGCATCGATGGCCAGCAGCGCCATGATATGGAGCAAATGGCTCTGGATCATGTCCTTGAGGGCGCCAGCGCCGTCGTAGTAGCGCGCACGCCCCTCGAGTGCGAGGTCTTCGTCGAAGATGATCTCCACCTTCTCGATGTGGTCCCGGTTCCACACCGGCTCCAGGAAGCTGTTGGCGAAGCGCAGGCCGAGGATGTTGAACACGGTGGCCTTGCCAAGGAAGTGGTCCACGCGGTGGATATGGTCTTCCGGGACCAACGCGGCGAGGGTCTTGTTGAGTTCCCGGGCGGATTCGGAACTGGATCCGAAGGGTTTTTCCATCACCAGGCTTGTTCCGGGAGGAAGTTGCCCGGCAGTGAGGACCTCGCAGGCCTTCTGGCTGATGTGCGGGGGCAAAGCGAAATAAACGGCGATTGGTGCTTCGAGCCCGGCCAGGAGCGTCGCGAGCTGGCCGTCGGCCGTGACATCCAATTGCTGATATTCGGTACTTTTCTCCAAGGCCGCGATTGCTTTCTTGCCGGCGGCGCCTGCACCGCTGGCGGCCTCCTCGAAGGCGCCACCCACACGTTTGGTCCACTGCTGGGGCGTCCACGGGTCGGAGCCGGCTCCGACAAGTTTCAGGCCGTCTGCGAGGCCGTTGGCCACGAGCCTGGCAAGGCCCGGCAACAGCAATCGGCCCGTCAGATCTCCGGAGGCGCCTAGGATGAGCAACGTATTTACTGTTGTTTTGCTGGTCACTGTGCCAGCATGCCATCTTGCAGGCGCGTCTTGGTACCCTAGATAGTCGAGTCCCTCAGTTGAGTCAGATTTGTTTGGGGCAGGAATCGTCAAGATATTGGTGCGTCGGAACGGCCGCCATTCGTAGACCATTGAAAGAAGTGCACGGCGCGTGTTCAATTCACTCTCTGACCGGTTGACAGCAACCTTCAAGAATCTCCGTGGCAAGGGCCGCCTCACCGAGGCCGACGTCGACGCCACCGTACGGGAGATCCGGCGCGCCCTTTTGGACGCCGACGTTGCCGTTCCCGTGGTCCGCGAGTTCACCGGCCGCATCCGTGAACGCGCCCTGGGCGCCGAGGTTTCCGCGGCCCTGAACCCGAGCCAGCAGATCGTCAAGATCGTCAACGAGGAACTCCAGGAGATCCTCGGCGGCGAGACCCGTCGTATCCGCTTGGCGAAGACCGGCCCCACCATCATCATGCTCGCCGGCTTGCAGGGTGCGGGTAAGACCACCCTCGCGGGCAAGCTTGCCAAATGGCTCAAGGCCCAAGGCCACAGCCCCGTGCTCGTCGCCGCCGACCTCCAGCGTCCCAACGCCGTGACGCAGCTCCAAATTGTCGGCGAACGGGCCGGCGTTCCCGTCTTCGCGCCGCACCCGGGCACCACCTCGGATCTGGATGTTCCCACCGGCGACCCGGTCGCCGTCGCAAGCGCCGGCGTCGACGAAGCCCGCCAGAAGCTGCACGACGTCGTGATCGTGGACACCGCGGGCCGCCTCGGCGTCGACGCCGAAATGATGGACCAGGCGCGCCGCATCCGCCAAGCGATCATCCCGAACGAAGTTCTGTTCGTGATCGACTCCATGATCGGCCAGGACGCCGTCAACACGGCGGTTGCCTTCGATGAAGGCGTCAACTTCACGGGCGTTGTGCTGTCAAAGCTCGACGGCGACGCCCGCGGTGGCGCCGCCCTCTCGGTAGCGTCGGTCACCGGGAAGCCGGTCATGTTCGCGTCCACCGGCGAAGGCCTCGACGACTTCGAACTGTTCCACCCCGACCGCATGGCTTCCCGCATCCTCGATATGGGTGACGTTCTCACCCTGATCGAGCAGGCCGAGAAGAACTGGGACAAGGATGAAGCGGCCCGGATGGCGAAGAAGTTCGCCGACCAGGAAGACTTCACCTTGGACGACTTCCTCGCCCAGATGCAGCAGATCCGCAACATGGGTTCCATGAAGAAGATGCTCATGATGATGCCGGGTGCGCAGAACATCCGCCAGCAACTGGAGCAGTTCGACGAGCGCGAAATCGATCGCGTGGAGGCGATTGTCCGCTCCATGACCCCGCACGAGCGTTTGGCTCCGAAGATCATCAACGGTTCCCGTCGCGCCCGAATCGCACGTGGTTCCGGTGTCCACGTCTCCGAGGTCAACGGCCTCCTGGAGCGTTTCGCGCAGGCCCAGAAGATGATGAAGAAACTGGCCCAGGGCGGCGGCATGCCCGGGATGCCTGGCATGCCCGGCCTCGGAGGCGGCGGTTCCCGCAAGGGAAGCAAAAACGCGCCCAAGAAGAAGGCCCGTTCCGGTAACCCCGCCAAGGCGGCCCAGGAACTGCGCGACGCCGAGAACAAGCGGGCGAAAGCCGTTCCCACCGGCGCGGCGTTCGGCCAGGCGGGCGGCGACTTCGATCCCTCGCAGCTGAACCTGCCCAAGGGCTTCGACAAGTTCCTCGGCGGCAAGTAACCGTCCACCCAACTGGCTAGCAGTAGGTGTCGTTTTGAGGGCTCAGAACGGCATCAATTGCCAGGTAGTTGGGTGTCAGCCCCGTGCCATAGGCTGGGGGAATGCAAAAGCAGCGCGTTGTGTTCGTCCACGGAGCCGGTACATTCGGCGCTGCCGCTTGGCCGAAACAACACGGTATGGCGCTGAAGTACGACGCACTGTTCCTGAAACGCCACGGCTTTGATGCGCAGGTCGAGCCGTTGGAATCCGACGTTGCCGCGGATGTGGACATTATCCTGGAGTGCCTTGGAGGACGGGAGTCCGCGTCATCCTCCGGCCCCGCGCGTGGAGGCCACGTCGTAGCGCACTCCCAAGGCGCGATTTCAGCCATGTTGGCCGCGGTGGAGCGGCCGGACCTGGTCCGGTCCCTCGTGCTGGTGGAACCTGCTTGTCTTTCATTGACGGCCGAGTTGCCCGCCACCGCGGCTTACCGGGCACTCATGGAGCCGTTGTTCCGGATCCGGCACGAACTCAGCGATGACGATTACCAACGCGAATTCGTTCGCAGGGCGTTTTCCTCGGAGGCGGCCGTCCTCAGCACCCCGGAGGCCCGGCGTACCGCTCGGCGCCTGCGGCTCCAGGCTCCGCCGTGGGAAGCGCCCCTGCATATTGTGCCGGGGGTCCCCACGCTTGTCCTGACCGGTGGTTGGGAACCCCTCTACGAAGAGATCGCCGGCTACTTGCAGGAAACCGGCGCCCTCCACCGCGTTGCGGCTGGAGGACACCGGCCTCATGACTCAGTTGAAGGAGACCGGATGATCCGGTCCTTCATCGCGGATGTCAGCCGCGCCGGATCAGTCCAAGCTTCCTGATCAGTTCAGGCGTCCTGACTTTGTTCCGAGCTTTCCTGCGGGAACCTCGAGCTCGGGCAAGTAGACCTTGCCGCCGGATGCCAGGAACTCCTCGCTCTTTTCGCGCATCCCGCTGTACATTTCCGCGATGGCCGCTTGGGAATCCGCGGAGCCGTATTCGTCGCGGATGTCCTGGCTGATGCGCATGGAGCAGAATTTCGGTCCGCACATGGAACAGAAATGCGCCGTCTTGGCCGGTTCTGCCGGGAGCGTCTCATCGTGGAATGCTTCCGCGGTGACCGGATCCAATGACAGCGCGAACTGGTCACGCCAGCGGAACTCGAAGCGGGCCTTGGACAGGGCATCGTCGCGTTCGTGGGCGCCGGGGTGTCCCTTGGCAAGGTCAGCGGCGTGGGCGGCGATCTTGTACGTAATCACCCCGGTCTTGACGTCGTCCTTGTTCGGCAGGCCCAAGTGTTCCTTTGGGGTGACGTAGCAGAGCATCGCGGTTCCGTAGCGTGCGATCTCCGTGGCGCCGATGGCCGAGGTGATGTGGTCGTAGCCCGGAGCAACGTCGGTCACGAGCGGGCCGAGCGTGTAGAACGGTGCGCCGTCGCACAGCTCCTGCTGCCGCTCGACGTTCTCGCGGACGAGGTGGAACGGGATGTGCCCGGGGCCCTCGACCATGACCTGCACGTCGTACTTCCACGCCCGTTTCGTGAGCTCCGCGAGCGTGTCGAGCTCGGCGAACTGCGCAGCGTCGTTGGCGTCCGCCGTCGCTCCAGGGCGCAAGCCGTCGCCGAGCGAGAACGCGACGTCGTACTTGGCGAAGATCTCGCAGAGTTCGTCGAAATGGGTGTACAGGAAGTTTTCTTCGTGGTGCGCCAGGCACCAGCCCGCCATGATGGAGCCGCCGCGGGAAACGATGCCCGTCACGCGGTTGGCAGTGAGCGGCACGTAGCGAAGCAACACGCCGGCGTGGATGGTCATGTAGTCCACGCCCTGCTCGCACTGTTCAATGACGGTGTCGCGGAAGATCTCCCATGTGAGCTTGTTGGCTTCACCATTGACCTTCTCGAGGGCCTGGTAAATGGGCACGGTGCCGATCGGCACGGGGGAGTTGCGGATGATCCATTCGCGGGTGGTGTGGATGTCGTCACCCGTGGACAGGTCCATGACGGTGTCCGCGCCCCATTGCGTGGCCCACTGCAGCTTGTCCACTTCTTCGGCGATGGAGCTGGTGACGGCGGAGTTGCCGATGTTGGCGTTGATCTTCACGAGGAAGGCCTTGCCAATGATCATCGGTTCGGATTCGGGGTGGTTGATGTTGTTGGGAATGATGGCGCGGCCGGCGGCGACTTCGCTGCGGACCAGTTCAACATCGCAGTTCTCGCGAAGTGCCACGAACTGCATTTCGGGCGTCACGATGCCCTGCTTGGCATAGTGCATCTGTGTCACGGTCTTGCCGTCGACGGCGCGGCGGGGCACCGGCTGTGCGCCCTTCCACTCAGCGGAGGCGGCGCCGCGGCGCACGGCCGACTTGCCGTCGTCGAGCAGGTTCCGTTCGCGGCCGCTGTATGCCTCGGTGTCGCCGCGGGCTTCGATCCACTCGCTGCGGAACGGCTCGAGGCCAACCACGGGATCACTTCCTGGCCCAGCGGTGCGGTATATCTGGAACGGCGCGTTGGCCTCGCCGTTGGGGGATGGTTCCAGGGCGATTTCCGTGACCGGAACCCGGATTCCCGTCTCCGTGTCTTCCAGGAACGCGAGGGAATGCGACTTGAGGGACTGGGTCACCTCTTGCGCCGATCCGTTTTGGGTAGGGCTCAGTTGTGTTTCTTTGGTGCTCAAAGGATTACTCACTTCCTTCGCCGGCATTACCCGGACAGGTTCAACGGTCGCAGGCCGCGTCAGCCCGATCTCAGCCCTTGCAAGGGCCCCCGTGTGGTCGTAGACGAAGCTATCACAGCTATTGGTGCTTGGGAGAGATGTGACGGAGCGGAGATGTGACCGAGGACAGATGTGACCGGGCCGGGAACGGTGTGGAGTTTAAGGTGGAATCATGGCGGAAATCATCCAGTTCAGAGGCGCTGTCCTCACGGGACCGAAAGAAGAACGGCGAGGCCTCTGGTCGGTCGACGGACGGCTGACCTTTCTGCCGCCCGCTGCCGCGCCCGACGCCATCCTGGACGGATGGGTGTTGCCCGGCCTGGTGGATGCGCATTGCCATGTTGGCTTGGGCAAGGGCGGAACCGTGGACGATGAGACTGCCCGACTGCAGGCGGCGGCGGACCGGAACGCCGGGACTCTCTTGATCCGCGACGCCGGATCCGCAAGCGACACGCGCTGGCTGCAGCGCCGGACGGACATGCCCAGGATCATCCGCGCAGGCAGGCACATTGCCAGGCAACGCCGGTACATCCCCGGACTGGCCGAAGAAGTCGAGCCGGAGGACCTTGTGGAGGCGGTGCGCAAACAGGCGCGGTCCGGAGACGGCTGGGTCAAGATCGTAGGGGACTGGATCGACCGGTCCGCCGGGGATCTCGGCCCGTCCTTTCCGGCCGCCATCGTCAAGGACGCGGTCGGGGCAGCACACGCCGAGGGAGCCAGGGTGACTGCCCATTGCTTCGCCGAAGGGACTATCGACGACATGCTCGACGCCGGCATCGACTGCGTCGAGCACGCCACCGGCCTGTTGCCGCATCACATTCCCAGGCTCCTGGACCAGGGTGTGCCGATCGTCCCCACCCTCATCAACATTGCGACCTTTCCGGACATCGCGAAGCAGGCGGAAGCGAAGTTCCCGCGTTACGCCGCCCACATGACCAGGCTGTGGGAGCTCAGGCATGAACGCGTCGCCGAGGCATTCGAGGCCGGAGTGCGGGTGTACGCCGGGACCGACGCCGGCAGCGTCATCAAGCACGGCCGGATCGGCGAGGAAATCCTGGAACTGCACCGCGCCGGCCTTCCCGCTGCTGCTGCGCTCGATGCCGCCTGCTGGTCCGCCCGCGAGTGGCTGGGTGCCGACGGCATCAGCGAAGGTGCGAGTGCCGACGTCGTGCTCTACGCACACGATCCCCGCGCGTCCCTTGAGGTGGTGCTGGAGCCGCAATGCACCGTGCTGAGGGGACATATTTCAGGAAGTGCCGGGCATTAGGAATAAATTGAAGCTTCAAGTAATTTAGATGTATAGAGGTTGCCGAAGGGCGGCGCCACAAAAAACCGGGAGTTTCACATGACCATCACATCCAGCCAGGATCTTCTTCCTGCCGAACTCACCATGGGTACGGTCATGCTCAAAGTGGGGGACATGAAGCTCATGGGCGACTACTACCAGCGGGCGCTGGGGCTGGACGTCGTCGCCGAACAGGATGGTGGACTCTACTTCGGCAGGCTCGGCAATCCGTTGGTGCACCTCGCGCCGGCCTCGGGGCTCCAGATCCCGGGTCGTGGAGAGGCTGGACTCTTCCACACAGCCTTGCTCTTCGAAGACCAATCCTCGCTCGCCGCAACTGTTGCCTCCGCTGCGCAGTATGAACCCCACGCCTTCGTCGGCAGCGCGGACCACCTGGTCAGCGAAGCCTTCTACTTCACCGACCCTGAGGGCAACGGCATCGAGCTCTACTACGACAAGCCCCGCGAAGGCTGGGAGTGGAACGGCAGTTCAGTCGTCATGGACAGCCTGCCGCTCCCACCACAGCGCTACCTCCAGCAATACCTGAGCGAAGCGGCGGTGACAGGCCAGCATGAGGCGGGCGCCGGCGTCGGGCATGTCCACCTCCAGGTGGGCGATGTGCAGACTGCCCATGATTTCTATGTCGACACCTTGGGCTTCGAGCAGACCGCCGGGTGGCACGGGCAGGCCCTGTTCGTCTCCGCCGGCGGCTACCACCACCACATGGCCATGAATGTCTGGAACAGCCGTGGTGCAGGTCCGCGCAAGGACACGCTCGGGCTCGGCGAGGTTGTCATCGAGGTGCCGTCAGCAGACGCCGTCGGCGCGCTCGCCGACCGCCTCAAGGTTGCCGGCATTGGCTCCCACCACACCGGCCAGGAGTTGCGCTTCGAGGACCCGTGGCGCAACCGGCTGCGGGTCGCCGTCCGCTAGCGTCCAACTTGCTCCCCAACCTCGCTTCGCTCGGCCGGGGACCCCTCGCCCGTTAGCGTCCAACTTGCTCCCCAACCTCGCTTCGCTCGGCCGGGGACCCCTCGCCAGTTAGACTTGGCGCGTGACGGCGTGGCGCATTTCGGCCGCCGCGCCGCAGCTCCGTTGCCACGAATGAATGAGAGTACTTTCCATGGGCTTTGCTGAAATCTTTGTTGCCACCCACGATGAAGCACTCAAGAGGGCCGCTGCCCTGGAGAAGGGCAGTGACGTATCCGGCGCCGCTGTGCGGATCCCGGGAATCAGCGATTTCGAAGTAGAACAACTCGGCGACCTGGCCGGCACGGCCGTGCACGCTGCCGGGGCCGACTATGAACTCGCTTTGGTGGACGTCACCAGCGACGCCTTGCTGGGCGTCCCCGAAGCCATGGTGCGCGCCCTGTCCGAGCTTCTCAGCTACGAGTCCGAGGGCGAAGGAAGCATCCTCGACGACGTCGCCGAACGCTGGGCGGCCCAAGAAGACATGCCCTTTGATGCCCAACAGTCCCGCCTGTATGTCCAGCAGTTGGCGGCGCTCGCGAGCGACGTCGAAAACGCCGAACGGGCCGGTCTCTACGTCTGGTCTGCAGAGCAGTAACCCCGCAGAAAACCCGCCGCATGGGCCGCGTGTTCGAAATACTGTCTGCCATCTGGCACAATGGACAGGTACTCGATCCGCGCGGCCCCTCTCTCCGTGTGTGCATCTTGTCCTTGGAACCCTCAAGTATGGCCCGCCCCACGGGTGCAGAACGACGGGCTCAACCCCGTTTCAGAAACAGGAGTGACCACAAAAGTGGCCGTAAAGATTCGCCTTAAGCGCTTCGGTAAGATGCGCGCACCGTACTACCGCATCGTCGTCATGGACTCCCGCGCCAAGCGCGATGGCCGTGCGATTGAAGAAATCGGCAAGTACCACCCCACCGAAGAGCCCTCGTACATCGAGGTTGTCTCCGAGCGTGCACAGTACTGGCTGTCCGTCGGCGCCCAGCCGACCGAGCAGGTTGCCGCGATCCTCAAGATCACCGGCGACTGGCAGAAGTTCAAGGGTCTCCCGGGCCAGGAAGGCACGCTGAAGACCAAGGTCGCCAAGCCTGCTTTCGTTGCACCGGAGAAGGGTTCCGTCATCATCCCGGAAGCCATCACCAAGAAGGCCAAGCAGTCGGAAGCAGCTGAAGCTCCCGCTGACGCTGAAGCAGAGACCACCGAGGCTGAGTAAGTTGCTGGCAGAAGCGCTCGAGCACTTGGTCCGTGGGATCGTTGACAGCCCTGAGGACGTCAAGGTCAGTGCCAAGAACAACCGCCGCGGGGAATCCCTCGAGGTGCGCGTTCACCAGGACGACCTCGGACGGGTGATCGGTCGCCAGGGTCGCACCGCACGCGCCTTGCGCACTGTGATTGCGGCATTGGCGGGCGGCGAGCAGGTCAGGGTCGACGTCGTCGACACCGACCGTCGCCGGTAACGCGTTCAGCAATACTTGTCTTAGATCCGGCCCCTTCACCAGATTATGGTGGAGGGGCCGGATTGTTTTACGAGCAAACCCCAGCCTGGTCCCTAAGCCGGCCCCCAGCGAAGAAATCAGAGGAACCCCATGCAGCTCCAGGTTGCCCGAATCGGCAAGCCCCACGGAATCCGCGGCGAAGTCACCGTCCAGGTGCTCACTGACGCCCCCGGCGATCGCTTTGTCCCGGGCACCGAATTTGTGGTGGAGCCGGCGAAGGCCGGTCCCTTGACCATCACCAGCGCCCGGTGGAACAAGGACATCCTGTTGCTCGGTTTCGAAGAGATCTCCACACGCAACCAAGCGGAGGAAATCCGCGGCGCGAAGCTGTTCATCGAGACGGAAGAGCTGGAAGCGGACGACGACGAAGGCTGGTACGAGCATGAGCTCGTCGGGCTTGAGGTCCGCGTCGGCTCGCAGACCGTAGGCAAGGTGACCGCACTCAACACCATGCCGGTCCAGGACCTGCTGGTCATTGAAGACGCGGACGGTAAGGAAGTCCTGGTGCCTTTCGTCGAAGAGATCGTGCCCGAAGTCAACGTCGAGGACGGCTATGTGCTGCTCACCCCTCCGCCGGGCCTCTTCGAACTGAACACCGACGCTTCGGCTTCCGATACGGAAGAGGACGACGCTGAGACACAGGATGACGCCTAAAATGCGCATCGACGTCGTCAGTATCTTTCCCGAGTACCTGGCGCCGCTCGAGCTTTCCCTCATCGGCAAGGCCCGTCAGGACGGTCTTCTGGAGCTGAATGTCCATGACTTGAGGACCTTCACCACGGACAAGCACCGCACTGTGGATGACACTCCGTACGGTGGCGGTGCGGGCATGGTCATGAAACCCGAGCCCTGGGCCCAGGCCTTGGAATCCATTGCCAATGCGCGGGCTGCCGATGCGGGGGCTGCCGCAATTGGGGGCTCATCGGACGGACCGACGACGAAGCCGGTCCTGATTGTCCCCTCGCCCGCGGGGGAGCGCTTCAACCAGGCCCTTGCCTATGAGCTCGCCGAGGAAGAGCAGCTCGTTTTCGCGTGCGGCCGCTATGAAGGCATCGACGAGCGCGTCATGGAGTGGGCTGCAGGACACTTCACGGTCCGCCCGGTCAGTTTGGGCGACTACGTCCTCAACGGCGGGGAGGTTGCAGTCTTGGCCATGGTCGAGGCCATCGGACGGTTGCTTCCGGGCGTCGTCGGCAATCCCGAATCGTTAGTGGAGGAATCCCATTCCGACGGTTTGCTGGAGTACCCGGTTTACACGAAGCCCTCGTCATGGCGCGATCGTGACGTGCCCGCTGTCCTTTTGAGCGGCAACCACGGCAAAATCGCCCAGTGGAGGCGGCACGAACAGTTCCGGCGCACGGCGGAACGCCGCCCGGACCTTCTCGTAGAGTTCGACGCCGGCCGCCTGACGCGTGCGGACCGGACGGCTTTCGGCGACCTCGGGTACGACGTCGTCGAGGGTCGGTTGCGGCGCCGCCCGGACAGCGACCTCCCGGACTGAACCGGCGCCGTCGGGCAGCTTCATCCTCCACCTGACCGCAAGAACCGGCCTGCATTCTCGGGATTGGCCGGAACTCGCGGGGTATGGCAGAATTAACCCTTGTGTCTACTGGGTTCGCGCCTGCCACAGGGGGAGCGTAACCAACAGCCTGACAATCCGGAACCACCAATCAGTGGTGGTACTGGACTTGAAAATCTTCGGCGGTAATTTCCGGACGGCCTTGCGCCCCGGGCTTGCCCGCCGTGACCCAAAGTGGATGACCTGTGGCGTTCACCAGGAGTGGATTAATGCATATCCTCGATAGCGTAGATGCAGCTTCGCTGCGTAACGATGTTCCCGAGTTCCGCGCGGGTGACACCATCAAGGTTCACGTGAACATCATCGAAGGCAAGAACTCCCGTGTCCAGGTCTTCCAGGGCTTCGTCCTGGGCCGCCAGGGTGACGGCGTTCGCGAAACCTTCACAGTCCGCAAGGTCTCCTTCGGTGTCGGTGTAGAGCGTACCTTCCCGGTGCACTCCCCGATCATCGACAAGATCGAGGTCGTCACCAAGGGTGACGTCCGCCGCGCCAAGCTCTACTACATGCGCGCACTGCGCGGCAAGGCTGCGAAGATCAAGGAAAAGCGCGACTTCGCCACCGGCAAGTAGGTCTTTCGACCAAAAGCGGGTCCTGGATTCGTGTCCGGCCTGCGCCGGAGAAATCCGCAACGCAACAGGAAACGAATCATGGACCACGCAAAACGCCAGCCCCGGAAACAGGGCTGGCGTTTTATTTTGCTCGCATTTATCCTGGCCGTGGCTATCAGCGGGCTCGTTCGGTCCTTGTGGCTCGACGTCTACTTCATCCCCTCCGAGTCAATGGAGCCGATCCTGGGCACCGGAGACCGCATCCTCGTGTCCCGGACTGATTTCGCCGCAGACCCTATTCGCCGTGGAGAGATCGTCGTCTTCGACGGCAGGGGAACCTTTGCTCCGCTGAACAGCGGCAAAGGACCGTTTGCCGACGCCGTGGCTGCCGCCGGCCATTGGCTGGGCCTGACCGGAAGCGACACCACATACGTCAAACGTGTCATCGGGCTTCCCGGAGACCACGTCGTTTGTTGCGGCACCGATGGCAAACTCACAGTCAACGGTCAGTCGCTTGAGGAACCCTATCTGTATCCCGGCGACACGCCGAGCGAACAGAAGTTCGACGTCGTCGTTCCCAGTGACCGATTGTGGCTCATGGGGGACCACCGTTCACGGTCGGCCGATTCGCGCAGCCTTCTCGGCGCGCCCGGCGGAGGAATGGTGCCGCTGGAGCGTGTCATCGGGCGTCCGGTCCGGATTATCTGGCCGCTTGATAGATTTGCAGAACTAGCTCGCCCTGCGCAGGCCGGTACAACCTCGAAGAACGGACAATAGATGCCCGAGACAACTCCCGGGAAGCCGGAACGGCACGACGACGACGCCCGGCTCCTGGACGGACCGTCCGCTCCCGCCATGGATCTTGCAGCGGACGACGCCGATCCGGTTCCGGGGAGCGAGACTGGCTCGACGACGCCCCAGCCTGAGAAGCAGGAGTCGCCGCGGCGCGCCGCACGGCGCGGTTCGCGGCTGGAGTCGGGGGAAAGCGATCGCTCCGAAACTGCCGGCAAAACCCACGGCAGTCCGTTCCTCGGCTGGCTCAGGGAAATCGGCACCGTGGTGGTCATCGCGATCGTCTTGTCGTTCCTTATCAAGACCTTCCTGTTCCGTGCTTTCTTCATTCCCTCTGAGTCCATGGTCAACACCCTTGACGTTGACGACCGGATTTTCGTTAATCTGCTGGTCCCGCAACCGTTCGCACTGGAGCGCGGCGACATCGTGGTCTTCAAGGACGCACAAGGATGGCTTCCGCCCACGCAGAAGACGTCGCCAGGGCCCTTCAAATGGTTCCAGGACGGTCTTGTCTTCGTCGGGCTGCTCCCGGACGAGACGAATCAGCACCTCGTCAAGCGCGTAATCGGCCTGCCGGGGGACCGGGTCTCCTGTTGCGACAGTTCCGCGCGGGTCAGCGTCAACGGCACGGTTCTCAACGAGAGCTACATCAATCCGGCCCAGATTCCCATGGCCAAGTCTTTCGATGTAGTGGTCCCGGCGGGCAAAATTTGGGTTATGGGCGACAACCGCAATAACTCGGCCGACTCCCGCGAACACCAATCAGTCAATGGTGGTTTCATCGACATCTCCGACGTCGAGGGCAAGGCCACGGTTATTGCCTGGCCCATCAACCGTTGGCAGATCCTTGACAACCACTCCGAGGTCTTCCGCAACGTTCCCGCGCCGTCGCCCCAGAACACGGCTTCACCGACGGCTCCAGCGAGTAAATGATGGTTCCGGCGGGGACAGGAGCGTCAATCCCGGTTCGAACGCAGCGAAAACCCGCGGCGCGGGCGAAGCACGCTCCTGATTTTCCGACCCTGGACGTCGAACGGAGTTTCCTGGCTCCGGGGGTCACGCTTCTGGCCGGCGTCGATGAAGTGGGCCGTGGAGCCCTCGCCGGCCCTGTGTCGGTGGGGATCGCCGTCGTCGACCTCAGGGACCACGGCCTGCTCGCCGATGTCCGCGATAGCAAGCTTCTCAAGCCCGAGGACCGCGAGCGGTTGGAACCGCTGGTACGCGAGTGGGCGGTCGGCTCCGCGGTGGGCCACGCAAGTTCGGCCGAGATCGATGCGTTGGGAATTGTGGGCGCCCTGCGCCTTGCCGGGACACGCGCGTGGTTCGAGCTTCTCGCCTCGGGCGTGCATCCGGACCTCGTCCTTTTGGATGGGAGCCACAACTGGCTCTCGCCCCAGAGCCAAGGGTCCTTGTTCGACACCGAGCCGTCCGGGCCCGCCTGTGAGGCACCGGTGCACACCCGCGTGAAGGCGGACATGAGCTGCCTCAGCGTGGCGGCCGCCAGCGTGCTGGCCAAGGTGGCCAGGGACCGCATCATGCTTGATCTGCACGAAGAATATCCGGCCTTCGGTTGGAACGAGAACAAGGGTTACGCGACGTCTTTCCACCGCGATGCCATCCGCTCGTTGGGTCCCACGCCGTTCCACCGGACCAGCTGGAACCTGCTGTAGCCTCCGCTTTTCCTTGTCCTGGATGCCGCCCGACCAATCGTGGCGTCGTGTGCGCCCTCTATGGTGCAAGATGGATCTATGAGTGCCGAGGATCTTGAGAACTACGAAACCGACATGGAGCTGCAGCTCTACCGCGAATACCGCGACGTCGTTGGTTTGTTCAGCTACGTTGTCGAGACCGAACGCCGGTTCTATTTGGCAAACCATGTTGACCTCCAGGCCCGGAGTGCCGACGGCGAGGTCTATTTCGACCTGACCCTCCAGGATGCTTGGGTTTGGGACGTTTACCGTTCGGCCCGTTTCGTGAAAAATGTCCGGGTTATTACGTTCAAGGACGTCAACGTCGAAGAACTGCCGCGCAGCGAGGAGCTTTCCCTGCCGAAGGACGGCGATCTAGGCGATCTCGGCAACTTGGGCAACTAGGAAAGCCCGGCTGCTAGGAAAGCCCGGCTACTTCTCCTCCACACCGTCTGACTGACGGAGTTTCCCACATAGCCAAGCTGCTCCCTGTCTTTGGCCTCTCCGTGCCTCCACGCTGGTAACGGAGGTGGTCATGAAAGCCAAAGACTTGTTGGGCCGGCAAGGTGAAACGCTGGCCGTAGCTTTCCTTGAAACCCAGGGAATGCGGATTGTGGACCGCAATTGGAGATGCTCCGAGGGCGAGATCGACATCGTGGCGCTCGACGGCGACACCTTGGTGATCGCCGAGGTCAAGACCCGGAAGAACCTGGCTTATGGGCATCCATTCGAAGCGGTTGACGCAGCCAAACTCGCTCGGCTCCATCGCCTGGCCCTTTCCTGGTGCCGTGATCACGAACTGCGTGCCCCGCGCCGCCGGGTCGATGTCGTGGGAATCATCGACGACGGCGTCGGCGAGCCAAAGCTCGAACACCTCAGGGGCGTGGGCTAGTTGGGCGTGGGTCGAAGCTACTCCGTGGCGCTGCTGGGTCTGAATGGATACATCGTGGAGGTCGAAGCAGATATCGGCCAAACCCTCCCCAATTTCGTGATCCTGGGGCTGCCGGATGCTTCCCTGAACGAAGCCAAGGAACGCATTCGTTCCGCGGCACAGAATTCCGGCATCCCGCTGAGTCGCCGAAAGATCACCGCAAACCTGATTCCGGCCTCTCTGCCGAAGCGTGGCTCGGGGTTCGACCTCGCGATCACCATGGCAGTATTGCGCGCTGCCGGAGATATCCGTTCTACCGAAGGCACGGTCTTCATCTCCGAGTTGGGACTGGATGGCAGGTTGAGGCCGGTTCGCGGCATCTTGCCGGCGGTCATGGCGGCGGTTCAGGCAGGCCACGACGAGATTGTGGTGGCCCAGGCAAACGTCGCCGAGGCAGAGTTGGTTCCCGGGGCAGTGGTTCGGGGCTACAAGACCCTGGCTCGCCTTGCCTTTGATTTCGGGGCAAATCCGCAGGATCTGGCCCTGGATTATGACCCGGCCGACGGTGACACTGCAGGAGGAGATCAGGACGTAGGTACCACGGTCGTTCCGGATCTTTGTGATGTCTCGGGGCAGGGCGATGCCCGCCGTGCCCTTGAAGTTGCCGCGGCCGGGGCACACCATGTGCTGCTTTGCGGTCCTCCCGGTGCAGGCAAGACGATGCTTGCCGAGCGGCTCCCGGGACTCTTGCCGGATCTGGGGGACCAGGAAGCCATGGAGGTCACGGCGATCCACTCTCTTTCTGCTGTCCATATTGATTCGGTACGACTGTTGCGCCGCCCGCCTTTTGAGAACCCCCACCATACTGCGACTGCCGCAGCCATCATCGGTGGTGGCTCCGGCCTGCCACGGCCAGGGGCGGCATCACGGGCGCACCGTGGCGTCTTGTTCCTGGACGAGGCACCCGAGTACGAGCGCCGGGTCCTGGACGCCCTTCGGCAGCCTCTGGAAAGCGGTGAGCTTGTCATCCATCGCTCCGCCGGCACTGCTGCATATCCGGCCCGCTTCCAGCTGGTCCTCGCGGCGAATCCTTGCCCTTGCGGGAAGGCCACCGGCAAGGGAGTCGATTGCACCTGCACTCCAGTAATGCGGCGCCGCTACTTCGGGCGCATGTCCGGGCCTTTGCTGGACAGAGTGGACATCCAGCTCCAGGTGGAACGTGTGTCCCTCGCGGACTTTGGGCAATCCGGCGCGGAGGAGGACACAGCTACTGTCGCCGGGAGGGTCCATGCCGCCCGGTCACGGCAACGTGAACGCCTGGGAATTTACGGGATGGAAACCAATTCGGAGGTTCCTGGGCGTGTCCTGCGCGGCGAACTGCGCCTGCCTTCCGCGACGACGAAGATTCTGGATACCTCCCTGGAACGTGGAATCCTCACCGCGAGAGGCTACGACCGCGTCCTGCGTCTCGCATGGACCCTCGCGGATCTGGGCCACAGGGACCAACCCCACAACGACGACATCGGGCAGGCCCTCGGCTTGCGGCAGGCGGTCGAGGCCGCATGAAAGGACACTCCATGACTGAACACGGCTACCAGCTCACCCCGGACGCACCGGACCGGAAAAGGGAGCGCCTAGCCCGGGCCGCGCTATCACGGCTCATGGAACCACAAGATGCGGCAGGGCTCGCGCTGGTGCAGGCCGCTGGGGCCGTTGACGGTCTCAGAATAGCGAGCGGCGAACTCGCTCCCGGGCCCGGGCTTGAGCAGGACGTGGCTTCCCTATTGCTTGACAGCGGGGTTTCTTCTGCCTGGGCTGGATTGGCTGCGCCATTGCGACGGTGGGCGCCGCGGATCCAGGATCTTGCCCCGGAACGGGATCTTGCCACCATGCAACGCCTTGGCGGCCGCATGATCATCCCTGGCGACCCGCTGTGGCCCGCGCAGTTGGCGGATCTGGGCCTTCATGAACCATTGTGTCTGTGGTGGCGGGGACACGAACTGGAGTTCCCGCCCGTGCGGCGGGTCGTGGCCCTTGTCGGCTCACGGGACAGTACGAGCTACGGTGCCTCCGTAACGGCTGATTTCGCCTATGGGCTGGGTCAGCGCGGCTGCACGGTCGTGTCTGGAGGGGCATATGGGATAGACGCCCATGCGCACCGCGGGGCCTTGGCCGGGGGTACAAACGCCATGCCGACCATCGCGGTGATGGCCGGGGGCGTGGATCGATACTATCCCTCCGGAAATGAGGATCTACTGCGTGCCGTGGCGAACCAAGGGGCGGTCATCGCGGAGGTTCCCCCGGGCTCGGCGCCCACCCGCTACAGGTTCCTTCAGCGGAACAGGATTATCGCCGCCTTGGCAGCCGTGACGGTGGTGGTGGAAGCGCGATGGCGTTCGGGCGCCCTGAATACGGCCCATCATGCTGAATCCATTGGCAGGGCCGTTGCGACAGTTCCAGGATCTATCCATAGCGCCAACTCAGCGGGATGCCATCGGCTTCTCAGGGATGGCGGCGCAGTTTGCGTCACGGATGTCGGCGAGATTGCCGAACTGGCGGGGTCGAGCGGTGAAGCGCTCGCCGCGGATAAGGATACGACTCCCTCAGACCACGACGGACTCACCCTCGAGGACCTGATACTCCTCGATGCCCTGCCCGTCCGCTCGACGAGCTCGGTAGAGAAGCTCGCGGTCGTGGCAGGACTCAGCCCGGAGTCCGTCAGGGCCGGTCTTGGACGCCTTGGCCTGTTGGGTTTGGCGGTATCAGTGAGCGGCGCGTGGAAGCGATCGGGGAAGCAGGGTTGAGCTGTGGATAGTTGCCCCCCGAGACCAATCTCTCTTGAGCAGGGATGATGTGGACATGATGAAGTCAAGGGCGCAGCCCGCGAGGTTCGTGATTGGACAGCAAATCGGTCTCTTTCTGATCCTGGGAGCCGTCTTGTTCGTCCAAGGCGGCACTGGCCCGGCATGGCTTTGGATTCTTTTCGCAGTCTGGCAGGGGTTGCTCCTGTGGCAGTACTACAGGATTTACAGGTCCATCGGTCAAAGGTGAAGATGGCCGAACGTGGCGATGCCACCCCTCCGGCCCTGCGGCTGGCACAGTGGAGGGGTGCAAGAGAAACCGCTCCCCGAAGCACTCGCCGGGTCCGTTCAGGACTTCCGGCGTTACCTCGAAAGCGAACGGGCCAGGTCCGCCCACACAGTAAGGGCTTACATCGCCGACGTTGAGAACCTGCTCCGATTCGCCGCCGCGGAGGGCGTGGTGGAGCTCGCGGCCTTGGAGCTTGGCACCCTTCGGCGTTGGCTCGGGGCGCAAAGCGAATCCGGCCGGTCCAGGGCGACACTCGCCCGTCATGCCGCGACAGCCCGCGCATTCACCTCCTGGGCCCTGCGGGAAGAGCTCATCGCCTCGGACCCGGCTCTTCGCCTCCAAGCCCCCAAGCGGGAGCACACGCTCCCTGGTGTCCTTCATCAGCAGCAGGTCTCCAGGATCTTCGAAAACCTGTCGGAGGCAGCCGCGGACGGCTCTCCGATGCCGCTGAGGAACCGCGCCGTCGTCGAATTGCTCTACGCCACGGGGATCCGCGTCGGCGAACTCGCCGGCCTGGACATTGATGATCTCGATCCGGATCGCCGGACTCTCCGTGTGCTCGGCAAAGGCAACAAGGAACGGACGGTGCCCTATGGGGTCCCGGCCGCGCTCGCCGTCGACGACTGGCTCCGCCGCGGCCGTCCGCGGCTAGCAAACGAGCGCAGCGGACCGGCACTCTTTCTCAGTTCAAGGGGCAACCGCATCGATCAGCGCCAGGCCCGCAGCGTCGTTAACGACCTGCTGACGGCCCTGGGGGACACGGCGGCAACCGGACCCCACGCCCTGCGGCACACCGCCGCCACCCACTTGCTCGACGGCGGTGCGCACCTGCGTGCCGTGCAGGAAATCCTGGGGCACAGCAGCCTCGCAACAACCCAGATCTACACCCATGTGTCGGTCGACCGGCTTCGCAAGAGCTACCAACAAGCCCACCCCCGGGCATGAAGACCTGGAAACCGTGCAACACTTCGAGGAGTCCCAAGGGAGGAAAACCGCCCGTCCGGGAATCGCACTGGCGTAATTCCGGTCCGTACGGCAAAATGAAAGCACTGTGGGGAAACTTTCAACCTAAACTTGAATGTTCTTCCGCTGCGGAAAAAATCATAGATAGGTAGGGAAACCGGAACGGCGCGGCACCCGCGCAGCAAATTTCATCCAGGCAGAGGTCGTTGGGGAAGACGTACCTACAGCTATGGAGGATGGAATGTCTGTTGCAATAACCCGCGGTGTCTTGTTTGTGCATTCGGCCCCTACCGCGTTGTGCCCTCACGTTGAGTGGGCCATCGGATCGGTCGTTGACAAGCGGACCGATCTTGAGTGGACCCCTCAACCTGCCGCCCCCGGAATGTTCCGCGCCGAGCTCTCCTGGGCAGGAGTCCCTGGAACGGGTGCCCAATTGGCTTCGGCACTGCGAGGTTGGGCGCACCTCCGCTACGAAGTCACCGAGGAGCCGAGCCAAGGCGTGGACGGGGCGCGTTGGTCGCACACACCGGAGCTGGGTATTTTCCATGCCGTCACCGATGTCCACGGCAATATCATGGTGACTGAAGACCGCATCCGCTACGCCTACGAGTCAGGGGCGGGAGATCCTGCCGCTGTCTACCATGAGCTGTCCTTGGCGCTCGGTGAGGCCTGGGACGAAGAACTCGAGCCGTTCCGGCATGCCGCCGAAGGCGCCCCTGTCCGTTGGCTCCACCAGGTCGGTTAGGGAACAAAGTACCGAGAAGGATTTCCATAGCAAAGAGGAGGGCCCCACCACGGTGGGGCCCTCCTCTTGTGCCTGCATTGTGCTTGGCTTGTGCCTCGAACCGGCCGCGACGGGGTCAGACGTTGCGGATGGCGATGACCGCGTTGTGGCCACCGAAACCGAAGGAGTTGCTCAAAGCGACGATGTCACCGGCGGGCAAAGTTCGTGCCGAAGTGACGACGTCGAGCGGGATCTCCGGATCCTGGTTCTCAAGGTTGATGGTCAACGGAGCCCGGCGTTCGTAGACGGCAAGAACTGTCAGCACTGCTTCTACGGCCCCTGAAGCGCCCAACAGGTGGCCCATCTGCGACTTGGTAGCGGAGACTGCCACATTGTCGACGTGGGCGCCCAGTGCGGCGCGGAGCGCCGTGTACTCGGGCTTGTCGCCGACAGGCGTCGAGGTGGCGTGGGCGTTGACGTGCACGACGTCCTCGGCCTGGATGCGTCCGTCGAACATGGCAGCCTTCAAAGCGCGGGTAGCGCCCAGGCCTTCCGGGTCCGGTGCCGTGATGTGGTAGGCGTCAGCTGTGACGGAAGTACCGGCGAGCTCAGCGTAGATGCGCGCGCCGCGGGCGATCGCGTGCTCTTCGGCTTCAAGGACCAGGGCGCCGGCGCCTTCGCCCATGACGAAGCCGTCGCGGTCGCGGTCGTATGGCCGCGAAGCGTGCTCAGGATCGTCATTGCGGCGGGAGAGCGCCTGCATCGAGGAAAACGCCGCGAGGGGCATCGGGTGGATGGCGGCTTCGGCACCACCGCACACGACGACGTCGGCCTTGCCCGAGCGGATGAGATCGAGGCCGAGGTGCATCGCTTCGGTGCCGGAAGCGCAAGCCGAAACCGGGGTGTGCGCACCGGCGCGGGCACCAAGGTCAAGGCTCACCGCAGCGGCGACGCCGTTCGGCATGAGCATCGGGACCGTCATGGGCAGGACCCGGCGGGGGCCCTTTTCCCTCAGCGTGTCCCAAGCGTCCAGGAGCGTCCAGACGCCGCCGATGCCCGTGGCGAAAGCCACGGCAAGTCGATCGTGGTCGATTTCGGTGATACCGGAATCTGCCCATGCTTCGCGGGCGGCGATGACACCGAATTGGGTGGACGGGTCCATGCGCTTGGCTTCAACCCGGCTCAGAACCTCGAGGGCCGGCGTCGAGCACCGGGCGGCAAAGTGGACCGGAAGGTCATACTTGGCAACCCACTCGTCCTCGAGTGTGTGGGCACCGGAGACCCCTTTGAGCGCGTTCTTCCACATCGTGGGGACGTCGCCGCCGATGGGCGTTGTAGCGCCCAGACCGGTTATGACTACTTTGCGTGCCATGCGATCACTCTCTGTCGGATCAGCCAACCCACGTGCTGTTCTCACGGGGGAGGCAGGAAAAAACTTTGGGAGATATAGCAGCTGTGCCGGGCTTCGGATGCAACAGGGCGCACCCGAAGTCCGGCACAGTTGAGGCCAGGCTAGGCCTGTGCGTTCGAGATGAAGTTGACGGCGTCGCCGACGGTCTTGAGGTTCTTGACCTCTTCGTCCGGGATGCGGACGCCGAACTTCTCTTCAGCGTTGACGACGATCGTCATCATGGAGATGGAGTCGATGTCCAGGTCCTCGGTGAAGGACTTGTCCAGCTCCACGGCTTCGGTGGCGAGGCCGGTCTCTTCGTTCACGATTTCAGCCAGGCCGGCCAGGATTTCTTCGTTGCTAGCCATTGTTGGCTCCTTTTCTTGTTGTGCCGGCTATTGCCGGAAATGGGGGCAAACCGCGGTTACGGCTTGGGTTTCAAAGCACTATTCAATTGGAAGGTAGGCGCGGTCCGAAACTACGGAAGAACGATTACCTGGGCACCAAACACAAGACCGGCACCGAAGCCGATCTGCAGGGCAAGGCCACCGCTGAGCGCTGGGTTCTCCTTGAGGAGTCGGTGGGTGGCCAGCGGAATGGAGGCGGCAGAAGTGTTTCCCGCATCAGCGATGTCCCGCGCAACCACCACGGTTTCGGGAAGTTTGAGCTTCTTGACCATTTCATCGATGATCCGCATGTTCGCCTGGTGCGGGACAAACGCTGCCAGATCCGAGGCTTCAATCCCTGCGGCGTCGAGGGCTTGCTGGGCAACCTTCGCCATTTCCCAGACAGCCCAACGGAAGACCGTTTGGCCGTCCTGTCGGAGCGTCGGCCAAACATCCTGCGCTGCGGAAATAATGGCCTGATCGTCGGATTCATCCGAATGACGGGCAGTCTCACCAAGGTTGCGGACTTCGTCAAGGGAATGCGTCATCCCGATCGCGTTCCACTTGCTGCCATCGGATCCCCAGACTGACGGGGCAATGCCGGGCGTGTCGGACGGGCCGATGATCACTGCGCCGGCACCGTCGCCAAGGAGGAAGGAAATGGTTCGTTCATGGTTGTCGATGACGTCTGAGAGCTTCTCAGCGCCGACCACCAGGACGTATTCAGCCGCGCCCGATCGGACCAGGGCATCGCCCTGGGCAATGCCGTAACAGTAGCCTGCACACGCCGCGGAAATGTCGAAGGCCGGTGCCGGGGTGGCCCCCAAACGGTCGGCGAGGGCGGCAGCCGCGGACGGCGTGGCATACGGGTGCGTGACGGTGGAGATGATGACGGCACCCAGCCGGGAAGCCTCAATGCCGGCCTGCTTGAGTGCCTCACGGGCGGCCCCCTCGGCCATGTCGATCACGCTGACATTGGCTGCGGCGCGGTGGCGGGTCACGATACCGGTGCGTTGGCGGATCCATTCGTCCGAGGAATCGATCCACTGGCAGACGTCGTCGTTGGTGACGATGATGTCCGGGCGGTATGCCCCGATTCCGACAATGCGTGAATATTCCCTCGTCGGTGCTTGCTTGAGTACGGGGGCGCTCATGCGTCTCCTTCCAATTCCGCGAAGAGTGCAAGTGCCGCGGACAAATCTTCCGGGGTCTTGACGGCAACGGTTTTCACGCCGGGCATGCCGCGCTTGGCGAGGCCGGCCAGGGTGCCGGCCGGTGCCAGCTCGATGAGTCCGGTGACTCCGCGCTGGACGAGGTTCTCCATGCACAGGTCCCAACGCACCGGGCGCGAGACCTGGGCGATCAGGCTTTCGACGGCGGCGCCGCCGTCCGTGACCTCCTGGCCGTCGAAGTTCGAGAGCAGGGGAACCGTGGGAGCCTGCGGCTTGAGCGACGGCCGCAGTGCTTCAAGCGCGCTCACGGCCGGAGCCATGTGGGAGGTGTGGAATGCTCCGGCGACCTTCAGCGGGATGACCCTGGCCTTGGCCGGCGGGTTGTCAGCCAGTGCCTGGAGCTGTTCGAACGTGCCTGCGGCAACGGTCTGGCCCGCGCCGTTGACGTTCGCGGGAGTCGCGCCGGCGGCCTCTATAGCGGACAGCACCTCGGCCGGATCGCCGCCGACGACGGCACTCATTCCGGTGGGGGTGACGGCGGCGGCGGCGGCCATGTTGTTGGCACGCTCGCGGACGAACGTCATGGCTTCTTCCTCGCTCAGGACACCCGCAAGCGCCGAGGCCGTGATCTCCCCGACCGAGTGGCCGGCAAGGACGATCGGAAGGGTACTGAGTTCGACGTCGAACAGCGATTTCGCTGCCACGAGCCCCGCGGCAACAATCAAGGGCTGCGCGACGGCAGTGTCCTTGATGGTTTCTTCATCGGAGGTGGTGCCGTGGGCCTTGAGGTCGATGCCTGCGATTTCGCTCAGGGAGGCCAAATGGCCTTCTACGGAAGGGAGCTCCAGCCAAGGGGCCAAAAATCCAGGGGTCTGGGAGCCCTGTCCAGGGCAGACGATTGCAAGCACGTAACCAGCTTTCCAAATTGCCGCGTGAACTACTGGTGTTTGCGTACACCAAGCTCACTGGGTCAGTTTGTAGGAAGTCTACAACGGTTCAACCCGCGGATCGGGTACCGTGACGCTCCGACGTCGCCTTTGGCTGGGCCGAAAGCCTGCCCACGACCAACGCAGTTTGGAGCACGAAAGCCTCCCGGGGGAGGAGCGGATCCCACCCTGTGACGTCGCAGACGCGCTTGAGACGATACCGCACCGTGTTTGCGTGGACGAACAGCTCGCGGGCAGTTGCTTCGAGGGAATGGCCAAGTTCCAAATAGGTGCTGAGGGTTTCAACAAGGCCGTTGGAAGCGGCCAGCAGGGGCCGGTAAATGTTCTTGATGAGGGAACGGCGGGCAGCGTCGTCACCGGAGACTACGCGCTCCGGGAGGAGGTCGTCCGCGGCTACCGGTCGCGGAGCCGAAGGCCAAGCCTTGGCGGCGGTGAGCCCTGCAAAGGCCGCTTGGGCAGAGCTGCTTGCCTCCAAGAGGGAGCCGGCCTCCGGTCCGTAGACCACCGCGCCGGGGGCAAAAAGCTCGCTGAGTTTCAGGTACGCGGTGTCCCGGTCTTGCACGCCACCCAGAATCAGGATGAGGCGGTCGCCCTGGATGCCCACGAGGGCGTCCTCCGCGTAGCGTCCCGCGGTCCGGCGCAACTCGCTCACATAGCTTGCGCTTGGTTCCGACGGCGAGTTTCCGACCATCACCGTGAAGCGCTCCTGGGCCTTCCAGCCGAGGGCCGCGATCCGGGAACGAAGGGCGTCGGTATTCTCGCCACGGAGGATAGCGTCCACAATCAGGGCTTCGAGCCTGGTGTCCCAGGAACCGCGGGATTCGGCGGCGCGGGCATATACATCCGCGGCAGCGAATGCCACTTCGCGCGAATAGCGGAGGACCGCTTCGCGCAAAGAAGGCTGGTCGGCTTCGGGAGCGATTACGGGGACCTGGTCCTCGACTACCTCGACGACGATCCTGATCAGCTGGAGGGCCTTTTGCAGGCTGATGGAGCGGGTCAGCTCCGTGGGAGCATTGCCGAAGACGTCCGTCAGGATCCACGACGGCGAGCTCGGCCTTTCGTACCACGTCACGAAAGCGGCGATTCCGTTTTGGGCAACCAGGCCCAAGGCTGAACGTTCGTCGGAGCTCAGCCGGCTGTACCAAGGCAACGATTTCTCAAGCTTGCGCATGGTGGTGGTGGACAATTGCCCCACATTGGCGCGGAGGCGCTTGAGGGTCTCCGCCTTTTCCGGTGTTACCGTGCGCGCAGCCGCTTTGCGTTTTGCGGGGGTTTGAATCGGCTCTGCCATGCCTTGAGCATACGGCGCATCATCCACAAGCTCCATTTGTGCGAAGGCTACAACTACGTTTGGTGCGCATCACGTGCTGGGTGCGTCGATTGGTGTTGTCCGGCGATTGTTGAAGCCCGGGTGTTAAAGCCCGACGGCGGCCCGCACCTTTCGGTGCCGGCCGCCGTCGGGATGTTGCCTGGCTTCGCTGGAGGCTTAGCTTTCGCCGCCTGCCCCTCCGGTGGTGCCGGCGTTGACATCGAGGAGACTGTACTTCTCGATTGCCTGGGCCGCCGCCTGGGCGTCAACTTCGCCTCGGCGGGCGAGGAGTTGCAGGGTCTTCACGACGATGGAGTGGGTGTCGTTTTTGAAGAAGCGGCGTGCGGCTTGGCGGGTGTCGGAGAATCCGAAGCCGTCGGCGCCGAGGGAGGCGAATTCGTTGGGGATGAATTGGCGGATCTGGTCCGGGACGGCCTTCATGTAGTCGGTGACGGCGATGACCGGTCCGGTGGCGCCGGCGAGTTGCTGGGCGACGAACGGGGTGCGGGGTTCTTCGCCGGGGTTCAGGAAGGCGTGTTCTTCGGCGGCGAGTCCGTCGCGTCGGAGTTCGTTCCAGGAGGTCACGGACCAGACGTCGGCGGAGACTCCCCAGTCCTGGGCGAGGAGTTTCTGGGCTTCCAGGGCCCAGGGGACCGAGACGCCGGAGGCCAGGAGCTGGGCCCGGGGGCCGTCGGTTTTCGCCGGGGCCAGCAGGTAGATGCCCTTCA
>NZ_JARVRH010000023.1 GCF_030209755.1 Arthrobacter sp. efr-133-TYG-118 | reverse complement strand
GCCCCGCGTTCCGCTACGACCGCTCCCTGGACGTCATCACCCAGGGCCGGGCCGCCGGCATGGTCACCAAATCCAACCTGATCCTGGGCATGGGCGAAACCCGGGAAGAGATCTCCGAAGCCCTTGCCGACCTGCACGCCGCGGGCTGTGACCTGATCACGATCACCCAGTACCTGCGCCCCTCCGAACGGCACCTGCCCGTGGACCGCTGGGTCAAACCCCAGGAATTCGTCGAGCTCGCCACCGAAGCCGAGGAAATCGGCTTCCTCGGCGTCATGTCCGGCCCCCTGGTCCGCTCCTCCTACCGCGCCGGACGCCTCTGGGCCACCGCGATGCGCAAGAAAGGCCGCGAAATCCCCGCCCACCTGGCCCACATCGCCGAAGGCATCCAGGACTCCGGCACCACCCGCCAGGAAGCCCGCACCCTCCTCGCACACCACGCATAGCACGTCGGCTAAAGCACGGTCAAAGGACCGGACCCCGGGCAAATCCGGCGTCCGGTCCTTTGGCATAAATCACGTAGAATTAAGGCACTATGGCGAAATCCCCTGATTCCAGCAACTCGACAACATCGGCTGCCGACGCTCCCAAGCGCGGCTTGTTTTCCCGCAAGCCCAAGGAAGCCAAGGCCAAGAAGCCGAGCCAGCTGAAGCAGATCGGCGAGGTCTTCAAGATGACCCGCCGCAATGACCCCATCGTTGTGTGGCTCATGCTGCTGGCGTTCCTTGGCGTCGTTGCTGTCAGCCTCGTCGTCGGGCTCCTCCTGAACAACTGGGTCACAGGCCTGATCATCGGCATCCCCTTGGGCCTGCTGGCCGCTGTCTTCATCCTCTCGCGCCGCGCGGAACGGGCGGCCTTCGCGCAGATCGAGAACCAGCCCGGAGCTTCCGGCGCGGCTTTGGGGACCCTGCGCCGCGGCTGGATCACTGAGGACCAGCCGGTCGCCGTCAACCCGCGTACCCAGGACGCTGTCTTCCGCGCCATCGGCCGTCCCGGCGTCGTGCTGGTCAGCGAAGGACCGTCGCACCGCGTCAAGCCCTTGGTTGACGCCGAGCGCAAGAAGCTCGCCCGTATCCTGCCGAACGTCACCATTCACGTGATCGAAAGCGGTCGCGGCGAAGGCCAAGTGCCCATCAGCCAAATCGCAAAGACCATGAACAAATACAAGAACGAGCTCACCAAGGTTGAGGTCGGCGCGGTCAGCAAGCGGATCTCTTCGCTGGGCAACCGCCTGCCGATCCCCAAGGGCATCGACCCCTACAAGGCACGCCCTGACCGCAAGGCAGCACGCGGACGCTAACCAAGACCACAGCCGCCCGTTCCTGTAATCTCCAGGAACGGGCGGCTTTTTTGTCCGCGTAAAAGTTACATCCGAATGAGAATGGTGTTCATGGCCCTGTCGTGGAGGCCGCGCTGGTCGGGATCAAAAACAACTGCAGGAATCACCAGGCACAGGAGGATCGTCCTGACCAAGGCAGCCAAGGGTCCCGCCTGTGCTCCTCCGAGCCGCACCACGTGGATGCCGGCAACCCGGTGTCCGATGCTGTAGCCGAGCGTGCCGATGAGAAGGATCTGTTCCACCGCGAAGACGGCGAGCGTCGCCCACTGGTTGCCACCGAAGGCAAAGTTGCTGATCACCAAGGCAATGACCCAGTCGATGCAGATTGCCAGGATGCGACGGCCGGCCCGGGCCATCGAGCCGGGGCCGGACTCGGGCAGGCCGAGCCGCGCTCCCGGGTACTTGGAAATTCCGGACGTGTCAGGCCCTGTGAGCCATGAACCAATATCTCTGCGATCAACCACGCTTCAAGCTTACGGCTTCACCATCGGATGGTTGGCGGTGGTGGTCGCAGGTGGTGGAACGTTCACAGTGTTCGCAAGGAAACAGACACACAGGCGTAAGACATAGACTGGCACTGCAGTAGACCAGTAGCGTTTACACGGCAGGCTGTTCTGTAACCTGCCCGAAACAATACTGACACTCCGGGGAAATCCCATTTCCCTATGGTTGGAGAAGTTGCTAGCCGCCGAATCAGGGATACTTTTTTGTTTCCCTGCTTTCGGTTTGCGCTGGACCAGACGGCCCGAGGGCCTGTTACCTGTTATGCGTTAGGAGCATAGATGTTCAAGACTGCGGACGAAGTCCTCAAGTTCATCAAAGACGAAGACGTTAAATTCGTCGATATCCGCTTCACCGATCTTCCGGGCGTCCAGCAGCACTTCAATGTGCCGGCCAAGAGCGTTGACGCTGACTTTTTTGTCAACGGCCAGCTCTTTGACGGATCTTCCATCCGCGGTTTCCAGGGCATCGCCGAGTCCGACATGCAGCTCATCCCGGACGTCACCACGGCCTTCATCGACGCCTTCCGCATCGAGAAGACCCTCGCACTGAACTTCTCCATCGTGAACCCCCGCACGGGTGACCCCTACCACCGCGACCCGCGCGGCGTTGCCGAAAAGGCCGAAGCTTACCTGGCCTCCACTGGCATTGCGGACACGGCATTCTTTGCTCCCGAAGCCGAGTTCTACGTCTTCGACAACGTCCAGTTCGAATCCTCCCCGCAGGGTTCCTTCTACAAGGTCGACTCGATTGAAGCCCCGTGGAACACGAGCCGCGAAGAAGAAGGCGGAAACCTCGGTTACAAGACCCCCTTCAAGGGCGGCTACTTCCCGGTATCCCCGGTTGACCACCAGGCCGACCTCCGCGACGCTATGTGCCTCGCCCTGGACGAAGCAGGCCTTGAAGTCGAACGCTCGCACCACGAAGTCGGCGCCGCAGGCCAGGCTGAGATCAACTACAAGTTCACCACGCTGGTGCACGCTGCCGACGACCTGCAGAAGTTCAAGTACGTCATCAAAAACACCGCGTGGGAGTACGGCAAGTCCGTAACCTTCATGCCGAAGCCGATTTTCGGTGACAACGGCTCGGGTATGCACTGCCACCAGTCCCTCTGGAGCAACGGTGACCCGCTGTTCTACGACGAGAAGGGCTACGCCGGCCTCTCCGACACCGCACGCTGGTACATCGGCGGCTTGCTGAAGCACTCCTCTGCCGTGCTCGCCTTCACCAACCCGACGGTCAACTCCTACCGCCGACTGGTCAAGGGCTTCGAAGCCCCGGTCAACATGGTCTACTCGCAGGGCAACCGCTCCGCCGGCATCCGCATCCCGATCACGGGCTCCAACCCGAAGGCCAAGCGCATCGAGTTCCGCGCTCCGGACGCCGCGTCCAACCCGTACCTGGCGTTCTCCGCCCAGCTCATGGCCGGTATCGACGGCATCCGCAACCGCATCGAGCCCCCGGCTCCGATCGACAAGGACCTGTACGAACTGCCCGCCGAGGAAGCCAAGGACATCCCCAAGGCTCCGGGCTCGCTTGAGGAAGCACTCGAGGCCCTGCGCGAGGACAACGAGTTCCTGCAGGCCGGCGGCGTCTTCACCCAGGACCTGATCGACACCTGGATCGAGTACAAGTACGAGAACGAGATCCGTCCGCTGTCGCTGCGCCCGAACCCGTACGAGTTCGAGCTCTACTACGGCGTCTAGTAACACCGCAAGAGGCAGATGAAGGGCCGCAGTTCATTTTGTGAACTGTGGCCCTTTTCCTTTAACGTCCACAGACGCGAATAGGGCCGACGGGCGCAAGCCCACAAAAAAGGACGGCTGTGTCCGCTAAGACACAGCCGTCCTTTTGCAAAGGCCCCGGATCGCCGGGGCCGGACCCCCAATTTTCCTACACCCGCCGGCGCCCGCTAATCAACCTGAAGAGGAAGACGATAATCGCCAAGACGATCAGTATCGGGGCGATCCAGAGAAGGAATCCCAGGGCCTTGACAGTTCCGCCAATGATAAAGAAAAGGATCGCGATGACCGCGACGATTCCGAGGATGACATTCATGATGTACCTTCCGTTTCAGTCGTAAACATTCTGATGATTGCCTTTATCGCTGTGCAAACCTCAGCAACCTTACTGTAAGCATGCTTATTATTCCAATCCGCCAAGACCCACCAGCGATGGCCCTCCCCCAAACCCTCGCTCACATATAGCCGCCCTGCCCGGGACGCTCGCTCACAAAAAATAACGAGCGTGTCCACCTTGAAGCCATGACTGCAGGGGCGTTGCCCAGATGGATGACACAAGTGAGCGAGGGTCCGGTCAAACACCCATATAAGTGAGCGAGGGTCCATGCTCTGTCGCCGCAGTGGACGCCGTGGTACGTTCAGCGTGATCAGGATGCTTAGGAGCGAGTCCTCATCCCTTCCGGCTCCTGACGCAACTTCTGAAAGCGGAGGCATACGATGACAACCTTGATGATCTTCCATGAGGTCGACGACGTTGAGCACTGGCTCAGCTCACCAAAACGGGAAGAAATCTTCGGACCCATGGGCATTACGGTTCGAACGTTCGCAGACCCGGCAAAAACCAACCGTGTTGGCCTGATCGTCGAAGTCCCGGACATGGAAACATTCCAGCGAATGATGGAGTCCGAAGTTGCGGCCGACGCGATGAAATTCGACGGCGTGCGCCCGGAAACAATCCTGACGCTCGTCGAGTCCTAGATACGGCCTAGCCGCCGAACCTCCGGTACATCGTCCATTGCGGACCGGAGGAACCACCCAGGTACCTGCCCCTCTGGAGAAAACCCGCTTTTGCGTACGCAGCCTGGGCGGCGGGATTGCGTTCGTTAACCGAAAGTACGACGCCGTCCTGCCCGCCGCCCAGCCTCGCTGTCAGCTTCTGCGCTTCCCGGGCCGCAGCTACAGCTGACAGGGAGCCCAGGCCCCTCCCCTGGCTCGTTCGGTCGATCAGGAACCCGCGCAAGAGCCACGCGGAATCGTCGTCGGGCCATCCCGCCAAGGTCGCGGCGCCCGCCTGCAAGGTGAAGACTCCGACGGCGGCACCGGCCGCTTCGATCACGTACGGCAGGCGGCTTTCGTCTTCGAGACCCATGAGCATCATCTTGAACGGATCCCCGACGAAGTCTTCCTGCCCCGCGGCCACTTCCATGGCCGCGACGTCGCCGAGCTTAATGGCGCGGGCATCGTCGTCGAGATCCTTCAAGGGAATGAGCCACACGGTTTCCAGCATCCTTCGAGCTTAGCCGCCTCCGCACTCCGCGGGACGGCTGGAGCGGGAGCTCACTGGCCGTAGAAGTCCTTCTCAAACACGGCCCGGGTCCGCCGGCTCAGGCGCAGATAATCTTCCTCGAACACCGCGGCTTGCCCGGGAGCGTAACCACACCATCTGGCAACGGCCTCTAGATCCCTGCGGGAGGCCGGGAGGAGATCGGATGCACGCCCGGTGCAAATCACATTCGCCGATCGGATACGGCTCGCGAGCCGCCAGGCTTCGCGTAGCAACACGATGTCACTCCTGTCGATCAAGCCCAACGACTCAATGGCGTCGAGGGCCTGCAGGGTGGAAGGCGTCCGGAGTTGCGAATGCTTCCCTGCGTGTTGGAGCTGCAGCAGCTGCACAAGCCATTCGACGTCGCTGAGTCCGCCCCTGCCGAGCTTTACATGCCTGGCCGGATCGGCGCCTCTCGGGAGCCGTTCCGACTCGACCCGTGCCTTGACGCGTCGGATCTCCCGCACGTCTGTTTCTGCGAGCGATTCCGGGTAGCGGATCGGGTTGATGAGCCGGAGGAACTCCGCGGCCAAATCGTCGTTCCCGGCCATTGGCTGGGCCCGCAACAGCGCCTGGGCTTCCCAGATGAGGGACCACCGGCGGTAATACTCCGCGTATGACTCGAGGGAACGGACCATGGCCCCGTTCTTCCCCTCCGGGCGAAGATCGGCGTCGACGCTGAGGACCCGCTCCGCCAGGATGGCCGGTTTGAGGGGTTGGGTCAGCAACGTGGAAATGTGCCCCACGATCGCGAGCGCTTGCTGCTGGGCTTCGGATTCACTCGCGCCGGGAAGAGCACGATGGACGTACATGACGTCGGCGTCAGAGCCGTAGCCGATCTCCCGTCCGCCTTGCCTGCCCATGGCAACCACCAGCACTTGCGTCTTGAGGGGGCCCTCGGTAGCCACGATAGCCTCGGCGACGTGCAAGGCGCCCAGAACCGCCGCCCGGTCGGCATCGGCCAGTGCCGCGCCCACCGCGTCTTGTTCCAGGAGGCCGGAACTGTCTGCAATGGCGATCCGCAGGATTTCCCGGCGCCTGATGAGCCGGATGAGCCGCATCGCGTTCGCGGGATCGGCGTGGCGTGACATCTTGGACTGGATTTCCTGCCACTGCGCTTCGAAGCTAAGGGGCATAAGTTCCTTGTCGGCACCAAGCCACGCAACGGATTCCGGGGAAACCTCCAGGAGGTCCGCGATCAACCGTGAGTTGGAGAGCACGTGGCACAGCCGCTCGGCCGCCGCTTTGGAGTCCCGGAGCATCCCGAGATACCAATGGGTGGTTCCGAGGGCTTCGCTGACGCGGCGGAAGGCGAGCAGTCCGGCGTCGGGATCTACACCTTCGGCGAGCCAGCCGAGAAGGATGGGGAGCAGTTGCCGCTGCAAGGCGGCGCGGCGGCTGACCCCCGCCGTGAGGGCCTCGATGTGGCGCATGGCGCCTTGCGGGTCGCGGTAACCGAGTGCCGCGAGCCGGCCTTGGGCGGCTTCCGGAGTGAGCCGGGCGTCTTCGGTGCTCAGCTTCGCGGCCGTGTTGAGCAGCGGCCGGTAGAAGATCCGATCGTGTAGTTCGCGAACGGACCGTTTGGTCTTCTGCCAGGTTTCGATCAAGGCGTCCGGATGCGGCCTGCCCGTCGAAAAGGGCCCCAGGACGGCCTTTGCGAGGAAACGCAAGGACTCCTGGCTCGTAGGCATCAGGTGGGTACGGCGCATCTGGAACAACTGGATGCGGTGCTCGAGAACCCGCAGATAGCGGTAGGCGGCGTCGAAGGCCGCGGCGTCCACCCGGCCGATGTAGCCACCGGCGGACAGTGCGGATATTGCCGACGTTGTATCCCGGCAACGGAGCGTTTCATCGGACTTTCCGTGGACGAGTTGCAGGAGCTGCACCGTGAACTCGACATCGCGCAGGCCGCCGGGACCGAGTTTGATCTGGCGCTGTTCTTCTGCCGGGGCGATGTTGTTCGTCACCCTGCGGCGCATCGCCTGCACCGATTCCACGAATCCTTCGCGGCCGGCCGAAGCCCACACGAGCGGTTGGACGGCCTGCTCGTAACGCGAGCCCAGATCCGTGTCCCCTGCGATCGTCCGGGCCTTGAGGAGCGCTTGGAACTCCCAGCTTTCAGCCCACTTCCCGTAGTAGCTCAAGTGCGAGGGCAACGTCCTGACAAGGGGACCCGATTTCCCCTCCGGCCGGAGGTTCGCGTCGACCTCCCACAACCCTGGTTCGGATCCCGTGGACGAAATGGCACGGGAGATCCCGGCGGCCAAGGCCGTGCCGATGGTTGCAGCCTCGGCGTCCTCCAGGTTCGGCGCCTCGATCACGTAGATGACGTCGACGTCGGAAATGTAGTTGAGCTCACGGGCACCGCATTTGCCCATGCCGATGACGGCCAGCCCGACGCCGGCAATATCGGCGGGATCGAAAGTCGCCGCTGCTTCTGCCCTGGCAACCGCGAGGGCCGCCTCTATCGCCGCACCGGCGAGGTCGGCCAGTTCGGCGCCGACCGCGGGCATGAAGTCCTGGGGACTGGCGGCGCAGAGGTCCTTGATGGCCAGTTCGGTCAGCCCGCGCCGGTAAGCCGTCCGCAGAGCGGTGTAGGCTCTGGCTCCCGTCATCGCCGCAACGGGCCGGGGAGAATTGGGGTCTGCCTTGACCGATCGGAGCAGCTTCGTCCGCAACTCACCGGCGTCGGCGGACAAGGGCTCCGGGCTGACGCGGACATCGAAGACGTCCAGATGTTCCGGATGCCTGATCAGGAACTCCCCCAAGGCCTCGGATGCCCCCAGCAAGCGGTAAAGCGGTTCACTGCGATCAGGGTCCTCCCCCGCGAGCTGCCTGAGCGAGGGATGCTTCTCAATCAAACGGACAAGCGACTGGAGCGCGGTGTCCGGGTTGGCGCTCAGGTGCAGACCGGCAAAGATCGTGTCCTGGTCGATGCCGTCGAGTTCACGCGCGGCAAGGAACCGTTCACCCTTTTCAAGATCGCTGAAACCGGCCGAGATGAGCCGGCGGGCCAGGCTCACACTCACAGCCTAGAGAATGCCGAGATTGCGCTTGAGCTCGTAGGGCGTGACCTGGAGCCGGTAATCCTGCCATTCCGCACGCTTGTTGCGCAGGAAGTGGTCAAAGACCTGTTCGCCGAGGATGTCCGCGACGAGTTCCGAATCCTCCATGGCGCGGATGGCATCGTGGAGGCTGGCCGGCAGCGGCGTGTGCCCCATCGCCTTGCGCTCGGCCGAGGTTAGCGACCAAACGTCGTCTTCCGCCGCAGCCGGAAGGTCGTAGCCTTCCTCGATGCCCTTGAGCCCGGCACCCAGCAACACGGCGTAGGCGAGGTACGGGTTGGTGGCGGAGTCAATCCCGCGGTATTCGATCCGTGCGGACTGGCCCTTGCCGGGCTTGTAGAGCGGCACACGAACCAGGGCGGAACGGTTGTTGTGGCCCCAACTCAGGTAGCTCGGCGCTTCGCCTCCGCCCCAGAGACGCTTGTACGAATTGACGAACTGGTTGGTGACGGCAGTGAATTCCGGCGCGTGGCGCAGGATACCGGCGATGAACTGGCGCGCGGTCTTGGACAACTGGAATTCGGCGCCGGCCTCGTAGAAGGCATTGGTGTCGCCCTCGAACAGCGAGAAGTGCGTGTGCATGCCTGAACCCGGGTGGTCCGTGAACGGCTTGGGCATGAACGTGGCGTAGGTACCCTGCTGCAGGGCCACTTCCTTGATGACCGTGCGGAAGGTCATGATGTTGTCCGCCGTCTGGAGGGCATCCGCGTACCGGAGATCGATCTCGTTCTGGCCGGGTCCGCCCTCGTGGTGGCTGAACTCCACGGAGATGCCCACGGATTCAAGCATGGTGACGGCCGTGCGGCGGAAGTCCTGTGCCACACCGCCGGGCACGTGGTCGAAATAGCCGCCCTCGTCAACGGGAACAGGAACGCCGTTGGCGTCGAGGTCCTGGGACTTGAGGAGGTAGAACTCGATCTCAGGATGCGTGTAGCACGTGAAGCCCATGTCCGCCGCCTTGGCGAGGGTGCGCTTGAGCACGTTCCGGGGATCGGCAGCCGACGGCTCGCCGTCGGGGGTCAGGATGTCGCAGAACATCCTGGAGGTCTGCTCGGTTTCACCACGCCACGGAAGGATCTGGAACGTGGAGGGGTCCGGCTGGGCCAGCATGTCGGATTCGAAAACCCTGGCGAGGCCCTCGATCGCCGAGCCGTCGAAACCCAGGCCCTCCTCGAAGGCGCCCTCCACTTCTGCCGGCGCAAGTGCCACCGATTTCAGGGAACCGACGACGTCGGTAAACCACAAGCGTACGAAGCGCACGTCACGCTCTTCGATAGTCCGCAGAACGAACTCTTGCTGGCGGTCCATGGGGCCTCATTTCCGGGTCAACGTCCATGCCGCGGGTTCGGGGTTCGAAGCCGACGACAACTCAGCATTCACTCTACTAAGCATTGGCCCGGAATGGCTGCACCCCCAGTTCGCGTAACACAGCGTTTACAAATGTGAGGCTCCCCATGCGCCGGTGGCTAGGACGGCCGGTACCGCATACGCTCTATTCATGGCCCCAAGCAACAGTTCCGATTCCAGCATGCCCGCCGAAGTTCCTGCGCCTTACGGAACCGGACCTGCCACTGCAGGTTCCGGGGCTTCAGCGGATGCTTCAACGCCGAAGCCCGCAGCCAGGATCCGCACCCATCACCTCCAACAGGCCAAGGCCAAGGGTGAGCGCTTTGCAATGTTGACTGCCTACGAGCAATACACCGCTGAAATCTTCGACCAGGCCGGCATCGAGGTCCTGCTGATAGGCGACTCGGCCTCCAACAACGTCTTCGGCAACGAAACCAGCCTCCCTGTGACCGTCGACGAACTCCTCCCCTTGTGCCGCGCGGTGGCCCGATCCGCCAAGCGTGCCCTGGTAGTGGCAGATCTTCCCTTTGGCAGCTACGAAGTGTCGCCGGAGCAGGCAGTGGCAACAGGTGTCCGCTTCCTGAAGGAGGGCCTGGCGCACGCCGTCAAAATCGAAGGCGGCGCGTTTTATGCGGGCACTGTCCGGGCCATGGTCCAGGCAGGCATACCCGTCATGGCGCACATCGGCTTCACTCCCCAGAGCGAACACTCCCTGGGTGGCTACCGCGTCCAGGGCCGGGGGGATGACGCCGCGCGCCTGGTCGAAGACGCCGTTGCCCTCGCAAATGCCGGAGCGTTCTGTGTGCTCATGGAGATGGTTCCCGCGGAAACCGCAGCCGCCGTCGACGCAGCCATTGACGTCCCGACAATCGGAATCGGCGCAGGCAACGCCACCACGGGACAGGTTCTGGTGTGGCAGGACATGGCCGGACTGCGCGGCGGCAAGATGGCCAAGTTCGTGAAGCAATATGCGGATCTGCGCACCACCCTGGGCGAAGCAGCGAAGGCGTACGCCGACGACGTCAGGTCCGGTCAGTTCCCCGGCCCGGAACACTCCTTCTAAGAGGACGCAGCTTCAGTCCTCGTCGTCCTTGTCCCACGCTTCGTTCCGGGCCTTGACCTTTTCGAGGGCATGCTCGGCTTCCTCGCGGGTCTTGTAAGGACCGATCAGCTGGGACCAGTCGGACAACGCGTCCTCTTCGATTTGGTGTGTCTGAACGTTGTACCAGAACTCCGCCACGGTTTCTCCTTTGCGAATCCCGCCGTAAGCTCGGCGGGGCCGGTTGCCCTTCGTCCGGGCCGATATTTAGCTACTTAGTTACTTGCGTCTCGTGCGTCCCTTATATGATCAATCTATGCCTTCTCCCGCTCTGACCGCACCCATCGGCACGCTCACCCGTGGAACCGTCAGCCCACAGCTGCCCGTACCGGCGTCCATCCCGCGCCCGGAGTATGTTGGCAAGCCGGGACCCGCGAAGTTCACCGGTTCAGAGGTCAAATCGGCGGAAACCATCGAGAAGATCCGCATCGCCAGCAAAATTGCTGCCCAGGCGATCGTCGAAGTCGGCAAGCACATCGAGCCTGGCGTCACGACGGACCAGTTGGACCGGATCGGCCACGAGTTCATTCTGGACCACCACGCCTACCCGTCAACGCTTGGCTACCGCGGCTTCCCCAAGTCCCTGTGTTCCTCGCTCAACGAGGTCATCTGCCACGGCATTCCGGACAGCACCGTCGTGGAGGACGGCGACATCCTGAACATCGACATCACGGCGTACATCAACGGCGTCCACGGTGACACCAACTACACCTTCTTGGTGGGAGACGTAGACGAAGAGTCCCGGCTCCTGGTTGAACGTACCCGGGAGTCGCTTAACCGGGCCATCAAGGCCGTAGCGCCGGGCCGCGAAATCAACGTGATCGGCCGGGCCATCCAGTCCTACGCGAAACGCTTCGGTTACGGCGTGGTCCGCGACTTCACCGGCCACGGCGTCGGCGAGGCCTTCCACACGGGCTTGATCATCCCCCACTACGACGCCGCGCCGGCCTACAACACCGTGATCGAAGCAGGCATGGTCTTTACGATTGAACCCATGCTCACCCTCGGAACGATCGAGTGGGACATGTGGCCCGATGAATGGACAGTAGTCACCCGCGACCACAAGCGGACCGCACAATTCGAACACACCCTGTTGGTCACCGAGACCGGCGCCGAAATCCTGACTCTTCCTTAAGCTCTCCGGAAGGTCACCTGCAGCCGTTCGTGCTGCGACATGCCCACCCCTCCTGCCATGAACGGAAACGCATTGACCAAGAAGGATGAGAAGATTCACAAGAACGGCCCGCTGATCGGCATCGACGTCGGTGGCACCGGTATCAAGGGCGGCATCGTCGATCTCAAGAAGGGCAAGCTGCTCGGGGACCGCCTCCGTATCCCCACGCCGCAGCCCGCCACCCCCGAAGCCGTCGCCGAAGTGATCGCACAGATCGTCGAAGAATTGTCGGCCCGCGAGGATGCTCCGGCCAAGGGTTCGCCTGTGGGAGTTACCTTCCCCGGAATCATCCAGCACGGCGTGGTCCGCTCTGCCGCCAATGTGGACAAGTCCTGGCTCGACACCGACATTGATACACTGCTCACCAAGCGCCTGGACCGGCCCGTCGAGGTCATCAACGACGCCGACGCAGCCGGTCTCGCGGAAGCCCGCTACGGCGCAGGCGAAGGCGTCGACGGCACGGTCCTGGTCATCACGCTCGGCACAGGCATCGGCTCAGCCTTCATCTTCAACGGGCACCTGGTGCCCAACGCCGAGCTCGGCCACCTCGAAGTGGACGGCCACGACGCCGAAACGAAGGCATCCGCCGTCGCGCGTGAACGCGACGGCTTGAGCTGGGAAGAGTACAGCGTGCTGCTGCAGCGCTATCTCTCCCACGTCGAGTTCCTGTTCTCCCCCGAACTCTTCATCATCGGTGGCGGTATTTCAAAGCGTTCGGACGAGTACTTCCCCCATCTGAATCTGCGGACCCGTATCGTCACCGCGGAACTGAAGAACGACGCCGGAATCGTGGGGGCCGCGCTGGACGTCGCCCTCCACCACAAGCTCGCCAAGTAGCCCGGCAGCCTTTCGGATGGACGACGGCGTACCCCGACAGCGGGGTACGCCGTCTTCGTCAATTACTCCAGGGATGCCGAAGGCGCACGGACGGTCTCCGGCGGACGGTAGAAGTGGTGCCGGCGGTGGCTGCGGCTTCCCCTCCGCTGCCACCACCGGAGCTAGATTGGGCTCTTCTCGGAGCTCTTGCCCTTGGCGCCCTTCGCTGCATTCTCGGCCGCTGCGCTTTCGGCTTCGTGGCGAAGAAGCGAAATAGCCGACTCGAAGTCCTCAAGCGATTCGAAGGCCTGATAGACGCTGGCAAATCGCAAGTAGGCGACTTCGTCCAGTTTCTGGAGTGGTCCAAGGATGGCCAGGCCGACCTCGTGGGCGTCGATTTCCGCCGCACCCGAAGAGCGGATGTTTTCCTCGACTTCCTGGGCCAGCATCGCAAGGTCGTCTTCAGTCACGGGACGCCCCTGGCAGGCCTTGCGAACGCCGTTGATGATCTTGATCCGGCTGAAGGGTTCTCCCACGCCTGAACGTTTGATGACGGAAAGGCTGGTGGTCTCCACGGTGGTGAAACGGCGTCCGCACTCGGGGCACTGGCGCCGACGGCGGATGGCCGAGCCGTCGTCGGCCATCCGACTGTCCACAACGCGTGAATCGGGGTTTCGGCAGAACGGACAATACACGCTGGGCCTCCCCTGTTCGGTTCCGACCCCTATCCTCGCGGCGGCTTCGGCCGGGAACGAAAAAGGTGCCGGAAGTTTGACTTCCGGCACCAGTTTACGGCTATATAAGGCCTAATGACAAGACTGTAATTACTATATGTAGTGGTTCTTACCCATACATGTAGTGGTTCAGGCCCCCGCGAAACGAATCTTGACGGCGTCGCCGTGGCCGGGAAGATCTTCGGCATCGGCGAGGCTCACGATATGTCTGCTGACCTGTTCCAAGGCAGCCTTGTCATAGTTGATCACCTGGACGGCGCGCAGGAAGGTTGTCACGTTCAATCCGGAAGAGAAGGCTGCGGTACCGCTCGTGGGCAAAACGTGGTTGGAGCCTGCACAGTAGTCTCCAAGGCTGACCGGACTGTAGTCCCCTACGAAAATCGCACCCGCGTTGCGGATCCTTGCGGCGACCGCGGCTGCGCCCGCCGTCATGATTTCCAAGTGCTCTGCCGCGTATGCATCACAGACCGCGATGCCCTGCTCGACATCGTCTACCAGCACCACGCCTGACTGCGGGCCCGACAATGCCGTGGTGACCCGTTCGCCGTGCTTCGTGGTTCCTGCCTGCACCGCGAGTTCCCGCTGCACGGCCGAGGCGAGTTCCTCGGAGTCGGTGATCAGGACAGACGCCGCCTTGGGGTCGTGCTCGGCCTGGCTGATGAGGTCCGCGGCAACGAGCGCAGGACGGGCGGAAGCATCAGCCAAGATGGCGATCTCGGTGGTGCCGGCCTCGGAGTCGATCCCCACGACGCCTTTCACAAGCCGCTTGGCGGTGGCCACGAAGATGTTTCCGGGGCCGGTCACAACGTCGACGGGCTCGATGGGCTGATCATCGCCGGCCCCGGGAATGCCGTAGGCAAAGGAAACAATCGCCTGGGCACCTCCGATGGCATAGACCTCGTCAATCCCGAGCAAAGCGGCTGCGGCCAGGATGGTGGGGTGGGGCAAGCCGCCGAAGTCCTTCTGGGGCGGGGAAGCCAAAGCGATCGATGCGACCCCGGCAGCCAGCGCTGGAACGACGTTCATGATCACCGAGGACGGGTAGACGGCCAGGCCGCCGGGAACATACAGTCCCACGCGGCCCACCGGTACCCAGTTCTGGCTGACGACGGCGCCGTCCCCCAGTTCCACATCGACGTTCGCGGGCCGTTGGCCATCCGCAAAGCGCCGGGCACGGCTGATGGATTCTTCCAGGGCCGCGCGGACTGACGGGTCCAGGTTTTCAAGGGCTTCAGCAAGGGCGGCGGCCGGCACGCGGGGGTGGGACTGTTCCACGCCGTCGAACGCCAACGCGAATTCCCCAAGCGCCTCGAAGCCGCGCGAACGGACGGCCGCAATGATGTCCAGGACTTTTTGCTCGGCGTCCGCCATGGTCTGATGCTTCGCCCGGGGCACGACGGCGCGCAGTTCCGCCAAGGTCAGGGACCGTCCGCGCAAGTCAATGCGGCGGAAGTCCAGGGACTGGGCGGCGGTTTCGGCAGGATTCTCCGGAGAAATGGTCACCAGATCATTTTACGGGGCAAGCGGCGGTGCCTCCGGCTGCTTTCCCATCAAGCTGAAAAGAGTCAGGAGGAATGTCACAAGGGCCGTCGCCCCCGGCCACAGCAAGAGTGCCGTCGCCGCCCGCAATGTGAAGCCTTCACTGCCGTTTGCGGCGGGACCCCACCACTGCGCGGCCAGCATCCCCACCTGCCAGGCCACCAAGGCCCCGGCAGCTCCACCCAGGACTGCCAGGAACGTGCGGATGCCGTGTCCCGGCTGCCGGACCTTGCTATCGAGCAGGACCGCCGTGAAGCAGCCGGAAAGCAGCAGGAGCCCGGCCAGGACCAAGTCCCTCGGAAGCCGCCCGGCCGAGGCTGTGGGATCGGCGAGGGCAGGATTTCCGGAGATCACGTTGAGGCCGCCCGGAGCCAGCAGCCACCATGCGAGACCCAGCCCGATGCCCGAGGCGGCAGGCACGGCGAGCCACATCCACCATTTGCGGTCCCGAGTGTCCGTGCCCGTGTCCGGGTCCGTGTCCCTCGTAGGACCGGAGTCGAGAAGGTTCGATGTTGGCTTGGTCATGACACAAACATTAACAAACGTTTCTGGACGCTCAACAAGCAAGCGTCCCGGCGAGCAGCGGAATACGCTGAATCCACCAGCGTTATTACCAATAGCTCACGCAGGAGATCGGCAAAGTGGCTTCGGACAATTCGGCTTTTGAAGCAACATTCAAGCAAATGTTCCGCCGGCATGCCGCCGGCGTGGCCATCATCACTGCCGACCTCCACGGCAAGCCTTTCGGCTTCACTGCGACGTCCGTGGCTTCGCTGTCCGCCGAGCCGCCACGCTTCACGTTCAACATGTCCCGCAGTTCCAGTTCCTGGCCCGCGGTGGCGAATTCGACCTATATCGGCCTGCACATGCTCGGCCTTGAGAACCAGGCCCTCGCAGACCGCTTCGCCCGCACCCAGGAACGGTTTGAGGGCGATCACTGGGAACCGGGTCCGTTCGATGTCCCCATCCTCAAGAACGTCGCCGGCTGGTTGATCGGCAAGATCCAGATGCGCCTGTCCTTCGAAAACAACGCGATCGTAGTGGTGGAGGTTGTCGACGGACTGGTCGGCGAGGAGGATACTCCCCTGCTTTACCATTCGGGCTCCTACGGCCAGCCGGTTCCGCTCGACTATGAGATCTAGTTAACTGTCCAGGCAGGTCGGGCCAAGAAGTACCTTGAGGTCACCGAAAAGTGACGGAGTGGGATTCACGCGCATGTGCACGGGCAGGCCCATGACCTCGACCTTGGAGTCACCCTGCAAGTGGAGCCTGACCTCGGAGTTCCCCCGGTGGGTGGTCAAAACATCGCGAAGATCGGTGACGACAGCCTCGGTTGCCTTGTACGTGGGCATCGTGATGACGAGGGGACCGTTGGTGCTTTCGCTCAGGTCCGGAACCGAGAGCTCCATGCAGTTCAAGGTGACCGCGCCGTCGTCGCGCCGCTGCAGACGGCCCTTGACCACCACGATCAGGTCCTCCGCGAGGACCGAAGCGATGGGGCCGTAGACCTGGCCGAAGAACATGACCTCGATGGAAGCGCCCAGGTCTTCGATCTCCGCCCGAGCGTAGGCGTTGCCGCTTGCCTTGGCGATCCTGCGGCTGAGCGAAGTGATCATGCCCGCAATGGTGACGATGGCGCCGTCGTGCGGTCCGTCTTCCCCCAGGATCGAGGTGATCGACTGGTCGGCATGCTGGCTCAGCACGCCCTCAAGCCCTTGCAGGGGGTGGTCCGAGACATAGAGTCCAAGCATGTCCCGCTCGAAGGCGAGCTTGTCTTTCTTCTCCCATTCCGGCAGGTCCGGGATCTCCGTGCTCAGGGAGGCCTGCGGCTCCTGGTCCTCGAATCCGGCGAAGAGATCGAACTGGCCGATCGCCTCATTGCGTTTGAGCGTGATGACGGAGTCGATTGCTTCTTCGTGGACCATGGCCAACGCCCGGCGGTGATGGCCGAGGGAGTCGAACGCGCCTGCCTTGATGAGGGACTCGATGGTGCGCTTGTTGCAGACGACCGCCGGAACCTTCATGAGGAAGTCCTTGAAGGAGGTGTAGGCACCCTCGCCCGCCCGGGCCGCCACCATGGCTTCCACCACGTTGACGCCAACGTTGCGGATGGCCCCCATTCCGAAGCGGATATCGGTTCCAACAGGGGTGAAGTTGAGGCTTGACTCGTTGACGTCCGGCGGCAGGACAGTAATGCCCATGCGCCGGCATTCGTTGAGGTAGATCGCCGATTTGTCCTTGTCGTCGCCCACGGACGTGAGCAGGGCGGCCATGTATTCGGGAGCGTAGTGGGCTTTGAGGTACGCAGTCCAGTAGGAGATTACCCCGTACGCGGCGGAGTGCGCCTTGTTGAAGGCGTAGTCGGAGAACGGGAGCAAGATGTCCCACAAGGTCTTGACGGCGTCCATGGAGTAGCCGTTGTCCTGCATGCCTTGGGAGAATCCGGCGAACTGCTTGTCCAGTTCGGATTTCTTCTTCTTGCCCATGGCACGGCGCAGGATATCTGCCTGGCCCAGCGAGTAGCCGGCCAGCTTCTGCGCCACGGCCATGACCTGCTCCTGGTACACGATCAGGCCGTACGTTCCGCCGAGGATTTCGGCGAGCGGTTCCTCGAGCTCCGGATGGATCGGGATGACCTCTTGGATCTTGTTCTTGCGGAGCGCGTAGTCCGTGTGCGCGTTGGCGCCCATGGGACCCGGCCGGTACAGCGCCAACACGGCGGAGATGTCTTCGAAGTTGTCAGGCTTCATGAGCTTGAGCAGCGACCGCATAGGCCCGCCGTCGAGCTGGAAGACGCCCAAAGTGTCGCCGCGCGCCAGCAGCTCGTACGACGCCGGGTCGTCCAACGCCAGGTGCTCGAGATCGAGGTCGACGCCTCGGTTCATCTTGATGTTTTCCAGGGCGTCGGAAATGATCGTCAGGTTCCTCAAGCCGAGGAAGTCCATCTTGATCAGGCCGAGGCCTTCGGACGTCGGGTAGTCGAACTGCGTGATGACCTGGCCGTCCTGGATGCGGCGCATGACGGGAATGACGTCGATGATGGGGTCCGAAGACATGATGACACCGGCGGCGTGCACGCCCCACTGCCGCTTCAGCCCCTCAATGCCCAGCGCGGTCTCGAAGACCTTGGCGGCCTCCGGGTCCGTGCTGATCAGCTGGCGGAAGTCTCCGGCCTCGCCGTAGCGCTTGGCCTCCGGGTTCTGGATGTCCGCCAGCGGGATGTCCTTGGCCATCACGGCCGGGGGCAGTGCCTTGGTGAGCTGTTCACCCATGCTGAACGGGTAGCCGAGCACGCGGGAGGAGTCCTTGAGCGCCTGCTTGGTCTTGATGGTGCCGTAGGTGACGATCATGGCCACGCGCTCGTCGCCGTACTTCCGGGTGACATAGTCGATGACCTCGGAGCGGCGACGATCATCGAAGTCGACGTCGAAGTCGGGCATGGACACGCGGTCCGGGTTGAGGAAGCGTTCGAAAATCAGGCCGTGTTCCAGCGGGTCGAGGTCGGTGATGCGCATGGCATACGCCACCATGGAGCCCGCACCCGAACCACGGCCCGGGCCCACCCTGATCCCGTTATTCTTGGCCCAGTTGATGAAGTCGGCCACCACCAGGAAATATCCCGGGAAGCCCATGGACGTGATGACGTCAAGCTCGTAGTCGGCTTGCTTGCGCACCTTGTCCGGGACGCCGTTCGGGTAGCGGTAATCGAGTCCCGTCGCTACTTCCTTGACGAGCCAGGACGTCTCGTCCTCGCCGGGCGGGCAAGGGAACCGCGGCATGTAGTTCGCACCCGTGTTGAAGGACACTTCGCAACGCTCTGCGATCAGCAAGGTGTTGTCGCAGGCTTCGGGATGGTCGCGGAACAGCTCGCGCATCTCATGCGGGGATTTCAGGTAGTAGCCGCTGCCGGAGAACGCGAATCGGGAGCCGCCGTTGTCATAGGTGGGCTCGAGCAGCGTGGAGCCCGACTGGATCGCCAAAAGGGCCTCATGGGCCTTCGCGTCATGCTCATGCGTGTAATGGAGGTCATTGGTGGCCACGAGCGGAAGCTTCAGCTCCTTGGCCAACCGCAGCAGATCGCCGGTGACGCGCCGCTCGATGTCCAGGCCATGGTCCATGAGTTCGCAGAAGTAGTTTTCCGCTCCGAAGATGTCGCGGAACTCGGAAGCCGCAGCCAGCGCCTCGCGGTATTGCCCGAGCCGAAGACGGGTCTGGACTTCACCGGAAGGGCAGCCGGTGGTGGCGATCAGGCCTTCGGAATAGGTGTTCAGCAACTCGCGGTCCAGGCGGGGCCATTTGCCGAAGACCGAGTCAAGGGAAGCAATCGAGGATGCCCGGAACAGATTGCGCATGCCCACGTTGTTGTAGCTCAACAACGTCATGTGGGTGTAGGAACCACCACCGGAGACGTCATCCTTGCGCTGGCCCTCGTCGCCCCAGCGGACGCGCTCCTTGTCGCCGCGCGCCGTGCCCGGCGTGACATAGGCTTCGACGCCGATGATCGGCTTGATGCCTTTGTCCGTGGCCTTCTTCCAGAAATCGAAGGCACCGAACAGGTATCCGTGGTCCGTGGTAGCCAGCGCAGGCATGCCGAGCCGCTCGGTCTCGTCGAACAACTCGGTGAGACGGGCCGCACCATCCAGCATGGAGTATTCGGTGTGGGTGTGCAGATGGACGAACGAGTCATTGCTGGAAGTCACCACGACAGTCTACCGGCAGGGCCCGCGCAGTTGGAGTGGCGCGCTGGCAGCGTGAATCCCGCTACGCGTTGCCGCTTTCAAGAAGTTCCAGCGCATACTGCAGGTCCGCCGGATACTGGCTGGTGACTTCCACCCATTCGCCGGTCCGGGGGTGGTTGAAGCCAAGCCGCCGCGCGTGCAGCCACTGGCGGGTCAGTCCCAGGTTGGCAGCCAAACGCGGGTCCGCCCCATAGGTCAGATCGCCCGCGCAGGGGTGCCTGAGAGCCGAGAAATGAACCCGGATCTGGTGTGTCCTGCCTGTCTCAAGGTGAATTTCCACGAGGGTCGCCTTCCCATAGGCCTCGAGGACCTCGTAGTGCGTTACAGAGGGACGGCCATCCTCGATCACCGCGAAACGCCAATCATGCCCCGGGTGGCGCCCGATGGGCGCGTCTATGGTGCCCTCCAAGGGATCCGGCAGGCCCTGGACCACTGCGTGGTACACCTTGTCCACCGTGCGTTCCCTGAAGGCACGCTTGAGCACCGTGTAAGCCTGCTCGCTCTTGGCCACGACCATGACGCCGGAGGTTCCGACGTCGAGACGGTGGACGATGCCGGCACGTTCAGGCGCGCCGGACGTTGAGATCCGGTATCCCGCACCGGCAAGGCCACCCACCACGGTGGGGCCGACCCAACCCGGTGACGGGTGCGCTGCCACGCCTACAGGCTTGTCGATGACGACAAAGTCATCATCGTCCAACAGGATATTCAGGCCTTCCACGACTTCCTCCACGACTTCCAAGGGATCCCTGCGTTCGGGAACGGTGACTTCCAGCACGGACCCGGCAACGAGTTTCGCCGCTTTACCGACTGGGTTCGCGGAGATGGTGACGTTGCCTTCGGCGATCAGCAAGGCGGCGGCCGAGCGGGAGATGTCCATCAGTTTCGCCAAGCCCGCGTCGGCCCTGGCGCCGCCCAGCTCTTCGGGCACCACGAATTGCTCAGACATCGCCCGGATCCTCATCTTCCGGCGTGCCGGCCTTGGCCGGTTCGGAACCGGCGGAGTGGTGGCGGGAGCCGTCGAGGCCGATCCCCCGCAAGGTCAGCAGGCAGATGATCACGACGCTGGAAACCACCGCCGAGTCTGCGATGTTGAAAATAGCGAAGTTGGGCAACTGGATGAAGTCCACGACGTGGCCCATGGCGAAGGAAGGTTCGCGGAAAAGGCGGTCCGTGAGGTTTCCGAGTGCGCCGCCGAGCAGCAGGCCGAGTGCTAGCGACCACCAGACCGACCCCAATCGACGCACTTGGAACAGGATCACCACTGAAACGGCCGCCATGACGATCGTGAAGACCCAGGTGACGTTTTCACCGATGGAGAACGCAGCGCCCGAGTTTCGGATGTAGTACCAATGCAGGAGCGGAGGAAGGACAGGGATCCGCTCGCCTTCGACCATAGTGCTGGTGACCCAGAGTTTGGTCAGTTGGTCGAAGGCGTACGCGAACACAGCGAAGCCTGCAAAGACCCAAAGCAGTGCGGGACGCCACGTGTGGGCTTTGATGCGGACAGGCTCCGTGGTGCCGTCAGTTTGTTCGTCGCTCATAGTACTTTCATTCGGTAACCGTGGCTTCTGGCGCCTTAACAGGCGAAAGCCGGCGGCCGAGGAATCCCCAGCCACCGGCTTTCAGAATACTTGCTAGACCTCTGCGGCGGCTTCGCCGACCTCAGGAGCCGCAACCGAGCCGCGGGCATCCAGGTCACGCAGCTGGCCTTCGATGTAGGCCTTCAGGCGGGAGCGGTAGTCGCGCTCGAAGCCGCGGAGCTGCTCCACCTTGCGTTCGAGAACGCTGCGCTGCTGCTCAAGGGCACCGAGGATCTTGCGGGACTTGTCCTGCGCGTCGTTGACGAGGCTGGAGGCTTCGATCTGTGCCTCGGCAATGATCTTTTCCTTCTGCTGCTCACCATCGGCCACGTGCTTGTCGTGCATCTGCTGAGCCATGGCGAGCAGGCCGGCTGCGGACTCGGCGGAAGGAGAGCCGGCCGAAGGTGCGGCCGGGGCCGGAGCGGCGGCAACGGCCGGCTCCTTCTTCTTCTCGGCTTCGGCCTTCGCTTCGGCTTCCGCCTTGGCCTGCGCGTCCTTGTCGACCTTCACCGGAGCGGGCACCTTCTCGACCACGGGTGCCGATGCTGCGCTGGCAGGGACCGGGTTTCCGCCTTCGCCGAGCTTCTTGCGCAGCTCGTCGTTCTCTTGGTTCAAGCGCCTCAGCTCGACGACGATTTCGTCGAGAAAGTCGTCGACCTCGTCCTGGTCGTAGCCTTCGCGGAACTTGGTCGGCTGAAAGCGCTTGTTGACAACGTCTTCTGGCGTCAAAGCCATCTGGTCACCTCGTTGGTCTAGTTAGTCAGTAGGCCTTCCGGCCGTTCAAAACTACGGTACCTAAATATCATCTGATTCCCCCAATTCAACACCATCGTGTTGGGTCGGAGGATTGCAGCCCACTGTCCGAAGAAAAACAGATCAACGGCAAATGGCCTGCGGAAAAGCTACGCCAGCGTGTAGACGAATCCCATCGCGATGCTGACGACAATAAACACGATCAGAAATGCCAGGTCAAGGGACACCCCACCAAGCTGCAGTGGTGGAATCAGCCGGCGGATCCGTTTCAAGGGCGGATCAGTCACAGAATAGACCACGTGCGCGGCCACCAGGGCAGCGCCACGGGGGCGCCACTGGCGCGCAAACATCTGCACCAGATCAAAGACGAGCCTGATGATGAGGGTGACCAGGAACAGCAGCAATGCAATGTACAAAAGGCCGAAAACTATGCCCACGGGTTAGCTCAGATCTCCTAGTTCGCCACTTTTCTCGGTCAGTCCCTCTATTGCAACACAGATGCCAGGCAGATCGCTCTGCCTGGCATCCGTGATGACTGTGCTAGCTCTGGTTGAAGAACGTTGCTTGGGCTTCGCTGACCTTCTTGTCGTCGCCAAGAACTTCGACGTACGACGGCGACAACAGGAAAACCTTGCTGGTGACGCGCTCAATGCTGCCATGGAGTCCGAAGACCAACCCGGCGGAAAAGTCGACAAGGCGCTTGGCATCTCCCTCGCCCATGTCGGTGACGTTCATGATCACGGGGATACCGTCCCGGAAACTTTCGCCGATGACCTTGGCGTCATTGTAGGAGCGGGGATGGACGGTGGTGATCTGCCTCAGTCCGGAGGCGTCTTCGCGGCTAGATGCCGCACGCTTGATAGGTGTCACGGGTGCGCGGTATTCCTCTTCGGCGACAGGGGGGACTTCACGAACTACTTCACGTACAGGTGCAGGGGCGCGGCGCTCTTCACGATTGTGGTCGACAGACCGGTCCTCGTCCGTGTGCTGCACGTGCTGCTCAGACTCGTAGTGTTCATCGCCATCGGCGAGCCCAAGATAAACCATTGTCTTGCGCAGTGCGCCAGCCATGCTGGACTCCTATCGTGTCTGCAGTAGGCGGGCCGCCCATGACTTGACATCGCTGAAATCCCGGCCCGTCGCTTCCAATACTTTGACGCTACCCCACCCGCGGACGCGAACCGAGAATATCCGAGCCAATTCGCAGGTGTGTCGCACCAAATTGAACGGCGGCTTCGAGGTCCTGGCTCATCCCTGCGGATATCCCCGCGGCATCCGGATGCAGTCCTCGCAGATCCTGTGAAATGGCGGCGAGTTTCTCGAATGCTTCCCCGGGCGGCGCGCCGAGCGGCGCGACAGCCATCACACCGGCCAGGCGCAGTCCGGTGGCGGAAGCGATGGACTCGGCGAGGCGCTCGACGTCGGCCGGAGCGGCACCGCCGCGGTGGGCGGCGTCGTCCTCAAGACTGACCTGGATGTAGCAGTCAAGGTCCGGCCTGCCGGACTCGGACTGTTGCCGCGCTACAGCCTTGGCAAGGGCCTCGGCGAGTTGCGGACGGTCGATCGATTGCACGGAAAACGCGTACTTCGCCACGGACTTGGCCTTGTTGCTTTGCAGTTGACCGATGAAGTGCCAACGCACAGGGAGTCCGGCGAGCTCGGCGGACTTCGCGGCCGCCTCCTGGTCGCGGTTTTCACCGACGTCTGTCACGCCAAGTGCCGCCAGCCGGGCGACATCCGCTGCGGGATGGAATTTGGTGACGACTATCAGTTGGGGCTCTTCGCTTCGCCCCGCCGCCGCGGTTGCCGCCGAAATCCGCTGGCGGACCGCGGCGAGCCGTTCGCGCAGCCCGGCGGTCCGTGGATCGCCTGCAGCGCTTTCCGCTGTTGGGAAATTCTCACTCATGCGTCCACACCAAACCTGCAAAGCGGCCTGTGTGCTGATTGCGCCTGTAAGAGTAGAGCCGGGCGGTCTCCCGTGTGCACTCCCCCGAGTACTCGACCGTGACGTCGAGTGTTTTCAGCTGGGCGCGCACACCGGCGGGCAGATCCAGAGCGGGCGAGCCCCATGAGGTTGTGGACCATGTTTCAGGGACCGCGGCTGCTACGTCCGTCCGCAACTGTTCGGGAACTTCGTAGCACTCACCGCAGATGGAAGGGCCCACCCAGGCGCTGATGGTCGCCGCACCGCGGTTTCGCATGTTCGCCACAGTGGCCGAAACGATGTCCGCTGCAACTCCGGGCCGGCCCGCGTGGACCACCGCAAGGACCGGATCGATGTCTTCCGGCACTTCGCCCAACAGCACGACGGGGACACAGTCGGCCACCATGACCGCGAGAGGCTGCCCCCTCGACACCATGGCGTCAGCCGTTGGCCCGTCGCCGTACGCGGCGATGAATTCAACGGCTTTTCCGTGGACCTGGTTCATGTATTGGAAATGCCGTTCGCCGAGCCCCGCTGCTGCTTCCAGCCGGGCCCGGCGCGCCATGACATCGTCAGGATTGTCCGCGACGTGCAGTGCAAGGTTGCCCGCATCGTCATCGGAGAAAGCGACCGAAATTCCGGGTCGCACTTCTTTTTGCCACCAAAACACTACTGGCTAACTCTCCTGGGTGGGTCTGAACGGAACGGCTACTTCAGGAAGTCCGGAACATCGAGGTCGTCGGTGCGGCTTCCAGAAAGGTCCGGTTCGACGACGGCGGGAAGGTCGACGTCGAAGCCGGAGTCAGCCGGCAAAGCCGAAGGGCGCTGCTGGCCCCAGTTGCTCAAGCCGGAAGCGCCGACGCCAGCGGAAACGTGCTGCGGCGCCGAGTAGGCCGGCGCAGCTGAAGGCGCGGCGGGACGGTCCGGGGCCGCAGGGGCCTGGTGCTGACCTGGCTGCTGGGAAACCGACTGCTGGTTCATCGACGGTGACGTGGCCTTGACGTCGTCAAATCCGGCGGCAATGACCGTGACGCGTGCTTCGTCACCCAGGGCGTCGTCAATGACGGCACCGAAGATGATGTTGGCTTCGGGGTGGGCCACTTCCTGCACGAGCCTCGCGGCTTCGTTGATTTCGAACAGACCAAGGTCCGAACCGCCCTGGATGGAGAGCAGGACGCCGTGGGCGCCATCGATCGACGCCTCCAGAAGCGGCGAAGCGATGGCGAGCTCTGCGGCCTTGACGGCGCGGTCCTCACCGCGCGCCGAGCCGATACCCATAAGAGCGGAGCCTGCACCCTGCATGACCGACTTGACGTCGGCGAAGTCGAGGTTGATCAGGCCCGGGGTGGTAATGAGGTCCGTGATGCCCTGGACGCCGGAGAGGAGTACTTGGTCAGCGGAACGGAAAGCGTCCAGGACGGAGACGTTACGGTCGCTGATGGACAGGAGGCGGTCGTTGGGAATGACGATGAGGGTATCGACTTCGTCGCGCAGGGCGTCGATTCCTGCCTCGGCAGAACCGGCGCGCCGGCGGCCTTCGAAGGTGAAGGGTCGGGTGACGACACCGATGGTCAGGGCGCCGAGCGAGCGTGCGATCCGGGCCACGACGGGGGCGCCGCCGGTTCCGGTGCCGCCGCCTTCGCCTGCGGTGACGAAGACCATGTCGGCTCCGCGGATGACCTCTTCGATCTCATCGGCGTGGTCCTCGGCGGCCTGGCGTCCGACGTCGGGGTTGGCGCCGGCTCCCAGACCGCGAGTGAGCTCGCGTCCGACGTCAAGTTTGACGTCCGCGTCGCTCATGAGGAGAGCCTGGGCATCGGTGTTGATGGCGATGAACTCGACGCCGCGAAGGCCGACTTCGATCATTCGGTTAACTGCATTCACGCCACCGCCGCCGATGCCGACGACCTTGATGACGGCCAAGTAATTCTGCGGTGCTGCCACGTTTCGTGCCCCTTGCTTGTGTCCTATAGCGAAACAGATCGAGTCCAACTTGAATCCTTGGACCTTAACCCTCTAGTTGAAGGTTATAGTTATGTCAAGTAACTCTTAAGTGACGGTATGGGCTATGAATCCGACATTCAATGACCGCCTCCGCGTGTCGTGTGAAAGTCCGAAAAATAGCCCCGTACGTCGGCGAAGTTACTTCGTGGAATGGCCTATTTGGTAAACGGGTGCCTCGGTGCGCTGACATCGTAGACATTCACGGGAACTTTTGGATTGGCGGGAGCCTTAAGCAACGCCTCGAGGACCCGTGCCTTCAGCTCCTTCTCGTCCGCATTCCCCCACACAACGATCTTGCCGTCCGTGAGCTTGAGCTCGACGGCGTCCGGCGACGAGGCCGACGCGCTGGCCATCTTCGCCAGGACATCCGCCGGCAGCGTCGCAAGAACGGCCGTGATCGCCCTGAAGAGATTCTGGTTGGCTCCCAGCCCATCGATGAGGGGCAACGCAACCGATGCGGGATCGGCGGTTGATCCAAGCTGGACGCCGTCGACGTCGACTAGTGAATAGTTGTCGCCGCTCTTGACCAGCGCCACGGGCACCCGCTCCACGACGTGGACCAAAAGTTCCGACGGCGGGCGGGCCTCGGTACTGACGGAACGCACCTGGACGAGGGGCTTGAGCAGCGCGGCGATCTCGGCGTCGTTGATTTGCGGAAGAGGTTTTCCCTTCACCGGTTCGAGGGCCTTCTGGACGCTCCCCGCTTGGAGTAGCTTGGTGCCGTCAACCGTCACCGTGCGCACAGCGAACACCGGCGAGTAGATCGCCGCAACGATAATTCCGGCGACCAGGGCGACGACGATGGCCAACACCGTGAGCACCGTCCGCCTCCGCTTGCGTCCCTTGGGCTCCGGAAAGGCCAGCACATTGCTGTCCTTGCCGCTGGCGGCTTCCGAAGGGCCCCCGACGGGATCGTCGAGGCTACGTTCAGCACTGACGACTCCGGGCCGGGTGCCCGCCTTCGGCTTGAAAGTGGGCTTCCGGGTATCAGCCACCCAACAGCTCCACGATCCTGGGTCCGTAGGCCGTCACGTCGCCGGCTCCGACGGTCAGCACGATGTCGCCCTCGCCGGCCGCAGAGAGAACCGCGTCCAGCGCTTCCTGGCCGCCGGCCACGAGCCTGCCGCTCTTGAGGCGCCCCGTGATCAAGGCGCTCGTGACTCCGGGGATGGGATCCTCGCGGGCAGGGTAGATGTCCAGGACGAGGGCCGTATCCGCCCCGCCAAGCGCCTCCGCAAACTGCTCCGCGAATTCGCGGGTGCGCGAAAACAGGTGCGGCTGGAAGAGCACATGCACCTTGTTGCCGCCTGCCACGGAGCGGGCAGCGGACAAGGCGGCCCGGACCTCCGTGGGGTGGTGGGCGTAGTCGTCGTAGACACGCACGCCCCTCCCCTGCCCCTTGAACTCGAATCGCCGCGATGCGCCGGTGAAATGGCCGAGGGCAGCCGCGGCGGCCTGGGGCGCCACGCCGAGCTCGATTGCGACGCCGAACGCAGCCGCCGCGTTCAAGGCGTTGTGCCGCCCGGGTACTTGGAGCTCAAGCTGGTATCCCTGTCCGTCGATGGACACCCGGACGTCGCCGGGCCCCCCATCGTGCAGGCGGATATCGGCATCCTCCGCCGTCCCGTAGCTCAGCACACGGGTATTGCCCGCGGCGCGGGTCCGTTCAGCGAGGGCCCGGGCGCCGTCGTCGTCCGCGCAGGCAAAAAGCACGCCATTGGCGGGCAGCAGTGCCGCGAAACTGTCGAAGGAGGCGTAGACAGCCTCAGGCGTGCCGTAATAGTCCAGGTGGTCTGCCTCGACGTTCGTGACGACGGCAATGAGCGGCCGGTAGTTCAGGAAGGAACCGTCCGACTCATCGGCTTCGGCAACGAAGATGTCCGAGGTGCCGTGCGCCGCGTTGACACCGAGGGCGGGTACGTTCGCGCCGATGGCGAACGACGGGTCCAGTCCCGTTTCCTTCAGCAACACAGCAACCATTGAGGTGGTGGTGGACTTGCCATGCGTGCCGGCCACGGTCACCACACGGTCTGTGCCCATGGTTGCTGCGAGGGCCTCCGAGCGGTGGAGCACCGGAAGGCCGGCTGCCCGGGCCGCCTCCAGCTCCGGATTGTCAGCCCTGATGGCCGAACCCGCGACGACGGTCTGCGCGTCACGAAGGTTTTCTGCGGCGTAGCCAACGGCGATCCGCGCCCCGGCGGACTGGAGGTCCTGCATGACGGGCAGATCCTTGGCGTCCGAACCGCTCACCGGAACACCCCTGGCCACCATGATGCGTGCGACGGCAGACATGCCCACGCCGCCGATGCCGATGAAATGGACCCGGCCGAGGGAATCGATGTCTGCGAGGGGCTGGGTCATTCGCTTACCGCTTCCAAGACGAGATCAGCCATCCGCTGATCAGCATTTCTGATGCCAAGTTCCTTTGCCTTGCTGGCCATATCCTCGAGGCGGGCCTGATCCGTGAGCAAAGGAATCAACTCGGCTTTGAGCCATTCCGCGGTCAAGGCGCGGTCGTCGACCAAAAGCGCCGCCCCGGCCTTGACCAGCGCGGAGGCGTTCATTGCCTGCTCGCCGTTTCCGATGGGCAGCGGGACGAATACCGCGGGGAGCCCGACGGCGGCCACCTCGCTGACGGTTGCCGCGCCGGATCGGGCAAGGAGAACGTCGGCGGCCGCGTAGACGTTTTCCATGCCGTCCACGTATTCCACCTGGTGGTAGCCGTCGGCGGCCAGGGGGGCGCCGTCGTCGTTCGTCACTGCTTTACCGCGGCCCGTGATGTGCAGCGTCTGGATACCGGCTTCCGCCAAAGCGGCGACAGCGCCGGCAATGGTGCGGTTGATGCTGAGGGCGCCGGAAGAACCGCCCGTCACGATGAGTGCGGGTCGTCCAGCGTCCAGGCCAAGCGACTGCCTGGCATCCGCGCGCCAAGCCGCCCGGTCCAAACCGGCGATGGCCTTGCGCATGGGCATCCCCACGTGGCGGGCGTGCCTTAGGCGGGTCTCGGGGAAGGCCACCCCCACATGCTTGGTGAACATCGCGCCTACCCGGTTGGCAAGCCCGGCGCGCGTGTTGGCCTCGTGGATGACGATGGGAATCCTGCGACGCCACGCCGCGAGGTACATGGGAGTGCAGACGTAGCCGCCGACGCCGAGGAGGACGTCGGCCTGCGCGTCGTCCAGGATGCGCCCGGCTTGTTTGACGGCCGCAGCGAGCCTGCCGGGCAGTTTGAGCAGATCCGCGGAAGGCTTCCGGGGAAAGGGAACCCGGTCGATGGTGGCCAACTCGTAGCCTGCAGCCGGAACCAGACGCGTTTCCATGCCGTTGGGTGTGCCGACGGCAAGGATCCTGGCATCCGGCCGTAGTGACTTGATGGCATCGGCAATGGCGAGCAACGGGCTGATGTGTCCGGCGGTCCCGCCGCCGGCAAGGACCACGGAGAGGGGTTTGGGCTGGGAATTCATGGAGTGCTATGTACGCTTTCGTGCAGTTTTCGCAATTCGCCAGCGCGGCTTGGAACGGCTGGCAGGAGCCATTTGGGCGCGGGCCAAAGACAACACTACGCCCACGCCGCACAGCGACATCACCAACGCTGAACCGCCGTAGGAAATGAAAGGCAGAGGAACGCCGATCACGGGCAGCAGGCCCGCCACCATGGCCATGTTGATCGCGGCCTGTCCAAGCATCCACGCCATGATCGATCCGCCGAGCACCCGGGCGAACAAGTCTTCCTGGTGGCTGACGACGCGGTAGATGGCAACTGCGAGCAGCGCAAAAAGCACCAGCACCACGATGGTCCCCACAAGCCCGAGTTCCTCCCCGATGACAGCGAAGATGAAGTCGTTGTGGGCTTCGGGAATCCACTGGTATTTTTGCCGGCTCTGGCCAAGTCCGACACCAAGCCAACCTCCCGAAGCAAGGGCGCTGAGCCCCTGTTCGCTTTGGAAGCCGATGTCGCTTGCCCCTGCGCAGCTCTGTCCCATCCACGAGGTGATCCGGCACATCCGGTTTCCGCTCGTGAACGCCAGAATCAGCGCGGCAGCGGCGGCAACACCACCGGCCGCAGCGAAGAGCTTCAGGTTGACGCCGCCGAAAAACAAGCCCGCAGCCATGATGAGCATGACCACCAGCGAGGTGCCGAGGTCATGCCCCAGGACAATGAGGGTAATGATGGCGCCGGAGACCGGGACGATAGGGATCAGCGCGTGCGTCCACTTGTCGAGAAGTTTTGCCTTGACGGAAAGAACCGTGGCCATCCAGAGCACCAGGGCGAACTTGGCGAACTCCGATGGCTGGAAGGTGAAGCCACCGATCTCGATCCAGTTCTGGTTGCCCAACACACGCTTGCCGATAACCAGGACCAGCACCAGCAAGGCGCCGGCAAGAATGATTGAGGGCCACGCGAATCTCTTCAGCCAGACGACGTTGACCCGTGAAAGCACCAGCATCGCAACGATGCCGATGCCTGCGAACATGCCTTGCTTGGTGGCGATGGAGTATGGGGATTCGCCGGCCGCAATCGCCTCGACGCTGGACGCCGACAGGACCATGATGATCCCGATAGCCGTGAGCGCCAGCGAAGCGCCAAGAATCAAGTAGTAGGTTGACCCGCCGCTCGATTTACCGCTTCCCTCGAGAGTTGACCAAAACCCGGAAATCCCCGAGCGAATGCGGGACGGAAGTGAGGCTCGGGCAACGCCTGCCGCGCGTCCAGCGGGGTCCGGCTTGCCGGCCCGGGTCCGCCCGGGCCCGCTGCGCGTGGGCGTGCTGACCATTGTTACTCCTCGGTGGTCTGTGCCTGGCCTTCCACAAGCTCGCGCACTGCCCGGATGAAAGCATCGCCACGGTGAGCGTAGGAAGAGAACTGGTCCATGGAGGCAGCCGCCGGGGCCATCAGCACGGTATCGCCGGGCTCGGCGATACTTGCTGCCGACTCGACAGCATGGGCCATGACGGTGTCCCCGAAGATCGGAGACGGTTCCGCGGCGGTACCAGCTGAATCGGCGGACTGCACCTTTTCAGTGTCGCCCTTGGGCTGCCCGATTACGGGCACATCCGATGCGTGTCGCCTGAGGGAGGCTTCCAGGTCCGCGGTGTCGGAGCCGATCAGCACCACTGCCTTGAGCCTGTGCGCGTTGCTTTTGACCAGGTCGTCATAGTTGACGCCCTTGGACAAACCGCCTGCGATCCAGACGACCTTGTCGAACGCCGACAGGGCTGCAGAAGCTGCGTGCGGATTGGTCGCCTTGGAGTCGTTGACCCAGAGCACGCCGTTCTGCTTGGCCACAGGCTGGATGCGGTGGTCTCCCGGGAGATAGTTCCTGAGCCCCTCACGCACTGCAGCCGGTTCGACGCCGTAGGCACGCACCAGTGCGGCAGCGGCCAGCGCGTTGGCGACCATGTGTCGGGGCGCAGCCTGGCCCAGATCCGCCAGGGACGCGAGTTCCTCTGCTGAACTCTTGCGCTCTTCAATGAACGCACGGTCCACGAGCAACCCCTCGACGACACCGAGCATGCTGACCGCCGGAGTCAAGGTGGTGAAGCCGATCGCCCGGCAACCCTCGACCACGTCGGCGTTTTCCACCATGCGTTCGGTCTCGATCTGCTCGGCGTTGTAGATGCACGCCATCTGGGTGTTCTCGAAGATTTTTGCTTTGTCCGCGAGGTAGGACTCGTAGGAGCCGTGCCAGTCGACGTGGTCCTCGGCCACATTGAGGCAGACGCTTGCGACCGGGGAGAGCGATTCGATCCAGTGCAATTGGAAGCTGGACAGCTCAACCGCGAAGGCGTCGTACTCCACTGGGTCACGGAGTGCGTCCAGGATGGGAGTACCTACATTCCCCACGGCGATTGCCTTGAGCCCCGCTGCCTGCAGCATGGCTTCAGTCATGCCCACCGTGGTGGTTTTGCCGTTGGTACCTGTGATCGTGAGCCAGTCCGCCGTCTTGCGGCCCTTGCGTTCGCGCACCCGCCAGGCGAGTTCGACGTCGCCCCACACCGGTACGTGGGCCCGTTTGGCAGCTGCCAGGAGGGACTGGTCCGGCCGCCAGCCCGGCGATGTCACGACGAGTTCGGCTTTTTCGCCGTCCACGCGGGGCAGCGTCTTGACGGCGTCCTGGCCGAGGAGGACGTCGGCTGCGCCGACGATCTTCAAAGTGTCCGCCTGGGCGAGGGCTTTGGCACTCGTGGCAGCGTCAACCACCACCACCCGTGCGCCAAGTTCGATCAAGGTGTCGGCGGCCGCGAAACCGGAGACGCCGATGCCGGTCACGACGACGCGCAGGCCCTTCCAGTCGGAATCCCAACTGACGAGGTTCTCGAGCCGTTCGTTGGAAGAAGGCTTGGTTTGAGGACTTGAGCTCACAGCAGCACCACCCATTCAGCATAGAAAATCCCAAGGCCCGCGGCCACGAAGAGGCCACAAAGAATCCAGAATCGGACAACCACCGTGATCTCGGCCCAGCCCTTGAGTTCGAAATGATGCTGAAGGGGGGCCATTTTGAAGACCCGCTTCCCCTTGGTGACCTTGAAGTAGCCCACCTGGATGATGACCGACAGCGTGATGAGGACGAAGAGCCCGCCGATGATGCCCAGAAGAAGTTCGGTGCGGGAGAGGATCGCAAAGCCGGCCACCGCGCCGCCGATGGCCAGGGAACCGGTGTCTCCCATGAAGATCTTCGCCGGGGACGTGTTCCACCAGAGGAAGCCAACGAGCGCGGCACTGCAAATAGCGGCCAGGAGCGCCAGATCAAGCGGGTCACGGACCGAGTAGCAGCCGCTGCCCGCCTCGCGGGGTGAACCGCACGCCTGGTTGTTCTGCCAGATTCCCATGAGCGTGTAAGCCCCGAAGACCATGATGGAGGCGCCGGCGGCAAGGCCGTCCAGTCCGTCCGTCAGGTTGACGCCGTTGGTTGCCGCGGTGACGATCAGGTTCGACCAGATGACAAACAGGATGGCCCCGAGGACGGTGCCCCCGAAGGCCAGGTTCAGCCAGGGAATGTCCCGCACAAGGGAAATATGGGTGGAGGCCGGGGTGATCCCCTGCGCGTCGGGGAAGTTCAGGACGAGCACTGCGAAGACAATGCCGACGAACGCCTGAAGGATCAGCTTGGCTTTGGCATTGAGTCCGAGGCTGCGTTGCTTGGAGATCTTGATGAAATCGTCGAGGAAACCAACGAATCCCATGCCGACCATGAGGAACAACAGGAGCAGGCCCGAAGCTGATGGGCCCGGTGATCGCGGGTTCATCATCCACATGATCAGGTGGGTCAACCCATAGCTGATGAGCACGGCGGCCACCACGACTGTCCCGCCCATGGTGGGGGTACCACGCTTGGTGTGGTGGGAGGTGGGTCCGTCGTCGCGGATGAACTGGCCGTATCCCTTGGTGACGAGGAACCGGATGAAGAGTGGCGTTCCGGCCAAAGCCACCAGGAGGGCGACGCCCGCGCCGATCAACAGTGCAATCACAGCAGCTCGTTCCCTTCATTGGCGGCAGTTGCAGCCGCGGTGTTCGCACTCGTACCGGCTTGTGGGGGTAATGCTATCCGATCCCCTAAATGCCTTAGGCCCACCCCGTTCGAGGACTTGAAAAGCACCAAGTCGCCCGGTTTGAGCTCGGCCTGCAGCAGTTCGTAGGCTTCGTCGGCCGTTTCGGCGAAACTGCACTCGTCGCCCCAGGAGCCTTCCTGGATCGCGGAAATGTACAGCGCCCGGGCTTCGCGGCCAACCACTACGAGCCTGGAAATATTCAAGCGAACCACTTGCGTCCCTACCGCGGTGTGTTCGCGGATGGAATCTTCGCCAAGTTCCAGCATCGCGCCCAGGACCGCCCAGGTGCGGCGTCCCTGTCCGAGGTCGGCGAGGGTGCGCAAGGCTGCCCGCATGGATTCCGGATTCGCGTTGTACGCGTCGTTGATGATGGTGACGCCGTCCGCGCGCTCAGTGCGTTCCATTCGCCACCGGCTGGCCGGCGCCTGCTCGCTCAGCGAGTCGGCGATCCCGGCCGCAGGGAGGCCGGCCGCGAACGCCGCGGCCGCGGCGGCAAGCAGGTTGGTGATGTGGTGCGCACCGATGAGCTTGCTGTGGACGGGATGCGGGACCGCGCCGTCGGGGAGGACGAGTTCGAATTCCGGGTGGCCGTCTTCGTCGATATCTGCGTTCCTGGCTTCGACTGCGGAACCGGAGATGCCGGTAGCGGAGGTTCCGAGCACTTTGGCCTGGGTGCGGGAGACCATCGCCGCGACCCGCGCGTCGTCGAGGTTGATGACGGCGGTTCCGTCCTGCCCCAGCGCCTCGACGAGTTCGCCCTTGGCCTTGGCTATGTTCTCCACGCCACCGAACTCGCCGGCGTGGGCGGTGCCGACGCAAAGAACGACGCCGATGTCCGGTTGGACCATCTCGGCGAGGTATTTGATGTGGCCGACGCCGGTGGCGCCCATTTCGATCACGAGGTAACGGGTGCCCGCATCGGCTCCGAAGACGGTGAGCGGCACGCCGACTTCCCCGTTGTACGAACCCTGCGGCGCCACTGTGGCGCCGGCCCGGGAAAGAATGCCCGCGAGCAAGTCCTTGGTAGTGGTCTTGCCCGCCGAGCCTGTGATGCCGATAACGGTGAAGGGCTCCCCCTGGGCGGCACGTGCGGCGCGGATGCGGCGCACGGACTCTGCAGCCAGGGCACCCATGGCGATCACGGCGTCATCGACGACGACGGCGGGGTACGGCCGGCCGTCGTCGTCGGAAACGTCGCGCTCGGTCAGCGCCAGGACAGCCCCGCGCTCAAAAGCGGCGCCTACATAGGCATGCCCGTCAGCGTTCTCTCCTGGCTTGGCCACGTACAACGATCCAGCGGCCGCCTCACGGGAGTCGGTAACGACGGACGCCGGGACAATGCCCGGGTCCGCTGCCAATCGGCCATTGGTAATATCGGCGATCTCCGCCGCAGTAAGTGCAATCATCTCGGTCTAGGACTCTATCCGCTCGTCCGTGGAAACTTTGAATCCCCTGGCTGTCAAGGCCGCCCGCAGTTCCACCCGGTCGTCGAGGGCAAGGTTGACGCCCTTCACTTCCTGCCAGACCTCATGACCGCGGCCGGCGATCAGGATGGTGTCTTTCTCAGTGGCCAGTTCCACGGCTTGGCGGATGGCGACGTCCCGCGGGTACGCTTCCACAATCTCGCAGTCGAGGTCCTCTGACTCGCGGGCGGCACGGGCGCCGGCGATGACTTCCGAACGGATCGCCGCAGCGTCTTCGTCATGGGGATCGTCGTCGCTGACAATCACGACGTCGGCGAGCCGGGCGGCTATGGCGCCCATGGTCGGCCGCTTGCCCTGGTCGCGCTGTCCTGTGGCGCCGAAAACGACAATCACGCGGGATCCCGGGGATTGCGGGCGCACGGCCTTCAGGGCCCTCGCCAGCGCGTCCGGGTTGTGCGCGAAATCGACAACGGAGGCAGGGGCATCCGAGATCAGCTGCATCCGGCCGGGTACGGAAACGGTGAAGGGATCGTGCGTGTCGAGCGCCGCCTGAAGTGCCGACGGCTCAATGCCGGAGTCGAGCACCATAATGGTGGCCAGCGCCGCGTTGGCGACGTTGAAGTCCCCCGGCAATCCGGTATGGACGCGCAGGGCCGTTCCATCGCGGTGGCGCAATTCGAAGTCCGTTCCAAGCCCGCGTGGCTTGGCTGACTCCACAGTCCAGTCAGCGTCGCTCCCCGACGTGGCCGACAGCGTGGACACGGGAATTCCCGACTCGTCGGCCAGCAAGCGCCCCCACGGGTCGTCCACGGTCACTACAGCCCTCCGTGCGCGCGCGCTGGTGAACAGCTCCGCCTTGGTCCGGAAGTACTCGTCCATGCTTCCGTGGAGATCGAGGTGGTCCTGTGTCAGGTTGGTGAAGCCGGCAACGTCGAACGTCACCGAGTCAACCCTGTGGAACGACAGGGCATGGGAGGAGACCTCCATGGAAGCCGCCTCCAGCCCACGTTCACGCATGAGGGCGAGCAAGGCGTGGACATCCGTCGACTCCGGCGTGGTCAGCAGGCTCGGGATGGCCTCGCCCCCCGCAAGAATTTCAATCGTCCCGATCAGGCCAGGATTCATGCCCAGGGCGCGAAGCAGGGAATTGATGAAATACGTCGTGGTCGTTTTGCCGTTCGTACCGGTCACCCCGAAAAGCGTGGGCGAAACGCCGTCGAGGGGCTGGCTTCGATAAATGAGGGCAGCGAGGGTCCCGACGGCGGCACGGGGATTGCTGACGATCAGCACGGGAACAGCGAGGTCCTCAAGTGCCAATTGACGTGCGCCATCTTCATCGCTTAACACGGCCACAGCACCGGCTGCCACCGCTTGGGTGACGAAGTCGGCCCCATGGCGTGTGGCTCCGGGCAGGGCCAGGTACAAGTCTCCCGGCTCGACGGTGCGCGAGTTGAGGGAGACACCGGTCACCGACGTATCGCCGGAGTCAGGGGTCAGCGCGATTCCGAGGGACGCTGCGATGGCCTCAAGGGGAACAGGCGCCACGACCGCTGGACGGAAGCCTGGTTTGTCCGTAGCCGACGGGTTCCCTGTAGGGATCGATACGGCATCATTCTGCTCTGACAAGGTGGTCTCCGTTGGTACTCGTAAAACTGGCCGCACGGGAACCCGGGGGCTCCCGCAATCGGCATGGGTGGATCGTAATGTGGCCGGACAGATGCCCAACAAGCTTACTTGGCGAAACTGAACTACTTGCAGTACTGGCCCTATTTGCGTTGACGGGCCCTATTTGGCGTACTGGGGGAACCGCGCTGGAGTGCCCGTGGACGGCGGGACGTTGTAGGTGCGCAGGACCTGGCCCATGACCGAGCGGAAAATCGGCCCTTGGGTGATGCCGTAAATGCTGCCCTTGGGCCGCTGGAGGACAACCTCTACGATGAAGCGCGGATTATCCATGGGCGCCATGCCCACAATGGACGCGGTGTAGCCATCGAACCCAGGGAGGCCATCTTCACGGGGCGCCTGGGACGTGCCCGTCTTGGCGCCCACCCGGTATCCGTCGATGGCGGCATCTTTCACTTCGCCCATGGTGACGTTGCTCTCCAGGATGTCCCGCACCTGCTGCGCGGTGTCCTTGGTAACGACTTGCCGGGAATCCTTGGCAGGCACTTTCTCCTCCACCCCGTCAGCTCCGACGTAGCCGTCAATCAGCCGCGGTTGCAGCATCACGCCGTCGTTGGCAACGCTCTGGTACGCCCGGACGGTCTGCAGCGTGGACTGGGAAACGCCTTGGCCGAACAGCACGGTGTACTGCTGGCGGTCATCCCATTGATCGGGCTTGGCCAGGATGCCTGAGGTTTCGGCGGGAAGACCAATGTCCGGAGCCTGGCCGATACCGAAGCGCGTGAGGTAGTCGTAGCGCTGTTGCTTGCTCAGGCGGCTGCCGATCATCACGGTACCCGTGTTCATCGAATAGCCAAGGATGCCGGCGAGGGTCCTCTGCTCGGTTCCATGGTCGAACGCATCGGTGAAAGTCTGACCGTCGATAGTCAAAGCCGGTGGAATGGTGACGGTGTCCAATGGGCTGGACTTTCCTTCATTGATCGCAGCGGACGCCGTGATCATCTTCTCGACCGAACCGGGCTCGTAGGCAGCCGTCACGGACCGTACGCCACGGTCGGCAGCCGCTACCTTGCCGGGGTCGTTGGGATCCGGTGCGTTGGTGTCCGCCATCGCAATGAGGTTCCCGGTTTTGATGTCCTCGACGACGATTGATCCCCACTCGGCATTGAGCTGGTTGACCTGGGTCTGGATGGCCTGCTGCGCAAAGTACTGGATGTCCGTGTTCAGCGTCAGCTTGACGTCTTTGCCGTTGACGGCCGGGGTCAGCAGGTCGGTTGCCACGGGGATACGAAGACCGTCGGCGCCGATCTCGAAGACGCGCTTGCCGTCTTTGCCGCGGAGCAGCTCGTCCTGGGTCTGCTCAAGGCCTGCCTGGCCCGTGGTGCCGTCTTTGAGGAAGCCGACTATCCCACCGGCGACGCTGCCGTTGGGGTAGACGCGCTTGCTGATGCCCTCCGAGACGACACCCGGAATGTGCAGCTGGGATATCCGGTCCTCGACGTCCGGCTTCACTTCCTTGGCCACGATGTTGTACTTCTTCACGCCGGTCACGGCTTGTGTGACCTGCCCGACGTCCATCCCGAGGGCGCTGGAAAGCTCTGCTATCCCCTGGGACCTGGAGATCGTATCGATAGCTTGGGTCTGGGAGTTGAAACGAGGAAATTGATCAGTGTTGGTGTTGACCGTTTGGTCCACCACGATGTTGTAGCGGATCACGCTGCTGGCGAGCACGGTGCCGTTGGCGTCAAGGATCTTGCCTCGTTCGGCTGGGAGGATCGTGGTTGTCAGCCTGTTGTTGTAGGCCGCCTCGGCCAGGCCGCCGACGTCCAGCCCTTGGACGAGGAACAACTTGCCCCCGACCACCAGCAATAGCGTCAGCATGATTCCGAGGCCGAGGCGCAGGCGCTTCTTCGCCGCCGGCGTTCTCTTGTTCTTCGATTTGCCGGTTTTCTGCACCACGTCGATTCCTTGCTGCTTGCCTTGCTGGTTACCTGAAATCAGGTCGGCTGGACGCTACTGCCCTGGTACCTTCTGCTGTGGAGCCGGGACCGAACCACCGTGGAGATCCACAACCGGCGGCTTGGGTGCCGTAGGAACCGCGGACGCCTGCGGTTTGGCCGGTGTCGAGTCGGCGGCCCCGTTGGGCTTACGGCTGTCCAGTGAATCATTCTTGGCGGGTGCGGAAGGAGCGACGCTGGGCTGGCCTGCAACCGCAGGAGCAGCGATGACGGCACCGGGATTCTGTCCCTTGGTTGCCGGCGTGGCTTTTCCTGTGACCGTCAGGTTGTCCAGATCGATCTGGCCCGTGGCAGTGGAAGCTACCATTCCCAATTCTGCGGCCTTGGCGGCAAGATTCTGAGGGGCTTGGTAGTTCTGGACCTGCTGTGTCAGATCCTGGTTCTGCTTGTTCAGGGACGCTGCGTCGTTCCTGAGCTTCACAAGGTCGTATTGGGCCGTGGAAACGGAGATGTTGAGCACCAGGACAGTCAACAAGGCGGCCGCCAGCACGCCGAAGCAAAAGACGACGAACGGAGTCCGTCGTCGTCCGGGAACACTCTGTACGAGCGAGAGCGGCGTCCGCGCCTTGCGGGTCGTGTCGCGCTCCGGTCCCCGGGCGGGCAGGGCACGCGCGGTGTTCCCCACCGTGGTCGGCAGGATCTTCGCGGCAGCGGTGCTCATGCTGTTCTCCTCGCTTTGATGCGTTCCACGGCCCGCAGGCGGGCAGATGCCGCACGCGGGTTTTCGGCGATTTCTTCAGGGGTAGGCACTTCCGTGCCCTTGGTCAGGGTCTTGAATTCCGGCTTATGTTCTTCCAGCTCCACAGGGAAGCCGAGCGGGGCCGAAGACTTGGACCGGGACTGGAAGACCGACTTGACGATCTTGTCTTCGAGTGAGTGGTATGACATCACCACTACTCGTCCGCCCATTGCCGAGGCAGAGAGGGCCGCAGGCACTGCCCGCTCCAGGACATCGAGTTCCTCATTGACTTCAATCCGCAGGGCCTGGAAAGTCCGCTTTGCCGGATGCCCGCCGGACTTTGCAGCCGCCGCGGGAACAACGCCGCGGATCTGCTCGACGAGTTCCCCGGTGGTGGCGAATGGCTTGGTGACCCTCGCCGTGACGATGCGGTTCGCGATTCTGCCGGCAAACTTCTCTTCGCCCCACTTGCGGATAATCCGCACGAGGTCTTCTTCGGAATAGTTGTTGACTACGTCGGCGGCAGTCTGGCCGCGGCTGGTGTCCATCCGCATATCCAGCGGCGCGTCGTAGGAGTAGGCAAAGCCGCGCTCCCGCTCGTCCAGTTGGAGGGAAGACACGCCCAGATCCATGAGGATGCCGTGCACCTCCGGGATACCAAGGTCCGCAAGGACATCTTCGATTTCGTCATAAACGGCATGTACCAGGTCAGTGCGGGCCGCGAACGGTTGCAGGCGCTCTCCAGCGAGGGCCAGGGCTTCTTCGTCCCGGTCTATACCAACAAGGTGCAGATCGGGGAACCGCTGCAGCATGGCTTCGGAGTGGCCACCCATTCCCAACGTGGCGTCGATGACGACGGGCGTTTCGCCACGGCTGCGGGCGGCCTCAAAACCTGGTGCCAACAAATTGATGCACCGGTCCTTCAGGACCGGTACATGTCGCTCCGAGGTTGGTTTTGGCGCGTCTTGCTCCTCCATGCGGCCTCCTCAGAGCTGAGTTGTTCGTCTGTCAGTCGGGCGGGTCGCTTCTTGGGCCGGATCCCCATCCGCGCCTATCGCAGCGTCTGCCTGGCTCCGGGGAAGGTGAGCCAGGAAAACAATGTGATGGGCGGCTGGAGATCCCGTCCAAGAAGCATTGCTGCTTCGTGTCCAGGTTTCTAAATGAACCCGGGAAGGTTGTCGTCGTCGGTCTCCGAGAAGGCGGCTTCCTTCTCGGCCAGGTACTCATCCCAAGCCTGGGCGTCCCAGATCTCTGCACGGGTTCCGGCGCCGATGACGGCCAATTCCCGCTCAAGACCTGCGTAGCTCCGGAGCGCCGGCGGAATCGTCACGCGCCCCTGCTTGTCAGGTACCTCGTCAGAGGCTCCGGACAGGAAAACCCTGATGTAGTCACGTGACTGCTTGGAGGAGATGGGGGCCTCCCGCATGGATTCGTGAATACGTTCGAATTCCCGCTGGCTGAAGACGTAGATGCAACGTTCCTGGCCCCTTGTGAGCACCAAGCCGTCAGCAAGTTCCTCGCGGAACTTGGCGGGAAGGATGATCCGGCCCTTTTCGTCCAGACGCGGCGAATGCGTGCCAAGAAACACTGGCCCACCGCCCCATCAGTAAAGGTGCCCGTATCTGCCCCACGCCGCCACTACCCTCTTACTTGCTCCACTTTACTCCACAAGCCCCCACAGTCAACGCAATCCGGCGTGTTTCTGCCCCACTTTCGAATGCGGGAGCCTGAAAACATGCGGCTCTCAGGGGTGGTTGGTGGTGGAGGAGACTTTGCGGCGGCGCTGCAAGGAGGTGTACGACGGCGGCTTCGCCAGTCGCGACTTGAGGCTCGCGAGGTGCGGCAAACATGGCGTTAAATGCGAAAAGACCCGAGATTCGGGTCTTTTCGCAATCAGGCCAGAGCCTGGTGGTGCAATGTGGAGGACTTGGCATCCGCCTGGAGGACAAGTCCCTGGATGGATCGTTCAGCTCTCCTCGCCGCGGCGGCGCTCGTCCCAGCGTTCCTCAAGGTTGCTCATGAATGAGTTCCTTGCCTTGCCCGGCTTGGCACTCTTCGACTTCCCGCCGGCCGCCCTTCTCAGGGTGGCAAAGTAAACGCCGGCGCCCATCACGATGAAGCCCAGCACTCCAAGGAAGATGTTCTGCAGGGACACACCTACCAACAACAAGAGAATCCCGGCGATAGTGCCTAGAACGCCAATAACGATGTGCCTGGTCGACCATGAGCGAATGGGGTCAGAGCCCATTGAATTGGCAAACTTTGGATCGTCCTCATGCAGTTGCTTCTCGAGTTGCTCGAGTAGCTTCTGTTCGTGCTCCGAGAGGGGCATCGCGACCTCCTTTAGTCGGCCAGCGTCTGGATACGCCGCGGCCGTTGCCTCTGTTCCCTTGAACGGACGAACCCAAAAAAGGGTTCCCGAAGACCGGGTCTTGTGAACACGGTCTCACGGAACAGACGCAACATGGCAATTTATCCAGACGGTCTAAATCTGTGTATCTCTAGGATAGTTTGTTGGCCGCTGTTCTGAAAGACACACCGGAGGGCATGCGAGGGCTGTTCGAAGCCTAGGGAGAGCCCGGCCCGTCCGGCTCCGCATGCGGCTCCAAAAGCGTCGCCGGAAGGACGGTCTTGCTGCCGAATCGCTCGGTGACACGGTCAAGCGCCTGTTCAGCCGCCCTCCAGTTGTCGTCCCGGCGATCGAAGCTTAACTGCAGCGAGGTATGTTCCGCCGGTTCGAGCTGCTCAGCCCGGACTCCTACAAGGCGCACGCTCATGGGGCGCTCCCCCAAGGACGCCAGCAACTGGCTCGCCACCTGATAGATCATCTGGGCGCTGTCCACCGGCGTATGCATTGTCTTGCTGCGGCTGATTGTCGAAAAATCCGCATAGCGCAGCTTCAGCGCGATGGTCCGGGCCAGCATTCCGGCCGTCCGCAGCCGTGAAGCGGTTCGGTGGGAGAGCCTTAGCAACTCGCGGTGCAGGAGCGCGTCATCCGGGGTGTCAACAGCGAATGTTTCCTCGGAACCAATGCTCTTTTCGAGGCGTGTGGGCGTGACCGGCCGCGGATCCAAGCCCATCGACAATCGGTGGACGTGCTCGCCCGAAGCTCCAAGGACCTTTTTCAACGAAGAAAGCGGCGTGGACGCAACATCGGCCACGGTACGAATCCCCAGCCTGGCAAGGACATCGGCGGTCTTGGCCCCGACTCCCCACAAGGCGTTCACCGGCAGGCTGTGCAAATAGGCGACGGTCTGCCCTTCCTCAATAAGGAGCAGTCCGTCGGGTTTGCAGCGCGTAGAAGCAATTTTGGCAACGAACTTGTTTGCGGCTATTCCCACAGACGCGGTGATTCCCAGCTCGGACGCAACACGGCGCCGGATCAAATGGCCGATCTGGAGTGGCGGACCAAGCCTCCTGATTGCGCCGCCGACATCCAGGAAAGCCTCGTCGACGCTCAAGGGCTCCACGAGGTCCGTTATCGATTCGAATATGCCCATCAACTGCGCGGACACCTCGTAGTAGAGGCTGTGGCGGGGCTCGATGATGACCGCGTTGGGGCACATCCGCATAGCGTTGGCCATGGGCATGGCAGACTTCACGCCCAACGCTCGCGCTTCGTAGGAGGCAGACAATACCACCGAGCGATCCACCGGGAAGCCCACAATGACGGGTTTTCCCTTGAGTTCCGTCCGGGTGCGCAATTCCACCGAGACGAAGAAGGCATCCATGTCCACGTGGAGGATGCTGGTGCGCCTCAGTTCCCGCAGAGCAGCGGGATCCGGGGCGAATTCTTGTCCGGGGCCCCGCCCGTTGTTCTCTGCTTGTGGTCTCACAAGGAAATCCTATGCCGCGGCACTGGTTACTGCTGGCTGCGTCCGGCGCCCTAAACTGGAGGCAGCATCCGGCGTCGTCCCCAGGAGGAAATCCCTGTGAAGCTCTTTGGAAAGCCTCAACCCGTCAGCCTGGCCTTGTTGGCCACGGGCGTCGCGTTGACCATCTCGGCTTGCGGGTCGTCCCCGGCAAGTACGGCATCCCAAGGGGCGGCGCCAACATCGTCCGGGGCAGCCACTGCCTCGGCAAGTCCGGCGCCGGGCGCAACTTCCACGGGGGCCGCGGGAGCTTCGGCGGCGGTCGGCGCCTTGGTCCCGGGATTCCCGCAGCAACTGATTCCATTGATGCCCAAGGCCGCTGTGGAATCCAGCAGTTTCGACAAGAACTCCTCCCCGGCGTCGGTGGCCCTGGTCGGTACCATTGCGTCCACGTCGGACTCAGTAGTGGCCTTTTATACCTCTGCGCTCACGGCGCAGGGCTTTAAGGAAGTTCCCGGCAGCACTGTCGGAAGTATCAAATCAAAGGATTTCCTCCGTGGCGACAATGAAACGGTGAATATCTCGGTGGTGGAAACCGCAGGCAAATCCACGTTCACCATCGGTGCCAACGTGGCCGCCGGGTCAATCAAGTGACCACGGAGAGCCTGGGTTCGGAACAGAGCCGTTTTGTGGCCGATGTCGCAGCCAAACTTAACGGTTTCCTTGGGGTGCAACAAGAAACCATGGCCACCATCTCCCCCGATGTCGCTCCGCTCATGGGCTCAATCACAAGCCTCGTGACAGGTGGCAAACGGCTCCGGGCCTTGATGTGCTACTGGGGATGGCGAGGTGCCGGCGGCGAGTCCGCGCACCCCGATATCATCACTGCCGGCTGCGCTTTGGAACTCTTCCAGGCTGCAGCCCTGATTCACGATGACATCATCGACCGCTCTGATACACGGCGCGGCGGCCCAAGCGTCCACAAGCGGTTCAGCCAGCTCCATGAGGGCGAAGGCTGGGCCCTCGACAGCGAACGCTTCGGGCAGGCGGCCGCGATTCTCACCGGAGACCTTTGTTTGTCCTTCAGCGAGGAGGCGTTCACAGAGATTGGTGGCAGGGCTTCTTCCGGCACGCCTGCACGGCGGATCTTCAACCTGATGCGGGCCGAGGTCATGGCCGGCCAATACCTGGACATCCTGGAGGAAGTTGCGGGCCCGGTGCGGGACCGCGCTGGTGCCGTCCACCGTGCCCAGTCCATCATCCGTTTCAAGTCGGCGAAGTACTCAACGGAACACCCGTTGGCCCTGGGAGGCGCCTTGGCCGGTGCCAGCGAAGAGCTCCTGCAAGGCTATTCCGCCTTCGCGTTGCCCCTTGGCGAAGCATTCCAGTTGCGCGACGACGTCCTGGGCGTGTTCGGAGACCCGGGGACGACAGGAAAACCCGCCGGAGATGACCTCCGCGAAGGCAAAAGGACGGTGCTGGTGGGCTTCGCCATCAACCAGGCGGGGAATACTGATTCGAGCTACATCGATACCATGCTCGGAAGGCAGGACCTTGGCGAGGCCGAGGTTGCCGAGATCCGGCGGATCATCGTGGATTGCGGTGCGCTCGAAGCCACGGAATCGATGATCGAGGAACTCAGCAACGAGGCTTTCGAGGCCTTGGAACGCCTCCCCCTGGCTGAACTCCCGCTTACCGCGCTGAGGCAGTTGGCCGAAGCCGCCGTCAGCCGGGCCGCGTGAACTCTTGCATAAAACCACGTTGAGGGCAGTCTAAACACCTGCCTTAAATACAGTGGTGGCGATCAGCTTGCTGATCGCCACCACTGTATTTAAGGCAGGATTCCCTTACCAGGCAAGCGATTGAGCCCTGCGTCGGATTTCAGTTTTGCGCCCTTCACGGAGCGCGTCGACAGGGCGGCCACGCAGCGACTCGTCCGGAGTGAAAAGCCACGCGATGAGCTCCTCATCCGTGTACCCGGCATCGCCAAGCACTGCGATGGTGCCCTTCAGGCTATCCACCACATGACCGTCCTGGATAAAGAGGGCAGGAATCGAACGGATATTGCGTTCGCCCACTCTCACAGCCACCACTGCACGCTCGTCCAGAAGACCGTGGACCTTGGTGATTGAAACGTTCAGCAGCTCTGCCACATCGGGCAGCGGCAGCCATTCGGAAACGAGGCTTTCTACATTACTCACGGATCAAGATTGCCACGCCCGCGCGCTTTGCGCCTAGCCGGACGGACGGTACGGGCGGAATTTGTGTCCCCGAATTGCCCAAGAATCGAATGCTCCGGGATTTCTTGTGCCGAATCGAAAAATGTGAGAGATTCACATTGATCACATTTGCATCACTACTAACTTTAGTAACACTGGCAACAGCGGCATTCCCAACATCCGCTGCTGAGATGAGGATTGCTCCCATGACGACGCCCCGCTCGCCCAAGAAGACAACGAGCATGCCCATTATTGCGGCCACCACAGCGGCCCTGCCCGCCGTCATGCTCTCTTCATTGGCGCTCGCCCAACCGGCAACAGCGCTTCCGGCGGTACAAACCCAGAAGATCCCCGCATCGCTGACTGCGGCCATCCGGGCCCAGGCCGCCGCCATGTCCGCAAACGTCATTCCCGCCTCCGCGGTTGCCGCGACGATCCCGGCAGCCATGCAACCCATGGCACCGGCGGCTCCGGCCACGTACACCATCGTCCGGGGCGATACCATCAGCGGCATCGCGGCGCGCTACGGGCTGGACACCAACACCGTCCTGCAGCTCAACGGGCTCTCGGGCAACACCATCATCTACCCGGGACAGCAGATCAAGTTGTCCGGTTCCGCAACGGCTCCAAGTGCCCCGGCACCCGCTCCGAGCCCGGCACCCAGCACGTCGTCGTCGGCTGCCAGCTACACAGTCGTATCCGGCGATACCCTGAGCGGTATTGCCGCCCGCCACGGCGTGGCGCTGTCCGATGTCTTCAATTGGAACGGCCTCAACGGCCGGTCCATCATCTACCCCGGACAGAAGATCAAGGTCGGCCCGGGAACGAACGCACCGGCCCCAGCGGCACCGGCTCCCGCTGTACTGGTCCCTGCATCAGCGCCGGCAACACCGGCACTTGCCAGCACCGGCCCCTACACCATCAAGTCGGGTGACACCTTGGGCGGCATCGCGTCCCGCCTTGGCGTGTCCCTGTCATCGCTGCTCTCGGCCAACAAGCTGTCCATGAGCACCATCATTTATCCGGGGCAGAAGCTCGCCATTCCGGGCGCCCCTGCGGCCTCGGCTCCGGCTCCGGTCAGCACCCCCTTGGTTCCGAGCACGTTCCTGGGCTACACCTACCCGGAGGCGGTGGTCAGTTCAGCCAACGCGAACAAGGCCCTGCTCAATGCGTCCCCGGTTCCCAGCACAGCCCAGATGAAGGGGATCGTAGCCGATACCGCGCGTCGGATGGGGGTGGACCCGTCGTTGGCCATGGCGTTCGCCTACCAGGAATCCGGCTTCAACCAGCGTGCGGTCTCTCCCGCCAACGCCATCGGCACGATGCAGGTGATTCCCTCCTCCGGTGAATGGGCTTCCCAACTGGTGGGACGCAAGCTCAACATCCTGGACCCGTATGACAACGTGACCGCAGGCGTCGCCATCATCCGGGCCCTCGTCAACACCAGCAAGGATCTGAACACGGCCATCGCAGGCTACTACCAGGGCCAATACTCGGTCAGCAAGCACGGCATGTACGACGACACCAAGACCTACGTCGCCTCGATCCTGGCCCTCAAGAAGAACTTCAGCTAAGTCGCGTCGCACAACACGGGCCCGGATCGCATGTCGATTCGGGCCCGTGTTTTTGCTCAACTAGGATCGTAGGGTGCAGGAACAAGTTTCGGACCAACTCCTCGGATCCCTCGTGGACGGGCGCTACCTGGTGCGATCGCGCCTCGCGAACGGCGGAATGTCAACCGTCTACCTCGCCACCGACGAGCGTCTCGACCGCGACGTGGCGCTCAAAGTGCTGCATCCGCACCTGTCCAATGACCAAAACTTCCTGGACCGCCTCCAGCGCGAGGCCCGGGCCGCGGCGAGCCTTTCCCACCCGCACGTCGTAGGTGTCCTCGACCAGGGACAAGACGGCCACATTGCGTACATCGTGATGGAATACATCAAAGGCCACACTCTGCGTGACGTCCTCAACGAGAAAGTAGCGCTTCCGCCCCGGCTGGCCTTCGCACTGATCGATCCCGTCATCGAAGGGCTCGCGGCCGCCCACGCGGCGGGGCTGATCCACCGCGACGTGAAACCCGAGAACGTCCTGATCGCAGATGACGGCCGCATCAAGGTGGGCGATTTCGGCCTGGCCCGGGCGGTCACTGCGACAACCAGCACCGGCGCCCTGATCGGCACAGTCGCATATCTGGCTCCCGAACTGGTCCTCGGCAAACCCGCGGATGCCCGGAGCGACATCTACTCCACCGGCATCATGCTTTACGAAATGCTTACCGGCGGCCAACCATATGGGGGCGACGTTCCCATCCAGGTTGCCTACCAGCACGTCAACGCGGCCGTCGCTCCGCCGTCGCTCGCGGTGCCCGGCCTTGCCGCGGACGTGGACGAACTCGTCCAGTGGTGCACGGCGAAGGAACCTGAAGATCGTCCTGTGGACGGATCCGCGCTCTTGTCCGAACTGCGGCATATCCGCACAACCTTGAGCGACGCGCAACTGGACATCAATCCGCCGGCCGCCAAGGCGGCAACGCCCGAAGGGCAACGGGAAGCCGCCGGGGCAACCGCGGTAGTCGCCCCTTTCCATGCCGAACGTACCGAGTCCCTGGAACGGATCGGCCGCCCGACGGAGATTATCTCAAGCCAGCGCAATCCAACCACGGTGCTTCCGCCGTCGGGGTTCTCCCCCGGCGCCGCGGCTTTCGACGTCCAGGTGCCACAGGACCGGGAACCCCAAGCTCCGGCCGAAGCCGCACCGAGCAAACGCGACATCAAGCGGATGGAGCGCCAGGAGGAAAAGGACCGCGCCCGGGCCGCGGCCACGCCGTCGCGCTCCTTGCGGGAAGGCAACCCGCGCCGCCGGGCAGTGATCTGGACAATTGTCGTGATTGTGCTGGCGATCCTGGCCAGTGCGGCAGGCTGGTTCTTCGGCATGGGGCCGGGCTCGCCCGGAACCATACCTGACACCAGGAACAAGACAGTTGCGGAGGCACAGCAACTGCTCAGGACCGCCGGCTTCCAATCCGAGCCAAAAGACGTGTTCGACGACGAAGTCACGGCAGGGTTGGCGGTTGGAACGGAACCCGCGTCCGGCCAGGTGGTCCGGAAGTTCCAAGCCGTGTCGCTCTTCGTCTCGAAGGGTCCGCAGTTGTTTCCGCTTACCGCGATGTCGGGTTTGACACTCGACCAGGCAAAGAATGCCCTTGGCGTGGCCGGAATGACCCTCGGCAAAGTCACCGAGCAGTTTGACGACAAAGTGCCTTCAGGCACGGTCATCTCCCAGTCCCCGGCCCAGGACACCGCGGTCCGCCACGGCACCCCGGTGGCATTGGTGGTTTCCAAGGGACCGCAGCCCCTCCCCGTACCAGATGTCCGCGGCCTGACCCAGCAAGCAGCCGTCAAAGCGATCAGCGACGCCGGATTGACCGCGAAAATTGCGCCGGAACCCGTCAACGACAAAAAGGTCCCCTCGGGAGCCGTGGTCAGCCAGACCCCTGCCAACGGTACCTTGATCCGCGGCGACTCCGTCATGTTGACCCTGTCCAAGGGGCCGAAAATGGTGCACGTCCCCAACTTCATCGGCAAGCAGGCGGACGTTGCCCGCAAGGCCTTGGAGCAGCTCGGATTCGACGTCAAGATCAACAACATCCTGGGTGGCTTCTTCGGCACTGTCCGTGACCAGAACCCCGTGGACAGCGATGCGCCGGAGGGCTCCGTCGTCACCTTGACCGTGGTGTAGGAACTAGCTATACGGGAAAGGCGATCCGGAGTCCCGGATCGCCTTTCCCGTATTCAAGCCTGCTCGCTGGATGGCCTGCTCGCCGGACTAGCGCTTGGTGAGGGCTCCAGCCACGAGGAATGCCATCTCGAGGGACTGCATGTGGTTCAGGCGGGGATCGCACACTGACTCGTAGCGGTCCAGGAAGGCATCCTGGTCAATCGGATCGGCGCCACCAAGGCATTCCGCGACGTCATCGCCGGTCATTTCCATGTGCAGGCCACCGGGTACCGTGCCCAAGGCGTGGTGGACTTCGAAGAAGCCGCGGACTTCGTCCACGACGTCGTCGAAGTTGCGGGTCTTGTACCCGTTGGGCGACGTGACCGTGTTCCCGTGCATGGGGTCCGTGACCCAAAGGACCTGCGCGCCGGAGGCCGTGACCTTTTCGACGACGGCGGGCAGCTTCTCGCGGATGTTCTTGGAACCCATCCGGGTGATGAACGTGAGGCGGCCAGGCTCGCGGTTCGGGTCCAGCTTGTCAATGAGCCGCAACGCGTCGTCTCCGGAGGTCCCGGGACCGAGCTTGACGCCGATCGGGTTTCGCACCCGGGACAGGAAGTCCACATGCGCATGGTCGAGCTCACGCGTGCGCTCACCGATCCAGAGGAAGTGCCCGGAGGTGTCGTAGGGAAGTCCCGTGCGGGAGTCGATGCGCGTCAGGGCACGCTCGTAGTCCAGCAGGAGCGCCTCGTGGCTCGCGAAGAACTCCACGCGCTTGAGGGCTTCGAAATCGGCACCGCAGGACGCCATGAACTTGATGGCACGGTCGATGTCCCTCGCCAGGGACTCGTAGCGGGCATGGGCGGGGTTTTCGGTGAAGCCCTTGTTCCAGAGGTGCACCAGGCGGAGATCGGCGAAGCCGCCCTGTGTGAAGGCGCGGATGAGGTTCAGTGTGGAAGCCGAGGTGTGGTAGGCCTTCAGCATTCGGCTGGCGTCGTGGGCGCGGGACTCCGGGGTGAAATCGTAGCCGTTGACGATGTCGCCGCGGTAAGCAGGCAAGGTCACGCCGTCGCGGGTTTCCTCGTTCGACGACCGGGGCTTGGCGAACTGGCCGGCCATACGGCCCATCTTGATGACGGGCATGGCCGCACCATAGGTGAGGACAACGGCCATCTGCAGGATGGTGCGGACCCTGGCACTGATCTTGTCAGCTGTGGCGTCCTCGAAGGTCTCGGCGCAGTCGCCGCCTTGGAGCAGGAATGCCTTGCCCTGGGCTGCGGCGGCCAAACGCTCGCGCAGTATGTCGACTTCGCCCGCGAAGACCAGCGGCGGAAGCACGGAGAGTTCTTTGACGGAGGCATCGAAGACGCCCCTATCGGTCCAGGTGGGTTGCTGCGAGATAGGCAGCTGGCGCCAATCGTCCAAGCCGGGATAGTTTGCCGCGCCACTTTGCGCGGTGCTGGTCAGGGGGCTGCCCAGGGAACTGTTCAGGGGGCCGGTCATGGACGGTGCGGGGTTCGCGGATAGCTCAGTCACTCTCCAAGACTAGTTGCCTTGCCCGCTGTTCGGGGCACGGCTTCCGTAACCCTTATTCGCCGGCCGTCACACTTTCCCGGCCACCGCACCGTCGCCGTCCGGCTCTGGACCGTTGCCAGTCGGGCGCCTGCCCTCCTCGCCGGCGTCGGCTGCATTCGCTTCGCTTCCGCCCGCCGGCTCCGGAAGCTGCCCGGCCAGCCGCTGCTTGACGACGGCGGCGTATTCGTACACGTAATCCTGCCCCGAGAGCCGCATGAGTTCGTACATGATTTCGTCAGTCACGGCGCGTTGAACGGAGTGGTCTTCTTCTTGGCCGTAGTACCGGCTGAAGTCCAATGGTTGACCGAAAATGATCCCTATCCGGCGGATGGTGGGCAAACGCTTACCGATGGGCTGGACTTTCTCGGTGCCGATCATCGCCACGGGAACAACGGGCACCCGGGTTTGGAGTGCAAGTTTGGCGACCCCTACTTTGCCTCGGTACAGCTTGGCATCGGGGCTGCGGGTGCCTTCCGGGTAGATGCCCAGCAGGCCGCCTGCGGCCAGGACGTCCCTGCCGGCCTGCAAGGACAACTCGGACGCGGCCCCGCCCGAACGGTCCATCGGCAATTGGTTGGTGAGCCGGAAGAACATGGCCGTAAGCCTGCCCTTGAGCCCGGTACCCGTGAAGTACTCGGACTTGGCCAGGAAACTGACGCGCCGGGGCACCATCACCGGCATGAAGATCGAGTCTGAAAAGGACAAATGATTGGAAGCGAGAATCGCGGCGCCATCGTGGGGAACATTGTCGAGGCCCTTGACCCAGGGGCGGAACAGCAATTTGAGAAGCGGACCCAAAAAGATCCGTTTCATGACCCAATAGAACACTTTGGTTCCTCTCCGGGGCGGCGTCTGCAAGGCGTCCGGACGGTCCCGGCCCGCATTCAGAAGCCACCATACTCCAGTGAGAAATGTCCCGAACAGTGACACGATGGACTCATCACGGAAAGCAGTGCCGCCAACAGAGTAGCCTCGGAGTCATCATGAACACTCTCCCCGATCCCTCGCCGTACGCCAGCGACTTCACCGGTAGTGGACCCAGCATCGGCGTCGTGATGAGCCACGGCTTCACGGGCAGCCCGCACAGCATGCGCCCCTGGGCCGAGTACCTGGCGGCCGAAGGCTACGCTGTCCGCCTCCCCCTGCTTCCAGGCCACGGGACCACGTGGCAGGACATGGCCACGCGGCACTGGCAGGAGTGGCACCGTGCGCTGGATGCGGCATATCTCCAGCTGCAGGCCGAGTGCGACTTCGTCTTCGCCGCCGGCTTGTCGATGGGAGGGACATTGGCTCTCCGGATCGCGGCGACCCGGCCCGTGGCCGGTACCGTCGTCGTGAATCCCGGGCTGGTGATCGATGATCCCCGCGCCGCCGTGGTCGGCATCCTCAAGCACGTCATGAAATCCACCCCGGCGATTGCCAACGACATCCTCAAACCAGGCATGGACGAGGGAGCGTATCCCAGGACACCGGTCGCCGCCGCCCATGAGTTGAAAAAGATGTACAGGGACACTGTCACCCTGCTCCCCCGGATTTCCGCACCGGTGCGCGTCTTCCGTTCCTCCGTGGACCACGTGGTTTCGGATCGAAGCATCAGGCAGTTGAAGGAGCGGGTCAAGGCTTCGATGGAGTTCAGCACCTTGGAGAACAGCTACCACGTGGCCACTCTGGACAACGATGCCTTGGAGATTTTCCGGGGCTCGGCCGAGTTCATCAGGAAAACGATGGCAGGACTGACAAGCAGTTCCACCGCTGCCAGCCAGTCCGCCGCCGAGCTTCGGGATTCACCCCATGAATAGGCCAGGGCCTGACTCCCCCGACCAGAGCGCCAACAAAGACGACGACGCCGTCTGGCTCGATTTGGTGGCCCGGCTTGAGTCGATGCCTTCCTCAGCCCTCGACGAGGCGCCGACGGCGGAGGAGCCCGGCAACGATTCCGGGACAGAGCCCGGGCCTGGTCCGGACGACGTTCCAGGGCGCTCATCATCCCGTTCCTTCCAAGACTTCGACCCTCTTGGATTGTCTGGAATGTCAAAAAGAAGCGCTGCGGAAGAACCCCCGGGCGGTGGGGACGGCAGCGAGGACAGCAGTGGAGCCACCGGTCCGCGTGACTACGACGTCGAGGACGGGAACGGCTTCGTCCCGGAGGACCCGCCGAGCCTGGCCGGTACCGAACCCCTGACCATGCTCGCCTGGATAGGAGCCGTGGGCGGCCCGCTTGCCCTGCTGTTCACCGCGATGTTCTGGCGCTCGGCGCCGCTCCTGGCAGTGATGGGCATCCTGGCGACCTTTCTGGCCTCAGTGGTTTACCTCATCATGAAGCTGCCCCAGGAAAAAGACGAGAACGACGACGGCGCCCGCGTCTAGGCGGACTGCCGCACCTTCGATCGCTGCACTGCGCATCCCCTCGCGGCGGAGCTCGTACTAGCCGCGTGCCCTGCCGCTGACCCGGGACAGGTCGGCAGCGCCGATCATCCCGGCCCGCGGTCCCAGTGCCGCAAGCTTGATGGCGGCCGCGGGACGGAAACCACGGCCGGTGAGGTTCCGGGTGAATGCTGTCCGCGCAGGGCCCACAAGAAGCTCACCGGCGTCGCACAGCCCACCACCGATAACGAACGTCCCTGGATCGAGCGCAGCCGCCAGGTTCGCCAGGCCGAGCCCGAGCCAGTGCCCCACTTCTTCCAAGAGCTCCCTCGAAGCGGAGTCCCCGGCTTTTGCCCGCTCCGTCACGGTAACGCCCGTGATGTTCCCGGCCGAGCCCCCGGCCGCCTTGAGCAGTTCGTAGGCAACCGGTGAATTCCGCAGGGCCAGCTCCCGGGCCTCCCTGCCGAGCGCGTTACCGGAAGCATACTGCTCCCAGCAGCCGCGGTTGCCGCATTCGCAGCGATGCCCGCCGGGCACCACGATCTGGTGGCCGAACTCCCCCGCTACACCGAAACGCCCACGCTCCACTCGTCCGTCCATGACCATGGCACCACCGATGCCGGTGCCGAGCGTGATGCAGACGAGGCGGCTCTCCCCTTGCCCTGCACCGAAGCGCCATTCAGCCCAGGCGGCAGCGTCGGCGTCGTTGGTGACGAGTACCGGGCGCCTCAGCAGGCTCTGCAGGTTTTCGCGGAGCGGCTCGTTACGCCAGGCGAGATGCGGGCTGAACAGCACCGTGCCGCCGTCGAGATCCATCCAACCGGCTGCGCCGATCCCCACAGAGGCAATCCGGTGGCTTCTGCCCAATTCCTGGACAAGCTCGACGATCACTCGCTCCACTGCCCGGGCGTCATTGCCCGGAGTGGAGCGCCGCGCTTCCTCGACCACACGGCCCGAGGGATCCACAACTCCCGCTGCCACCTTCGTGCCACCGATGTCGATCCCGATCGCCAGCCCCCTCCGGCCAAGATGGGAACGGCGCGCGGCCCATGGCACCGACTCCCAGCGCAGGCCGCCGTGCGTGGAGCCGGGGCGCCGGCCGGTTGACGCCGAACCGGACCAGGAAATCTTCCGAGCTCTTGCAGGGATCTGGTCGTTGGATGAATTCAGAGGCATGTCGCCATCCTATTCCGAGTGCCGCATATGTACTGACATGCAGGCCCTGCGGACGGGCCCCCGCACGCTGCATTGGCGGAATCCCGCGCTTCACGTAAAGTTACTCATCAGTAACTTGAGTAAGGTGAATTGCGCCACACCCATTACTTGGCCGTATAGAGTTAGAGCAGCCCCGCAATGGTCTGTTGATATCGAAGGAGCTATCGTGCGTGAATTCAGTGTTCCGCCCCTGGTGAATGTTGCCCCCGAAACCAACATCACGGACCTCGTGGTTCGTCAGGCCGCCAAGCCATCCAACCCGGCACTGTTTGCCAAGCTCAACAGCGCCGGCCACTGGCAGGACATCCGGGCAAAGGACTTCCTCAAGGACGTATCCGCCCTGGCCAAAGGCCTGATCGCGAACGGCGTTGGTGTGGGCGACCGCGTGGGCATCATGTCCAGGACCCGCTACGAATGGTCCCTCGTAGACTTCGCCGTCTGGTTTGCAGGCGGCATTTCCGTGCCGATCTATGAAACGTCATCGCCGTCGCAAGTGGCCTGGAACCTCGGCGACTCCGGCGCAGTCGCGGCATTCGCCGAGTCTTCGCACCACGAGGACGTCATCCGCCAAGCGGTCAACGCCGAAGGCCTCGGATCAGTCACCCATGTCTGGCAGCTTGAAGGCGGCGGCCTTGACGCCCTTCGCAATGCCGGCAGCAATGTCAGCGACGAGGAACTCGAGGCGCGCCGCAGCAGCGCGGAACTGGCCGACGTCGCCACGATCATCTACACCTCCGGCACCACGGGGCGCCCCAAGGGTTGCGAACTCACGCACGGCAACTTCGTGGAGCTCTCGGAGAACGCTTTGGCCTCTCTTGGCGATGTCGTCAACGAGAACGCCAAGACCATCATGTTCCTCCCGCTGGCCCACGTCTTTGCCCGTTTCATCTCGGTCCTGGCCGTCGCCGCAGGCGCCCAAGTGGCACACACGCCGGATATCAAGAACCTGTTGGCAGACCTGCAGAGCTTCCAGCCATCCTTCATCCTGGCTGTTCCACGTGTCTTCGAGAAGGTCTTCAACTCGGCCCTCACGAAGGCGGAGGACGGTGGCAAGGGTGCCATCTTCCACAAGGCCGTGGACACGGCGATTGCCTACTCAAGGGCACAGCAGTCGGGCTCCGTCGGGTTGGTGCTGAGGCTCAAGCACGCCGTATTCGACCGTTTGGTGTACGGGAAGCTTCGCGCTGCCATGGGTGGCCACGTCAGCCACGCAGTCTCCGGTGGCGGCCCCCTCGGCGAACGGCTGGGCCATTTCTTCCACGGTATCGGCTTGCAGATCCTGGAAGGTTACGGCCTCACGGAGACCACGGCACCCATTTCAGTCAACACCCCGTCCCTGATCAAGATCGGCACGGTGGGGGCCCCGCTCCCCGGCAATGCGGTCAAGATCGCCGACGACGGCGAAATCCTCGCCAAGGGCGTCTGCGTCATGAGGGGCTACTTCAAGCGGGACGACCTCGCCGCGGAAACCTTCGTGGACGGGTGGTTCCGCACAGGTGACATCGGCGAACTGGACGAACAGGGTTTCCTCAAGATCACCGGCCGCAAGAAGGAAATCATCGTCACGGCCAGCGGCAAGAACGTCGTGCCTGCCCTGCTGGAGGATCAGATCCGAGCAGACGCCCTGGTGTCCCAGGTCCTTGTCATCGGCGACAACCGGCCCTTCATCGGCGCGCTGGTCACCCTCGACGAGGAAGCCCTCCCGGGCTGGTTGGAGCGCCACGGCCTTCCCGCGTCCACGACGACGACGGCTGCCGCGGACAACGCCCTCGTCCGGGCAGCCGTCCAGGAACTGATCAGCCACGCCAACCAGTCCGTTTCCCATGCGGAAGCGATCAAGTCGTTCCGGATTGTGCCGTCCGACTTCACCGAGGCATCCGGCCACCTCACGCCGTCCTTGAAGGTCAAGCGCGCCCAGGTCATGAAGGACTTCGATGCAGTGATCGAGGAAATGTATTCGGCGCCCAAGGCGTCCTGACCCACCCCGCCTGGACTCCCCAGGAAACCAACGAAGAAAGGTCCCGGGCTTGACAGCCCGGGACCTTTCTTCTTGGGTGCGCCCGCGGAGGAGCGATCCGCTATTCGACCACGATCAACAGATCGCCGCCCTGGACCTGCTCCACGTTGTTGATGGCGAGGCGCGAGACCGTGCCGGCCACCGGCGTCGTGATGGATGCTTCCATCTTCATCGCCTCAATGGTGGCGACAGTGTCGCCGGCCTTGACGGTGTCGCCGGCCTTGACGGTCAGGGTCACGGCACCGGCGAACGGGGCTGCGACCTGGCCGGGCTGGGACGCATCCGCCTTCTCCGCGGCCTTCACGTTGCTGACCACCGACTTGTCGCGAACCACCACGGGGCGGGACTGACCATTGAGCTTGCACATGACGGTGCGCATGCCCTTTTCGTCGGGCTCCGAGACTGCTTCCAGGGAGGCGATCAGGCGCACGCCCTTTTCGAGCTCCATGACGTGTTCGGCACCGAGCTGGAGACCGTACAGGTAGTCGCGGGTGTCAAGCACCGACAGATTGCCGTAAGTGTCCACGCTCTTGAGGTAGTCCTTGGTGGGGCCCTCGAACAGCAGCCGGTTCAGGGTCCTCTGGCGGGACTTGGAATCGCCCTTGAGCGCCGCGCTGTCTTCTGCGCTCAGCTCGACGTCGCGGACCTTGATGCTGCGGCCCTGGAGCGCCTTGGTGCGGAACGGCTCCGGCCATCCTCCGGGAGGATCTCCCAATTCACCCGACAGGAAGCCGATGACGGAGTCCGGGATGTCGTAGTTCTGCGGGTTCTCGTTGAAGTCCGCAGGATCTGCATGGATTCCGACGAGGTGCAGCGCGAGATCGCCCACCACCTTGGACGACGGCGTCACCTTGACCAAGCGGCCCAACATGCGGTCCGCGGCGGTGTACATGTCCTCGATGGCCTCGAAACGCTCGCCAAGGCCCAGGGCGATGGCCTGCTGGCGCAGGTTGGACAGCTGGCCACCCGGGATTTCGTGCTGATAGACCCGGCCTGTGGGACCGGGAAGCCCGGACTCGAAAGGCGCGTAGACCCGGCGGACCGCTTCCCAGTAGGGCTCCAGGGAGCTGACGCTGGCCAGGCTGAGCCCGGTGTCGCGCGGGGTGTGTGCCAAGGCGGCCACAAGGGCCGACGCCGACGGCTGGCTCGTCGTACCGGCCAGGGACGCTGACGCGACGTCCACGGCGTCCACGCCGGCTTCCACGGCTGCCAGCAGGGTTGCTAGTTGGCCGCCTGCGGTGTCGTGCGTGTGCAAGTGGACCGGAAGGTCGAAGCGTTCACGCAAGGCGCTGACAAGTTTGGCTGCGGCTGCCGGGCGAAGGAGGCCGGCCATGTCCTTGATGGCGAGGATGTGTGCACCGGCGTCGACGATCTTCTGGGCGAGGTCCAGGTAGTAGTCGAGGGTGTACAGGTTCTCGTTCGGGTCGAGGAGGTCGCCGGTGTAGCACAGCGCCACCTCTGCTACCGCGGTGCCGGTGGCCCGCACTGCGCGGATGGCCGGAGCCATCTGGTTGACGTCGTTGAGGGCGTCGAAGATGCGGAAGATGTCGATGCCCGTTGCCGCCGCTTCGTTGACGAATGCCTCGGTGACTTCCTCGGGGTAGGGCGTGTACCCAACCGTGTTGCGGCCACGGAGCAGCATCTGCAGGCAGACATTGGGCAGGGCCTTGCGCAGGGCGGCCAGACGGTCCCAAGGATCCTCGCCGAGGAAGCGCAGGGCGACGTCGTAGGTGGCACCGCCCCAGGCTTCGACCGAGAGCAGTTCGGGCAACAGCGCGGAGACCGCCGGGCCTGCCGCGACGAGGTCGCGGGTACGGACACGCGTGGCGAGCAGCGACTGGTGGGCATCGCGGAAGGTGGTGTCCGTGATGGCCACGGCCTGCTGCTCGCGCAGCGCCTTCGCAAAGCCTTCGGGTCCCAACTCCTGCAGCCTCTGGCGCGAGCCGGCCGGTGCAACGATCCCTGCAAGCGATGGGAGCTTGGCTGCGGGGTCTGTGTGGACCTTGAGTTCGCCGTTGGGCTTGTTGACCGTCACATCGGCCAACCAGGTCAGCAGTTTGGTTCCACGGTCCGCGGAGACGTGGGACTTCAGCAGTTCAGGGCGCTTGTCGATGAAGTCGGTCGCTACGTTGCCCGCAATGAAGTCCGGGTCGGCAAGGACGGCTTGGAGGAAGGGGATATTGGTGGACACGCCACGGATCCGGAACTCGGCCAGGCCGCGCCGGGCTCGGGCCACCGCAGCCGGGTAGTCGCGTCCGCGGCAGGTCAGCTTGACCAGCATGGAGTCGAAGTGGGGGCTGATCTCGGCACCCGAGTAGACCGTGCCGCCGTCGAGACGGACGCCGGCGCCGCCCGCGGAACGGTAGCCGGTGATCTTTCCGACGTCGGGCCGGAAGCCGTTGGCGGGATCTTCCGTGGTGATGCGGCACTGCAGGGCGGCACCCTTGATGGATACCGACTCCTGGCTCAAGCCGAGGTCTGCAAGGGTCTCCCCCGAAGCGATGCGCATCTGTGCCTGGACGAGGTCCACGTCCGTGATTTCCTCGGTGACGGTGTGCTCAACCTGGATGCGGGGGTTCATCTCGATGAAGACGTGCTGGCCGGCCCGCTCGCCCTCGGTGTCCACGAGGAACTCGACCGTTCCGGCGTTGACGTAGTTCAGGGCCTTCGCGAAAGCCACGGCATCCCGGTAAAGGGCCTGGCGGATGGACTCGTCCAGGTTGGGGGCCGGAGCGATTTCCACGACCTTCTGGTGGCGGCGCTGCAAGGAGCAGTCGCGCTCAAAGAGGTGCATGACATTGCCCTCGGCATCGGCCAGGATCTGGACCTCGATGTGGCGAGGGCGCAGCACCGCCTGCTCCAGGAACATGGTGGGATCGCCGAACGCAGCGTCCGCCTCGCGCATGGCCGACTGGAGCGCTTCCGGAAGGTCCTCGCGGGTCTCCACCCGGCGCATGCCGCGGCCACCGCCACCAGCGACGGCCTTGGCGAAGATCGGGAATCCGACCTCGTCCGCCGCGGCAATGAGCTCGTCGATGTCGCGGGAAGGCGCGCTGGACTTCAAGACCGGTACGCCGGCCTTGCGGGCGGCTTCGAGTGCGGCGACCTTGTTGCCGGCGAGCTCCAGCACCTCCGCCGGTGGGCCGATAAACGTGATGCCTGCCTCTTGGGCCGCCCGGGCGAGGTCCGGGTTTTCGGACAGGAATCCGTAGCCCGGGTAGATTGCGTCAGCACCCGCTTCTTTGGCGACACGGACGATTTCATCTACGTCCAGGTAAGCACGGACCGGATGACCTTCCTGTCCGATCAGGTAGGCCTCATCAGCCTTCTGCCGGTGGATCGAGTTGCGATCCTCATACGGGAAGACCGCTACGGTCTTGGCGCCCAGTTCATAGCTAGCGCGGAAGGCCCTGATCGCGATTTCGCCGCGATTAGCCACCAGAATCTTGGAAAACATGCTTCTCCTGCATCATTGCGGGTGTAACGGTCGGTGGTCACAGTGTGTAAGACCTCCATACCCAAACACAAATCTTTGTGGTGACAGTCACACGGAGATTCGTCACGAGCAGTGTACCTTCGCGCACGGTGCAGTTTCACGTGCTAAAAGACGATCGAGCAATAGGCGGCCCGAACCGTTCCGGGCTGATAAGGCAGGAATCGGTGGCCACTCAACATATGATGTTGAAGGGCAGCGGCAGAGCCCCGGTTCCGGCAAGGCCGGAACACAAGCACCGCGACACGGCAACCGGCGTTAGGTTTTGGGTTTTCAAGTGCAAGTAGTCAGCATCAGCAGCCTCAAAGGCGGCGTGGGCAAGACATCCGTAACCACTGGGTTGGCCTCGGCCGCACTGGCCGCAGGGATCCCCACCCTTGTCGTGGACCTGGATCCCCACGCCGACGCCACCACGGCCCTCGGCGTCCAGGCCGGAGACCAGCTCGACATTGGCCGCATGCTGAAGAACCCCCGCAAGGCGAGGCTCTTGGACAATGTGGTCAGCAGCGGCTGGGTTGACCACCCCCGCGGCAACGGCGGAGGGACGGCCCTTGATGTCGCCGTCGGATCCGCCTACACCGGTATCTACGATCGGCCGGATCTTGGGCGCCGCGATCTCCGCCGCCTGACTGCGGTCCTTGCCGCGGCCGAAAAGTACGAGCTGGTACTCGTCGACTGTCCGCCGTCCCTCAACGGCCTCACCCGCATGGCCTGGAGCGCGAGCGACCGCGTGGTCCTTGTCGCCGAACCAGGGCTCTTCTCGGTAGCCGGCACGGAACGCACCATGCGCGCCATCCAGCTGTTCCGCCAGGAGTTCGCTCCGCAGCTGGCTCCTGCAGGGATTGTTGCCAACCGGGTCCGGGCGGCCTCGTCCGAGCACACGTTCCGGCTGGCAGAGATGGAATCGATGTTCGGCGAGCTTTTGCTGGCACCGCATATTCCGGAGCAGGCGAACTGGCAGCAAATACAGGGTGCCGCCCACGCCGTACACCACTGGCCTGGCGACTCCGCCAAGAACACCGCCAAGCTGTTTGACTCGCTTCTGGAGAACATGTTGTCCTCAAATAACGGCCCTCGGGAACGCCGCAAGCGTTGACAAACGCTGGGGAATCTTCGAGGCAGAAGCTACCCCCCCTCGAGAAAAGCGATGAAGCCGCCTTCCTGCTGGAAGGCGGCTTCATTGGTCTTCGGTGGCCGCTCGCGGCGATCCCGACGGCGGTTCAGCCAGTGCGGCGCGCGGAACGGCGCTTGCTGAGTTCGTCGTCCGGAAAGGACTGTTCTACAGCGTGCTCGCTCGGGAGTGCAGCAAGGCTGCCCTCGACTTCGCGCCATACGCGTCCTACGGCGATGCCGAAAACGCCTTGGCCACCCTGCACCAGGTCAATGACTTCGTCCGCTGAAGTACATTCATAGACACTCGCGCCATCGCTCATGAGCGTGATTTGCGCCAGGTCTTCCACTCCGCGTTCACGCAGATGTTCAACGGCCGTGCGGATCTGCTGGAGGGATACACCTGTGTCCAGGAGGCGCTTGACGACTTTGAGAACCAGGATGTCCCGGAAGCCATAGAGCCGCTGCGATCCGGAACCGGCGGCGCCTCGCACGGCGGGTTCAACAAGTCCTGTACGTGCCCAGTAGTCCAGCTGGCGGTAGGTGATCCCTGCCGCCTTGCACGCGGTGGGACCACGGTAGCCGGCATCTTCATCCAGGACCGGAAGGTCCTCGGTGAAAAGCAGACCCTGGGCACCGCTTGCGGGTACAGCAACGCCTGTCGAGGCCTGCTTTAGCTCGCCTGCTTCGCCTTTGGGACTCACGTGACCCTCCTTGTCAGAAGTTCCCTTGGGGATGGTGCATACGGCGGCTAACACGAAACGGGGAAATGCACTCGTGTAATTTCAACGCGTCCGCACCTTTCAGTGTGACTTGCGCGGGTCCTGTATGCAACGGGAACTTGATATCTTCGACGTTAGGCGTGCGGGAGCCTCAGGTCAAAGACGTCCGGGGCATTTTCAGATCGTGTCGAAACTTTCACCCTCAACTTTAACCTTAGGCTGCCTTCAGCCTTCGAAATCCTCCGGCTCCACGTCGTCCAGGAACTCCCGGAATCGGCGCAATTCCCGTTCTTCGTCAACTTCGGGACCCGGCTCGGTGTCTTCGCCCTCGTCGTGTTCAGTGATCCGGACTCCGGCTTCATCCATCACTGCGTCGGCACACCAGATGCGGCATTTCGCCCGCAACGCCAGCGCCAACGCGTCGGAAGCGCGGGAACTCACCACAGTGCCGTCGTCGAATTGGAGCTGACCGTAGAAGATGTTGTCCTCGACCGCCACAATGTTCACGCTGATGATGGTGTGGCCGAGTGCCTCAACGACGTCGATCATCAGATCGTGGGTCATGGGACGGGGCGGCACCACTCCTTGCTGGGCCAGGGCGATGGCACTGGCTTCGGGTGTGCCGATCCAGATGGGGACATGGCGTTCCCCGTGCATCTCCCGCAGGAGGACCAGAGGCTGGTTTGACGGCAGTTCAATCCGCACTCCAACGATCTCGACCTCAATCATCATGCGTCCATACGGGAGATTCGGTCCTGCACCAAGGCTCGATGCAGGCTGAGGCAGAGTTCGCTGATTTCCCGGGCAGCTTCCGCAGCCCGGGATTGCGACGCCGCATCCTTGCGGGACGTCAAGGGAGCGACGACCCGCTCCACCAAGCCGAATTCGCGCTCGGCCGCCGCTTGGAACGGACGGAGGTGCCTCGGCTCAAGTCCGTGGCTTTCAAGTTGGACACAGGCACGCGCCACTTGCAGGGCGTGTTCGTCGAATTTGCCGTTGACGTGGCTGATGAGTCCGAAACTGAGAAGGGACTGCAACAACGGGACGCTGGCCCCGGATTCCGTCCGCAACTGCTCCTCACTCAGGGCGCGTGCGCGGCCCTGCAGCTCAGCCGCAAGTTCGTCCGAGACAATCCGAGGGGAAACCGACACCCCCGGAGGAAGGTTTTCGGGACGCTCGCCACGGTCGATCGCGTCCAGGTAATCCTTGATGACTTTGAGGGGCAGGTACTGGTCACGCTGGAGTGCCAGCACGAAGCGCAGGCGCTCGACGTCACTTTCGGCGTATTGCCGATACCCGGCAGGAGTGCGCTTCGGATTGATCAGTCCCTTTTCCTCAAGAAAACGGATCTTGGACGCCGTCATGGTGGGAAAGTCGTCGCTGAGTTGGGCGAGGACCTCCCCGATGTTGAGGACCTGCGGTCCTCGCCGTTCCGGCTGGGGCATTGCCACAGGCGTACCCGGAATCAGTCTTGGCCTGCTGCGCGGGCAGGGCTCAGGTAGTAGGTGAGGCGGAACTTCCCGATCTGGACCTCGCTGCCGTTCTTGAGCAGGACGTTATCCACCCGGTCTTGGTTGACGTAGGTGCCATTGAGGCTTCCGGTGTCCACCACTTCGAAGCCCTCGGGGGTGCGCACGAATTCCACGTGCTTGCGCGAAACCGTCACATCATCCAGGAAGATGTCCGCATCCGGGTGGCGGCCAGCGGTGGTGGTGTCCGAGTCCAGGAGGAACCGCGCACCCGCATTGGGGCCGGTGTGGGCAATCAGCAAGGCCGATCCAGGAGGCAATGCCTGGACCGCAGCGCGCTCCTCGGCTGCCAGCGGCGGCCGGGCATCCGGCTCGTGGTGGCGCACAGGCGTGAGCTGGATCGAGGTGGTCTCCGAGGTTGGCTGTTCTACAGCACCGTGCTCGTCCCGGGCGTGGTTCCGCTTGCCGCCAACCATGGAAATCCTCCTCATCCGCCGGCAGTTGTCATCAACTGCCGGTTACGCAACTGCCCGGTTCCCCCGGGCCAAACAGGTCGCTGGCCCGCCGCCGCCGCTCCCCTGTTCCGGGGAGAACCGACTTGGCGGGCCAGATACCATTTAGCCTACCTGTTGTTCGTACTCTGATGCACTGAGAAGGGTTTCGATGGCGTCAGCTTCCGAAAGCTTTACTTCGAACAGCCAGCCGTCACCGTAGGGATCCGAGTTGATCAGGGCAGAGTCGGTGTCGAGAGCATCGTTGCGGGAGACAATTTCGCCGCTGACCGGGGCGTATATGTCGCTCACGCTCTTCGTGGACTCGACTTCACCCACGACGTCGTTGCCCTTCACCGTAGTGCCGGGCTCGGGTAGCTGGGCGTAGACGACATCGCCGAGTGCATCCTGGGCGAAGTCCGTGATGCCGACGCGCACGACGCCGTCTGCATTCGGGGCACTGACCCATTCATGTTCGGCGGTGTAGGAAAGATCGGCAGGAATGTTGCTCATGAGTCGCCTTTCATCGGGACATTTCGGACCACGACGGCGGCCCGGTCATCCGGCCACCGCTGAAAGTATAAGCACATCCCTGCCTCCTCCCCACAGGTCTCTGGAATGATTGGAAGCAGACTCAAGCCGCATAGTCCCGCAACGCCGTCGAAGGAACGCGATCATGCCGGAACTGCCCGAAATCACCGCCTTGACCGACTTTCTGGACGAGCGGCTATCCGGGGCGCGGCTTACCCGGTTCGTGCTGCCATCGGCGTTTGCCCTGAAAGTGGCCGACGTTCCCCCTGAATCGCTGGTCGGGCGGACAGTCGAATCCGTCGGCCGGCGGGGAAAGTTCCTCGTTTTCGAGATCGCGCCTGAAGCACCCCAGGACGGAGACTCGGCAGGGCCCCTGTACCTGATCGTCAATTTCGCGAAGGCCGGCTGGCTCACGTTGTCGGATAAACAGCCCCGCGACGACGCAACTGCGGCGGGCGGATACTTCGCCGCGCAATTGGGCTTTTCGAACAACGGCCACGATTTCGGCATTACTCTTAGCGACGCCGGAACCTGGAAAGGATTGGCCATCTTCATCGTTCGCCAGCCGGCGGAAGTCCATGGCATTGCGGAGCTAGGGCCGGATCCCCTTGACCCCGGCTTCGGCCTGGACGAGTTCAGCCGGCTTTTCACGCACAGGCAGCAGCTCAAGGGACTCCTGAAGAACCAGAAGCTCATGGCGGGTATCGGGAACGCCTACAGCGACGAAATCCTCCACGCAGCCAAGCTATCTCCCGTGGCCGCCGCTTCTTCGTTGGGCCCGGACGCAGTGGAGCGCATCTTCACTACTATGAAGGACATTCTCCTCGGCGCCGTCCAAGAGTTCTCGGGCAAGGAACCGAGCGAGTTGAAGCAGGCCAAGAAAGCCTCGATGCGCGTGCACGGCAGGACCGGCGAGCCTTGCCCGGTTTGCGGGGACACTGTGCGCGAGATTGCCTTCGTGGGGACTTCGCTGCAGTACTGCCCCACCTGCCAGACCAACGGCGAGATCCTGGCCAAACGCGGTTCGAGCGGCGACTGATTTCCGAACGGCTGTTCTCGTAGCCGCAGTCCGGTGGCGGGCTTTCGTACGTGTCGCCTAGGCGACCGGTGACCCCTCAGGTTCGCGTACGCCGTCGGGGGCTGCTTCCGGAGCGAAAGCAGACTGCCCCGCTCCCCCACGCCGCGCTGCTGCCGCGGCGGCGATCATGACGAGCAGGGCGGCAACGGTGATGGCGGCCCCGGCCCAGATCGGCGAGGTGTAGCCCAGACCCATGGTGATGGTGACGCCGCCCAGCCAGGCGCCCAGGGCGTTGCCCAAGTTGAAGGCGCCGATATTCGCGCCGGAGGCGAGGGTGGGCGCGGTGGCGGCAAAGTGCATGACGCGCATCTGCAGGCCCGGCACGGTAGCGAAGCCGAAGCCGCCCATGAGTGCGAGCGAGAACAGGGTGGCCACCGGGCTCGCGGCGGTGAGTGCGAAGAACACGAGCACCAGCACGAGGCCCGCGAGGATGACCACGAGGGTTTTGTCGATGGATTTGTCGGCTGCTTTGCCGCCGGCAATATTGCCGACGAACAGTCCGGCGCCAAACAGGACGAGGAGCCAAGGGACTGCGTGGGGATCGAATCCGGAGACGTCGGTCAGGGTGAAGGCGATGTAGGTGAAGGCTCCGAACATGCCGCCAAAACCGAGAATTGTGACGATGATCGACAGCCACACCTGACTGGACTTGAACGCACCAAGCTCGCTGCGGAGGCTGCTGGCGACGGCCCCTTCCTTGGTGCGCGGGACCATGAGGGCGATTCCGATGAGGGCGGCAACGCCGATGACGGTGATGGCCCAGAAGGTGGACCGCCAGCCGAGGTTCTGGCCAAGGAAGGTTCCGAAGGGGACACCCAGGACGTTGGCGGCGGTGAGGCCCGTGAACATGATGGCAATGGCTCCGGCCTTTTTGTGGGCCGGGACCAGGCTGGCCGCGACCACTGAGCCGATGCCGAAGAAGGCTCCGTGACAGAGGGCAGCGACAATGCGCCCTATCAGCATGGCCGTGTAGCTGTCCGCGATGGCGGAGAGGAAGTTGCCCGCGATGAACAGGACGAGGAGCCCGATCAGCACAGGCTTGCGGGGCAAGCGGGTGACGGCCGCTGTCACCAGGAGGGCGCCGACAACGACGCTCAGCGCATAGCCGGTGATGAACCATCCGGCGGCTGCTTCGCTGACTCCGAAGTCGGTGGCAATCTCGGGCAAGAGGCCCATGATGACGAACTCGGTCAAGCCAATGCCGAATCCGCCGAGGGCAAGGGCGATCAACCCTGCGGGCATGTTTTGCTCCTTTGTGGGGATGGATTCCCGTGAGAGTGGAAGTGCGTCGCCGAGAACCGTAGAATTAGTTGCAGACGCTGCATATATACTTGCACACGCCATGTAATTGCGCAAGCAACTACTTTTCGTGCGTCTGGTTCTTCATCGATCGGCAGGAGTTACGGGAGACATGGGCATCAAGGACGACGCCGTTGAGGTGCGGGCGCAGGGGTGGCGGACTCTCGCGGCGCTGCACGGCAACATCGAGGCGGCACTGGAAAAGGCGTTGCAATCGGCCGCGGATCTTTCCGTGGTCGAATACACAGTGCTCGACGCCTTGAGCCGCCAGGACGGCTGGCACATGCGGATGCAGCAGCTCGCCAGGGCCACAGCACTTTCCAGCAGCGCCACGACGCGCTTGGTGAACCGGCTCGAGGACCGTGGGCTGCTGACCAGGATCCTGTGTGCGGACGACCGCCGCGGGATCTATACGGAACTCACCGAGGCCGGCCAGAAGCTGTTGCTGGCCGCCAGGCCCGTACACGACGAAACCCTCGCGGAGTCCCTGACGGCCGCGGAATCGGTGCCGGAGCTTGAGCCCCTGGTGAAGGCGTTGGGGGCGTTGCAGGGGGCTTAGCGCGCCTCGTTAGACCTTCTTGACCACGCTTGACTTGAGCTGCATGGGGCCGAAGCCGTCCACTTTGCAGTCGATGTCGTGGTCCCCCACGCCGTTCACGAGGCGGATGTTGCGGACCTTGGTTCCGACCTTGATGGCCGTGGCGCTCCCCTTGACCTTGAGGTCCTTGATCACCGTCACGGTATCCCCGTCTGAGAGGACATTGCCGACGGCGTCCTTGATCTCGGTTGGCTCGGCTTCCGCTTCTTCAGAAGCCGCCGGCGACCATTCGTGGGCGCACTCGGGGCAGACCAGCAAGGCACCCATCTCGTAGGTGTATTCGCTGGCGCATTCGGGGCAAGGGGGAAGGGTTTCGCTCACCGTCCAATGATAGACGGGAGCGGTCCAACACGGAGACTGCCGCGGTCCAACACGGAGACGGCGACCCGGGCACACGGAGACGCCCGGCGAGAACCCCGGAATCTCGCGGAATAGAACACGTAGACGGGAACTGCAGACCACTTAATTCTTGGGTTTGACCACTGAGAGGCCACATATCGGCCATATATTGCCAATGCCCAAGACATCGAAAGTTGGTGCATGAACCGTGCAGTTGCCTACATGGGGCCTCGTCCTAGGATGGCTGGTCGTCAGCATATATCTTCGCTCGCTCAAGCTCTTCGCACTGATGACAGTCTGCGCTCTACCTGGGCTGGCAGCTCGTGCAGCGTCGACGCTATTCGCTGAACCTTTCCATTTGACGGCAAGCCAACAAGACGGGCTGAACGTCTTCTCTTCCATCTGGATCTACCTGACGCTGATCCTTTTCGTAGGAATCCGGCGCATGACCGGGCCAGGGTGAGGCTGCCGGCCCCACCTCCGAGGTTGAACGCGCACGTGTCAAGGACCGAGCTGATGCCTCTCTATGGAACGCTCCCGAACCAGTGGATTCCCGGGTACTTTGAGTTAATCGGCTTCAGAACCGTGCTGTCCCGTTCTCTTCCTTCATCCGTGGGTTCAACAACCTCTCCAAGCACGATGCCCATGGCGGTTTGAATTGGCTGGCGACGGTCGAAGTCCAGCTCTTCAAGGAGACGCAGGTCATAAACTCGACCAGCCAGCGCACCTCGCCAATCGTCGTAGACGACCGCGATCCGGGTGGCATCAATAGACGCAGCGTGCCTGTATCTCACACGGCCCATAATGCTTTCGTCCACAAGCTTGAAGCCTTCCTCAAATGCTCGTGCCCAAGCGTCCGCACTGTTCATGGGTGCCTGCGAATCCGCGAGGCCCGAGGGTCACTTGCTTGATGCAGTTGCATTGAGGCTTTTGAAACTCTTCTGCTGCTCATCAAAGTCCGCCCTATTGATCTTGGCCCCAAAATTGATCGGCGAGTCACATCACTTCAAAGCTCTTGACCTTCAAACAAGGTCACGACGGCGAGGTCACACTGCCGGATTCTGCTGGATAATTCTCGTCGCCGAAGTTTCGGGCAGCGAGGTCCCGCGGATCCGGAATTTGTCCATTCGAATGATTGAGCGGCGCCGGACTGAGACCGCTCAGGCTCAATCCGCGGGTACTCGCTTCCTGCGAGCGGACACCCAATGGATCACAGATAGAACCACGGCAACAATGAGTCCCACTGTTCCACTTTGGAAGAGAAACAATGCGATGGGTGAATGCGGAGCTGCACCATCCGCAAAAGCACGGACATGCGACACGGCGAATCCCATGGCCGTGTCCGGAAAGATCAGCAGCATCGACGGAACAGCGTAGGCGAACAACACGAAAGGAGCCACCTTCCTGGCATCGAACGATCTAGCAATCCTCCGCACAAGCGTCCAACAAACCATGCCGGTCGTTCCGCTCCAAACTACGAACCAAATGACGTTGCCAAGGTTAGACCCGCCCTGAAACGCCACGTAAGACTCGAAGAGGCCCAATCCGGTGTACTGCGCTGAAACGAAGAACACGGCATAGGCGCCGAGTATCCACGGAATGGCAGCAGCAAAGGCTATCGTCATGACCGCCGCTCGCATCCTCATATTCAGCCCTTCGAATTACCAGTTGCAGGTAGCACTTGGTGGCCAGACCGCGCCAATTCGGCTCCGCCAGTTCGGGTTGGATCTCCGCTCGTACTCGAGATCAAAAGTCCCCCACTCAGCCAGTCCTCCAAGGACATGACACTCCCACTGCTGCCGCATCGAATCAGTGAAGATCCACGAGGAGTGCTTTTGCTTGAGAAGATTCCATCCGGAAGTCAGGAACTGTCCGGCGTTGAAGATCACGTCGTGGCGTCCCCATGCTGAGAGTGCCACTAGAAAGCGCCCTTGGCGTCAAGCTACCCGTGGAATTGCCCGCCAGGTTGTCCCATGCTGCAAATTGAGTGCTCAAACACCTCAAAATGAGTGCCTTTTCACGAAAAATAGGTACAGAAGAGGGCCGGAGCCGTGAGGAGTAGCCGGCGCTTGCACGCGCTGCTTCGATGAAAATGGCCGAACTCCTCTATTTGTCGGGGTCCGTGCCCATGGCCTTGGAAATGAGTGCGCCTTCCCCGGACAGCACCGGATTCCGGTGGATCATTCCGCACCTCGATGCGTGCGCCGTCCTGACCTTCTTTGGTTTGGGAAATCGTTTTCGACACGGCGAGTCACGTCACTTCCACGCCCTGGCCCTTCAAACAAGGTCAGGACGGCGAGGTCAGGTCGGGAGAATCATGCAGACTGTCGGATTCTGCTGGATCATTCTCCCCGCCGAAAGGTGGCGGCCCCGGCAATACCAACGCTTAAACGCAAAAGCCGTGGGAACCCTTGAGTTCCCACGGCTTTCATTGGTCGGGCTGACAGGATTTGAACCTGCGACCCCTTGACCCCCAGTCAAGTGCGCTACCAAGCTGCGCTACAGCCCGTCAGTCCTGCCGTTCTCCGCCTAGATTTTCACCTAAGCAGTCCGGCCGAACCACCTCAAAAAGCTTACACGATGTTCGAGGTTCTCAATGACACCTTGGCGGGTGTCACCTGTGATGCGCGTCTCAATTAGCGCTTCTTGCCGCGCTTTTCGCGGACGCGCATGTTGACCTCGATCGGCGTGCCGTCGAAGCCGAAGGTTTCGCGCAGCCGGCGAGTGATGAATCGGCGGTATCCGGGGTCCAGGAAGCCCGTGGTGAAGAGCACGAACTTCGGCGGACGGCTGGATGCCTGGGTGCCGAACAGGATGCGGGGCTGCTTGCCGCCGCGGACGGGGTGCGGGTGGGCAGCCACGAGCTCGCCCAGGAACGCGTTGAGGCGTCCCGTGGGGATGCGCTTGTCCCAGCTCTCCAACGCGAGGTCCAGTGCGGGCACCAGGCGGTCCTTGTGCCAGCCGGTCTTGGCGGAGATGTTGACGCGCGGGGCCCATTCAACGTGTGCCAGGTCCTGCTCGATTTCACGCTCAAGGTAGCGGCGACGTTCGTCGTCGAGCAGGTCCCACTTGTTGAAAGCGAGGACAAGCGCGCGGCCCGACTCGATGGCGAGCTGCAGGATGCGGACGTCCTGCTCGCTGAGCACCTCGTCAACGGCCAGGAGCACGACGGCGACCTCCGCCTTTTCGAGCGCGGCCTGCGTACGCAGGGAAGCGTAGAAGTCTGCGCCCTGGGCCATGTGCTGGCGGCGGCGGATACCTGCGGTGTCCACGAAGCGCCAGGTGCGGTCGCCGAGTTCAATGAATTCATCCACGGGGTCGCGTGTGGTCCCGGCGAGCGGATCAACGACGACGCGCTCGGAGCCGGCCAGCTTGTTCAGCAAGGAGGACTTGCCGACGTTCGGGCGGCCGATGAGGGCGATGCGGCGGGGACCGCCTGAACGCTCGACGCCTTCCACGGTGGAGAACTCGGGCAGGGTGTCCATGACGTGGTCCAGGAGGTCGGCAACGCCGCGGCCATGGAGGGCGGACACCGGGTACGGCTCGCCGAAGCCAAGGCCCCAAAGCGCAGCCGAGTCGGCTTCCTGCGCAAAGTCGTCAACCTTGTTGGCCACCATGATGACCGGCTTCTTGGACTTGCGCAGCATCTTCATGACGCCTTCGTCCGTGGCAGTGGCGCCAACGGCGGAGTCCACCACGAAGAGCACGGCGTCGGCCAGTTCCACGGCCATCTCGGCCTGCTCGGCGACGCGGGCGTGAATGCCCCTCGCGTCGCGCTCCCAGCCGCCGGTGTCCACCAGCGTGAAGTTGCGGCCGTTCCAGTGTGCCGAGTACATGACCCGGTCACGGGTAACGCCAGGGGTGTCCTCGACGACGGCCTCGCGGCGGCCGAGGATACGGTTAACCAGCGTGGACTTGCCGACGTTGGGGCGGCCAATGATGGCCAGGACCGGGTCTAGCTTGAGGGGGCCGTCTTCGCCTTCGTCGTCGTAGAGTCCGCTCAGCAGGGCGGCGTCGTCCTCGTCGAGGTCATAGTCTTCCAGGCCTGCCCGGAGGGAGGCCGCGCGGAGTTCGGCTTCGTCGTCGTCCAGGGCGGCGAGGTTTTCAGCCACCTGGTCGGTGCCGGTGGGCGTGTATTCGTCGTCGCCGGCTCCGATGTTGCCGGATTTGTGAGTCGTATCGCTCATTGCACTTTCCTTAGTGGTGATCTGCCGGCGTCCCGGCTACTTCTTCTTGGCGGTGCTGCATTGGCTGTGGGCCGGTTCATTTAGTCCCCCGGAAGGGACTGACCGGTGGTCTTGACGGCATCCTGGACGTGTCCAGCCAGCGCAGCGCGGATCTCCGCAGCCGCCCTGTCCATTGAAACACGCCCCGGCTCGCCATTTCTGCGGGTCACATTCAAGGGAGCCCCGAAACTGACGTGCACGCGGCGGCGCAGCCCCGGAATGGAGTCACGGTGTTCGTCTCCGATCCGCGTTCCGAGGATGGCCACGGGAATTACTGTGGCACCGGACATCAGGGCGAGCCATGCGACGCCGTTGCCGATGTTGCCGGCAGTGCCGCTCCCTCGCGTTCCTTCAGGGAGAATCCCCACGCAACGGCCGGCGTCGAGCGCTTGTCTTCCGAGCTGGAGCGCCGCGCGGTCGCCGGAGCGGTCGATGGAAATCTGCCCCGAGGCACGAAGAACCTTTCCCAGGAAACCCTTGAACATCTCCTTCTTGACGAGGATGTGCATGGGCCGTGGAGCCGCGCCGAACATCACCGGCCCGTCCAGGAAGCTGATGTGGTTGCCCGCGAAAATGACCGGGCCGGATTTGGGAACGTTGGAGCGTCCCGTTATCGCGGTCCGGTACAGGACATGGTCCAACATCCAGCCAACAGGCCGGCTCCATATCATGGTCCAGCGTGCCGGGAGCCGGGCTTCAGTCACCGTAGATGACCTTGCCCACAATGCTCAGTGCCGTTTCGACCGTTTCTTCGAAGTCCAGGTCCGAGGAATCCAGGGTCACGACGCCGTCGGCCGCCTGGGTGAAGTTCACCACAGTGGAGTCCTTGGCATCGCGGTGGATCACTTGGGCGGCGAGCTGCTCTTTGCTCTGCGTTCCGCCCAACTGCAGGCCGCGGCGCCGCAGCCGGGCTTCCTCGCTGGCGGTCAACAGCATGCGGACCTCCGCATAGGGCGCGACGACGGTGGTGATGTCCCGTCCTTCGACCACCATGCGGCGGTGGTGCTGTTCAATCAGCTGGCGCTGTCGACGAATCAATTCGTTGCGGGCACCCAGGGTGGTTGCAACGGCGCTGACGGACGAGGAGATCCTCGGCTCACGGATTTCCTCCGTGATATCCACTCCGGCAACACTGACGTATTCCGCGTTGGCGCTGGTGCTGAGTTCCAGCGGCAGATCCTTTGAGGCCTGCTCGACGGCGGCACCGTCCGCGAGGTCGATCCCGGTCTTGAGGCAGTACCAGGTCAACGCACGGTACATCGCACCCGTGTCCAGATAGGCGAGCTTCAAGCGCCGGGCAACTTCCTTGCTGACGCTGGACTTGCCGGAGCCGGACGGGCCGTCGATTGCGACAACCAGCGGCTTTCCCGGACGTACTACGGTCTCCGGGCCGAAAAGTTCACGTTTCATTACTGGAGTACCCGCCATCCACGGTCGGTCAAGGCTTCAACAAGGAGGTCGTGCTTGTTGGGCATGACGGAGAGTTCCACCATGCCAACGTTCTGCCCGGACGAGTGGTCCAGGCGGAGGTCTTCAACGTTGACGCCGATCTCACCGATCTCCGTCAACAGCCTGGCGATCTGCCCCGGCCGGTCGTCTACCAGAACTGTAAGCCATGAATATGCCTGCGGGGGTCCGCCGTGCTTTCCCGGGATCCTTGCCTGCCCGGCGTTGCCCTCGCTGATGAGCTGGGCAAGGTCCAGGCGGGCGCCGGGGGCAGTGGGATCCTCCAGGGTACCGATCAATCGGTTGAGGTCTTCACGGACACCATGGAGGATATCCACCATCTTGGCCGCATTGTTGCCAAGGATCTGCACCCACAGGGTGGGATCGCTGGCAGCAATCCTCGTGGTGTCCCGCAACCCGTTGCCGGCCAGGGAGAGCGCGTGAAGCGGTGTCCCCTGCAAGCGGCTGGCAAGAAGCGAAGACATCACCTGGGGCAAATGCGATACCAAGGCAACCGCTTCATCGTGTTCCTCCGCCGTGAACTGGGAGACTATGGCCCCCAGGTCACCGGCAAGGGAACGTGCGGTCTGAAGTGAGTCGGCACTGGTCTCGTCGGACGGGCAAAGAACCCAAGGCATGGACGTGAAGAGCTCGCCGCGGGCAGCGACGGGCCCCGACTTCTCGCGCCCCGCCATCGGGTGCGTCCCGACGTAACGGGACATGTCCACTCCCCGGCCCCGGAGCTCGGCCTGGATTGCCAGCTTGACGCTGGCAATGTCCACCACAACGGCCTCCGGGTATTCACCCAGGGCACGCTCGACGACGTCGGCCGTGACATCCGGTGGCGCCGCGACAACAACCAGCTGGGGTGCATTCTCAAGCTCGGACAGAGGCCTGCCCGCACCGATATCCACGGCCACGGCCTGGTTGGTTGGCGACGGGTCCGAAAGGAACACGGAGACACCCCGGCCACGCAGGCCGAGACCGATGCTGGCTCCGAGCAGGCCGGTGCCGAAAACGACCACCGGGCCGTCAAGGTGGCCCCGGCCGTGCGAGTGGAATGCCGACATGCCTTACAGTCCTACGGAGGCCAGGAGGTGTCCGACTTCCTGCTTGCCGAGGTTCCGGATGCTGCCCTGGCGCTGGTCGCCCAGGCCGATGGGGCCGATCTTGACGCGCACGAGACGCAGCACGGGGAAACCCACGGCTTCGAACAGGCGGCGGACAATACGGTTCTTCCCCGAGTGCAGCACGACCTCGATCAACACGTGGCCCGGAGTGGAATCCACGAGCTTGAAGGAGTCGACGGAAGCGATGCCATCTTCGAGCTCGATGCCCGCCTTCAGCTGCGCACCGACGCCCTGCGGGAAGGGGCCACGGACCTGTACCAGGTACGTCTTGGGGACCTCATAGGAAGGGTGCGTCAAGCGGTTGGCGAGTTCGCCGTCGTTGGTCAGCAGCAGCAGGCCCTCGGTGGCGACGTCAAGGCGGCCGACGTGGAAGAGACGCTCGCCCTTGTTCTTGGCGGACTTGAGGAAATCGCTGATGCATGGACGACCCTCCGGGTCTTCCATGGTGGAAACGACACCCTTGGGCTTGTTGAACACCATGTAGAGCATGGTGTCATCGAGCTGGATGCGAATTCCGTCGACGTGGATCACGGCGGTCGCGGGATCGACGCGCATGCCGAGCTCGGTGGTGAGCTGGCCGTTGACCTCGACGCGGCCTTCCTCGATCATTTCCTCGCACACGCGGCGGGAAGCCACGCCGGCCTGGGCCATGACCTTCTGCAGGCGCACGCCATCGGCGTCGTGCTGCTCGGACTGGGCCACCTCGCCGCGGCGGCCGCGGGGCTTGCGGATCGGGCCAAGGTTCTGGCCGAAGCGCTCACTGCCGAAGGCGCGGGAAGCGTACTGTTTCTTGTTGCTGGCCTTGGGCTTCAATGCGCCCGGCGTGCCCGGAGCCTTGCCGAAGCCGGGCTTGTTGGAGCCCGGCTTGCGGGGGGCCTTGGCCGGCCTGGGATCTTGGCGTCCGGCGTCTTCACGACGCCCGTAGCCTCCGGCCGAAGTGGGGTTGTCCGGATCGAAGGGGCGTTCTTCACGCGGACGAGTGGGCTTGAAGGGGCGTTCTCCGCCCGGGGAGAAGCTGCGCTTGCTGCCTCCGGAGGCGCCACCGGCACGGCTTGCGCCACCCCGGCCGGCACCAAAACTGCTGCCTCCTGCGCGGCCGGCACTGCTGCGGCCGGCATTGCCGCGGCCTGAGTCTTGCGACTCGTTGCGTCCGGAATTGTTTCGTCCCGAACTATTACGTGGTGAACCCTGGCGTCCCGCCTGTGTCATGACCCGTCCTTTTGTTATGGTGGCCGGCTTGTTCTTTCTCAACATAAGCCAGCCGGACAGAGGATATCTGCCCTGTGTGTCTGCCCGCTACTAGCCGGGCGTTTGTAGATCCTTGCAGTATTGAGTTGTTTCGATTTGCCTGCGGCCGCGGTGTTTCCCGCGACTACATGCGTTCGGCGTCGAAGAACTCCTCGATGCCCTCCAGCCCCGGAAGGTGGGGGGACAATTGAGGCAGTTCCGCCACCGAGCCAATGCCCATGCGCTCGAGGAAGTACGAGGTGGTCCGGTAAAGGATCGCCCCCGATTCAGGATCGGTACCCGAGTCCTCGATCAGCCCGCGTTGGACAAGGGTCCGGACGACTGAATCGACATTGACGCCGCGGATGGCAGACACCCTGGCCCTGGAAACCGGCTGCCGGTACGCGATGACCGCCATGGTTTCAAGGGCTGCCTGCGTCAGCCGCGCGGTCTGGCCTTCGAGAACGAACCTTCCCACGACGTCGGCAAAATCCGCGCGTGAATAGATCCGCCACCCTCCGGCAACGTTCCGCAACTCAAAACCCCGGGGTGCAGCGCTGGCACTTGCATCAGTGTGCAAGTCATCAGCGTCCCTGCCCGGGGCTTTAACAGTATAGCCGCTATACTCCTGCCGCAGTCCCTCCAGCAAATCCTCGACGATGGCGATCGTTACGTTGAGCCCGGCAGCGAGCTCTTCCGCGGTGGCCGGTTCGTCGATCACCATCAGGACGGCTTCGAGAGCCGCGCGGGCGCCACCGGGCAGGGCTTCAAGCTCGGCGAGGCCATCCCCGCCTGTTTCCTGCTCGCTCACAGCGGTTCCTCTCCTTTGTCGATCTGCTCATACTCGTCGCTCAAGTTGTCGCTGCTCCAGCCTTCGGGGCGCCCTGTCCAGCGGACGGTCAGTTCGGCGAGCGGACCCGGCTGCTCAAACGCCACGACACGGTCGCGGAACAGCTCGAGGAGTGCCAGGAACCGGGCCACGACAACAAGCGTGGACTCGGCATCGGCAATCAGTGCCCTGAAGGATTGTGGCTGGCCGCGCTGCAGGCGGTACCCGATGATCTCGGCTTGTTCCTTGACGCTGACGGGTGTTCCGTGAAGGTGGTCGAGCCCGACTTCCTCCGGCGTGTTGTCCTTCGGAGCCAGGGTCTTGGCCGCCAGTGCGGCGAACTGTTCGGGCGTATGGCGCCAGATAAGTTCGGGCAGCATTGCCGCGAAATGCCCTTCCAACGCAACTTGCCGCGGGAAGCGCCGGGCTTCCGACTCCAACGTGCCGGACATAATCGCGGCCACCTGTTTGAAAGCCTTGTACTGCAGGAGCCGGGCGAAGAGAAGATCCCTGGCTTCCAGCAAGGCAATGTCCTCGGCATCTTCGACTTCGCCAGCTGGCAGGAGCCTTGCGGCTTTGAGGTCCAGGAGCGTCGCGGCGATGACCAGGAATTCGCTGGCTTCGTCCAGTGCCCAGTCCTCGCCCAGTTCCTGCAGACGCCGGATGTACTTGATGAACTCATCCGTGACGGTGGCCAGCGCAACTTCCGTGATGTCCAGCTTGTGCTTGGAGATCAGACCGAGCAGGAGATCGAACGGGCCGGTGAAGTTCGCCAGCCTGACCTCAAAGCCGGCCTTTCGTCCGGAAGGCGACGCTCCGGCGTCGTCCGCGCTGCTTGCAGACGAGTACGACGGCGGCGCGTCGCCCATCCGGGCGGGCGCGCCTTCAGCGGTGAGTGGCTCTGCCACGCGGGCTAGGGTGCGCCGCCGCGCGAAATCAGTTCCTTGGCCAGGCGGCGGTAGGCGTCGGCACCGATGTGGTTTCCGGCGTAGCTGGTGATGGGCTCCGCGGCAACCGTGGCGTCGGCGAACTTGATGGAACGCTTGATGACGGTCTCGAAGACCTTGTCCCCGAACGCCTCCACGAGCCTCGAAATGACTTCGCGGCTGTGCAGGGTGCGGGCGTCGTACATCGTGGCGAGCACGCCGTCCACCTGCAGGCGCGGGTTCAACCGGTCCTGGACCTTTTCGATCGTTTCGACGAGCAGTGCCACCGCGCGGAGGGCGAAGAATTCGCAGATCAGCGGGATGATGACGCCGTGCGCAGCCGTCAAGGCGTTGACCGTGAGGAGGCCGAGGGACGGCTGGCAGTCGATGAGCACGACGTCGTAGTCGTCCTCGACGCTCTTGAGCGCGCGGTCCAGCACTTGCTCGCGGGCTACTTCGTTGACCAGCTGGACCTCGGCGGCGGAGAGGTCGATGTTCGCCGGCAGGAGGTCGATACCTTCGACGCCGGTCTTCTGGATGGCGTCGCGGATGTCCACTTTGCGGTCCATCAGGACGTTGTAGACGGTGAGGTCGAGCTCGTGCGGGTTCGCGCCCAGGCCCGCGGAAAGAGCTCCCTGCGGGTCGAAGTCAACGAGCAGGACGCGCCGGCCGAATTCTGCGAGCGCAGCGGCGAGGTTGATGGTTGACGTGGTCTTGCCCACGCCACCCTTCTGGTTGACCATGGCGATGACGCGGGCCGGGCCGTGGGAGGCCAGTGGCGCGGGCTCGGGGAAGTCGCGGTGCGGGCGGCCCGTGGGCCCCATGACGGCGTCTTCCAGATCGAAATCCGTGCCCTCCAGCGTAGTCGTTCCCCGTTCGCTGCTCACGTATCTATCCACTCTCTCCACGACGGTCATTTCCTGCGGCTGTCTCCAGCACCAGCACTGCTCCCCACCTAGGCTACAGCGCCCGACACGGCATTCTGCGGAACTTGACATTGCCCGCAGTTTGAGCCTTTACCTTCTAGCTGAGGTAGAAGGTTGGCCCCCGGTACTAATAAAACGTAAGCAAGGCAGGTCCCCGAACGGGTTCCTGCCTTGCTTGCGTGGATGCTTCCAAACAGGGTGCCCGGCTAAGCGGCCACGGTCTCTTTCACTTCGGGTTCAGCGTGGTGGCTGATCATGGTCAGCTCGTCGAACGGCGTCGCACCGGACAGGACGTTAGTGACCTGGTTGCGGTCGATTTCCTTGACCCAGGTACCGATCAACACGGTGGCGACGGCGTTGCCCGTGAAGTTGGTCAGGGCGCGGGCTTCCGACATGAAGCGGTCGATGCCGACGATCATGCCGACGCCGCCCAGCAGTTCGGGCCGGTGTGCCTGCAGGCCTGCGGCGAGGGTGGCCAGGCCGGCACCGGAAACGCCGGCAGCTCCCTTGGACGCAATGATCATGAAGACCAGCAGCGATACCTGGGCGCCAAGGTCCAGCGGAATACCCATGGCGTTGGCGACGAACAGTGAAGCCATGGTCAGGTAGATGGCAGTTCCATCCAGGTTGAAGGAGTAGCCGGTAGGCACCGTGACACCGACAACCGGCTTGGAAACGCCGAGGTGCTCCATCTTGGCGATGAGCCTGGGCAGCGCCGCTTCGGAGGACGAAGTGGAGAAGATGAGCAGGTACTCGCGGGCCAGGTACTTCATCAGCTGGAAAATGCTGACGCCAGCCACTACCCGAAGCAAGGTGCCGAGCACCACGACGATGAACAGTGCGCAGGTGATGTAGAAGGCGACCATCAGGGTGAGCATTCCGAAGATTGCCTTCACTCCGGTGGCACCAACCACTGCGGCGATCGCGCCGAAGGCACCGACGGGTGCCAGCCACATGATCATGATGAGGATGCGGAAGACGAGTGCCTGCCCGTGCTGGATGGCCTTGAGCACCGGCTGGCCCTGGGAGCCCATGCGCTGCAGCGCAAAGCCCACCAGAATGGCGGCCAGGAGCGTCGGCAGGACCGGAATGTCTCCGGGGATGATGCCCAGCAGGAAATCGGCGGTGCTGTTTGTGGCAGCCTTCGCGTTGGGGTCGTACGGGATCAGCTTCAGGCCCTCGCCCGGGTGGATGATGTTGCCAACCACCAAACCGATGGCGAGCGCGAAGGTGGACATCACCAGGAAGTAGATCAGGGCGAGCCCGCCGACCTTGCCAACGGTGGCAGCCTTGGCGATCGACCCGATGCCCAGGACGATGGTGCAGAAGATGACGGGGGCGATCATCATCTTGATGAGCTTGATGAAGCCGTCACCCAAAGGCTTGAGGGATTTACCCACCTCGGGGAAAAGCAGGCCGACGACGGCGCCCAGCACAACTGCGGCGATCACGGCGATGTAGAGGTAATGCGACTTGTCCAGCCCCTTGCGCCCGGCCTTCGCGGGTGCAATCTCTCCTCTTTGAGAGGTCATGGCTTTGCTCCTTATAGATACTCTGGAAAGCGCCGTGGTTCCTGCAAAATGTCCCTGCGCCGCTCTGCTGTGATATCCATCATTGGGCGCGGCGTGACATGTATCACTGTTGCGTTCATATTGGTCACAGGATTGCCCGCAGAAAGGAGCACGTGATCCGACGCTGGAGCATTGCCCGGAGACTCTTTGTGGCAAATCTGCTGTTCATCCTGGCGCTCACCGCGATCGTGGGAACGGTGGCCTTTGTGGACGCCAGGGACCGGGCCTACAACGACGCCGGCCAGCGCATGCAGGCCGTGGCCGCGGCGATAGCCGCCAATCCCCTCGTCCTCCAGGCAGCAGGTACGCCGAATCCCTCCGCCGCCCTGCAGCCTTACGCCCAGGTGGTCATGGCTAACGCCCATACCGACTTCATCACCATCATGGCCCCGGACCGGACGCGCTGGACCCATGCGAACCCCGACGAAATCGGCAAACCCTATATCGGCACCATCGACCCTGCCCTCCACGGGCAGACGTTCACTGAGGTCACTGCCGGTACGCTCGGCCCGTCCGTCCGCACCATCGTTCCCGTCGAGGATTCATCCGGAAAAGTCCGGGCCCTGGTGGCCGCGGGCGTCACGGTGCGGACAGTGGATGTCGCGGTATCAGCCCGGCTCACCACGATCATCGCCTTCTCCCTGGCCATGTTCGCCGGAGGCTCCCTGGCCTCCTGGCTGCTGGGCCGATACCTGCGTTCGGTCACCCGGGGCTGGGGACCAGAGCAATTGGCGCAATTGTTCGCATATTACGAGTCGGTCCTGCACTCGGTCCGCGAAGGCGTGGTCCTGATCGACACGGGCGGCCGCGTGGTCATGTACAACGACCAGGCCGCGGATCTGCTGGGACTGGAACGGTCCGACGTCGATCCCGCCGCAGGAGCCGCACCGCGCCTTTCGGACCTGCCCCTGGAGCCCAGCCTCCACGGGCTCTTCGAATCCGGCCGGACGGCACACGACGAGATCCACCTCAGCGGGTCCCGGATCCTGGTGGTGAACCAGGCGCCCGCGGTGGGCCCGCCCGGGATAAGGGGCCGGCAGCGGCCTGCCGTGTTCGGCACCGTTGCCACGCTCCGCGACAGGACGGAAATCGAGTCCCTGGGCAGTGAACTCGAAACCATGAAGACCCTGTCCGACGCCTTGCGGGCCCAGACCCACGAACACGCCAACCGGCTGCACACCATCGTGTCCCTCATGGAGCTCGGGCGAACCACCGACGCCTTGGACTTTGCCACCAAGGACCTTGAACTGAGCCAACAGTTGACCGACCATCTCGTGGCATCAGTGGACGAGCCTGTCCTGAGTGCACTCATCATGGGGAAGTCCGCCGAGGCGCACGAACGCGGCGCGGAGCTGACCGTCACGGTGACCGGCGGGGACGGCCTCCAGGGCCTGGCCGTCCAGGACCTCGTGACGATTTTGGGAAACCTGCTGGACAACGCACTCGACGCCGCCACGGCCGCTCCCCCGCCGCGCAAAGTGGAACTGGGCATCGAATCCGGACCTGAGGGAACCACATTCACGGTGGTCGATTCCGGCCACGGAATCGATCCCGGCATCGTGGACGACGTCTGGCAATACGGATTCAGCACGAAGGCCGCCGGCATCGGACAGGCCGGCCAACCCGGGGCTCCTTCCCGCGGCGTGGGCCTGGCCCTGGTACGGCAAGCGGTGCAGCGGCTTGGCGGTACGCTGTCCATCAGCGAATCCACGAGCGCCTTGGGCGGTGCGTTCTTCCGCGTGGCGCTCCCCGCGCCGGACTCCAGGAAAGAAGCCGAATGACCGAAATCCGCGTTCTTGTTGTCGAGGACGAACCCATCGCCGCCGACGCCCATGGCGTCTACGTCGGCCGAATCGACGGCTTCATTGTTGCGGGAACCGCCCGGGACGGACAGTCGGCCCTGCGGCTACTCAATGAATTCGCCGTTGCCGGGCAACCAGTGGACCTCGTCCTGCTGGATATGAACCTGCCGGATCTTCACGGGCTGGATGTTGCCCGCCGGATGCGCGCTTCGGGGCTGCTCGCCGACATCATCGCCATCACCGCCGTCAGGGAAGTGAACATTGTCCGGAGCGCGGTGTCGATCGGCGTCGTGCAGTACCTCATCAAGCCGTTCACGTTCGCAACGTTCGCGGACAAACTCGCCAGCTACCGCACCTTCCGTGAGCAACTCGCCGCCCCGGCGTCGGGCGCGCGGGCGAGTGGAGCCTCGCAAAGCGATGTGGACCAGGCGTTTGCCAGTCTCCGCGCACCCACCGAAGTCCCGCTGCCCAAGGGCCTCTCCGCCCATAGCCTGGAGTCCGTCAAAGACCTCCTGGCCGGCCTTGGCCGGGCCGTGTCCGCGAGCGAGGCAACTGTCGCCCTGGGGATGTCCAGGGTCACCGTGCGCCGCTATCTCGAGTATCTGGCCGACGCCGGGATGGTCACGAGGAATCCGCGATACGGCACTCCTGGACGGCCGGAGAACGAGTACCGCTGGAATCGGAGTTAGCCCACGATTCACCGTGGATGTATACACAGTTCGATCACAGGCCTGATTTTATCGCCAAAAGCTAGGCCTAATCGCGGTTTATGTATACACTAAGGGCATCCGCCCAGTGAAGGAGGGTCCATGCGTGCCAGCGACAAAGCCTATGCGGCCCTGCGCGAAGACATCATTGAGTGGCGCCTGGCACCCGGAACGGTCCTCGCGGAAGTGGAACAATCCGAACGCCTGGGCGTGTCCCGCACACCCGTCCGGGAGGCGCTGAGCCGGCTCACCGCCGAAGGGCTGACGACGGCGGCAGGCGGACGCGGCGTCGTCGTCACCGACATCTCGCTGGAGGACATCGACGAACTGTTCGAGCTGCGCGAAACCCTGGAAGGCAAAGCCGCCGCCCTCGCCGCGGAACGCGGCGAACGCCCGGTGTTCGCCCGACTCCACGCAGAACTCCTCCGGGCCCCGGAGATGCTCAACGATTCCGATCCCGCACGGCACGACTACTACGCCTTGGTGGGAAGGCTCGACGAAGCGATCGACGAAGCCATCTCCAATTCCTACCTCGCCCAGGCCATGCGCAGCCTGCGCGTCCACCTGGTGCGGGTCCGGCGCCTCGCGGCCGACGACGCCGAACGCCTCCATGCCGCCGCGGCCGAGCACGCCGCGATCGCCGAAGCCATCGCGGCAGGCAACCCCAGGCTCGCCGAAGCCGCCACCACCCTTCATCTGCACCGCAGTCTTTCCCACGTCAAAGCCACCCACACACCTCACTAAAGGAGCACCATGGTGAAGAACAACCACGTCCGCGTCTATAAGAGCGAAGAGAACCTTGCCCGTGAGGAGCAGCTGGCGCACAAGATCGCCACGGTCGCCGCCGACCCCGTCGAGGTGACTCCCGAGGTCACCGACATGATCATCAACCGGATCATCGACAATGCCTCGGTCGCCATTGCCTCCCTGAACCGCGCCCCGATCATCGCCGCCCGGGCGCAGGCCCTGACCCACGCCCCCACCACCAACGGCAAGGGCTCCTCCGTTTTCGGAATCAGCGACAAGGTCTCCCCCGAGTGGGCCGCCTGGGCCAACGGCGTCGCCGTGCGTGAACTCGACTACCACGACACGTTCCTGGCCGCGGACTACTCCCACCCGGGCGACAACATCCCGCCGATCCTGGCCGTCGCCCAGCACGTCGGCGCCGGCGGCAAGGACCTGATCCGCGGCATCGCCACCGGATACGAGATCCAGGTGAACCTGGTCAAGGCCATCTGCCTGCACAAACACAAGATCGACCACGTCGCCCACCTCGGCCCCTCCGCCGCCGCCGGCATCGGCACCCTCCTGGGCCTGGACGTCGAAACGATCTTCCAGTCCGTCGGCCAGGCCCTGCACACCACCACGGCCACGCGCCAGTCCCGCAAGGGCGAAATCTCCACCTGGAAGGCCCACGCCCCCGCGTTCGCCGGCAAAATGGCCGTCGAAGCCGTAGACCGCTCCATGCGCGGCCAGACCTCCCCCGTGCCGATCTACGAAGGCGAAGACGGCGTCATCGCCTGGATGCTCGACGGCCCGGACGCCTCCTACGAGGTCCCGCTGCCCGAGGCCGGGGAGCCCAAGCGCGCCATCCTGGACACCTACACCAAGGAACACTCCGCGGAGTACCAGGCCCAGGCCTGGATCGACCTCGCCCGCAAGCTCCACAAAGAGCACCCCGAGGCCACGGACCCGGCCAACGTGGAATCCGTCCTGATCAAGACCAGCCACCACACGCACTACGTGATCGGTTCCGGCGCCAACGACCCCCAGAAATACTCGCCCACCGCCTCCCGTGAGACGCTGGACCACTCCATCCCCTACATCTTCACCGTCGCGCTGCAGGACGGCTCCTGGCACCACGTCGACTCCTACAGCCCCGAACGCGCGGCCCGTCCCGACACCGTGGAACTCTGGCACAAGGTCACCACCGTGGAAGACCCGGAATGGACCCGCCGCTACCACTCCCTGGACATCTCCGAGAAGGCCTTCGGCGGCACCGTTGTCATCACGCTCACGGATGGAACGGTCATCACGGATGAGATCGCCGTGGCCGATGCCCACCCGCTCGGCGCCCGGCCGTTTGCCCGGGAACAGTACGTGAACAAGTTCCGCACGCTTGCTGCCGGTTTGGTCGAGGAGGCCGAGATCGAAAGGTTCCTGGACGCCGTCGAGCGCCTCCCGGACCTGGGCCCGGGAGAGCTGGACCAGCTGAACATCGCTGCCGCCCCCGGCGTCATCGACCTCGCCGCCGCACCGAAGGGACTGTTCTAGATGCTCTACTCCAAGACCACGCCCGAGCAGAAGCGCCTCGCCCTGCGCGAGATGCTCGCTTCCGGGACCATCGTCCAGTTCCCCGGCGCCTTCAACCCGCTCTCGGCACGACTGATCGAAGAGAAAGGCTTCCCCGGCGTCTACATCTCCGGTGCCGTCCTCGCCAACGACCTCGGCCTGCCGGACATCGGGCTCACGACACTTACGGAGGTCGTGACCCGGGCGGGGCAGATCGCCCGCATGACCGAGCTCCCGTGCCTGGTGGACGCGGACACCGGATTCGGCGAACCGATGAACGTCGCCCGCACCATCCAGGAACTCGAAAACGCCGGACTCGCCGGGTGCCACATCGAGGACCAGTTCAACCCCAAGCGCTGCGGGCACCTGGACGGCAAGAACGTCGTCGACACCGACACCGCCGCCAAGCGCATCCGCGCCGCCGCCGACGCCCGCCGGGATGCGAACTTCCTCATCATGGCCCGCACCGACATCCGCGCCGTCGACGGCATCGAAGCAGCCCAGGAACGTGCCCGGGCGCTCGTCGACGCCGGCGCCGACGCCATCTTCCCCGAAGCCATGAAGGACCTCAGCGAGTTCCAAGCCATCCGTGATGCAGTGGATGTGCCGATCCTGGCCAACATGACCGAGTTCGGCAAAAGCGAGCTATTCACCGTGGAACAGCTCCAGGGCGTCGGCGTAAACATAGTGATCTACCCGGTCACCCTGCTCCGCATTGCCATGGGGGCTGCAGAGCGTACGCTGGAAACGATCAAGGCCACAGGAACGCAGGAGGCGCAGGTGGAGAACATGCTCACCCGTGCGCGGCTCTATGACCTCGTGGACTACGAGGCTTACAACCACTTCGACACGAGCGTTTTCAACTTCCAGGTTCCTGGGCTCAGCCGGTAACTGGATCAACCAAGGGATGCAGGCGTTCCGGCTATTCCGGAGTGCTTGCCGATGAACGAAGGAGAACAGCATGGTAGCTGTTGAGATCAAGAAAGGCCTGGCCGGCGTCGTGGTTGACTATACCGCGATCTCCAAGGTCAACCCGGACACCAACTCGCTGCTGTACCGCGGCTACCCCGTGCAGGAACTCGCCGCCAAGTGCAGCTTCGAAGAAGTCGCCTTCCTGCTGTGGAACGGTGAGTTGCCCACGCCGGAGGAACTTGCAGAGTTCACAGCCCGCGAGCGCGCGGGCCGCGCCCTTGACCCCGTCGTGAAGCAGGTCATCGACACGCTGCCGACGACGGCCCACCCCATGGATGTCTGCCGGACGGCCGCTTCGGTGCTGGGAGCACGGCACCCGCTGGCCGAGGATTCCACGCCGGAAGCCAACATGGCCAAGGCCATTGACTTGTTCGCGGCCATGCCCGCGGTGGTCGCCTACGACCAGCGCCGCCGTCGCGGCCAGGGCGTCGTGGAACCCCGCGAAGACCTGGGCTACTCCGCGAATTTCCTGTGGATGACCTTCGGCGAGGACCCGGTGGACGAGGTCGTGAAGGCATTCAACGTCTCGATGATCCTTTACGCCGAGCACTCCTTCAACGCGTCCACCTTCACGGCCCGCGTTGTCACCTCCACCCTCTCGGACCTGCACTCCGCGGTCACCGCGGCAATCGGCGCCCTCAAGGGCCCGCTGCACGGCGGCGCCAACGAGGCCGTCATGCACACCTTCGAGGAAATCGGTATCCGCACCGAAGAATCCCTCGATGAGGCCGCCAGCCGGGCGAAGACCTGGATGGAGCACGCCCTGGCGCAGAAGAAAAAGGTCATGGGATTCGGGCACCGCGTCTACAAGCACGGCGACTCCAGGGTGCCCACCATGAAGGCCGCACTGGACAAGATGATCGCCCACTACGGCCGGCCCGAGATCCTGGGCCTGTACAACGGCCTCGAACAGGCCATGGACGAAGCCAAGGCCATCAAACCCAACCTCGACTACCCCGCCGGGCCCACGTACCACCTCATGGGCTTCGACACCCCGACCTTCACCCCGCTGTTCGTCGCCAGCCGCATCACCGGCTGGACCGCGCACATCATGGAGCAGCTCGGATCAAACTCGCTGATCCGCCCGCTCAGCGAATACAACGGCGTGGACGAACGGCACCTGCCGTAATTTCACGATGTACGACGCCGGGCCGGTCACCCGGGTGACCGGCCCGGCGTCGTTCTCGTTGCTATTGCTGTTGCCGCCCGGAAGTCAGCGCTCGCCCGGATCCAGCCATTCCGCGGTGTGCACTTCCGCGACGCTTTCGTTGTCATCCGCGAGCACCACCTCAACTGCGATGCGCTGGCCGGAAATCATCGCAGGCAACCAGTGTTCGGCGTCGGCCCACATCCGCTCGACGGGGAGCCCGGCCACTCGGTACCACTGTGGTGCTATTTCATCGCTTTCGGCTGGTTCGCCGGTCCATTGCTCGGTCAGATACACCGTGGTGAACATGTTCCACTCGGCCTTGGCTGGGAAGACGAAGTCCACTGTCCCGGCGGGAATGAGATGCCGCTTTGCCACGTGGACGAAGATTTCTTCTTCCACTTCCCGGCAGACAGCCTCGGCAGCAGTCTCTCCGGGCTCCACATGTCCGCCTACGCCCACAATCTTCCCTGTGCCGAAGCCGGTCTTCTTCCGGCCCAGGAGCACCTCCTGGCCGGCGTCGCCGTCGCGGAGCAGGAAGCACAGGGTGACGTGGGCTGCAGTCATTGACCAAGCCTAACTCTGCGCGGATCTTCGCAAGCGCGTCCTTGCTACAGTTGGCCCATGAGCGTGGACGAGGGTGAGGGGCCCACGCCGACGGAGGCCCCGCCAGGAGAGGCAGCTGCCGCGGCAGGGCAGGCCTCCGAGGCATGGCTGCCCGGCTGGCTGGTCCGGCATCCGCTCTACGCCGGGTGGGTATGGACCGGATTCTGGGCGTTGTTGATCGTCCTCGATGAATTCCTGGACCTGGCCGGCTGGAGCTGGTACCTGCTGGTCGGCATGGCCGCACTGCCGACCCTTCTGTCCACACTCGCGGTCCTGCACGCGACTCCCCGCAGGCATTTGAAACCACAAAACGAATCAGTGCTGGGCCACTTCTTCGTGCGATTCCTGGCACTGGTGACTGCATTCCTCGTGTGGGGCGTTTCGGTGGTCATGAGCGCTTCGATCTCCACCGCTGTCCAGGCTGCCGTCGGAAATTCCGAGCGCGAAGTCACGTCCTTGGGGTTCAACTTGCTCGTGGCAGCTGTCCCGCTTGTCATTTCGGTGCTGTGGATGGCTTTCATCGTCCGCTGCGCATGGTTCCTGCGCCGTCTGCGTGGCTGGAGTCAAAGTCCCGCCAGCTCACGGGTGCCGAAGAAATTCCTGCGCACCCGGCCGAATCTGAGGCGGGTGGTTGTCGGCTTGGCGCATCCGGGCCTTCTGCTCGTGGCCGGCCTCGGCATGTCCATTCTGGCGCTGTTCCTGAACGCTGTGGAGCTGACCTTCAGGGTCTTGACGTGACCGGCACCGGACCGCGGTAAGTGGCCTGGGTCAGCCGAGCGCCCGCGGATGCGCAGCCGCATACACCTCGCGCAAGGTGTCGGCAGTGACCAAGGTGTACACCTGTGTGGTGGTCACCGAGGCGTGACCCAGGAGTTCCTGCACCACCCGGACATCGGCGCCGCCCTCAAGCAGATGCGTGGCGAAAGAATGCCGGAGGGTGTGCGGGGAGACGTCCTTGGTGATGTTGGCCTTCTCCGCCGCAGTCTTGAGAATGGTCCAGGCACTCTGCCGGCTGATCCGGCCTCCGCGGGCATTCAGGAACAGCGCCGGAGTGCCTTTACCCTTGGCGGCCAACGCAGGCCGTCCGCGAACCACATAGGAGCCGACGGCGCGGGCACCGTAGGACCCCAGTGGCACCAAGCGCTCCTTGGAGCCTTTTCCGAAGAGCCGTACGATCGCGGGGCCATCGGCTTCCGCTTCGAGGGAGACATCGTCAACGTCGAGGCCCACAGCTTCGCTGATGCGCGCACCTGTGGAGTAGAGGAACTCCAAAAGGGCCCGGTCCCTCAACCCGGTGGCGGTATCGGCACCGGCGGCTTCGAGGATCCGGGTCACTTCGCCGACGCTAATGGCCTTCGGCAGACGCTTGCCCGGCATTGGCGGGTGGACATCGCTCGCCGGGTCCGCCGTCGTCGTCCCCTCCAGCGCCCAAAACTTGTGGAGCCCCCGGACGGCAACCACCGTGCGTGCCGCCGAGCGGACGCCGAGTGCGGCGCCGCCGTCGGAGCCGTCGGCCAGGGCCTGCACAAAGGCAGTGACATCGTGGCGCGAGATATTGCGCGGGTTGTCGACGCCGGACGCTGCCAGGAAAGTCGAATACCTGGACAGATCCCGGCGGTAGGCGGACAGAGTGTTGCTTGCAAGGCCTCGTTCCACGCCGAGGTGTTGCAGGTAGTCCGTGACGGCCCGGTCAATGGCCGTCTGGACCCGGGTCTCCGCGAGCTGGGGCACGGTCAGCGCTGGCTCGGGTGGGCGGGCCAGGGAGCGTTGCCCGGCCGCAGGTTCCTGAAGCCATCGGCGCGTGCGGCGGCGGCTGCGAGGATCCCGACGACGGCGGACGGGTTGTGCAGGCGGCCTTCGAGCACAGCTGAAACAGCTTCGTCGAGCGTGACCCACACCAGCTCGATTTCGGCCTCTTCATCTGTGCGGACGTGCCGTTCCGCCTCGGGAACGTTTCCCAATCCGCGCGCCAGATAGATTCGAATCGCTTCGCTTGAGGAGCCAGGGGAATTGAAGAAGTCCGCTAGGACATTCCACGTGGCCGCCGTAAGATCGGCCTCTTCCGCGAGTTCCCTGGCCGCGCCAACCACGAAGTCTTCGCCGGCCACGTCGAGAAGCCCGGCAGGAATCTCCCACAGGTCCATGCCCACAGGGTGGCGATATTGCTTGAGCAACAGGATTTCGCCGTCGACGTTCATCGGCAGCACCGCTACAGCGCCGGGATGGTCGATGTAGTCGCGGACCAAGGTGCCGGTGTCTTCGCCCAGTTCGAAGGCGTCACTGACGACGTCCCAAATGCGGCCTTCATAGACCTTGTTGGACGACAAAAGACGGCGCGGGCTCGGCATGTCCGAAACCTTCCGAAAAGTGCTGGGGGTTTCAGAAATACCGGGCATCGCGCCGTCCTTCGTTTGTGTGAGCGATTACTTCGCAGCTACCTTGCGGGCTGACTTTGCTGCCGAATCCACGCCTGACTGACGTTCCAGCGCAGCCCTCACGAGACCGGCAAACAGCGGGTGGGGGCGCGTGGGGCGGGAGCTGAGCTCGGGGTGGGCCTGCGTCGCCACGTAGTACGGGTGTACTTCGCGCGGCAGTTCCACGAACTCAACCAGCTTGCCATCGGGAGACGTTCCGGAGAACACGAGTCCCTCGGCGGCGATCTGCTCGCGGTACTTGTTGTTGACCTCGTAGCGGTGCCGGTGACGCTCGCTAACGGTCGTTGTGCCATAGGTCTCTGCAACCACGGAGCCTTCATCCAGCTTGGCTTCGTACAGGCCCAGGCGCATCGTGCCGCCAAGGTCGCCCTTGCCGTCCACGATGTCGAGCTGTTCTTCCATGGTGGCGATGACCGGGTACTTGGAGTCGGGCTCGAACTCGCTGGAGGACGCACCCTCGAGGCCGACCACATTGCGGGCGTATTCGATGACCATGCACTGAAGTCCGAGGCAAAGGCCCAGCACCGGAAGCTTCGTCTCGCGGGCAAACTTGAGCGCGCCGAGCTTGCCCTCCAGTCCACGGATACCAAAGCCGCCGGGAACGCAAATGGCATCGACGCCGGCCAAGGACTTGGTGGCGCCTTCGAGGGTTTCGCATTCGTCGGACGGGACCCAGCGGATCTTGACCTTGGTTTCGTTCGCGAAACCGCCGGCACGCAAGGCCTCGGTCACGGACAGGTAAGCGTCCGGAAGGTCGATGTACTTGCCCACGAGGGCAACTTCAACCTGGTGCTTGGGGTTGTGGACAGCTTCGAGGAGCTTGTCCCAGCTGGTCCAGTCGACGTCCTTGAACGGAAGGTCCAAAGCACGGACGATATAGGAGTCAAGACCCTGGGAGTGCAGCGTCTTGGGGATGTCGTAGATGCTGGGGGCATCGGCGGCGTTGACCACGGCGTCAATATCGACGTCGCACATGCGGCCGATCTTTTCGCGCATGGCGTCCGGCACTTCGCGGTCCGAGCGGATCACGATCGCCTCCGGCTGGATGCCGATGGAGCGCAGCGCGGCAACGGAGTGCTGCGTTGGCTTGGTCTTCAGTTCCTGCGAGGGGCCGATGTACGGCACCAAGGAGACGTGGAGGAAAAAGACGTTGTTCCGGCCGATGTCCTGGCGGACCTGGCGTGCGGACTCGAGGAAAGGCTGCGACTCGATGTCGCCAACGGTGCCGCCGATTTCGGTGATGATGACATCAGGAGCGTTCTTGCCCTCAGCGGGGAGGCGCATGCGGCGCTTGATCTCATCCGTGATGTGCGGGATGACCTGGACGGTGTCGCCGAGGTACTCACCACGCCGTTCCTTGGCGATGACTGTCGAGTAGATCTGGCCGGTTGTCACGTTGGCCGAACCCTCAAGGTTTTCGTCGAGGAAGCGCTCGTAGTGTCCGATGTCGAGGTCGGTTTCGGCGCCGTCGTCAGTGACGAAGACTTCGCCGTGTTGGAAGGGGTTCATCGTGCCCGGATCCACGTTGAGATAGGGATCGAGCTTCTGCATAGTTACAGACAAACCGCGTGCCCGCAGCAAGTGGCCGAGGCTCGAAGCCGTCAGTCCCTTACCGAGCGAGGACGCCACACCGCCAGTGACAAAGATGTGTTTGGTCGTCTTGGACGAGCCCGGGAACCGGGAATTTATACGGGAATTTGATCGCTGCACCACGGAATTCGAGCCTATCATCAATTGCGCCTCCAAAGGATCCGCTAGCCGTTTTCCCAAATGCTCAATAGTCCCCTGCCGTGGGGCAAGGATCAAGAGTAAAGTCCACCCGACCGGGGAAAACAGCTCAGCCGGCCGGGAATCCGCAGCGTGGGAAAGGTACCGCAGATGCGTGCCCCCGGCCCGGCGAATGCGTTCATGTGACCGATGTCCCAGACCCCAGCCGGCCGGCTACGCCTGCTGGGGCAGGAGCTTCGCGTCGTCCAGCAACTCCTGGGCATGAGCCCGCGCAGACTCCGAGTCTTCCTGTCCTGCCAGCATCCTGGCAAGCTCCTTCACGCGTTCCTCGTCATCAAGGAGCTGGACGTCGCTGGACGTGAAGCCCGTGGCGGTCTTGCCGTCGCTTCCCCTGACCGAGGTCTTGGTGACCCGAATGTGTTGGTCGGCGAAGGCGGCCACCTGCGGCAGATGGGTTACCACCAGCACCTGGACGTGGCGGGCCAGCATGGCAAGCCGGCGTCCGATCTCGACGGCGGCACGCCCGCCCACTCCGGCATCCACCTCGTCAAAGACGAAGGTGGGCACCGGATCAACGGCGGCGAGGACCACTTCGATGGCGAGCATGACACGGGACAACTCACCACCGGACGCGCCCTTGCCGAGCGGGCGGGCGGGGGCACCTGAGTGCGGTTGCAGGAGGAAGGAAATGTCGTCGACGCCGTGCGGCCCCAACTGTCCTTGGCTGTCCACCTCGATCACCAGGGTCGCATCGGCCATGGCAAGAGCGGTAAGTTCCGCACTCACGCGCGCGGAGAGTTCTTTGGCCGCCTTCGATCGCGACTTCGAGATGCGCGCGGCTTGCTTTCGCAATGTTGATTCCGCGGCAGTTACTTCGGCGTCAAGGGCTTCGATCCGGCTTGAGTCATCCTGCAGTTCGTCCAGCCGGGTCCTCGACGCTGCTGCCCATTCCAAGACCTCATCGATGCTCGGAGCGTACTTCCGGATGAGTTTGGCCAGTGCTGCGCGCCGCTCCTCGATCTCCGAAAGCCGTTCGGGCCCCTCGGAGTCCAGGGAGGCTTGGTAGCTGGACAGCTCCCCCGCGATGTCGTTGATGAGGAAGCCGATTTCGGCGAGACGTGCGGCGGCTCCCGCCAACGCTTCGTCATGTTCCGAAACCTGGTCCAGCGCCCGTTTGGCCGAGTCAATCAGCGTCGTGGCATCGGCTGTTTCGCCGAATTCCTCCGAAATCAGTGCTTCATGCGCTGCCGCTGCGGCGATGCGTAGCTCTTCCACGTTGGCCAGCTTCACGGCTTCGGCTTTGAGGGATTCGTCCTCGCCCGGCTGGGGATCGACGTCGTCGATTTCCTGGAGTGCGACCTCGAGCGATTCCGCCTCGCGCAGCCTTTCCCGGGCCTCGCCGCGGAGGGAATCGAGCTCCGCCTGGCTGGACTTCCAATGACTGTGGAGCTCTTGGTATTCCGTGAGCGTCGCGGCGAGGTCGGCCCCGGCGAAGCGGTCCAGTGCGTGCCGCTGCGCCACGGCACCTTTGAGCCGTATCTGGTCCGACTGGCCATGTACTACCACCAGGCTCTCGCCAAGTTCCGCCAGCACGCCCACAGGCGCCGCCCGGCCGCCGACGAAAGCACGGCTGCGGCCGTCTGCGCCCACGGTGCGGGCCAGCAGGAGCTGGGTGCCGCCGTCGTACTCTTCCGCGTCGCCGCCGGCCTCCACAGCCCGTTCCACGGCGGCGTGCCCCGGATCAAGCAAGAGCCGGGCCTCAGCAGAGGCCGACTTGGCACCGGAGCGTACCGCACCGGCGTCGGACCGCGCTCCCAGAAGGAGGCCGACGGCGGTGACCACCATGGTCTTGCCGGCGCCGGTTTCGCCCGTGACGACGCTCAGGCCGGGCCCCAACGGCAACGTGGCGTCGGTGATGACGCCGAGATCACGGATCCGGAGTTCCTCGATCATGGGTTTACATCTCCTTTGTGGGGTCGGCCGCTCTGCCTGTCCGCACGTCCTGGGGTGTCGGCAAAGGGCTGGGCTTGAAGGTCCTGATAACGGGGGTCGGACCGGTGTGGATGTCAGCCGAACGGGGCGCCGGACCCCGCCAGCCGTGGATGGGGAGCTCAAACTTCCGGACGAGCCGCGCTGAAAACGGCGTCTGGTGGGTACGGGCAAGCCGCACCGGCCGGGTGGACCGGGTTACTTCGATCCGGGCGCCGGGCGGCAGGTCTACGGAACGACGGCCATCGCACCAAAGCACGCCTTGGGCGTCGGTCCGGCTGAGGATCTCCACGGCCAGCCTGGACCGCGGCGAAACCACGAGGGGTTTGGCGAAGAGGGCATGGGCGCTGATGGGGACAATCACCAGGGCCTCCACCTCGGGCCACACCACCGGGCCGCCGGATGAGAAGGCATAGGCCGTGGAGCCCGTAGGGGTAGCAAGCACCACTCCATCACAGCCGAACGACGTCAGCGGACGTTCATCCACTTCCGTCACCACTTCGATCATGCGCTCCCGGTCGGCCTTTTCAATCGCGGCTTCGTTCAGGGCCCAGGTATGCCAGATCTTCTGGCCACGGACCCACACTTGGACATCGATCGTCATGCGCTCTTCCACCGTGTATTCACGGCTGGCAATCCACTCGACGGTCTGGGCAAGATCGGCCCGCTCGCTCTCGGCAAGGAAACCGACATGCCCGAGGTTGACGCCCAGCAGGGGAACATCGACGTTGCGGACCAGCTCGGCCGCGCGCAGGATAGTGCCGTCGCCGCCAAGAACCATGACGAGTTCGACGTCCTCCAATCGGACATCCTCATGCAGTATCTCGATCGGCTTGTCCACCACACCAAAGAACCGTTCGATGTCGTCCAGTTCGGACTTCTGCATCACGGGGATCAGGCCGGAGTGGTGGAGCTGCCCGCAGGCATCCCAGGCCGCGCGAAGGGAGTCCTCACGCCCTGTGTGGGCAAGGACCAAAACGCGCCTGCTCATGGTGTTCTGCTTTCTAGTGGGTGGTCCAGATTCGTTCCATCAGTGCAGCAACTTCCTCGTCCCGCTCTTCGATCTTAGGCAAGTCCGACTGCATCCTGCGTTTCATCCACAGGAAGTACTCCACATTTCCGTCCTGGCCCGGCAAGGGACTGGGTGCCAGGCCGCAGAGTTCAAGCCCTGCATCCACGGCCGCTTTGGCGACTTGGGCCACCGCGCGCCGCCGTTCATGATCGGAGGTGACCACGCCGGTGCGGCTCAGCCGTTCCTTGCCGACCTCGAACTGCGGCTTCACCATGAGCACCAGGTCTCCCCCGGGTTCGGTGCACGCCGCGAGCGGATGCAGAACAAGGGTGAGGGAAATGAAGGACAGGTCTGCCACAGTGAGCGCGGCCGGCCCACCGATTTGCCCGGGCGTCATGTAGCGGACGTTGAGTCCCTCATGGACTGCGACGCGGGGATCGTTCCGCAGGGACGGCACCAACTGGTCATGCCCGACGTCGACCGCCACCACCCGCGCGGCACCGTGGCGGAGCAGCACGTCAGTAAAGCCACCGGTGGAGGCTCCGGCGTCGAGGCACCGATTCCCTTCCACGACAACGGAAGGGAAAGCCGCCAGCGCCCCGGCAAGTTTGTGTCCGGCGCGGCTGGCGTAGACGTCCTCGGCGTGGGCTTGAACATCAATTTCCGTCTCTTCGGAGACTTGTTGCGCTGCCTTGGCGAGAACGGTTCCCCCGGAACTGACTTTTCCGTCCGCAATGAGTTTCGCGGCATGGGTCCGCGATCTCGCCAATCCACGGCTGACGAGTTCCTGGTCGAGTCTTGCCATGCTCAGCGTTCTTCGTCGTCGAGGGACGCCATCAGGGAGTCGTGGATCTCGGCGTAGATACCGCTGTGCTCGAACACCGGCACAGAGGAGATACCCGCCAGTCGCTCCAAGACGGAATCCACGGCGGCGTCACCTGTAGCGGCCGTGTCGTCCGGCCACGGGGCATCGTGCGGTTCGACGCCGTGCAGGTCGACGGCACTCTCCGGGTGATCGTTCAACTCGCTCATTGGTCCAGTCTAGTTTTCCAGCCACTCGAGCCGCGGTGATGTAGCCTCTGCCGCGTCGGGATTGGCGGCCCACCATGCTGCGCACGCAGCACGCCAGGCGTCCAGATCCTTCTCGGACCCGGAGACGGTGATGAGGCCATCTTGGACTTCGGCAGTTGCCTTTCCGCAGCGGAACGTGCTGTCCTCCTCGACGATCTCGGGGTACGGCTCGTACAGTTCCGTGAGATCAGCCAGCAAGTAGCCGGGGCGCTCCGAGCTGCGTGCAGCCAGGATTGACGCGGGAGTGTCGACGCCCGTGAGCACGGCCGCCGTCGCGAAGCCCGCACGGTTGCCGCCAAGGATGTCGGTGTCCAGGCGGTCTCCGACAACGATCGGGCGCTCGGACTTCAGCCTCCGTGCCGCCGAGTGGAACAGCGGGGCCTCCGGCTTGCCAGCGACCCGCGGCTGTTTGCCTGTGGCAGACGCGACGGCGGCCACGAGGGTGCCGTTTCCGGGAGCAATCCCGCGGGCCTGGGGAATGGACATGTCCGTATTGGTAGCCACCCAGAGGGCGCCTGCGGCAACAACGTAGGACGCCTCGGCCAGATCCTTCCACGCGATTTCCGGGTTGAAGCCCTGGACCACAGCCACAGGGTTCTCTTTGGCGCTGTGGACAGGCGTGAGGCCCACGAGTTCGATTTCGTGGGCCAGCGCCGGACTGCCGGTAATCATTACCCGCGAACCCGGAGCCAGGAGTCCAGCCAGAAGATCCCCGGCGGCCTGCGAAGAACTGACCACTTGGTTGTCCTCAGCCGGCGCGCCAAGTTCACGAAGATGCGCCGCCACCTGTGCCGGGGTACGCGAGGCGTTGTTGGTTACATAGCCCAGCCGCACCCCGACCGATTCAAGCCGCTGCAGGGACTCCACAGCGCCGGGAATGGCGCGCGGACCTGCGTAGACAACTCCGTCCAGATCGGATAGAACGGCGTCGAAACGCGAAACCAGTGAGGCCTCAGTCATTCTTGGTCTCTTCGCCGCCCTCGGAAGCCTCTTCTCCGTCTTCCTCGTCTTCTTCGTCTTCCTCGGTGTCCTCGGTGTCCTCGACGGAATCGCGGTCCGACTCGGCGTCGTCTGACTCAAAGTAGTCAGACTCGACGTCGTCAAGTTCCACGTCGTCCTGCTCGGTGGCTTCAGAGCCGATGACCGTCTCCGCGCTTGCGGGCGCATTTTGTGACGTGTCCGCCTCGGTCCGCTCCGCGTTCTCCTCGATGTTCCGGAAACGAGGCTTGCGAGCTTCGTTTTCATCGTCCTCGCCGAGGTCGATGATGTCCGGGTCCTCGAAGTCTCCAACGCCGAGGGCATTTTCAGCCACGACTGCCTGGCGCTGCCACTTGCCGGCTTCTTCCGTGCGTCCCACTGCCGTCAGGGCGTCTGCGTAGGCACGGAACAGGCGCGGGCTGTAGGAGAAGGCGCGGTTGATGTCGAGCTGGATGATCTCCAGCTCGGCCACTGCCGCGTCCGACTGACCAAGGTCGGTCCTGGCTCCCGAGGCCACGATTGCCAGCTCAACCTTGCCGGGCGCGTCGAGGTCCTGTGCTTCGGGAGAACGGACGACGTCCAGTGCACGGTCCGGCCGCCCCAGACCTCGTTCGCAGTCAGCCATGAGGGGCAAATGGACGTTGGAGCCGCTGATCCGGCGGTAGGTGCGGAATTCGCGAAGCGCCTCGCCATAGTGACCTGCAGCGTAGGCGGTCAGGCCCACGGCTTCGCGGACAGCTGCCAAACGTCCACCACGGCGGCTGGCAGCCAAGGCGTGCTGGAAGGACAGCTCAGGGTCGATATCGATGAGGCGGCCCGCCATCACCAGGTGCTTGGCGACCCAATCGGCATTGGTCCCTTCAAGGGTCTTGATCTGGTGCTTCGTGACCCGGTCGAGCTCCTGGCCCGTAACATCGTCGTCGATCTCCGGGGAACGCTCGCGGTCCGGGCGGTTGGCGCTACGCAGATCCGCGGCGTTCGGAACCCGCGCGGGACGATCTTCCCAGGATCCGCCGCCGAAGCTACGTCCCTCGGTGCGTGGGCCATCGAATTTACGGGGACCGCGCTCGGGGCGGTCACCGAAGCTACGGCGCTCTCCGTCGCCTTCGCGGCGCGGACGGTCGCCGAACGGCTTACGGTCACGATCGCCGAAGCTCGGGCGCGCATCCCCATCACGACGCGGACGGTCGCCGAACGGCTTACGGTCACGATCGCCAAAAGGTTTGCGGTCACGATCGCCCTCACGGCTCGGACGATCGC
>NZ_JARVRH010000014.1 GCF_030209755.1 Arthrobacter sp. efr-133-TYG-118 | reverse complement strand
CCCCCAATTGGCCCGACGCCCGCTCACATATCCCCCCAATTGGCCCGACGCCCGCTCACATATCCCCCCAATTGGCCCGACGCCCGCTCACATATCCCCCCAATTTCCACCGAAAACGCCCCATACCCGAGCGAGCGTCCACCCAAAACCCGCCATATCTGCAGGAGGGTTCACTTCCGAAGACGCGGCGAATACGCTGAAACAAGCTGCCCCATTCCCCCGTCCCTAGCTTTGGAGCCCATTGATGACAGGTTGGAATGCCGAGAACCTTGCAGGTTCGGCCGGCGCAGGTGCCGTGACGCTGTTGGCAGGAACATCGTTTTGCGTCTCTGCGGCGAACGGCGACATGGACCAACTGCGCCCGCATGGGATGTTCTTCCGTGACACGCGGTTCGTTTCAAACTGGGCTTTGGAGGTGAACGGTCACCCCATCGAGGCCTTGGGTTCTCCTGTCCCGGAGCCCTATCGCGCCGATTTCGTCGGCCGAGCGTCCCGCACCGACGGCTTGGCCGACAGCCATCTGCTGATTGAACGCCGGCGGAGCCTGTTCGGCGGAGTGCACGAAGAGATTACGGTCAGGAATTTTTCCAGCAAGCCCACCCGCGCCACGGTTTCGCTCACGGTCAATGCGGACTTTGCCGACATCTTCGAAGTGAAGGAGGGCCGGGCACGCCACGAGAGCGTGCATTTGACGCGGGGTGGCGACGGTTCGTTGGTCCTTGAGTCCCAGCGGCAGGGGCGGCACGTCCTTGTCACCGTTGACGCTCCGAATGGCGTGGTTGACGGTGATGTCATCAGCTATGACTTCACTCTTGAGCCCCAAGGCCATTGGTCCACGGGTGTGACGGCCACGCCACGCATCGAGGGGGTCGGCCCCGAGGCGGACGCCCAGGTTTGGGGCAACCAGCGCCCTTACGATGTCCCGGAGGAAAGGCTGCAGGAGTGGCATGGCAAGGTTCCCACAACGGAACTTGCCAACAAGGCCTTCGAGAAAGCGCTGGTCCAGAGCAGGGCTGACCTCGGCTCCCTCAGGATCTTCGACCCCGACCATCCCGGGCGGACGGTGGTGGCTGCAGGATCGCCTTGGTTCATGGCCCTTTTCGGCCGCGACTCGCTCCTGACTTCCTTCATGACACTTCCACTGGATCCTTCGCTGGCGCTGGGAACCCTCAAAACCTTGGCCGACCATCAGGGCCGGACAGTCAACCCGCTCAGCGAGGAGGAGCCGGGCCGGATCCTGCACGAGGTGCGTCTCGGCGCGACCACGGGCCTTGCACTTGGCGGCGGGAGTGCCTATTACGGTTCAGTGGACGCCACGCCGTTGTTCGTCACCCTCGCCGGGGAGCTCACCCGTTGGGGATTCCATTCCGAGGTCTCGGAGGCCCTCCTGCCAGCCGTGGACCGCGCCCTGGACTGGATCCGCGACTACGGAGACGCCGACGGCGACGGCTTCGTTGAGTACTCTCGGGCCACGGACCATGGCCTCCTCAATCAAGGCTGGAAGGATTCCGGGGACGGAATCAACTTCGCAGACGGCACATTGGCGGAGCCGCCGATCGCCTTGTGCGAAGTCCAGGGCTATGTCTACACCGCGTATCTCAGCCGGGCCTTGATGGCCCAAGAAGACGGCGATCTGAAGCTGGCCGCGGTGTGGGGCGCTCGGGCAGCCGAGCTCAAGCGACTTTTCAACGAGAAATTCTGGCTCCCTGAACGCGGCTATTTCGCGATCGCCCTCGATCGCGAGAAACGGCCGGTAGACGCATGCGCGTCCAATATGGGCCACTGCCTTTGGAGCGGAATCGTCGACGACGACAAGGCTCCGTTGGTTGCAGAGCGGCTGATGTCGGACACCATGTTCACGGGTTGGGGCGTCCGGACGCTGGCTTCGGACATGGCAGCCTACAACCCGGCGAGCTACCACAACGGCTCGGTGTGGCCGCATGACAATGCACTCATTGCCGGCGGATTGATGCGCTACGGCTTCGTTGAGGAGTCCCAGCGCCTCGTCACAGGCATCCTGGAAGCCGCCGAGGCGTTCGGTGGGCGGCTACCGGAATTGTTCTGCGGCCTGGACAGGAAAACCTACGGGACGCCCGTCCCATACCCTTCGTCATGTTCGCCGCAGGCTTGGGCCGCCGCCACACCGGTTCACTTGCTGAGGGTATTGCTGCGCTTCGATCCTTGCCTCACCCACGGCGGCCTCTGGCTGGCACCGGTGGTTCCCGCAGGCTTCGGCGACATCAAAATGGGCAACGTCCCGCTCGCCGGCTCCCGGATCTCAGTGGAGGTGGTCAACGGAGAAACACGGGTCACGGACCTGCCCGAGAATATCGCGCTGCACCGCGAAGCCCGCAAACCGTTGTCCGATCTCTTGGATGTCCACCACGTCACCGCAGGACTGGGGCGGGGGCACTAGGTGCGCATCGGACTGGTTGCCCCGCCCTGGATTCCGGTGCCGCCGCCTGCATACGGCGGCACGGAGTCGATCATCGATATCCTGGCCCGTGGCCTGGTTGCCGCTGGCCATGATGTGCTTCTGGCGGCGGCGTCCGGGAGCACATGTCCGGTGGCCAAAGTCCCCGGCCCACCGCTTGCCGACGGCTCGAGGATAGGGAACGGGACGGATGAACTCCGCCACAGCGTGTACGCATTCGCGGCGATGGACGACGTCGACCTCATCCACGACAACACCCTGGCGGGCCCGCTCTACAGGCATCGGCCGAAGGGAACGCCCATCGTAGCAACGGCCCACCTCCCCTTTTCGGCCGAAAACCATGACATTTACCAGGCCATGGCCACCGACACTGCGATCATTGCCATCTCGCACCATCAAGCAGACACTGCCCCTGGAATCAAGATACGGAGGGTCATCCATCACGGGATAGACACGCAGTCCGTCCCGCTCGGAGCCGGCGACGGCGGCTACGCCAGTTTCCTCGGCCGGATGCACCCCGGCAAGGGCCTGCCGGAGGCAATAGAGACCGCCCGCCTCGCCCAGGTTCCCCTGCGAATTGCGGCCAAGATGTACAGTGCGGAGGAACACGAGTACTACGCCGCGGTCATCGAACCACTGCTGGGGCCCGACGTCGAATACCTCGGCGAGCTGAACGCTGCGGACAAGTTCGTCCTCCTGGGCGGGTCCGTGGCCCTGTTGAATCCGCTTCAGTGGGATGAACCCTTCGGGATGGCGATGATCGAGTCCCTCGCTGTTGGGACTCCGGTGGTGGCAACATTCCGGGGATCCGCCCCGGAGATCGTTGCCGAGGGCGTCACGGGCTATCTCCGTTCCAGTCCCCCGGAGCTAGCCCAGGCAGTCATTGCCGCCGCGACGCTGGATCGCGGAGAGTGCCGCCGTGCCGCGGAAAACTACTTCAGCGCCGAGCGGATGGTTGCCGAACACTTGGCGCTCTATGAGGAACTCCTCGCCGAGCAAAAGTGATCCTCCCAGCCAAATATGACACCCTGAAAGTAATGAGTTTTCCTAAGACGAGCCGACTGCCGGCCACACGTGGGACCGATACCAGGCGCTGGGCGGGCGCTGGGATGGGCCTCCTTTTTATGCTCGCAACCCTGGCATGCATGGCCGCTTTCATTGCCACCTACTATTTTTTCGTGCGCACCACCACGGGACAGTACATCGACGAATCCGCCCTTGTGGAAGCCACGACCATCAACGGTCCCACCGAGCGGGCAACCACCCAGTTCCTCGATTGGTTGCCGGTCATCTCGGTGGCGATCGCCGCCGTCGTCGTTCTTTTCGTCACGATAATGCGCCGCCGCTGGAAGTCCGCCGGGATCGCGGTGGCCGCTTGTGTCGCGGCAAACCTGGCCACCCAGCTCCTCAAGGACTGGTTTCCGAACAGACCGTTCCGCGGCGTCCAGACCATCGAACTAAACTCGCTGCCCTCCGGTCACACCACCTTGGCGGCCTCGGCGGCTGCCGCTGTCTTCTTGGTGGTGTCGCCGCGCTGGCGGCCCCTCGCGGGGTTCCTCGGTGGCACTTTCGCGGTGGCGGCCGGGGTTTCCACGCTGATCAACCAGTGGCACCGACCTGCCGACGTCGTCGCCGCGTTCCTCGTGGTCGGAGCGGTCATGCTGCCGGCCGGCTGGTTGGTGCTGCGCACTGGAAAGCGCTGGAACGTCCAGGACGGCCGCGGGGAACACTGGGCGTCATCGCGTTTGTGGCTTTCGCTGTCGACTCTGGCGGGCGTCTCAGCCGCGGCCGTCGCGGTGTACTCGCTGATTGGAATTGCGAGCGGTTTCGGGCAGGAAAGCAACACCACCAACTACTTCTGGGCGGGCGTCTCCCTGATCGTCATCACTGGTTATCTGGCAACGGTGGCTGCCACCTGGCTTTTCGGTCTGAGTGCCCGACGGCGGCAGTCACCGTAGTGCCGCGCGCACGCCGCCGTCGTGGTTTCCCCACTTTTGAACACTTTTGGCCGGTATCGTAGTCCGAAATCCCCGTATTTCCGCGGATTCCTGAGATGCTGCCCGGCCAAAGGCGGGGAGATTCAGCGGACTGGACGGGCCTCTATCAACCGCACCAGCTGGGGAGGAACCCAGGAACGCTTTTCAGGACGGTTCCTGACTTCAAGTCCACCAGGTCGGTCCGGATAGGAGTCGGTTCGGGGAGGACGGGATATTGGTCTCCCGTGTATTGCGGTGCTGCTGTTTCGACGGCGAGGTAGTCGCTGGCCGGAGAGATGCAGGTGTCCAGGATCCGCGACCAGGCCGCGGCGGGCCGGTACAGCTGGCGCGAGCCGTTCTTGTCGCTGAGGTTGACGACGGAGGCTTCCTTTCCGCCGTCGTACTTTCTCACTACTTGCGTGTACTGGCCGGAAGCGGCGAGGACCATGGGCTGGCTCGCGGTGGTGGTGACCCCGTTCGCGGCATCGGGCACGAAAGCGCCGGGGAGGGTGAGCGGCGCGGAGGTCCCGGTGGCGAGGTTGATGGTCGAATACCGTGGCGGGTCCACGCCCTTTTTCAGCCCAGGGTCGGCGACGGCGAGTTGATTGCTGCCGGGGACGAAACCAAGGATCCCGGCATGCGCGCCCAGAGGGGACACCTTGCCGCTTTCCAGCGCATCAATGAGGAACATGGACTGGTCGTCGGTCTGCGCCACCACAGTGGCCGCACCCGGGACAAAGCGCCAGTCCGCGGCCGAAACCGGACCGTTGATCCCCTGGACGGCCCGCGGAGCCGAGGACGGATTGTCGAGGTCGTACACGAAGAGTGTTTTCCAGTACTGTCCAGTGCCCGAAGAAGCGGTGAAGGTGAAGCCTATGAGGTGCTTGGATCCCGCCGCATGGAGGTTCGCCACTGTTCCCAAGCTTGGCAATGGAACAAGGGTTGGCGGGCCGCCGGTGAGGGGGACGATTTCGAGCGAGCTGGTGTTGTCATCGTTGAGTGTGACGACGGCGAGGGCGGACGGAAGGGCGGCATACTCCTGGATGCGGGGGGCGCTGACAATCACAGTGCCTTGGTCGCCGCCGGACAGGCTTGTGCCGAGGATAGTGTCCGGTTTCTTCAGCCCTGTGTTGTCCTTGCCGGTGTCCCTCTGCAGGCTGTACAGGTCAAAGGCCGCGGGCGTGGCGGAGCGGGCCAGGGCCGAGGTGGAGTTGGGGTGCGGCAGCTTCGAAAGGTTCGCTACCGTCAACCCGCCCGCGAGGACGGCGAGGATCGCGATGGTGCCGTAGAGGCGCCGGGCGAAACGGCGTCCCGCCAGCAGCTCCGCGGCCGCGGCAATCGCAGCAGCCCGTTTGGCCGAGACGGGACGGCGCTTAGTAGACATAGGGCTGCGCTGGCTGAGTGGTGGGCTTGATGGAGTCCGGTATCAGGACGATTGCCTCGCGACTGGCCGCGTTGGGATTCGCACGGAAGCTGCTGGTGACCGTGACCCAGCTGTCGGTTTTGAATTCGTTTTGCCACCCGGGGTGATAGACGGGAACGCCAATCGGCTGGGCATCGACTGCGCAGCAGGTCACCACAAAACGGGTCACGAAGAAAACGTTTGGATCTGTCTTGTCCGCACTGATGAACCCGGTCACGGTGGCAGTCTTGTCGGCAAAAAAGTCCTGCCCCGCGCCGGACCGGAGCAGCGATGCCCAGTCCCTTACCGTGAATGCGGAGTAGTCTCCCTTGCCGGGCAGTGCGGGTGCTTTCAGGGTGAGGGCGGACGCTGAGCCGTTGAGGTCCCGCTGTGCGACGGTTGCGGTAGTTAGGGTCGACGGCGGGAGGATCAGCAAGGCGACGACGGCGGCAACGATGGTCAGCACGCTCCCGACCGGCCACAGCCAGCCCCACCGGGAACCGGGCTCATCGCCGTGCTCGTGTCCGTGTCCGTCTTGGGCGGTTGGAGCGAAGGCGAAGGCTGCCAGGGCGAGCACTCCGGCGATCACGGCCATGATGACCGTGATGACCGTGAACACGAAATACCGTGGATGGATATACAAGGCAAGCTGCCCCGTCAGGCCCAGCCAGATCGTCGCTGTGAGGCCGATCAGGCTGAGGACCACGCCTTGCCAGCGGCCCACGAGCCGCCTAATGACCATAGTTGACCGCCAACCCGAGGACCGCCGCGCAGAGTGCCACCAGCAGGCTGAGCTGAAGGAGGGTTTTCGCTGTGAACGTGGTGCGCATCAAGGCGAGCATTTTCACGTCGATCATGGGCCCGAAGACGAGAAAAGCCACGATGCCTCCCGGCATGAAGGTTGCCCCGAACGACAGGATGAAGAAGGCATCCACGTTTGAGCAGATCGCGACGACGAAGGCCAGCAGCATCAACGCCAGGACAGACCAGACGGGATTGCTGCCCAGGGCGACCAGCACTTCGCGGGAAACGGCAACCTGGATCAGCCCCGCCATGCCTGCACCAATAAAGAGGGCAGGCATCATGGCGCGCGTCTCCTGCGAGAACATCTGCACGCTGCGCCTCACCCTGCCGGCGGCGCCGTCGTGGTGGTCTGCAATGTTGCAGGTTTCCTGGAACCGGGCGGTCAGCAGGTCCTGGGGACGCGGATGCCGGCTGTAGATCCAACCAACAAGATTGGCGATGAAGAAACCGCCCAAGACACGGGAGACCAGGATGCCGTTGTCCCAGCCAAACGCCTGCGCGGTAGTGACGATGGTCACGGGGTTCAGGATCGGGGCCGCGAACAGGAACGTCATCGATTCCGCAACCGTGAGGCCCTTGACCACCAGACCGCGGGCCAGTGGAACATTACCGCATTCGCAGACGGGCAGCAGCATTCCCAAGACCGAGAGGACCAGCCTCCGCGGCACCGGGCTCCGAGGCAGGCGACGGAGCAGCATGCCCTCCGGCAGCCAGACCTGGACGGCGATCGAGAGGACAATCCCGAGGAAAACGAACGGCAAGGACTCGACGACGACGCTGATCGATAGCGTGGCAAAGTCGCGGGCCGCGTTGGGAAGCCCGAAATTCTCCGGCGTGGACGGTGCCAGCACCCGCACGAGCGCGAACAGAGCAACGAGCGCGAGTCCGGCGATGAAACCGGCGGCAGACTTCGACCTAAAAGCACGGGACGGGCTTCCGTGCTCGTGTTCCGGCTGTTCGCGTTTGTCGACTGCAGGCAGAGTCACGGGCACTCCTTCCTCCACGGAGCCGGCCGGGCGCGCCTGACCCGGAAGGGCTGGCGAAACCGACTGTACACGCGGGGTGCTTGCGCGACTACCCCTGGGCGAGGCCCAGACACCGTTCCGAGGGGACGATGGGGAAGCTACCTAGACACATCAGAAGCTCCACCTAAAGAAGCGTGGGAAAACAAGTATTGGCCACTCGTTTCAATAGCTGCTTGGGGTCGTAGCCTCGCATTTACACGAGTGTGAATAAAAAACCGGCACCGAGTACCACCGCTGGAAACCCAGATCGGACTCCCCTTTCGAGCGGCACCTTCTTGGCCCACCAACGAGGGATCACCCGGCTGCTAGTGCGTTACCTAGCCTGGGGAGGAGTTGACCATGAGTACCACGAATGAGCAGCGAGGGGCGACGGAATCGCCACGCGAGGGCCGCACACGGCCCAATGCGAACGGGATAGGGCTCGGTAAGCACTTTCGCAAACGCTGGACCGCCTTCGGCAGCACGGCGCTGATGGTTGCCGGCCTGCTGGCCGGGGTGGGGCTCGCCGCACCGGCGCATGCTGCCCCGAACACAGTGGTGTCGCTGACATTCGATGACGGCAACGCGGACCAGTTGACGGCAGAAGCCACGATGAAGGGCCTGGGCCTGGTCGGCACGTTCTTCATCACCACCGGGTGGATCGACCAGCCCACCTACCTGACCACAGCCAACCTCCAGCAAATCGCCGCCGACGGCAATGAGATCGGCGGCCACACCGTGACCCACCCGGATCTTGTGTCCCTGATCCCCGCTGAGTCGTCGCGGCAGATCTGCGACGGGCGGGTGGCGCTGATGAACATGGGCTTCAAAGTCACGAGTTTCGCCTATCCCTTCGCTTCCGAAAACCCGGCCACCGAGGCCCTGGTGAAGGGGTGCGGGTTCAACAGTGCCCGTGGCCTGGGCGACGCTGCCAGCAAGGACCCGGCCTCTGCGACGCTTCCCGCAGCAGACACCATCCCGCCGGTCAACGCCTATGACACGGCGGCACCGGATGAGGTGGACAGCACGTGGACCCTGGCGAATCTGGAGAACCAGGTGACCCACGCCCAGACAACCACCGGCGGGTGGGTCCAACTGACGTTCCACCACATCGCCGTCGGCACGGACCCGACGCTGACCATCACCCCGACCCTGTTCACCCAGTTCGCCACGTGGCTGGCACAGCAAAAGGCGGCCGGTACCGTCGCCGTGCAGACCGTGGACCAGGTCGTCGGCGGCACCCAGCAGCCAGCTGTCCAGGGCCCTGCCGTACCTCCACCGCCACCGCTGGGAACGAATTTGATCCAAAACGCCAGCCTGGAAACCCTGGTCAACACGATCCCGCAGTGCTGGGCCGCCGGCGGGTATGGCACCAACACCCCCGCTTTCTCCATCGTCACGCCAGGCCACACCGGCACGAACGCTGAACAGCTCACCCTGACAGGCTGGGTGTCCGGAGACGCGAAACTCCTGCCCGCCCTGGACCTGGGCGGCTGCTCACCGACCGGCACACCTGGACACACTTATCAGCTGAAAGCCTGGTATAAATCCACCGCGGACACCCAGTTCGAACTCTATTACCGCGTCGGTAACGGGTTTTGGACGTACTGGACCGCAAGCCCCTTGGTCCTCCCCGCGGCGAACTGGACCCAAATTACCTGGACCACGCCTCCCCTGCCGGCTGGCGCGTCAGGCATCAGTTGGGGCCTGAACATCCAAGCCAACGGCACCATCACCACCGACGACTACGAGATGTACGACAACGGCACCTCGTTCGCCGACATCCCGCCAAGCTATCCGTTCTACAACGAGATCACGTGGCTCGCCGCCAACGGAATCACTACCGGGTTCCCGCAGCCCAACGGCACCACCTTGTTTGAGCCGCTGCAGTCGATAAGCCGGGAAGCGATGGCTGCGTTCATCTACCGGTACAAGGGCAGCCCAGCGTTTACCGCACCCGCTGCCTCCCCGTTCACGGACGTTCCCACCACGGACCAGTTCTACAAGGAAATCACCTGGCTGGCTTCCACCGGCATCACCACCGGGTACCCTGGGCCGAACAACACGAGAAGCTTCCACCCGCTGGATTCGGTGAACCGGGATGCGATGGCCGCGTTCCTCTACCGCTTGAGCGGAAGTCCAGCGGTTACCCCGACCGTGACGTTCCTCGACGTGCCCTCGACCTACCCGTTCTATAAGGAGATCAGCTGGCTCGCCGCCAACGGCATCACGACCGGCTGGGCGGTACCGGGAGGAGCGATATACCAGCCCCTTCAACCCGTACACCGCGACGCGACCGCTGCGTTCCTGTTCCGTCTCAACACCAAGTTCCCCAGGGTCTGACCTTAGAAGAACCTGGCTCAACATTCGACCACTTTTGAACCACTTCCAGTCCGGGATCCCCGTATTTTCGGGGATCCCGGACTGCTACACGGCCAAAGGTGGTCGGATCTAGAGGCTCGGCCCGCTTGGCGCGTCCGCTCGATAAAGGTTTTCGATGGTGGTGTCGGCGAGCGCAGGACCGATTTTGGGGTACATCGTGCGGAGCTCCTTGACGGCCGCCTCGTGTCCGCGGCTGACGTGGATGACGCGCAGCCAATTGATCTGCAGGCCGGAAAGGCGCACCCCGACCTTGGAAAATTGTCGGTGCTCGATGATGCGCCAAACGCTCACGGTCGCTTGAGCGAGTGCAAGCACGATGATCAATGGCGTGAAGACACCAGATTGGCGTGAATCTAAAAAGAACGATGCGGTAAAGAAAATCGAAACCCACAGCGAGCCGGCACCGAAATTCTGCCATCTGAGCCAATCGAGGAAGTGTCCCGGGCGTAGCGGAGGAACCTCCGAGAGCGTCGCATTCTCCGGAGTCGCTACTGAAATGGCCACCGACCCCAACAGCAGGCAGCCCATCCACAGGTATGGACGGAAGGGATCTGCGATCTCGGGCACGGAAAGAAACCCGGACACGAACACAGCAATGGGCAAGACCAGGGGAAAGGCATCGGCCACCTGCGCCCGCACCAGGACCATCGGCTTGGACCAGAGGCGCCAGGACAGCATGACGACACCCCAGATCAGGGCAACGACGGCATAGAAGAAGGAAAACAGAACAATCCTGCCGTTCTCCGGTCCAGCCGGCGCTGTGGCGGCCAGCCACATCCCGGCACAGCCCTCAACCAATAGGGCGCTGCCTGCCACGATGGATACAGGTTTCGCATTCCGGACTACCCGCATGAACCCCGGTCCTTCCCGCCAAGGCAGCTCCCCTGCGATCATCGAACGCCGATGCTTCCCAGGTGTCAACGATTCCGTCTCAGGATCGCCGGGCGACTCAACTTTAGCTTTCGGCGTGAATGCCCGACGGCGGCAGTCACCTAAGTGCCGCGCGGCGAGGCGTACCCTGATGCTATGGGCGCCGAAGTCCTGGATCTCAGGCTCACCACGGGCATACGGGTTCCGTGCCTCGTCCACGGCGACGCCGACGCGAAGCCGCTGTTGCTTTTGCACGCTTGGGGTGAATCCCGTCGCAGCTTTGACCGCGTTGTACCTTTGCTGACGGACTTCAGGGTTTACGCGCCCGACCTCCGCGGCCAGGGCGACGCGGAGAAACCGGAGCTCGGATATTCGCTGGCAGAACAGGCCGATGACGCCGCCGCCATCCTGGATGCGCTCGATGTCCAGACGGCGTTCGTCCTCGGTTCCTCCAGCGGCGGCTACGTGGCCCAGCAGTTAGCCATCAGGTATCCGGATCGTGTCGCGGCGCTCGTGCTGGTGGGCTCTCCGCTGAGCCTTCGCGGTCGGACTGCTTTCGCCGACGAAGTCGCCACTCTCGAGGATCCCGTCGACGAGGACTGGGTGCGGAGTTCCTTGGCTTGGTTCCCACTGCTGCATGCGATTCCTGTTTGGTTCATCGAGGACCGGGTACGCGACGGGGTCAGGATGCCCGCGCATGCGTGGAAGCGGATCCTCGATGGCTTGCGTACGGCAACTCCGCCCACGGAGTCCGGAACCATCCTCGCGCCCACCCTGATCCTGTGGGGCGCACATGACTCCGTGCTGCCTCGAAGGCACCAGGAGGCCTTGGCGGCTCGAATACCAGGCGCCGTGTTGAAGGTTTATCCCGGGGTAGGGCACCTGGTCTTGTGGGAGTGTCCGGACCAGGTGGCAGCGGACGCGACTGCGTTCCTCAGTTCCCTCGGATAAGGTTCACGGGCGGCCGCCGCCACGGCTTGAGTGCCCGACGGCGGCAGTCGCCCTAGCCACCCTTGCGGCACCAACCCTCGGCACCAGTGCGCGCAGGCGGAGCCGGGCCGGTTCCTCGACGTACTTGAACAGCAGGTGTGTGGCCAGGGCAATCCCGAGCAGGCACGCCGTCGCGAGCAGGTTCTCCACCAGCGGTCCGGCACCATTCGGCCAGTCCCTGATGAGCCAGTAGAAGAGGTAGATGAAGAACATGTGGACCAAGTACAGGCTGTAGGAGCTGCGCCCGCCGTACTGTAGCCACCCCGCGGACAACGCCGAGCGGAGCCAGCCGCGGGTCAGGCTAAGAAGGCCAATGAGCAGCGGGAAGGCAAGCACTGCCAGCCGTCCCGGGCCGGGTTTTCCGGCCGTGGCCAGGAAGATGACGACGGCGGTTCCGGTCAGCAGGGCGCCGGGACCGGCCAGGGCAGGGTTGAACTTCATGCGGTCTGCATTCCGTGCGGCGATGCAAGCGAAAGCGCCGGCAATGAAGCAGCAGGCGATCCGCAGCAGCCATTCGTAAGGCTGGTGCCCGTCCGTGGGGATCGGCAAGTCCGGCCCCCAGATGGCTGTCGGAAGGAGGGTAAGCACAGAGGCGGCCAGCGCCGCCAGCGGATGCATCCGACGCAACCGGAACAGGACCAGCGCCAGCAGCGGAAACGCCAAATAGGCCAGCCACTCGGCGCTGACGGTCCAGCCCGGACCGAACCAGCTCGCGCCGTCGGTGCCGGGTTGGAACCAGAGATGCATCATTAGCAACTGCTTGGCCAGACCCCACGGCGACAGGTCCGGAGCCTGGGTCTGGAGGGACCACTCCCGCACGGTTTCCTGCGCGGTCCCGTACACGAACCACAGGCCTACCACGCCCACCACCAGCGCGAACGCGGGCCACATCCGGGCAAACCGGGCCCAGACAAAGTCCGCTGCAGCCCTCCAGCGGAACCGTGGGCCCAAGCGGTCCAGGTAGGTGTACGTGATGATGAAGCCGCTGAGCACAAAGAACACGTCCACGCCCAGGTCGCCGTTGGCAATGACGGGACGGAACAGCTCATAGACGGGGGCGAGGAAGGTGTGCTGCATGGCTTGAAGATGAAAGAACACCACCCACAGCGCGGCAACAAAACGCAGTGCGGTGAGCGTCGCGAGATCAGGCCGGGACTGCTTTGGTTCGCTCTTCGGCAGGCGATTCTCCGCTCCGGAACCGAGCGGCGGGACGCTGTCCGTGTCGGGTTTCCCAGGGGTCGGATTCGCAGTGGGGGCACGATGCGGAGGCGAGATGACTGAGAACATCCAATTCACCATACCGGAGGCACCTGACCGGAGTCTGGGAGCTGCATACCCAACTAGCTCGCAGTTAACGTCGTTTTCAGGGCCCAAAACGACATCTAATGCGAGTCAGTTGGGCCCACACCGGTGAGCCGGCGGTTGGGCCCGCACCGGTGGGGATCAATAGTTCCTGCGGTGCTTGAGTTTCGGGAGTGCGACGGCGAAGACCGCCGCCGCGGCCACGCCAAGGAAACCCGTGGCCCAGACGCCTGCTGCGAGCGATATGGCGGCAGTGAGGGCCGAGAGTAACACGGGCCCTCCTGTGGCACCGGCGTCGGAAATGAACCTCCACAAGCCGAGGAATTGCCCACGACCCTTATTCGGGGAAAAGTCGGCGCCGAGCGTCATGATGAGTCCTGAGCTGATGCCGTTGCCGAAGCCGATCAGGAGCGAGGCCAGCAGCAGCCCCACAAAATCCACGGACGACGGCATCAGGAACAACGCCGTACCCATGATGAGGGTGGACGGCACTGCGACCCACATGCGCCCCTTGCGGTCCATGAGCTTGCCGGCTGGGTAGAACACCAGCATGTCGATCGCGCCGGACAGACCGTAGATCAGTGACGCGTGCGTGGCATCCAATCCCAGATGGTCCGCCCACAAAGGGATGACCACTTGGCGCGAGGCCCGCAGCGCGCTGAGCAGCAGGATCCCGGTGCCGATGGTCAAGAACACGCCGGCGTGGGAAACCGCGACGCCACGGAGGGTGGGCTCGGGACCCTTGCGTCCACCGTCGACGTCGTCCGGCAACACAAGGTCCGGGATGGTGAGGGACAGGACCGCGGCGGCCGCCATGCCCGCCACGCCAACCCAATACGCGCCGCTGATCCCGGCGAACTGCATGACGGCCGCGCCGACGAACGGGCCGATGAAGACGCCGATCCGGGTGACGCCGCCCAGCGTCGAGAGGGCGCGTGCCCGGTAGATGACCGGGACGGCTTCCGTGAGGTACTTCTGGCGCGCGAGGTTGAAGACGCTTGTGGACATCCCGACGACGGTCATCGCCGCGGCGAGCAGCCAGATGCCGTTGTGGGCAAGGAGCGGCGCGAATCCGGCGGCCAACAAGGCCAATGCTCCGGCGGCACCTGCGGCGACGATGGCCCATCGTTCGCCGAACTTGATGGTGATGAGCGAAGCGGGCAGGTTGAAGAACCACGACCCCAGCCCGATCAGGGTGACCACCAGCGCGGAAACGGCCACGGAAGCACCGAGGTCGCGGGCAGACAATGCCACCACCGGAAGCACCGCTCCTTCGCCGATACAGAACAGCAGGGCGGGCCCAAAGGCGGGCAAGGCAATGCTGCGGAGATTGAAGGGCTGAAGGGTGCTGGTGGTGGTCATCCCTTTCATCCTAGGACGCTGCCTCCTTTGCGACGCGCCAAATACTTGTCGCACGGGGAATTCCGGCCGCGTCAGGCATTCAGCGCGGCGAACCGGGGCCTCGAATCCTGCGACATGCATCAAGGCGCGGCTGTAGGATTCCCCCGCAGATCCGGAAAGGGGATCTGCGAAATCCACCGCCGCTTGGATTCTCCGGATGGCCGCTGCCGTGTAAATTCCGTCCGCTCCGGCCAGAAGCGTCTCTTTCGTGACGGCGGGCAATCCCCGTTTCCGGTCGGTCTTGAGCACGTGATCCAAAGGAACGATGGATTCAACGAACGGGGTGAAGGCGGCCAGGTCCAGCACCGTGCGCACCCTGTCAGTCACCAGCAGTCCCTCGCAGCGATACACCTTGACGCTAGCGGGGTCCGCATAGTGGCGGGATATCCCGGCCCGCGAGCGGCCGCCGTCGTTCTGGAGAGTCAGGGCCTGCACCTGATGACGCACGCCTATGGTGGGGATCCCCCACACAGATGCTGCCGAGCGGCTGGCGAATATGGTCCGTGCGCTAGAGGTTTCGGCCGCAGGCGCTGACCCGGACACGGTATTGTTCCCACGGTTTCATTGCGGCCCATGCGGCGCCGTCAACGTACACTCCTTGGCGCATGCGATGCGTCCCGTACTCGCCGACACCATGTTGTCCCTGCGACCCCGGAATACCCTCTAGGTCAGGAATTTAGCGCAGCGCCTACTTCAGGAAGCTCGCGTTGAACGAGTTCAAGTCAACGTTGATGCCGTTCAGGGTATGTTCGAACTTCTGCTGGATCCCCACGCGCATGGTGCCGGCCGTATTCCAGCCGCCGTACTGCACAGGTGCCGGCGCCAGGTAGTCCGCGGTCCAGCTGGAATAGTTGAGGCTGCTCGTGTCGGTATCCCAGAGGGGGACATCCGAGAATGCGGTGCTGTTGCCCATCAAGCCGGGCCACATGCCGCTGCCGCTGTAGATCACGGGCCGGACGCCAAGGCTCCGCACGCCATCCACCATCGCCCGCGTTACCAGGGATCCACCGGGTTCGATGTCCAGGGCGAAGAACTGCAGTTGTGACATGTACGGGCCAGCGGCTTTGATCCCGTTCTCCCAGCACGAAGCATCACGCGTGTAGACCGCGATCTTGAGGCCGGCGTCGAGCGCCATCTTCAATTGGGCCTGGGTCTGTTGCCACGGGGTGCACGTGCCCCAGACGGTGGAGTGCATGACGTAGAGACGAAAACCCTCGGCATAGGCCTGGCGGAACCAGTTGGGGTCGGTGATGGCCGCGGTGGTGTCGAGCACCTTAACGGAGCCGCCTTGGGGTACGGCGGCAGCTTGGGGCACGACGACGGCGGGCGCGGGTGCGGCGGCAGGCTGCGGAACGGCGGCCGGTGCTGGATCCGGGGTAACGAGCGGGGCGACTTCAGCGGCCGGTGCGGCGTTCGCGATTGGTGCGGGGGCGGCGTCGGGCGCTGTGTTGGCGGAGGGGCGAGCGCCAGTGGCACCCGTCAGTCCGAAGAGAAGCACGGCAGCGAACATCAAGGCAAGTTTTTTGGGAATCAAAGGAGGCTCCTGGGTGCTGGCCTCGGGTTCAGAAACGGGCGCAGCGGGGTGTCATGAAGGCACGGAATTTGGTGCACCATGCCCGGGCCCAGCTCCCGGTCATGGCGAGGACGCCCCGCAAAGCGAATGACGTCCAGGTGCAACTCTAGGGAAATCCCGGCGGAAGCGACAATTTGCAATCCGCGTAGTAGTCGAGTAAAAACCCGCTCTCACCTAGGCAAAACCAAGTAGTAAATAGAGTGTCGACAGCGTCACCCTAGGCAATAACTAAGTAGCCCCACCCAAAAGCGGAGGCGCTATACGTACCCGTCCACGATCGCGGCCGCGATCTCTTTGTACGCACGACGGGTATCGGGGCGCAGGACATCAAGGGTGACCAGGTCACCGTCGGCCACTCCCCTGTCGTGCGGCACGGCGATCAACTGGCGGCAGATCCCGGAGAGGTGTTCCTCGATGGCATCCTTGTCCACGCGGGACGACACCTCGTCCTTGTCCGTGATGACCACGATCGCGTTGCGGGCGAGTTCCTCGTAGCCGTGGCTCGCAAGCCACTGAAGGGTGCTGCGGGCCCGCTTGGCCCCGCTCACGGCGTAGCCGGCGGCGATGATGAGGTTGTCGGCCGATTGAAGGATGCCGCTCATCGCGTTGTGCGTGACGCCGGTTCCGCAGTCGGTCAGCGCAACGGAATAGTAGCCCGAGATCAGTTGGCGGATCCGCAGGTATTCCTCGGCTGTCAATGAATCCGAAACTTCCGGGTCCTGTTCGCCGGCGATCAGGTGCAGTCGGCCGGCATGGTGCATGTACCGGGCGAGTGCCGTGAGCGAATCGACATTGTCGACGTTCTTGAGCAGGTCCGTGATGGTGCGCGGCGTAGCCTTCTGGTAGATGCCCTCGCCCAGGGCGCGCTCCACGAGGTCGCCGGAATCGGGGTTGGCGTCGATGGCGCAGGGCGGGTCGCCACGGAATTCCGCCAGCGTGAGGCCCACGCCGACCGTGGTGGAGGTCTTGCCGATCCCGCCCTTGAGGCTCAAGACGGCCGTGTTGTAGCTGCCTTGGAGCTGGCGGGAAATGCGTCGCGCCAGCTCGTCCTCTTCGCGCTGCTTGGCGCTGGGCCCGAGGTTCCAGGCGCCGCCGCTCAGCTTGTAGAGCATGCCGCGGAAGCCACCGATGGGACGCGGTTTTTGTTCCCTCACGAAGGAACCCGGTGAGGAGATGAAGTCCGAAATCGGAGCGTTGGCGGCTGCGGCGCGTCCGGCTCGTGCGGCACCTGGGGGAACAGCGCCCGACGCCGGTGCTGCCGCCGTCGGGATCTCACGGCGTGGTTCCTCAAGGCTCGCGTCACCGCTGTTCGAGTCTTCGCTGTCTGTTTCCGAGCGGTCCGTTACCGTCCCGGCGGACGCGTCGGCGGCGGCTGCCGCTTCAGCCCAGGATCTGCTTTGGAGCGGGGCAGGAGTGGATGCGGGCGCGTCGGAATCGTTTGGCGTAATGATCGGCATAGTTCCTGTCCAGGGGTCACCCTCGGCGCGACGGCGATCGCGGCGTCGACGAAGGTCGGGCTGTCCTTCGTTCGATGCAGCGGCGCTGGCTTCGTTGTCCAAAGAATCCGGCATGGTCTTGTCCCCTAAGACTCGCAGCGTTGTGCGCCGCGGCTCTCGTTTAGATTGCTTCAACCAGCAAGTCTAAGTGGCGACGGCCTCAAACCTGACATGTGGGCCGTGCCTGGCAGTTTGGACGGCGGTTTGCGGCCTTCGTTTGGGCCCTCGCGTCAGCGCCAGAGGGGGCGAATCGACATTCTGCTGGATCATCGGGAGTCGCCCACGGCCCATTCCCAGGAAACACGCGGGTCTCCCTCCGGTACCTCGGCGATGATCCAGCAGTATGTGCCCTGCGCCGCGGACATCAGGATGGCCCGGGTGGGGAATCCGGTGGCCGGAGGCTCAACTGCTTGGCGTGGAAGTCGAAATGCAGTGTGGCATAGCCGTAGACGTCCGCGAGGGTCATATCGGCCCTGAAGAAAGGATCCCACCGAGTCGGGAAAGGCATCGATCTGGCCAAGGAAACCGCGGTTTCGCGTTCGAGGCGGTGCGCCAGGGCCGTGATTGTCTTTTCCAACTTCCGGCCCATCCGGTGCCGGTCATAGACCATGGCGGCCGCCCGGGAACCCCAATAGTTCACGACATCGAACGGGCCGGTGACCGCGTTCAAACCGGCGGCGAAGCCTCGGCTCCAGGACCGGGGCAGACGGCTCATGATGCGGACCAAAGGCAAGAGGGAACGGACGATCATGTATCCGAAGACCATGTGGAAAAGCAGTTCCTCGTTGGTCCAGCGGGTTCCGTTGCTCTTGCGCCGCAGTTCCGAGGTGGTCGCGTTCTCCAGCCAGCTGTTCAACTCCTGAAGGGCCCGGCTGTATCCGGCGAGGCATCCTTCCCGGGCTAGATCCATCGGGTTCCTAGTTCTCGAGGAGTTCGGCGTAGAGCTTTTGGATCCGGGTATTGATGTCGTCGCGGACCAGGCGCATACGTTCCATGCCTTCGATGCCGCGAGTGGAAGGTTCGTCCGTTTCCCAGAACTCGAAGCGGGCCGCGCTGCGGGGTTCAAGTTTGGCTTCGGTGCCAAGGACAACCACGACGTCGGCCGCGTTGAGCACCTCGTCCGTGACGATTTTGGGGTGCTCGCCGGTGATGTCGATGCCGAGTTCATTCAAGGACTCGACGGATTCGGGGTTCAGTTCCTCGCCGGGCTTGGTGCCCGCGGAATGCACGCTGACGGTGTCTCCGGCGAGGTCCCGCATGAGTCCGGCGGCGAGCTGGGACTTTCCGCCGTTCTTGCTGCAGACGAATAGGACGCTGGGGGTGTGGGTGGTCTCGGTCATGCCTGTGATTCTTGCATCAGAGATCGCCGATTCTTGCATCAGAGTCCGCCGGAGCGTCCGTGGGAAAGTCCGGTGGGGAAACCGACGAGAACCGGTTCGGGGGCCGCGCAGCAGCCGGATTCCTCGGATGCGGTGGTGCCCGTGGCGGGCGCGTCGCAGCTGGTGCCGTTAGTGGAGCAGACACCTGTTTCCGGCAGTTCGAGCTGGACGATGTCGGCCGCTGCCTGGTCCCCGGCGAGGGCGGCGGCAACGGAGCGGACCTGCTCGTAGCCGGTGGCCAGCAGGAAGGTCGGCGCCCGTCCGTAGGACTTCATGCCGACAATGTAGAAGTCCTTCTCCGGGTGCGCCAGAACACGAGCCCCGTGCGGGGGGACGGTGCCGCAGGAATGGAATTCCGGGTCGATCAGCGGGCCCAATTCGACGGGTGCTTCAACGGCAGGGTCCAGGTTGAGGCGGAGCTCGCGCAGGATCTCCAGGTCCGGACGGAAACCGATGCAGGGTACGACAACGTCGGCCTCAAGGGTGCGCCCGTCGACGGCTTCGACGCCCACGTGCGTGTCCAGGGATTTCAGGGCCGCGATGCCGAATCCGGTGTGCAATTCGATCTTTCCGGCCTCCACGAGGCGGCGCAGCTTTCCGCCAAGCTGGCCGCGGGCGGGCAGGCCGTCGGCGTCCCCGCCGCCATAGGCCTTCTCCGCGGACCCGCCCCGGACAGCCCACACGATCCGGGTTCCGGGTTCGTCCTTGGCAAGCTCCGCGAGGTTGATCAGGGTGTTCGCCGCAGAGTGCCCGGCTCCGACCACCAAGACGCGGCGGCCGGCAAACGACTCCCGTTCCCGGCCCAAAACGTCGGGCAGGGGCGAGGAGATCCAGTCAACGGCCGTGTTCTCGCCGATGGCCGGCAGGCCCGATGTGCCAAGCGGGTTCCGGGCGGACCAGGTCCCCGAGGCATCGATCACGGCTGCCACGGTGTGATCCCGGACCTCCCCGCCGTTGTGCTCGACCCTTACGGTGAACGGGGTTGTGTCGCGGTCCCGGGCGTGGGTTTTGTCCAGCCCGGCACGGGTTACCGCGACGACGCGGGCACCGGTCTTAAGGCGGGAACCGATTGCCGGAAGTGCGGCCAAGGGTGCAAGGTAATCGTCGATGAGTTCCCCGCCATAGGGCAGTGCGGTCAGGCGCGGAGGTTCCCAGCCGGTTTGACCGAGCAGGCGGACGGCGGCGGCGTCGAGGTTGAACCGCCAAGGCGAGAACAAGCGGATGTGCCGCCATTGTTCGATCGCGGCGCCCGCCGTCGGGCCTGCTTCGAAGATCACCGGTTCCAGGCCGCGTTCAAGCAGGTGCGCGGCGGCGGCCAGGCCGATGGGTCCGGCGCCAATCACGGCAATGGGAAGGGCCCTCTGTGAATCCATGCTGTCCTCCTCGTGCTGCGCTACTCGGCGGCCGGGGTGAGGGACTCGATCAGGCCCTCGATGCGGCTCTTGATCTCGTCGCGGATGGGGCGGACGGCGTCCAGGCCCTGGCCGGCCGGGTCTTCGAGGACCCAATCCTCGTAGCGCTTGCCCGGGAAGTACGGGCATTCGTCCCCGCAGCCCATGGTGATGACGACGTCGGATTCCTTCACGGCTTCGGTGGTGAGGATCTTGGGGATTTCGGCGGACATGTCGATGCCAAGTTCGGCCATCGCTTCGACGGCGGCCGGGTTGACTTTGTCTGCGGGCTGCGAACCCGCGGAGCGGACCTCGATCCGGCCCTCGCCAAGAGTCGTGAGGAAGGCGGCAGCCATCTGGGAACGGCCTGCGTTGTGGACACAGACGAAGAGAACGGAGGGTTTCTTGACGGTTTCAGTGCTCATGAGAGGACCTTTCGATCGGGCGCCGGGAAGGGTGCGGGCAACGAGGCAACACTTGGGTATAGGGCGCGGATCAGGAAGAACCCGAGGCCGCCGCCGAGCAACTGGGCGAGAATGAACGCCGGGGCGGAGGCCGGGGCGATCCCGGAAAACGTGTCGGTAATGGTCCGGGCCACGGTCACAGCAGGGTTCGCGAAGCTCGTGGAGCTGGTGAACCAGTAGGCGGCCGTGATGTACCCGCCGACGGCAAAGGCAACCTTGTCCGGTCGACCGGAGCGAACGGTGCCGAAGATGACCAGGATCAGCCCGACGGTGGCGACGACTTCGCCGAGCCACAGCCCTGCCCCGGCACGTTCATGCGTGGAGAGCGTCACTGCGTCGAGGCCGAACATCAGGTTGGCGAGCACGCTCCCGGCCAGGCCTCCAACGAACTGGGCGGCGACCAGTGCCACCGCCGTGGGCGTGTCCAGGATCCCCAGGGCGCGCTCGACCAAAGTGACCACAGGATTGAAGGATGCCGAGACCGGCTGCAGGGCCAGGATCAACGCCACGAGCGCGGCGCCAGTGGCGATGCTGTTCTGCAGGAGTTGCAGTCCGACGTCGTTCGGGGACAGGCGCGAGGCCATGACGCCGGACCCCACCACGGCCATGACCAGGAAGGCGGTGCCGGCGAACTCCGCCACGGCCCGCCGTGACAGCACGCTCACTGGGCCTGTCCCCCGATCAAGGCCGCCAGGCCGGACAGGGCATCGGTCCGGGCGCGGTAGTAGACCCAGACGCCGCGCTTCTCGCGTTCCAGGAGACCCGCTTCGTGCAGGACCTTCAGGTGGTGGCTGATGGTCGGCTGTGACAGCTCAAAGGCGTCGTTCAGGTCGCATACGCAAGCTTCGCCGCCCTCGTGGGACGCCACCAGCGACATCAGCCGCAGCCGCACCGGATCGCCCAGCGCTTTCAGCAGCGGAACGATTCCTTCGGCTTCGGATTCCGTCAAGGGCTCCCTGGACAGCGGCGAACAACACGCCACCGTCTGGACAGGCGTTAACTCCAAGGACATAGACACAGGTAAATATTTACACTTGTCGATGTTTAAGGCAAGGCCGGATCGTCGTCCGCCATCGACGCCGCCGCGGCAGTGATGCGGTTGGCCATTCCTTTGAAGATGACGCCATGGAAGGGCAGCGGCCGGCTGCCAGTGGATTCATCGTGGCACTTTCCGATGCCCTTGCGGTGCCGGAACGCCAGCGTCCAAGGACAGCGTAGCCCTACGCCGATCCGGCCCGTTTCCGGCGGTCGTCCTTGCCGCGGAGGTCGCGGTTCAGGCGGCGGTCCCCGTGATAGAGCAACGACTCCCAATCGACCTGCTCGGGGGTTTTGGGAATGATGGCCGGCGGTAGCGCTTTCGGTTTTTTGGGCGCGACATACAGCCAGTTCAACACGCCCAGGTACATGTCCACTCCGGAATTGGCCAGTCCGATGTAGGCCCTGATCGCGCCCGCGGCCATGACGGCGTTGAAGGCGGCGAATGCGGCGTTGCCCCAGTTTCCCAGTTCCCAGTTGCGCCAGACGGTCAACAAGGAGAACGCGACGATCAGGTACGGAGCGAGGACGAAGAGGGCCGGGGCCGCGGTGCGGTCCTTGACCTTCGGGGTGCGGACGAACGGAATCTTGTCTCCCGTCAGCGCCTGATGGAGAGACTTCAGGACGCCGGCCAGATTGACCGGCAAGAGAACGAGGTTGAAACCATAGATCCGGAAGATGTCGCTGAACCGGTGGCCGCAGTCCCGCAGGTCGCTGCCCATGGCCAGGAAGTAGGGCAGGACGGCAAGGAAGACCAAGGGGCTGAGGAGACGGCTGTCGTAGGGGTACGCGAGGAGGAACAGCAGCCCGAAGCTGGCCCAGGTGATGGAGGCCATGTAGTTGACCCGGAGCAGGATTTCGCGGAAGAGGACTGGCCGGGCCTGGCCTCGGCGGTTGCGGATCTGTTCCCAAAGTTTGGGCAGGATCAGCAGGCCGCCGTTGGCCCAGCGACGTCTCTGGACCACGAGCGATCCGAAGTCGGGCGGCGTGGCACTGTAGCTGAGCCTCTCCGGGTAGTTGACCAAGGTCCAGCCGTGCTTGCCGAGGTCCACGCTGGACTCGGTGTCTTCGATGACGGTGCGGTCCTGGATGTAGGTTCTGACCTCGAAACCGCCCACCGTGGAGATCTCAACGATGTCTTCCAAAGCGCGTTTGCGGATCACGGCGTTCGCTCCCACCCAGAACGTGGCGCCGTATTGGGTCATCCCCTGGTGCTGGATGTGCTGGATGTCCGTGGTGGCACCGGCGATGCGTTCGATCCGGGTCGGGGCGCCTCGGAAGGAGGAATACGGGGTCTGGGTGACGGCTACCTGCTCATTGCCCGGGGATTCGAGGAGATGGACCAGGCGGAGGCAGTAATCGCGCAGCAGCAGCGAGTCAGCGTCCAGGGTCAGGACGTAGGTGGTATCCGGGATCGACAGCGCGTCGCCGTCGGCCACCCCGGCGGGTCCAGTATCCCCTGCGGGCCGCAAGACGGTGCCGTCCGCTGTCTGTTCCGGGTGCCAGGTCCCGCCCATGAGCGAGAGGTAGGCGTTCAGGTTCATGGCCTTGTTGGCCTCGTGGGAGAGGCTGGCGAACCGCTTTCGCTCGAACGTGGACACCCGGGCGTTGAAGATCCAGGTAAGCCGTGCGTACAGCTCAGCGATGCGTTCCGGGCCGGGCGAGGCCTGCTGCGCGCTGGCGGCCGTAAGGGCCAGAATCACCAGTCGTAGTTCCCGGGCCAGGCCCATGAGGACCAGGTCCACGAAGAACTCATCCACGTGGTCCTCGACGGACTCGGTCTCCGCCATTGCTTCGAGCCACTCCGCAGCGTATTCGTATTCGGCGATCAGCCGCTCCACTTCGGTGCCCGCGTCCAGTTCGGGTCCCTGATCACGACGACGGCGGTACCTCCCGTAGGCGGCGTTGACCCTGGCAGCGGGTTCTTTGAGGGTTTCCGTGATCTGACCTGCGAGCGCGCGGGTGGCTTCCAGGCGTCGGAGCACGTCGGGGTCTTCAGGGAAGGGCGGATCATCGAGAAGGAGCACAACGCTGAGGTCCGGGAATTCCTGCAGGACCGCGGACCACATGGTGCCACGGACAACTTCCGGCTCTTCCGCGTAGGAAGGAATCAGCACGGTGATGCCCTGGGAGTAGTCGAAGAAGTGCCGGTCCAGTTCCCCGCGGGGAACCCGACGGTGGGCCCGAAAGCGAGTCAGGGCGCCTTGCCGGGCGGTGAGGTACATCAAGGCCGAGAACGTCAGGAACGACACCACCACCAGATAGGACAGGCTTTCGGCGCCGAAGCGGAATCCAGCGCCGGGGTTGTCCACCAGCTGCTTGAGCACCGTCGTGACCACATAGCCGATCCAGGCGAGCACGGTGGTGAGGACGCCGATGCGGCCGAGGACTATTTTCCGCCGCGATGGTGCAGGATGGACTATCGAGAGCGGTTCAGAGCGTTTTTCCGCGCCCCACTGACGCTTTCGGGCTTTTGAAGACTGCCCGAGCGCCGTTCCCTGTTCATCGGGGCGAAGCAGCACGATCTGATCCGACATGAATCCCCATTCGCTGTCCGTGCACCCCCAGCGGGCGCGCGGCACAATGCGGGCGTAATGTAACGGACCGCACTCCAGTGCGCCCCTATGATAGGCGAACAACGCGGAGTTCCGACAGAACTCATGGAAATGCTACGCAAGATGCGACGCTTCCCGGGGAGTGAGATCTTTCCCAGACATCCGTGAAGTCCTATTCACAAAGTTCTAGGGGTATCTCTGTGTCAAAGCGCTTTCCCGGCCGCCGGCTGTCCATCCTGCGTTTGGGAATCCTTTGCGTCATCGTGGTCGCGGCGGTCACGGCGGGCTACCTCGGCCTCCGCAACGTCCAGGACGTCAGTGCCGCGGCATCCATGCCTTCGGTGTTCTCCGGCTATGTGGACGTGACGGCGACGCCGCGCTTCGCGTTCGAAGATCCAGCCGTGCCCAGCGCGAAAGCCGTGGTGCTGTCCTTTGTCGTCGCCGATCCGAAGCAGGACTGCGCCCCGTCCTGGGGTGCGGTGTACAGCCCTGACCAGGCAGCTACCGATCTCGACCTGGACCGGAGGATCGCCCGGCTCCGCCAGCTTGGAGGGGCCACAGCGGTTTCCTTCGGCGGGCTGAACAACAACGAACTCGCGGTTTCCTGCAAAGACACGAAGGCCCTGACTGACGCCTACCGGCAGGTTGTGGATCGCTACGATCTCACCGCCATTGATCTTGATATCGAAAGCAATGCGCTGACGGACACGGCCGCTGCCGACCGACGCTCGCAAGCCATTGCCGCCCTTCAGAAGGAACGCACAGCCAGCGGCAAGCCCCTTACCGTCTGGTTGACTCTTGCGGCTGACCCGAATGGCCTCACGAGCCAAGGCCAGGGCATCGTGGCGCATACTCTCGCCGGCGGGGTGGAACTCGAGGGCGTGAACATCATGACGATGGATTTCGGCGCCAGCAAGCCTGCAAGCTGGAGCATGTCCCGGGCCGCAGAATCAGCTGCGGATGCCGCCCACGGTCAGCTTGACGCCCTCTACCGCAATGCCGGAACTGAGTTTGGCAGCGAAACCCTCTGGCGCAAGCTTGGCCTGACCGTCATGGTCGGCCAGAACGATATCGCCGGTGAAATTTTCACCCTCAATGACGCCTCCACCATGAACAGCTTCGCCAAAGACAAAGGCCTCGGCAGACTGTCGATGTGGTCCATGAACAGGGATAGGACGTGCAGCCCCAACTACCCAGACTTGAGCAAGGTCTCGGACAGCTGCAGCGGGGTGGTCCAGGGTTCCCAGCTGTTCTCCGCCACCCTTGCCAATGACGTGGCGTTGCCTACCCCGACTGTAGTTCCATCGCCTACAGGGACTGCCTCAAGCAGTGCCACGGCCACCATCGATGACCCGGCGACGAGCCCCTATCCGGTCTGGAATACCAACGCCGCCTACACCGCGGCCGACAGGGTGGTCTGGCACGGCAGCGTCTACGAGGCAAAATGGTGGACCCGCGCTGACGTCCCGGATAACCCGGTCTTGCAGGGCGGTGCCACCCCGTGGAAACTCGTGGGTCCGGTGCTCCCCGGAGATCGGCCAAGCCCCAAAGCAACCGTGCCTGCGGGAACCTTCCCGGGATGGGCGCCGGAGACCATCTACCACAAGGGCGATCGCATCCTTTTCGAAGGGTCCGCGTTCGAAGCCAAGTGGTGGACCCAGGGAGATAGCCCGGAAGCCGCAGTCCAAGGCGCCCCGGACTCCCCTTGGGCAAGATTGACCCCGGCCCAAATCCAGACCGCGCCGGCCTCCTGAAGCGCGAACTGGCAGCAGATGCCCGCAAAATCGTTTCCAGAGGGCATCTGCTGCCTGTTCGCGCTAGGTGGAGGAACGAGCGTGAGTCCTAGCGTCGCAGCGCGATGACGACGACGACGACAGTCGCCACAGCGAGGATCCCCAACCCCACGTATGCAAGCACCTGAAGGCGCTGCTTCAGAATTTCCCGCTTGGATTCACGGGCCGAGAGCCCAATCATCTTGTTCCCCATGTGGGAAGCGTACGCCGCGATTGTTTCGCTCAGGCAACAAGGAGGATAACTGCTAGGAAGTTCCCAGCTGGCAACCCCTGGCAGAGAACCGTGTCCCCTATACTGACATCTGAATACTTGTTCAGATGTTGGAGGTCCCGTGGCTGCCCGAGAAGCCGTCGATGAATGCGGCGTGAAACTTGTCGACCCCCACAAGGTCGAACTCGTCCGGGCGGCCCTGCCCTCGGATCATGACATTGCCGAGCTGGCGGATGTGTTCTCGCTGCTGGGCGATCCGGGGCGTTTGAGGCTGTTGACGTCGCTTCTGGAAGGCGGGGAACTGTGCGTGTGCGACCTCGCAGCGACGACGGCGATGAGCGAGAGTGCGGTCAGCCATGCGTTGCGGCTGCTGCGGGCCCACCGGGTGGTTACCGTCTCGAGGCGCGGCCGGATGGCTTACTACCGTCTGGATGATGCGCACGTGCGGATGCTGCTGGACCTGGGCTTGACCCACACCGGACATACCGTCGCCGTCCACCCCGAGCGCACGGGTCCGGCCAGCACCGCTGCGGCAAAGAAAGACAAGGGCCAATGAGCACCCACCATGACCACGACACGGCAAGCAACCCAGCCAAACACCACGCCCACAGCCACGCAATAGCAGCGAACGCGGACCGGCGCTATCTGGTTGTCGCGTTGGCGCTGATTGTCGGCTTCATGATCGTCGAGGTGATTGTCGCCGTCGTTTCCGGCTCGCTGGCCCTGCTCTCGGATGCCGGGCACATGCTCACCGACGCCGGGGCGATCGCCGCGTCGCTGTGGGCGATCAGCCTCGCGGCCCGTCCGGCGAGGGGAATCTGGACGTTCGGATTCAAGCGCGCGGAAATCCTCTCCGCCGCCGCCAACGGAATCACCTTGCTGGTCATCAGCGCCCTCGTGGCTGTGGAGGCCATCCATCGCCTCCTTGATCCGCCACCGGTCGACGGCGGCCCTGTCCTGGTCGTCGCGATCCTCGGGGTCATCGTGAACCTCGTTGCGGTGTGGGTGCTGGCCAAGGCCAACCGGTCCAGCCTGAACGTCGAGGGATCCTTCCAGCACATCCTGACCGACCTCTACGGATTCATTGCGACGGCGGTCGCCGGGTTCATCGTCCTGACCACCGGTTTTACCCGTGCGGACGCGATTGCTTCGCTCATCGTGGTGGCCCTGATGCTGCACGCCGCGTGGGGGCTGCTGCGGGACTCCGGGAGGATCCTCCTGGAAGGCGCGCCGGAAGGTGTCGACCTGGACCAGGTCAGGGAACACCTCCTCGAAACCGGGCACGTGCGCGACGTCCACGACCTGCACGTCTGGACAGTCACCTCGGACCTTCCGGCCCTCTCCGCGCACGTCGTCCTGGACGAGAGCTGCTTCCACGACGGACATGCCCCGCTCATCCTTGACCAGCTGCAAAGCTGCCTGACCGGGCATTTCGACGTCGAGCACTCCACCTTCCAGCTCGAACCCGCTGGCCACGCCGTCCACGAAACCGGAACCCACTGATGACCACTACCGTGACTCTGTTGCGTCGCGGGTTGCGGCTTGAATACGCGACCCTGGGTTGGAACGTGGTGGGCCTCGGCGTCCTGGCGGTCGCCGCCATTCAGGCTGGTTCCCCGGCCCTTGCCGGTTTCGGCTTGGATTCCCTGATCGAGATCTTTGCTTCGATCGTGGTGGTGTGGCAGCTCAAAGGCTCCCACAAGGAGCGCGAAGCCCCGGCGATGCGCCTGATTGGGACGGCCTTCGCCGTTCTCGGCGCCTACCTGCTCATCCAGGTGGCCGTTGTGTTTGCCACCGGCGTCCGCCCTGCAACCTCAGGTCCGGGCATCGCCTGGACGGCCCTGACCTTCGTGGTCATGCTCGCCCTGGCGTGGGGCAAGATCCGCACCGGGCACCGCTTGGGCAATCCGGTGCTCCGCGCAGAAGGAAAAGTGACCTTGGTGGACGCCTACCTGGCCGGCGCGGTATTGCTAGGGCTCGCACTTAACGCCCTGTTCGGCTGGTGGTGGGCCGATCCGCTGGCCGGCGCCGTCATCATCTACTACGCGGCAGTGGAGGCCCGCCACGCCCTCAAACACACCGCTTAGTGGTGCGCTTGCGTCTCCTGGAGCCGCTTGATGAACCAGCGTGATTGCTCGGGTCCGTAGGGAAGCACCGGGATCGCTTTGGTAGCGTCCGACGGCGTGTCCCGGATTGACTGCCTTGCTTGCCGTACCGCTGTGGACATGGTGTCGGCCATGGTCTTCACGAATTGGTCGCTGCAGGGCTTGCCGTGGCCGGGGATGAGGAACTCGTAGCGGTGCCGCAGGGCGGAGATGTGCCGCAGGACGTCTGCCCAATCTTCCGGGTAGGAGTCCTCGAACGAGGGGTGCGCGCCTTGTTCCACGAGGTCACCCGCGAATAGGGTGCTGGGCGTGCCTACCAGGAGGTCGCCGTCGGTGTGGCCGCGGCCCAGGTAGAACAGGGTGGCGGTGAGGCCGCCGAGATCAACCAGGACGGGCTGGTCCTTGACGATCGCGTTGGGAATGACGAGTTCGACGGCGTCGCCCCGGCCCGCGGCCATCTCAGGTTCGGTGGCGGAGACGAAGCGGCGCTGGTGGTCGCCGTCGTCGTCGATTGTCGCCGCACAGTTGACGTGCCCCCAAAACTCGGTGACGCCGTCGTCGGCAAAAACGGCGTTGCCGAAGTAGTGGTCGTAGTGGGCGTGGGTGTTCACGACGACGAGCGGCAGCTGGGTCTTTTCGCGGACGGCGGCCAGGATCTGCCGGCCTTGGCGGGGGCCGCAACCGGTGTCGATCACCATGGCTCGTTCCGTGCCTACAACGAGGCCCGTGTTGAGCAGGCACCCTTCGGTCTCCAACACGTAGTTGTTAGGGCCGACTTCGAGCCATGCTGACATTGTTTCTCCGTCTTCAGATGCGTTCCGGCAGTGTTCAGGCCTCGATTCTACCCACGACGAGCTGGGAGGATCGGGACGAAAGGCGCAGTGGAGGCCCGGGCCGTTCGAAATGCAATGCATACGAGGGGCTTGAGGACCGGTGCTCGTGAAAGCTACGCTGTCGGGGTTGGCGATTGCTACTTGTTAACTAGGCAAGAGAAGTTGGGAACGCGGAGTACTTTTCGGGGAGTTGCCGAAAGGTACGGCGGCCTACTCGGGGGAGGACGTGATCGTGGTGCCGGATACTGCGGACGGTGGAAAGGCCAGTGTCGCTTTAGGCGTCGACGGACTTCTCCATCTGCGTTGGAGTCCCGGGGTCGACATTGAAGTTGAGGATGCCCGGGCGGCCATGGCGAAAGTCAACGAGCTGTGCCAGCAGGAGCAGCATCCAATGCTTGTAGACATGGCCACAGTCGCTTCCGTCAGCCGAGAGGCCAGGGGTATATGGTCTATTCCCTGCGGCGCTTCGCGCATCGCTTTGTTGGGTACGTCGCCTGTAGACCGGGTCCTGGCGAACTTCTTCCTCGGAGTGCACATCCCGCCCTGCCCGACCCGGTTTTTTACATCGCGCAGCGAGGCCCTGGACTGGCTTAATTCGGGTGCGTGAGCCGCGGATGTGCTTCCTGCTTCTGACCGCAGGGATTACGTGACCTCGACGGAAAGCGTTGAGGACCCGCGCCTGCAGCAGTTGGTTGACGGCGTTGTCCGATTGGCTGCCGGCGATCTGGACGCACGCATTAAACCCTCAGAGCACCGGGATGACATTGATGCTGTCATCACGGGAGTCAACCTGCTCGCAGAAGAACTGGGCCACATTCATTCGGAGCTCGAACAGCGCGTGGCCGCACGCACGGCGATGCTGCGGCGGACACAGGTTGAGCTCGAACAGATGGCCAAGACAGATGCCCTCACCGGACTTGCAAACAGGACGCTGCTTACCGAGCGGATCCAGGAAGCGATCCTGTCCTGCACGGACGGCGGAAGAGCCCCGGCCGTGTTGCTCCTGGATCTGGACTCATTCAAGGCCGTCAATGACATCCTGGGCCATAGCGCCGGTGACGCCGTGCTGGTGGAGGTTGCCAAACGTCTCCGCTCAGCCGTCAGGCCACAGGATACTGTGGCCCGCCTGGGCGGGGATGAGTTTGCCATCCTCATTACCGCGGCCACGGAAGAGGAGATCATTCGAATTGCGCACCGCGCATCGGAGTATCTGCAGGACAGCATGTGTATCGGGATAGAAACGGTTTGGGCGATGGCGAGCATCGGCGTTTGCGTCGGCAAGCCGGGGTACCGGGCGGAGGCGCTGATGCGTGATGCGGACATTGCGATGTACCAGGCAAAGGCACGGGGCCGCAACAATGTCCAGCTCTTCCACCCGGAGATGCTTGACGCAGTCCAGGAACGGTCGCGAATAACCGCCGAACTACGCACTGCCGTTGCCGGAGGGGAACTGGCGCTGCTGTATCAGCCGGTAGTCGAATTGGCTTCCGGCCGCGTCATCGGCATCGAAGCCCTCCTCCGATGGCATCACCCCGTCCGCGGAACCATTATGCCGGGCAGCTTCATTGGCATCGCAGAAGAAACCGGCTTGATCTTTGAGCTGGGACGGTGGGTGCTGCATGAGGGTCTCGCCCAAATGGCGCGCTGGAGCCAAACCGACCCGGACCTGACAGACTTTTGCCTGCACATCAATCTTTCTGCCGCCGAACTGCTTCGAACCGACTTGCTGGAGGACATCAGCGACACGTTGGCCACGTATGGCGTGGATCCGCGGCGTCTGGTCCTGGAAATCACCGAGACCGTGTTGATGTCCCGGGGAACCGGACAGGAACAAGTCCTGAGCAGGCTCCGGGAGCTCGGCGTGGGGCTGCAAATTGACGACTTCGGTACCGGCTATTCGTCCATCAGCTACCTTCGGTCGCTTCCGGCAGACACAGTGAAGGTCGATCAATCCCTCATCAAGGACATGGAGTCGGACCCCCGGCAGCAAAACTTCGTTTCGGCCATTCTCCAGCTGATTTTCGCTGCGGGGCTCAACGCGACCGTGGAAGGGATCGAAACCGCCGAGCAGGCGGCCCAGCTGCGGGCCATGGGCTGCCTCTACGGGCAAGGCTACTTTTTCGGGTATCCGGTACCGGCCGCGGAAATACCGTCTCAACTCCGCCAGCCCGCGCGGCATCTGTAGAGTTAGCGCATGTCGAAGCTTTGGGACCAGATGCTGCTCGTCCCCACAGTAGTCCGCCTCGCTTCCCGGGCACCGCGCAACCCGGACGCCGCGTGGGAAGGATACTGGCGCGGAATCCGCACTACCGGCCGTTCCGGAGACGTGCTTTGGGACTCCGACTCTTCGGCCGAGCGTGCGCAGTATTCCGACGCGATTGCGGCTCACTTCGATCCAGCCCTTCCGGTAGTCGACGTCGGGTGTGGCAACGGCACCCACACCCGCTGGCTTGCCGGCCTGTTTCCGCAAGTTCTCGGGATCGACGTATCCAAGGGGGCGATCGAGATGGCGAGCAAGGAAGCAGCAGGCATCCAAAACGCCGACTTCATGGTTCTGGATGCCGCCGCGGCAGGTGCCGGAGAGGCCCTGTTGGAGCGGCTTGGGCCCGCCAATGTCTTTGTCCGCGGAGTCTTCCACGTCCTGAAACCCGGCAAGCAGGCCGCCATGGCTGCCAACCTGCGAAAGGTCATCGGGAACAGAGGCCGGGTGTTGCTGGCCGAAACGAACTTCCGCGGAAATAGCCTCGGTTACCTGACCGAGCTCGGCGCCACCCGGCAAAGCATGCCCGTGCAGTTGCGGCGCGCCTTGGAGAACCTTCCCCGGCCCGGGCATTTCGGTGCCAGGGAACGGCACGGCGTATTTTCGGATTCGGACTGGCGGTTGATTGCGGACGGCCCGGTTAACATCGAAGTGGTCCCGATGAACGCCAGCGGCCTTCCGCAGTGGGTTCCGGGATATTACGCACTCCTGTCAGGCGCGGAAGATTCCGGAACTGAGCACGGCCGGGTGTGACTGCAACCGTTGCACGCCGCGCGTTACATCCCAATGAAGATTTGATTTCAATCCGGGCCGACCGGTTTGTTCGGCTGTAGTATTCCCTTAGTTTGCAGGTCCCGGGCTCAGCCGGAGCTAAAAGCAAAGGAATAATTTCATGTCGACGCAGAAACCGCCTTTGACCAACGCCGGAATGCGGGCCAGTCCGGGGACTGTGGAGCCGCCGCTCGAGCAGCTCCGCGGGCTACGCCTGCAGGTCCTGGAAATCATCGAAGAAGTCTTCGCGGACTCTTCGCTTGCAACGGATGCGGTGCGCGAACAACTTCGCCAGCACATTGCTGCCCACCCCGGGCGTCCGGAAGAGGCGCTGCTGGAACACTTGTCTTCGCTCCGGTCGGAACAGCCGAACCCGCAAGACGACCCGAACCCGCAGGACGACCCAAGCAGCCAGCACCCAAGCAGCCCGCGGCTCGAGGCGGTCCTCAGGGACCAGATGCTGATGACCGCCTTCCAGCCCGTTTTCGATCTCACCACTGGGACCGTCGTCGGCGCCGAGGCTCTGACCCGCTTCGTTAGCGATAGCGGAGACCCTGCAGATTACTGGTTCGCGGAAGCCGAGGACTCGGGGCTCCGAACTGACCTTGAATTCGCGGCGTTGGAGTCGGGACTCAAGGCCGCGCTGGAACTGCCGCGCCACCTTTTCGTGGCGTTGAAGGTTTCCGACGAGGTCTGCCTGGATCCGCGTCTTCCTGGGCTTTTCGAGCAAACTCCGGTGGCGCCAAACCGGGTGATCCTTGAAGTCTCCGGGAAGTTCCCCCAGGACCAGGCCGCTTCGCTCGACGCGGCAGTAGCGCCGCTACGTAGTGCCGGCGTGCGCTTGTCCATCGAAAACACGGGTTCCTTCTTCGCCGGGGCCAGCCACATTCTTCGGCTCAAGCCGGAGATGATCAAACTGGAGCGGAATCTGACTGCAGGTCTCAATCTGGATTCCCTTCGGCAGGAACTCGTCGAGGCGGAGGTCGGGTTCGCGCGGGAGATCGGGTCGGACTTGACCGCCCAACGCATCGAAACCAAGGACGAACTCGCTGCTCTTGCACGCCTGGGTGTAACCCTCGGACAGGGATATCACCTTGGGCGGCCCTCGGTCCAGCCCCGCGAATGGGCCAAATGGGGCAGGCGCTCCTGGCATCTCGCCTCCCTCGGGGGTCGCGGCAGGGCCACGCGGAGCTGACGGACCTCGCGCTTCAGGAAGCCCGGCGCCTCAGAAGACTCAGGAAGTTGGGCGGTCCGGGCCTCGATGTTGGTCTATCAGCCAAGCCGCCATCTGCTGCGCGCGCTTGGACGACAGGACGTCTCCTTCTGTGGCCGAGATGATGGAGCCCTTCATCAGGATGTGCCAGGAGCGTGCGAATTCCTCGGTGCGCTCCAGCCCGGCTTCCTCTGCCAACTCCCGGATGTGTCCCCTGATCCTGGCGAGGTAGCCGATGCTGGCTTTCCCCAGCGGGTGCTCACGCCCCATTTCAAGCAGGACGTCGATGAACGAACACGCCTCAAAATCCTCCCGCTGGAACCAGTCACCGAACACGTCGAAGATGGCGAGCAACTGCTCCTCGGCGGTGTTTCCCCGGCTCCGGGCGTCGGAGATGATCAAATCCACGGTCCAGATCTGGTCGCGAAGCGCGAGGAAGGCAAGAACCAGGTCGTTCTTGGATGGAAAGTGGCGGTAGAAGGTGGCCTTCGCTACTCCTGAACGCTCGATGAGCTGATCGACCCCGACAGCGCTGATCCCGCGCCGCGAGAAGAGTTCGTAGGCAGCGTCCAAGATGCGATCCACCGCGACATCACGGGTGGTCGTTTGTCCGGCTGGCATGGAAGACAAGCCGGGTGCGTCCGAGGCATCTGGGGTACTCATGGTGAAAGCAATATTACTCGCGCCCCTACAAGACAGATCGGCCTGTCGGGGCCTTTTTGCGTGAACTTGGCACACGCATCCCGAGACGTCGGCGCTCCCCTATTGCTTCTCTACCGGCCTTCTGCTTCTCTGGCACTACCGGGCCGCCGCCGCGCTACTTCCGGTGTGGACCGCGCCCGGCTGAAGGGACGTGGGACCGCTATGACTTCTTTGTGGCTAGACACGCGCGAGGCTTCCGCAGCCGCGAGCCCCGATGAATTCACGCCCGGAAACAGGTACGACGCCGTCGTGGTCGGCGCCGGAATCACGGGCCTGGCCACGGCACTCATGCTTGCACGGACCGGGAGCAGCGTGCTGGTCCTCGAGGCGCGACATATCGGGGCGGTTAACACAGGAAACACCACGGCCAAGCTGAGTCTGTTGCAGGGCACCACGCTGTCCAGGCTTCGGAACCAGTATTCGGTGAACGTGGTCCGTGCCTACGTTGACGCGAACAGGGCAGGCCAGAGGTGGCTGCTCGATTACCTCGAGGGCCGGGGCGTGCCTTTCCAGTACCGGGATGCCTACACCTTCGCCACCACACCCACTGGCGCGGAGCACCTCGTCGCCGAGGCCAGCGTTTCGAGGGCTGCCGGACTCAACGTCAAGTCGACCCGGGAGACGGGGCTGCCGTTCGACGTCGACGCCGCCTTGCGGCTTCCGAAGCAGGCCCAATTCAACCCGATGGACGTCTTGGATGCGCTGGCCGCGGATGTTCGGGCTGCCGGCGGCAGCATCGTGGAGGGTATCCGCGTCATGAACGTCCGCAACGGCGATCCCCTGACGGTGGTCACCAGGAAGGGCGAGGTACGCGCCCGCTACGTGGTGCTCGCCACCGGGACACCCATCCTGAACCGCGGGCTCTACTTCGCGAAGCTGCGGCCGAATCGCTCGTACGCCGCCGCGCTGCGGCTGCCGGAAGGCATGAGCCCGCCGCCAGGGATGTACCTTTCAGCAGAGCCGCCCACCCGCTCCCTGAGGGACTATCCAATGCCCGACGGCGGGGCGCTGCTTCTGGTGGGCGGGTTCGGTCATGCGGGCGGCCGGGCGCCGTCGACGCAGGTCCATGTGAATGAGCTGCTCGGCTGGGCCCAACAGCACTATCCGGGTTCCGAGGTCACGCACACCTGGTCTGCCCAGGACTACCAGGCCGGTAATCTCATGCCGTTCTTTGGCAGGTTCCCCCGGGGCCACGGGAAGATCTTCTTCGGCACCGGCTACAACAAGTGGGGCATGACAAATGGTGTTGCGGCGGCGCTCGACGTCACAGCCGATATCCGTGGCGAAAAGCTGGAGTGGGCCCACACCATCCACCACCGGGTCACGGGTCCCCGCGGGGCAGCGTCAACGATTTCGTTAAACATAGAGACACAGCAGCAGAATTTCCGGGACAAGGCAGCCCTGAAGGAGAAGCCTGCCATCACGGAGGAAACCAGCCCCGCCGAGGGCACGGGCGTGACCGGACTCTTCCACGGAAAGCCCGCGGCCGTCTGCACGGTGGATGGCGTGGTATGCAAAGTGTCAGCGGAATGCGCGCACCTGGGTGGGATCCTGCACTGGAACGACGCCGAAAAGTCCTGGGACTGCCCGCTCCACGGCTCGCGCTACTCTGCCGCGGGAAAGCTGTTGGAGGGGCCGGCGACGCACAATTTGTTCAAGCTGCAGTAGAAGGGGTGTTCAATACCTTACCTCGTTCAATGTGATTGAACGAGGTAAGGTATTGAACATGGCTTCCAGCGTGATGTTTTCAGCGTTCCAAAGGGCATGCCTTGATCATGGCTGGCGCGTTGAGCGTGGGTCCGCCATAAGTGCGGGGAGCCCTTTCCCGAGCTACGAGGCCCTTATGGACCTAGGCGAAGTGCGCGTCCCTCTGCGCGTTGTCGAAATTGAGAGGTACCCCCTGCCCTCTGACTTAGCTATCAGCGTCGCAAGGGAAGAAGGCGCGGATTTCATTCTGGCTCCCCGAATCGGGTCCAAGCAAAATTCAGAATTTCGCACTCTGTCAATGAATCACGCAGATCTAAGCGGACGAATAAGTCTCCGGTCACCCCATGCCGTCTTGGAGATGGAAGGGCGTTCAGCCGGGTCCCCAGTGGAGAACGCGTTCAGCGTCTGGCTGCAAGAGCACAAAAGATCGGCCGTCGTGGATCTGACCTCTCCTAAATCCGCTCAACTCATATTCTGCTTGCTGACTTGGCCAAAACTGTTGAAAGCTCCCACTCGAATGATTTCCGATGTGGCCGGTGTTTCCCTCGGACTTGTACCGCGCACCGTGGGGTACTTGGAGGACCAAGGACTACTGCGTGATCGAACCTGGGTGGACTCCGGCCGATTGACCGTGGCTCAGGCCTGGCTGGCCTCCTACCGCAACAAGCTCGGTCCCTCTCTACACCTCACGTTCATGGAGGGGGCTGATGACGGCAGGTTCAAGATTGAGGACGCCACACTCGGCGGCGGCTCAGCAATTCCTGGACTGATCCAATCAGCAGTATCCACTGTCTACGTGCCCGACCTGACAGCGAAGTTCGTTCGCGTGAATAGGCTAAGAAAGGGTGACCGGCCTACCGTTGAGCTCCGCAGGCTCTTCTGGCGAACGCCACGCGAGGAGTTCTGGGACTTCCACTGGCAAGCGCCTGGAATCGCTACCGCGCCCCCCCTTCTGGTCTACGCCGACCTCATCGCATCTAAAGATCCCAGAGAGCGGGAGGTGGCACATGTATTCCTCCAAGAGGAGCCTCGACTTCACTGGCTTAGCCAGAGTGCAATTTGAACCGCTTGCCAGCGTCGTGGCATCAGTTACTTCGAAGACAGAGCTGGCTTCGAGTGAATTCATGGTGGTCGGAGCGGAGGCACGAAATCTGCTGCACTTGAGCTTCGGTTTAGACCCAGCACACCTGAGCACAACGAGCGACGTCGACATAGCCTTGGCGATGCCCTCCTGGCAGGGATTCGGGCAGCTTACCCCCGCTTTTCGAGTCATGAACTCGAGCAAGTCCGCGATTAGATTCAGCATCGAGGACATCCCGGTGGACGTCATCCCCTTCGGAGGCATTGAAGATCCTAAGGGCATTGTGCAGATTCCGGATGACTTCCAACAAATCAATGTCCTCGGCTACACGAGGGCATATGAAGCTGCGGAAGAATTCGTGCTGCCTGTTATAGGTCCGGTCTTAGTAGTGTCACCGCCGTTCTACGTGATTCTGAAGCTCGAAGCCCTGGCAGACCGTTCCAAATGGCACAGGACAAAAGACGCCGAGGATATCGGAACTGCATTAACCTGGCTCGATGGCAACGAACATGACGACCTTATTTTCGAAGACGAGTATGAACTTCTCATGTCAAATAGTTTTGACATGGCCATCACAGTGACCGAGCTCCTTGGACGTCAACTGGCTGGACTTCTCGATCTCAGCGAACACGCCCGGCTTGTAGACAAGGTGTCAGAGCTTGAGATCAGCCAGTTTGTGTCCGACCTCCGGAGAGGGATGTTTCGAGGGAGCCAGGTCAACAAGAACGAAGCTGCAGCGGCTCGATTTGGAGCGCTAATCAAGGGTTTACGGTTCGATGAGGCGCGGAAATAGCCCGCGAACTCGCAAGTTCGCCTGGGCGGTGGAAGCGGTAGAAGAACGGACCGAGTTCTCCCCTCTCGAGGGTAGAGGTCAGGGTGATAAGGCTTTCCAGCAACGGTGCCTTCGCCAAGTCGCCAAGATGTATCGGCTCGAATCCTGCGTCCCGGATGAGCCGCTCGGTCGCCTCGCGAGCCTCGGCGTCGGCTGCGAAGAGGGTACTTGGTGGAATTGGCTCCGCGTCGACGGCGTCATAGATCGATGCGAAGTTGGTGTTGAAGGCCTTTGCGGTGGGGCCTCCGATCATCGATCTGACCTGTTGGGCGATCGAGTCGTATCCGGCCGGGCGATCGCCGAAGGTATTGCTCGCATCGATTGTCACCTGACCGTCTAGGCCGGCAATCTTGGCCAACCCGACGGCGATCGAGTCTCCCGGAATGGCGACCACCACGACGTCGGCGCCTGTGGCATCACCGCCGTCCCGGCCAAGCGTAGTCACGTCGTGGCCTGCAGCCGTCCAGCGTCGCGCCAGCGCGCCGCCGACGTGCCCCCGCCCAATCACGGTAATCCGCATGGATCCCACCTACTCATTTCGAAGCAAGTCCGGACGAAGAACACCTCTCGGAGGCTCCACACCGACTATTCGCGGGAGCCTACGGGCTCACGGCCACCCGGTTCACCACTGGAATTTCGGTCAGCATCCCGACAATCATTGCAGCGACCGACGAATTGATGCGGGCAGTCGGGCCAGCCATCGCCCTCCCCACGGAGCAACGTAACTTTCATTCCGGCATCCTAGCCCTCCGCACGGGCCGTCGGAAGGCTTCGCGGCCCGTGTCGTTCAGGGGAACGGCGAGTGACCAGCCAGGCGTATGGCGAGAAAACGCACCACAGTCGACTTCGCGTGGGTCGCGGGGGCGCCTATATGAATAGGAGTTTCCCTTGCGACGTCTACATATTTTTGCCTCAGCTTCTGCATGCCTTTCTTTGATTGCTGCCATCTTTATTGCGGCACCAGCACGGGCAGATACTGCTCCAAAGGAACACGACACCCGAGGAACGGGTAGATCAGCCGATATGGGCCGATACCAGCCGTGGAGTTCAGTCTGTCGCCTGGTATGAGGGACTGTCGCCCGGGCGAAGTGCCAGTCCAGTGCATGGAATCGCCAAGAAGTGCGACGACGTGTACGTGATGGACGGGAACGCCCCCGGAACCGCGACAGTCCATACGCAATCTCCCTCGGGTGCGGTACGGATTACCGTTCCCGGCGAAAAGTCAGAGACGAGACCCGCCCAGCTTGTGGGGGTACCAGTCGGGCACTTTATTGGCGAAGGCGCACCACTTTTGACAACCGTCCTGTCCGGCGCGACAACAACTACCTACAGCACTCCATGCGGCTCGCAGACGCTGATCACAGTCGAATCGGACAAAGCACCTCACGATTACCGATTCCCATTAGCTCTCTCGACTGGATCCACGGCGAAGGTGGAAGCTGACGGCTCGGTCCTCATTCGAGACGCCGCTGGAACGGCTACAAGCGCCTTTGTCGCCCCATGGGCATTCGACGCCGAGGGCGAGCCGGTGCCGACGACATTCAGGATTGAGGACGGTACCTTAGTTCAGCGCATTGACTTCAATTCCTCGAACGCATTTCCGTTAACGGCCGATCCCACGAGCGTTCAGTGGGTACCATGGCCAGTTCTCGCCATTAGCGGCGCCGAGTTGAAAGTGCTTGCCGGTCTCACGGCCGCGGTGTTCGTGGGCGGAGCGTGGGTAGGCTGCACATTCAGCAAGCTGACCGGATGGATCGCAAAAGTCGTGAGCCAGATTTGTACCGTGATCGGCGTGGGTGGTGTTGCGTCTGCGATCGCTATCATCAATGGCACGTTTAGGGGTGCCAACCTTGTCGCCACTAAGTGTTACGGCATCAACCTTTCCAACCCGTCTGCTCCGCTACGGGATATGCCTGGGCGCGACTGTGGTTTCTGAGAGAAGGCAACCGTGAAATGGTACCGCTGGGTGCACCAGCTGATCTTTATGGCGTCTTTGGTGCCTCTTTTTATGAGCAATTGGGACCTGTCCCTTCGAATCCTTCTTCCGTTGCTTGTCTTGATTCCCTATGGCATCAATGAAGTAGTTCTTTATCGGAAGGAGAAGGCCGCCCGTGCACGCGCAGCCGAGCTCGATCGCACCGACTCGATGGTGCACGCCTACCGGGAGCCGCATTCCTAGTCCCTCGATCGACGACGCGCAATCATGGCGCGGACCAAGTTGGCTATAAGCGATATGACAGCTGATTTTAAGCGGAGCGTCCCACCCGTGGGTGGGGCGTTCCCTACGCCCGTCAAGGGGCCGGCTGCTCATTATCGGCGTGATGGTTTGCGTGGGCGGAGTCATCTTCGAAACGTTGGCCACAAACTTACTACCTTCTCAACAACCATGGGAAGGACGAGTAGCGGCAGCCAACCTGGTCGCAATAACCGAACCCCGGGAGCCCAACGCAAAACCAGCGACGATATCCTCCCGACATGGGGAACTTCAGAACGGGATATCTGGCCAGGGATGATCGCCGCGAGCGTCGAAGAAGGATTCAGCGGCAGCTGTCCTACGTTGGATTAGGGGTGTTGGCTGCCGCCACAATTTTCGTTGTGACGATTGCTCTCCGCCACTGAGGCGACACCACCGGCAGCCGGCGTCGCGAAGAGTACCGCCGGCGAACCGCCGTCGTAATCCGTCCCGAGTCGTAACCAACAGGTGCCGCTGGTGAATCACAGGGCGCGCTCGGATAGCCTTCAACCATGGGGGATCTGGGGTGGGTTCGGCGGGTGCTGGTTGTGGAAGATCAACCATTCATGCGCGGGCTTGTTGCCGAGGCCTTGAGGGGCGCGGAGTTCGACGTGCATGACTGCGCGTCCGCGTCCGAGGCTCTAGCCATGTTCGCCGCCGTCGATCCCGATGTTCTCGTGACGGACATCGATCTGGGTACCCGGCCCAACGGCGTCGAACTGGCGCACGTCGTGAAGTCGCTCTCCGCGGGATGCGCCATCGTTTTCCTTACCAACTATCCGTCGGAAGCTCCCTTTTCCGAGTTGCCGGCGGGATCAACCTTCGTCAATAAGTCGTCACTTGACTCCGTGGACGCCCTCATCAGTGCAGTGAACTCGACCCTCGTGGAGCTTCCCGTCACTATGACTCCCCCTTTGGCGTCGGACGCAGCGAAGATCGGCGCGCTGACCCGCGTGCAGCTGGATATCCTGCGAATGATCGCGGAGGGCTGGTCGAACGCGGAAATCGCCAAACAACGGGGAAGCAGCATGCGCTCGGTGGAGAAGGCCGTGTCGCGCACGTTCGAGGCCCTTGGCCTGAACCGAAGCCCGGGCGTCAATCCGCGGGTGGCCGCGGCAACGCTGTACGCGCGCACGTTTGGGTTGCCGGTCCCTGCCGATAGCGAAGAATGAGCGGCCGCTCCCCTGCACTCTGGGCCCGGGGTATCGGCGGTACGAATGCCCTGAGCCTCTGGTCGTGGCTTCTGACCTTGCCCTTGGCGTTGACGGTCATGAACATGTTCGCCGGATCGATCACGCTGGCTGGGACGGGATCGGTCACGCTGGCTGTGGAAGGTTCCGGCACGGCGATCGTGTTCCTGGTGCACGTCCTGCTCGGTCTTTTGGGGATACTCCTTCGCCCCTTGATCACGGCACGCCCGAGCCTCAAAGGCAGAATCGCGACGGCGTTCGGCACCTTCGCGTTCCTGGGCGCCTGCCGCCCTCTCCTGGTGGCTTGGTCCGCGCAGGCCTTGAATATCGCAGACCTCAGTGAAGATCTGTGGGCCCGTGTCCTCATCAACATCGGGGCGGCCCTGGTCTTCCTCTCGGCGATCGCGATGCTGACGGACTCCATCCGCGGGCACGCCGTGCTCGAACCCCGGCTGCGCGCTGCCCAGGCTGCGATCGAGGCGCAGCTCGGATAGGATGAGCAGCGCTTGCGCTCGATCCGTTCCGACTATGTCGCCGAACTCTCCAAGCGTCTTGACACGGTCCTCGATGCCCTGATGACGACAACCCTCGACAGATCCGAGGCCTCACAGCTGTTGCGGTCGATCGCCGATGACGTCGTCCGCCCGATGAGCCACCAGCTCTTCCACGACCACACACCTTGGCCGCATGAGACGGCCCCTCCGCGGCCGCCTTCCCGCGCAGGACGCACCGAGGGACTCACGCATTTGATCCGAGCTGCGCCGGTCGGATTGCCTGTCCTGCTCTTCGAATCGCTCATCGCAGTGCGTGTACTAGCGGAATACGAAGTCCTCTTCCTGCTGGTTCAGTGGGTTGTCGGCGGGGCCATCCTGCTTGTCGGGAACGCCGCGACGGCCCGGACCGTGCGGAGGATTACCAGTCCCCTGCGGCGAATTTCCGCCCTGACCCTCTGCTACGCGGGCACGGCCGCAATTGGCGCGTCGGTGACCTGCCTGCTGCAGGACGCGTTCGGCTATGCCCCGTTCTTCTACTGGTCCGCCGTCTGGGCCTATCCGCTGACGGCGCTCACTGTGGCGGTTCTTCGAGCTGCGGAACGCCAACGACGGCGGCATGAAGTCAGGTTGGCATGCTCGCTAAACGAGCAACTCAAGCTAGCCGACCGCGTGCACCAAAAGCTGCTCCACACCCGCCGGAGGGTCGCCAGGATTCTGCACACCAGCCTCCAGGGAAGCCTGGTTTCGAGCGCCCTCGCCTTAGCTGCCTCCGGAGGGAGCTGCCCAGAACAGGATCTTGCCCCGCAGAGCGTCAGGGACATCCTGACGCGTGCCGTGGCTACTGCGCACAGTGAGATCTTGGACGACTCGCCCGGGCAGACAGGGAGCGCAGCATCGAGTATCCAGGACCTGCTGAGTACCTGGGGGCGCGTGCTGAAGCTGGCATGCGACATTGACCCTGGAGTGTGGGCGTTGTGCGACGAGGAACCAGCCCGGGCTGAGGCAGTCATCGAAGTGCTCTCAGAAGGATTCACCAACGCCATCCGCCACGGTGAACGAAGCCATGTCCGCGTGACAATGTCGGCCCAAGAGCCGCACACGACACGAGCGGCGGCGGAGACCGGAGCCGTTCACATAACCATCAGTTCCCCCGGCCGGCTCCGAGGCCAGATCCGCCCCGGCCTCGGGATGACAACGCTTCAGACCCTGTCCAAGGAAGTAACACTCAGCGAAGATGGCGACAACGTCGTCCTCCGGGTGAGCCTTCCATAAGTCCGCCGATCGGTCTCTGTGTCAGCAGATAGTAGTCTTGGATCCAGTGCAGCGCTGCCGCCCACATCCCGCATTGGTAAGAGGACGGTATGACACTTCTCCGCGATCACGAAACTCAGGCCACACCGCCTGCCCGAAGGAAACGTCTGTTCCTTCGGTCGTTCGCTGTCATTGCAGCCTTGGCAATCTTCTGGGCCGTTGCTGGGATCTTTCTGTACGTCGCTCCCTCTGCTGACCAGCCCAAACGCTCGGATGTGCTGTTCGTGCTCGGGCCCCCTGATAATCGGATCAGCTACGCTGAAAAGCTGATGCAGCAGGGGTATGCGCCGACACTTGCGGTTTCAAGTCCAATAGATCAATACGGCAGATTCGAAGCGAGCATTTGCGGGGCCCAGCGGGTGTACCGCGTTATCTGCTTCAAGACCGATCCCTTCACCACGCAAGGCGAAGCACGGGCGCTCAAAAACCTGTCGGACCAATATGGATGGAAGAGCGCGGACGTCCTCACCGCCCAGTTCCACGTAACGCGGGCGCGGGTGATCGTAGGCCGCTGCTACTCAGGAGACCTGCATATGGTCGCTGATCAGATGGACTTGCCGTTGATTTCTGTTACCGACCTCACCTATTCCTGGGCATACCAGTACCTTTACCAGACAGCGGCCTTCGTCAAAGTCGCGATCCACCCGGACTGCTGAGTCAAGCTTTCCCGGAAGAGCACAGTTGCAGGAGTGTCGCGGAATCCGCCACCGCAGTCTTTGAACGGAGTTCGCGGCCCGCGCCGCGCTGGGCCAAGGACAGGACCGTGATTGCAAGACTAAGGGCTGCAAACAGAATGCCGGGCGTAGAAGGCTGGGCTGCTCCCCCGCCGGTAAGGCAGCTGACCGAATCGACTGCGCCGAACGCTGCCAACGTCAGGTGGTTGGACATGCTCCGGTGGGAAACCTCAATGGACTCCGCCCTAATCCGCGAGGGCCAACAGGACCCGCGCCCGCGTTGGTTGTGAGACCGCATGGCCGAAACGGGCCAACACGGGCGCATGCGAGAGGGTTTCCATGGGCCCAAAGCCCAGTTTCGGATGTATTCAGGCAATCCTGTACTCCGCGAGCAAGGAGAAAGGTTGCTCGGGCCGCCAAAGGGGCCCGTTCGCAGCGTTAGCGTTCGACGCCAGCGGGCTGGGAACGCCCCGAGTCGCCTCGAATTACATCGATTGAGCGACCGGTCGTGCGGTCGAATTACGGCGCAAAATTTTCCGGAGCATCCTCTGAACTGAAAGCGAATTTCTCCAGCTTCTTTATAAAAGAACTTGAATAATAGCACCGAGGTCCGATCCATAAGGAGATTCCACGACCACCCCGCTCGCGTTGGCGATCGCCGGATACCGTCCATAAGATTTGCTAAATTTCGGTAAGTCGCCTTAGTAACCCAAACCTTAAACTTACGGTACTTGTTTCTTAAGAAAATTCTGACCTTACAACGCGGGTCCCCGCACGCGGCATCCCCGACAGACACGGTTCTTTCGACGTAATCCCACGTCAGATCCCCTTTTTGATTTCGCAGACCAACCTCGCGGCTGTGCTATCGCACGCTAAATTTTGGCAAAAAGTGTGTCGATCCGCCGCCCCTGCCGCGAGTGTTCACGGTAAGTCGCATCGAATGAAATACGTAGTTCAGCGCCCAAAAGCGAGTATGGATAGCGAAAAAGGCGTAATAGCCACTGTGGTTAGGGCAATCCCGCGCACTTAGCGTTTGGACATGTTGATTTACCTGTAGGAATGCGCACTACCTCGGGGCTTCTTCAAGTTCCCATCCACCTGCGCAACTCTTCCTGGTCGATCAACGGTCTCCTATTAACACCATCTGGGATTGTGATCAGTCATGTACAACGAATCTGAGGAAAGAGGTGCGCCGCTGGGGGGTGGCGCTAGTGTCAAACGCCGCGGCCTATTCAGGCTAGGAGCCTTGGCCACTGCCGTCACGGGCGCATTCGCTGTATCAAGCTTCGAGGCCAGCCCCGCCCAAGCTGACGGGCTCCCCGGACTTGCGCCAACAGCACTAAGCCCCAGTGACCTTTCCGCGATCTATGCCCCACTAGTTGAGTTCAACTCAAAGAACTACGCGAGTATCCCGGCCCTCTTCGCGGCGGCAGCCGCCCATGGCGATTACTGCGTGATCCGCGTCTCGCCGGGAAGCTACACGAGCGCCCCGGTACGGATCGACTCCTCGCACGTGACGCTAGACCTACGAGGCGCTTGCGTGAAGCTCGCCAACGGGTCCAACGATGACTGGCTACGCGTCGGTGCAAACGCGCTGTCCGTTCACATCCTAGGCGGCGTCATCGACTGCAACGGAGCGAACCAAACCGGCACCTCGCACGGCATCCGTTTTGAGCAATACACCGGGGCCTTTCGTATTGCAGACAGGTCCAACATCGTCCACACCGAAGTCTTGAGCAGCCTTACGGGCGGTATCCGGATTGAGGCCAAGCGCATTGAAATCCAGATGCACCACGTCGCGATCCGAAGCTTCGGCGCTTACGGCGTCTACATGGGTTCGACCGATTGCGGCTTCTACGACGGCGCAATCGGCATCGGGGCCAACTGTATTGTCATTGACGGCGGGGCCAACTGGGTACGCAATTCCGGCCTCTACTCGGCAAATGGCTACGCAATTAAACTCACGCAGAACGCATATGACTCTTTTGTCATGATGAACATGATCGACAATAATGTTGGCGGAGGGGTTTCAATCGTCGGATCAAGCGGCAGCACACTGAATGCGAACCTCGTGGGCAATGAGTTCCGGGGCAACAGCACCGGCGCTCTGGGGGCCTATCCAGACATTTACTTGGAGCAGGTTCGCAACGTCAATATCGTCGGCAACGTTTCAGGCTTCCAACAGGGCACCACGGCTCAGACGAGATACGCCATTCAGACCGGACCGGGTGTTGGGTTCATCAATGCTATGGGGAACATGTTTGACCCGAGCTACCACACCCTGGACGTCTATTCAGATTACAATGCGATTTATGCGCGTCAGCGACGATCTGACTATGTTGCCGGAACAAACACCACGCCAATCATCCACAGCCGGGTAGGCTCTGAGAGCTTTGACCGCTTTGAAGTCCGCGCCGACGGAGCGATTCGATTGGGGCCAGGATCCGGCGCCTTAGACACAAGCTTCTTCCGGGAAGGTGCTGGACTCATTCGGACAGATGGCGCATGGAAGGCCCCAAAGTTCACACTTACGACCAGCGGCGGGTCTTTCACTTCCCCCCTGTTCTACTTTGAGGGGAAAGCAACTTCCGTCCCGTCCACGGGAGCTAACACCGCGTACTTGATGCACAAGGACAACGGAAGTGGTAAAGGTCAGATTGTTGCCGTTTTCCCGACCGGAGCGACGCAGGTAGTGGCCCAAGAACCTTAATCCAGCTGAGTGCCCGACCAATGCACGGCGGACACCATGCGAGTTGAAGTATCAGCTGTCCAAGGGAGTTTCGGACCTGCTCGGGGTGTGATCCACGCAGCTTGTCGTGACGATCGCGATGAAGCCGCTGATGGCAAAGAACAGGTCCGCGCCAACGTCACCAAGCCCGCCAGGATCCCTAGGATCCCCCCGCCGACACTTTCGCTCGTGAAATCCCTTGGCCACGCTGAAGATGCAAAAGGACTTTGAGCGCAGTCGAGATCGCGCTCAGCTGGAAGACGCGCCGGTTGGAGCGAAGCCCGCCCGGAATGCGAGGACCGCAACGCCCTCGGAGCAGACAACCTACATCGCAGTGGCCTACAAATCCGCCAGCACCGTCCCAGGGTTCTCAATCGCGTCGGCCACATACCGCAGGAACCCAGCAGCCGTTTCTCCATCACAAACCCGGTGGTCGAACGCCAACGTCAGCTCAGTGACCTTGCGGACAGCGAGCTGGCCATCCACTACCCAAGGCTTGTCGATGATGCGGCCTACACCAAGCATGGCTACCTCGGGGTAGTTGATGATCGCGGCGGAACCGTCCACGCCGAACACACCGTAGTTGTTCAGAGTGAAGGTGCCGCTGGCCAGCTCCGTCGGAGTTGCCTTGCCGTCACGCGCGACGGCAGTGAGCCGGCGGATCTCGGCATCGAGTTCGCGGGCGTTCAACAGGTGGGCGTTGCGGACCGACGGAACAACGAGCCCGCGGTCCGTCTGTGCGGCGAAGCCAAGGTTGATGCCGTCGAAAGCGATGATCTCTTGCGTTTCACCGCCAGCCGTATCCTCGGACGTCACAAACCGGGTGTTCAGCTCGGGGAATTTTTTTAGCCCAGCTGTGACAAAACGAGCGATGAACGCGAGCAGCCCGGGCGCGCCGTGCGGATCCCGCATCTTGAGTTCTGCACGCATCTCAAGGAGCGCAGTGGCGTCAACGTCTACCCAGACAGTTGCCTCAGGGATCTCGGACCGGCTGCGGCTCATGTTGGCCGCAACAGCCTTCCGTATCCCGCGGACCGGAGTGCGCGAAGCCACGGTCAAGCCGGTACGGGCATCCTGGACTCCCGTGGAAGGCTGGACAACGGCGGGCGCCTCAACCGGAACGGTCTCGCCCGTGGCACCTCCGATGGCGGCCTCGATGTCGCGTCGCAGGATGAGCCCGCTCTCCCCCGAACCAGGCACTGCGTCCAGCGAGACCCCATGGTCCCGGGCCATCTTCCGCACCAACGGGGAAATCACGGCAGAGAGCTTCCCTGGAATCCGCGTGCGGGACAGCGAGAGTTCGGCGAAGTCGGGGGCCGGTGTCACAGCAACAGCTGAAGCAGGAACCTTCCGCGGCCGGGTGCGGCGAGCCTCGCCACCTCCGGATGTGCCGTAGCCAATGAGCACGTTCCCGGATCCGGCCTTCTCTTCGGCTCGGTAGGCCTCGGCAGCTGCGGACGCCGCAGGTGCCTCGGAAACAACTTCCGCAGGACCGGCCGCTTCCACAAGCTCGGGCTCAGCAGCAACCGAAGCGCCCACCGGAGCCACCGAGATCAGGGGCTTCCCGACGTCGAGCGTCTGGCCAGCCTCGCCGTGCAGCACGGCGACGATGCCCGCGTACGGCGAGGGCACCTCCACCATGGACTTGGCGGTCTCGACCTCGGCAATCGGCTGGTCCACGCTGATCTCGTCGCCTACGGCAACAAGCCAGTTGACGAGTTCGGCCTCGGTGAGGCCCTCGCCCAGGTCCGGAAGCAGGAACACCTGCATTTCTGCGCTCATGGTCAGTTCTCCCATTGAAGGTCGTCAACAGCGTCGAGGATGCGGTCGACGCTTGGCAAGTAGTAGTGCTCCAGCTTCGGAGCCGGGTACGGGACGTCGAAGCCGGTCACGCGGCGGATGGGCGCGGCCAGGTAGTGGAAGCAGCGTTCCTGTACCCGGGCGACGATTTCGGAGGATACGGACGCGAAACCGTGGGCTTCGGCGATGACAACAGCTCGCCCGGTCTTGCGCACGGAGGCGCAGACAGTTTCGTCGTCGAAGGGCACGATCGACCGGACGTCGATCACTTCAAGCGAGCGACCTTCTTCAGCGGCCGCGGCTGCGGCGGCAAGAGCGGTCGGGACCGAGGGGCCGTAGGCGATGAGCGTTGCGTCAGTGCCGGGACGTGCGACGGCGGCGCGCCCCTCGCTGCTGGATCCTGTCGCAGCGTTCGTGGCGTGTTCGGCGCGCAGGGCGCCCAGGTCCACTTGGTCTTTGGACCAATAGAGCTTCTTGGGTTCCATGAACATGACGGGATCGTCGGAATCGATGGCCTCGCGGAGCATGCGGTAGCCGTCCGCTACGGTCGCTGGTGTGAAGACCTTCAGGCCGGCGGTGTGGGCGTAGTAGGACTCGGACGAGTCGCAGTGGTGCTCCACGCCGCCGATCCCGCCGGCATACGGGACGCGGATAACCATGGGCAGCTTCACAGCACCCTTTGTCCGATTGTGCATTTTGGCCACGTGGCTGACGATCTGTTCGAACGCCGGGTAGGCGAAAGCGTCGAACTGCATCTCAATAACAGGACGCATTCCGTTCATGGCCATACCCACGGCCATGCCCACAATGCCGGATTCGGCCAGGGGGGTATCAAAGCATCGTTGCTCTCCGAAGGTGGCCATTAGGCCATCGGTGATCCGGAAGACGCCACCCAGGCGGCCAACGTCTTCCCCGAACACCAAAACGGAAGAATCGGCCTCCATGGCGTCCGCCATCGCAGTGTGGAGAGCTTTGGCCATGGTGACGGTCTGCGGGCCGGAGGCTTCGGCGACTGCTGCCGCGCTGGCTGCCGCACTGGCGGTGGCGGAGCTGACGTCACCTGTTGCGGCGTGCTCGGTGGCCTCAGAGGATGTGGTGACGGCGGGGCTCATTTGCCTGCCTCCTTCTGGCTGGATGCCTCACGGGCGAGTTCGTCGGCGAGCAGGGCGGACTGCTCCTTCAGTTGCGGAGTGGGTGTCGAGAAGACATAGCGGAAGAGATTCTGCGGGTCTACCGGGACGTCCTCCCCCAGGCCTTCGCGAAGCTGGGATGCAACGGCTTCGGCCTTTTCCGCGATTCGGCTGGAACCGTCGTCGTTGAGCAGTCCGCGGCCGGTGAGATAAGACGTCATCCGGCTGATGGGATCCTTGGCTGTCCATTCGGCCACTTCGCTGTCTTCCCGGTAGCGAGTGGCGTCGTCGGCGTTAGTGTGGGCCTGCATGCGGTAGGTGTGGGCCTCGATGAGAAGCGGGCCGGAGCCTTCGCGGGCCAATTTCACCGCCCGGTCCAACACTGCGAGCAAGGCAACCAGGTCGTTACCGTCAACGCGCTCACCGGCCATCCCGTAACCAACAGCCTTGTGCGCCAACGACGGCGCCACGGACTGTTGGCTCAAGGGCACCGAGATCGCGTACTTGTTGTTCTGGACAAAGAAGATCACGGGGAGGTGGAAGACAGCCGCGAAGTTGAGGGCTTCGTGGAAGTCCCCTTCGCTCGTGGCACCGTCGCCGCACATTGCCAACACCACGGTGTCCTCGCCGCGCAGTTTGGCGGCATGGGCAACTCCGACGGCATGGAGCAGCTGGGTGGTCAGCGGCGTGCACTGGATACCGACCTTGTGCTTGGTGGGGTCGTAGCCGCCGTGCCAGTCGCCGCGGAAGATGGTCATGGTCTCTACCGGGTCGACGCCCCGGGACATGACCGCTACGGCGTCTCGGTAGGTGGGGAAGAGCCAGTCGCCTTCGCTAAGGCACAGGGCGGCGGCTACTTGGCAGGCCTCTTGGCCGTGGCTCGACGGGTAAACCGCCATGCGGCCCTGCCGGACGAGTGCGGAGTTCTGATCGTTGACGCGGCGTCCGACGACGAGTTGTTCGTAAGCTGCCATGAGTTCGGAATCGCCGGGGATGGGATATTCGTGGCCGGGTTCCGTGCCCTGTTCAGCTTCGGGCTTGAGCACGCCAGAGGGATCGACCATCTGGATCTGATGGCGGGCCGGCAGCATGTAGTCCTCAACGCTGATGCCGAACTTGCGCCGCACTTCGGACGCTTGGTCGCTTGCTTCGGTGTTGTCCGGCCGAGCGTCAGCCAGACCCTGAGCCTCATGGTCTGCGGAGATCGTCATTGGTCCGTCCTTCTGTATCCACTATTTGTCACCAGTATGTTCCATAGAGAAGTTTCGTATCCAGCTCTGGGCAAAATCGTGGAAAAGCTTGTCTGAAACCTCTAGTCTGGAAGACAAATTGCAAATGTGAGCTGGGTAACGAACCCACGCTGTGGACGAATTGGAGATGCGATGGCCGAGGTGGAAGCGGATCATGCGGAGGTTCCTCTTGACCAAGTGGATAGGGACATCATTGCCGAACTGACGCGGGACGGCCGGATGTCGGTGACTCAGGTGGCGGAAAACGTCCACATCAGCCGGGCGCACGCGTACTCGAGAATCTCGCGGCTGACGGGCGAAGGCGTGCTCACGAAGTTCACCGCGCTGGTTGACCCCATCAAGGCCGGCTTGAAGTCATCGGCCTACGTCACGCTCAAGGTGCAGCAGCATTCCTGGCGCGAACTCCGTGAAGAGCTTCGGCTCATTCCGGAGGTGCAGCACATTGCGCTGGTGGGGGGTGATTTCGACGTCATCCTGCTGGTTCGCGCCACCGACAACATTCATCTGCGCAGGGTCATTTTCGATCGACTGCAGTCGATGCCAGGCGTGCAGGATACGCAAACGTTCCTGGTGTTTGAGGATCTGGATACGAGGTAAGGCGCCGAATGCCTGAGGTGGCCGGTAGGATCCTAGGTTCGGCTCCGTCGGTGTCTCACCCTACGTCGTGGGACAAACGCAGGTCATCGAGGGGGCGCAACAGGCAGGAAGACCCCGCTTGTTGTTCCGCCGTATCCGAAGAACCAGGATCAGCATGCAAACTGCTCCGACGAATCCAAGTGCGCCCAACATGGTTGCCAGGCCTTCGAAGTAGCCTTCGAGAGACATCGACCTTTACCGAGAGAGGGCTAGGTAGACGACCCCGGCCGTGACCAACAACAAGACGATCAATCCACCGAATTTGAATCGTTTCGGGGTCGTTTTTCGGTAGGGGTTGATGTCTACGTAGCCGGGCAAAGCGTCCTCCATTTTGACGTTCTTGAACATCCCCTGAATGAGTATCGGCTACATGTCGGCTCGAGTAAGAAAATACGTGCAACGCCGCGGACCACGCACACCCTTGAGCTTCTCGGCCGACGGGCGAGAGCGCACTCACCAAATCCGCCCCGGCGGATCACATCACCGCCGGTCTGAAGTGATCAGCCTAGGCCCCGCTCAAGTTGCAGCATCATTTCTTCGGCTCATCCCGAAGGTTCGCTACACTGCGCCAGACCAATCCCCTCCTGGATGCTGGCCACGGGCTCGCCCTCCGCCGGGACCCACACCAAATCCTGCTCATGGCGACCTAGATTCCACATCTATCAATTTCACAATCCCTAAGATCCCAATCTAGCCAGTACTATTAGTTACACTGCACGAATATTGCCGTTCTGGTGGTGTGCCGTGTGGCCGCCCCAGCAACCGACACAAGGGGAACCGGTTTGCATCTACGCGACTATCTGCGCATCCTGCGCCGCAATTGGGTACTCATCATTGCGTCAACGTTGGCCGGCCTCCTCTTGGCAGGTGCTGCATCCGTATTGATCAAGCCGACATATACAGCTGAGACTCAACTATTTGTTGCAATCCAAAGCTCAGGCTCCGTTCAGGACCTGCAATTGGGAAACAATTTCAGCCAGGCTCGCGTCCAGTCTTACGTCAAGACCGTTGCATCTCCCGCGGTCCTCCAGCCTGCGATTGACTCCCTCGGGCTTAAGGTCACCGCCGAAGAACTCGCAGCAAACGTCAAGGCCACTACTGAGGCAAGTACCGTGCTGATCAATATTGCGGTTTCCGACGAATCCGCAGTTCAAGCCGCTGCCATCTCCCAAGCCGTAGCAAACAGCCTAATTAAGGTTGTTGACTCGCTGGAAAAACCGCGAACGGGTGGGGCATCGCCTGTCAGCTTGTCAGTGATCAAACCAGCCACTGCTCCAGTGGCTCCATCGGCTCCAAACACAAAACTAAACCTCCTAATTGGACTTGTAGCCGGGCTTACGGTCGGCGTGGGTGCTGCGCTTCTTAGAACGACTTTGGACAGCCGGATTCGCGGTGAAGCCGATCTCCGCCAAGTCACTGACGCTCCCATATTGGGAGGGATATCATTCGACAACGACGCGACGAGGAAACCGCTACTAACGCAAGCCGCACCTCAAAGTCCACGTGCTGAGTCGTTTCGCCAGTTGCGTACCAATCTTCAATTTGCCAACGTTTCCGGCCATGCGAAGTCAGTTTTGGTTACTTCGTCCGTCCCGGGCGAAGGCAAGAGCACGACCGCAACAAACCTGGCCATTGCCCTTGCTCAGGCAGGCCAGACAGTGTGCCTAATAGACGCCGATCTTCGCCGCCCAATGGTCAATGAGTACCTGGGGCTGGAGAGGAACGCAGGACTTACAACGGCCCTAGTAGGTGCAGGCGACTTGAACGAACTTCTTCAGCCGTGGGGCGACGAAAATCTGTTTGTGCTTGCATCCGGCCAAATTCCGCCTAACCCAAGCGAACTCTTGGGTTCTACAGAAATGAAGCAGTTACTTGAGCGACTAGAACAAGCTTTCGATACCGTTGTGATCGATGCGCCACCGTTGTTGCCCGTCACCGATGCCGCAGTTCTTTCACAGCATGTCGGTGGCGTGCTGTTGGTGGTTGGAGCGCAGAAACTACGCCATCATGATTTGGAGAAGTCGCTCAACGCACTCGACATGGTTGGGTCCAATATCTTGGGCGTCGTTCTCAACAGACTCCCAGCCAAGGGTCCAGACGCGTATGCCTACGACTACTATGGCAGCAACAGTAACGAAGCTAAGAATTCGCGAGCTCCAAGGATCTCCAGCAGGAAAAATGCCGCACCAGAATTCGACGTTGCGGCAACGGCTGAACCTGACGAATTTGACGAAACCCTGTTAGGCGCCCACACCGCGACAGAAAAGACATTTCCCTCGGGCCGATTCCGTAGCTAGTTCAGCGGCGCTAGAATTCATTTGACGACTTTCGTCCTCCGGCCTTCTACTTAGGTCGGAGGACGAAAGAAACTACCTTGGGTTAGCCTGCGATCAGTCGTGGCGAGAATATGTAGCCTGTCCCGATTCCAAACCAGGGATTCTGTCAGGCCCCTGAGAAGTAGCCAAGTTTGTCGCATGTTGACCTAGGTTTGTATGGCAGCGATTCGGCGCCGGGGCTACGGCCCATGCGAAGTTGGTGCGTGCGGCGCACTGCGAGTGTCCGTTCTCCGATGCTAGTCGTTGGACCTCGCGAGAGCTACGTTCTTCGCCTACGCAACGACTGTGCGCTCTCTCCGGGCCGGACGACTCAGGGCAAGCAGCCCTCAGATTGAGAACTCAGATCACCAACCAGCCGACGACGATCGGTTCTAGGCAGTACACCTCCGGGCAGGCCAGCTCTGAGTTGATCTGCCCACCCGGATAAAATCACATATGACCGGCCAATACAATCTATTGCGCTTCACCGTTCAGTGAATTTCCAGTACAGAGTCCACAGATCGTCTAGGTGACCTTGCGACCCGAAAAGTCTCTTCTGAGTGCCCGATCGCAACAAGCATCACAACGTCTTCATGCGAGGGAATCTCCGCAGCAGCCCGAAGGCTGCTGGAGGCTTGGTTGTTCATCGACCAGTTGAGCATGCATGAAGCCAAGCCCCTCAAGTGGAGACCGTAGGCAAAGCTCATTGCGAACAACCCACCGTCAATCCAACGTTGATGTCTTTCACCAGCCCCCGCGAACAATCGGGTATCCACCGTGACGACCGCTAGAGCTGGGACTGTTTGCCCGAACCCGGAGTTTCCGTTCTGATGCCGAATCACGCGGGAAACATCTTCGGCATTAGCAAAAACATGGAGCCGCCAAGCCTGACGGTTGCAAACCGACGGTGTGCTCAACGCTGTGATAGCTGCTTGTCGAATATCTTCAATGCTCACCGGCGTTTCGGTATCGAAGACTCGAACGCTTCGTCGTGACGAAAAAAAGTGGTTCAGCAGGCCTTGGGCATCCGTCTTCAAGATCGGATCCCAGACAGATCGCGCATGAACAGAAGGGCTTACATCCTCTGGGATCATTTCGTCGGAATTCCAGTCCTTGAGCGCGTCCAGAGCTGACTGCGCATACCCGGCAACTTCAGACAGTTCTTCGTTGGTCTTCGGATGCTCCAGACCCAGTTCAAGCCGCTGCCGTACGCTTTCACCGAAAGGCCGCTTCGGACTCTTGAGAGCCAAGCCCTTTTCTATTCGATGGTAATCCTTGGTCAGTTGGCATTCGACATGACGACTGGACCCGGTACCGGAAAAGAGGTCATCTTCCTCCGCTCCGAACTTGATGTGCCGGCGCGCATCAATGGCGAGCTCCCGGATCACGAGGAATTTTCGATAGTCTCGCTTTAGCCGAATAAAGAGAGGTTGCGGAACCACCTGTTTGAATAGACTCTTAACCATCGTCATGCTAAGTTCCCCCTGGATCCCCATTTTCGTTCTTCCTATCCATGCCAAATTCTAGTCGATCGCCTCCTTGAGAAGGCATAGACTACGAATGCCGGTAACACTATTACCCTGACGCCTCAAAGCAGACCAAAAAGGCTAAACTACAGTCCTGCACGAGACCGTGTATAGCCGCCAAGGATTTCATGAGGCTGAGCCCGTCCTTCGAACCACTCGTAGGGCGCAGCCCCACGTCGGCCTTACGACTGCGCTTCCTCCTTGACGTGGATTCGCCCTAGCCAGTTTGTCGACTAACCAGGAGCCGCAGGTCGGCCGAGTGACCACGTATCCACAGACTGCCCCATGGTGGCTGATGAGAGAAAGCGATTGTAGAGTCCGATGACCACAACAACCGCCCGAAAAGCCGCCCGCGGAGGCTTGATAACCCTGGTTGGTCAGGCCGCCAAGATGGTGCTTCTACTTTTCAACCTGGTCATTTTGGGGCGACTACTAACCCCTCTGGACTTTGGCCTCGTCGCCATGGTGACTGCGGTAATCGGAGTAGCCGAACTTCTCCGAGACTTTGGGATCACCACCGCCAGCATTCAAGCTGAACATTTGTCCAGAAAACAAAAGAATAATCTATTCCTAATCAACTCAGGACTCGGACTTGGCTTGGCAGCATTAACTGCGTTATTTAGCCAGCCGCTGGCCGCCTTCTACCAGGACCCCCGCCTAATCCCAATCACTCTAGCTATTTCTAGTGTCTTCTTATTGAACGGGATTCAGGCGCAGTATCAGGTCGAAATGACTCGTACACTTCGATTCAAAACACTAACGATAACGGACGTCGCTTCGAATGCAATCGCGCTGTGCGTCGCCATCATTGCATCAATTCTGGGTGCCGGTTACTGGGCATTAATAATGATGCAGTTAGTTGCTGCTGTCCTACTATTGGTAAGCCGCATGGCAACCAGTGAGTGGCACCCAGGGTGGCCAGGGCGGAGCGGTCGAATCGGAAGATTCCTGAGATATGGGGGACACCTTGGTTTGGCTCAGTTTATCAACTACGTAAGCGCCAACGCACCGAGTGTCCTGCTCGGCTACGCTTTTGGGCCGGTCTCACTTGGAGCCTATTCGAGAGCTTCCCAGATAGCGACCTTACCTGTAAACCAGATCTTCGGGCCTCTCACAAATGTTGCATTAACCACGCTTGTGCGGTTGAATAACAGTGAGCAATTCGAGCGAACCATAGCGAAACTTCAACTGATGTTGGGCTACGCCGCCGCCATTGGCTTTTCCTTCTTGATCGTACTCGCCAAACCGCTCGTGAGCCTCCTACTTGGCCACCAGTGGGAGTCTGCAGTGCCTCTCCTCCAAATACTTTGCGCAGGAGCGACATTCCAGGCGGCGACTTTTGTGTCCTATTGGGTGTTTCTTGCCAAAGGTCAAACCGGGTCTCTACTGAAATACAACCTGGTAACCAAAGGGATAGTTCTCTTATTGACGATCCTTGGCACCTTCTTCGGAGTTCAAGGCATTGTTATCGGGTATTCGCTTGGATTAGTCGCGGCATGGCCGATCTCTCTAATCTGGATGAGTAAGAATAGAATACCATCGGGACCTTTGTTTTTCGGTGGTTTCCGATTTATAAGCTTGGGTGTGGCCGCTGTCAGCGCCGGGTTAGTGCTTCCGGTCGCATTTGACCAACTACCTACTATCATTAGTTCCACAATAGGTTGGGCAGTTGGCTTGCTCCTACCTTTCGTATTCCGACAAAGTCGAAGCGATGTCGGAATGATTTTGGCGACAGTCAGTAGCATGAGCACTTCAAATATTAGAATCGGGGAGTCTAAGTGAAAACGAACTCATCGTCGTCCGCGCAAGAACGACTAGAGTCGATTGTGCGAGCAATTGCGTCAAAGGTAGCCGCCCAGCCTCTTGCTTTACGGCTGATGTCGTTAGCCGACAGGCTAGTACTCAGACTCGTGCTCGCGGGAGCATGCCCAGCGAATAATTCACATATAATCCTTAACTCACCAGGATCCGGCAACATCGGCGATCAAGCGATGTTCGAGAGCTTCGTGAAGAACGTGCCGGGTCATATAGTTGCGGTAGTAAAATCGCCCGATGCGTATGCCTTACCGGAGGGCTTGGATCCTGATCGAGTATCCTTCTTGGTTCTACCTAACTTGGTTTACTCAAAGGGCCCTGCGCACTACCGTGACCTCCGTCAACTTGGGCAGGCAATTCGTTCCGCCGAGAGTTTCTCCATCATGGGCGCAGACATCATGGATGGTGGCTACGGAATCCATTCGTCCGTGGTCGAATGGAATCTTGCAAGAACTGTACAAGATGCGGGCATTCCCGCAAGAGTTCTGGGATTCAGTTGGAATGGACGGGCACCGAAGGAGGTCGTGCGACAGGCGCGCTTGGCGGGCCACTCTGGCGTACGGATTCTTTCAAGGGATCCCGATTCGCACAAGCGACTGTTAGACGACGACATTGAAAGCATAGTTCAGTCTTCAGACATGGTTTTCTCTTTCTTGGATGATCTGACAATCCACATGCCGGCACCAGCAATTATGAATTGGCAGAACCCTGAGGAGAAACTTGCTGTCGTCAACATAAGCGGCCTTATCGGCGCGACGATTGATCAGAATGTTGAATACGAACATTTCCTCGCCGCGTTGGAAGAACTTGGATACAAGTGCTTATTGTTGCCTCACGTGAGTCATTCGAATGTGAACGACATCGCCGCTATTGCGCAACTTCGGGTTGAAAGTGCCGCCGCGAGGAGGGCGATCTTCATAGATACGCTACTTTCTCCGGCTGAAGTGTTGTCGATCGTGAAGCGTTCTGAAGTGGTCGTTACAGGCAGAATGCATCTTTCCATTTTGGCCCTCCTGGCCGGAAGACCCGTCATAGCCCTGGCGACTCAGGGCAAAGTCTCCGGTCTGATGAGACTGTTCGACTTACCGGACCACTGTGTTGAGCCAACAGAAGGGTTTGGTAAACGGGTAGCTCGACTGTTGGTCCACCTTGAGGCCAACCGCCACACGGTCATTACGAAAGTGACGTCGAACCTACCAACCGTCCGCAGACTGTCCCAGAAGAACTTTGAGCTCTTCGAATCTCGGTGACCGGAGAACTTAGGCGTCATGTAGACAAATTCAGGCCGCCGCCTCGACTTGTCGGGAACGAGAAATTGCCAAGTCGTCCTTCGCGATTTCCAAGGTCGCCGGACGGTCCTCATGGTTAGCCATAAGGACCTCAGGGATAGGCGCATTGCCCGGCCCATCGGCCTGCGTTGAGCCGGGCAGGCCGTCACGACCGGCCCTCGGTCGCTTGCCGCGATGCGCCGAGGATATGGCCTCGGCGCACCGCCTGGCGGTCGACCATTGTCGTCTGGCCTGCGTGGCAAACTAGGCAGTCACCGAGGCGAAACAGAACCTCTCCGGGCCGGTCAAGAGGGCTCCCGTTGTCGGACTTCGGTAAGGATGTCGTTGCCAGTTGACCAGATGAAACGCATCCACTCTGAACGCGGTGCGGGGATTCCACATCCGCAGGGCCTTGCAGACCGCCGCGGCAGGGTCGATCGCGACGACCTATACGCCCAGGCGCCATTAAAGTGGCCGGGCGAACTGCCACTCGCCGACGCCTTCGCTGTCCCGTCAGTCCACGATCCCGAGGCCCTGGCCGGTGTCCAGGTCAACGATCGCTGTCATCCACGGTCGTGTTCAAGGCAGCAGGCCCACGGTTGCTAGCCATGGAGAACTCGGCGCAGACGTCTACGTACTTGCCGCCGTGAGCTTCGCAGCTCGCTTGGATGGCGTTGTCGTAGGCGTCGGTGTGGCCGCCCGCACTGCCCCAAGTGCCGATGCACACCAAAGCCTAGTTGGCGAAACTGCCTTGACCTTGCTCAGCAGGGCATAATACTGAGCGGGGAAAACTGCGCGATCGGTCTTGCCTGGATGTCGTTCGTTCCGAACCTGTCGATGGCGCCCTTCTTATGTAGCTCCGTCATAACAAGCAGGCTGTAGCCATTGTCCTGCGTAGTTGCCAAGTAGCCAGCAGTCAGGGAATCACCAGCAAACAGAACCTTCAGCGGGCCACTGGAGGAGAACATGACGGCAGCAGAAATACCTCCGCTTGGAGCAGCGCACCTCGACCGGCCCGGCGATGGGTATGTCGCGGAGACGTTGGAACCGGCGCGAATCCATCCGGGCACCGATGAACCCGCACCAGGGCAGCCGGCCTCGGCCGTCGATTCGATGCAGATCCGACGCTGCCCAAATTCAAGGACTTCGGTCGTAGTGGACGATCTGCTGCTAGACAAGGATCCGATTGCAGTGGCACTCGGCATTAAAAACCGCGTCTTTGCGGTTACTAGATTTGATGAACCGGCCCAGCGGACAGGCCGGCGAGAACGCCATCCCCTAGCCCGCCCTTCTGGCCGGCAGCACTGCGGTTTTAAGGCAGACGATCCACCAATTCAAATGGGGTGGTAGGAAACCTAAATCCAAATTCACCCTCACAACAGCACGATTTCATCAGACAGGCGAAGAAATAAAATTTGCCAAAGTCAGGACGGTCTGAATTGCATTCTATGAAGAGACGTAATATCCCTTCGGCCGAACTGCGCCTCGGCTTTTCGATAGCCTCGCAGATCTGTTGGCCCACCGCGTATCAATTCCTTTTGCTCGGTGAGACTCGTCCCAGATTGAAGAAGGTGTCAATTGACTAGACAACTGTTGCTGAAAGCAGAACGCGGCCAGAAATAGCCAGAGTGGCAGGGTGTCACTCATCATCCCCCAACCGGTCAAAGCAACCAACGCTATGCCGGGAGTTGAGGCGACATACGCCCTTGCGAAATCACCGACGCTGCTGTCCTCACGACGCTGGCGCCACGCAACAATGAACGCAATAACCAAGGGAAGGAAAAGCAGAGCCGCGCCGACAATACCGATTTCGACGGCTGCGAGCAAGGCTGAATTGTGCACGGGCCAACCTTGCGCAGTAAGCGCATCGGTAGGACCAGCTGTTGTGATGTAGGTGTTAGGTCCGGTTCCGGCAACTGGGTTTCCGGGAATTAGTGCCATGGCCACATCGTTGAAATGCTGCCGCGTATCTCCCGTGGGGTCCTCTTCAAATCTAGCCACCCAGACTCCTGCCGAGGCAAATCCCGCTATACCAACCACCAAGGGTATAGCCAGCTTGCTGCCGAGGGCCCTTCCACGCGGGAGAAGAAGTGTCCATATAAGGATCATAACGACGGCGGAGAAGAAATTAGCGCGCCCTCCGGACATGATGAACATTGGAAATGTTGCAAGGATCGCGGCCCAAGCCGCCAACCGAGTTTGTCGGATGGCGGAGCGTGTAAAGGGCAAACAGACCATCATGAAGAGCAAGAGAACTTTGCCCAAGGTTGTTGGGTGGCCGAAGGAGCCATTGATGCGACTTCCGACAAGTTCCGAAGTCACCGCGTTAGTCGGGAACAGGGGTACTCCCGCGAATTGCAGAAATGAAATTCCAAGCTGAAGCAGGACCGTTCCCAGAATCCAATACACGAAAGTCCGCCCCGTTTTCGCGTCCTTATCAACGCAGGTTGCTGCATATGCACCGGCCGCCCAGGCGGCAGCGGCGGTCAAGAAGTGCACCATTCCGGCTTGTACCTCTCCGGTTTGCGTCCACACGAATCCGTAACAAATCACAAGGAAGGCAACAAATGGGAGAAGTAAGAGGTTCACGCGCAACCAGCGACCCGCCAAAACGCCGAGGATCGCAATGATGGCGATAGCAACTGTGTATGTCAGAATTCGAGGCTCTGACCCGGCGATACCGCTTCGCGTCAAGTCTGCTTCCGTGCCACCGTACAGAACTTTTGGCAGGAAGCACATGGTGGTCATGGCGAGAGCCATGATGGTGTTGACAGGCCCCGCGACTGTGCGAAGGATGTACAAACCAGCAACTGCAACTACTATGATGGCGACGGTCATCAACGCGGGCCTTTCATGAAGCCTTGAAGGGGAGGATTCGGACAAACGGCTCTTGCATGTCTGGTTTAGCGAGTCGACGATTAAAATCCAGAACGCGCCAGCAGGTCGTTCACTCCATTCTGGAATTGAACTTCACTAAACGCCTCGCGAACGACTCCGGGCGGCGCCGCGGTGGTTGTTATTCTATTGCCTGACATGAGGTCGTCGATATCACCCACATAACCGCGGAATGAGGTATCGAATCCGCTGCGGACGTGCTCAGTACCGAAGACAGGCACTCCGTGGACCATTGCTTCGACCGCCTTGACCTTTATGCCACCCCCGTGATCAATAGGTACTACCACGGCATCAACCATCGAATAGAACTCAACGACGTCGTCTATAGAACCAAGAACCGTCGTATTGGTCCCCCAGGTCCTCACGACCTCGGATCCGTATCCAGCGACAATCAGCTCAAGGCCAAGTGAGTCAATCCGGGCGGAATAGTCGGCCAAGAACTTCTTTAGCGACATTACGTTCGGCGGATAGTTCATGTTTCCTAGAAAACCGACTCGGCGGATTGGTCCGGGCAAACGCGGAGCCATTTCCCTTTTCCATTCGACCGGAGTGGGCAGCCAGGCTGCTGCCCCTGAACCGGATCTCGTTAGTGATATGTAGTCATGATGTCCCGCAAATGCATTACCCGCTGCTTTGCTGGGCAATCTGGACTCTAACGCCCGCCACCAAAGTGACTGTGCGTAACCGCCAGGCTGCAGCGCTAATGATGACTTTCCCATCGTTCTTGCGTTGACACTCCAAAGATCCATCCAGTCAAAAATCAGTTTTGACTTCGGTAACATTTTGCTAGCGGATGCAAACACGGACGGGACTGTCACTACGTTGAGATCGGCATTTGGTAAAGCAGGCAATTTACCTTGTAACGGCATTGGAATCAAGCTCTTCTTGAACCTTCGCAAACGACTTTGGCGGCCTTCAGCGCTCCCCAGAGATCGAAGGGAATGAATAGTCGTCTTATATCCAAGAGCGTTCAAGGCCTCATGCCAAGCCAGAGCACGCAAGCCTCCCCCGTCACGTGGCATTTCCGAAAGCCCATACCAATAGACGATGTTTGCCGTCCTCACGTTACCCCCGTTTGTCTTCATTCGTCATCTGAGTCCAGAGTTCCCGAAAATGTGTTCTATAGGCTTCGATCGAGAACTTTTGTTCATAGCTAATCCGCGCATTCTTCCCCATCTGCGCGGCCATCGATCTGTCTAATGAGATCAGCGTGGCAGCTAGGTCGGTAGCTCGTCCGATGGGATAAAGTCGGCCATCGAATCCGTCGGTGACCACGTCTAGAACACCGCCAGCATCGCTGGCAACAACCGCTCGTCCTCTGGCGAAGGCCTCAAGCAAGACGAGTCCAAATGGTTCCGGTTTCTCAGAGGGCAAAATCAGGAAGTCCGCCGCATCAATATGGGGGGTGATGTCGTCTACTTCCCCAACAACGGATACAAAGGCGCCATGTCTAACTTGAGCGATAAGTCCCGGAACATCAACACCAGTTCCCATGGCAGGCGGCCCACCCAAGATTACGAGTTCTCCGGGGCAGGTTTCGCTATTCCACGCATCTAGAAGCGACCGATGCCCCTTCCAGGAGTTCCACCTGCTGGCGACGACGAACCTCAAATGACTATCGTCGGATCGAATCGGGACCAAATCTGAGCCAGGTTCGCTATGGGCATTCAACAATAGTTCAGCGCGCGACTGCAGGTGAGCCGGGAGAGAGTCCAACGCCGCACCGGAAATACAAAAGATTCGATGGGCAGCTCGGCCAAACAAACCAAGCACGGCTGCTTCACGAGGCGACCATATCTCTTGCATATGGAGGACAACGTGCTTAACTCCTGCAAAGCGTGCCAGAGCTAGACACAAAACCATCGCCGAAGTGGTGCAGTATACAACATCGGGGCGCTTGGTTCTCAGCCTGAGAAAAGTCTTCCAGAGACGCGAGATTAAAGGCGCGATTTTCGAAACCGACAGGTAGCGCCGCCGGAGAACGGCCAGCGGTTGGGTGTCATGTATCACGCCAATAGAGTCGAGTTCAAAACTGAGGCGGTTTTGCCCCACTGGCAAGTCATCCGGCAACCAGACTTCCGTGCGCTTTCGGTCTGATTCCGGTAGCGCACGAAGGACTTCGAGGACAATCTTGTCTGCACCGTACATCTCATTTGACGAATGCATAAATGCGATCAGACGTGGCCGCCTGTCATATGCGGCCGTCATCGAGTCCTCAAGACTTTGGCAGGAATGCCGGCGGCTACAGCATTATCGGGAAGGTCGTGCGTAACAACACTGCCTGCCGCGATCACCACACCGGATCCAACTTTCACGCCGGCGGTGATCGTGACCCCGCTTCCTATCCAAACGTCATCTCCGATAGAAAGGAACTCACGGCTAACTCCCTGAGACTTGATCGTTCTATCTCGATCTGAAAAAATATGATTCTCGGAAAATAGACGGACTCCCGGACCGAGCATAACGTCGTTACCGATTCGAATCTCTCCAGAACAACCGATAAAACATCCAGCCCCGAAACTTGAGCGATCCCCCACCCACAGGCCTACGCCAATTTCTCCTCCGTAATAGCTCGACGGGCGAATGAGCGTTCCACGCCCAATCGAGACTTCGTCGCCGAAGTTAAGACCATGTTGAGCGAGCCCTTGGACTTCTGCGTAGTCCTCTACGACAAATCGGCCTTTGTGCGAGATCAGCTGAGGATTCTTCAGGCGTGCGCCGCGTCCGACAAATAGCACCCCCCCTGAATGCTTCAACCATGGTTTAACCAGAGACCCTCTGAGCAGCATCGGAGCGGTTCGTCCAAGCATCTGCCCTGTTGCTAGTACGTTGGCACCAATGGGTAGGCCTTCATAGCGGAGAAGTTTCATGCGGATTTCCCTGCGTGTGAAACTTCCGCCATCGGCCCACTAAGGGCAGATTCATACGATCGACACACCGCCTCCCAGGTGTAGCCCTCCTCCATGCGTCGAAACGAGACATCCGAGAGTCGTCGCTGTTCGTCTGGGGAATCCATTACTCTCCGGATTGCGGCCTCGATTGCATGGGGATCTGGCTCGCAAAAAACTCCGTCGGCACCAAGAACTTCGCGGTTGTACACGGTGTCCCGGGCGATCGTAGGAGCACCATTGGCCATCGCCTGAACCAAAGCTGGGTTGGTGCCGCCAACGCTGTGTCCGTGAAAATAGGCTCCGCAGTGCTTCCACAAAGATAGAAGTCGCTTGTCATCAGAGACGTGGCCCAGCCAATGCACGCTCGAAAATTCTTCGGCAAGTGATCGGACGGCTTCGTCTAAGGTCCCTCCATAACCAGCCGACCCTACGATGACTACGTCATAATCGGCGGCCAATCGCTTCGCTGCCTCTAGGAATTCGGGAATGGTGTTCTCCGGGACGAATCTTGCCACTGCCAGAACGAAGCGTCGTCGACGAAGTGGATGCTCCACTTCACTGGTGTCAGTCAGAGCTTCGCCACCGTACGGGATGTAAACGCTCTGTCGAGAAAATTCTGACATCCATCGTCTCTGGATCTCGATCGAATCCGCTACTAGTGTGGTGCCGAATCGTGCCGTCATCCGAGCTCCAAACCGGAAGATCGTCTTGGCGAGCCTGCCCCATTTGGCCCGCTCCCATTCAATTCCATCCACGTTGACAACGGTGGGAATTCCCCGCAACGCCAGGAGCGGAAGCCAGAATCCGTTGGCAACATTCATTATCAGCGCGACGTCCGGGCGTGTCCACATAGCGTGAAGGCAGGACGATAGCCCAAAACTCAGCGTACTGAGAGATTTGTTTTCAATGCCAGGAGTTTCGATCACCCTAACGCGAGAGTCGCGGTTCGGGTCATCCGACTTGATACCTGGTCGGCCGTAGACTGAGACATCCCAGCCTCGTTCAGCTAGATACGGCGCGAGTTTGCGGACCGCAGTTTCAAAACCGCCGTAGTAGCTCGGATACCCACGCGTTCCGATGATCGCGACAGATCCCACCATGCTTGTGCCCCCATTGATGGTTTACCGATAGGCTGCGCCTAGTACAAGCCAGAGATTATCATCCCCTTCTGGACGAGTTTGTTTTGGGTCGGACTGCTACGACCGTGGTTTTGCGGGACAACGGGTCTAGTCCGAAGGTTTTCCATCAGTGTGTGACGCTGGCAGGGCCGCTCGAAGATCAATTGCGGTCGAAACATTCCTGATGACCCGCTGCTAAATGTATGGTTGGCAAGGGCTCCTCCGGCCACTCGGACAGCAACACAATTGGGGGATGGGGGATGAACTTAGTGGAGACTAGAACTGATTGGCGCGTACGAACGTCGCGCACCCTTAGGTTGGTTGATGCGCTGGTCATCATGTGGGCCGTGATTGGCGCCTATGTCATTCGGTTCGGTTTGGATCCGAGTTTGGCGGGAACTGGGGATTTTAGCTACTTCTGGCTTTCCGTGCTCCTAACGGTCGCGTGGTGGTTGATGCTGGAAGCGTGGAGCACGCGTCAGAGCAGAATTCTGGGTTCCGGTCCAGATGAGTACAAACGCGTGGCCGCCGCGTCTCTGTGGCTCTTCGGGCTCGTTGCAATGTTTTCCTATGTATTTCGACTCGAAACTGCTCGCGGATACGTCGGAATTGCGCTGCCTGCCGGTCTGATTGGACTGCTCCTAGCTCGTTGGCTCCTGCGGCAGCATCTCGGCGTTCATAGGCAAAACGGAAGACGAATGTCTCGGCTTCTTCTGCTTGGCGGACCCAGCGCCGTTGCCCATCTTGCCGAGACGTTGGCCCGCGAAAAGCACGCGGGATATCAGCCGGTTGCCGCGTACGTACCGGGCTCCCATGATCGCCACCCAGAACTAGATGGAATCGGCTTGCCAGTGCTCGGCAACGATCCTGACACCAACTCTATTCTGGACGCGATCAGCCTCTGCAGTGCAGACGCTATCGCCGTATCTGCAGGCGTGCAGCTTCACCCCCAAACAATTCGCCATCTGGGGTGGGAGCTTGCCAATCGAAACATAGGCCTCATCATGGCGCCGGCGCTCACAGATATTGCGGGACCACGCATCCACACTCAGCAGGTTGCGGGGCTGCCCCTCATACATGTGACCACCCCCACTCTGGAGGCTGGCCAACGCGTAGCCAAGCGTCTCTTCGACATTGCCGTGTCAGCCACATTGCTACTGCTGGCTTCCCCGCTGATGGCTTTCTTGGTTCTTCTTGTCAAAATCGACAGCCCCGGCCCAGCCCTTTTCCGGCAGGAACGAGTGGGAATCGAAGGCACTCGTTTCAACATGCTCAAGTTCCGCTCCATGGTGGTGAACGCCGAAGCAAAGTTGGCGGAGCTCATCGAAAAGAATGAGGGTAGCGGCCTACTCTTCAAAATCCGGAACGATCCTCGAGTCACGCGCGTCGGTGGTTTTCTGCGCAGATACAGCTTGGACGAGCTCCCTCAGTTATTCAATGTTCTTGGCGGTTCAATGAGCTTAGTAGGCCCGAGGCCTCCTCTGCCGCGCGAGGTCGAGGCATACCAGCTGGAGGTGCGCCGGCGTCTCTTGGTGAAGCCGGGACTAACCGGGCTTTGGCAAGTCAGCGGACGGTCAAATCTCTCATGGCAGGACTCGGTCCGTCTGGATCTCTACTATGTGGAAAACTGGTCATTGGCCGGCGACCTTGTCATCCTTCTTCGTACCGCTCGCGCGGTCTTCGGCAGCAACGGCGCCTACTAGATGGGGAACTATTCCATGACTTTGAACCGGGCTAGTCACGCATGACCGACAGCCAACGATCCGAAACGATCACGGACAAAACCGAGCAGCACCCAGCCCCGCCGCAACGCGCTCCAGGCAAGGGCCGTCGTCGTCTGTTGACAGTAGGAATTTGTCTTGCGACCCTTCTGGTGATCGCTGGAGCCGCTGTTCTATGGCTGGGCGCAAAGGCTTCCACCATCAAGAGGGAACTTGAGGCCTCAACACAATTGGTGCCCAAGCTCAAGGCGAGCATCCTCGAGAATCGTCCGGCAGATGCATCCTCAGCGGTCGACGAACTCCAGCGCCACACCGCGACCGCACGAGACGCCGCAGCCGATCCCATCTGGACTTTGGCATCGGCCGCTCCCTGGCTCGGTGCGAACTTTTCCGCGACTGCGGAAATCGCGCGCTCAGCAGATGACGTCGCCACTCAGGGTGCCGCTCCTTTGGTGAAGGTTTACGACTCCCTGAACTGGGACAAGCTGATGCCGGGTGGAAGCGGAACGGACTTGGAGCCGATTCGAAAGGCGGCCCCTGCCGTTGCGTCCGCTGCACACGCCGTGAGCGCCTCGGCTGAACGGCTGAATGGGATCGACGCCAGCAGCCTTCTCCCCCAGATCGCCGGGCCGCTGACACAAGCCAGACAGCAACTCAGCTCCGTTGTGGATGAGTTGGACACGGCATCCGACGCAGCGGGCCTAGCCCCGGCCATGTTGGGTTCCGACAAGCCGCGGCATTACCTGCTCCTCGTTCAGAACAATGCCGAGGCCCGGGCCACCGGCGGCATTCCCGGCGCATTGGTGGTACTGACTGCAGACAGAGGCAAAATCAGTCTCTCCGCTGAAACCAGCGCCACCGAGCTTGGAGTGTTCAACCCGCCAGTAGCCGTCGATGCTGAGCAGCAACGCATCTATTCGGACCGCATGGGCACGTTCATGCAGGACGTCAACTTCACTCCCGATTTCCCCACCTCCGCTACTACAGCGCTGAAAATGTGGGAACAGAAAAAGGGAGAACAACTTGATGGAGCGATTTCAATCGATCCTGTGGCTCTCGGCTACATCCTGGATGCCACAGGACCGGTTAGCCTTCAGGACCCGCAGATAATTGCACTGACTGAAGGAAAGCTGCCGACCCAGCTCACGGGGAAGAACGTGGTGAAGACCCTGCTATCGGATGTCTACGCCCAAATCAAGGATCCAAAGGCGCAGGACGTCTACTTCGCAGCGGTGGCCAAGGAAATCTTCAGTGCCTTCTCTTCCGGCAAAGGCGAGGCGAAAAGCCTGCTTGCCGGAGTCGAGAAAGGCGTGGGCGAACACAGGGTTCTGCTCTGGTCCACAGACACCAGCGAACAGTCCGTTCTCACGAAGTACACCCTCAGCGGGTCAATTTCCGGTCCCAGCGTTCCCGCGGCCCAATTCGGCGCCTACTTCAATGACGGCACGGGCGCCAAAATGGACTACTACGTGAAACGCACGGTTCAGCTTATCCAGCAGTGCACGACTCCCGACGGTTACGGGGCAGTCAAGGTTCGAATCACCAGCACCAATACCGCTCCTGCCGACGCGGCCACTTCCTTGCCGGCATACGTTACCGGCGGCGGAGCCTACGGAGTGCCGCCCGGCACTGCCCAAAGCAACGTCATCGCCTATGGTCCTGCCCAGGCCTACGTTGAATCTGCCACGCAGGACGGGAAAACGGTCCCCTTTGGTGCACAGCGCCACGACGACCGGCCCGTCGGCATGCTCTCCGAACAATTGGCTCCAGGACAGAGCAGCACGATCGAATTCACTTTTATCAAAATCGTCCAGCACAGCCAGCCTGAAGTGGTGGTGACTCCTACAGTCCAATCCATGGACAATGTAATCCTCCCGACCCAATCGGAAACATGCGGAGCTCCGGGATAGACGGCACGTTAACCCTTTGTAACGTCTTTGGATTTACTTTGCCGTCAGCACCCTTAGGATGATAGCTTCTCTGTTGGGTGGGTCTCAGGTTTCAGTTCACGTGTTCGTGGTGGATGAAATCATGTCATCACAATGAATTACGTAGCAGGTCTCAAGTACGTACCAAGGTCTCAGGGGGACAAATTGAAGAAAACACTTGCAGTGCTCGCGCTTGCGGGCAGCATCGCACTCGTCGGCTCGGCTCCGGCAATGGCCGTTAATTACCCGGCACCGATCGACCATGGCGCCGTCTCAGGTTCCATCGTCACACCTGGCGCGACCATTACTTTCTCCGGAACCGGCTTCGCCCACGGTGAAACCATCCACATCAGCATCGTTATCACAGCGCCCGGCAAGCCGCAGGGCGCGGCAGCACCCGGTGCAGGTGCCGCAGTCATGGCAGTTGGCAGCTCGCTTTCGCTCGCTCCGACCGAAGTGACTACAGTTGCCGACGGCAACGGCGCTTTCGCTCTGCCGGTCACACTTACCGAGGAAGGCACCTACCAGCTGACCGCCGTTGGTGCGACCTCTGGACACACCGTCACGGCGACCGTCGTTGCGGCCGCACCGGCCGCGGGCCTCGCTAACACCGGCAGTGCAGGCTTGGCCAACACCGGTGGTACCGGCCTGGCTAACACCGGCGTTGACTCCAGCCTGATTCTGTGGGGCTTGGTTGGCGCTGGCGCACTCGTCGCAGGCACGGCCTCCGTAGTGGTGGTTCGCCGCCGCGCAAAGAACGAAACCGTCGCCGCAGCCTAATCGCAACACAAAGGAGGGGTTGTTTCCGGTGAATCCGGAAACAACCCCTCCTTGTTTGTGCGTACGGTAATTTATGAACATGGGGAGACATTGGCGGCGACGCAAGAGGCTGCACTTCAGAGTGGAGTTGCCTGCGATTCCACGAATTCCGGCCATTCCGAGTCAGGCGTGGCCCGTCATTTTTCTGATCCTGCTGGCCGCGGCTTCCTTCGGCGTGGCTGCTTTCGCGCTGATGCGGCACTCGTGAAATCCGGCTCCTTCCAGAAATCGCTTACCCGCGTTAGACCGCTCCACTGGACACTTCTGGGTTATTTCGTAGTACTCGCATTCATCGCTTTTTGGCCGACCCCAGTGGACCAGCCGGCAGCAGGCGACCTTTCAGTCCTCTTGGATTTGCTGCACCAAAACGGAATACCAGAATGGATCAACTACGGATTCGTCGAGGCCTCGGCCAACGTACTCCTATTTGCACCCGCAGGGCTTCTTCTTGCATTCTCCCTCCGGCGCAAGCGATGGTGGCAGCTCCTGGCGCTCGGTGCGGGAGTATCAGGAACGATAGAGCTCGGCCAGTTGCTGTTCCTGCCACATCGGTATTCAAGCGTGCAGGACATCCTCATGAACACCCTTGGAGTCGGCCTCGGACTGGTGCTTGCGGCAGTGCTGAAACGGCTGCCATTCAGCGCCGCCACGCCTTGAATGACCCCCGATGTCTGCCATGTTAAGTTGTAAATCACAGGTGTCACGCGCGCCTGCCAGCTAGTGAAAGAGCTACACCTTTGGAATCGCCCCAACCCATTCGGATACTGACCGTTTGCACCGGCAACATCTGCCGCTCCCCCGTAGCCGAACGTTTGCTCCAGGCAGGCCTGGACCAAGTCCTCCCCGGCGGCTTTGAGGTCCGGAGCGCCGGCACCCGCGCCATGGTGGGCAGCCCCATCCAACCGCTGTCTGCCGATATCATCCGGACGTATGGCGGAACACCCGATGACTTTGCCGCCCGGCAGCTCACCTCGAAAATCCTGAGGGAAGCGGACCTGGTACTCACCATGGCATCACACCACCGCGGAGAAGTGCTGCAACTGGATGCCTCGCTGCTCAAGCGGACGTTCACCATCCGGGAGTTCGCACGGATGGTGACGGCCCTTGAAGAACGAGGCGACGCATCGCCGTCGGGCTCTGATTACACCCAACTATGGCGAGAATTGCCAGCACGGGCTTCCTCGGTGCGCCACCTCGTCCTCGCGGCGAAATCCTCGGACAACGACGTCGCTGACCCTTACAAACAAGGCGCCGAGGCGTACCTGCGGATGGAAGACGAGTTGGCTCCGGCCATCCTCAGGATTCTGCGCTACGCACGGCTAAGCATGCAGCCGTCCTAGCCGAGGAATTCCTTCATCCAGGTTTTGAGGTCCTCACCGAATTCGGCCCGCTCGGACGCCATGGTGATGACGGCCTTCAAGTAGCTGAGCTTGTCTCCGGTGTCGTAGCGACGTCCGCGGAACACGACCCCGTAAACACCCGCGCCTTCGCATTCGCCCTCCGCGAGCGTCTGCAGGGCATCGGTCAGCTGGATCTCGCCGCCGCGCCCGGGCCCGGTCTCTTCGAGGACATCGAACACAGCCGGGTGCAGGACATAGCGTCCAATGACAGCCAAGTTTGAAGGGGCTTCTTCAACAGAAGGCTTCTCGACAAGGCTGTTGACCCGCACGTAGTCTTCCCCCGCGATGGGTGTAATGTCAGCGCAGCCATACGCGCTGATCTGCGACGGGTCCACCTCGATAAGAGCAATCACCGAGCCGCCGGTCTTCGCTTGAACGTCAATCATGGTTGACAGGAGCTGCTCGCTCTCGTCAATCAGGTCGTCCCCCAAAAGCACAGCAAACGGTTCGTCACCGACATGCTGCTTGGCGCACAACACCGCATGGCCCAAGCCCTTCGGTTCGCCCTGCCGCACATAGTGGATGGGCCCAAGCCCGGAAGCATGCTGCACGGCGTCCAAACGGGCTTCGTCGCCCTTCAGCTCCAACGTGCGTTCAAGATCAGGTGCCCGGTCGAAATGGTCTTCAAGAGCGCGCTTGTTGCGGCCAGTAATCATCAGCACGTCGCTGAGGCCCGCCTTCACGGCCTCCTCGACCACGTATTGGATGGCCGGTTGATCCACTACCGGCAACATTTCCTTCGGCATCGCCTTGGTGGCAGGCAAGAAGCGCGTGCCCAATCCGGCTGCCGGAATAACTGCTTTACGAACCAATCTCCCCATAGACATAGGCAAATCCTACGAATGGATTTCAAAAAGCGCGAATCCCCGAGGCAAGATTTCTGGTTCTCGGGTCAAGAAGTCGCTAGCTCCGGGCCTTGCGTACCGGATGCTCGCTCAGGATGGACAGCCGGTTGAACGCGTTGATGCCGATGCATGCCATGCACAGCACGCTGATCTGCTCCTCGGTGTAGACCTTCCTCGCGCGGGAAAACAGCTCGGCGGTCGGACGGGCGCTGCTCATGCGCGTAATCTGTTCAGCCAGCTCAAGCGCCACCTGTTCGGCCTCGTTAAAGAGGCCGACCTCGCCATGCACCGACACCAGGGAAAGCCGCTGCTCAGTCTCGCCGTAGCGGATGGCGCGGCGGTGATGCAGATCCAGGCAGAAGGCGCAGCCGTTGATCTGCGAAGCCCGGTAGTTCAACAACTCCAAGGTGCGACGCGGGATCCCGGTCCTGTCTGCCTCGGCAGTGACCTGCTCCGCATAGCCGGACAGTGCCTGATAAAGTCCGGGCTGTTGCTTGTCCAAATAGCCTGCGAGCCGCGGTGTATTTTCAGTCATTCGCCGAGCCTATCGGAGCGAACCTCTTAGCCGACGACAGCTGAAGGGGGTGAAATGGGTACGAAATCCACCCCGAACCGCGCGGTGACGGATGCCAAGAAGAAGTCCCTGGCCCGCCACGACCCCACCAATACAGGGCACCAAGCTGGTGAAGTCGTGGCGGCGATCAGTACTCGATACTCCGCGCTCAGGGAGCCACCTGGAGCTGCGAGTTCCCGACGGTTGCCGGGATGGGGAACGGAAGGGTCAGGAAGCTGGTGAGGCCTCCGGTGTAGTGACCGTAGGTATCCGGCACGGTAATGGTGGTCGGGAAGTCTCCCAAGCCTTTCAGTATGACGCCGTTGATCGTGAGGGTAGTGCCGTTGTCCGACCAAGTCACCTCTCCCGAATCGGGCACAGCGCCCTGTCCTGCGTGGCCACAGTCCGAGCCTTTGTAGTCGCCTGTGTGGTTGCTTTCCAGTTCTATCCACAGCCAGGCGCCCCCGCCGTCATGGCCGCTGAGGTTGGCAGACAATTCGATCTGATAGACAGCCGTGTTGCCATAGGCGGACGCCGGCGCGGCGAATCCTAGGCCGCCAGCCACTAACGCAGCTGAGGCAGAAAGTGCAAATGCAGCCTTCCGGCTTAATGCAATTGTTCCGAGAATCTTCATAGCTTGCTCCATCGCCAGTCATTTCATACCTTCGGAAGCGCGAGTAGCTTCCGCATGAGGCTGCGTTCCTGTGAACGCAGCCGAACTCGATTGGGTACGGTCCTGAGGGTAAGCATTCGGCGGGGCGCAGCATAGAGTGGCGGGCACTCGAAACCGACCGGAATTGTTCGAGTAAAGCGGTGATGAACTAACGCAACAGGCGCTGATCGACGCCGTCGGTGCCGGCTATTTGACGCAGGCTATGGCGCCGCCCTGGAGGGCTCCGGTGGAATCCGCGTAGACGTTGCTCGCAGGTGCTGTCGGGGTGGGTGGTGCTTGAGTTGCCGCCCCAGGGGCGGGTGCTGCAGGAGGTGCGGCTGCCGCTGGCGAGGCGGCCGCCGTCGTCGGGGGCGTCGTAGCTGGAGGAGCCGGCGGGACCGTGGTGAGGAGTTCCTTCACGGTGGCCTGCACCTGGGTGACGTTCACGGTGTTGATGGAGGCGCCATCCGGGGAGGTGCCGAAGCCTGTGATCGGCAGGGTGCTGAAGGAGATGTTGCCCCCGGTCAGGGACGTGGCTTGCTGGGCAAGCTGGATCAGGTTCAAGTCCGAATCAACCACGATGTTCTTGCTCACCGCGTCCAGGACACCCTGCATTTTCCCGATGTCGGTGAAGGTCCCGGCGTCTTTGAGCTGGTGGGAGACCGAGGCGATGAAGGCCTGCTGCCGGCGTTCGCGGTCCAGGTCCGAGAACAGGTACGTCGGGTCGGAGGTGTCACGGCGCTGCCGTACGAATGCCATGGCCTGTTTGGCATCGATCTGCTGCATGCCCGCTTTGAAGTCGGCCCCGGAGAAGGTGTCCTGGGTGGCCTTGTTCACGCACACGGTGATGGGTGCGATGGCCTGGGCCGTCTGGTAGAACGCGGCCATGGTGACTTCGAGGAAGTGGTCGATGTGGACGCTGCCCAGGAACTTGGTCACGGTAGCTATTTCGGCTTTGCGCCCGGCGTCGCGGGCCGCCTGGTACGTCGCGTCGTCATCGGGCTTTCCCGCATTGATCAAGGAGGTCTTCTCCGCCGCGAATCCGTAGCCGTACGCCTCTTTGATTTTGGGCTTTGAAGGGGCCGCTTCCCGGTATCCCGTCGACCTGGACGTAGTCATCCCGGGGGATGGAGATGCCCGCGGCTTTGGAACCGTCCGCGGGGATGTGGATGAGCATGAGGACGTTGGAGTTGTAACCGCCGATATTCTCATCCCCCGCGTGCAAGGCGTCATACATCTCCGGGGGAAGAGGCTTGCCCTTCTCGTCAACTCTTGTGTCCAGGCCCATGACCAGGATGTTCGTGTCCTGGCTCAGCTTCGGCACCGCCGCGGGCAGCGTTTTCAGATCCTTGAGGACATCCGAGCGGTGGACGTTGTTGTTGACCGCAACCGCTGTCGCGCCCACATAGGTGACCGCGACGGCGGCGGCCAGGGCCACGGCGGCCGTGACCGCCGTGGCCGAGATCAGGATGATGGATTTGCGCCGGGACTTGCGCCGCATGTGGCGAGGACCTTGAGAGCTTGTATGGGGCCCATCATTCATGCAGTTCTCCTGTCCCCGCCGCGGTTGGCGTGGTGGCTGGGTCCGCGGCGCGACCAGCGGGTAAGCAGATTGTAATCGGCCATCCACGTAATGGTCTCGAAGACGCGGGAAACCATCAGCCGCCAAGGGCTAGCTGGACGACACGGACGATGACCAGGATCATCGCGATCAGCAAGTAGGTGCGCAGGACCGTCAGACCGATCCGGTACCCGGTGGACAGTTTGGGGGCGGTGAGCAGGGCAACCGGGGGCATGCGCCAGGTCGACCGCTGTGACCGGTCGACGGTATCGGGGCTCGGCGCTGCGGGGTGGATCCTGCGATAGATCAGGAACCCGACCCCGGCGACGGCGGAGACGGCGGCGCCTCCGATGAGGATGCCGAGGATGGCGTCCGAGCCCATGTCCGGGAACAACACTCCGGCGGTCAGGACCAAGGAAAGGATCACCAGAACCGCGATCACGGCCGAGGTGAAGACGTTCATGAACCGCCCGTTCACCCAAGGTCCCAGCACTTGCTTGTCATTGCACAGCAGCAGAAGGAACACCGTGGCCGAGGGAAGCAGGACTCCGGCCAGCACCTGGACACCGACCGTGAGCAGTCCCAAAGGGCTGCCCGGGATCAGGACCACAATGGCCGAGAGGAGCAGGACTCCGGCGAACACTGCGTAGAAGCCTTTGGCGTCGGAGACTTTCCGGTGTAGGGAGTGCTTGAGCCCCAAAACGTCACCGAGCGCGTAGGAGGTGGAAAGCCCGACGGCGGCGGCCCCAATGATCGAGGCATCAATCAGTGCGAGGGCGAACAAGACACCGGCAACCTTTCCGACGTGCTGTTCGAGGCCGACGGCGACACCGCCTGCGTCCGTGAAGTTGCCGAACTCCGGGGTGCCGGCGAACGTCGCCGCCGTGAAGGAAATGATCGCCGCCGCGCCCACGATGACGATGGTGATTCCCAGCCAGAGATCGGCCTTCTCGTACTTCAGGAACCGCGGGGTGATGCGCTTGTCGATGATGTACGACTGCTGGAAGAACAGCTGCCACGGCGCCACGGTGGTTCCGACGATCCCGATAATCAGCAAGGTCACCCCGGACAGGTCCGCGCCTTTGGGCATACCGGGTACGACGAAGTCGTGGGCGACTTGTCCGACGTCGGGATGGACCATGAAGATGATCGGCACCAGCAGCAGGGACCCGGCCACCAAGGTCAGGCAGACACGCTCGAAGCGCTTGAAGGAACCCGTGCTCGCGGCGCCCACGATCACCGCGGTGGCCAGGAGGATTCCCGGGATCTTGGGGATGCCCAGGTAGTCCAGGCCCAGGCTGATGCCGATGAACTCGGTGACGATGGTCAGGGCGTTGAGGATGAACAGGTCAATGACGCTGAACGCGCCCCAAAATTTGCCGAAGCGCTCCAGGATCAGGCGGGCATGTCCCACGCCGGAGACGACCCCCAGGCGCAGCACCATTTCCTGGTTCACATACAGCACAGGCACCAGGAGCAGCAGAGTCCACAGCAGGGAGGTTCCGTAGTTCTGTCCGGCCTCGGTGTAAGTACCGAAAGCACCGGCATCATTGTCGCCGACCATGACGATCAGTCCGGGTCCTATGATCGCCAGCAGGGTCTTCAGGCGTGCTTTGGTGCCCGAGCGCGGCTTTTCGTCATTGACGCGGATGGTGCCGAAGGCGCCTTTGATGTCACCGATGTGGGCTGTGTCGAGCGCTGCGGAGGGCGTTGGCAGGGTCTTGGTTTCGGTCATGATGTACCGGCCTTCTGCCCGGAAACGGGCACAAAAAAGTCATGGATGAGCCTCACCGGGCCATTTGGCATGGGTGGGCGTTGTTCAGGCGCGCCGGAAGGAATCAGCGCAGGGTTTCAGCAGTCTGAAGCAGAGTCCGGAAAACGGGACGGGAGACTGCGTTTATGACCATCGTTCATGATGGAACCGTCACCTCCTGCTGCCGTTGGACGCGCCGCGGGGAGGGCAGGCATGGGAGCCTGCACATGCCCCTCCTCGTAAGACCTTTGGCACTTCGCGGCGTGAACCCGGACTGTGTCCAGGAGCCAATCGGGACCACCCCTTAATGCCGGGGCGGCCTGTCCTGACCCGGGGCGTCTCTCGACGTTGGGGGTCGCTGGCATGTTTCCGCGAAGGAGCCTCAGCTAACGAACGGCACCTTGCTCAACATATATACCTCATTTTATCCGTATGAAACAATATAAGCATGGATGCAGATAACGCAGTGTGTGGACGTGAGCCGGACAGCCAGTACGTCGAGCTCGCCGTAGAGGTCTTTGCGATGCTCGCCGACGCCACCCGGGTCCGCATCATTCTTGCGCTGCGCGACGGCGAGTTGCCCGTCAACCAACTCGCGGAACTAGTCCACAAATCCCAGGCATCGGTATCCCAGCATCTGGCCAAGCTACGCCTCGGACGCGTTGTCACCACGAGGCAGGCCGGAACCCGCGTGTACTACCGACTCGCGAACGAGCACGTCCGCCAACTCGTTACCGACGCGATCTTCCAGGCCGAACACTCCCTTGACGGAACTCCGCGCCACCACCACGCTGACGTCATGGACGAGGTGTGAGCCGGCAGCCCGCAATGGCGAGCCCCACCGCCGTCGTGGTTCAACCCTTCTTCACCGTCTAGCGGCGCTTGAGCATCACCGCGACCGCGGTCCCGATGCTCACTGCGACGGCGAGGACCCCAGGTCCGGTCACGGCCTGGCCACGCCACCCCTCCCATGGTGCGGCAGTCGGCAAAAGCAGCACCGCAGGGATCCCAGCCAGCACGAGCACCGCAATGTTGACCGCCAGCCGCGTCCGGCGTCCCGACGGCTCCGGTGCGGCCCCGTCGTCGTGCTTCAGGCGGAAGGGGCGGCGCCAGTCCTCCGCTATTAGCCTGGGTACCCGCCTCACGTACGCGAAGACGTGCACTGCGAGGGTGGCGAGCCAGACCAAGAAGCTGACAACGTGCACCCGGACCAGGATCTCGGGGGCAGGCCCGGTGATGGCCAGGGCGATCCCGCTGCCGATCAGCGTGAGCGTCGAGGCGGCGAGCAGCGGAGCGATCACGCGCAGAAGCGGCCGGGGCGGACCCTTGCGGCGGTAGGCGGGATCCCGCGAGTAGTAGCGAATGAATCGCCAGCCGGTGCTGGCCGTCTTGGCCACGACCGGGCCCGCCAGGAGCACGCCAACGAAGAAGTGCGCCACGATCAGGCTGCCCAGAGTCGGAACAGTGGCGATCTCGGCCACCGAGAGCACCAGCACCACAGCCCCGATCAGGGCGGTCAGGCGCTCGTTGCCGACGACGCCGGATGGCTCACCTTCCGGACGGGGCGTGTTCCACTCTGTCACGCCTTGATGTCCTGGCGGGGGAACACGACTGCGCTCACCACCACGAAGCCGACAATCCACAGGAGCGCTGCCCCCAGGGCCGCCGGATAGCCTTGGGGAGGTGTCGGGCCAACCATGGGCACCGCGGTCCCCACGATGGTGTTGAACACCCGGCCTGGGAACCACTGGGTGACCTGCGGCAAAACCACCGCGATGATGCCTTCGACCACCAGGATATAGGCCAGGGCGATCCCGACACCGGCCGCGACCGAACGAGTGAGCACTGCGATGAGCATGCCCAGGGCACTCACCCCGATGAGGCACAGCACCTCATTGCCCAGGAACGCCAGGAAGACCTGCAGCCCCTCCGGAGAGGTCCAGGCCGCCGTCTGAATCCCCTGGCCTTGAGCAACGGCAAGGATGAAGGTGCCGCTCATGAGCAGGGTGAGCAGCATCGAGAGCAGCACAAAAAGCACCAGCGCCAGCATTTTGCCCGCCAACCACCGCAGGCGGCGCGGCTCACAGACCAACAGGTTGCGCAGCGTCCCTTGGGACCATTCCGCGGCGAGATTGGCTGTCACCATCACCAGCGCGATGGCAATGATCAGGGAACGGGCCTGGCCAATGATCGAAACCAATCCCTGAGGTGTGGGGAACGCAGCGATCAGGCCGGTCATCTCACGGCCGGTGGCTCCGGATGCGATCTGGTGGAACGTCAGATATGCGATGAAGGTGCTCGCCACCAGCATCACCCCGGCGACCGCCAAAACACTCCAGCGGCGGAACTTGAGCAATTCGCTGCGAAACGCACGGATCACGGAAATCATGAACGGTCTCCTCTCAGCAAAGCCAGGAACAGCTGCTCGAGGCTGGCTTCCCTTACTCGGAAGGTCAGGTCCGGCGCGCCGGCTTCCTTGGCCTGCTGGTTCAAGGTCTCGGCGAAACCGGCAGAACAGGCGATGCGCAAGACTTGATCCTCCCTCGTGACCGCATAGCCTGCCTCGCCCGCGATCCGGGCCACCAGATCCAACTGGACCGCGTCCTGGGCTTCGACCACTACCTCGACGCGTTGAGCGAACAGCTCGCGGGCCGGCCCGCAGAACAGGGCCTTCCCCTGATTGAGCATGATCAGCCAGTCGGTGAGCTGTTCCAACTCGCCGAGCAAGTGACTGCTGAGCAGGATGGTTTTCCTCTGGCCGGCCAAACGGCGCAGCATCTCGCGCATCTCGATGATGCCGAGGGGATCGAGGCCATTTGCCGGCTCGTCGAGAATGAGGAGCTCCGGATCGGGCAGCAGGGCCATCGCCACCCCAAGGCGTTGCTTCATGCCCAGCGAATACGTTCCGACCCGATCACGCGCCCGATCGGAGAGTCCCACCACCTCCAGCAGTTCGCTCACGCGGGACCCGGGATGGCCTCCAAGGCGGGCGAGCACCTCCAGATTGGTCCGCCCGGAGAGGCCCGGATAGAACGCAGGAGCCTCGACCAGTGCCCCGACGCTCGGCAGGTAACGCTCGAATTCAGTAAGAGAGTGGCCCAGAACCGTGGCGCTGCCAGCATCCGGTCGCACCAGCCCCAGGAGCAGGCGAATGGTGGTCGTCTTGCCTGCCCCATTGGGACCGATAAAACCTGCGATGGCTCCCGCAGGCACGCGCATGGTCACGCCATCGACGGCGGTATGCCTGCCAAAGTGCTTGCTCAGGCCATGTGTTTCAATTGCGAAAACTGCTGCGGGATCAGGCATGGTCTACATCCGTGCGGTTCATGGAAATAGTTCCTTTCGGGGAATGGACGTTCCCTCGCAGTGAGGTCCCGCAGTGTCCACATAAGAAAGAATGTATCTTGAGGTAGCGGAGGGAAGTGTGATGGAAACGAAACCGGCTGGAACTTCCTTGCTCGACCGGACATTTCGCGTGAGCCTCATCCTGAAGGGCTTGGACGGTGTCCTGGAACTGATCGGCGGCATCCTTCTTTTGGTGGTGACGCCCCAGCAAATCGGAGATCTGGTCCGGTTCCTCACGCAGCACGAACTCGCCCAGGATCCTCACGACTTCCTTGCGAACAGCCTGGTGCACCTGAGCTCCAACCTCTCAGGTTCGGCGACGCTGTTCGGGGCCATCTACCTACTGCTCCACGGACTGGTCAAAATTGTCCTCGTCTGGGCCGTCCTGAAGGACAAGCTCTGGGCCTACCCCTGGATGATCGCGTTCCTGCTGGTCTTCATCCTTTACCAGGGCTACCGAATCGCCGTCGCCTTCTCCTGGGGCCTTGTCCTCCTGACAGCCTTCGACATCTTCATCGTCTGGATCACCGCCCGCGAATACCGCATCCACAAGGCGCGGAATCAACAGGCCTCTCCGGCACCTCAGTCCACTGGCTGAGGCTCGTCCGCGCGCGGGCGCCGCCGGTTCTCATCGACGACGATGTAGGTGATGTTTTTTCTCCGGCCGTTCCTGGAACGGGGCGGGATGGGTTCGGTAGGCGGCAGTCCGCGAGCCTCTGGCCTGCGGGATTGGCGAATGTTTGCGTAGATCAAAAAGAGAAAGAATCCCAGAGACGGGACCAGCATGATGATGATCCAGGGAAAGTTCTCCACGTGCGCCTCCTCCAGGCAGGAAACCGTTCGACTGAGCTCGTTCTTTCTCTTGCTCCTCACGGATGGCAGACACTAAGCATGCTTACTGTCATCGGTTGGGCATTAGTTTAGAGCAAAAACAGGTCAGCGGGTGGTTTCTGGCGCATCTTTTCAAGTAGTTACCACTCAAGCGCCACGCCATGCTGGTCCCTACCCTCAAACCATGATCACCCTCATGCATGGAGGCCCAAGGCGGCCAGAACCCCCAAAGCGGTCACCGAAAGATGTCCTGCAAGATGCGGGGTGGACCATGCTGTCCATCGCCGTGGGCCTCGTACTGATCCCCGCAATCGCCATTGACGAAGCAGGACGCGCCCTATTCCCAGGGAGAAAGCGCGACACTGAGGCAGAGTTCGGCCCGTACATTACTTAGTACCGGCCCCGGTCTTTCCGAGCACGAAACCCGGAAGCCCGCCAACCCCTCAGACCCCGGAGGTGCTGCGCGGAACAGCCATCGCTCGAGCTGCAGGCAAGCTGCCGATCAGCAACAAGATCAGCGCAACAACACCGACGGCGGTGCGCCCGCCGCCGTGGAAAGCGAACGCCGCGATCGTGAGAGGGCTACTGGCGATCATCGCCCACGCCGCCCAAAGTGGGATGGCCCCCGCCCGGTACAGCCCGATTCCGAACAACACATAGGCCGCCAGGTGACCGACCACGTAGACCACGAGGTAGGTGTTCATGACCTCGTCATTGGTGAACCGATCCAACAACGCAGCGTAAGAACCCTGATCCGGACCCTGGGCCATCGTGCTGGCGAGATCGTCCAACGCCGCCAAGGCCGAGAACGGCAGCCAGCCCACCACGCCAAGCAACCCACCGATCGTGGCGAGCCACGGCATGCGGTGGTAACAGAGATAGGCGAGCCCGGCAGCTCCAACGGGGAGCAGGAATGAAGCGGCCACGAATGCTGCCAAATGCACGGCGTTAGTGACCGGGTTAGCTGCTGCGTTCGACTCAATAGTTGACGCTCCGGAGGCGTGGACGGCCGGGGCGAGCAGCCCGCCGACGACGTACCCTAACGGGCCGCCAACGATCGCGGTCACCACGAGCACCCGCAACAGACGCTCGGTCCCGTGCATTGCCGGGACGCTCATGGCCGCGAGGTGCTGCGTCGATGCGCCCGCAGGGTCTGGAAGATCTCGATGAGCAACCGGATCGCGTGATATGCCACCACAACGGCAATGATCGCCGCGACCACAGGATCAAGCCAGTAAAGGCCCTTCGTCACAAAGATGACGGCACCGGCCAGTGCGACTCCGGCCGCAGCCGCGGCATCGCCGGCGGTATCAAGAAGGACGGCGCGCATGTTCAGATCGCCGCCGGCTTTGTTGCTGCCGTCACCGCCGAGGATAAGGGCGCCCGCGAACATCACGACGGCGGCAATCCCGCTGACGATGAGCACCGGCAGTCCGTGAACCTCACTGGTACCGGTGAGGAGGCGTCCAGCCGCGCCGGCCAGAATCGCGACGCTCAAGACGAGCAACCAGCCGGCGTTGACCCCTGCGGCCCACGTCGTGGCCATCGGATATCCCTGCGGACGCTGAGCGGTCGGCGGCAGCTTGGACACCCGGACGGCCAACAAGGACACCCCGATGGCGGCAGCATCGGCCAGGTAGTCAGCGCCTTCTGCGAGCACGCCCAGCGAGTTCGCCGAGATTCCCACAACAAGCAACCCGGCCACCAGTGCAAGGTTCAAAATCAGAACGACGCTCAGCCGACGAGTACGAGTCACCCCTTCAGGGTAACCATCAGGGGACTGCCGGCAGGCTCGGAGTGCAAGGCTGTGGCCCATCGAGGTGCGCAGGATCGTCCCCTGATCCCCGCGGGCGGGTACAACGCGTACATCTGTCCCGAAAAGTTCTACTAATTTTCCTTGTTTTCGGCGGAAGGTTGTTCTTCGACCCATACTGTCGTACCCCTCTGGAATGCTTTGGTTATGGACGGGAACCGGGGAACACAGCTGATCGGGGCAGGCGCGCGTTCGGGCAGCGCGGGTCCGGATGTTTCCGTCCCGGGCGCCCGGCTGCGCGACCTGATCGACGCCATGAACTCGCTTCGCGCGGCCACCGCTGCCTTCGAACTGGCGGGCGGCAACGAACTCACCGAGCTGACGGACTATGCCGAATTGATTGACCAATTGCGCGCCCTGGAGGACCTGAAGTCCGCGGCCGCCGCGGCGCAGGCCAGGATCGCCGTCGCCTTCGATGCCGCCCAACGCAGCGCCGAGAAAGACCTGGGCATCCCGGCCGAGGAACAGGGCCGCGGCGTCGGAGCCCAGGTGGCCTTGGCCCGGCGGGAATCCCCCGCCCGCGGATCCCGGCTCCACGGACTCGCCAAAGCACTCGTCACCGAAATGCCGCACACCCTCGCCGCCCTCGAGACCGGACGGTTGAACGAATGGCGCGCCACCCTGCTCGTGAAAGAAACAGCCTGCCTGTCCGCTGAAGACCGCTGCGCCGTGGACGAGGAACTCGCCGCCGACACCGGAACCTTCGACGGCGCCGGAGACAAGGCCATCATCACGGCGGCCCGGACCGCGGCCTACCGCCGGGATCCCCGCTCCGTCACCCAGCGCGCGGTACGTGCCGCCGAGGAACGGCACGTCAGCCTCCGCCCGGCCCCCGACACCATGACCTACCTCACCGCCCTGCTCCCCGTCGCCCAAGGGGTGGCCGTGCACGCGGCCCTGTCCCGGCACGCCGACACCCTCCGCTCCGGAGGGGAGACCCGCACCCGCGGACAGATCATGGCCGACACCCTCATCGAACGCACCACCGGCACCCCCGGCGGGATCAGCGGGGTGGAGATCCAACTCGTGATGACCGACCGCACCCTCTTCCAGGGCGATGCCGAACCGGCACGCCTGCCCGGCTACGGAATCGTCCCCGCAGGCTGGGCACGGACACTCCTCGCCGAAGGACCCGGCTGCAGCAACGAACCCGCCAGCCAACTTGCCCAGGACCAAGCCGGGCAGGATCAGGACCTGAAGGTTTGGCTCCGGCGCCTCTACACCGCCCCCGGGACCGGGGACCTTGTCGCCGCCGACTCCCGCGCACGGCTCTTCCAGGCAGGCATGCGGCGCTTCATCCAGGCCCGCGACGACACCTGCCGCACCCCCTACTGCGACGCACCCATCCGGCACTTCGACCACATCGTCCCCTGGCACCAAGGCGGACCCACCACCCTGGCCAACGGGGCCGGGCTCTGCGAAGCCTGCAACTACACCAAAGAACTCCCCGGCTGGACAGCACAACCCAGCACAGCAAGAACAAGCACAGCACAAACCGGCACAGGGACACGGCATGTCCTCGACATCCGCACCCCCACCGGTCATACCTACCAATCAACAGCCCCGCCGCTGCCCGGAGCCGGGATACACGGCACCGAGCCATCCGACACCGCGCCGCCGCGTTCCAGACACCACCGGCGGCGACTACGCCACCAAGCCAAGGCGCTGAAATACGCCCATCTCACGGAACTCCAGGCCGCTTGAATCATTCGGCTGCGTCCTCAAAGGGTGGCGGTCACCAGATGGGTGCGGAGATCGGCTTGCTGCCCGGCGCCCCTGGCTTCCGGGGTCCTCGTTAACCGGCCGAAGTTTGCTGCGGACTGTCCGGGCTGGACCACCACGGCGTTCCTCTACCCGCCGGCCCGGAAGAGTGCCTCGGCTCGGTGGTGTCCACCGCCGCCGTGCGGACTTATGAACCCGCGGGCTTCATCCGCATGCTGCGCAGGGCGGCTACCGCGAACACGACGGCGAGCGGCAAAGCGACGACGACGGCGCTCAGCCATGCCCCCGTGCCCTGCCAGCCTTGGACGGCGGCGTTGAGTGCCTGGACGCCGGTCGCCGCGGCGGCGAGCAGGAAAGCCGCGGCTGCGAGCGACGGCGCGAGCCCCGCCGGAAGCTGGGCTTCACGGGGCAGGAGCCGCCATACGAGCAGAAGGACAAAGCCCAGCACACCAAAAACCACGCGATATTCGACGACCTCGCCCCAGTGGTGCTCCGCCGCGGCCTGGGCACAGTCGAGGCCAGCATAAGGTGCCTGAAGGACCGCGCACCTGGCGGCCGTGTAGGCGACGCCGGGGAGATCGCCGGCCACGAAGCCCGCGCCCCAGATCCGGCCGAACAGCTCCGATATGGCGCCGCTCACGCCGACGGCGATCGCGCCAACAGCCGCGAGCCCGACCAAGGGGCGCAAGAACGCGCGCAACGGCAGCCGGGCGAGGTCTCGAAGGGCCGGGCGCAGGACCGGCGTCACGGTGCCGACCGGTCCGAAGCGGCGGACAGCCTCGCGCTCGGCGTCCTCCGGGTCCAGGCCCTGCCCACGCAGCCGGGCGGCGCATTCGCGCAGATGCGCCTCGGTCTCAGCGAGGAGCCTGCGCGCGGCAGCGGGATCGCCGTCACGCGCGGCCACGAAGAGCTCGTCGAGGTATGCATCGATGGGCCCCTCTTCGGCCCCGGCCCCGCTCCCCGCGTTCACGACGCCGCCCCAAGAACGCCCTGCACCGCCGTCGAGAAGCCTTTCCATTCCTCCACCATGCGGGCAAGCTCGGCGTGCCCGGCGCCGGTGATCGCATAGACTCTTCGGCGGCCGCCGGCATCGTCCGCCCAACGACTCGAGACGCACCCCGCCGCCTCGAGCTTGTGCAACGCGGGGTAGACCGAGCCCTCCTGAAGCTCGAGCCGCGCTCCGCTGCGCTCGTGAATGCGCGCGATAAGCGCGTAGCCGTGTGCCTCGCCCGCACCGAGCGAGCCAAGCAGCAAAAGGTCAAGCTGTCCGTTCACTGAACTTCGTCCCATACCTAGAGAGTCTAGGTATGGGACGTTGCCCTGACAAGATCAAACGACCAGGTTATCCGCGGCTGGAATTTGGGCGAGTACCCCCCGGGACGCACTACCCCTTGAAGACGGGCGCCCGCTTCTCCTGGAACGCCCGGAAGCCTTCGGCGTAGTCCTCGGTCTTGCAGAGCCGGGCCTGCTCGTCGTTCTCTTCGGACATGGCGGCCCACAAGCCCAGGCGCTCATCGCGGATATGGGCCACGAGCTCCTTGCTGGCCGTAAACGCACCGGTGGCACCCGCCGCCACCCGCTCGACGATGATCCGCGTGGCTTCCAGCAAGGCGCTGTCCGGCATGACCCGGCTGAACATTCCCTGCGCCACGGCCTCGGCGCCGCTGATCAGGTCCGCGGTGTAGATCAGGTCCAAGGTCCGGTGCATGCCCAGTCGCTCCGTGAAGTACCAGTGCCCGCCCGAGTCCAAGGTGGCGCCCAGCTTGGCGAACGGCGAACCGAACTTGGCGTTCTCCGCCACGTACACCACGTCCGTCGCGAGCAACAGGCCGAGCCCGACGCCGAGGCACGCGCCATGCGCTGCGGCGAACGTCGGGGCGGGGAAGGCTGCCATCTTCTTGAGCAGTGGCTCCACGAGCCCGTTCAAGTACGCCTTCGCGTCGTCGCTCTCCGGCGTCACACCGGCAATGTCGCGTCCCGCGCAAAAGGCGCGGCCCTCTCCGCGGAGGAGCAGCGCCCGCACCATCCCGCGGGAGGCGGCGGCAGCGGCGTCGTCGTACGCTCTATCCAGTTCCGCAAGCGCTGCTTCGTCAAGAGAGTTCAGCTTTTCCGGGGCATTAAGGACAATTTCGGCGATGCCGTTGGCGATGGAGAGCTCGATCATTCGTATATTCCTTAGACGTCGAAATCGACCGTGACGGATTCACTGGTGGGGTGGGACTGGCACGTCAGCACGTAGCCCTTGTCCAACTCATCCTGCTCCAAGGCGTAGTTCTCGTCCATGCTGACCGTCCCCGAGACCAGTTTGGCGCGGCACGTGCCGCAAACGCCACCGGCGCAGGCGAACGGAACATCCGGGCGGACGCGCAACGCCGCGTTGAGGATGGATTCCCGCGCGTGGGTGGGGCTGGCGACATCGCCGGTCAAACCATCCAGCTTGAAGGTGATCTTGAACGTGTCCTTCGACTCGTCCTCCACAACGGGACGGCCGGCATTGCCCTCGGGGCGGTCCGGGCGGCCGGTGGTGAAGAGTTCAAAGCGGACGTGTTCGGGCTCAACGCCGCGGGCAGCAAGGGTATCCCGGCACAGCTGGACCAGCTCGAACGGCCCGCACAGGAACCATTCGTCCACGTCCTGCGCGTGGATGGCGGTGCCCAGCAGTTGCTGGAGCTTCTCGGCGTCGATACGGCCCGTCATGAGGGGTGCGATGCGCTGCTCGCGCGACAACACATGGTGCAGGGCCAAGCGCGACGGGTACTTGTCCTTCAGGTCCGCCAATTCCTCGAGGAACATGACGTCCATCGCGGCCTTGTTGGCGTAGATCAGGTCGAAGCGCGTCTCCGGGTTCGCGGCCAGCAGCGTGCGGGCGATCGCAATCACCGGGGTGATGCCCGAACCGGCCGCGATGGCCACGAACGATCCGGCGTCGCCGAACTCCCCCGCCATGTCCTCCGGATTGTTCATGGAGTTCATGACATTCTGCTGGACAGTCTTGCCGTCCTTGCCATGCTTGGAAATGAACGCGCCCATGGGGCTCATGACGTCCAAGGTGTCGCCGGCTTTGAGTTCCGCGTTCGCCCACGTCGAGAAGATGCCGCCCAGGTCCTTCTTGATGGCCACGCGGATCTCGCTGCTGCCGTCCGCGAAGCTGCGAGGCTCTGCGCAGATGGAGTAGCTGCGGCGGACCTCGTGCGGCTCGCCGCTCTCATCAGGAAGCGTGGTTCGCAGGGCCACGTACTGGCCGGGAAGGTAGTCGTACTGGCCGGCGAGCTCGGCCGGAACATCGAACGTCACCTCGATGGCGTCTTCAGTCAGGCGGCGGACTTCCGAAACACTGAGGGAATGGAAAGACGCACGACGGCGGCCGGTGGCCTGCGCTTGTTCGGCTGCGGTCTGGCGGACAACGGGCATATCGGATTCCTTACAGGACTTTGAAGTAGTCGAACGGTTCCTTGCAGTCCTGGCAGACGAAGAGCGCCTTGCACGAGGTGGAACCAAAGCGGGTGAGTTCCTTGGTGTTCAGCGAAGAACACTGGGGGCATTTCACAGCGAGGTTGAGCCGGACTTTGCCGGCATGGCCTCCGGCCGCCGCCCTGCCGCTCGGTGGCGCGATGCCGTATTCCTGCAGCTTGGCCTTGCCGTGCTCGGTCATCCAGTCCGTGGTCCACGCCGGGGCCAGGACGAGCTCGACGTAGACGCTCGGGTAGCCCTCTTTGTGGAACGCGGTCTTGAGGTCGTCGCGGATGGCGTCCATCGCGGGGCAACCCGAGTAGGTCGGCGTGATGGTGACCTGGACCGCGGGGACCAGCCCGCCGTCGTCGAACAGTTGGACGTTACGGAGAATCCCCAGATCCTCAATGGTGAGGACGGGAATCTCCGGATCGCAGACCGTGGCCGCAATCCCCCAGGCCTTCTGCTCGGCGGTTTGCTTGGTCCTGGCGCTTGTGTCCTGAACGAACATGTCCACCACCGTCACCAGCTTGCGCCGGGATGTTCGCGGGCAAGCACCTGCATCTCGGCGAGCAGGTAACCCAAGTGCTCGGAATGCTTGCCCTGGCGGCCGCCACCCAAGGATTGCGGGATGCGCTCGAGGTTCAGTTCCTCATCGAGGCCGGCTTCGCTCAGGATCGCGCCTGTGAGCTGGTCGAAGTCCGCGCGGAGACTGGACGGCTGAACGCCTGCTCCGCTTTCCGCGAGGCGGGCCGTGAGCTCGTCGTCTTCGAAGAGTTCCTCCACGTACGGCCAGACGAGCTTGAAAGCCTGGACGATACGACGGCGGGACTCTTCCGTGCCGCCGGCAAGCCTGAGGACCCATTGGGCGCTGTGGTCGCGGTGGTAGTCGACCTCTTTGAGGGCCTTCGCCGCGATGGCCGCGATGGTGGCATCCGTGGATCCGGTCAGCCGCTTGTAGAGTTCGAACTGGTAGTAGCTCACGATGAACTGCCGGGCGATGGTGACGGCGAAGTCACCGTTCGGCTGCTCGAACAGGTGGGCGGAACGGAACTCGTGCTCGCGGCGGAAGTACGCCAGATCGTCCTCGGACTTGTCCCACGCCGCACCGGCGTAGGTGAGGAAGGAACGGGCGTGGCCGAGCTGATCGAGGGCGATGTTGCCCAAGGCGACGTCCTCTTCGAGCTCGGGGGCGCGGGAGATCCAGTGGCCCAGGCGCTGGGCGAGGATCAGGCCGTCGTCGCCGATACGCAAAGCGTATTCCGCGACGTCGTCGCTCGGCTTGACTTGTCCCTTGCGGATTTCGAGGGCAATGTCTTCCGGGCGCAGGGCGTTCCCGGGGGTGATGCGCGTAGCGCTTGCGGAACCGTCTCCGGAGGCACCTGCACCCCTGACGCCGACGGAGATGTCGCCGTGGCCCTCGATGGCGAAGTCTTGGGTTTCGTTTTCGGGGGCGGTCACAGGTGCTTCACGCCTTCGCTCTTGGTGTAGTACGTCGCGTGGCGGTAGTCCTTGCCCTGCGGAGATTCGAAGAAGGAACCCTTGGAATCCGGGTCGCTCGAGGAAATGGCATCGGCTGGAACCACCCAGATGGACACGCCTTCGTTGCGACGTGTGTACAGGTCGCGGGCGTTGCGCAGCGCCATCGCCGCGTCAGGTGCGTGCAAGGATCCGGCGTGGACGTGGGACAGGCCGCGGCTGGAGCGGACGAAGACTTCCCAGAGGCTCCAGGGAGTTTCGTGGGGTTCGTTGGCTTCGTTGGCCGGAGAGGTTGTCATGCTGCGTATTCCTTTTCTGCTTGCTTGCGCGCGTATTCGGCGGCCGCTTCGCGGACCCAGGCGCCGTCGTCGTGCGCTTCACGGCGGCGCTCAAGCCGCTGCGCGTTGCAGGGACCCTTTCCGGCGAGAACGTCTTTGAACTCGTTCCAGTCCAGGGGGCCGTGCTCCCATTTCTTGGTTTCTTCGTTGAAACGGATGTCTTTGTCCGGGAGCGTGAGGCCCAGGACCTTGACCTGCTCCACCATCATGCCGACGAAGCGGCTGCGGAGCTCATCGTTGCTGAACCGCTTGATGTTCCAGGCCATGGACTGCTTGGAGTTGGGTGAATCGTCGTCCGGCGGGCCAAACATCATCAGCGCCGGCGCGTACCAGCGGTTGACTGCGTCCTGGGCCATCTGCTTCTGGGCGGGCGTGCCGTTCGACAGTTCAAGGAGGATCTCGAAACCCTGGCGCTGATGGAACGACTCTTCCTTGCAGATGCGCACCATTGCGCGTCCGTAGGGGCCGTAGGAGGCGCGGCACAGGGGAACCTGGTTGCAGATAGCGGCACCGTCGACGAGCCAGCCGATTGCGCCCATGTCGGCCCAGGAAATCGCGGGGTAGTTGAAGATAGACGAGTAGCGGGCCTTTCCGGCGATCAAGTCGCTGGTCATCTTGTCCCTGCTTTGGCCGAGGGTTTCCGCGGCCGAGTAGAGGTACAGGCCGTGGCCTGCTTCGTCCTGCACCTTCGCCATCAGGATGGCCTTGCGCTTGAGGCTCGGAGCCCTGGTGATCCAGTTGGCTTCCGGCTGCATACCGATGATCTCCGAGTGCGCGTGCTGCGAGATCTGGCGGAGCAGCGTCTTGCGGTAGGCCTCCGGCATCCAGTCGCGGGGTTCGATGCGCGAGTCCTCGGAGATGATGCGGTCAAAGTACGCCTGACCGGCCTGTTCCCGCTCAAGCTCTTCGGGGGACAGCTCAGCGGGCACAGACTGCAGATTCTGCGATGCCATGGTTGCTCCTAAATATTTACCGACCGTTCGTTCAGAATATGCGGAAGGCGCGAGATGCGTCAAGCGTTCGGGTTGGCGGCGGCGCGGGGTGGGTCGGGGCGGGCGGGTCGGTGCGGGCGGGTCGGGGCGGGCAGTCGGGGCGGGCGGGCGGTCGGGGCGGGGCGGTCGGGGCGGGCGGGGCGGCGCGGGGACGCTCGCTCACATATAAGGCCAACTACCGGCACGCTCGCTCACATAAATGGCCAACTACCGGCACGCTCGCTCACATATAAGGCCAACTACCGGCACGCTCGCTCACATAAATGCCTAATTGCCGCGACGCTCGCTCGGATCATGTGAGCGAGCATCGGCGGAAAACACCTCAAAAGTGAGCGAGCGTCAGACGGGGAACGACGCAAAGGCGGGACGACGGCGCAACGGGACTGCCGCCGTCGGGCACTAACGGACCGTTCCGGGCACATCGACCGGACGCTCGCTCACATATAAGCCCAAATGCCGCGATGCTCGCTCAGATCATGTGAGCGAGCATCGACGGAAAACACCTCAAAAGTGAGCGAGCGTCGGGGGCGTGGCGCTCAGGCCGACGCCGACACCGGGGTCAAGGCGGGCGGTGGTGCCAGTTGCTTCCGCGCCCAGCGGGCCAGTTTCTTGCCTTTGCCCTTCCACCAGTTGTCCTCATCCTTGTCGTGGTGCCAGCGGAAGACGATCATCACGATCACGAGGACGCCCATGGCCACGTCCATCCACGACCATTGGATTGCCTTAGCCAGCACGCTGACGCCCATGACGAGAATCGATGGCACCGCCAGGGTCCTGAAGATTGTGCTGGCCACATAGCGCCGATGCGAACGTGGCACGGACAGGGCACGAACCATGTCGAAACACAGGCATACAACCACCATTGCCTGGCCCAGGTCCATCAGGATCAGCCCGGGCAACGACCCGGCGAACATGGAAGCGGATTCCATTCCCGCGCTCAACGGACTGCCGCCGTCGCTATGGGACGCGGAAAGGACACAACAGGATTGCATGAAACACACATACGGATAACCCCCAGAGACCAGGAACTGCGCTTGAGACCAACTGGGTTCCATTCAATCCGTTGGCTCCAAGGCCGGTCACGAGTAGTGGGTACTCTACTTTGCCCGGCCGGCTACTTGCACGGCGGGCAGCTACCCGGCTTAATACAGTGCCGGCCCTAATACAGTGCCGGCGCGTCTGTCCGTGAAGGCTCTTGGGGCGGACCAGCCGGCAGCGCCACAGTGAAGGTGCTTCCACTGCCGGGCTTGCTGCTGCAGGAGATGCTGCCTCCGTGGCGTTCCACGATGGACTTGGTGATAGACAAGCCGAGGCCCACGCCTGGAATCCGGGCCTGACGGGCAGCGTTTGTCCGGAAGAACCGGGTGAAGATCCTGGTCGACTCGTCCGTGGTCATGCCCATTCCTGTGTCCTGCACTTCGAGCTGGACCCAGCCGTCGTTCCGCTCCGCCCTTATCGTCACCAGTCCGCCCCCCGGCGAATACTTGATGGCATTGGAAACCAGATTGTCCAGGGCCTGTCCCAGTCGCAAGGGGTCGGCGTTTGCCCACAGCGGTGCCGGCACGTCAGCGACAAGGCCCACGTGGGCAGCGTCGGCCTGCGCCCGTGCAGAAACCAAGCTGTTTTCCACCAGCCCAGCCAAATCGGTGCGCCGCGGGTGCACGCTCTCGACGGCGACGGCTGACATAAGGAGATCTTCAACCAAGGCGCGGAGCCGCTCGGCGTTGCGCTCCGCGACTTCCAAGCCACGCCTTGTATCCGGCCGGAGCTCTTCGGCGCCGCGGAGTACAAGATCGATGTTGCCCAAGATCGATGTCAGTGGCGAACCGAATTCGTGCGAAACGTTGGCAACGAGTTCGTCCTTGGCCGCAAGGGCATCGACAACATCCGTCACGTCCTTGAAAACGATGACCGCGCCACCAAAGCCTTCATCAATGTCGTTTCTCATACCCCGCGCGGCCGTAGATATGGCCCGTTGTTCGGTACCTGCGCCGAACCAAAGGAGATAGTCGGAAAATGTCTCCCCCTGAACGGCCCTCCGAACAGGGCCCTTTTCGAGCGGAACCGGCGTCCGCCGGTCCTGGCCGAAAACCAGCGGAACTTGTTCCGCTGGTCCCCGCGAGCCTTCCGCCGGTATTGCCACCCGTAAGAATGCCTTTTGTTGGTTGTTGATCAGGAGGGTTTCGCCCTTCGAATCGACGGCAACAATTCCGACGTCGATCGTGTCCAGGATTGTCTTGAGCAGCGTTTCCCGCTCCCTGCTGGCGGCCAACAATTGCCGCAGGGCCTGATCCCGCTGGCTTACCCGTCGTTGCTGGAGACGGGCATTTGAGCCAGCCAAACGAATGGAGACTGCCATTGCGAACATCATGAGGGGCAAAAGCAGCACTGAAGAAATGTCTGATGAGGTGGGACGGGGCAAGTGCGAAACGACTGGCGGAAGCGCGATGAGGAAAGGACCCACAAAGCTGAGGACCAGGCTTGTCTTGGACAGCATGCCTGACGCAGACAGCCAGATCACGGGAAAGATAGCCAATGTAATGAGGCCCGGAATCGCGCTGAAGGCGCCGTTTCGCGTGAACCAGAGAGCGACTAGATCCAAAATAGGGATTGCCAGGCCTGCGCTCGGCGCCAATCGCTCCCACGGGACCAGCAGGCAGCCCAGGAAGAGGATGCCATGGAGGAGGACTCCCGTGACGAACAACCAATTTTGGATCAACCCCGGCCAAAGACTGGGTGCCGCGATGGCCAGGCCCGCGATGATGAGCGTTAGCGGCAATTCACAGACAGCCAGCCGGGCGCGAGGCGTGAGCTTTCTGAAGAAACGGGCGGCCGCGCGGAAAAATGGCTGCTCACTCAAAGTCGAGACCCTTCGTTGGAGATTCGCGAACCAATTACAGCTCCACGCGATTCCCGAAGGAAGCGCATGGAGTCCACTATTCCCCCAAGGAACCACAATACGACGACCCGAACGATCAAACTGGAAGTTCGGAGCAGCGCTTAATCCACATATTAGATGCCAGATGGCTTCAATGCTTGTATCGTGAGTATTTGGGTGGCATTTACCGCATTGCGCTGGGCTGTGCGGCGATGTGCACCCTCAAGGATGTCCAATGAGCGAGCCTGGGGTAGCTGTTGTCATTGAGGATGACGAAGATGTACGAAATCTGGTTGACGCCATCCTCAAAGAAGCTGGATTTGTGGTGCATTCTGCCGCCACCGGACGCGAAGGCGTCGAAGTTGTAAGGGATCACCACGCCTCCGTGGTGACGCTCGACGTCGGGCTTCCGGACATGGACGGCCACGAGGTCCTGCGGCGAATTCGGCAATTCAGCGACGCATATGTCGTGATGCTGACGGCCAGGCGCGACGAGCCCGACACATTGACGGCATTCCTCACCGGCGCAGACGACTACGTCAAGAAGCCGTTCCTGCCTCGTGAATTGAGGGCCAGGGTCACCGCCATGATGCGGCGGCCACGCGCGGAAGGCAGGCTTGCGTTGCCGGAGGAGGATCGCGGGGGCGGTTGGGGCGGTTACGACGGCGGTTCGGCCGGGGGCGGTTACCGTGCTGGTTCGGCCGGGGGCGGTTCAGGCGGGGCCGGTTCAGACACGGCCGAACAAGCGGTGATCAAGCACAATGGCTTGGCCCTGAACTACAAATCACGCACAGTGACGCTTCAAGGTTCATCCCTGACTTTGACGAGAAGCGAGTTCGATCTGCTCTTGGACCTGCTTCGGGCCAAAGGGGAAGTGCGGACGCGCGCTGACCTCGTGAAGGCAGCGCGCGGTGACTACTACGACGACGATGCGTACATCAGCGACGCCGACGAACGGGCTGTTGAGACCCACATCGGGAACCTCCGCCGAAAGCTCCGCGAAGATCCACAATCGCCGCGCTTTCTACAGACTGTCCGAGGAGTCGGGTATAGGCTCACGCCGAAAAGATCGGATTAAGCGGGCGAACGTCAATCGTTCCGGAGGACGTAGCTGTCCTTTAGTTCCTGGACCGTCAGGTGCCCGCATTCTGCAACTTCCTTGAGCAGGGGCCGGGCCTCACGCAATTCACTTTTTCGAATGCGTTCCTCTAGCTGCGCTGCAAGTACCGCGAGGCGAACGCCGCCAACCATGGTGGACGAGGTCCGGAGGCTTAGGACCGCGTTTAGTGCCGCCGCCACGTCACCGCGCTCGACGGCGGTCGCCAGGATTTCGTATCGCCTCGCCCAGAGTTTCGCGAAGTCGCCTGCAAACGTGCGCGCGATCAGCGGATTGTCCACTTGATCTTCCAGGAGTTGGAATTCTGCGAGGTCCAGTATGGGATGTTCGGCAAGCGGGACAGCGGGCCGCGTGCTCGAGTCATCAGATGAGCCCGGATGGCTCGGATCTGAATCCTCGTTGACCTCGCTGGAACCTGAACTGAACATAGCCCAATGCTACTTTCTGAATTCCGGAAAAACCGAACTTATGCTTATCTTAAGGAAATCTTAGGCCTTTCTTGATTTAACCCCTTTTCATCGCGTGCGCCCAATTAAGACAATGCGATATTGGGCTCAGCCTCCGCTGAAGGTGGTTATGGTGTTGATGACGGCCGGACCCAGGATTGCAATGAACAGCACGGGGAAGATGAAGAACAGAAGAGGGAAGAGAATCATCACCGGAAGCTTCATCGCCTTTTCCTCGGCGCGTTGGCGGCGCTTCACCCTCATCACCTTCGCCTGGACCCTCAAGACCCGGCTGATGGCAATGCCGTAGGTGTCCGCCTGGATCACAGCCTGCACGAAGCTCCGGAGTTCAGGAACGTTAGTGCGCTCGGCCAGTGCCAGATATGACTCGCGGCGGCTCCGTCCCACCTGCATGTCCTGCAGCGTCCGCACCAACTCCTCAGCCAGCGGCCCCTTCCCATTTTCTCCGGCCCGTGCCATTGCTCCTTCAAAACCCAGGCCCGCCTCGACCGATATCAGCATTTGGTCCATGGTATTTGCGAGTTCCAATTGCATGGCTTTTTGACGCTCCTGTCCTTTGCTGTACAGCAAAAGATCCGGAATGAAGTAGCCAAGTAACACAACAAAAATCCCCACGAGCTTGATGATCCCGCTCGAGCTATTGGCACTGATGAATAGACCCAAAAGCGCTCCACACAATCCGAGGAAAGGCTTTGCTGCGAGGACACGTCCCAAAGGGAGCGACTGCGGACGGCCGGCCCGCGAGAGCATCCGATCCAACTTCTGGACGTAGCTTCCGGGGGTCAGGCGGTAGCCGATGAACTCGAGTGCGCCGCCACGACTTTGTGGACCGGCCTCGGCAGTGTTTTCACCCCTCGTCAAAAGCTCCCGGACGGCGCGCTGGGCTTTGCGGTCAACCGACAGGAAGGACCAAGCGAGGTAGGCAATTGGCAGGGACACCAGCAGTAAGGACAACAGGAGAGAGGGATTCACGCGTCACCTCAAAACTTCAAGTCGATGATCTTGCGCATCCAGAGACCGCCGATGGTCATGAGGATGGCTGAACCCGCTATCATTCCCCAACCGAGGGGATGGGTAAACATCACGTCCATGTAGCCGGGGTTGACAACCATGAGCATGGTCACGATACCGAAGGGAAGAGCCATCAGGATGTATCCCGAGAACTTTCCCTCCGCTGCCAACGATTTGATGTGTCCCTTGATCTCGCTGCGTTCGCGTATGGTCTCGTTGACCTGGTCCAGGACTTCCGCGAGGTTTCCACCCACCTCGCGGTTGATTTGTATGGCTTGCGCTATCCACACAAAGTCCTCACTCCGCATTCGATCCGCCGCATCGTTGAGCGAGGCCTGGAGATCGCGGCCAAGACTCGTCTCTGTAATGATCCGGCGCATTTCCTCGGCCGTTGGGCTGGCCGATTCAGTGGCCGCAGCGTCGATGGCACGAAGTATGCTGTGCCCGGCCCGCAAGCCACCGGACAGTAGTTGGAGGGTGTCACCGAGCTGAGCATCGAACTTCCCGCGCCTTTTGCTGGCCAACGAGCTGAGGACGAGCCGTGCAACAAGAGGCGCTGGGACGAAGAATAAGACGGCCACGAACGGGCCGCCGATGATGAGCCCGATCAATGCACCCACGAGAGCACCGGCAATCACAAGAATGAAGAATTCCGCTTGGCTCATTCGCAGTCCGGCATTCTCCAGTTCTTCGCGGTTGAAGAGCCGAACGTTGCGCCTACTGAGGACCCCGTGGACTACCTCGGCGGTAGAACCAGCAAAGCGCGTCAGTTGGGAACCTGAGCCTACTTGGTAGGGCCGTCTCCGATCCAGCGGAACTTCCGGGGTTTTCGGCAAGATCACAGCCACCCCGAAAAACAGGATGGCTGCGAGCATTAATGCCATTCCAGTCATGAGCATCATGTTTCGTTCATGTCCTTTCTGCTGTTGCCAAAGGAGCGGCAAATACCCCGGGAGAAACACGGATGCCCAGGTCATCGAAGCGGTCGATGAACCGCGGCCGGATACCCGTTGGGACGGGCCTTCCAAGAAACATCCCGTGGGCGTCGACACCCGCCGAGTAGTCGAAAACAAAAGCGTCCTGGAGGGTAACGATGTCGCCTTCCATGCCTTGGACCTCGGTCACATGCGTGATTCGGCGCGTTCCGTCCCGCAACCGGGAGATTTGGATGATGAGATTCACGGCGGACGCTATTTGCTCGCGGATTGCACGCAGTGGCAGGTCCATGCCTGCCATGAGCACCAGGGTTTCGAGGCGCGCCACTGCGTCGCGAGGGGAATTTGAGTGCACCGTAGAGAGGGAACCGTCGTGACCGGTGTTCATCGCCTGCAGCATGTCGAGGGACTCTCCGCCGCGGACCTCGCCGACGACGATCCTGTCCGGGCGCATACGAAGGGAGTTCCGGAGTAACTCTCTGATCGTCACTTCACCCTTGCCCTCGGTGTTCGGCGGCCTGCTCTCAAGCCTGACCACATGTTGCTGTTGGATCTGAAGTTCTACGGCGTCTTCAATCGTGACGATGCGGTTGTCTTCCGGAATGAAGGAAGAAAGTACATTCAACAACGTGGTCTTGCCGGTTCCGGTACCTCCGGAAACAATGATGTTCAGTTTCGCTTTGACGCAAGCATTGAGGAGTTCGGCCATCTCGGGTGTGAGCGTGCCGAAATCGATCAGATTCCTGACGGTCAACGGTATTTTGCTGAATTTTCGGATGGTCAGCGACGAACCGCCCACCGCAAGCGGAGGGATCACGGCGTTCACACGGGACCCGTCCTCAAGGCGCGCGTCAACAAGCGGGGATGACTCGTCGATTCTGCGCCCCACCTTCGAAACGATCCGTTCAATGACCCTGCGGAGATGGTCCTCGGAGCTGAATCCGGAATCTGTCAGGGTCAACTTGCCTTTTCGTTCGACGTAGATCTGGTCCATCCTGTTGACCATGATTTCGGTGACCTCTGGGTCGTCCAGCAATCGTTGGAGCGGCCCATACCCAAGGACATCATCTGCCACGTCCGCCACGAGCCTGCTGCGCTCGTCCGCGGACAGCGGGACCTGCTCGGCGTCGATGATCCGGATGAGTTCTTCCCGAGCAGTTGACCGCAACTCCTGTTCGCTGACGCTCGAGTCGTTGAACCTTGCCCCCAGTCGCTCGAAAAGCGCAGTTGCGGCGCGCTGCTTGAGGGCAGCGAAGGCGTCCACCGGTTGCTGGGCCCTGAGCTTCGGCGAGTCAGGTAGGTCGGACAGCTTGACTGAAGTGTGGGGTTTTGCAGCACCGCTAGGCTTCCCGGCCGGATTTGGCCTGGCTTGCTGAGTGGACTCAGCGAATGTCGGTTTAGGACCGCCTTGTGCTGCGGCGAATCCGCCAAGGCCAAGGTTTTCCCCTGGTCCGGAGGACGCTTCGACCTTGTCCTCGGCAGCACGCAGGCGTTCAGACAGCTTCATTAGACCACTACCCTTCTGTGCAGTTTGCGCTGCGCCCTGGCACGCCACGTGGGATTGAAGCGCTCTACGAGTTGCTTGAGTCCTTTGACGGCCGGATCCTTCACGGCGTCCTGGAGCACGGGAATGCCGCGGTTGGTGGAAAACGCTACGGCCTTCGATCGAGGGATACTCACGTCAACCGGAGCACCGACGGTCGATTCGACGTCCTGCACCGAGAGACCGGACTTGGAATCAGCCATGTTGAGCACCACGTGCCGGGTTTCAGGTAACAGGTTCAGCCGACGGAGGATGTCCAGGCCGGAACGGAGGCCTCGGACGCTTGGAACGTCCATGCCAGTCACCCAGACGGCGTCCGAGCATTGTTCGAGGGCAGCGAGCCCGATCTCGGGTAGCCCGGGCGCGGTGTCCACCACCACGTACTGGAACTCTAGGGCCAGCTGTTCGAGGAGCCGACCCACCTGTTGCGGCGAGATCTCGTCTGCTTCGATGGGGTCCTTCGGCGCGCACAAGGCATAGATGCTTGCCGGGTGGACGGTGAGAAAGGCCTTGAGTACCAGGGAATCCTGGCTGGCCGAAGGAGTAACGGCGTCGGTGACAGTGTGCTCCGGATTGAGGTAGAGCCCTGAGGCGACGTCGCCGAATTGCAAGTCCAGATCCACGATCACCACGCTCATTGGCGCGATCTTGCCCAGCCCTACGGCGATGTTCGTGGCGATAGTCGTTTTGCCCACGCCGCCCTTGGGCGAAAAGACACCGATCACCAAGCCTTTCGGGGAGCCCGCCTGCTTGGGTTCCATGGTGCGCTGACGGCTGGCGAAAGACTGGCACGCGCGCTCAAGCATGACCCGAATCTGGGCCACGTCCGCAGCCGGGCTCATGATGTCGCGAATGCCGGATCGCATGGCCTGGAGGACGAATGCGGGATCCAGTTCGCTGACAAGGATCACGCTCAGTTCCGGCAATTGCACATCGAAAACCGTCGCCAGGCGAAGAGCGTCCTCCACGGGCACGTCGGGTCCCAGAATCAGGACTTCGAGTTGTTCCTGATTGAGCGCGCCGAACAATTCGGCTGGATCAGCTGGCAAAACGCTCGTGAAGAAGGTCTGCACGCTTCCGGGCAGGCCGCCTGCGACTGCTTGGCGCAACCGTTGGTCAAAATCGGTATTGGGGGTGATCAGGACAAAGCGGCTCATTTGTATACCCCGCTCTGCTGCATGATGGTGGGGCCGCTGTCCTTGGCATCCAACGGCTCTTTGCTGAGCCAGATCTTTTCGAACTCGGCGGCGAAGACAATCTTGGATGCGTCCACATCGCTCACGGCAACGGTCAGCAGGAGGGATCCGGTGGGAAGTGCGCTGTCCTTGGATCCTGCTGAACCGGAACTGGGATTCGGCGTCGCTTGAGCACTCGCTGCTGCTTGGGGGGCGCGTTGGACCATGGTCACAAGAACCTTGTGAATCGCCAATTCGGTAGTTTGCTTGTCCGGCTTCGCCTCGATTCCACCGGTCGGCATGGAGATGAATATTCCAATGTGGTCACCTGGAACCAGCAGTCCCCCGACCACCCGCTGGGGCTCCAGCTGAAAGGAGACCTCCTGAAGCCCTGCAGGCACCTTGACGTCCCCAGGAGTCTTGAGCGCATCCGGGGCGACCAGTCTTTCCGACACCAGCGTCTCGCCCGGGACGAGGTCGACGGCGGCGACCTTGCCTGCTGAGTCCCCGAGCGTGTGTAGCGCAGTTTTGGGGACGGCCGATCCGGGCAGTTGCTGGGTAACGACGGAATCTTTCATGGCGTCCACAGACGTTCCCGCCGGGATGGCCGTCTTGACCACCAACACGTCAACAGGCGCCAGGTTCTGGACTGCCCGCTGATCCGCTCCTTGCGCATAGGAGAATACGAGAATCACCCCGACGACGGCCAGCAGTGCCGCTGCCGATCCGGCCAACAAGCGTGACTTCACTTACTACTCCTGTGCTCAAAGAATGGATGAAAACTAGTTCGTGAGGCGGACAATGGTGGCCCCATAGGCGTCTACGGGCCCCAGCGTGTAGCCGTCCGCCAGCGAGACGTACTTGACGAAACTCCCGATGATTCCGCGGCAGTTGCCGTTGCAGGAAACTGCTGAAGGGACATAGGGACTTGTGTTGTGGAAACTGTCCGGAAGACTGTTGTTGCCGCTGAACGTCCACCCCGTCACTTTGAATGCGGCGAAGGACACCAGATGGTAGACGGCGCCGCTTCCCGTACCTGTGACGGCGTCGAAGACCGGAAGGAGGACGACGACGTCGCGGCCAGCGTTGATGGTGTCGGCCCACTTTTGAAGGGTGGCTGCGCAGTTACCCGGTGCACTGTTACCCGGGGCGCTCCCACCTTCGCTGACCGCGAGGTTAATCGTGCCCCCGCACACACCGGTGTCTTGGACTATCCAGCCGTATCCGCCGGCGACCGTGGCGCCTGAAGGGCCGTAGTTGCAGCTGGGATTGGCACCGGAGCCGTGATCCTGAAGAAGCTGGAGCGCTCCGCCGATGTATCCCTGCACCTGGCAGATGGAATACGCGAGGGGAAACGCAGTCCTGCCGGCGACGGCGCTCCCCCACTGGACGGTCGAGGTGGTTATGACGTCGGCAGTGTTGGATCCAAGGACGCGCGCGAAGAAGAGCGAGACGGCGTTCGGCACGCCGCCCGCCTGCTGGGCCCCGGCGGTCACCGTTACCTTCCGGTTTGTCAGGTCCAGACTGACAGACTTGATGTTGTTCAGGCCGTCGATGGCGTTCTTGTTTGCGATGCTGGTTGCGATTGGAGACGTCGATGAGCAGTTCGGATCGCTCGTGTTGGCGGCGCACTTTTGTGCCACCGCTAGGGCCGCGGCGTCGGACCCGTTCTGGACCTGCGCCCGTTCCGAGTACAGCATTCCTACATCCACTGCCATGGCTGCAAAACCGAGCAACACGACCAACAAGAGAGCGACGAGCACCGCTACCGCTCCGCGCTCGCCGTCGTTCTCGCCCCTCAGCCGCTGCATACCATGACTCCTACTCCTTGCATGGGAAAAGGGCCCGCGATTCCCGTGAGGGTGCTGAGTGTGTAGTTGATGGTCACGGACATTTGGGCGCCCGACGTACAACTGGTGGGAGTGAAGACGAAATTCACGTCCTGTAGTTTTGGATTCAGTGAGACGCCGGCGTTCTTGGCCGCTGTCTTTGCGGCTGTTTGATCATTCGAAATCGCCATAACCCGGACGGCCTCACGGGCTGCATTTGAGAGCGATATCTGCGCGTTGTAGGCCCTGCCGAATTCCATGATGCCCAGGAGCAGCATGATCAAGACCGGCGCCAGCAACGCGAATTCGACCGCCACGGCACCGCGCTCTGATGCCCTGGCCATGGGAGTCTGCCTTTCGTCCTGTGGAGTCGCGTGCGCTTGAAACAAGAAGGGAGCTCTTAGAAGGAAGGGAATTCGGTGGGTGGGATTTGAGCCCCACCCACCGAACTGGCTCCTGTGGTGACGGCTACTTTGAGCAACTGCCTGGGACTGCCGCCGTCGAGCCGGACGCTGCGACCGTACCGGTCCAAACGCCGCCCTTGACGCTGCAGGCCGTGCTATTGAAAGTCTCGACGAGGTTGCCGCCGAGCAGTGACACGGCGACGATGATGACAACAGCGATGAGGGCAACCATGATGCCGTACTCGACCGCGGTGGCACCCGTCTCGTCACGCTGCGCGCGGATTGCTGACTTTAGGACATTGGAAAGCATTGAAGCTCCTTGCTGAGGTAAGAGCGGATGATCCTGTGAGAGCATCGGATGTTAGTTGATCCGGTACAGCTCAGTTGGAATTACTTCGAGCAGCTGCCGGGGACTGCCGCCGTCGAGCCGGACGCGGCGACCGTACCGGTCCAGACGCCGCCCTTGACGCTGCAAGCGGTGCTGTTGAAGGTCTCCTTCAGGGTTCCACCCAGCAGCGTGACAGCGACGATGATGACAACAGCAATGAGGGCGACCATGATGCCGTATTCGACGGCGGTGGCGCCGGTTTCGTCGCGACGGATGCGGGACGCGGTGTTTGAGACCAGAGAAAACATGTGAAACTCCTGAGCGAGTTGGGGAATGTGGGCTGGTCCAGCACCAGCTCACAAGCAACTTAGCAAGGCCAAATACGCCATGGAGCAGTCCTTGGGACAACCTGTGGCAAGACTCGCGATCCTGCGCATTTCTTGGGTTAAACCTAGGGAAACCCTGCGATCTTGGGCTTCCCTGCCGAGCGCGACCAAAGGTGGGAAAGCAGCGCAACGGGACCGCCGCCGTCGGGCCCTAACTGACTGTCCGCGGCACATCACCCCAGGACGCTCGCTCACATATAAGGCCCTTTGACGGGACGCTCGCTCACATCAAGTGAGCGGGCGTCCGCCGGAAACACCACATAAGTGAGCGCGCGTCTGGGAGGCACCCCCAAAGGTGGGAAAACAGTGCAACGGGACTGCCGCCGTCGGGCCCTAATTGACTGTCCCCGGCACATCACCCCAGGACGCCCGCTCACATATAAGGCCTTCTGGCGTGATGCTCGCTCACATCAAGTGAGCGGGCGTCCGCCGGAAACACCACATAAGTGAGCGC
>NZ_JARVRH010000025.1 GCF_030209755.1 Arthrobacter sp. efr-133-TYG-118 | reverse complement strand
GCTTCTTCAAAAACGACACCCACTCCATCGTCGTGAAGACCCTGCAACTCCTCGCGGCGAGGGGCGAGGTTGACCCGAGTGCGCCGTCGTACGCCATTGACCGGTACAAGCTCCTCGACGTGACTGCCGGAACCACCGGCGGTTCGGGGGGCGACTCCTAAACAGGTGCAAAAAGGAATCGGCGGTAGTGCTCCTTGAGCACTACCGCCGATTTGCTTTTACGCTCCGAGCGAGCGGTGATCCACCACGAATCCTGTGGCGGCATTCTCCCTGACTGCGTTGATACCGGCCACAAGGGCCGCAATATCCGGGAACTTTGGCGACACCGCCACTACCGTTCCATCATCAGCCTTCAACCGGAAACGGAACGATTGCTCCCCCGCCGTCAAGATTTCGAAAATGCCAGACATAAAACCTCTTTCCACCGCGGATGCGTCATTGCATCCCCTTCGATGACCACTGACTCTCGTGAAGTCCATAAGAGAATATCGGCCAAGGGAGCCTGCCAGAAGGCCTACCCACGGGTAATATTCAACCTTTTTCGGTAGACCTATATTGGAATGCAAGGTGAACCTAGAGACCTCGCGGGGGCGCATGGATAGTGTGAACCCCATGAACGATTCCAGCCCTGTTCCCACCACTGGTGTGCTGTTGGCCGGCGGCGCGGGGACACGCCTGGGCCTCGGCCCCAAGGCGCTGCTGCCCTTCCGCGGCCACACCTTGGTGGAGGTACTCGCCAGGACATTGCTCGACGGCGGATGCCTCAAGGTCGTCGTGGTGCTCGGGGCCGGAGCCGAGGATGTCCGACGCGGGACGGACCTGGGCGGGTATCTCGTGGTGGACAACCCGGAGTGGGCGTCCGGCATGGCCAGCTCGTTTCGTACGGGTGTTGCGGCGGCCACCTCTGGCCACAACGTCATGGTGGCTCTCGTGGACCAGCCCGGGTTGACCCCCGGCGTCGTCGCCAGGCTGCTGGCCGCGCACCAACCCGGCCGTGTGACCGCAGCAGGATACGCGGACACTGTCTACAAAGGCAGCAACACATCAAAACTCCGGCGCGGCCACCCCTTGATCCTCGACGCCACCCTTCGTGCCGACGTCGCCGAGTCCGCCGTCGGCGACGCCGGAGCACGCCGCTTCCTCAAGGCGCACCCCGGGCTCGTGGACGTCGTCGACTGCAGCGACCTCGCCGACGGTGCCGATGTGGACACGAAGGACAAGCTGCACCTCCTCAGCGACTAGCGCCCCCAACCGCCCAGCCACCCCAACTAGCTCGCAGTAGATGTCGTTATGAGGCTCCAAAACGACATTAAATGCGAGCTAGTTGGGTGGAGGCTTCGGCATCCTTGAGCGCCAGGTAGATCTTGTCCCGGGCGATGGGGAGCGCCGCGAACCTAACCCCGGTGGCATTCCGGATGGCGTTGGCCAGTGCGGGCGCCACGGGGTTGAACGGGCTCTCGCTCATGGACTTGGCACCAAGCGGCCCCATCTGGTCGTTCGTTTTCGCGAAGTACACCTCACTGCGTGGCACGTCCGCGAAGGAAGGGATGTGGTACTGCCGCAGGATGTCCGTGGTGACCTTGCCGGCGTCGTTCACGCGGACTTCCTCATACAGCGCGACACCCAACGCCTGGGCGATTCCGCCTTCCACCTGGCCGCGGCACTGCCGTGGATTGACCACGACGCCGGCATCGGCCGCCTGGACGCTCTGCAGGATCCGGAGTTCCCCCGTGCCTGTGTTTACGGCCACCCGGAATCCGTGGACGTTGAAGGCGACCGAACGCGGGGTTCCGCCCCAACGCCCTTCGGCGGCGAGTTCCATGCCCTGCTGCTGCGCGGCGTCGTACACCTCCGCGAGCGCCAAGACCCGCTCACCGCAGCGCGCCGCACCGTCCTCGAGCACGCAGTCCGCCTCCGGAACACCCGCGATTCCGGCCGCCACGGCCCGGATGCGCAGCGCGAGTTCCTGCGCCGCGAGCAAGGTTGCCTGCCCGGCCACCACGGTGCCTGCGGAGCCGAATGCCCCGGTATCGTGCTCCACGAGGTCCGTGTCGGACTGGCGCACGGCCACGTTCGGCGCCGTCGTGGACAGGGCGGTCGCCGCCAGTTGGGCGTGGACCGTGGTGGTGCCGTTGCCGAATTCGGCGGTCCCGACGGCGGCGTCGAAGGTGCCGTCCGGCAGGAGCCTAAGGCGAGTGTGGGCGAAGTGGCCGCGAGGCGGAACGGTGTCGATCATGGACAGCGCAGAACCGACGCCCGTGACCCACCCCGGGCCGAAGTTGTCGAGGCCGGCATCCCGGTAGCGTTTCTCGCCGCGCTCGAGGGCATCCCGGACCAACGCCACGCACTGGTCCAGTCCGTAGCTCCCGTAAAACACGTCCTCTTCCGGCTCGGGGTTCGTGGAGAGCATGTCGTCACCCGGCCGGACCATGTTTTTGAGCCGGAACTCCAAGGGGTCCATGCCGATACCAACGGCGAGTTCGTCCACGGCGGACTCGATCGCGAAGATCATCTGGCTCAGGCCGTAGCCACGGAAGGCACCCGCCGGAACCGTGTTGGTGTAGACGGCCTGCGCATCCACCTTCTTGTTGGCGCATTTGTAGACGGCCAACGACTCGCCGCAACCGTGGAACATCACTCCGGGCGCGTGGTTTCCGTACGCACCCGTGTTGGTGACCACGTCCAGCTGCATCGCCGTCAGGTGACCGTCCCGGCTCGCCCCGGCCTTGACCTTGATGGTGAAGGGGTGGCGTGTGGTGGTGGCAGTGAATTGTTCGGTGCGGGTGAACTCCACTTGCACAGGCCGGCGGAGCTTGAGGGCCGCCATGGCCACGAGGTCCTCGGTGAGTACTTCCTGCTTGCCGCCGAACCCGCCGCCCACGCGGCCGGCGACCACGCGGATGCGGTCCTCAGGAAGATCGAACACGCGGGCGAGGGTCCGCCGGACCAGGAAAGGGACCTGGCTGGAGGAACGGACCATGAGCCGGTCCTCTCCTGGATTCTCGGAGGGCTCCACCCACGCGATGGAACAGTGCGTTTCCATGGCGACGTGCTGTACGCGCTGGGTCTGGTACGTGTTCTCGTGGATGAAGTCGGCCGCTGCGAATCCGGCTTCAACATTTCCGAGCTCGGAATGGACCTCCGCCACGACGTTGTTCTGCGGGCGTGAAATCCGGGCCGTTTCCCCGTCCTTCTCGCCGTGGATCGCGGGTGCCCCGGGCAGCAACGCGTCCTGCGGCGAGAAGACAGCATCCAGGAGTTCGTACTCAACCTTGATGGCCCGGGCCCCGGCTTCCGCTGCGCCCACCGATTCGGCGACAACGGCGGCAACCCGCTGGCCGATGAAGCGCACCACGTTGTCGAGGACCCTGGTGTCGTCGGGATCATCGGTGTAAAGCTCGTGCTGGGCCGTTGAGAACAAGCGGGCCGGCGCGTCCTCATGGGTAAAAACCGCGACGACCCCGGGCACCTGGAGTGCCGCCGTCGTATCGATGGACACAATGCGGGCATGCGCGTGCGGCGAGCGCAGCAGCTTGAGGTGCAACAGTCCCGGGAGTTGTTCCGGGGGGACGTCGAGCGTGTACCGGGCGGTACCGGTGACGACGGCGCGTCCCGCAGGCGCGGGAACGTTGTCGCCGAGCTGGCCCGTGTGGGCTTGGGCGACCTCACCGCCGTCGGAGGTGTTTTGCCCGGTGCGGGCGTGACTGCCGCACACAGCGTCCGCAATGGAGCGGTAACCCGTACAGCGGCACAGGTTTCCCTTGAGGTTTCGCGGGAGGTTGGCTTTCTGTTCCTCGTCGAAGGTGGCGGCGGTCATCATCATGCCGGCCGTGCAGAAGCCGCACTGGAAGCCCTGGTGTTCCAGGAACTGCTGCTGCACAGGGTGCAGCTCTTCCCCGCTCGACAACCCCTCGATGGTGGTGACCGAGTGCCCTTCGGCGCGGACGGCCGGGTAGATGCAGCTGTGCACAGCTTTACCGTCCACGTGGACGGTGCACGCGCCGCAGTCGCCGCCGTCGCACCCTTTCTTGACGCCGAAGTTGCCCTGTTCGCGCAGGAACGTCCGAAGGCACTGTCCCGGGCGGGGTGCGGCCTCGGTGGCTGTTCCGTTGATCTCGATTGCCATGCTCAGGCCTCCTTCTGCTGCTCGGTGTTGAATGGTTCCGCTTGGGTGGACGGTTGCGGCGAGGTGGCGTGCGGTGGCCAGAAATCGCCAGAGACCGTGAGCGGTCCGCCCGGCTCCCCCGGGCCGCACAGCTCGGCGCGGATCTCCTCGGCAAGGCGGAAGGTCATGTCACGGCGCCATTCCGGAAGCCCGTGGATGTCGTCGTGGTACAGCTCCGAGGGGATCGAATGCCCGACGGCGGCGGCCAGCTGGCCGGCGTCTGGCAACTCGGCGGCGGCGAACCGCAGCTGCACGGGCCGCTTGGTGGCGGCGGTGATTGTGAGGACCAGGCCGCCATCGGCGTCGAGCCTTCCGATCAGCAGCACCCCCGACCGCCCGAGGTTGCTCAGCGAGAGCCGGCGGAAGGCCACCTTCGCCGCCAAAGCCGACGCCGGCAGCTGGATGCTGCGCAGGAGTTCGCCCGGTGCCAGGCAGTTTTTCCCGTCCCCGGTAACGAATTCGGCCACTGGAACGGTCCGGCTGCTGCCGTGCCGGCCAAGGATGGTGGCCCTCGCGTCCAAGCCTGCGCATAACGAAATCATCGGCCCGGCCGGGAGCGAGGTGCACACATTGCCGCCAACGGTGGACATGTTCCACACCTTGAAGGAGGCCACGAAAGAGTCGCAGCACGGGCGGAAAAGATCCAGTCCCGGCCAGTTCCGGCCGGCCACGGCGTCAGACACAGGAAGTGCGTAGAGCTCGGCGACGGTGCAGGTGGCGGCCAGCTCAACGCCGGCGTCGCTCACGGTGACGGCCGGCCAGCCTGCTTGGCCCAGATCCAAGAGTCGTATCAGCGGCTCTTCGCTGCCGACCGGACTGCCATAGGAGAACAAGACCGTACCGCCGGCGAGCCAGGCGTCGCCCTCGCGCCACTGGCCTGGATCCGTGGTCGCAACCACGGACTCGATGGTGTTCATGTCCATGGGGTCACCTTGCTTTGTTCGGGGTTGTTGTGTTCGGGAGCGTTCTGGTGGATCGGCCCTGTGCCGTCCTTGAGCGAACCCCAGCCGGAGGCTGGATAGGGTGCACAGGCCGAGGCCGGGTGCGGAGCGCGGGACGCGAGGATCTCGGCCGTAATGGACACCGCAACTTCGGCGGGAGTGACGGCACCAAGGTCCAGTCCGATCGGCGAATGCAGGCGTTCCAGGGCCTCGACCGGAATGCCGCGGTCCAGCAGTCCGTCGATGCGCTGCCGGTGGCTGCGCCTGGAGCCCATGGCTCCCACATAGGCGAGATCCAAAGCAAGGGCGGTTTCCAGCAGCGGAATATCGAATTTGGGATCGTGCGTGAGCACGCACACGACCGTGCGGGAATCGATCCGGGCTGCGGCTGCTTCCGCGGCAAGGTAGCGGTGCGGCCAGTCGGTGACGAGGTGGTCGGCGTCGAGGAATCGGCCCTGGCTCGAAAACACGGGCCTCGCATCGCACAAAGTGACCTCGTAGCCCAGGAGCTTCCCGGCGGGGAGCAAGGCCGCGCCGAAGTCGTTGGCGCCAAAGATCAGCATCCGGGCCGCCGGCAAGCGGCTTTCCACGAAGAGGGTAATGGGTTCGGCTTCCGGCCCGGAAACCCCGCAGCCTTCGGCCGGCGCGAGCCTCACCAGTCCTGTGCGGCCGCCATGCAGGAGAGGTTCGAGCTGGGCCGCGGCCGCGCTGATCAGGTAGTCATCCCCGCCGAGAAGGGCCGAAAGTTCCCGTGAACCAACAGCGGAGAACCGCGCCGGATCAGGAACGACGACGGCGCCTCCCGCGGAGTCGAGCCTGCGGATGAGTGCCAGGGAAGACTGCGGGCCGCTCGCGCTGTTCAACAAAGCCAGGTCCAAGCCGGCGGCCCCCGTCGGCTGGATGTGGACTTCCAGCTCGCCACCGCAGGTGAGCCCGACGGCGAACGCGTCCTCGGCGCTGTAGCCGAACGACTCAAGGCGACTGCCGCCGTCGTGCATTGCTTGAAGGGCAGCCTCCACCACGGCGCCTTCCACGCACCCTCCGGAGAGGCTGCCAAGAACATCGCCGTGTTCGGAAACCAGCATGGACGTGCCGAGGGGACGGGGCACGGAGCCTCCCGCGGCCACGATGGTGGCGACGGCGCATCGCTGGCCGGAGACCGCGGGCCGCCACGTGCCCAGCGAAGGCATCAAATCCAGCATGGCAACACCTCCTTTACCGAGGTCCCGGACCGGAGACCCGCCCGGGGCAGTGTGCGATCTTGCCTCATATTCTCATTCCTTGCGTCTGTACAGGAGAGCTTCGGGTAAACACGCACCCCGTTGCGTGAAGAGGACCGGGGCGGGCCTCTCATTTCCCACCCCGGTCCTTAGCGGAGCGGCCGCACCCCCACCGCCGCCCGCCGTCGTCGTCCGCTTGATGCGGTTGGTGACGATCGGCGGACGCCTATTCATTGCGGTGACTTGCGGCCGGACCGCCGTCTCAATGGCCGGCTACGCTAATGGCCGGCTACGCTCCCATGAGTGCGCTGATCGGCCCGCGGGCAAAGTAGATCAAGAAGCCCAGGGTCACCACCCACATGAGCGGATGGACTTTCCTGCCTTTCCCCGATGCCGAGTGGATGACGGCCCAGGAGATGAATCCGACGCCGATGCCGTTGGCGATGGAGTATGTGAGCGGCATGGTGACGATCGTGAGGAAAGCGGGCAGGGCCACGGAGAACTTGGAGAACTTGATCTCGCGGATCTGTGCCATCATCATGGCGCCCACCACCACCAGGGCCGCGGCTGCGACCTCGAGCGGAACCACGCTGGTGAGCGGGGTCAGGAACATCGAACCCAGGAACAGCAGACCCGTGACCACCGACGCCAGGCCGGTGCGGGCGCCTTCGCCAATTCCGGCAGCGGAGTCAATGTACACCGTGTTGGACGAGCCCGACGTCGCGCCGCCGGCTACCGCGCCCAGGCCTTCGACGATGAAGGCCGACTTGAGCTTGGGGAACGTCCCGTCGTTGTAGGCCACGCCGGCGCTCTTGGCGAGGCCGGTCATGGTGCCCATGGCGTCGAAGAAGTTGGTGAACACCAGGGTGAACACCAGCATCGTGGCCGCCAAGCCGCCGATCCGCGAGAACGAACCGAAGAGGTCGAAGTGGCCTACCAGGCTGAAGTCCGGGGCGGAAACCAGCTGGCCGGACAGTACAGGGGTGTTGAGGTGCCAGCCACCGGGATTGGCGGCGCTGCCAGGCCCGATATGCATGACGGCCTCGACGACGGCGGCGAGGACCGTGGTGGCGACGATTCCGATCAGGAGGCCGCCCTGGATCTTGCGGGCCACGAGGATTCCCATGACCAGCAGACCAACAATGAAAACAAGGGTAGGTATGGAGGTGATGGAACCATCGTTGCCTAGCTGTACCGGCGGTCCGCCTTTTGTGGCGCGGACGAAACCGGAATCGACGAAGCCGATGAAGGCGATGAACAGGCCGATGCCAACGGTGATGGCGGCCTTGAGTTCCTTGGGGACAGCCTTGAAGATCGCGGTCCGGGCACCCGTGACGCCGAACAGGACAATCAGGATGCCGTTGATGACCACCAGGCCCATGGCTTCCGGCCAGGTGACTTCATGGATGACGGCGACTGCGAGGAACGAGTTGATTCCCAAGCCTGCGGCGAGCCCGAACGGCAGGTTCGCGATGAGGCCGAAGAGGACCGTCATGACACCGGCGGTCAGGCCGGTGACTGCCCCCACCTGCGCTGCGGACAACCATCCGCCAGCCACATCCGTGGGTGCGTTCTGGGCCGAGAATCCGCCCAGGATCAGTGGGTTGAGGATGACGATGTAGGCCATCGTGAAGAACGTGACGATGCCGCCGCGGAATTCGCGGGCCAGCGTGGAGCCACGCTTGGTGATCTGGAAGAAACGATCCAGGAAGGAGTTCGACGCCGGGGGCCTGGGGCTGCTGCCCCGCTGTGCCAGTCCGGTTGCCGTGTGCTTTTCGCGTGCATCTGTCTGCCCTGCACCGGAAGGCACAGCCTGCTTTTCAGTTGCCGTTCGCATTTCTGCGGGGTCCAGGATTGTCATTTCAGCCACCGGGCCCTAGTAGTCAATCCTGGAGTCAAGCGTGTTCCAGGTGTTGAAGGGTTCCAGGATGGCCGGTGCCTGGGGGTCGCCCAGTTCCAGCTTGGTGACCGGCATGAGCGTGTCCCGGTCCTCGTTTTCGAAGTATTCGTAGAAGACGGCGTCGTCGAAGCCGACGGAGGCGGCGTCGTGCCGGTCGGCTGCGAAGACCACGTTGCCGATGCGGGCCCAGAGAGCCGAGGCCAGGCACATGGGGCATGGCTCGCAGCTCGTGTAGAGGGTGGCTCCGCTGAGATCGAAGGTGCCGAGCTCGCGGCAGGCATTGCGGATCGCGGTGACCTCGGCGTGCGCCGTGGGGTCGTTGCTTGCGGTGACCCGGTTGACGCCTTCGAAGGCGCGGCCATCCGCGGTGACAATGACGGCGCCGAACGGCCCGCCGCTGTTGAGGACATTGGCTGTTGCCAGCTCAATGGATGTGGCCAAGAAATGTTCGGCCGTGACGGTGGTACTCATGTGCGACTTCCTTAGTGCTGAGGAAGCCTGTAACCAGGGAGGCATCTGAACATGACAGACCAGTGCTGCGATTACCAGGCTTCAGCATGTGCTTGTGAAGGTTTCGCCTGGTAGATAGCTTCCCGGAAGTCCGGGTGCCCGCCTTTGGCAAATTGAGATTAGCACCGGAGATGTGAGCCGCGCCATAGTTTCTGGAAAAAAAGTTTCGACATGTGAAATTCGCGCTTGATGCCGGGCGGTAACCGGGCTTGGGGCGTCGGTCACATTGACGCACTTCGGCGAGCCACCTACGCTGGGTGCCATCGGCAGGGATGACCCGCCGGAACCTGGATCAGCAGACAGGAACCACTGAGCTGGAACGCAACTACGCCGACCAGACAAGGATTCCAGTGTCCCCTAAATCCGATTTCCAGCCGGCAGCCCCGGCAACAGATCCAGCCTCTTCCCGGCTCTGGATCAAGAATCCCCTCGATGTGTTCACCGCCAACGGGCTCGACGCCCGCGGCGGCATCGTAGTCAGCGATGGGAAAATCGCGGAGCTCGTCCCCGCCGGAAAGCGCCCTTCCGCGCCGTGCCATGAAACTTTCGACGCCGGCAGCCATGTCCTGCTGCCAGGTCTCATCAACACGCACCACCACTTCTACCAAACGCTCACCCGCGCGTGGGGTCCGGTGGCGAACGCTCCCCTGTTCCCCTGGTTGCAGAACCTGTATCCCGTGTGGGCGCGGTTGAAGCCGGACAGCCTCGAACTTGCCGTGAAAGTAGCGCTTGCGGAACTCCTGCTTTCCGGTTGCACCACGGCGGCCGACCACCACTACCTCTTCCCCGCGGGACTTGAGGACGCGATCGACGTCGAGGTCGGCGTCGTGCGTGAACTCGGCATGCGCGCCACGCTCACCCGCGGGTCCATGACGCTGGGCGAGGACGACGGCGGCCTGCCGCCGCGGTCCACCGTGCAGCGCCCGGAGGTGATCCTCGCAGACAGCGAACGGCTGATCGGGAAGTACCACGAACGGGGAGACGGAGCGGTCATCCAGATCGCCTTGGCCCCCTGCTCGCCGTTCTCGGTGACCAGGGAGATCATGGCCGAGAGCGCAGCCATGGCCGAACGGTTGGATGTCCGGCTGCACACGCACCTCGCGGAAACCATCGACGAGGAAGATTTCTGCCGCGAGATGTTCGGGTTGCGCACCGTGGATTATCTGGACAGCGTCGGCTGGCTCGGAAAACGCACCTGGCTTGGCCACGGCATCCATTTCGACGACGACGAGATCGCCCGGCTGGGTGCCGCGGGCACCGCCGTCGCGCACTGCCCGACGTCGAACATGCGGCTCGCGTCCGGCACCGCACGGGTGCTGGAACTTGAGGCCGCCGGGGTTCCGGTAGGGCTGGGAGTGGACGGTTCGGCGTCGAACGATGCCTCCAACATGATCCTCGAAGCGCGGCAAGCGCTGTATCTGCAGCGGCTGCGCTACGGTGCGCACGTCCCCGTGGAGCGCGCCCTCGGCTGGGCGACGCGGGGATCCGCTGCGGTGTTGGGCCGCACCGACATCGGCCAGATTGCTCCCGGAATGCAGGCAGACCTTGCCATGTTCAAGCCCGAGGGGCTGCGCTTCTCCGGGAGCCACGATCCCGTCGCGGCATTGTTGCTCTGCGCGGCAGACCACGCCGACCGCGTCATGGTGGGCGGCACATGGCGCGTTGTGGACGGCCAGATTCCGGATCTGGACATCCCGGAACTTATTGCCAAACACTCAGCCGCCGCACAGAAAATCATCAGCGGTTAGGAGTAGCCTCTCGATTAGGTCGTAGATCAGGAGGCACATCATGACCGTCCCCCAGCACAACTCGCCGACTCCTCCAGGTTGGTACCCGGACCCCTCGGGCTCCGGGCAACTACGGTGGTGGGACGGTAACGCCTGGACTGGAAACGCATGGAACCCACCCAGTCAGCCCGGCGCGGGCCAGCCTGGCACGGGTCAGCCCGGCGCGGGTCAGCCCGGCGCGGCGTGGCCCGCGGCCGCGCGGCCAGGGCAATACGGGGGGCCAGGGCAATACGGGGGGCCAGGGCAATACGGGGGGCCGGTCCAGCCCGCGCCGCGCCCGGAAATCAGCAAGCAGACGCCGGTCTACAATCCGTTCATCTGGCTCGTCACGCTGCTGCCGGTCATCACGCTGATTATCCTGCTGCTCTGGAATCCGGTCTTCCACCTGAGGTATGTCGGCGCCAGGCGCGTACCCACCCTCGATCCCAGCGCGTTCAGCGTTCCGTATTTCCTGCTGGTTATCTCATCTTGGCTCATCTACGGGGTCAGCGTTCTCTTGTCCTACCTCGACTGGCAAAAGCTGCAAAGGGACGGGGTGGTCCGCCCCTTCCACTGGGCATGGGCCTTCCTGGGCGCCGGAGTCTACGTCGTGGGCCGTTCAGTGATCGTCCACAAGGTCGCCCCGCAGCGCGGACTCGCACCGGTTTGGGCACTGATTGGCCTGACTGCCGTGAGCCTGATCCTGGTGTCCGTCAAAGTGAGCATGATCGTTTCGACTATCGCCAAGGCCCTGCCGATGTAGGGCTCTCCTCGCTCCACGTTGACCGAGATCGTGGGTGTGGCCCGGGTGCTGCGTTCTGGAACGCAGCACCCGGGCCACACTCACGTATTCGCCTAAGAAGAACGCTGCCGGCCGAATACCGGAAGGGCGCGCAGCCAACGGGAGAAAGTCCCGGGCATGCGGTCACAGTCGGCCGGAATATAGAAGTCAGGATCCGTAGCGCCGAACGGCAGGTACAGTTCCTGGCCGGGCGCCGGGAATTCCACGACGTTGTTCTTATCCTGCGAGTCCATCTGTCCTCCTACTTCATGCGCTCAAGTTCTCCGAGAATTTTCCGTATCTTGGAAAACATTTTTTGTTATATGGAAATGGTAGAGGGGATTCGCGAGCCTCGTCAAGGGGTGCCCACCGGACCACGCCCCCGCCACTAGTCGCCGTCGGTCACAATCAGAAAGTAGGTAACGATTCTCCGGAAGTGATGTACACCACTGGCAAACGTGGGCTACGCTTTCTTCAATTCGTGGCGCAGGTCACGTAACCTGGGAGCAGCAGGCAGGGTCGTAATGAGCTGGCATCAACGGATGCCGGCTCTTTTTTGTTGGGTCGGCTCCACCAGAAACGCGTATGAAACACGCGCTTAATTTCATTGGTGGACCTTAGTGGTTCCACCTCACAGAAGTTGGGATATGACCATGAGCAACAACATCGTCCTCGGCGACAACCAGTACGGCAAGGCAGAAGTCCGCGTCGTCAAAGTCACCCGCGACACCGACCGCCACCAGATCGAAGACCTTAACGTCACCTCGCAATTGCGTGGCGACTTCCAGGCTGCGCACCTCCAAGGCGACAACGCACACGTCGTCGCCACGGACACCCAGAAGAACACCATCTATGCCTTTGCCCGCGACGGCATCGGCTCCCCCGAAGCCTTCCTCCTGCGCCTGAGCGAACACTTCACCTCAGGCTTCGAGTGGGTCACGGGCGGCCGCTGGGAAGCCGAGGCCTACACCTGGGACCGCATCCAGGCACACGGCTCCGAACACGACCACAGCTTTGTCCGCAAGGGGCAGGAAGTCCGCACCGCCGTCGTGGTCCGTGAAGGCAACACAACGCACGTCATCTCCGGCCTCAAGGACCTGACCGTCCTCAAGACCACGCAGTCCGGCTTCGTGGGCTATCCCCGCGACCGGTACACCACCCTGCCCGAGACCACGGACCGCATCCTCGCCACCGATGTCTCGGCCCGCTGGCGCTACAAGACCGGGCTCGACGCTGCCGGAACCGACTTCAACAAGAGCTACGAGGACATCAAGGCACTGCTCTTGGAAGGCTTCACGGAGAACTACTCCCACGCCCTGCAGCAGACCCTGTTCGACATGGGCAAGAAGGTCCTGGAGGCCCACAGCGAAGTGGACGAGATCAAGTTCTCGATGCCCAACAAACACCACTTCCTGGTGGACCTCAGCCCGTTCGGCCTCGACAACCCCAACGAGGTCTTCTTCGCCGCGGACCGCCCGTACGGCTTGATCGAAGCCACGGTCCAGCGCGACAACACCACACCTGCCCCGGCTGCGTGGAACGGCATCGCCGGCTTCTGCTGACCCCGAGGTACCCGCCCAACTGACTCGCAGCAAGTGTCGTTTGGAGCCTCAAAACGACATCAAATGCGAGCCAGTTGGGCAATCACCCGCACCCAAAAACCACATTGTTAGCCAGACAAAGTTAGCCAGACAAAGACGTCTGCCATGAACCAAGAAAGTCTGCCATGAACACGAAGAATAAAACCCGCCCCGCAGCGTCCGGGCCTGCCCGCCCCGAGGACAAGCGCCTCTCGATCGGGAGCACGTTCGCCTACGGGTTCCAGCACGTCTTGACCATGTACGGCGGCATCATCGCCCCGCCGCTCATCATCGGAGCCGCCGCGGGCATGTCCTCGCAGGACATCGGGCTCCTGATCGCGGCCTGCCTGTTTGTCGGCGGCCTCGCCACCATTCTGCAGACTGTCGGCATCCCGTTCTTCGGATCGCAGCTGCCGCTGGTCCAGGGCGTGTCCTTCGCCGGCGTCTCCACCATGGTGGCGATCGTCCACGGCGGCGGCGGGATCCAGGCGGTGTTCGGCTCGGTCATCGTGGCGTCCCTGATCGGCCTGGTGATCACACCGCTTTTCTCCAAGATCATCAAATTCTTCCCACCCGTCGTCACGGGTACCGTCATCACCACCATCGGGCTGACACTCATGCCGGTCGCGGCGAACTGGGCCATGGGCGGCAACGCCGCCGCCCCCAACTACGGCAGCGTGGCGAACATCGGACTCGCCGCGGCCACGATGGGCATCGTCCTTCTCCTCAGCAAGGTTGGAAACGCGGCCATCTCGCGTCTTTCCATCCTCCTTGCCATGGTGATCGGGACCGTCATTGCCCTCGCCACGGGAATGGCCGATTTCTCCAAGGTCGGCCAAGGTCCGGTGGTGGCCTTCCCCACGCCGTTCGCGTTCGGTGCTCCCACGTTCGAGATCGCGTCCATCGTTTCGATGCTGATCGTCATCCTGGTCACCCTCACCGAGACCTCGGCGGACATCATCGCCGTCGGTGAAATCGTAGGCACCAAGGTCGATTCCAAGCGCATCGGCAACGGCCTGCGTGCGGATATGCTCTCAAGCGCCGTTTCGCCCCTCTTCAACTCCTTTACCCAGAGCGCCTTCGCCCAGAACGTCGGACTCGTGGCCATCACGGGCATCAAGAGCCGCTTCGTGGTCAGCGCCGGCGGGCTCATCCTGGTGGTGCTCGGCGTGCTGCCCATCCTCGGGCGAGTTGTCGCAGCAGTTCCGACGCCCGTCCTGGGCGGTGCCGGCGTCGTACTCTTTGGTACGGTGGCCGCGAGCGGCATCCGGACGCTTTCCAAAGTGGAGTACCGCAACAACATGAACCTGATCGTCGTGGCTGCGTCCATCGGCTTCGGTATGATCCCGATCGCCGCCCCGAAGTTCTACGACCAGTTCCCGTCCTGGTTCTCCACGATCTTCCACTCGGGCATCAGCTCGGCCGCCATCATGGCCATCCTGCTGAACGTGCTGTTCAACCACTTCAAGGCCGGCAACTCGGACAACCAATCGGTGTTCGTCGCAGGTACCGGCCGTGTGGTCAGCGAAGCGGACATTGCTTGCCTCGCGCACGGTGACCGTTTCGAGAACGGCAAACTGATCGACGCCGAAGGCAAGGAAGTGCCGCTCAAGTCGGACACACCGGCCGAGCACTGACACCTTTGCTCCGCCGAACTGGCAGGTGTTGCCCCTGATTCGCAGCAAGGAACGGGGCAGCACCTGCCAGTTCGCGCTGCATGCGTTTTTTGCCACCTCCACGTGAGACGGTTGTTTCATGAGGATCGATGAGCGAATCGAACAACACTATTCGGAACTTGGGCCGCAGGAGCAAAAGGCCGCAGACACCCTGCTGGACCGCCTCGGCGACTTGGCTGTCTACAATGCGGCCGAGCTCGCTCAGCTAAGCGGGGTCTCCAAGGCCACCATGAGCAGGCTCTTTCGCCACCTCGGATTCGCCGATTTCAACGAGGTGAAGGAACACACCCGGGGCCTGAGGTCCAGCGGAGTGCCGCTAGCCAAACAGGAGGCCGACGGCGGAATCCCCCTGCATCTGGCAACGGAACAGCAGAGCCTGAACCGGCTTTTCGAAACGCTCGACGACGGTCGCCTCCGCAAGGTGACGCAGCAATTGGCCGAGGCCAGCAAGGTCTTGCTGATCGGCTTCCGCAACAGTTTCCCTGTAGCCCTCCACCTACGGCAGCAGCTCCTGCAGTGCCGACCCTCGGTAAATCTGGCCCCACAGCCGGGCCAAAGCGTTGGTGAAGAACTGGCAGGGCTGGACGCGAACGACGTCGTGATCCTGCTGGGCTTCCGGCGCCGGCCGGACGGCTTCCACCAGCTCCTGAAGGCGGCCACCGCCACCGGCGCGAGCACCATCCTGATCGCGGACCCGAGCGCCCGATGGCTTGCCGTTGAGGCCTCCGTTTGGATCGAATGCCCTGTGGACGGCAGCGCCGCCTTTGACAGCTACGCCTCAGCCATGAGCCTCATGAGCGTCCTCGCGAACGGCGTACTGACCGCGCGGGGGCGTCCGGGAAGGGACCGCGTCAGGGAAATAACCGGCGTCTTCGACTCTCTGGGAGAGATCGAGCGGCGGTAAATCCACGCGACTCACGCGCGAACCGGCAAGTGTTGCCCCCAAAACGCGGGCAAAGGGGCACTAGCTGCCTCTTCGCGCGAGGAGGCAGCACCAAGCGTAAAGAAGAGTTAGCGGCCCGGAAACGGCGCTGAAACATCTGTTCCATTCAATTGAATCAGTGAAACGACTGCCCCTGTCGTGGATAACCCTGATTCGAGGAACCGATGGCCGAAGCACAACTCGCCCCAGAGCAAACGGGTGCACCCGGCACCTTCCTGGGCAGCCCGACTGACGAAGCCGCAGCACACCGCGATCCGCGGCTCAGCAACGAAGACCTGGCGCCCCTGAAGAACCAGCGCTGGAGCAGCTACAACCTGTTCGCCTTCTGGATGTCAGACGTCCACAGCATCGGCGGCTACGTGACGGCGGGCAGCCTCTTCGCCCTCGGCCTCGCCAGCTGGCAAGTGCTGGTCGCCCTGCTGGTGGGCATCGTGATCGTCCAGGTTTTCTGCAACCTCGTGGCGAAGCCCAGCCAAAAGACCGGCGTACCGTACCCCGTGATCAACCGAGCGGTCTTCGGCGTCAAGGGCGCCAACATCCCGGCTATCATCCGCGGCCTGATCGCCGTCGCTTGGTACGGAGTTCAAACCTTCCTTGCCTCCGAAGCCTTGGTGATCGTGTTCCTGAAGTTCTTCCCCGCCATGAAACCGTTGTACGACGTCCATCAGTACGCCTTCCTCGGCCTCTCTGCCTTGGGTTGGATTTGCTACGGAGTCCTCTGGGTGGCCCAGGCCGCATTGTTCTGGAACGGAATGGAAAGCATCCGCAAGTTCATCGACTTCGCCGGTCCAGCCGTATACGTGGTCATGTTGGTCCTTGCCATCTACTTGGTTTCCAAGGCCGGCATCAGCAACATCAGCCTGAACCTGTCCGCCGGCCAACCGCTCGACTTCGCTGCGTCCATCCCGGTCATGATCTCCGCGATCGCCTTGGTGGTGTCCTACTTCTCGGGTCCCATGCTCAACTTCGGCGACTTCGCGCGCTACGGCAAGAGCTTCAAGGCCGTCAAGAAGGGCAATCTCCTGGGCCTGCCGGTCAACTTCCTCTTCTTTTCGCTACTGACCGTCATCACGGCGTCGGCTACCATCCCGGTCTTCGGGCACCTCATCACGGACCCGGTCAAGACTGTTCAGGAAATCGATTCGGTGTTCGCCGTGTTGCTCGGCGGCCTGACCTTTGTCATCGCAACTGTGGGCATCAACATCGTGGCCAACTTCATCTCGCCGGCGTTCGACTTCTCCAACGTCAGCCCCCAGAAGATCAGTTGGCGCATGGGCGGCATGATCGCCGCGGGCGGATCCGTCATCCTGACCCCTTGGAACTGGTACTCGAACGACGACGCCATCCACTACACGCTCGGCGTACTGGGTGCGCTGATCGGCCCGCTCTTCGGCATCCTGATCGCCGGCTACTACCTGGTCGGCAAGCAGAAGGTGTGGGTTGAGGACATGTACACGATGAAGCCCAACGGCAAGTACTGGTTCCGCAACGGCTACAACCCCAACGCGGTGAAGGCAGTGGCCATCAGCGGCGTGGTGTCGATCGCTTCGGTCCTGATCCCCAAAGCGCTCCTGGACTCCGGAGCCACCACGGTCAACGCAACCTGGATCGGCAACTACAGCTGGTTCCTTGGCTGCGCACTGGGCCTGCTGACTTTCTGGTACTTCGAAAAGCGCTCCCCCATGATCAACCTGGAGCCGAACGGCGTCGAAGCGAACGACGGCGCCCTCGTCTAAGGAACCCCTCCGCCGAGCTGGCAGTTGTTGCCCCTAATTGCCGCAGGAAAAGGGGCAACAACTGCCAGTTCGCGCGAGAAAGGGGGCGTTAGTTCTGGTTCAGCTCGGCCGAGATCGCGAGGGCAGCCTCGCGCAGCAAGGGCACGGCGCGGTCGGCAAAGTGCTGGTCCACGCGGGACACCGGTCCGGAAACGGAAATGGCGGTCGGCGTCGGAGCGTTCGGGACGGCCATCGCGAAGCAACGGACGCCGATCTCTTGCTCTTCCTCGTCGATCGAGTAGCCGCGTTCGCGGATCCGGTTCAAATCGGCGAGGAGGGATTCGATGTCCCCGATGCTCTTTGCCGTGGGAGTCGGCATGCCCGTGCGGGCCACGATCCCGCGGACCACCTCGTCGTCCAGCTGGGCCAGGATGGCCTTCCCGACGCCGGTGTCGTGCGTATGGGCGCGGCGGCCTACCTCGGTGAACATGCGCATGGAGTGCAGCGACGGAACCTGGGCAACGTAGATGACCATGTCGGAATCCAGGACCGCCATGTTGGACGTTTCGCCAAGCCGGTCCACGAGGGACTTCAGCTGGGGACGGGCCAAGGCGCCGAGCTGCTTGTTGGCGCCTTCGCCAAGCCGGATGAGCCGGGGGCCCAGCGCGTAGCGACGATTGGGCAGTTGCCGGATGTAGCCGAGGGACACCAAGGTGCGCAGCAGGCGGTGGATGGTGGGAAGCGGCAGGTCTGTCGACGAGGACAGTTCGCTCAAGGTGACGTCTCCGCCGGCGTCGGTGATGAGTTCCAGCAGTTCGAAGACGCGCTCGACGGACTGCACGCCTCCCGAGGGCTTTTCAGCCATTCCGTTGTCTCCTATGGCTCGGAATCCGACAACTCTTATCCGCATCGTGAAAAGAATTGCTTAGAACACTCAAGATACAGCACGCGACGCCGGAATGCTTGCCCATCAATCAGGGCTTGTGTTTCCACTTTGTAGATAATAATATCCATAATACGAAAACATTCGGTTTGAGCGGAGGCCCACTACGGGCCTGTACGAGGAGGAAATTCAATGGCGAACCCGAGCCCCGGAAATTCGATCACCCTGCGCGTCGCCGCGCCGTCGAGCTTCACAGCCACGAGCGAGCTGGCCGCAGCCGTCGCCGCTGCCGGTGCGGCCGTCACCGCACTGGATGTGACCGAGTCGCACCACGACACCCTGGTTGTCGACGTCACCTGCAACACCACGGACGAAGACCACGCCAACCGCGTCAAGGACGCCCTCAACGCGCTTGACGGCGTCACGGTCCAGCACGTCTCGGACCGCACCTTCCTCATGCACCTGGGAGGCAAGCTCGAGGTCGTCCCGAAGGTGGCCCTGCGCAACCGCGACGACCTCTCGCGTGCCTACACTCCCGGCGTCGCACGCGTCTGCCTCGCCATCGCCGAGGACCCCGCCGCTGCCCGCAACCTGACGGTCAAGCGCAACACGATCGCCGTCCTCACCGACGGTTCGGCCGTCCTTGGCCTGGGCAACATCGGCCCGGCCGCAGCCCTGCCTGTCATGGAAGGCAAGGCCGCGCTGTTCAAGCAGTTCGCCAACGTCGACGCCTGGCCGGTCTGCCTCGACACCCAGGACACTGAAGAAATCATCATGATTGCCAAGGCCATGGCTCCGGTCTACGGCGGCATCAACCTCGAAGACATCGCAGCCCCGCGCTGCTTCGAAATCGAAAAGCGGCTCCGCGACGAGCTGGACATCCCCGTCTTCCACGACGACCAGCACGGAACGGCAATCGTCACGCTCGCGGCGCTCGTCAACGCGTTGCGCGTCGTGGACAAGAAGCTGTCCGAGGTCAAGATCGTGGTCTCCGGCGTCGGCGCCGCGGGCTCGGCGATCATCCAGCTCCTCAAGGCCCAGGGCGCGCAGCACATTGTCGCCGCCGGCCGCTCCGGCGCCATCCACTCGGGCGAAAAGTACGACGACGAGCACCGCTCCTGGATTGCCGCAAACACCAACGAGGCCGGCTTCTCGGGCACGCTGCACGACGCCCTCAACGGTGCGGACGTGTTCATCGGCGTCAGCGCTCCCCACGTGATCGGTGAAGAGCAGGTCGCCTCGATGGCCGAGGACGCGATCGTGTTCGCCATGGCCAACCCCACCCCGGAAATCGACCCGGTGATTGCCTCCAAGCACGCAGCGGTCGTCGCCACCGGCCGGAGCGACTTCCCCAACCAGATCAACAACGTGCTGGCCTTCCCGGGCTTCTTCCGCGGATTGCTCGACGCCGGAGCATCGGACATCATCCCGGAAATGCTCGTGGCCGCCGCAGAGGCTATCGCCAACCGGGTTGCAGATGATGAACTGAACGCGAGCTACATTATCCCCAGCGTCTTCGACCCCCACGTTGCCGCCGACGTCGCCGCAGCCGTTGCAAACGCAGCAAACGCAGCAAACGCGCGGCAGCAGCAAACGCAGGCCGCTAGCGCCCTCTAGGAAAGGACCATCCCATGGCTCTCACAGTCACAGACCCCCGGCCGATCGAACGAGCCGAGGAAATCCTGACTCCCAAGGCGTTGGCCTTCGTGGAGGAACTGCACCGCCGTTTCGCGGGCACCCGCACCGAGCTGCTGGCGGCGCGCGTCGCGAAGCGTGAAGAAGTGGCCCGCACCGGACGCCTCGATTTCCTGCCCGAAACGCAGGACATCCGCGACAGCGACTGGAAGGTTGCCGAAGCACCCCGCGCCTTGCAGGACCGCCGGGTCGAGATGACCGGCCCGGCTTCCCCGGCCAAGATGGCCATCAATGCCTTGAACTCCGGCGCCAAGGTATGGCTCGCCGACCTCGAGGACGCCAGCACCCCGACGTGGGCGAACGTCATTGACGCCATCCTCAACCTCCGCGACGCCGCCCAGGGCACGCTGAGCTACACCTCCCCGGAGGGCAAGGAATACCGGCTCCGCACGGACGCGCCGCTCGCCGTCGTCGTCGCCCGCCCCCGCGGCTGGCACATGGACGAACGGCACTTGCTGCTCGACGGCGAACCCACCGTGGGCGCGCTGGTGGACTTCGGCCTGCACTTCTTCCACGTGGCCAAGCAGCTCCTGCTCAATGGCCACGGCCCGTACTACTACCTGCCCAAGATGGAAAGCCACCTTGAGGCCCGCCTGTGGAACGACATCTTCGTCTTCGCCCAGGACTACCTCGGGATCCCGCAGGGCAGCGTGCGTGCCACGATGCTGATCGAAACCATCCCGGCAGCATTCGAAATGGACGAGTTCCTCTACGAACTGCGGGACCACGCGTCCGGCCTGAACGCCGGCCGTTGGGACTACCTCTTCAGCATCGTCAAGTACTTCCGCGATGCCGGCGAGTCCTTCATCCTGCCGGACCGCGCGTCCGTGGTCATGACTGCTCCGTTCATGCGCGCCTACACGGAACTGCTGGTCAAGACCTGCCACAAGCGCGGTGCGTTCGCCATGGGCGGCATGGCTGCCGTCATCCCGAACCGCCGCGAGCCCGAAGTCACGGCCCAGGCCTTCGAGAAGGTGCGCGCGGACAAGACCCGCGAGGCCAACGACGGTTTCGATGGTTCCTGGGTGGCGCACCCGGACCTCGTCTCCACATGCCGGGAAGTGTTCGACTCGGTCCTGGGCGACAAGCCGAACCAACTGGACAAGCAGCGCCCCGAGGTCTCCGTGACTGCCGAGCAGCTGTTGGACATCTCATCCGCTGGTGGCCACGTGACCGAGGGCGGGCTTCGCCTGAACCTCTACGTCGCCGTCGCGTACACCGCCGTATGGCTCTCCGGCAGCGGCGCCGTCGCGATCCACAACCTCATGGAAGACGCCGCCACCGCGGAAATCTCCCGTTCACAGGTGTGGCAGCAGATCCGCAACAAGTCCGTCCTTGCCGACACGGGCAACACGGTCACCCGCGAACTAGTCACCCGGATCCTCGGCGAAGAGACCGACCGCCTGCGCAGCGAGGTTGACGCCGAGTCCTTCGAGAAGTTCTACGAGCCCGCCAGCCGCCTGATCGCGGACATCTGTCTCTCCGAGGACTACACGGACTTCCTGACCACTCCCGCCTACGAGCTGGTGTAGGAATGGCCGCTTCCTCCTTCCCGGCTTCCCTGACTCCGTCGGATTTCGCCGCGATCGACTCCCAGCTGGCCGCCACCGACCAGCTCCTGGAGCGCAACTACCCCGGCGACGACGGCACCCGCCAGCCCGTGCACACGGTATACGTCCCGGCGGACCGTTTCACGCCGTCGCTCTCCGCGGAATGGGGCGCCCAGGCGATCACGACGGCGGAGGCCCACGGCGGTCTCGAAAGGCTCGGTGCGTTGCTGGGCCAGGAGCCCGAACTGGCTGCCTCCGTCGCCACCCGTGTGGCTGCCAAGCTTCGCAGCGAACCGATCGAGGACTTGCGACTCGACTTCGAGGACGGCTACGGCGACCGGGGCGACGAAGCAGAAGACGTCGCGGCCGTAGCGGCTGCGCAGGCTGTCAGCGAAGCCGTTGCGGCGGGTTCTGCCCCGCCGTTCATCGGCATCCGGTTCAAGTGCTTCGAGGCGCCCACCCGGGCACGTGGCCTGAAGACCCTGGACCTGTTCGTCTCCACTTTGGCCTCGGCCGGGGAGCTGCCCGAGGGCCTCATCCTGACCCTGCCGAAAGTCACCACGGTGGCCCAGGTACAGGCAATGGACTACGCGGTCTCCCGGCTCGAAGAGATCCACTCCCTTCCGGCGGGCCGGCTCCGTTTCGAGGTCCAGGTGGAGACACCGCAGCTGATCCTCGGCCCGGAGGGAACTTCCCCCGTGGCCCAGCTTCCGCACGCAGTTCCTGGCCGCATCAGCGCACTGCACTACGGCACCTACGACTACTCCGCTTCGCTGCAGATCTCCGCGGAGTACCAGTCCATGGAGCACCCGGTGGCGGATTTCGCCAAGGAAGTCATGCAGTTGGCCGTTGCGGGCACGGGGATCCGGCTCTCCGATGGCTCCACCAACATCATCCCGGTGGGCGACAACGTGGAAAATGCGTGGAAGCTGCACGGCCGGCTGGTCCGCCGTTCCCTTGAACGCGGCTACTACCAGGGCTGGGACCTGCACGCTGCCCAGTTGCCGAGCCGGTTCGCGGCAACGTATGCCTTCTACCGCGAGGGCCTGCCTGCTGCCGCGGCCCGCCTCCGCAACTACGTGGACCGCACCGAAGGCGGCGTCATGGACGAACCCGCCACTGCCCGCGCCCTCGCCGCCTTCGTCCTGCGCGGCGTCCAGTGCGGAGCGGTGGGTTCCGAAGAAGTGCTGGCGCTTGCCGGCGTCGAACTCTCCCGGCTGACTGCACTGGCGCATCCCCGGCTGGCACAATCCACCTCCAAGTAAGGATCCAATGATGGGAAAGTACTACTACCCCCAGGGCGGGCTGCCGCCGCAGACCCACCTCACCACGGAACGGGCCATCGTCACCGAGGCCTACACCGTGATCCCCAAGGGTGTCATGACCGACATCGTGACCAGCACCCTGCCGGGTTTCTCCAACACCCGTTCCTGGATCCTGGCCCGCCCGATTTCCGGATTCGCCACCACGTTCTCCCAGCTGATCGTGGAGATCGGCCCGGGAGGCGGCGCTCCGAAGGCCGAGTTCGAGGCAGGCGTCGAAGGCGTCGTCTTCGTCACCAAGGGCAAGGTCAACCTGACCCTCGACGGCGAACTGCACGAGCTCGAGGAGGGCGGATATGCCTACCTGGCCGCCGGCGCCTCTTGGGGCCTGGAAAACGTCTCCGACGACATCGTCTCCTTCCAATGGATCCGCAAGGCCTACGAACGGCTTGAGGGTTACGAGGCAAAGTCGTTCGTCACGAGTGACGCCGAGGTGGAACCCACGGCGATGCCGGACACCGACGGCGCCTGGAAGACCACCCGCTTCACGGATTCCAGCGACCTGGCCCACGACATGCAGGTGAACATTGTGACGTTCCAGCCGGGCGGGGTCATCCCGTTCCCGGAGACCCACGTCATGGAGCACGGCCTCTACGTGCTTGAGGGCAAAGCCATGTACCTGCTCAACAACGACTGGGTGGAAGTGGAAGCCGGCGACTTCATGTGGCTCCGCGCCTTCTGCCCGCAGGCCTGCTACGCCGGCGGCCCGGGCCAGTTCCGTTACTTGCTGTACAAGGACATGAACCGGCAGATCAAACTGACCTAGGGTTTCCCGTTTCCGTCTGAATCGTGGGTGTGGCCCGGGGGCTGCGTTTTGGAACGCAGCCCCCGGGCCGCACCCGCGTTCTCAACGTTGACCCCCGCGCTTCCGAAGAGGACGATCGAAACTACGGGGGCAAGGGCGCCAAGCCGTTGCCCGCAGCGTAGCTTCAGGAGGCAGCCATGGAGGCTGCGCGGGCCTCTCACACTTCCCGCGTATCCCGGGCGGGATTCCGGGTGGCCGTCGTCCTGGCTTTGACCTTGGCGTCCGGCGCTTGCACCTACCCTCTGACAAGTGAACCCCTGCCGGGTACCTCGACGTCCGATGCGCAAGCAGCACTTCCTGAATCCCCTGTTGCGGATTTCTTCGCGCATGAAATGCTCAACCGGGGCGCGCCTGCCGTTGTCGTCCAGATCAAAGTCCGGGGCCGGGAATGGTCCCAGGCCTACGGCAGCCAAGACGTCGAGACCGGCGAACCGGTAGCCGTGACCGACCGGATCCAGGCCGGCGGCATCACGCAGTCAATGGTGGCGGTCTCGGTGCTCAAGCTTGTCCAGGAAGGAAAGCTAGGCCTTGAGGACCCCGTCACGGAGTACTTCCCGGAATTCGAGCAGCTCGTCCACCCGCCCGGCCCCGTCACGATCCGCTCCTTGTTGAACCACAGCTCCGGCCTGCCCGACGCACCGCAAGCCATCTTGAAGGCCATGCCGCCCAAACAGGCCATCGACACCAGGTTCAGCATCGAGGAATATCTCCGGATGGCCGGGACCGTGCCTTGGGCACACGCCAACTTCCAGCTGTTCCGCTTCTCGGATGCCAACTACTTCGCCTTGGCAGCCATCGTACAAAAACTCCGCGGACAGCCGATCGAGGACGTCCTGAAGTCAGAGATCTTCGTACCGCTCGGAATGAGCCACACCTCGCTGTCTGCCGAGCCGGACCGGGATGCGCGCGACATGATCCAGAGCTATGAATTCATCGACGGCGAGCGCATCAATGCCTCGCAGCCGGAGTACCTGGTCGGTTCCCCCGCCGAGGGAGTCATCTCCACGGTGGGCGACATCAACACGTTCTATGCAGCGCTCATGCAGGGCCGGCTACTCACGGCGAACACCCTCCGCGACATGCAAACCCTGTGGCAGGCGAACCACGGCCTCGGGCTCCAGCGTTGGAATGACGAATGCACGAACGGCTTCTACTACGGCTACGGCGGCAGCACCTGGTTTGCGAGCATCGCGTTGTCCACGAGCGACGGGAGCCGCCAGATAACCATGAGCTTCGCGTATCCATCCGACACGGACAAACACATTGAATCGACGGACGGCAGCGGCCAATCGGAGTTCGAGCAGCTCCGGGAGGTGGCCATCGCGACCATGAACGGGCTCTGCTGAGTCGGGACCCTCAGCCCGTCGCTCGCCCGCCAGGTGCCCCTCCGCCTGCGAGCCGGTACGACTCCTGCAGCAGTTCGCCCAGTTCCTCGACGTCAATCCCCTCCAGGCGGACCAACACCAATTTCGGGGAGCGATCGTGGTGCGGCGTCCAGAAGTACGTGCCGGGATCGGTTCCTGCCAGCGCTTCCCGTTCCTCGGTTTTCACGGTGAGGACGCCGTCTTCCCAGATCCGAGCCATCAAGGTCTTACCGAACCACGCCGGTTGGCCCCAACTGGGCCGCTCGCTTATACCGGGCAATCCACGGCAAATCACGCGGACGTCTTCCTCCGTAGCCATGGTTTACTGTGGCACCGGCACCCCTGACCATGCAATGCCCCTCCTGCTAGGGTCTGTGCATGGATGAAAAATTGGGGAAATTCATCGAAGACTTCGCAACACTGACTCGGCTGGCCCAGTCCGGATTGGACCATGCCGATGACCGCGAGCAGCTTCTACAGGCGTTGACCGGGCACCTCGGTGTGCCCGCACATGAGCTATCCGTCGTGACGGAGGAGATTCCGCCGCACCGCTTGGTGAATGTGGACATCGTGATGGAAGGGCTGGCTGGCCGCGACCCGGACTGGCGACTGGTAGGAATCGGCGGCGGCGATCAGCGGCACCACATGTCCTTCAGCGACATGTTGCAGCAATCCATTAGCTACCCGCGTTTTCCCGTCGCCCAGGCGGACTACACCAACCTCGCCACTGGTCCGGACCAACAGCGCCAGGCCGTTGCACTGGGGCTCTGGCTGTTTAGCTACGCCGGATCACCCGTAGCGGTCCTCCAGCGCGGTGCCAAGTTGGATCGCGGCCGGCAGAATGCCTCGCTCGAAGTTCTGGCCACCCACCCTGACGTCGCTTCCGAGCTCTTGGGCGAGGTGCGGCGCGATATGGAGCACCAAAGTGTTTTCAAAGGCCAGATCATTGCCCTCGCAGTCAGCGATTATGGGCCGAGCATCAGTGGGGTGACCTTCATCAGGCGCCCGGAACTCGCCAGCAGCGATGTGGTCCTTCCGGATGGCCTCCTCGACAAAGTGGAGGGCCACACCCTGGGCATTGCCCGGCAAGCGGACATCTTGGCTGCGCACGGACAGCATCTCAAGCGCGGCCTCCTTCTCTACGGACCGCCGGGGACCGGCAAGACACACACGGTCCGGTACCTGCTAAGCCAAAGCGAGGGTACGACGGCGGTACTCCTCTCCGGCGGTTCGCTCGCCAGGATTTCCGAGGCGGCCAAGATCGCCCGGGCTTTGGCGCCGTCCATCGTGGTGCTGGAAGATTGCGATCTGATCGCCGAAGACCGCAGCTTCGGCCACGGGCCCAAACCGTTGCTCTTCGAGGTGCTAGACGCCATGGACGGGTTGGACAACGACGCCGACGTCGCGTTCGTGCTGACCACCAACCGCGTGGACCTTTTGGAGCGGGCGCTCGCCCAGCGGCCAGGACGCGTGGACCTGGCGGTGGAAATCCCACTTCCGTCCAAGCAAGAGCGGGTGGAACTTTTGCGTCTGTATTCGAACGGACTCGCGTTCTCCTCCGCGGCGATCGAAGCCGCGGCAGACCGGACGGCCGGCACCACGGCGTCGTTCGCGAAGGAGCTGATCCGACGCTCGGTGGTCGCGGCAGCGCTGGCGGGCGAGACTCCCGGCGACTCGCACCTGGGCTCCGCGGTGGGACAGCTCATGGCCGACGGAGAGGCCCTGACCCGTAGCCTGCTCGGAAGCAACGAGGGTGCGGGCGGACCTTGGGAGGGCGGCAACGGCCCTGGTGGCCACTCCGGCTTCCCCGGACCACACCCGGGCCCCTTACCCGTGGACGCAACAACACCATAAGCCGACGTTGTTCGCCGCCTAGGCATCCGTGGATTCGGGTTCCTGGTCCGCGGGCGTCCACGTGAGCTTGACCGTGGCTCCGCCGTTGTTCTCGTCGATCCTCATGCGTAGTTCCTCGCCATAGAGGAACTCGTGTTCAAAATGCCGTCCGTCAATGCGAGCCGCATCCAGGAGCTTCGTCATCGCCGTTGCCATTGCCCGGCCCCAGTCATGCGGATTCTTGCTGGACGCTTGTTCAAGGGCTGAATAGCTGACCATAAATCAATTGTTCTCCGGCGCGCGAACTTCTGCCAGCTTCAATCTTCGGTGGGCTCCGTCTTCGGTTGCCGTGGTGCAGGTGAGTTCGATGGCCATCGGCGCTCAGCCTGCGGACAACGCTTTGCCCAGTTTCCCGCTTCCCCCGGTTACCGCAATTCTCATGATGCGCTCCTCGGATCCGGCTGCAGGCGAAGTCCCGCTGCGGCCATGTCCGCCGCCAGTACACCACTGAGCTTGGCGTGCCCGGCAGCATTCAGGTGAACGCCGTCCACGAGGTCCCCGGCGACCTGATATTTGCTGATCCAGTCCCCGACGCTGAAGAAGGGAGCCCCGGCCTTGGCTGCAATATTGCCCAGTAGCGCGTCAACCTGGGTACGGCGCCCCCCGCCCGCGTTGGCACCCTTGGCAAGAGTCCCGATAATCACGATCTTCGCCTGTGGGTACCTCTTTTTGAGGGCAGCGAGGAGCCTGTTGGCGTTGGCGGTGATCTGCTCATCGCTGGCGGCATGGGAGGCATCGTTGCCTCCACCTTCGACAACGATGAGCGGCGGCGTCCCATAAGGCAGGACCCAGTCTCCTCGTTGCAGCGCATCGATGTAGTTGCCGCTCTTGCTCGTCGCGGCCACGTATCCCGTACCGCCCCGGGCCACGGAGTACACCTTGTAACCAAGCGAGCCCAAAGCCTCCCGCGGCCACGAGCCCATTGGCTCTGACTGGGAGTCCCCAATAAGGACGGCCGTGTGCCGGACATCCGCGAGGATGATTTCGTTCCGGTTGTTGCTTGGATTCTTGTACAAGGAACCCACGGGAAGCTTTGCCGGATCCGGCCCGGAATCAGGTTTCTTGGGACCTTGGCCCGCAGCCGCCGGACTACCCGACGGCGCAACGGGTGCCGCTGTCTGCCTGCCGCTGGATGAGTCGCTCGGTTCAGCGGGCGCCTGTGAACAGCCTGCCAAAAGCACTCCGGCGGCGATCACGGATGCAGCGGAGCGGAGTATGCGAGATTTGTGCATCGACCTGTCCCGGGCTTGCTTTCTGTTCGTTTAAGCGTTGTATACGCAACTTTGCATCGCTCATAGACCGGTGACGAAACGAGCCGGCAGCCTGCCTACGTCGGAGTCTATTGGATCGGGACCGGGAAGGTCACGGCAGCGTCGGAATTATCCTCGTCGGACGGCCAGTGTGGAAGAATTTCATTTCGCACCCCATCTTTCCGACGCACAGATAGGAACCCCGTGCACGCACCGGCGCCCGAGCCGGAAACCCACCCCGTCCCCGATGTCCGTTCGCGGCGATCATGGACGGGAAGACTGCGTTCAGCGCAGCTCACCTTGGGTTTTGTCATCGTTTTCTGGGGATTGGGAGCGCTGACCTCCAGTCTCGCCACGGGACCGGACGCGCAATTGCGGCTCAATTTCGCACTTACACCCCGCTCCGTACCTGATCACTGGTGGGCCGCCATGACTTCCGCCGTCTGGGCCAGGGACCTGACGGGCTACGTGCTGGAAACTGCTTTGGTGCTGCTGCTGGGCGTGCCTTTGGAACGACGAATGGGACGGCGGGCGTACGCAATCGCTGCTGTCTCCAGCCAGGTTCTGGGCGTTGGCATTGCCCTTGGATTCCTTGCCTTGGCCCAAGGATTGCTCGGTAGCTGGACTGCGGAGATAGGCAGCCACCTCTTCGTGGGTCCCAGTGCGTTCATCATCGGTACCGCCATGGCGGGAACTGCGTCCATGGCAACCCTGTGGAGGCGCCGGATCCGGCTCGTCGTCTTCGCCTTGTTGCTCCTCCTCGCCCTGTACAGCGGAGGGTTTGCGGACCTGGTCAGGCTCGGCGCCGCAGGTGCGGGTACGGTTCTCGGGCCGCTGCTGATGGGCCGTCGGCCGCGGTTTGCGCGCCCGGTCAGTTCCCGGCACGAGGGCCGGGTGCTGCTTTCGCTGCTCATTGCCGTATCGGCGATCGGTCCGGTAGTCGCCGGCCTCATCCCGCATGCGGTTGGACCGTTGTCCATCCTGCGTTTCCTGTTTACCAACATCCAGCCCGTCGATCCCCAAACGCTCCAGGGCCTCTGCTCGGATCCGGCGAAAGCGAAGGACTGTGCCGTCGCACAGCTGCAGTTGCGCGCCGGCGCCGGCGGGATCTTCATGGCCATTCTTCCGTCCTTCCTCCTGCTGCTGCTTGCGGAGGGCCTCCGCCGCGGACGGCGCTTTGCCTGGGTGGGAACCCTTTTGATCCAGGTGGGCCTTTCCGTCCTGGCCGGAATTGCACTCGCCGGAGTCCTGCAGCCGACTACTTCCGATACCGGTGCGAGCGAGGGGATTGCCGCAATCGAAGGATCGGCGCCCTCGCAGCCGTTCACCCTGGCCTTGCCGCTGCTCCTGCCCCTTGCGCTGACCATCATCCTGCTCGCGACCCGACGGCTGTTTCATGTCCAGGCGCCGAAAGGGACCTACAGACACCTCGCGGTCCGGGTACTTGCGATAGCGGCTGTGCTCAGTGTCGTCTATGTCGGTGCCGGGTTCTTCCTCGCGCAGGATTTCTCCCCTGTTCCGGGGCTGCCCGAGCTACTGGCGGATGTCCCTGACCGGTTCCTTCCGCTGGGCTTCGTCCTGGATGTGCCGCCGGCGATCTTCCCCCAAGGCACGGCCGCCGTTCTCGTGTACGAAGGCGTCGGGGTCGTCTTTTGGGCGATCGGGGGTGTCCTGATCTTCAGGACGTTCCTCCACCAGGCTCACACCCGGCACGACGCCAGTACTGAGCGTGCCCGGAAGGTCATCAAGACGTGGGAGGGAAGCTCGCTGTCCTGGATGACCACTTGGCCGGGAAACATGTACTGGTTCTCCGCTTCCGGACTGTCCTTTGTTGCCTACCGGGTCAGCACGGGGGTTGCGCTCACACTCGGCGGCCCGGTGGGACCCAAATCCGAGACGACCGCCGTCTTCGAAGAATTTGCCCGCTATTGCAGGGGCAACGGGTGGACGCCGTGTTTCTACTCCGTACCCCAGGAATTGCGCGACTACGCGGATTCCTCCGGATGGAGCTCTGCACAAGTAGCCCAGGAAACAGTCCTGCCACTGAATTCGGTCTCCTTCAAGGGAAAGAAGTTCCAGGACATCCGCACGGCGTTGAACAATGCCGCGAAGGCGGGCATTCGCTACGAATGGACGAGTTACGCCTCGGCTCCTTTCTCGGTCCAGGTCCAGATCGAGGAAATCTCCGAAGAATGGGTGGCAGACAGGAACATGCCCGAAATGGGCTTTACCCTGGGCAGCCTTGACGAACTCGACGACCCCGAGGTGCGCTGCCTGCTTGCAATCGACAAGCGCCACACAGTACACGCAGTCACCTCTTGGTTGCCCGTCTACCGCCACGGGCACATCGTTGGCTGGACCCTCGATTTCATGCGTCGCCGTAGCGGCAGCTTCCGTGCCAGCATCGAATTCCTCATCGCATCAGCGGCCCTCAGCCTCAAGGATGAAGGATGCGAATTCGTGAGCCTTTCCGGGGCACCCCTGGCACGTGTCGAAGAAGATCCTTCGGAGGTGCCGCGCCCAAGGCCACGATCCCGGCCGCCCGGCAGCCTCGACCGACTGCTCGACTGGTTGGGGGCGACTTTGGAACCGGTGTACGGGTTCAGGTCCCTCTTGGCGTTCAAAGCAAAATTCAGGCCCCGGTACGAGCCGCTCTACATGCTCTACCCCGATGCCGCTTCCCTGCCTGCCGTTGGGACCGCGGTGGCACGGGCCTACCTGCCAATGCTCAACCTCGGAGCGGGGCTGGCATTGGCAGGCCGGATCTTCCGCTGGCCCAAGCGCTCCGGAACGCCAGGTCAGAGCCGCCCCTGAAGCCGTCGAGGACGCCCCTCACGGGGAGCCTGACGGGGAGCCCGACCCTGCCGACGGCGAGCCCGACGCCGGGACCCCGCCGATCGGGACATTGCTGTGATGCGCTTTGCCGTGGTGAAGTTGCAAGGCACTGAGCACCAGGCCGAAATGACTGAAGGCCTGGGGCATATTGCCAAGTTGGCGGCCCGCATGTGCGTCCCATTCTTCGCTCAGCAGGCCCACATCATTGCGCAGGGCCAGGAGCCTCTCGAAGAGGGCTGTCGCCTCCGAACGGCGCCCTGCGCCCAAGAGCGCGTCCACCATCCAGAAGGAACACGCAAGGAAGACGCCCTCCCCACCCGGCAGTCCGTCGTCGCTGTCTTGCGGACGGTAGCGCAGCACAAAACCGTCTTCCGTCAGCTCACGCTGGATGGCGTCAATAGTGCCGATCACGCGCGGATCGTCGTGCGGTAGGAAGCCCACTTTGGGGATGAGGAGAAGGCTCGCGTCCAACTCCTTGCTCCCGTAGGACTGGACGAAGGTATTGCGGTCCGCGTCGAATCCGTGGGTCATGACTTCGTCATGGATGGTGTCCCGCAAAGCCTCCCAGCGATCTAGCGGACCGGGCATCCCGGATTCTCGGATTCCCCTGACCATCCGGTCAGCCGCAACCCAGGCCATCACTTTCGAGTGCACGAAGTGGCGCCGCGGGCCGCGTACTTCCCAAAGTCCGTTGTCGGGCTTGTCCCAGGTGCCCTCAAGGTGGCGCATCAAGGCGGTCTGGATAGCCCAGGACTCATCCCCGATGGTCATCAGCGATGCCCGGGTCAGGGACAGGCAGTCCAGGACCTCTCCCCAGACGTCCAACTGGAGCTGCTCGGCTGCCGCATTCCCGATTCGCACCGGCCTCGAACCCTGGTATCCCGCAAGCCACGTCAGTTCGGTCTCGGGCAATCGCCGGCGCCCGTGCAAGCTGTACATGATCTGGAGATCGGCCGGGTCGCCGGCCACTGCGCGCAGGAGCCAGTCCCGCCACGCGCTGGCCTCCTCGGTATAGCCCGCGGCCAGGAAAGCTTGAAGGGTCAACGTGGCATCGCGCAGCCAGCAATATCGGTAGTCCCAGTTCCGCGGTCCGCCGATCTGTTCGGGCAGCGAGGTGGTGGCGGCGGCAACAATGCCCCCGGTAGGCGCATACGTGAGGGCCTTCAGCGTGATCAAGGAACGCTGAACGGCCTTCCGGTAAGGCCCCCGGACGGTGCACCGCTTGGACCAATCGGTCCAGAATGCTGCGGTGTCCTCAAGCGCGATGTCTGCCTCGACCGTGCGTGGCCGCCGTTCGTGGCTGGGCGCCCAGGTCAGGACGAAGGGGATGTGGTCACCGGCGTTGACCGTGAACTCGCTGACCGTTGTGAAGTCCTTGCCTATCAACGGCGCCGGGGTCTTGAGGTAGACGGAGTCCGGACCGGCAACCGCGCGGAGGCCGTGCCTGTCACGGCGCACCCAGGGCACCACGTGTCCATAGTCGAACCTCAGGATCAGCTCCCCACGCATCTTGACCGTCCCGCGAATCCCTTCGACGATGCGCACGATGTCCGCGACGGCGTCGCGCGGCGGCATGAAGTCGATGACCCTGACGTGCCCTTCTTCGGTTTCCCACTCCGTTTCCAGGATGAGGGTTCCGTCCCGGTACTGGCGGCGCGTGCAAATGCCCCCCGATTCCGGCGCCAAGAGCCAGCGCCCGGCTTGAGGGCAATCCAGGAGCGCGGCGAAGCACGCAGGCGAATCGAAACGCGGGAGGCATAGCCAGTCCATGGAGCCCGCAGTGCTGACGAGGGCTGCGGTGTGCAGGTCCCCGATCATTGCATAGTCTTCGATTCTTTGGCCGGTAGCCGGTTGACCGTTCACAGTCCCTTTCCAAGTGCTGATTCAATGGCGGCTATTGCCTTGGCCGTGATCTCTTCCCGCTGGCCGGAGCCATCCACGGCGAGCACGATTCCGCGCTCGGAGTATCGCTCAACCACTGCCTGTGTCTCGTTACGGTAAAGCTCCAGGCGACGCCGGATCACCGGTGCTGTGTCATCGCTTCGGCCTTGCTCCTGCGCCCTGCGGAGCATCCGCGCGACGAGCTCGTCGTCGTCGACCGCCAGTTCGACGACGGCGTCCAGCTGCTGCTGGTTGCCGGCCAGAATCCCGTCCAATGCCTCAATCTGCGCCGTCGTGCGGGGATATCCGTCCAGGAGGAATCCGGCCACGACGTCGGCGTTGCCAAGCCGCTGACGGATCATGGCATTGGTGACGTGATCCGGCACGAACTCACCGCTGTCCATGTATTTGCTTGCTTCGGCTCCGAGTTCTGTCTTGCCGCCGACGTGCGCTCGGAAGATATCTCCGGTGGAAATGGCAGGTATGCCGAAATGCCCGGCGATGTGCTCAGCCTGGGTACCCTTGCCCGAGCCAGGAGGGCCCATGATGATCAATCGCAAATGTCACCTGTCCGTTCGTGAAGCGGTTTTGCGTGCCCCGGCATTGTGGCTAGAGCTTAGCAACTGTGGAGGGCTCGCGGCAGGGCCACGGCAGGCCGGTTCAGACTGTGGCGGGATCGGTATTGGCGCCACAGAGGATTACGGCCACGCGTTCCCCTTCTGCCGGAACATACGCTCCGGAGTTCACGGCCGCGAAAGCGGCGGCCGCGCCATGTTCCACGACAATCCGGTACTGCTCCCAGAGCAGGGAGCGCGCCGCGGCGATGTCGTCGTCGGACACCAGGACCGTCCGGACGCCAGTGCGGACGGCCACCTCGAAACCGATCCGGCCGATCTGCCGGGCCCCCAGGGAATCCGCGGCGATCCCGGAGACGGCAACGTCAACCGGTGCCCCTGCAGCGAGGGCCGAATAGAGAGTGGGAGCGTTGTCCGGCTCGACGCCGACAACCCGGGCGTGGCCTTCGACGGCGGCCGCGATTCCCGCCATGAGTCCGCCGCCTCCAACGGCCACCACCACGGTGTCTATCCCGCCCAGCTGCTCCAGGAGCTCCGAGCCGACGGTGCCGGCGCCAGCGGCGATTTCGGCTTGGTCGTAAGCGTGGCAGTAGACTGCGCCGGTTTCCGCGGCGTAGTCGAGGGCGGCCTCAAACGCTTCGGCGTACTCGGTTCCCCGCTGGACCACCGTGGCTCCGCTGGCCTTGAGCTTCTTGACCTTCACGGCAGGTGCGGTCTCGGGGACAAAAACGGTCGCGGGCACCCCGAGTTGCACCGCGGCATAGGCGTTCGCCAACCCGGCGTTGCCTCCCGAGGCGACGACGATTCCGACATCGTCCTTCAGCTCGCCGCGCTCCCGGGAAGCCAGCACGCGGTTGAAAGCGCCCCTCGCCTTGAACGTTCCCGTGTGCTGCATGAACTCGCATTTGAACCACAATTGCCCGGGCACCGTCCCGGCATCCGCCTCGAAAACGGGTGTGCGCCGGATCCTCCCCGCAATCCGGGCGGCAGCTTCATCGACGTCGACGCGTGTGATCATGGGAAGTCCTCGTTCCGTGCGGTCCGATCGTTGGTAGGCGCTAGCCTCAGGCTATCGCAGGGGCCCACGCCGGCGAGGGACCCGGCCTGGGGGCCCACCCCGGCGCGGGACCCGGCCTGAGCTTGCGAAGGCGGGGGAGCCGGTGGGGACTTGCGAAGGCTGGGAGCCGGTCGGGACTAGAGGGACTCGACGTCGGCCGTTCCGAGCTGCTGCCGGCGAGCCTGGCGGTTCCGCAACCAACGGCGGGCAAGGTCAACTGCGGCCCAGATTCCGGCGAGGGGAGACAGCACGACCACGCCGTAGATGAAGATCATCCACGTCAGGATGGCCAAGGGCTGCTGCGCTCCGCTCAACCAGGACAACCCGCCGAGCAAGCCGAGTGTCCAGAACAAAACCACGCCCAAGAGCACCGCTCCCGCCGGAAAATACTCGCTCCTCACAACAGCCATCAGTGTCTCCACCGGCTGCCACCTGCCTTCCATCACCGCGCCCGAATAACTTCAGTATGCATCCGGAAAAACGCCGGACAGGGTCAGCGCGCGGGCGAAGTGACGAACATAACCGCGGTGGGCGTGTCGCCACGGATTTCGGGGCCTATGTGACGCGTCGAATGGCGGCGTAGTCTATAAACACGCACGGTTGATAGCTGGAAAAATGGCGCCGAAGAACAACCCGAAAAGTGGTTTGGCCAGGGTCCTGCGAAGGGTCTTCGGATTCTTTCTTGTGAGTGCGGTTTGCGGCGTATTGGCCGCCGGGCTAGTAGTCCCCGGTGTGGCGTCGGCCGGGATGGCCGTCAGCGGTTCGATCCAGTACTTCGACAACCTCCCGGGTGATCTGGTGGTCAACGCGCCGTCACAGTCGACCAAAGTACTCAGCGCAGACGGAAAGACGATCGCCACCTTTTATGCCGAGAACCGTGTTCGGGTCAGCCTGGACCAGATGTCGCCCTACATCAAGGAAGCGATTGTCGCCGTCGAGGACAACCGCTTCTACGAGCACGGCGGTATCGATCCCCAGGGGATCCTCAGGGCATTGGCGTCCAACCTCACCAAGGGCACCAACGAGGGTGCATCGACCCTGACCCAGCAGTACGTGACCAACGTACTCAACGAGTCCCGTTTGGCGGCAGGCCAGACCGGACAAGTGGTGCTCAGCGGTCAGAAAACCCTGGGTGACAAGGTGCGCGAAATGAAACTCGCCGTCGAACTCGAGAAGAAATTCACGAAGGACCAGATCCTGGAGGGCTACCTCAATATCGTGTTCTTCAACCGGGACGCGTATGGCATCGAAGCTGCGGCGCAGCACTTCTTCAGCGTTTCCGCCAAGGACCTGAGCCTTCCGCAGGCGGCCCTGCTCGCCGGCTTGGTCAACAGTCCCAGCTACTTCGACCCCTCTGTCCATCCGGACAACGCCATCCAACGCCGCAACCTGGTGCTGTCCGACATGCTCGCTCAGGGCAAGATCCAGCAGGCAGCGTATGCGGCCGCCGTCGCCACCCCCCTCAAACTCAACATCACGCCGGGGAAGCAGGGCTGCGCCGCCGCGAACATTGCCGTGTACTTCTGCGACTACATCTCCCACCTCATCCTCAACGACCCCGCATACGGTGCCAGCGTCACGGACCGGGAACAGCTTCTGTACCGCGGCGGCCTGACGATCACCACCACCTTGGACAGCCGCCTGCAGGCAGTGGCACAGCAGCAGGTCGATGCCACGGCAGGTGCGAACCCGGACAAATGGGGCGCCTCATTGGTCTCAGTGCAGCCCGGCACGGGCAAGATCCTGGCCATGGCACAGAACACGGTGTTTCTGGCCGAGCCCGGCAAATTCGATACCCAACTCAACTTCAACGTTGATTCCGTGGACGCCAACGGCAATGACCTCAACGGAGCCGGAGGCTTCCAGCCAGGTTCGGCCATGAAGCCGTTCACTTTCACTGAGTGGCTCAACGAAGGCAAGTCCTTGACCACCGTGGTGGACGCGTCGCGGAGGGTGTATCCGCTCGGATTCCCTTGGAGGGACAGCTGCGGGAAGGTACTCGGCGGGTACAGCACGGCCCAGAAAATCGCCGGCCTTGGCACGGCCGACGATCTCCGCAACAACGACGAGGGATACTACCGCCCGATGCCCGTCAACTATGGGCTCTACAACTCCATCAACACCGCAACCTTCGCCGAGGCGGCCCAGCTCGACTTCTGCGGCATTCAGAAAGTGGTCGATGCGGTGGGTCTCCACAGCGGCGTGGACAACGCACCCGTGAACATGCACCAACTGGGCAACCTCCTTGGCGGCACCGAAATATCGCCGCTCGTGATGGCCGACGCCTTTGCCACGTTCGCCAACGACGGCACGTACTGCGCGCCGATCGCCATTGTGGGCATCACGGATCTATCCGGCGGGAAGCTGCCCGCCCAAGCCAGTTCATGCCGCCCGGCCATCAAGCCCGAGGTTGCCCGCGGCGTCGACTCCGTGCTCCAGGACGTCCTGAAACGGGGATCCGGCATCTACATTCAACCGAAGGTCCAGGACCTGTTCCCTACCGCGGCAAAAACGGGAACGAACAACAGCAACGGCTCTACCTGGGTGGTCGGATTCACCACCGGGCTCGCCACGGCGTCCTTCTTCGGCGACACCATGGCCGGGCAGAGCCGGGCCGGACAGAACGTCACCATCAACGGCAAGTTCTACACCGCCATCGACGGCTACATGCTGGCCGGTCCGCAGTGGGCCAACTACATGACCCAGGTCGGCGGGCTGTACCCGGCAACAGCCTTCCCTGCGCCGCCGGCGTCCATGGCGGGGACACCTACGCCGACTTCTTCGCGCTGAGCTTCAGAATTCCTGTCCAGTGAAGAACCCACCACCAGCCCGCCGGCGGGGGTACGCGGATTTCCTGCGAGTTTCGGAAGAGTTCGGCTACCCGCAATTGAACCTGTCGTGAACGTTTCCGCGGTGAGGCCCAATAGGCGAGACGGAGAGCCTCCCCGCAACAAGAATCATCCGGGGACGCATTCTCGATCGATAAGAACGCAATAGCGAAGGGTCTTATTTTGATGAAGACAGCCAAGAAAAACGGGCTTGCCATGGCAGCGGTCCTGGGGGCCGTGCTCATGGCCGGATCCGCGGTGGCTCCGGCGGTGGCCGACGACGTTTCACGCGGCGGCCAGGACGTCCATGGCCAGCAGGGATCAGACAGCAACAAGGACCAGGGCGGTCAGGGTGAAACCTCCAAGCATGTCCTGCTGCTTTCGGTGGACGGCCTCCACCAGAAGGATCTGGACTTGTACGTGAAGAACCACCCGACGTCGGCCCTCGCGGCGCTGGTCAACCACGGCACCAGCTACACGCACGCCCAGACTCCGGTGCCTTCGGATTCCTTCCCGGGCATGGTCGGCCAGCTGACCGGCGGCAATCCCGGGACCACAGGCGTCTACTACGACGACACCTTCAACCGGGCACTGCTTCCCGCGGGCACAACGGACTGCAAGAACACTGCGCCCGGCGCCGAAGTGGCATTCACTGAAGCCGCAGACAAGAACCAGAACGCGCTCGACGCCGGCCAAGGCTTGCCTGGTCTTCCGGCAAGCCTCCTGAACATGACGGGACAGCCCGGCACGCTCCTTGACCCGGCCGCCCTCCCGGTTGACCCGGCCACCTGCAAGCCGGTCTATCCGCACCAGTATTTGAAGGTAAACACGGTCTTCGAAGTCGCCAAGAGCGCTGGCCTGACCACGGCGTGGTCGGACAAGCACCCGGCCTACGAAATCCTGAACGGCCCTTCAGGCAAGGGCCTGGATGACCTGTTCACCCCGGAAATCAACAGCAAGGCCGCCGCTCCGTTCACCGGCGACTGGACGCAGGACAACGCCGCGACCCAGCAGTACGACGGCTACAAGGTCCAGGCCGTGCTGAACGAAATCGACGGCAAGGACCACTCAGGTACCAGGACGGCCGAAGTGCCGGGCATCTTCGGGATGAACTTCCAGGCCGTCTCGACGGCACAGAAGCTCCCGACGTCGGACGGCCTCACCGGCGGTTACCTTCAGGGCGGCACCGTTCCCGGTCCGCTCTTGAGCAAAGCCCTGGACTTCGTCAACGCTTCCGTGGGGAAGTTCGAGTCCGCACTGGCCCCTTCCGGCCATGCCAAGGACACAACAGTGATCCTTTCTGCCAAGCACGGTCAGTCACCGATGGACTCTTCGACGCTGACGAGGGTCCCTGACAGCGCAATCATCGACGGCCTGAACGCGGCGTGGAAGTCCGCACACCCGGGCTCCGCAGACCTCGTCGCGTTCTCTACCGACGACGACATCATGCAGCTGTGGCTTTCGGACCACTCGCAGTCGGCAGCGCAGTTCGCCAAGGACTACCTGGCAGCGCACTCTGCCGCCGGTAACGACATCAACGGAGCTGCCAAGACCGTGACAACCTCGGGGTTGAGCAAGGTCTACGCGGGCAGCGAAGTTGCAAACTACTTCGGCACCCAAACCAGCGATGCACGCTACCCGGACATCCTGGGCATCGCCCAGACCGGCGTGGTTTACACCGGCGGCAAGGCCAAGATCGCCGAACACGGCGGAGCCAGCGCAGACGACCGCGATGTGCCGCTCGTGATCTCCGGCGCCAACGACGAACACGCCCGGACCGTAACCACCGCTGTCGAGACGACGCAGATTGCGCCGACCATCCTGAAGACCCTTGGCTTGGATCCGAACAAGCTGCAGGCCGTGCAGATCGAGGGGACCAAAACCCTCCCCCAGCGCTGATCCAGCGCGCTTCAAACACTGGATGGGCGCCTCGGCCGGACGGCCGAGGGGCCCCTCCCTTGTACTCATCTGACCCCCGGGCTGTACGAAATGGATCGTTCCGCTGGCTAAGCCCGCATTGGGCGCCACGCCCCGTCTGCTTACAATCAAACGTCAGCAACTACTGAGGGAACCATGAAGAAAATCACCACAACCCTGCTCGCGGCCGGGCTCCTCCTCTCCGCTTCAGCCTGCTCCGCATCGCAGCAGCTGAGCACCGCGGACACCTGCAGCCGGGTCAAGACCGTCATCTCGAACCCCACGAACACCACGGACAAAACGGGAACCATCCGCGTAGCCAACCAGCTCCGCCCGATCGAAGCCGTGTCCTCGGATGAGCTGAAGCCCACCCTGAAGACGCTTGTGGACTACCTGGACGAGTCCTCGAAGGACAACCCTGATACCGCGAAGCTCAATGCCATGAAGAACGATTACCAGAACGCGGGCACCAATTACAGCAAGTACTGCGGCGGCTAAAGGCAGTTTGCATTCCATACCCGAGGGCTGGCCGTGGATGCCCAGCCCTCGGGAGGCCGGCGCCGGCCGGGACGTCCGCTTTGTCGGCTTTAGCCTGCCCCTGAACGGACTCCGAACCCCATGGATGGTCCGAACCCGCGGGACGTTTTCCGGATTCCCGGCTACCTGGCTTTCTGGTCGGCCTACACCGTGTCGGGTTTTGGAACCTACATCACCACCTTGGCACTGAGTCGCACGTGCCCTTGTCGACAGACGGCCACGGAAGCCCGTGCTCGTGGGAACCGACCTCGCGGCAGCCTCGTTATTCCTTGCGGCCTCGCCGTTCCACTCGGCACGACACGGAGACGCTGCTCAGGGCAGCCGCCAGTAGGGCTGCAGCTCCGCGCCCCGCAGCCGGCGCACGTTTTACAGCGCGGTGTGCTTCCCGAACGGATGGTGGCCCGTGGCTGGCTGTCCGTGGCTCCCGAGCCATTCGGACAGGGCCTCGCGCAGGATCTCGCTGGGCGTGAGACTGAGCGTTTGTGAAGCCGACTCCAGGGCGCGGTCCAGTTCATCAGGGATCTGGAAATCCAAGGGCGAGGGACGGCTGTCTTCCTGCAGCTCGGAAGGCATACCTTCGCCGCGCAACAGCTTGCCGACGGCTGGCTTCATGTCGTTTTCGGTCCACGCCGATAGGTGCTCGAAATGACTCACATCTCGTGTCATGATTTTCCCTCCCACCAATCAAGCATCCTCCGTTGGCGGGTCGCAGTCACCATCTACGAGTAATTACTCTCTAACTATCGCTGCAATCGCACTGCGGGCGCGGTCCCACTGTCATTTCCCGCTTCGGCGGCCTGCCAGGCGCCGGAATACAGCCACGATTTTGGGTGGCCCAGGCTGCTTGACGACGCCCAACTGGAGCATCGCCTGGGGGCCGACGACGGCGCCCGGCTCGGTAGTCCCGAACGGGGCTTGAGCGTGTTCCACATATGAGTCGGCCATGATTTCGTCGCAGACGTCCAGCTGTCTCTGGTTCCTGATTTCCTGGAAGTGGCGCCGCACGAGTACCTTGTTGGCTTCGCTCATGGAGGGCTCCTCTGGATAGGTGGTCCAAGCGGAGGCCGACCGGGCCCGTTCGAAGACCCAGGAGTCGCGGAACGGACCCGGCGCTCACGCTGAGGGTGAGACCGCGACGGACATCGATCAGCGCAGGGCTGGTGCCGTCAGAGTGATCTTAGGGCTTGGGCCGATTCCGGTCTAGGGAATCGGACGCCTGACGGTGCAAAAACTCATCGTCCTGAGAGGTAGTCGGCAACCCCCGCCGGATTCGACAGCCCAAGAAGATGTCCGCCGTGCAGGACATCCGGCTCAAGCCCAAGGCGATCGCGCGCCACTCTGCGCTGGAACTCGAGCGGGAAGAACCGGTCACCCTCACCGCTAAGTACGCTGATGGCACGGCCGGCCACTCCACGAAGTCGCACCTCGACGCAAAGACTGCGTTTGCTTCGGGCCGCTGGTACGGTTCCCCCTCTGACGCAACCTCTGGTGGAACGTCATGCAGGAAGTACTCGTTCACATCGAACTCTTCGCTGTATCCACCGGCCGCGGCAGCACGCTTCCGCGCGTCCTTCCAGCCTGTGTTGTCCCACCATGCACCGGGGGTCTCGCCTGGGTTGGGAATCATCGCGTTGACAAGGACGAGCTCTGCAACGCCGGTCCGGGCACCCACCATGGGCGCCGTGAAGTCATCAACAAACGGACCACGGTTCGGCGTCGAAGTCATGCCCACATTCTTTCCCAGATCGCGGCGCCCGCAAGGGACCCGCCGCACATGCACTGGGCCGGCCTTTCCCTGCAGCAGGCCTAGTGGGAGGATGCCTATAGGTGCGGACCAGATACGAGAAGGACGGGAAACGACATGTCGACCCAGGAATCCGTGGAAACAGAACGCAAGTACGACGCTGACTTGGAAACCCCCCTCCCCGCGTTCGTGGACATCACCGGCGTCGAACAGGTCGCTGACCCTGCCGATCATCAACTTGAGGCCGTCTACTTCGACACGGACGGCCTCGTCCTTGCCAAGCACCGCATCACCTTGCGGCGCCGCACTGGCGGCACCGATTCAGGTTGGCATCTGAAGCTGCCGGCAGACCGGGACACCCGTGTGGAAATCCATGCGCCGCTAGGGCAGCCTGAGACCGTTCCCGAGGAGCTGGCGGAGAGGCTCCTCGTATTCACCCGCGGCGAAGAGCTCAGGCCCGTGGCCCGGATCCATACCCGCCGCACTTTGCATCGCCTGCACGGAAGCGAGGACGTCACCCTAGCCGACTTCGTGGATGACCATGTGACGGCCGAGACCTTGCACCCAATGCAATTGGAGCGGCGATGGCGGGAATGGGAAATCGAACTGGTCCACGGCGATGAAGCTCTGTTTGAGAGTGCGGAGCGCGTTCTGTCAGGGGCCGGCGCAACCCCTTCCGGACATGCTTCAAAACTGGCCCGTGCGTTCGGGACCGCCTGGCCATCCGCAGTGCCGACACCACCAAGAGCCCGCCCGAAGGGTTCTGCGGGAGACGCAGTGGTTGCCTACATTGCCGCGCAAATCGCTGAAATCACGGCACTGGACTCCGGAGTCCGGCAAGGCGCCGACGACGCCGTTCACGGCATGCGCTCAGCCGCCCGCAGGCTCCGCTCGACTTTGTCCGCCTACGCCAAGCTCTTCGACGCCGAGGCCGGGGATCAACTCAAGGCCGAACTGAAATGGCTGACCAAGGTGCTGGGCAAGGCCCGGGATGCAGAGGTGCTGCGCGACCGGATCGGGGAACTGCTGAATGACCAACCCGATGGCGTCGTGCCCGCTTCAGCTGCCACCAAGATCAATGACGAACTCGAGGCAGCTTTCAACTCCGGGTACCGCGAGATGCTCCGCTCCTTGGGAACGAAACGCTATTTCCGGCTCCTGGACGCGCTTGAGGAATTCCGCGACGAGCCTCCTACAAGACCTCGCGCCAGGAAGAAGGCCCGTCCCGTCACGGCCAAGCTCGCCGCGAAAGCGATCAAGCGGGTGCGCCGGTCCCAGAAGACGGCGACCCAGCAGGCTGGCGCACAACATGACACGGCATTGCACCAAGTCCGCAAAGATGCGAAACGGCTGCGGCATGCGGCCGAGGCCCTGCGGGACGTCCACGGTAAACCCGCTGCGAAGTTGGCCCGTCGCGCCCAAAAGATCCAGAAAATCCTAGGAGAGCACCAGGACAGCGTCGTAAGCCGTTCGGTGCTGCTCCGCCTCGCAAACGATACTGGCGGATCGGTGGAGGACAACTCGCCTTATGGCCCCCTGCTCGCTGCCGAAGAGCAGCGAGCCGCGGACTCCGGGGCCCGCTATGAAAAGCTCGCCAAGAAGAAGCGCTTGACTCCCCTGTGAGGAACGCAACTGTGAGGACGGGATTGTGACGGACGGCGCTGGGCGTCAGAGGCTCAGCCTTCGCACTCTACGCAGTACGCGTGGCCGTTCTTTTCACGGGCAATCTGGGAGCGGTGACGGACGAGGAAACACGAGTAGCACGTGAACTCGTCTTCCTTCTGTGGAACGACCGCAATGATCAGTTCCTCGGCCACGAATTCGCCGCCTGGTACCTCGTTGCCTTCAAAAGCATCGGCCTCGTCCAGCTCCCGTACAACGCTGCGAGCGTCCGGAGCATTGGCAGACTGCAGGGCCTGAAGTGACGTGCTTTGGGATTCCGCGACGTCGGAGCGGAGTTCGTCGTAATCGGTTGCCACCTGGGGTTATCTCTTCTCTTGTGTATTTGCTGGCGAATGTGCAACATACACCATGCGGCTGCTATTCCCCACAATGTGGCAAAATCAGCGCACGTGCGTCATTGCTTCCGCGGTGCGCATTGCCCTGACCATCCGCTCCACTGTGGCCGGATGCGTCACCGAGCGTACGCCATCCCCGCCGCCTGGCCCGGACGGGGCCGAATCGACCATGAGCTTACGTCCCGAAAAGTGTATGGCACGGACTCCCGTGGCCAAAAGCCCAGGTACGGCCTCTTCAGTGACGCCGCCGCCGGCCATGACGGAAACTTCGGCCGGGAGGCCCGCAACCATGCGCTTGAGCATGTCGATTCCGTCGCCCGCGGCCCGGGCTGCGCCCGAGGTGAGAATGCGCCGCGCACCCAGCCGGGCGGCGTCGTCCACTGCTCGGAGCGGATCCCGGGCCGCATCCACCGCGCGGTGGAACGTGACGAAAGTCCCATCCGCTGCATCGATCAGCGCCTCGGCGCCGGCCGCGTCGACGTCGCCTGAAGGGGTCAGCAGTCCGACGACGACGCCGTCGGCGCCGAGGGCAAGCAACTGCCGGACGTCCCGCCGCATGACCTCGACTTCACCCGGCGAATAGACAAAGCCGCCCGGCCGCGGCCGAATGAGCACGTGGACGAAATCCTGGCGACCGGCGTCGCGCGCGAGCTCCGCGGCGGTCTCAACGAGGCCGGCGCTCGGGGTGAGGCCGCCGGCCTCAAGCGCTGAGCAGAGCTCGACGCGGTCCGCGCCGGCTTCGATGGCACAGCGAACACCGTCCAGGTCCTGGACGCATATTTCAATCTTCATGGTTCCCCCGTTGGATGGGCCGAATGCTCACGACGCAAGCACGGTGCGCAGGCATAGCTGTCCCGCGCCGAGAAGGCCTGCCTGCGAACCGGCGAGCGACGCTTCGATCACGATGTTCTTAGTCGCAAGCGGATGGCAGCTTTCGTAAAGCTGCGAACGGACAGCGGCGACGTACGGCTCCAATTGCGAAAGTCCGCCACCCAGGACCACCACATCCGGGTTCACGAAATTCACAACAATGCTGAGGGTCTGCCCCAGTATCCGGCCGGCCGTACGGACTCGCGTTGTGGTGTGCGGGTCGCCGTTGTTGACCTGCAGGACGATGTCGTTGACGTCCGCTGCATCGATCCCGACCGCAGCCAGGTCGCGGATGATGGCGGACCCGCTGGCGACCGTCTCCAAGCAGCCGCGGTTGCCGCAAGAGCATGGCGCATCGCCCGCAGCCGGGATCTGAACGTGGGCGATGTCTCCGGCAGCGCCGGTGGCACCCCGGTAGACCTGTCCGTCAATGATGAGCCCGCAGCCAATCGCGGCCCCTGCTTTGAGAAACAGGGTGTTCTGCCGGACCTTGGAATCGGGTGATTCCCGCTGGCGTAGCGTGTGCTCACCCAAAGCCATCATGTTGGCGTCGTTGTCCACAACCGCCAAAGTCCCGAATTCCTCGGCAAGCCAGTTCCGGACTTTGAATTCGTGCCAGCCGCGCATTCTGGATGGCGAGTCGAGCGCACCCAAGGCAAAGTTGACCGGTCCGGGCAAGGACATCCCCACGCCCCGCAGCGGAGGGTCGACGGCCGGATCGCTCAGGGCACGCATCATCGCCGCGGCCTGGGGCAAAACCACTTCGGGCCCATCGTTGATATCGATGGTCCTGATTTCGGAGACAAGCAGATTGCCGGAGAGGTTGAGCCTGCCGACCCACAAATGATGGGCGCCCAAGTCCGCCGCCAGGATGAAGCCCGCGTCAGGGACCAACTCCAGGAGCGTGGGCCTCCGGCCTCCGGTCGCCGAACCTGAACCGCTCTCGCTGATGAGTCCGGCTTCCATCAGCTCGTTCACCTTGATGGTGATGGTGGACGGGGCAAGGTTCAGGGTGCGGGCAAGATCTGCCCGCGAGTTCGCCCGGCCACTGGCGATCATGGACAGGATGCTGGAGGAGTATTCGGTCAGCGCGATGTCGCGGGGACCGGTTCTTTTCACGGTTTTGGCGTAGGAAGGCTTGTAACCCAAAGTCAGTCTCTCCAGGGGCTCGGTGTCTGCCGCCCGCCATTGGGCTGCTCTTTGCAGAGTAGCTGACGGGCCTGCACTGCGCCGCCGAAAAGCCCCGCCGAAGAGCCGAACCGCGCTGGCAGGAGCCGGGGCCTACGGTGGAAACTCAGGATAGACTCCAGCCGCCCCGCCACCGGGAGAAGGAGGGCGTCGCCGGCATTGGACAGGCCGCCTCCGAAGATAACGGCTTGCGGTGCCAGAAGTGCGACGCTCTGCGCGATCGCCAGGGCGAGCCCGTCATATGCCTGGTTCAGGACCCCGACGGCGGCCGGGTCACCCGCGGCCGCGGCCTCCATCACTTCCTTCGCACCAACCACGGGCGCGCCGGACACGGCTGAATAGTTGCGCGCGATGGCGTACGCCGAGGACACCGTCTGGAGGCATCCTGACGCGCCGCAAGTGCACAGGATGGCCGTTGTGCTCGTGAGTGGCTCCATGCGGGCATGGCCGATTTCTCCGGCGTACCCGTCGCCGTCGTACACCTCGCCGTCCAAGATGACTGCACTGGCGATCCCGGTGCCGATGACCAACACCAGGGCGTTCCGCAGCCCCTTCGCGGCCCCCAGTCGATGCTCTGCCAAACCTGCCATCTGCACGTCGTTGCCGAGCACCACAGGAAGTCCGACCCGCGCTTCCAACGCGGAGGAGAGCGGGAAGTCGCTCCAGCCTAGATTCACGGCGGAGACCACGACGCCCGTGCTTGCATCCACAATCCCCGGCGCGTTGACGGCGATTGCCTGAGGCCGTTGCTCCGGGGGCTCAGCTCGGTAGGTGGCGACGAGGTCGGACAGTTGGTCCAGGAACTCCCCCGGCGAACCTATGGCCGTTGGCGTGGTTCCCTGGTGCGCGAAGCGCCCGGTGGAATCCACGACGCAGTATTTGAGGTCGGTTCCGCCGACGTCGAAAACCATCACCGGAGCGCCCGGTCCCAGAACCAAAGACGTCGTCGGGGAACCGGCGGTTTGTACGCTCAACTGCATGTCAGCCTTTCACCGCCCCAGCAACGAGGCCCTGGGCCATCTTCTTCTGGACGATGACGAAGAGAATGATCACCGGCAGCGCCATGAGGGTGGACCCGGCCATGATGCCGCCCCAGTCCGTTGCCTGGTTCTGGCCGCTGAAGCCTTGGATCCATAGCGGGAGGGTTTTGCTGTTGTCGCTGCTCAGCAGTACCAGCGCCAATGTGTATTCGTTCCAGGCGGCCAGGAAAGCGAAAATCCCGGAGGCCACCAGTCCGGAGCCCAGGAGCGGAAACGTCACCCGGAAGAATGCGCCCACCCGGGAGCAACCGTCGATCATGGCAGACTCTTCGAGCTCTACCGGGACCCCGTCAACGAATCCCTTGAGCATCCAGATAGTGAAGGGAACGGACGCCCCGACATACAGCAGGCTCAGGCCGAGCACGGAGTTGAGCAGGTGCCAGCTGTCGATCATCTTGTACTGGGATATGAACATGGCTTCAGCGGGGATCATCTGGATCACGAGCACCGAGATGATGATGAGCTTCCGGCCTTTGAATCGAAAGCGGCTGAGCGCCATGCTCGCGAAGAAGGCGAAAAGCAGTGCGGCCACCACCACAATCAGGGCAACCCCGAAGCTCATCCGCAGGGCGGACCAGAAGCGGCTGTCGTGGAGCACTGTCTCGTAGTGCGCCCAGGTAAAGTCGAGCGGCAGGAACGACGGCGTGCGGGACTGCAAGGCCTCGTCCGTGACGAGCGAATTGTTGACCAGCCAGTAGACCGGGAAAATCCACAGCAGACCGAAGACCAGGCCGGTGATGTTGGCCGCCGAGCGGCGGACGGGGCTGGATTTGAGGGCCATTCAGACTTCTCCCTGCTTCAGGAATTGGGTGACATAACGCCAGGTCAGGAGCAATGTGATGAGCAGCATGATCAGGGCGGTCGCGGAAGCCACACCGTAGTCTCCGCCGGACAAGCCCACCTGGTAGACGTAGGTGCCAAGGACATTGGTCTGCTCGGTGATGCCGCCGTTTTTCTGCAGGATGAAGATCTGCGTAAATACCCGCAGGTCCCAGATGATTTCAAGAATCGTGACCAGCAGGAGGACCGGGGCGATGGTGGGGACCGTGATTTCGCGGAATTGCTTCCAGCCGTTGGCGCCGTCGAGCGTTGAGGCCTCCAGCATGGACTCATCGATCTGGGTGACCGATGCGTAGACCATGAAGACCACCAGCGGCACGCTCATCCAGATGACAAGGATGGCCGCGACGGCGAAGAAGGTCAGGGGGTTGGAAAACCAGTTGTAACCGGCCATCCCTTGCATGCCCAGCCCCGCCAGTGTCCAGTCGACCACCCCGGACCTGGAATCGAAGATCCACTGGAACACCTGGAGCGAGGACAACACGGGCATCGCCCATGCCAGCAGCATGGCGGCCTGGACGAAAACGGAAACCGGTCGGGAGAGTTTGGTGAGCAGAAGCGCGCCCCCGATCCCGATGGCCATTGTCAGTGCGGCACAGACGAGGCAAAAAGCAAGGGACCTGCCCAGGGTGAGCCAGAATGCCGAATCGCCCAGTACCCGGGTGAAATTGTCGAGCCCGACGAAATCCGCGGGTTTGCCGAACTGCTGCTCAAGGGAAAAGTGCTGGAACGCCATGGTGATTTGACGGAGCAAGGGGTAGCCCATGTCCACCAGGACAATGAGCACCGCGGGAAGCAGAAGGATGTACGGGAGGGGGTTGCGCCTGCGTTTCCTGGGGGCCGCTGGTTTAGTCCGGTCAGGCAGGATCCCTTCCGGCTTCGCACGCGTACTGGTTACGGTCATGGCTTCGGTCCTTTCTGCTTCCCGCCGGGGCTACTTGCTGTTGAGGATTTCGGTCATTTTGGCGTCGGCCGTCTTGGCCAGCCCAACGGGGTCCTTCAGTGCGCCCATGGCCACGAAGAAGTCGTCAACCACCTTGGCGCTCTCCACCAATGCCCAGTTCTTGGCCGCCGGGGTGCCCACGGAACTCCTGACGGCTTCGACGGTGACCTTGGACAATTCGTCCTGCCCGAGGGCCGCGGCGTAGTTCAGGTTTCCGGGGACCCAGCCGCCCTCGGTTGCGAAGAACTCCTGGAACGGCTTGCTGAAGATGAGTTTGAGGGCTTCCTTGGCGAGCCCCCGTGCCTTGCTGTTGTTCGAGATGGCCACATTGGAGCCGCCGGCAAAAGGGTTGCCCACGGCGTCACCCTTAGGCGAAGGGAAGTTGAAGTACCCCACATTGCCGGCGTCCAGGAGTTCCTTCTTGATCTTTTTCAGATGGAAGTTGAAGCCGAAGAACATTCCCGCCTCGCCCGTGTTGAACGCGGTGTACGGCTGGGAACCGATGGTGGAGTCGGTGATGGTTCCGGTGGTGGAGCCCGTCCTCCACAGTTGCTGCAGCTGGGCGATGGCCTTCTGGCTCTCCGGCGAGGACAAGCTGCCTTCCCATTTCCCGTCCTTCTGCACGGCCAACCGCCCGCCATTGCTGAAGACCCAAGCGAACGCGGATTGTGATGAAATCCCGGGCAGGAACATCCCGGAAAAGTGTGCGTTCTTCTCGGGGTTGCCGGCCTGGATCTTCGTTGCGACGGCAGTCAGCTCATCAATGGTCTTCGGTATCGCGAGCCCAAGCTGCTGGAACATGTCCTTCCGGTAAAACACGATCCGGCTTCCCGCGTAGAAGGGCGCGGCGTACATCTTGTTCTCAAAGCTGCCCAGTTCCACGAGCGATTTGGTCAGGTTTGCACCGCCCAGTTCTTCCTTCATGCCGCTCAAATCGGCCAGCGCTCCCACCGCACAGAACGTTGGCGCCTGGGTGTTGCCAAGTTCGATGATGTCTGGCGTCGATTCGGGGCTGGCAAGGGCCGTCTGGAGCTTCGGGACGATGCCGTCCCACTCCTGCTGCTCGATGGTGAGGGTGGATCCCTGGAACTTGTTTTCGAACTCCTGCTTCAACCACGCCTGGGCCTTGTCCGACACGGAGTCTTTCATGAACCAGACCCGCAGCTTTGCCGGAGTGGAGAGGCTGTCCGAAGACGCGGAGCCCGAGGCCTCGCCACATGCGGACAGCAAGGCTGCTGCACCCAGGGCTCCGCCCAGACCGAGCAAACCACGTCGACTAAGTTCTTTCATCGCTTCCTCCACTTTGGACTCACAGGGTCGATTGACCATGCAGCAAACGAAATCATGGAGCGTAGATGCTTCGGAAGAGGGTCAAACTTAGTTCAGAATCGAAGTTAGTTGCGGCTCGGTTTGGCGCGCCCCGGACGCACGCGGCCCACTCGTCAGCGCTCGACGCCGGCCGGCTGGTTCGACGCCGGCACCAACCGTGCGGCCAGATCAGGCGCCGCACCGCCGTCGTCGAACGGGAACATGGGCCGCGCTATCCTGTGGTGGCCCAGCCGGGGCAGGTCCTGGTCCACGCCGCCTGGGGTGAGCGCCAGCATCCAGTCCGCCGCCATGGCGAAGAGCTCTGGCTCGAGGTAGCCGATCTTGACCACCACAACGTCGGCTGTCCGGGCATCCAAGCCGTTCCGGAGGAAGTCCGATTCCAGGTGATACGGCTTGCGGCGCCGGGTCACGATGACTCGCAGGCCGCCGACGCGGATGACAGCCTCGTCAATGGCCACGGGGTCGCCGTGGGCCAGATGCTCCACAATGCCGTCCAGCCGCGCCGGACCGGACTGGGTGGTGTCCACGCGGGCGCCGACATCCACCGAGACGGAGCCTCCGACGCCAGCCGCAATGCAGGCCTCCAGGGCGCCGGCATCCGGGATCGAGGCATAGATCGCCTGGAGCGTTCCGGCCGCGATGGGTGGATGCTCAAGGAGTCTGTGCAGGGTCCAGGTGACGTCCCCGGCTCCCCCGGCAGTGGGGTTGTCCCCTGAATCGCTGATGAAATACGGGCGCTTCGTGCTTGCCTCCGCAGCCGCGAGGCATTCAGCGAGCGGCGCTGAGGGCGCTACGAAACGGAACTCGTCCCGTCTGTTCCACATGTCGACGGCGAGCCCGCCCGCATGGCGTGCGACGGCGTCGGCGTCGTCGCCGGTGACCATCACCACGGCCCGGTTGCGCGGCTCATCGGCCCAGGCATAACCGATCCACAGCGCGGCGTCGAGCACGCCGGGCAGCCCGGCGATCACGGCAACCTCCTCATATAACGACTTGGCCGGTTCCAATCGGGTGCTGGTCTTTTCACCGGGCAGCAGAATGGGGACCGGAACCCAGGCCTTGATCGGGCGGCGGGTGGCCTCCGGCAGTGCCAAGCGCTCCAGCAGGTTCGCGGCGGCGCGTTCCTTGGTTTCGAGCCAGTCCTCGTGCGGTGCCATGCGGTAGCAACTGGGGATGTCCAATTGGTGCGCCAAAGTCCAGGAAACGTTGCCGTGCAGGTCCATGCCGCTGGACACCAGCACGTCCGGTCCGAGCAGACCGCGCAGGGCCAGGAGCAAATCCGCCTCGGGATCATCTATGCCATCGACGCTCATGGCACCGTGGATGTCGAAATAGAGCCCGTCCACCGGGCCCTCCTCCAAGGCATCCGCCACTGCGGTAAGGATCGTCCGCTTCATCTCGGCGTAATCCGCGGAAGGGACGGCCCCGCCCGGGATGGAGCGGAAATGGACAAGCGGCAGCCAGTCCGCCGCCTCGCGCACCGGATGGCCCGGTGTGAAAAAAGGGTACTGGTCCAAGATCTCCTGGCCATCCCGCCGGACAAAGTCCTGCATGCGGGTCCGCGCAGGGGAATAGGTGCTGGCCTCGAGGGCGATTCCGGTAATGAGGATCCGGGGCTTCTTTTCCATCATGCCTGCCACCATATTGAGGTTCGCGGCGGTGCCGCGATGGTCCAGGCCCCCGCCGCGAAAGTTCAATGCCGAATGAAGTTCAACCAGCCCTTTTCGCCCGGAATCCTGCCTAACGTGGGCTCGCAAGTGACGGCAAGCGGAATCCACGGAAGAGGATCGAACAATGCAGATTGGGCTGAGCACGTACAGTTTGGCGGGAGCCTTGGCCGACGGACGGGTGGGCCTTTTGGACCTGCCGGGCTGGGCGGCATCCCATCAGGCCGGCCATCTCGAAGTGGCCGAGGCGGGACTGGGCGTGGACCTTTCCGCAGACCAGGCGGCGGCCGAGGGACTGCGCGAGCGTGCAGAGGAGTCCGGGATCGCCCTGGTCAACTATGTGGTGGGTGCGGATTTCCTCGGCACCGACCCGGCAGCTGAGATCGTCCGGGTGAAGACGCACTTGGACACGGCCCACCGGATGGGGATCAGCCGCTTCCGCCACGACGTTGTACCGTGGGCGTGGCGCCCCACCTCATACGCCGAATACCGCGATGCCTTTGAGAAGGTGCTCCCGGCGTCCCGGGAACTCGCCGAGCACGCCGCAACCCTGGGAATCACCACCAGCGTGGAAAACCATGGCATGGCCTTCAACGTCAGCGAACGGTTGCTGCAGTTGGTGCACGCCGTGGACCGCGAAAATTTCAAGATCACCCTGGACATCGGCAACTTCCTGTGCGTCGACGAGCGGCCGGAATCGGCCGTCGCAAAGCTCCTCCCCTACGCGTCTGTGGTGCATCTGAAGGATTTCTACCGCCGGAAGCGAAGCCCCGGCGGCGGATGGTTGCAAACGCTGGCAGGGGACCATATCCAAGGCTCCGTGTTCGGACTCGGGGACATGGACCTGCCGCGCGTCCTTCGCCTGATCAAGGACTTCGGCTTCAGTGGACCATGTTCCGTGGAATACGAGGGCCGCGAGGACTGCCTCACGGCTACCCCGGAATCGCTGCGCAACGCCGTCACACTGTGGGAGGGCTGCTGACATGGGGTCGCTGAACGTTGGAGTCATAGGGCTGGGGACCATCTCGGACATGCATCTGGACGCTTACCGTGATTCGCCGTCGGCGCACCTGGTGGCTGTCTGCGACATCGACGCTGCGCGGGCCGGGAGCCGGGCCGCGGAATACGGAGCAGCCAAAGTCTTCACGGACTACGAGGAGCTCTTGGCGGATCCCGGGATCGACGCCGTCAGCATCTGCACGCGCAATGACACGCACGCAGAAATTGTGATTGCGGCACTCAAAGCCGGCAAGCATGTGCTGATCGAGAAGCCCATGACAGCCTCTGTGGAGGAGGCTTTGGCTGTTGCTGCTGCCGCCCAGCGGAGCACAGCCGTTTTGCAGGTAGCTTATGTCCGCCGCTTCTCGCCCAACGCCGAGGTACTCAAGCGCTTTATCGACGCCGGTGACCTGGGGCAGATCTACTACGCCAAGGCCACATGCCTGCGCAGGGTGGGCAACCCCGGTGGCTGGTTCGCCGACAAAGGACTGTCCGGCGGTGGGCCACTGATCGATCTGGGCGTCCATTTCATCGACATTTGCTGGTGGCTCATGGGTTGCCCTTCCGTGTCCTCGGTTTCCGGGACGGTGTTCCACAAGATCGGTGCCCGGAACAATATCTCCAACTTCAGCCGGTATCTATCCGCCGATTTCGATCCGGCACGACAACCTGCGGACCCCGTGGAGGACCTTGCGACAGCGCTGATCAAGTTCAGCAACGGCGCAGTGATGCACTTCGACACCAGCTACTCGGTGCACGGCGCGGATGAAACCAGGGTCCAAATCTTCGGAGACAAAGGCGGCGCGCAACTGGAGCCCGCGTTGGAAATCTTCACCGAACAGCACGACACGCTGCTCGACATTTCGCCTGTGCTTGATTCGCCGACTTTTAGCACCGTGGCATACCGCAACGAGGTGGAGCAGTTCCTGGCGACGGCTCGGGGCGATGCCGCCGAGGCCGCTCCGGCCACCCACGGCCTTGAACTCATCAAAATCATCTCCGCGATCTACGAGTCCAGCAGGACGGGCCGCGAAGTGCAGCTGTAGCCGATCAGGCCTCACGTCCGCCGTCGCGCCCGACGTTGCGGTGGAGGTCCCTGTCCAGGCCGTGGCCGCTGGCGAGCTGCGCGAGCAGCTCGCCAAGTTGCGTGATCTGCTCGTCTGTCAGCGGGGCCAGAAGCTCCGCTTCATGCTGCTCGGCAATTCCGCGCAGTTCCCGCAGCATGCGAATGCCGGCTTCCGTGAGGTGGAGTTCATAGTTCCGCCGGTCCGTGCTGCTGCGCACCCTCTCCACGAGGCCGCGGTCCTGCAGCGAGTCGATGAGCGAAACCACCCGGCTGGGGACAGCGCCGAGCCTGTCCGCAAGGGAACGCTGGCTCAACCCGGGGGCTCGTCCGAGCAGGCGGATGACACCTGCGTCGCTCGGCGTGAGGCCGATCTCCCGTGTGCGGTCGGCAAAGCGGGACGACGCCACGGCGCCTAGCTGCGACAAGAGAAAAGCGGTCCGTTTCGGCCGGCCCGGTGTGGCTAAGTCCATGGATTCAGAATACATGCTTGACAGAACAATTCTATAGGTGAACCATTTCAATAGTGATGCAATTACGAAGGTTCAGCACTACGAGAAAGGTTCAGCCATGAGTAGTCGTTCGATTCCCGATGAAGGCCGTCCAACCCGTTCAGGTGGCCCACACCCCGGAGTCCTTGCCCTCGTCAGCCTCGGTATTTTCCTCGCCAGCCTCATCACGTCCGCAATCCTGACAGGCGGCCAAACGTTCGTCTCGCCCTTTGCGCCGTCGGGGCAAGTGGCCGCGTTCTTCCAGCAAAACGTCGTTGCGATGCGGGTCGGCGGCATGCTCCAATTCGGCTCCGCAGTGCCATTGGGGATCTACGCCGCCACCGCCTACGCCCGGCAGCTCCGGCTCGGCGTGCGCGTTCCCGGACCGGCCATTGGCTTCTTTGGCGGCGTCAGCGCAGCCATCTTCTTGATGTTGTCGGGTTCCGTGACGTGGCTGCTGAGCCGGCCCGAAATCACCTCGGATGTGACGCTCACGCATGCATTCGCGTTCCTCGCGTTCATCACCGGCGGGGTCAGCTTCGTCGTCGGAACCGGCCTCCTCGTGGCGGGCATGGCAGTCCCGGCCCTGATCCTTGGCTTCATGCCCCGTTGGCTGGCTTGGACCGGCCTGGTCATTGCCGCACTGTCCGAGTTGAGCTTTCTTTCCATGGCGATCGAGCCCCTTCAATTCCTGCTGCCGATCGGACGCTTCGGTGGCCTTCTCTGGCTGGTTGCCGCCGGCTTCCTGCTCCCACGCAACCGGGCTGCCGCGAACCAAGAGCCCCGCGGACACGCACCCGGCGCAAGCCAAATGCGCGGCCCAAGCCGGACAACGCCATGACGACGGCGGATCCCACCCGGCCGCTGTCCGGCAAGGTCGCGCTCGTCACCGGGGCGAGCCGCGGAATCGGGGCGGAGATCGCAACCGCGCTGGCTGGCGCCGGTGCAGACGTCGTCCTCGCCTCACGTGACAGCGCGGGCTTATCCCAGCGGCTCGCAGCCATTACTTCGAACGGCGGTCAAGCGGTGGCCATCCCCGCGGATGTGGGCAATGAGGACTCGGTGAAAGCCCTGCTGGCCCAGATCCGGGACCGATTCGGCCGGCTCGACGCCGCGGTCAACAATGCCGCAGGCGGCGGGCGGGCCCCGGCGCCGCTGGCCGAGTGGGCAAGCGCCGAGTTCGACAGTGCAATCTCGGTCAACCTGCGCGGAGTGTTCCTCTGCCTGAAATACGAAATCGAGCTCATGCTGGCAAGCGGAGACGGCGGGGCGATCGTCAACATGTCCTCCACCGCCGGCGAACAAGGCGTCGCCGGCATGAGCGGCTACGTGGCGAGCAAGTTCGGCGTCGGCGGCCTGACGCGGGTGGCCGCGCTCGACTACGCCCCGCACGGGATCCGGGTCAATGCCATCGCTCCCGGCCCCATCCTCACGGAGCGGCTTGCAGGAGCGGGCCAGGCAGCCCAGGACCGCGTCGCGGCGGCCGTCCCGCTGGGCCGGATCGGTTCCACGGCCGATGTTGCTGCCGCGGCCCTATGGCTCTGCTCGGACCAATCATCGTTCGTCACCGGAACTGTTCTGGCCGTCGACGGCGGCCGGTTGGCAGGAACGCCCGCGTTCAACACCGGACTGCACAGCTGAGTCCGACCTAGCCGGAACCGTTCCAGATGCGACGCCACCACGGCCGCTTGCCCGCAAGTTCCTGGTTCACGGCTTCCTGAACCGCGGTTGCCTGGGCGGCCGCCGCCCGGCGCTCGCGCCAGCGTTCCAGCTCGACGCCGACGTCGCGGGTTTTCGTGATCACCGGCGGGCCGCCCTGGAGTTGGCGCCGCGCGTCGATGACCCGGGCGTTAAAGTCCTCGACCAAATCGCGTACCTGCTTTTCCGAGTACAGTGCATCGAGCTTTGCATCCAGTTCGGCATCCTCGGTCCGGAGCAGAATGGCCTTCGGGCCAAGGCCGCTGAGGTGCTCGCGCTGGATGAGGCCTTTGACCCACCAATCGGGATCGTAGCGCTCCCCCAGCCCGGGGATCGGCTTGCCCGCGTACTTCAGGTTGTCGAACTTCCCTTGCGCCATGGCGTCGCGGATCAGGTATTCCACCCGCGCGGCGTCGTCCACCTTCTTGCGCTTCTGCCGCTCCCCTTCCTCGGCGGCCTCAAGTTCGGCTTCTTCCTCGGCCGTCATGCCTGTCGCGCGGGCGTTCCGCAGCTCCATGGCTCGCTCCAACCGGCGCTTGAACGCACTGCTTTCGCCGTTCACGGCTAATCACCGCCTTCGCTTGCGGAAATCCTGAATCTGCATCCAAGTATTCCGCAAACGGGAGACTGCCGGGATGGCTCCCGCGACCACGACCTCTGTTCACACCCAGCACAGCTCACTAACCTGACTGGTAACGGCTAGTTCAGGAAGAGGGTCACCATGGACGAACAGGGCATTCTCCACCGCATCCAATCACTGGTGGAGGAGGAGCGGGAACTCCGGGAGAAGGCAGAGGCGGCCCCGCCGGGTCCTGCACATGCCCCTGACCGCGTGAGGCTGGAGCGCATTGAACAGGATCTGGATCAGTGCTGGGACCTGTTGCGGCAAAGGCGGGCCAAGAGGCAGTACGGGGAGAACCCGAACGAAGCCAAACCACGGCCCCCAAAACAGGTGGAGGGCTACACCGGCTGAAGCCGCAGGTGACGCAGGACGACGACGGCGGGACGCTCCCGCCGTCGTCGTCCTGCCGTTAAAGCTCCCTACAGCGCCGCCCACCGGCATTCACACAGGCTCCTGACTAGCCTCGGATACTGAGGTAGATACCTGTGTGGTCCAGCTCGCCAAGCCCCTGGGAAACCATTGTCTGAAATGCACGGCGGACACTGTTGGAAACCGGAAGATCGAGTCCAGCTTCTGCCGCGACCTCGGCAATGAAGGTCAAGTCCTTTAGCTGGTTCTTCGCAGATCCGCCGCCTTCGAAATCGGCGTCGACCCAGCGTTGGCCCTTCTGCCGCAAGACTTCGGAATTTGCCAGGCCACCGGCAAGTATTGACTGCACGTCGCCAAGATCCAGCTCGGATGCCTCGGCTAGCGCCATGGCCTCCGAGATTGCCGTTACTGTTGCGGCCACCACGATCTGGTTGCAGGCCTTGACTATGGATCCGGCGCCCGTTTCTCCGAACCGCAAAACGGTGGAACTGTAGAGCCCGAAGAGTTGCCCGAGACCCTCAACGATGTCCAAAGGCCCGCCAGCCATGATGCTCAGCCGTCCCTCTTCGGCGCCGATAGTACCGCCACTGAGCGGGGCGTCGATGACGGTTACTCCATGGACTTTCCGGCATGTCGCGGCGAACGCCGCGACGGCAACAGGCGACACCGTGCCGTGCACCACCAGGATCGGGTTTTCAATCTTGCCCGTCCTCCAACCCGCAACGAGGCCGTCGGGTCCGTCAAGCAGTCCCTCGACCTGGGGCAGATCGGGTAGCACCGTTAGGACTACCTCGCTGGCGGCTTCCGCCGGAGAGTCCACGGCACGCCCTCCCGGGATCGCCTTGGCCTTGTGAGCCGTACGGTTCCAGAGTTTCAGTGGCACGCCGGCAGCGATCAAGTTCCGGGCAATCGGGGCGCCCATCGGTCCCGTACCCAGAAGGGCCACAGAAAAAGGAACAGCAGGGGACTCAGCGTTAGTTATCTGTGCCATGGCCTAGAACGGGATCAGTCCGGCCAGGGCGGGCAGGAAGGTACTAAACCACGGCACTGCCGCGAGCACCAGAAGTCCGACGAAAAGGGCAAGCAGATACGGCCAGAAGTGTTTGAGGCTGTTTTCCACTGTCTCCCGGGCGGTGGCACACGCTACATAGAAACCGACACCGGCCGGAGGGGCGAACGAGCCTATGCCCATGGAGATGATGAGCACCATGGCGTACTGCACGGGGTTGACGCCGAAATCGGTAGCGATGGGCAGCAGCAACGGAGCGAAAATCAGCACGGCTGGGAGGCCCTCGAGCAACTGTCCCATGATGACGAGCAGGATGACGGTGAACAGCATGAAGAGGACGGGGGAATCTCCAAGGCTGGACATGAGGTCGTGGATTTGCTGCGAGACACCGGCGAGTGCAAGGGTCTGGGCGAGCGGAGAAGCGGCGGCGATGATGAAGAGCACCATGCCCGCCGTCGTCGTCGTTTCCCGCAGCGTGTCACCAAGCAGTCGCTTGCTGCCCCGGCGGTAGGCCGCGGCCAGGACGAATGCGTAGGCGACGGCGACGGAGGAAACTTCCGTCGGCGTCGCGAAACCGCTCAGGATCCCGGCGACCATGCCAACAGGCAGGAGAAGCGTGGGAAGCGCGAAGAACGTGGCCGAACCGCGTGCCCGCCAGCTTGCCTTGGGGCTGGCGACTCCGCCCTGTTTGCGTGCCCGCAGGAACACGAGCACCATGACCACGAGCGCCAGGAATGCAGCAGGCACAAAACCGGCAAGAAACAGCGTGGTGGTCGAAATTGTGGTGATGGAGCCTAGGACGAGAAGGACGATACTGGGCGGGATGGTTTCACCCATGATGGCAGACGCCGATAGTACGGCGACAACCTCGCCGCGCGGATACTTGCGCTCTTCAAGCATGCCGCGCATCGTGGTGCCAACGGCTGCGACGTCGGCAACTTTGGACCCCGATATGCCGGAGAAAATGTACATGGTCACGACCACCACTTGGAGCAGTCCCCCGCGCAGGTGCCCGATAAGGGCGTCGACGAGCTTGGCCAACGGGAGGGTGAGTCCTGCGGAGTTCATGACTGTGCCGGCAAGGATGAAGAAGGGGATCGCCAACAACACGAATCCCTTTGCGCCCGAGGCCATGCCGATCGGAATAGCGCTGACTTCGGAAATTCCTCCGAGGTAGAGATAGATCCCGGAGGCCAGGGCGAGGACGAAGGCGATAGGAAGTCCGAGGAATAGCAGGACGAACAGAATCGCGAGCACCGTGCCAAGGAGGACGTTCGGCGAGGCATAGTAAAAGAGCGGCGGAGCCAGGAGCACGACGACGACAAGCGCCGCCGCGATGCCGGCTGCCGCCAGGACGGCCCGCTTTTGCTGCCGCCTAAGCTTGACGAGCGCGAACCAGGCGATAAGGACCATGCCCAGCGAGAACGGCATGGAGACCCAGAACACCGGGAGCTGCAGGATGGGGGTCTTTTCCTCGATTTGCTGGACCAGCGTAGGAACGAAAAGCGCGAAAGCACCGGCGCTCATCACGAAGACAAGCCAGTCCACCAGCGCAGCCAGATAGGGTTTCCACGCTGCGGGGAGCCTCATGATCAGGGCCTGCACAGACATGTGGGCTCCCTTGGGATACGCTATTGCCCCACCCATGAAGGCGATCGTCAGGAGCGCTATCTCGGAGACTTCCTGGGTCCAAAGAACCGAATCGCCGGTGATCACGCGGAACGTGATATTCAGCAGGATGACGACGAGCTCGGCGAGGATCGCGGCGCCCACAATCCACTCCAAGGTCCGGTCCAGCCAAATCGCGCCGCTCCAGCCCGAAGCGACGTGACCCGAGTGCAGGATCTCTTCAGCATCGGGCGGGAGGGCCTCTTCCAGGTCCCGGGAGGTGAGGGTGTGTTCCATTGTGTCCAGACTTTCGACATTGAGAGCGGAATTGATGTGGCTTGGTGGGCATTGGGGTGGGAACCCTGGAAGGCTCCCACCCCGTGACGGATTACTTGGCGGGCGCGAAGGCGACCGCTTGGTCGAAGAAGTCTTTTCCAATGAGCTTCGAGAAGTCCGGGTACAAGCTCTTCGAGACGGCTTTGAACTCTTCGATGCTGGAAGCGCTGAGCTCGTTAGCCTTCATGCCCTTGGCGGTCAACTCGTCCAACTGCCTCTTCGCTTGATCTGTGTCGTAGGTCGTTTTGAACGAGGCAGTTTCCGTCGAAGCGTCAGTGAGCGCTTTTTGCTGGTCCGCGCTGAGTGTCGCCCATTTCTTTGACGACAAGGCGAGTACCCAGGCGTCGTTGATGTGGTTGGTCAGCGAGACATACTTCTGCACTTCCGAGAACTTATTGGTCCACGGCACCTCGATCGGATTCTCCTGGCCGTCAATGGTGCCGGTTTGCAGGCCGGTAAAGACTTCTGAGAACGCCATGGTGGTGGGGCTTGCACCGAGCTTGCCGAAGAAGTCTGTCCACAACGTGTTGCCCGGTACGCGGATCTTCAGTCCCTTGAGGTCTGACGGCTGGGTAATAGGACGAACAGAGTTGGTGATTTCACGGCCTGTCCTGGTGAGGAAGCTCAGGGCGACTGTGTCCTTCTTGGCGAGCTTGTCCTTCAGGTCTTGACCCGGTTTACCTGCCAGGAACGCGGCCTCTTCGGTGGTGTCCTTGAAGAGGTAGGGGATGCTGATCGCGTTCATTTCCGGCACCACCGAGGCGTAAACCGAGGTTGAGAGGATCAGGGCGTCCAGCGAGCCGCCCTGCAGCCGCGTGACGGCGGCGTTCTGGTCGCCGCTGAAGCTCGTGCCATTGGGAACGACGGTAACCACGACCGATCCGTTGGATGTCTTCTTTACCTGGTCCGCGAAGTGCTGCGCAGACACGCCTACGGAGGAGGTGAGCGGGTCAGGAATCGACAATTGGATCTTGGCGACCGGTGCGGCCTGGCCGCCACTGGATGCGCCGGCGGCGGCACATCCAGCAAGGGCAGTTGCAGCCAAGCTGCAGGCGAGGACTCCGGTGATGGCGCGGGTCTTGGTGTTCATGCGATGCCTTTCTTCATTGGAAGGATGCGATCCGGATGACGGAAGCAAGGAGAGACGAGTCAAACGCCCACGGGGGCGGTCTGGGCGATGAACGCTTCGGTTTCGCGGCGCAGCTCAAGCGCCTGGGAAAGCGAGTCATCAATCACGACGTCGTCCCAGCGGACAATCGCTCCCTTGGCGACGTCGTTGCGCAGTTCCACGTGGTGGGCAAGGGCCACTGGCAAGGCCCCGGTAGCCACCGAGTGCTTGGCCGAAACCAGCTTGCCCCACACCGTAAATCCGCCCTCGCCGTCGAGGAATTCGCCGGCCTTGAGATCCTTCTTTGCGGTGGCGACCACGTCTCCGAAGAAACCAATGGGCGCGCCCGTAGCAATTCCCCGAAGCGCCGCATTTGCGATCGATACGTTGAGTTCGAGGCCGACGTAGTGGTACGGGCGGTAAAGAGCTGCGTACTGGCCGGTGGGGTCCGGGTGCCAGGGATATTCGTTGAAGCAGCCGGAGACGTAAGCGTTTGTTGCCTTGACGACGACGAAGACGCCCTCCTGCGTGTTGTGGCTGATCCAACTGCCATCACGGTTCACGCTGGACATGACGTCCACGCTGCCTTCGTGCGCGAGGGACCCCCCGACGTCGATTGGCCGGCAGATTGTGGCGATCTCCTCGACGTTGCCGGGCGTAAAGCTGAGCCCGGCGTCCGACGGTTCCAGGCCCGCGCCGTTGGCGACGGCTGCCATCTCAATGGCTGCTTTCGTGCCGTCGCGGAACGAGGTGTGCATGTACGGGTTGAGCTGTCCGGAGTCCGTGAGTTCCTTCGAGAATTCCCAGTTCTCCCAAACGTTGTCCGGGTTCATCTCGTGGTAGTGCTCAAGGTACTTGGCACCCTTGCCCGCGCAGACCACGTCGAATCCGCTGGTACGCGCCCAGTCCACCAATTCCATGATGAGGGCCGGCTGGTCGCCGTAGGCCATCGAATACACGACGCCGGCGGCTTCTGCGCGCTTGGCCAGAGCCGGGCCAGCCAACGCGTCAGCTTCAACGGTCACCATGATGATGTGCTTCTTGGTTTCGATGGCCCGCAGGGCGTGCCTGATTCCCACGATCGGGTTGCCCGTGGCTTCCACGATCACGTCGATGTCCACGTCGAACAGTTCGTCCGCGTTGGCCACGATAGCCGTGGTTCGGTTCTTGAGCGCCGTGGCAATGTCGGGGGCGATCTGCTCGGCCGGCCATTCAACCAAGGCGAAGGCCCCTTCTGCGCGCTTCACGTTGATATCGGCGATGGCGACGACGTGAATCCCCGGAATGTTGTTGGCCTGGGCGAGGTACATGGTGCCGTAACGTCCCGCGCCAATGAGGCCGACCCTGATGGGACGGCCTTCCTGCTCGCGGTCGCCAAGGAGTTTGTGAAGGTTCACTGGAGTCTCTCTTCATTGGGGTGCGATGCGAAGGAAACCTGGCCGCTTGAGCGGATGGCACAACTTCTTCGTCGCATACTGGCTGAAATCAATCCGGAGTGGAACCGGTTCCACTTTTGTACCACTCGGTGCTAAGCTGTGTCAACGGCTCCGAGCCAAGCGCATCCACGAGGAGGACTGCTGGCCACATGGAGCCGAAGCATGGACTTACGCCCAATGAATTCCCCCAAGGAGGAGTGGTGAAGAAGGCTCCGACCATCCGCGATGTCGCGGCGACTGCGGGAGTATCGGTCTCAGTGGTGTCACGGGTGCTGAACCCGGACTCAGGTCCCGTTGCGCCGGCTAAACGGCAGGAAGTCCTCAGGGTCATCGATGAACTGGGGTACCGTCCGCGGGCCGCGGCCCGCGAACTGAGCGCGGGCCACGCGCTCACCATTGGACTGGTGGTCACCGACCTCTCCAACCCGTTCTTCGCACGGCTCGCGGACCGCATTGTCTGGGAGGCCCGCGGCCATGGCGTCCAGGTGGTCTTGATGACAACGCAAGAGGATCCGCACTTGGAAGCGGATTCACTGGACACCCTCCTGGACCGCTCGGTCAGCGGAGTGATAGCAACCCCAACCGGTAGAAACATCGAAAAGTGGGCGCGTCTTCAGGATCTGGGGGTAAACGTAGTGTTCGTCGACAGGACCATCGAGGAACTCGCCGACGTGGACGTTGTCAGCATCGAGAACTTTGACTCCGCCCGACGCTCCACGGAGTACCTCATCGGCCTCGGCCACACCCGGATAGCACTCGTGACGGGCCCACGCAGCACGTCGACGGGGCGGTCAAGGATCAGCGGATACCGGGCCGCCCATGAGGACGCATCCCTCGCCGTCGATCCCCTTCTCATCCGCGACGTGCCGTTTCGTGGAGACTCGGGCGGTGACGCCGTCGGCTCCCTTCTTGCCATGTCGCAGCCCCCAACCGGTCTCATCGTGGCCAACACCGCCCAGGTTCAAAGTTCGGTCCGGCGGCTGGTCCAGGGCGGGATAAAGATCCCGGAAGAGCTCTCCTTGATCGTCTTCGATGACAACCCCTGGACCGAGCTGATGTCGCCGCCGCTCAGCGTCATCCGACAGCCGCTTGACATGCTCGCAGTTCATTCCCTTGAGCTCGTCCTGGGTCGAATGCAGGGCAAATTGCCCGACGGTCCCCGCCTCATCGAGGTCAAGGCCGATTTCCTGCCCCGCAACAGCTGCGCACCACTCACCCAAACCGCTATTCACTAAGGAGAACCCATGCCCGTCGTCGTCACCGCCACATTCACACCCAAGGATGGATCGTTCGACCAGGTCGTCGCCGCCCTGTCTCCGGCCATCGCGGAAGTCCATCGGGAGCCCGGCTGCCTGCTATACGCCATCCACGACTCACCGAACGGCCAGATCCTCATGATCGAGAAGTGGGAGTCCGCCGAATTGCTCGACGCCCACGGCGACGGCGAGCCGGTCAAGAGGCTCAACGCGGCCCTTGACGGTCTCCTTGAACGCCCGGTCGACGTGATGCGCCACGAGCCGATCCCTGCGGGCACTCCGCTCCAAGGCGCGCTCTAGAAGCAAGAAAAAACACAGGACGACGACGGCGGGAGGCTCCCGCCGTCTTCGTCCTGCTTTAGGATCCGCTCTACAGCGCCGACCAGCCACCGTCGGAAGCGAGGATGGCGCCGTTGACGTTGGTGCCGTCATCGCTGAGCAGGAAGGTGATGGACGCTGCCAACTGCGCGGCAGTCGCCGGGGTGGGGACAGTGGCCTGCATCAGCGGACCGAGGCGTTCGGCGGCCAACTGGGATCCCCACACCGCCTCGATGTTCGTAATGGTTGGCCCGGGAGCAACGGCGTTGAAACGCAACCCTTTCGGCCCGTACATCACGGCCGAGTTCTTGGTCAGGCCGACCACGGCGTGCTTCGACGCCGTGTAGGTGGCACCTGCGGCGGAGCCGCGCAGCCCGGCCTCGGAGGCGACGTTGACCACGGAGCCGGCGCCAGCCTCCAGCATCAGGGGCACCACCGCGCGGGTCAAGCGCATGAGGGCTGTGACGTTGATCCGGAAGACCCGCTCCCACATGGCGTCGTCCACTTCGTGAATCGGGGCGAAGTTATCCATGATGCCGGCGATGTTGGCGAGGGCGTCCACGCGGCCGCCGGCGGCAACGACGACGGCGGCAACGGTCTCCTCGGTGGAGATGTCTCCGGCCACGGGCACGAGGTCCAGGCTTCCGTTTTCGTCCACCAAGGCGTCCAGGCGCTCCTTGCTGATGTCGGCGGCGATGACCCGCCCGCCTTCCTTCGCGACGCGCAGGGCCGTAGCCTGGCCGATGCCCGAGCCCGCCCCGGTGACGATCACTGTCTTCCCGGCAAAACGGCCAGTGATGGCGGCTTCCTGCCATGCAGTCTCGTTGCCCATGTTGTTCCTCCCGAACGTGTTCGTGGCGTTTCCTTCACTTTATGACACTACGTGTCATTATGTAAGAGTGGATACTGGAGAGATGCCCTCAGACCATACGAAGCCCGGCGTCGGGCGCTCCACCGGACGCCCGGCGACAATTGATCCGGACGCCGTGGCCGGCGTCGCGCTCCGTCTTTTTGCCGAGAACGGCTACGAACGGACATCAATGGAGGACATCGCACGCGCAGCGGGAATCGGACGGAAGAGCCTCTACCGCTACTTCCCGAACAAAGCTGACCTCGTCTGGGGTGGCATGGAACCGGTGGTGGAAGCCTCGGGACAGGTGCTGGAGAACGCTCGCGCAGCGGACCAGTCCGACGGCGACCCTTCCGACAGCGGCATCCTCGCGGGACTGCGGGCGGCCGCCATCGCCGGGGCTTCGGCGATCCCGGACCTTTCCGTCACGCGGGGGCGCCTGCGCCTGATCGCAGAGCACCCTGAGCTGGCGAGCAGAAGCTACGATGCCCTGGCCCCACAGCGGGAACGGGCGCGGCTTTACCTCGTGGCGCAAGGCGTCAGCGAAAGCGCGGCGGGCTATCTGTGCGCAGCCTATCTCGGGGCGACCTTCGAGGCCTGGATGCAGTGGGCCGCCGGCACGGATGCTGACCCAGTCCCGTATTTGGTAGAGGCCCTGCGAGTGCTGCGGGTTCCGGCCGTCCGACCCGGCGGATAACCTATGCCTGGGAGGGCAAATGACCGTTCGAAGCGCGGGAATTCTGTTGTACCGTCGGAGCTCCACGGCGGAACTGGAAGTCTGGATAGCCCACATGGGCGGCCCGTTCTGGGCCCATAAGGATGCACGCGCCTGGTCCATTCCCAAAGGTGAATACCTCGAAGACGAGGATCCCCTTGTGGCCGCCAAGCGTGAATTCGCCGAGGAGATGGGCACTCCCCCGCCGGCCGTCGAATATCACCAGCTGGGCATCTTCCGGCAACCGTCGGGCAAACTCGTGGCGGCTTTCACTGCCGAGTCGGACTTCGACCCCGTGAGAATCGTGAGCAACACCTTCGAGCTGGAATGGCCGCGAGGATCCGGCATCGTCCGGAGCTACCCGGAGATCGACGACGCAGTTTGGGCCACGGAGGCAGTCGCCCGCGCCAAACTGGTGAGCGGGCAGGTGCCGATACTTGACGCGTTGATCCGGCACCTTGGGAACCACTAGGCCTGGACGATCGACTCGATTGGCCGCGGGGAAAGTATGGGATCCGCGTGACGGTGGAGAACCTTCCACTCACCGTCTTCCCGGCGGAAGATCGTCGTCACCCGAAGGGGTATCGGGGATACCTCATCAGACCCGCCAACCTTGGCCCGTGCCCATTCGATTTCGACGATGTACGCAAGCTCCGTCCCGACGTAACCCGAGATTCGTTCGAATCTGATGGGCTCGCCCTCCCTCAGCCCGGAGGACGCCCGATCCATGGTCGCCTCGACCGCACTCGAGCCCCGGACAGGCGGGCCGAGCGGATTAGCGAGCGTGACGTCGTCGCTCTTTGAGAAGAGCTTCTTCTGCTGCTCCGGGTCTCCTTTGACGAACGCATCAAGCGCTCGATGGTATTTCTCCACCATCAGATCGAGATCGGAATCCGGCATTGGTTCCTCCAGCCTCGCTTCGCCCTGGCGCTATACGCCAGGGCCATGTTCGGCCATCGTGGCACCGCTCAACAGGGATGTCCATAGAACGAATCTCCCTGCCCCAGACCGGTCAGGAATGGAGAAGCGGCACTTTCTGGCCGCGCCTAGAATGGCGGTCATGGACAACACCGTCCACGCCAGCTTCGTCCCGCAATGACTTCAGGAGTGAACATGAGCGACTCTTCCAACGAGGGAATCAAGACCGTGCTGCATCCCGTTTCCGATCTCGCCGCGGCGAAAGCTGTGTACACGGCTTTGCTCGGCATACCGCCGCAGGCCGACGGGCCGTATTACGTCGGCTTCGACGTCGCGGGCCAGCACATCGGGCTCGTTCCGGGAGGCGGACCGCAGGCCATGACCTCGCCTGTCGCTTACTGGCACGTCTCGGACATCGAGGCGAAGCTGGCCGAGGTGACTGCCGCCGGCGCTACCCTGAAGGAAGCAGCCCGCGACGTCGGGGGTGGCCGCCTGGTGGCCACCGTGACCGACCCCGACGGCAACGTCCTCGGGCTGCTTCAGGATCCTCAATAGCCAGCCAAACGCCGACGAAGACCGCGAAGACGACCCCGCGTAAAGATGGAGACACGATGAGCACGGCCACGAGCACGGACACGCAGTCGCCTGAGCTGCACACTGCCGACACCCACGATCTGATTCGCGTGCAGGGTGCACGGGAGAACAACCTCAAGGACATCAGCATCGAGCTGCCGAAGCGCCGGCTGACGGTGTTCACGGGCGTCTCCGGTTCGGGCAAGAGCTCCCTCGTTTTCGCCACGATCGCCGCGGAGTCGCAGCGCATGATCAACGAGACGTACAGCACCTTCGTGCAAGGGTTCATGCCGACCATGGCGCGCCCGGATGTGGACCTACTCGAAGGACTGACGACGGCGATCATCGTCGACCAGGAGCGGATGGGCGCGAACACCCGCTCCACCGTCGGCACCGCCACCGATGCGAACACCATGCTGCGCATGCTCTTCAGCCGGCTTGGCCAGCCGCACATCGGATCGCCCCAAGCGTTCTCGTTCAACGTCGCTTCGGTCTCGGGCGCGGGCGCGGTCACTTTCGAGCGCGGTGGCACGACGACGAAGGAGCGGCGGAGTTTCAGCATCACCGGCGGTATGTGCCCGCGCTGCGAAGGGCGGGGCTCGGTCACCGACTTCGATCTGACCGCACTGTACGACCGCGGCAAGTCGCTCGCTGAGGGCGCGCTCACCATCCCCGGCTACAGCATGGACGGCTGGTACGGCCGCATCTTCAGCGGCTCCGGCTTCTTCGACATGGATAAGCCGATCAGCAAGTACACCAAGAAGGAACTCCACGACCTGCTCCACAAGGAGCCAACCAAGATTAAGGTCGAGGGAATCAACCTGACCTACGAGGGCCTGATTCCCAAGATCCAGAAGTCCATGCTCTCCAAGGACCCGGAGGGAATGCAGCCACATATCCGCGCCTTCGTCGAGCGGGCCATCACCTTCACGACCTGTCCCGATTGCGATGGCACCCGGCTTACCGAGGCGGCCCGCTCGTCAAAGATCAAGGGAATCAGCATCGCGGACGCGTGCTCGATGCAGATCAGCGACCTTGCCGACTGGGTGCGCGGGCTCGACGAACCGTCGGTGGCACCACTCCTCAAAGGGCTGCGGCACCTCCTTGACTCGTTCGCTGAGATCGGGCTCGGCTATCTCTCGCTTGACCGGCCGGCAGGAACGCTCTCCGGCGGTGAGGCGCAGCGCACCAAGATGATCCGGCACCTGGGCTCCTCACTCACGGACGTCACCTACGTCTTCGACGAACCCACGATCGGATTGCACCCGCACGACATCGAGCGCATGAACAAGCTGCTGCTGCAACTGCGGGACAAGGGCAACACCGTGCTCGTCGTGGAGCACAAGCCGGAAGCGATCGCGATCGCCGACCACGTGGTCGACCTCGGTCCCGGCGCGGGCACCGCCGGTGGCGAAGTGGTCTTTGAAGGCACCCTCGAAGGGCTGCGTTCCAGCGGCACCCTGACCGGGCGCCACCTTGAGGATCGCTCAACCCTCAAGAAGACGGTGCGGACATCCGGCGGCGCACTCGAGATCCGCGGAGCGAGCGAGAACAACCTGCGCGACGTCGACATCGACATTCCGCTCGGGGTCCTGGTTGTGGTCACGGGCGTCGCCGGTTCGGGGAAGAGTTCGTTGATCCACGGCTCACTGTCCAAGCGGGACGGCGTCGTTTCGATAGATCAAGGGGCTATCAAGGGCTCACGGCGGAGCAACCCCGCGACGTACACCGGGCTGCTCGAGCCCATCCGCAAGGCGTTCGCGAAGGCCAATGGCGTGAAACCGGCGCTGTTCAGCGCCAATTCCGAGGGCGCATGCCCCACCTGCAACGGCGCGGGCGTCATATACACGGATCTCGGGTTCATGGACACGGTCGCCACTCCGTGCGAGGAATGCGAAGGCAAGAGGTTCCAGGCATCGGTGCTTGAATACCGCCTCGGCGGCCGCAACATCGCGGAGGTGTTGGCGATGTCCGTGAAAGAAGCCGAGGAGTTCTTCTCCGCGGGCGAATCCAGGATCCCGGCGGCCCACGCGATCCTGCAGCGGCTCGCCGACGTCGGACTTGGCTACCTCAGCCTCGGCCAACCGCTCACCACCCTTTCCGGCGGCGAGCGGCAGCGGATCAAGCTGGCCACTCACATGGGCGAAAAGGGCGGCGTGCTCGTTCTGGACGAGCCCACCTCGGGCCTGCATCTCGCCGACGTCGAACAGCTGCTCGGCTTGCTCGACCGGCTCGTAGACTCCGGGAAGTCTGTCATCGTCATCGAGCACCACCAGGCGGTCATGGCGCATGCCGATTGGATCGTCGACCTCGGCCCGGGCGCGGGTCACGACGGCGGCCGGATCGTTTTCGAGGGCACCCCCGCCGATCTCGTCGCAGCCCGCTCCACCCTCACCGGCGAGCACCTGGCGGCTTACGTGGGCGGGTGAGCTAGCAAGACGGCGGCTCAGCTCTTGGCTGCGCCCGGTGAGTGGATGAAGAGGCTGGCGAGCGCGGTGAGAAGAAGCGACGCCGCGATGATAAAGCTGGTCTGCATACCGTGGACGAAGTTCGTGCGGTCTGCGATGAGAGCGCCGAAGACGGCGATGGCGACCGCGCCGCCCACTTGGCGGAAGGTGTTGAATACCGCGCTTGCCGTGCCCGCTTTTTCGCTCGGGACGCTCGCGAGTACGACGGCGGTGACCTGCGGCATCGCGATCGATCCTCCCGAACCCGTGAAAATCAAGAAGATACCGACGAGTAGCGGCGACCCCAGCGGCGCAGTGAGAAGCATCGCGGTGAGCCCCACCACCATGGACGTCAATCCGACGACCACCGGCACCCGCGTCCCGAAGCGGTTCGAGAGGGTTCCGCTGACGATGTTACCGACGATGCTGAACGCCGCCGAAGGAAGGAAAGTGAACCCGGCCTGAAGAGGTGTCAGCCCGAGGTGCTGTTGGAGAAAGAGACTGACCACAAAGACGGTCCCGAAGTGGCCAACCATGAACGCGAAACCGACCGAGAGCGAAATTCTCATGCCAGTGGAGCGAAACAGCTCGAGCGGCATCATCGGGTGCCGGCCGCGCGCCTGGATCAAAAGGAAAGCCGCGAGACTAACCCCTGCGAGCACCAGGCTACCGATGACGGGTACCGTGTCGAAGCCCTCGGTCCCTCCCGTAATGAGGCCGTACATCAACCCGGTCAAGGCAACGATCGCCGCGGCCTGGCCTGGCCAGTCGAACGGAGTCGGCCTTCGCGGGGACGTGGCGACGGAAGCCAGGAGTACAAGCATCGCGATGCAGACGGGAAGGTTGATCCCGAACACGAGCCGCCAGTCCAGCGTGGTGAGGAGGCCGCCGACAAGCGGGCCTACGGCTCCGGCGACTGCCCCGCCAACCGCCCAGATCCCGAGGGCATGTGCGCGACGGCGGGGATCGGGAAAGGCTTGCCGAATCAGCGCCATCGACGCCGGCAGCATGATCGATGCGGCACCTCCTTGGAGGAAGCGGGCGGCAATGAGCACTCCCGACGTCGGCGCGAGTGCGCACGCGACCGACGCCACCAGAAACAGTGCGATACCCCATCCCAGCGCCCTTTTCGCGCCGATCCGATCCGACAGGTTCCCTGCGAACAGCAACAACGCGGCGAACATCAGCGTGTAGCCGTCGATGACCCATTGCAGGCCTGCCGTTCCGCCCCCGAGTTCTTTGCCGATGCTGGTGAGCGCGACATTGACGATCAGGATGTCGAGGGTGATCAGGAAGAACCCTAGCGACGCAATGATGAGCGTGAGCCGTGCCCGGGGAGCATCGGCCATGGCTGAGGGAGGAACCGGAGCCGGAAAAGTGGTTTCGGGACGAGTCATGGTTTAAGGAAACAGCCCATGCAGAAAACAAGGGAGTCTCTGTCCTGAGGGGTACTGGCAGTGACCCCCTCAGAGGCGCCGTTACCGCGAAAGTTGAGCGCCGCCGTCGGGCACCCGCCGTCGGGCGCTTAAGCCACCAGCTCCGCGGCAGCGCTGTCCATGTGCTCGAGGATGGTCTTGCGTGCCAGGGATGCATCACCGGTCTCGATGGCCGCCACGATGTCGTGGTGACGCTCGACGCTCATGTTCTTGACGCCCTTTTCCAGTCCGGCGAACATGATGGACATCCGGATGGATCCCTCCAGCGATTCCCAGGAATGGAGCAGGGTCTCGTTGCCCGTGAGACGGCACATGGTGCGGTGGAATTCCAGATCGGACTCGATCCGTTCCTCGAGGCTTCCTTTGGCCGCGGCGGCCATGGCGTCGATGGCGGAGCGCAGCGAAGTGATCACCTGTTGGCGGTCCGGCAACTCGCAGAGCGTGCGCGCAGCAAGGGACTCCAGGGCTGCCCGCACGGAGTAGATATCGCGGATTTCCTTGGCGTCGAGATGGCGGACGGAGAGCCGGCCGCGGGGTCCTGCGGACAGCAGGCCTTCTTGCTCGAGTTGCCGCAAGGCTTCCCGGAGCGTCCCGCGGCTGATCTGGAGCATGTCCGACAGCTCGGTTTCCACCAAATGGCGCCCCGGCGCCAGCTCGCCGCTGGTGATGGCGGTGCGCAGAGCAGAGAGCGCCTGCTCACGCAGGCTTTTCTTTTCCAGTCCCAGAAGGGGTGCTGTTGCTCCGGCCATTATGTCCGTCCTCAATGTCAGTGGTCGACTGTTTACAGTCGGTGTGTTAACTGTTGATCTTACGGCAGGAGCGCGGAACCGGCCCACGCCCGCTCCGCGCTCCTGCCAACGAATTACCAGGCTCAGCCCAGTTCAGCGAGGACCTTCGCCACGATCCGCTGTACCGACAATCCGTAGCGCCCGTGCAGGGTGGGCAGTGCACCGGCGTCGAGGAACTCGTCCGGAAGCGCCACGGGAACCACCCGCTTGCCCAGCCCAGCCGTGACAATGGCCGAGGCCACGGTTTCGAATAGGCCGCCCACCACGCTGTGGTTCTCCAGCGTGACGGCCAGGCGATCGGTGTTCAGTTCCGCCAAGACGGTGGCGGCGTCGAACGGCTTGATAGTGGGGGCGTGCACGACGGCGACATCCACCTTGTGCGCGGCGAGCGCCTCCGCTGCCTGCAGCGCGCGCATGGTCATCAACCCGCTCGAGACGAACACGACGTCGTTGCCGCCGCGCAGCACCTTCGCCTTGCCGAGTTCGAACGTGTAGTCGTACTCGTCCAGCACGGTGGGGACGTTGCCGCGCAAGAGGCGCAGGTACGTCGGGCCGTCGCTGGCGGCCAGCTGCGGCACCGCTTGTTCGATGTCCACGGAGTCGCACGGATCGACGATGGTCAGATTGGGCATGCCGCGGAAGATCGCCATGTCCTCCGTGGCCTGGTGGCTGGGGCCGTAGCCCGTTGTCAGCCCAGGGAGTCCGCCGACGATGTTCACGTTCAGGTTCGGCTCAGCGATGTCGAGGCACAGGAAGTCGTAGGCCCGGCGCGCGGCAAATACGGAATAGGTCGAGGCGAACGGTATTAGGCCGGTCTCGGCGAACCCTGCCGCCGCACCGAAGAGCAACTGCTCGGCCATGCCCATCTGGAAGAACCGCTCCGGGAAGGCCTGCGCGAAAATATGCATGTCCGTGTATTTGCCCAGGTCGGCGGTGAGTCCGACGATTCGCGGGTCAGCTTCGGCGGCCTTCACCAACGCGTGGCCGAAAGGCGCGGAAGAAGTCTTTTGGCCCGGATCCGCGAAGGACGCGATCATGGCCGACGTTTTCAGCTTGGGTGCTGCGCCTTTCGGTGCTGTGCCTGTCGAAGCGGTGCCCTTCGAAGGGGTGGCGATGCTCATCGGCCGGCCTTCCCGTTGGATCCTGCGGTCAGTTGCTTGCGGCAGAGCTGCCATTCGTGTTCTTCGATGCGCATGAAGTGCGCCTTTTCGCGTTCCTCGAGCAACGGCACGCCGCGCCCCACCTTCGTGTCGCACAGGATCACGGAAGGACGCCCGACGGCGGCCGCCTGGGCGGCTGCGTTGTCGAACGCCGCCAGCAACGCACCGACGTCGTTCCCGTCCACCCGCTGCGTGTACCAGCCGAAAGCTTCCCACTTTTCCGTCACGGGCTCGGTACGAAGGACCGTGTCCGTCTTGCCGTCGGCTTGCAGGGCGTTGATGTCTACCATCGCAGTGAGGTTGCCGAGTTGGTGGTGGTGCGCGCCCATGGCGGCTTCCCAGGTGGACCCTTCGTCCAGCTCCCCGTCGGAGAGGAAGTTGTACACCCTCGCTCTGGAGCCCTCTTCGGATTGAGCGCGAAGCCGTAGGCCAAGGGCAATTCCGACAGCGATGGAGAGCCCGTGGCCAAGCGACCCCCCGGAGATTTCCATGCCCGGCGTGTACGTCGACATCCCGGACATGGGGAGGCGGGAATCGTCCGAGCCGTAGCTTTCGAGTTCCTCCACGGGAATGATCCCGGCCTCGGCCAGTGCTGCGTAGTGGCCGATTGCGTAATGGCCCGTGGAGAGCAGGAAACGGTCCCGGCCCTCCCACTCGGGATCATTGGCGCGGTAACGGAGCTGGTCCGCATAGACTGCGGCGAGCATGTCCGCCGCGCCGAGTGCCTGGCCGACATAGCCCTGGCCCTGGACTTCGCCCATGTTGAGGGCGTGGTGCCGGATCCGGTTGGCGGCTGCACCCACCCGTTCGATGCGCTCCATCGCGGTTTCTCCGATTCGCCTAGGTGTGCGTTGGTCCTGTGCCACAGTCATTAGACATTCACCGACTGGGGAGTGCTTTTGGTGGCCTCATCGGCCAATTGGCGCTCCCGCTTGCCCCAGGTTTCGCGGGTAGCCAAAGCTGCCCAGAGACCGATGGCCGCGTACAGGCCGAAGAGCAATGCCGGGCCCATCCATCCCATGGCGACGAAGAGCAGGGTGGTGATGAATGGGGTAAAGCCGGAGATCGTGGCCGAGATCTGGTACGCCAGGGAAGCGCCGGAGGCCCGGGTCTTCGCTTGGAACAGCTCGGGGAACCAGGCGCCCTGGGCACCGGCGAGGGAGTTCTGGCATACGCCGTAGGAGACGGCGATCGTGGCAATGATGAAGATGAACAAACCGGTGTTGACCAGCAGGAACATCGGGATGGCAAAGAGGACCGCAAAGGCGCAGGACCAGATGTAGACGGGACGCCGTCCGATCCTGTCTGTCAGCCGCGCCCAGGCCTGGGTTGCGAAGATGCCGATGGCCGAAGCGATGCAGAGGGCCACCAGGGTCTGGGTCTTGTCTGCCAGGTGCTGGCCGTTCAGGTAGGAAATCATGTATGTGATGGAGACGGCGTAGCCTGCGGTCTCGGCAATGCGGAGGCCGATTCCCTTGACGATGTTGCGCCAGTCGGTCTTCAGCACCTCCACGATGGGCGACTTCACGATTGCCCCGCTCTCCTTGACCTCGTCGAAGACCGGCGATTCCGGGACCTTGGAGCGGATGATCAGGCCCACGACAACCAACACCATGCTGGCGAGGAACGGAATGCGCCAGGCGAGTTCGCCGCCAAGCTGGACGCTGACGAGGAACGTCAGGTTGGCCAGCAGGAGTCCCACGGGGAATCCGGCCTGGACGATGCCGGTGTACTTTCCCTTCTTCTTCCAGGGAGCGTGCTCGTAGCTCATCAGGATGGCGCCGCCCCACTCGGCTCCGAAGGCCAGGCCTTGGACGATGCGGACGAACACGAGCAGCGCCGGCGCCAAGAGGCCCACCTGGCTGTACGTGGGAAGAAGGCCGATCAGGAACGTGGCCACGCCCATCAGGATCAGCGAGGCGACGAGGACGGGCTTGCGTCCCAGCTTGTCGCCCAGGTGGCCGCCGATGATTCCGCCGATGGGACGGGCAGCGAAGCCGACGCCGAGGGTCGCGAAAGCGGCGAGGGTTCCGGTCACGGGATCGCCCGTGGGGAAGAACGCCGTTCCGAAGTACAGGGCAGCCGCGGTGCCGAAGCCGATGAAGTCATAGGTTTCGATGACCGCGCCGACGCCGGAGCCGATGGCGACGCGCCTTGCGTCTTTGGTGCCGTGGACCGGACCGCGCATGGTCAGAGCTTCTTTGCTCATTGGTGAATCCCTTTCGAAGAGCGACTGAGGCTAGATGCTTCAGCACTGTCGACTGTTAACACATGATATGCCAGTGTGACCTGCATCATCTAGGTCTGTCAACAGTCAACTTCAAGGGTTGACTGTTAACAGTTAACTTAGCTACTATGGTTCCCATCACCACTGCCTTCGGGCACGACTGGAGGAAACGAAGATGTTCAACTCCCGACTCGGTTGCTCGTCCATCAGCTTCCGGCACCAGGATCTACCTACGGCATTGCGCACCATCAATGGCCTGGGCTTTGAGGAAATCGACCTCGGCGCACTGCCGGGCGTCTGCGATCACGTTCCCTATGAGCTTGATTCCGACGCCGTCGCCGCCGTGACTGCGGAGGTCGCCGCCTCGGGGTTGCGGGTCCGCTCGGTCAACGGCGACATAGGCGACCTCAATGCAGTGCTCGACGCCGGCCAGCGCATCGCCCGGCAAAGCCACCTTGATGCGCTGCTCACCCTTACCGCGAACACCGGCGCGAAGGCCCTGGTTCTCCCCTGCGGCGCCCTGGGGCACGATCCGGTCCGCAGCCTCGACGAGGACCTGGACACCATCGCAGCCCAGCTCATCGGTGCCGGACAACGTGCGGCGGAGTTCGGCGTCGAACTCTGGACTGAATCCCTGCACTTCCTTCGGTTCTGCTGGAACCTGGGCCGCGCAGAACAGCTGGCCGCGCGGCTGGCGGGCTCCGGCGTCGGGATTGTCATGGACTTCAGCCACATCGTCGCCGCGGGCGAAGACCCACTCGAGTACATCGAACACCATCGGGGCCGGATTGCCCACGTCCACCTGCGGGACGCGGTCCCGGGCAACATCAACCTCAGTATCGGAAACGGCCAGGCGGACTTCGCCGCCGGACTCAGCTCGCTGGCGGCCACCGGCTACGGCGGCCATTTCTCGCTCGAGCTCGAAACCCGCGACGTCACCCACGACGAACGCCCGGCAGCAGCCGCCAAAGCCGCCAGCTTCATCACAGACCTCATCTGACTTTCACAACAACAAACCCAAGGAGCATCATGACCACCACCATCCAGCGCACCGCTGTCCTCACCGGGGCAACCTCGGACCGGGGCATCGGCATCACCACCGCACGCCGCTACGCCAGTGACGGCTGGGCAGTGGTGATCCTGGACCTCGACGGCGAGAAGTCCGCCAAGGTCGCAGCGGAAATCGGCAACCAGTTCAACGTCCCTGCGTTCGGTTACGAGATCGACGTCGCCAACGAAGCTTCCGTCAACGCGGCGTACAAGGCAGTCGCCGCCGAGATCAGCGCAGGCAACCTTCCCGCCGTCGGCGCCCTCGCCAACATTGCCGGGATCACCTCCCCTGTGCCGTTCCTCGAAACCACGCTGGAACTCTGGCACAAGATCATGGACGTGAACGCCACCGGCACCTACCTGGTGACCAAGGCTTTCCTGCCGGACATGATCGCCAGCGGCTGGGGCCGCATCGTGAACATGTCCTCCGTCTCCGCCCAGCGCGGCGGCGGCGTCTTCGGCAAGGTCCCCTACTCCGCCGCGAAGGCAGCCATCCTCGGCTTCACCAAGGCGTTGGCCCGCGAAATCGGCGCAACCGGCGTCACCGTGAACGCCATTACTCCCGGCGCCGTGGACACCAACATCCGCGTCGGCAGCACCGACGAGCAGGAAGCCGCCATCAACGCAGGCATCCCCCTGGGCCGCAACGCCACTACCGAGGAAATCGCCGCCGTCATCACGTTCCTGTCTTCCGAGGAATCCGCCTACCTCACTGGCACCACCATCGACATCAACGGTGGAAGCCACATCCACTAGCAGTCCCCGCATCCGTAGCCGAAAGAGCCCACGATGACCAAAATCTTCAACGATCCCGCCGATTTCGCAGACGAAGCCCTCGCCGGTTTCTGCGACCTCCACTCCGGCCTGGTGCGCCAGGTTCCCGGCGGCGCAGTGCGCCGCCACCGCCCCGAGCAGCCCAAGGTCGCGGTCCTGGCCGGCGGCGGATCCGGGCACTACCCCGCATTCGCCGGACTCATCGGCGCGGGACTTGCCGACGGCGCCGTCGTGGGCAACATCTTCACCTCCCCGTCCTCGCAACAGGCCTACTCCGTCGCCAAGGCCGCGGATTCCGGCGCTGGCGTGGTGTTTACCTACGGCAACTACGCCGGGGACGTCCTGAACTTCGGCATGGCAAGCGAGCGCCTGGCTGCGGAAGGCATCGCCGTGGAAAACGTGCTGGTGACAGACGATATTGCGAGCGCACCGCCGTCGGAATCTGCCAAACGCCGCGGCATCGCGGGTGACTTCACGGTCTTCAAGGTCATGGGCGCCGCCGCCGAAGCGGGAGCCGGGCTTAGCGACGTCGTGCGCTTGGGCAGGAAGGCCAATAGCCTGACCCGTACCATCGGCAGCGCCTTCCACGGCTGCACCTTCCCCGGCGCAGAAGCGCCGCTGTTCACGCTCAAGGACAAGCAGATGGGACTTGGCCTGGGCATCCACGGCGAGCCCGGTTTGTTCGACACCGATCTCCCGCCAGCCAAGGAACTCGGCCAGGAACTTGTTGCCCGGCTGTTGGCGGAAACCCCGCACGGGGCGGGCAACCGCCTCGCCGTGATTCTCAACGGACTCGGTTCCACCAAGCACGAAGAACTCTTCGTCCTGTGGCTGACCGTGGCTCCGTTGCTGCGCGCGGCCGGTTACGCCTTGGTCATGCCGGAGGTCGGTGAACTGGTCACGAGCCTGGACATGTCCGGCGTCTCCCTCACTATCACGTGGCTGGACGCGGAACTTGAGCCGCTTTGGACGGCCCCCGCTGAAACGCCCGCTTACCGGCGCGGCAACGCCGATCTGCTGACCGGCGGCCAGCTTGCCGAGGAAGCGTTCGACGGCGGCCCTGTCGCCGTGGAATTTGCGGCCACCCTGGACTCGCGCAACTATGCCGCGAGCTGCGCGGAAGCGCTCGAGGCGGCCCGGAAAGCACTGCACGACGCCGAATCGCACCTTGGCGACATGGACGCGGTAGCGGGCGACGGCGACCACGGCCGCGGGATGGTCCGCGGCATCGATGCCGCCACTGCGGCAGCTGCAAAGGCGCTGGCCGATGGTGCCGGAGCCGGCGATATGTTGGGAGCCGCCGGCGACGCTTGGGCGGATAAAGCCGGCGGAACGTCGGGCGTCCTGTGGGGCGCAGGCCTCCGGGCATTCGGCGAATCCCTTGGCAATGACGAGGCGCCGGAACCGGCTGGACTCGCCGCCGCCGTGACAGCGTTCGCTGCGCGGATCACTGATCTGGGCAAGGCCGAGCTAGGTGACAAGACCATGGTCGATGCTCTCCTCCCCTTCGCCGAAACCTTCAGGAAGCGCACCTCCGAGGGTGTCCTTCCGGAGGTTGCCTGGACTGAAGCTGCCGCAGCGGCCACCTCGGCCGCGGAAGCCACGGCCTCGCTCCGCCCGCTCAAAGGACGGGCCCGGCCGCTCGCCGAGAAGAGCCTTGGCACGGCCGACCCCGGAGCTACTTCGCTGGCCATGATCTTCACAGTCATGGGCCCGCACCTTGTGAGTGCGAAAGACGCAGCAAAGCACGCCGGAGCGATCGCATGACCACGAAAGGACAGACCATGGGTTTCCGACTCATCCTGGGCGCCGACGAAGCAGGCGTGGACTACAAAGACCGGATCATGGCGGACTTGCGGGACGATCCGCGGGTCAGTGAAATCATCGACATCGGCGTGAACCGCGGCGACTCCCCGGAGGACTTCACCACGCCCTATCCGTACGTTGGGATCAAGGCGGGCGAGCTCATCCGGGATGGCCATGCTGACCGGGCGATCCTGTTCTGCGGCACGGGAATCGGCGTGGCGATCGCAGCGAACAAGGTGGACGGAATCCGCGCCACCACTGCCCACGATTCCTTCTCCGCGGAGCGATCCATCCTGTCCAACGATTGCCAGGTACTCACCATGGGCCAGCGCGTAGTCGGGGTGGAACTGGCCAGCAGGCTGGCACGGGAATGGCTCGGCTACGCCTTCGACCCAGCCTCGGCGTCGGCCGACAAGGTCAAGGTGCTCACGGATTTCGAGGGCTGCTGAGTCCCGTCCCCCGGTCCCAACTGACTCGCATTTGTTGTCGTTTAGGGGTCTCATAACGACAACAACTGCGAGCTACTTGGGTCTTACACCATCCGGGGTGGGCCTGAATTTGGGCTAGGCGTAGGGTGGAATGTGGACGATAGGAGCACTTCATGAAGAAAATCCTCATGGTACTGACCAGCGTTTCCGAGCTCGGTGATACGGGAAAAAAGACCGGCTACAACGTGGCGGAGGCTGCACATCCTTGGAAGGTCTTCAAAGATTCCGGGCACTTCGTCGACTTCGCATCCATCCAAGGCGGCAAGCCCCCGCGCGATGAAGTGGACTCGCAAGATCCCATCCAGGTTGCCTTCACGGAGGACGAGGCCACACGCGCCGGTCTCTACAACACTGCCCGCGTGGACGTCGTTGATCCGGGCCAGTACGACGCAGTCTTCCTCGTGGGGGGCCACGGCACCATGTGGGACTTCCCGGACAGCGAAGGCCTACAGAACCTGGTTGCCAGCGTCTACGACGCCGGTGGTGTGGTGGGCGCGGTCTGCCACGGACCCGCGGGTTTGGTGAACGTGGACCTGGCCGACGGGTTCCGGCTCGTCGGCGGCCGGGAGGTGGCCGCCTTCACCAACGACGAAGAAGTTGCCGCAGGAATGGACAAGGTCATCCCGTTCTTCTTGGCCGACCGGCTCAAGGAACAGGGCGCGATCCACGTCTTCGCCGACGTCTTCACAGAGAAGGTTGCGGTCTCCGAGCGCTTGGTGACCGGGCAGAACCCGGCCTCCGCCGCGGGCGTGGCGAAAGAGATGGAGAAACTCCTCGCGGAGGTCATCCACCAGGAAAAGGCCGAGGAACAGCACGAGGCGGAGGCCTTGCGCGCGGAGAAGGACGCCAAGAAAGAGGCCAAGAAAGCTGCTGCGGCAGGCACAGAGCACTAACATTTCTCATTTGCTCTTGACAAGCGCTCCCTGAACCGGTTCAGTAGACATAACAAAACCGGTTCAGTGACCCCGATCACCAAGTGGCAATGAGGCAAACATGACAGTGACCATCAACGACGTTGCGCAGGCAGCCGGCGTGAGCAAGGGCGCCGTCTCGTACGCGTTGAATGGGCAGCCAGGCGTCAGTGATGACACCCGGGAACGCATTCTCAGGGTAGCCCGGGAACTGGGGTGGAAGCCGAATCTTCGCGCAAAGAGCCTATCTTCAGCCAAAGCCTTCGCCGTGGGGCTCGTGGTGGCAAGGGACCCCAGGCTTTTGGGAACAGACCCCTTCTTCCCCGCGTTCATCGCCGGGATCGAGACCACGTTGGTTGAGCACGAATACGCGTTGGTCCTCACCGTTGCCGCGAGCGCCGACGCCGAAGAACTGGCCTATCGGAAGCTGGCTGCCGACAGCCGCGTGGACGGCGTCATCCTTACGGACATGAGGGTTGACGACTCCCGGATCGCCTTATTGCAGAGCCTCAAGATTCCGGCCGTCACCCTTAACCGGCCCGAAACTACCTCGCCGTTCCCTGCCGTCTGCATGGACGACACCGAAGGCATTGCGGCCGCCGTCGAGCATCTGGTTTCCCTGGGACACACCAGAATTGGGCACGTGGGCGGACCGCAGAGTTACATTCACGGCCGAAGCCGGCGGTTGGCCTGGCAAAACGCCATGTCGAAAGCCGGGCTCGAGGCCGGTTCCTTCATCGAGGCGGACTTCACCGCAGCCGGTGGATTGGCGGCTACCGCGGAACTGCTTCGCTCGGCCCAACGGCCCACTGCGATCATCTACGCGAACGACCTGATGGCCACTGCCGGACAGTCCTACGCCCAGTCCCTCGGACTGACCGTTCCCGATGATCTGTCCATCACGGGCTACGACGACACAGAGCTCGCTACCTACCTCAACCCTCCGTTGACCACTGTCCCCGCCGATCCGCTGCTCTGGGGGCGTGTTGCCGCCCAGCAGTTGCTGAGCCTGCTCGGCGGAGCTCCTGCGGAAGACATCTATCTGCCGTCCCCGAAGCTGGTTGTCCGCGCCTCCACCGGGCCGGCCCCCAGCATGCCGAAAAACTAACCGCCTCCCACGTCCAGTCTTACGAATATCGATTTACCCGCAATTGGGTGGGGTTATTTGCCATTCCCGCTTGAAGGCAATGCCGCCACAGCCTGTCAATTTTTACCCGCAAAAGGAGTTGCAATGAAGCACGGAAAAATTAGTTCGAGATTCCTCTCCCTTACCGCTATTGCCGTTATCGGAGCCGGCCTGGCAGCATGCGGTGGAGGCGCCTCCAGCAACACAGCCTCTGGAGCCAACTCTGCCACCGCGGCCAAGGGTCCCATCAAGATCTGGTACTCCAACAACGAGTTCGAGGTGAAGTGGGGCAAGGACATGGTGGCCTCATGGAACGCTGCCCATCCCGACCAGCAAGTCGATGCGCAGGAAATCCCGGCAGGCAAGAGCTCCGAAGAGGTCATCGGGGCAGCAATTACCGCCGGCAATGCTCCCTGCCTGGTCTTCAACACCGCCCCGGTGGCGGTGCCGCAGTTCCAGAAGCAGGGTGGCCTGGTCCCGCTCGACTCGTTCCCGGACGGCGCCCAGTACATCAAGGACCGCACCGGCGACCTCGCCAATCAGTACAAGTCATCTGACGGCAAGACGTACCAGCTTCCATGGAAGTCCAACCCGGTGGTCCTCTTCTACAACAAGGACGTCTTCGCGAAGGCCGGCCTGGACCCGGAAAAGCCCAAGCTTGCCACTCAGTCTGAGTTCCTTGACACTGCCCGCACCCTCGTGAAGTCCGGGGCCGTTGCCAATGCCGTGTGGCCTTCCCCCACGAGCGATTTCTACCAGCCTTGGTTCGACTTCTACCCGTTCTACGCCGCCAATTCGGGCGGCACTACGCTGCTCAAGGATGGCAAGTCCACCTTTGATAGCGATCAAGGCAAGCAGGTCGCCACTATGTTCCAGACCCTCTACAAGGAGAACCTGGCATCCAAGGAAGCGTACAAGGGTGACTCCTTCGCGGACGGCAAGGCCGGCATGTCCCTCGCGGGCCCCTGGGCCGTCGCCGCTTACAAGGGCAAGGTGAACTGGGGCACGGTCCCGGTCCCGGGTGCTCAAGCCCAGACCAACGGCTCCACCTTCTCTGACGCCAAGAACATCGCCATGTACTCCTCGTGCAAGAACCAGGGCACCGCATGGGAGGTCATGAAGTTCGCCACCAGCAAGGAACAAGACGGCAAGCTCCTCTCCGGTACCGGCCAGATGCCGATGCGCAAGGACTTGGCCACCACCTACGCGGACTACTTCAGCCAGAACCCGGCTTACAAGACCTTCGCCGACGAAGCCGCACGCACCGTGGAAGTCCCCAACGTCTCCAACTCAGTCCAGATCTGGCAGACCTTCCGTGACGCTTGGAGCAAGTCCGTGATCTTCGGCAACCAGAGCATCGACGACGCTTTCAAGGGTGCCTCTGACAAGATCAACCAACTGGCAGCCCAGAAGTAGCAGGCGAATCCCCATGTCACTTCGCTCAGCTGGGGGTCCCGCTACGGGAGACACTGCCGGGCGGACCGTGGACCAGCGGCAGGCGCCCAGGAAACGCAAAAACTTCCTGGGCCGCCAGCCGCTGGGACTGCTGTTCAGCGCCCCCTACGTCATCTTCGTCCTTGGAGTGCTGGCATATCCGCTTGGGTACGCCGTCTACATCTCCTTCCACCAGTTCTTCTTCACCGCTCCGGGCGTCCAGGTTGACCGGCCCTTCGTGGGGTTGGACAACTACATCAGCGTCCTGTCCGATCCTGAAGTACAGCGTTCCTTCGCCAACATCGGCATCTTCCTGGTCATCAACGTGCCGCTGACAGTGGGCCTGTCCCTGGTCCTGGCCAACGCCTTGAACCGCGTGACGCGGCTCAGGACCTTCTTCCGGGTCAGCTACTACGTCCCGTACGTCACGGCGAGCGTCGCCGTCGTCGGCGTCTGGCTGTTCCTGTTCCAGCAGAACGGGCTGGTCAACGCCATTCTGGGCCCGCTGGCCCCGAACCCCTCGTGGTTGACGAACTCCTGGCTGGCAATGCCAACCGTTGCTTTGTACGTGACGTGGAAGCAGTTGGGATTCTTCATCCTGCTGTACCTAGCCGCACTACAGAACATCCCCGACGAGCTCTACGAGTCCGCCTCGGTGGACGGCGGGAACAAATGGGTCCAGTTCTGGAACATCACCGTTCCGGGAGTGCGCTCGGCCAGCGTGCTGGTGACCCTGCTCGCCACCATCACCGGAGCGAACCTGTTCACCGAGCCCTATCTGCTCACTGGCGGAGGCGGCCCGGACGGAGCCTCGACGTCGCCGGTGTTCCTGATGTACCAGAAGGGAATCCTGCAGGGGAATCCCGATGTGGCGGCAGCGCTGGGTGTGGTGCTGGTGATCGGCGTGTTGCTGATCGCCCTGATCCAGAAACGCCTCGTAGGCGGAAAGGAGGACTGACGTGTCGATTTTCAATAAGGCGCCTCTCAGGAATGACGACGACGACGCCCGCCGGCCACGTGCCGGCACTCCCGAAGGAGCGACTTCCGAAGCCCCGACAACCGTAGCTGCCGCCTCCCGCAAGGGCAGTTCCGTGGCGAAGCGCAAGAACCTGGGCGTGGGCAGCTTCGTGCTGCTGGCCCTGGGAGCCTTCGTCTTCCTCTTCCCGTTCTACTACATGTTCATCGGCTCGCTCCAAACCAATCCGGACACCTCCGTGGGTGGCGCGTTCCCTAGTCCGGCAAACATCACCGGCGAGAACTACAGCAACATCAACAACTCGATCGACCTGCTGAAAGGCCTGGTCAACTCGGGTGTTTTCACCGGTGGCGTCATCTTCTTCACTGTGGTGTTCGGGCTCCTGGTGGGCTACGCGCTCGCCCAGATGCAATTCCGCGGTAAAGGGTTTGTGTTCGGGATGATGCTGCTGGTGCAGATGATTCCGTTCCAGCTGCTGCTCATCCCGCTGTACGTCATGATTGTCCGGGACTACGGGCTCGCAGACACGTATCTCGGCATGATCCTCCCGTTCGCGATCAATTCCACCGCAGTGTTCGTCTTCCGCCAGTACTTCATGCAGCTGCCCTCCACCTTGTTCGAAGCCGCCCGCATCGACGGAGCCAGCGAGCTGAGGATCCTCTGGCAGATCGCGATCCCCCTGGTCCGGCCCGCCATTGTCACGGCAGTCCTGCTGACTTTCATCGGCCCGTGGAATGAGTTCCTGTGGCCGTTCCTCGTCACCAAGGACCAAGCCATTCAGCCGCTTGCGGTCTCCCTCGCGAACTACATCTCGAACATTGCCGCCACGGCATCAAACCCGTTCGGCGCCATCCTGGCCGGTGCCTGCGTTCTCGCGGCCCCCGCCGTCGCGCTGTTCATCTTCTTCCAGCGCCAATTCATTTCCACCAATATCGGATCAAGCGTAAAGGGCTAAGCTCTATGACTTCCTCAACTTCAGCACTCCCCACCGTCCCGTTCACGCTCACCCGCACCGGCGTCATCATGACCCCGGAGGACGGGAACGAGTTCGAAGCCGAAGGCGTCCTCAACCCGGCCAGCGGCCGCGGACCCGACGGCGAGCTGTACCTTCTGCCCCGCCTCGTGGCGAAGGGCAATGTTTCCCGCGTCGGGCTCGCCAAGGTGATCGTCGGCGACGACGGCGTTCCGTCCGGCGTCGAACGCCAGGGCGTTGTCCTGGCACCGGACGAAGGGTGGGAACGCGGCCTCAACAACGCGGGAACGGAAGATCCCCGCGTCACCTGGGTACCGTCCCTCGGCCGCCACCTGATGACGTATGTTGCCTACGGACCGCTTGGTCCCCGCCTGGCCTTCGCCCATTCTGAAGACCTGCGCACGTGGGACCGCCTGGGGCCCTGCCATTTCGAGTACCAGGCCGACCTTTCCATGGACTTGAACTTGTTCGCCAACAAGGACGCCGTATTCTTCCCGGAACCGGTCGACGATCCCGATGGCGTCCCCTCCTACGCTTTGCTGCACCGCCCCATGTGGGACCTTGGCTGGATCCGTGAGGGCGAAGGCGAGCACCTGCCGGCCGGCCTCGATGACAACCGCCCGGGTATCTGGATTTCCTACGTCGCAGTTGCCGACGTCGAGAGGGACATTCGCAACCTCGTTCACCTGCGCAAGCACAAGCTCGTGGCCCTGAGCGAGTTCCCCTTCGAAGAACTCAAGATCGGCGGCGGACCGGCACCGATCCGGGTCGATGAGGGCTGGCTCCTGATCTACCACGGTGTCTCCGGATCGATGGAAAAGTCCGCCTTCGACCACCAGCAGAACGTCAACTACACGGCCGCTGCGATGATCCTCGACAGTGACGATCCCTCCATCGTGATCGCCCGCAGCGACAAGCCGCTACTGGCACCGGAAACGGAAGACGAGATCTCGGGCATCGTCCCCAACGTCGTTTTCCCTACGGCAATAGAGAAAATCGGCGAGCAGCTGTTCGTCTTCTATGGCATGGCTGATTCGAAGATCGGCGTGGCGCGGCTGGACCGCGCTTAGGACCGGACCGCCACCAAGGAGCACCCCGCCCCAGCAGTCCAGCCCCTCTTCCACGCCCCTAGGAATTAGACATGACACCTTCTCTTGTTAGTCCACGGCTGAAATCCGCCCCGGTCGCAGTTGTTGCAACGCTGTCGATGCTCCTGGCCGGGGCGGGGGTTGCCTCAGCGGCACAGCCGGCCCAAGGTACGGCGACGCAGCCCGCTGCGTCGCAGGCACTGGCCACGGCGTCGGCACCGTTGACCAATCTGTCCCACCTGAATTTCCTGCTCGACACGGTGCCTCTTCACGCTGTGGATGGCCACACGACGTACCAGATCGGTGAACATCCCGCAGCACAAGCACCGTGGACGTATGCCAACAAGAATTCCGACGGCAGCTACACGCGGGTAGGCGGAGGTTCCAAGGACCCGGCCACAGGCTACTGGAGCCAGGGGGCCTTCAACGCGGACGACATTGCGCGCACCGCCGTCGTCTACTTGCGCCATTGGCAGCAGACCGGCGACGCCTCGAGCCGCACCCGCGCCTTCGACGTGCTGCGCGAGCTGACATATTTGCAGACGTCTTCCGGCCCCAACGCCGGCAACGTGGTCTTGTGGCAGCAAGCCGATGGCACACTCACGCCGAGTGCCAAGCCGGTGGAACTTCCAGACCCCAGCGATTCAGCCGAGTCCTATTGGCTTGCCCGGACTGTGTGGGCGCTCGGCGAAGGGTATGCGGCGTTCAAGTCTGCCGATCCCCAGTTTGCAGCGTTCCTGCAGTCCAGGCTGGACCTCGCCGTCGGGTCCGTGAACAAACAGTCCCTCGCCAAGTACGGCAAGTACGACGTTGCCGACGGCGCCAAGGTCCCAGCCTGGCTGATCACCGGAGGGGCGGATGCCTCGGCGGAAGCCGTGCTCGGACTCTCCGCCTACTCAAAGGCGGCGCCCGACGACGGCGCTGCCGCCACCGCGCTGAACCAGCTCACCGAAGGCATCGCCGCGATGTCCTCGGGATCTGTTCAGCAGTGGCCCTTTGGCGCGATTCTTCCGTGGAACCAGTCCCGAACCCTGTGGCACGCTTGGGGCGGAATGGCCGCGGCCGCCGTCGCGAACGCGTCCCCGTTGCTGCATCGCCCCGATCTGCTGACGGCAGCGGTCAAGGACTCCGCCCAATTCACTCCGCAACTCCTTGCCGCAGGCGGACCGGACAATGCCTGGAGCCCTACCCCGGGTGAGGCGCAGATAGCCTACGGCGTGGACTCGCGGGTTGAAGGACTCGTGGCGACCGCCAAGGCGGCGAATGCTCCCGGGCTGCTGGACGTCGCAGCAGTTGCTGCCGGCTGGTACTTCGGTGCCAACCGCAGTGGAAAGCCTGCCTACAACCCTGCAACCGGCACGGCGATCGACGGCATCGAAACCGACGGCCGCGTCAACCCTAACTCCGGGGCGGAATCCACCATCCACACGTTGTTGTCCATGCTCGCTTTGGATGCCAATCCGGAGCTCAAGGCCAAGGCCCTGGGGATCAGCAGCACCGTGGGGACAGACGGGCTCAAGGTGGCCGAAGCCGAATCCGGAACCATCACCGGCGGTGCAGTGGTCAAGCCTGCCTCCGCATGGACCGGTGAGGCGAACTGGTCCGGCGGCGCATACGTCGCCCTCAACGCGGGTGGCACCCTGAAGATCCCGGTCCCGGTATCGGAGCAGGCACGCAATGCGTACCCGATCGTGAACGAGCGCCCCGAAGCCGCCGGAACGACGTCGTGGACTTCCGGGAGCACTTTCCTGGGCACCACGCCCAACGGTGGCGCGGGCGAGCAAGGCATCACGGCAGCTCCGGGCAAGCTCCTCCCCATCTCCCTTGACCACGCAATACCAGGGGGCCAGGGCAGCGTGACCGCCAAGGCCGGAAGCGACGCGTCGATCGACGGTGTGCTGCTGCAGCCGCAGATCTCCTCGGTGTCAGTCTCCGGTTCCGGGGGCCAATCAACGCTGTACATTAGTGCAGCCCCGGGAAGCATCGAGCGAAAAGTGGACATGCCCCAAGGGTTCCATTTGAGCCAGCAGGCCTTTGACGCTTCCGGCCAGCCCGTCACACCAGGTCCAGACCAGAACGGCGCAGACCACTCCGGCCGCGTCACTGTAGCCCCGGGTGGGTTCACCTGGGTGACCCTGGTCCGCAACTAGTCCCCACCGGCTCCCAGCCTTCGCAAGCTCAGGCCGGGGCCCTCGCCGGTGTGGGCCCACGCCACCGGCTCCCAGCCTTCGCAAGTCCCCATCGCCACAGGAAGAACCCATGCAGAAAATCACCAAAGAAGCCCTGTTCCACAGCTACGAGGGAGCACTCACGTTCAGCAATCCGCTGACCGACACCATTTCCACCGACCAGTTTTCCGCGGAGTATCCCGAGCACCCGGAATGGGCTGTGGGCCCGTTCCGCAAGGACAATTCCCTGACGTTCCGGCAAGTCCAGGACTGGGCCGATCCGACAGGCATCGGCTGGACCGCGGATTCAATCTTCAATCCCTCCGTCATGGAGCGCGACGGCAAGCTCTACCTCTTCTACCGCGCATCCCCGCGCAAGGAATCGGTCTCCAGCCGTATCGGCGTCGCCGTCTACGATCCCGAAACCGGGTGGCAGGACAACCCCTCCAATCCAGTGATCTACCCTACCCAGGACAATGAGATCCTTGGCTGCGAAGATCCCAAGGTGTACCAGGCCAACGGCCGCTACTACATGTTCTACAACGGGATCTGGACGATCGACCGCAGCGAGGAGCAGGCTGGCCAGGACCCGGATGTCTATCCCCTTGGCGATGTAGGCTGCGACATCAATGTTGCAGTGTCCGACGACTTGATCCGTTGGGAAAAGCTCGGCCTGGCTGTCCCTTACGAGGTTTCACGGTTCTGGGCCAAGGGGGCCGTCATCCCCCGAAACGCCCGGGGCGAAGCCGTCAAGATCGGTGGCCACTATCTCATGTATCTGTCCGAGGGCTGCGGCGGAACCACCCATGTGGGACGCTCCGCCGACATGGTGAACTGGACGTTTGAACCCCAGGAGTACCTGGACCTTGGGCCGCTGGGCGGGTCACTGCACGAAGTGGCCTGCGCCATTGTTGACGACAGCGACGGCGAGGTCGACGGCGGCAAGCTGGTGCTGGACTTCTTCTACGGCGACGCGGACGGCCAATTCTCCGCCGCGCAGGCGCTCTATGACGTGAACCAGCCCTTCACCCAGAAGGCGATGCACAGAGGTGGCTCGCTGGCGTGGGGCGGACTCCTCAAGTTCGGCGGAAGCTGGATGTTCGCCCAAGGCTGGGATGCCCCTTCGGGATCGCGGGAGATGTACTTCTACCGCGCGGACCCGAGCTAGTGCCACACCCGGGCGCCATCGGCGCAGTCGTAGGTCTGGACATCGGAGGTTCAAAGACGCGCGGCATCAAATGGTTGGATGGCACTGCTGTTGCAGATACTTCGGCCGGCAGCGCAAACGTCCAGAACGTGAGCCGCACCCAAGCCCGCACCACCCTGGAGGGTGTCTTCGCCACCCTCCAGGGCGGGTCCGTTGCACGGGTGGTGGTTGGTTCCGGAGGGATCGACACCGCCGAAGACGCGAACGCACTGAAGGAACTGATCCAGCCGTTGGCTCCCGACGCTGTCGTCTCCGTTGTCCATGACACGCGCCTTCTGTTGGCTGCCGCAGGATGCAGCACTGGAATCGCCGTGATCGCCGGCACCGGATCGGCGGCCTGGGGCACCAACGGCGAGGATCAAGCGCGCGCGGGCGGCTGGGGTTACTTGCTTGGCGACGAAGGCAGCGGTTACTGGTTCGGTCGCGAAGCGGTGAGGTACAGCCTTGAGCGCATGAACAACGGGCTACGCCCCGACGCGCTGACGAAAGCGCTTTTGAAATCTTGTGGACTCCTCGGTCCGGAGGGTTTGATTGCCCTTTTCCATGGCGACGCGGGGCGCGAGTTTTGGGCTTCCAAATCACCGATTGTGTTTGAGTGCGCGGCCGCGGGGCATACCGCTTCCTTGGACATGATCCTCCAGGCAGGTACCGATCTTGCCTCCTTGGCGGCGAAGTGCGCGGGGCAACTCAACATCGAGGGACCGATCGTCCTCGGCGGAGGTCTAGGCATGAACCAGCCCCCATTACAGGCAGCCATGCGGATAGCCCTTGCCTCACGTGGCATCGACACTTTGCAGGTCCTCACCCGGGATCCGGTCTTCGGCGCACTGCAACTCGCATCCCATTAGACACCGCTGTGATGAGTCTCACTAGCAACAAACGCCGTTCTGGCTTGAGCAGTCCGTGCCTCGCTGTGCACTATGGAAAAGCTGTACGGCGGCTTTCGCATTGGCGCGATAGCCGGATATCCGGATTCATGAATGGAAGCACTGAACAATGACGTTTGAAACTGCCGACTCCGTAACCCTCAAGATTTGGGACCGCTCAACCACCCACCACACGCTGGATGCGCTGGTGCACGACTTCTCCGTGCGGCACAACACCTCCAAGTCCAGCATCGCGGTCACCTGCAGCGGGCCCAACACCTTCACCGTCAGCCTCAACGGCAGCGCGGCCAAGGCCACCGCGTTCGACGCCCACTCCCTGTAACAGCGCCCTTTCGGACGCAAAGCGACGACGGCGGGAGTCACCTCCCGCCGTCGTTCGCGTATCCGGGGTGCGTTCACCCCGCGCCGGGCATGTCAGGCGCGGGAGTGCTCGGAAAGGAGCGCGTCGATTTGGCCGGCCGCCTCCTGCATTCCCTCTTCCATACCCATGTCGATCATCTTCTTCATCTGCTCTTCTGATTCGAAGGTGGACAGGATGGTCATGCGGGTGCGGTCGCCGTCGATCTCTTCTAGGGTCACGGTCGCATGGCCGGCCCCGATCTCCTCGACGGGAGCTCCGTTTTCGTCGGCAAAGCCGTCGTCGAACTCCAGCCTGTTCGGAGCTTGGACGGCTGTGATGCGCCACCAGCCGCCGGCTTTCTCGCCGTCGGGACCGGTCATGTAATAGCTGGCCTTCCCGCCCGGCTCGAACTCGAACTGTTCGAACGTCGCGGGCCAAGTGGGTGGACCCCACCAGCGCTCAAGCTGGCGTGGGTCTTCCCAGATTTGCCAGACCTGTTCGGGGCTGGCATCGAACTCGGCGACGAGCGTCAAGCTCAACGCTTCGGGATTCTTGGTGGAACTGATAACCGTCATTGCGGAACCCTTCCTATTTTTCGGCGAGGATGTCTGCGATCCGATCGACGCGCTGCCGCCAGATCGCCTCGTACTCATCGAGCAGCTGACGGGCTTTCTGCAAGCCATCATGGTTGCCCCGCACGATCTGCTCCCTTCCACGCTTCTCCTTCGTTACAAGGGAGGCGCGCTCCAACACCGCCACGTGCTTCTGAACGGCGGCAAAACTCATGGCGTAGAGGGCTGCCAAGCCGGACACCGAATACTCCCCGACCGTCACCCGACGGACAATGTCCCGGCGCGTGGCATCGGAAAACGCCTGGAAGAGGCGGTCAATTTCGGTTTCACTGTGCTGATCTACAACCATTTGGTTGTAGGATATGCCGATGGCGGAGCGGAGTCAACGGCTATGGATAATCGCACTTAGTCGAACTTCAGCGGAGTCCAACCGAAGGGAATCGGGCCTCGCACTTTGGCCCGCTCCCGATCGGATTCGGCGGACCAACCCTGCCCGGAGCTTGCACCTGGAACACCACAGGCGCCGCGCGCCAACCGGAAACCCACATCCTCCAGGCCGGCATCGGGAGCACTACCCCGCCGTACCGACGCACGCACATTCCAGGCTTCGTCAGCCCAGCCACCGCCACGGAATACCCTGTAGTCTCCGTATCTGGCCGGATCCGCATAATCCCAGCACCACTCCCAGACATTGCCGAGCGTGTCGTAGTCGCCGAACCCGTTGGGAGCCTTTAACGCCACGTCGCTGGGCCCGGGCAGCCCATCCTTCGCCGTCCATGCAATCTCGTTGAGCGGACCATAGTGCGGGCCACCTGATCCGGCGCGGCAGGCATACTCCCATTCCGCCTCGGTGGGGAGCCGGTAGCCGTTGGCCCCGACGTTCCATTCGACGCTCCGGCCCGATCGCGCATATACCGGGCCGAGACCTTCCGCTTCAGACGCCGCGTTGCACCAATCGATGGCCTCGAACCAGGTGACGCCGTGTGCTGGACTCCGTGGGTCCGTCAGCTCGCGTCCGGCGGTTGCGGTGAATTCTGCCCGCGTTACTGCAGTCCTTCCAATCTCGAAGGCAACAAGGTCCGCCTGATTGGTGCGGCCGCTACGTGCATCGCGGAGTTCAATGTGGCCACCCGGAAGGCTGAGGAGCTCTGGCGGCTTGATATCCATGGGATCCAAGCCTAGTCCGCGCTCTCTTCACCTCACCCCGTAACAGCGAGTGTCACGCGAGGCAGGCTTTTGGCCGCGGCTGGCATCCGAGCTCCTGGATTTCCGGGGCTCTGCCGGACCCAAGGCCCCAAAAAGTTGCCCGGCGTGACACAACTACGCGGCCGGACGGGCAATTTTTCCGCGGCCAAGGACCGCAACAACCTCCGCAACCATGGCTTCCGCTTCATGGACCACGTCCGAGTAGTAGTAACGAAGCACGGTATAGCCCTGAACCACGGACGAGTTGGTACGGCGATGGTCTTTCTTTACCTGCCGCCAATCCGCATGGTGACGACCGTCGAGTTCCACCAAAAGCCAACCGTCCAGCAACAGATCCATGTAGCCCACGCCGTCGAGATAGAACTGTGGCTGGACGTGGATTCCGGCCCTCCGGAAGTAGGTCCGGGCCAGCGTCTCGAGCATCGAGTCAGCCCCGCGATCCACCCAGCGTAGAACCTCGCGTGCCTTGCCGTTTCGCTTTCCCGGCAGCCGCTCCCGCAGGAATCCCACTGTCATGTCACCCCGGGCCACTGCACACTCCACCATGACCAAGGATTCCTGCCAGGGCAGGCAGCGCAATGCATGGATCAGGACATCTGCCAGGGAAACCACTGGTCTGTGCGGATGCGCGGGGAGCAGCAAACCACCGTGATGCAGGACGTCGCAGGCACCTTGGTTGCGCCTCTGGTGTACGTGCAACGGCCCGGACTGGTCAATAACCCACAAGCCGTAGAACGGGGCCGCACTGACGCAGGTCCGTATTTGGCGGTTCCGGACAAGGGCAACATCGGCGACGGATGCCGAAGCCAGCGCGTAGACGCCGCGCGCCGGTTGTTCCACACCGCGGCGGACCGCACTCCTCAGCTGGCCGTCGGTGATGCCAAGACGCGCCAGCACGGGCCTTCGCGCCACACCCCCACAGAGGTCAAGCGCCTTTTCAACATCCATATAGCCATCGTGCGGGCCCCGGCAGGTCTGCGTCACCCTCGGCACGCCCTATGTGCAAAACCAAACGTCACGCCTGGCACGTTTTTAGCTGCCGGCCACCACCAACAACCCGGATTTCCGGGCTTCTCCCTGACCCAAGGGGCCAAAAAGTTGCCCGGCGTGACAGATTCCTAGACCTCAGCCACCGGCGCCGCGAACTGGGCTTCATACAGCCTTGAATAGGCCCCACCCGAGGCCAGCAGTTCCGCATGGGTGCCTTGTTCCACGATCTGGCCGGCTTCCATCACCAGGATGAGGTTGGCGTCGCGGATCGTGGAGAGGCGGTGCGCGATCACAAAGCTCGTCCGGTCAGAACGCAGGGCATTCATGGCTTTCTGAACCAGAACCTCGGTCCGGGTGTCCACGGAGCTCGTGGCCTCGTCCAGAATCAAGACTGACGGACGGGCCAGGAACGCACGGGCGATGGTGAGCAGCTGCTTCTCACCGGCGGAAACGTTGCTGCCTTCGTCGTCGAGCACTGTGTCGTAGCCCTCAGGGAGGGAGTGCACAAAACGGTCCACGTACGTTGCTTGCGCGGCCTCCAGAATCTCGGCTTCGGTGGCATCGGGCCGTCCATATGCGATGTTGTCCCGGATGGTCCCGCCGAAGAGCCACGTGTCCTGGAGGACCATGCCCATCCGCGAGCGCAGCTCGTAGCGGGACATCGAGGCGACGTCGACGCCGTCGAGCGTTATCCGCCCGGCGTCGAGCTCGTAGAAGCGCATCATGAGGTTCACAAGGGTGGTCTTGCCTGCTCCAGTGGGTCCGACGATCGCCACAGACTGGCCGGGTTCGGCTACCAGGCTCAGATCCTGGATCAGCGGCTTGTCCGCCGAGTAGGAGAAGGAAATGTTCTCGAACACCAAGCGCCCGCGCGTCACTTCGGGAACAGCCGAGGGCTCAGGATCAGCGCTTTGCTCTTCGGTATCGAGCAGCGAGAAGACGCGTTCCGCGGACGCGACACCCGACTGGAGCAGATTGGCCATTGAACCAAGCTGGGCCAGGGGCTGCGTGAACTGCCGGGAGTACTGGATGAAGGCCTGGACATCGCCCAACTGCATGGCACCGGAGGCTACCTGCAGGCCACCCACCACGGCGATCCCGACATAGACCAGGTTGCCGATGAATGTCAGTGCCGGCATGATCAAGCCGCTGATGAACTGGGCGCCGAAGCTGGCCGAGAACAACTCTGCATTTTTCTCGCGGAACCGCTCCTCAACTTCACGCTGGCGGCCGAACACCTTTACGAGCGCGTGGCCGGTGTAGGTTTCTTCGATCTGCCCGTTCAGCTCGCCGGTGTTCTTCCACTGGGCCACGAACAGCTTCTGCGAGCGCTTGGCAATCAGCACGGTGGTCACCAGCGTCAACGGCACCGTGACCAGGGTGATAAACGCCAGAATCGGCGAGAGCAGGAACATCATGAGGATGACGCCGGCCACCGTGAGCAGGGACGTGACCGCCTGGCTGATGGACTGTTGGAGGCTTTGCGAAATGTTGTCGACGTCGTTGGTCACGCGGCTGAGCAGCTCGCCGCGCTGCACCGAATCGAAATAGCGCAGCGGAAGCCGGTTGATTTTCGCTTCGATCTGTTCGCGGAGCCGGTACACCGTCCGCTGCACGACGCCGTTGAGCACGTACGCCTGAATCCAGCCGAACGCTGAGGCCAGGACATACAAGACCAGCACCCACAGCAGGATCGAGGACAACGCCCCGAAGTCGATTCCGATGCCGGGAGTCAGGTCCATGCCTTTCAACATGTCCGCTTTGGAGCCCTGGCCGGAAGCGCGCAATCCCTCGATGACCTGTTCCTTGCTCACCCCGGCCGGAAGTTGCTTGGAGACAACGCCGGCGAAGATCAGGTTGGTGCCTTGGCCCAGGAGCCGGGGGCCGATCACAGATAGGGTCACGCTCGCGACGGCGAGGAAGAGTACCAGGGTCAGCCACAAGCGCTCGGGCCGCAGCGTGCCCAGGAGACGCTTGGCCGAGGGCAGGAAGTTCATGGCTTTTTCGGCCGGGATGCTCATTCCGGCGAAGGGTCCGCCGCGGCCTGGCCCCATCGGGGGACGCTGCGGGCGGTTGGCGGTACTGGGTGCGCTGCTCATGCCGCCTCCTCCGCTGCCAGTTGCGAGGAAACTATCTCACGGTACGTTTCTGAAGTCTCCAACAACTCGTCGTGGGTTCCGCGCCCCACCAGCCGCCCGTCGTCGAGCACTAAAATCTGCTCAGCATCCGCGATGCTGGATACCCGCTGCGCAATGATGACCATGGTGGCGCCCGAAGTGTGGCGCTTGAGTGCCTGGCGGAGCCTGGCGTCGGTGGCCGTGTCCAACGATGAGAAGGAGTCGTCGAAGATGTAGAGCTCGGGCTGCTTCACGAGTGCCCGCGCGATGGCGAGTCGCTGGCGTTGTCCGCCGGAAACGTTGGTGCCGCCCTGCGAGATCGGAGCATCAAGGCCGCCCTCCATCTCCTCGACGAAGTCCTGGGCCTGGGCGATAGAAAGCGCCCGCCACAGTTCTTCCTCCGTGGCGTCGGGCTTGCCGTAGAGGAGGTTGCTGCGCACCGTGCCGGAGAACAGGTAGGGCTTTTGCGGGACCAGACCAATGTGCCCCCACAAAAGGTCCGGGTGCAGTTCGCGGACGTCGACGTCGTCGATCCGCACCGAGCCGCTGCTCGCGTCGAATAGCCGTGGCAGCAAATTCACCAAGGTAGTCTTGCCCGCGCCCGTGCTGCCGATGATCGCCGTCGTCTGCCCTGCGCGTGCCCGGAAGCTGATGCCGCTCAGGACGGGCTGCTCGGCACCTGGGTAGGCGAATCCGACGTCGAGCAATTCCAGCTCGCCGCGGCCGGCGGTCTCCGTCACTGGATTCTCGGGAGGCCGCACGCTCGATTGGGTCTCCAGCACCTGCCCGATGCGGTCCGCCGAAACAGCAGCGCGCGGGATCATGACGGCCATGAACGTCGCCATCATGACGGACATGAGGATCTGCATGAGGTAGCTCAGGAAGGCGATCAACGTGCCTACCTGCATGGAACCGTCGTCGATCCGGAACGACCCGAACCAGATCACGGCCACGCTGGAGACGTTGAGCACCAGCATCACTACCGGAAACATGAGGGCCATGAGCCGCCCGGCGCGCAGCGCCATCTCCGTGACGTCCTGGTTGGCCGAGGCGAAGCGTTCTGTCTCCATGTCCTCGCGCACGAACGCGCGCACCACGCGGATGCCTGCCAACTGTTCGCGGAGCACGCGGTTCACGGTGTCGATCCGGACCTGCATCTTGCGGAACAACGGCACCATCCGGCTCACAATGAGGCCCACAGCAACGAGCAATACGGGGACGCTCACGGCAATCAGCCAGGACAACTGGGCATCCTGCCGGACCGCCATGATCACCCCACCGATGCTGAGCATGGGCGCCGCAACCATGAGCGTGCAGGACATCAGGACGAGCTGCTGGACCTGCTGCACGTCGTTGGTTGAACGCGTGATCAGCGACGGCGCACCGAAGCGGGTGACCTCCTGCTCGGAGAACTCCCCCACCCTCGTGAAAATAGCGCCGCGCAAGTCCCGCCCCAGGCCCATGGCGGCTTTCGCGCCGAAGTACACAGCCGTGATCGAACACGCGATCTGCAGGAGGGTGATGAGCAACATGAGGCTGCCGGTGCCCAGGATGTACCCGGTATCCCCCTTGGCCACGCCTTCGTCAATGATGTCCGCATTCAGTGTGGGCAGGTACAGCGACGCGATGGACTGCGCCAACTGGAAAATGACGACGGCGATCAGCAGCCGCCGATGTGGCCGCAGATACTGAACGAGAAGTTTCCAGAGCATCGTTCTCCAACTCACGTAGTGATTCGAAGGCCAGTCTACGACTGGTTGCTGGGGGCAACTAGGGCTTTCCCTCAGGGCGAAGCGTAGCGGGATGCGTGCCGCCGTCGTACTCGGACAGTAGGCTGGAAACGCTCGGCAAGATCCGCTACGAAAGGACCGTAGTCATGGCTTACATCACCGTCGGAAATGAAAACAGCACCGAGATCGAGATCTACTACGAAGACCACGGGACCGGCCAGGCAGTGGTCCTTATCCACGGCTATCCCCTGGATGGTTCGTCCTGGGAAAAGCAGACCGCCGCACTGCTCAACGCCGGCTACCGCGTCGTCACCTACGACCGCCGCGGCTTCGGCAAGTCCGGCAAGCCGACCGTCGGCTACGACTACGACACCTTCGCCGCGGACCTGAACACGCTTCTGGAAGCACTGAATCTCAACGACGCCGTACTGGTGGGCTTCTCGATGGGTACAGGCGAAGTGGCCCGCTACCTTGGCACTTATGGCTCGGGCCGGGTGGCGAAGGCCGTGTTCCTTTCGTCCTTGGAGCCGTTCCTCCTTCAGACCGAGGACAACCCCGGAGGCGTCCCGCAGTCGGTGTTCGACGGACTTTCCGAAGCCGTCATTTCCGATCGCTACGCTTTCTTCACCGAATTCTTCAACAACTTCTACAACGCCTCCACTTTCCTCGGAACGCACCGCCTGAGCCATGAAGCAGTCACCGCCAGCTGGAACCTGGCAGCCCAGTCAGGTGCCTACGCCGCGGTGGCCGCGCAGCCCACGTGGCTCACCGATTTCCGCGCCGACATCCCCAAGATCGACGTGCCCGCCTTGATCGTGCACGGCACCGCGGACAACATCCTCCCCATCGACGTCACCGGCCGGCGGTTCGCAGAGGCTCTCCCCGGCGCCGAGTATGTGGAGATCGACGGCGCGCCGCACGGCTTGCTGTGGACGCATGGCGCTGAGGTCAACCAGGCCTTGCTCGGATTCCTCGCAAAGTAGGGAGATTCCTGACAAAAAATTAGGACGAAACTAACTGAATATCGCGGGAACCTTAACTCCTCTGGTCCAGTCTTAATGCAAGCACAGGCGGAACCCACCCGCCGGCGAAAGCACCAAAGCTGCAAGGGGAGCAGGAACGGCCATGAAGACAACCACAGCCCTGGACGAGGTTACCGCCATCAATGGCGTGATCACCGATCAGCAACCCGTTGACTTCCATACTCTGGGGCTCGCGGGCTGCATCGACCGATTGGCCGCGCCGCTCCGCCGACAAGGGACCGAAATCCACTGGGAGACACCGCACCATGGTGTCGAAATCTCGTCCGGCTCCGCTTCCTTGCTCTACCACGCCGCCAAGGAAGTCCTCAGCAACGCGTTCAAGTTCGCGCACGCCCACGACGTCACCGTCCGGCTCGCCGCCGTTTACCACGGGATCCGGCTGACAGTCACGGACAACGGCGCCGGCTTCGACAACCAGGCAACGCCCGCCGGCGCACACCACGGATTCGGTCTCCGCCTCATGTCCATCGCCGTCAGCGAAGTGGGCGGGGACGTCTCCGTCGTCTCCAGTCCAGGCAACGGAACCTGCGTAACCGTCACTTTGCCACTCGACTGATAACTGCCGATGCCCGACGGCGGCGGGCCCCGCCGTCGTCGTCACGCCACGCACCTTTTTGGTCGCTCCAACCTCCCTCCGACCGGGAATTCCGGGCCGATCCAGGTGCCGCGCCTCCAAAAACGTGCTCAGCGTGACGCCTGAGACATGACACCTGAGGAAATCGCCTTAGGAGAACTCCTTCAATGCCTCTGTGAGCAGCCCGCCCGGAGAACCCAGCCGCACGTGGACGCCGTCGGAGGCCACCAGTTCGCCAGCGATCACGACGGCGGTGACGTCGCTCGCCGTCGCGCTGAACGCGAACTGCTGCGGCATGGAACCGGCTGTCCGCACCGAGTCCGGAGCCACGGCCATGAGGTCGCACACCGCACCTACCTCAAGCGCAGACCCTATGGGTGTAGCCATGGAAGCCGTTGCTCCGATGGTGGCCGCGTGCAGCAGTTCCCGAGGTGAGAACCTGCCCCGTTGGCCGGAGCCGAGGCGTTCTCCGTGTTCCAAAGCGCGCATTTCGACCCAGGGATCGATCACGGCGTGTTGGTCGGTGCCCAGCGCGATGGTTGAGCCGGCGTCGGACAAGGCGCGAGCTGGTCCGATCCCGTCGGCGAGGTCGGCTTCGGTGCTGGGACACATCACCACGGTGGCGCCCGCGTCCCCGAGGAGCTGGATGTCTTCCGGCGTCAGGTGGGTCGCATGGACGGCGGAGAGCCGCCGGGACAGCAGGCCGTGCCGGGCAAGAAGTCCGGTGGGGGTGACTCCGTAAGCCCGCAGGCAGGCCTCGTTCTCAGCCGGTTGTTCGCTGAGGTGGATGTGGAGCGGAATGTCGGCAGGCAGTTGCCGCGCGACGGTCTTGAGTGCCTCCTCGGGCACTCCGCGGACGGAATGCAGGGCCGCTCCCACGCCAACCATTTCCGGCGGAAAGGTCCGCACTACCTCTGCCCGCAGTGAAGCGAGCCGGTCCAACCAAGCCTGGGTATCGGCGTCGCCAAACCGTGCCTGTTCCGGGCTCAGCGGTGTCCCGATCCCTCCCGCAAGATACAAGGTGTCCAGCAAGGTCAGACGGATCCCGGCCGCCACGGCCGCCCTCGCCAACGCCAATTCCATCGCGTGCGGCTCCGGGTAAGGCGTTCCTTCTCGCTGGTGGTGGACGTAGTGGAACTCGGCCACGCTGCTGAAGCCCGACACCACCATTTCAGTGAAGACTGCCGTAGCGAGCTTCTCGTATTTCTCCGGTGTCAGTTCCGCCGCGCTCCGATACATTTGCTCCCGCCAGACCCAGAAGTCACCGCGTCCATCATGCGTCCGCCCGCGCAGGATCCGGTGAAAAGCGTGCGAATGGGCGTTGGCCGCGGCGGGGAAGACCACACCGTTCAAGATTCGGTCACCCGTCTCGGGCTGGACCGCTGTAGAGATCCCGGCGATGCGGCCCTCGCGCACTTCCAGCCGAACACCGGTGGCTGCAACCGCGCCGCCGGCGCTGCCGCCGTCGGGGTTTACCAAGGCCGTTTCGCACCAGAACCCGCTCACAGGAGTCCCTCCAGAACGTCGGCAAGGGCCGCGGCGCCGGCTGAGGCGTCCTCGTCGGCCACGTATTCTTCCGGGGAATGCGAGATTCCGCTCGGGTTGCGGACGAAAAGCATCGCCGAGGGGACATGTCCAGCCAAGACTCCGGCGTCATGCCCGGCGCCGGTTGCCAGCACCGGCGCGCCGGGCAGGAGCTCGCCGATGCGTCTGCTGAGGGCGGAATCAAAATGCACGGTGTCGCTGTAGGACTCCTCGGTGAGGCTGACGGTGCATCCCTCGCTCGCCGCGATTTCCCGGGCCGCACGGTAGATCGATTCGATCAGTTGTGCCGTCACGGCGTCGTCGGGATGGCGAGCGTCAAGCCACAGATCCACGCGCGAGGCAATCACGTTGGTGCCCCCGGGAACCGGGGTCAAGCGACCGACCGTGGCCCGCGCATCCGGCTGCTTCGCCGCGGTGTCACGGACGGCGACGACGATCTGCGCGGCCGCGACCATCGGATCGGCACGGTCGGTCATGAGCGTGGTCCCGGCGTGGTTGCCTTGGCCGCTGACGCTCAGCTTCCAGCGGCCATGGCCCAGGATGGAGCTTCCGACGGCGATGGCCGGGCCGCTTTGGCCCAGCCCCTTCCCCTGTTCGACGTGGAGTTCGACGAAGTCGCCGATTCGAGCCAAGGCTTCCGGATCGGGGCCGACGTGCCGGGGATCCAGACCATTGCGACGGGCGACGTCGGCGAAAGTGTTGCCGTCCACGTCGCGAAGGTTCAGCGCCTTGTCGACGTCGATGGCGCCGGTCAATAGGCGCGAGCCCAGGCAGGCCACGCCAAAGCGGGATCCTTCCTCTTCCGGGAAGACCGTGATGGCCAGGGAACGCCCCGGCTCAAGACCGCGGGAAACGAGGATGTCGACGGCGGCGAGGGCGGAGGCGACGCCGAGCGGCCCGTCGAAGGCCCCTCCTCCGGGGACGGAGTCCAGGTGGCTTCCTGTGACGAGGGCGCCGTCCTGGGGTTTTCCCCACCAGGCCCAGATAATGCCGTTCCGGTCGGTCTCGACCCGAAGGCCCCTCCGTTGGGCTTGCTCGATGAACCACTGCCTGAGGTCGAGCTCGGGCGTCGAATAGACCGCCCTGGAGTATCCTCCGCGGACCGCATCGCGGCCCACGTCCTTGATTGAGTCAAGGAGCTGATTGACGGTTTCCACGTGTTCCTCCGATTAATGAAGACTGCCACCAAGTAAAAACCACATGCCACCCAATGACAAGACCCTGAACGTAGAAACACGACAATTAACCGGCCCGAAACACTACCGATACACCCTGACGTCACAGGATGTCTCAAATCCCGGAACTTCAGACAATTTCCACAAAACTATTGCCATCCGATGAAAGTTGATTTTTACTTAGTGGCAAGACATGGTGATCCAGACCACTTGAAAGCAGGCCAAGCAGTGGCAGCAGATTCCTCCACACGGACGGTCGAAAGGGCTTTGGCCCTCCTGAGCGCGGTCTGCACCGATGGCTCCATCAGCCTGAGCGACGCAGCACGCGTTGTTGACTTGTCGGCCAGCACCGCACTCCGTCTCCTCCGCACCTTGGAAGGCAGTGGATTCGTGAAGCGGGATCCGGGCGGAAACTTCCGTCCCGGCGCCAGCGTGATCCAATTGGGAGCCCTCGCGTTGGGACAGGAGTCCCTCGTATCGCTCTGCACGCCACACATGAAGCGGCTCGTGGCTGAAACGGGCGAGTCCTGCTATTTGAGCATTCCCGGTCCTGGGGAAACCGGAATCTACATTGCCATCGTCGAAGGTACCCGCTCTGTCCGGCACACCAGCTGGGTCGGCAGGAGCATTCCGCTGGAAGGATCGGCCGCTGGCAAGGTCCTCACCGGCGGGCAGAACGGCCGCGGCTTCGCCATCGTGCGAAGCGGCGTCGAAGACGACATCACGGCCGTCGCCGCACCCATTGTGATCGGCGGCCGCACCGTGGCAGCCCTCAGCATCGTCGCACCGAGCTACCGCTTGGACGAAGCGAAGGCCCAGACATTTGGCGAGGAACTGGCGAGGGTGGCGAACAGCATCCTCGTGGAACCCTCCGGAGACCATGAAGTGCCCCAGGAAAGCATGGAAAAGAAATGATCAAGTTCGAAAATGTCACCAAGGCGTACCCGGACGGGACGGTCGCCGTCGACGGCCTGAACCTCGAGGCGCCCACCGGCAAGTTGACCATCCTGGTTGGCCCATCCGGATGTGGCAAGACCACTTCGCTGAGGATGATCAACCGCCTCATCGAACCCACCAGCGGTACCATCTACCTCGATGACCAGCCGACGTCCGGCATGGACGCGGCCTTGCTGCGGCGCCGGATCGGCTACGTCATCCAGCACGCAGGCCTCTTCCCGCACCGCACCATCGTCGACAACGTGGCAACGATGCCCGTGCTGCTCGGCGAGAGCAGGCAGAAGGCCCGCATGAAAGCCCTCGAACTCATGGAGCGCGTCGGACTCCCTGCGAGCTTCGCCAAGCGCTACCCGTGGCAGCTCTCCGGCGGACAGCAGCAGCGCGTCGGCGTGGCCCGGGCTTTGGCTTCGGATCCGTCCTTCATGCTCATGGACGAACCCTTCAGCGCGGTTGACCCCGTGGTCCGCGCGCAGCTCCAGGAGGAGTTCCTCCGGCTGCAGCGAGAGATCGGCAAGACCATCATCATGGTCACCCACGACATCGACGAGGCCCTCAAGCTCGGCGACCAGGTTGCCGTGATGCGCGTCGGCGGAAAACTCGCCCAGATGGCGACCCCGTCGGAACTGCTGACCTCCCCTGCTGACGAATTCGTGGCCGACTTCGTCGGACGTGACCGTGGCTATCGTTCCCTCGGTTTCACCAACGCGGCCGGCACGGTAGCTGTTGCCGAAGAAGCTGTCGTCACCCTTGGCGCCTCTGCCGCCGAGGCACAAAGCAAGGCCACAGGAGCCTGGGTGCTGGTGGTCGACGGCGGACGGAAACCGCTCGGCTGGGCACAAGCGGATCTCATTCGCGGCGAACTCAAGAGGGAGCACCTTAACCTCAGCGGCACCTCCGCATCATCGTCCGGGACCATGCGTCAGTTGCTCGACGCCGCACTTTCCTCCCCGAGCCGTCGCGGCGTCGTCGTCAATGAACACGGCGAGCTCATCGGCACAGTGACGGCCACCGACGTCGTCAAGGCGATCGAGGCCGAGCCGCACCTGGAGACGGCGCGATGAACTTTGAATGGCTGGGCCGCCAGTCCGACAACATCGTGTTCCTCCTTGGCTGGCACGTGCTGCTCGCCGTCACGCCCCTCATCCTGGGCCTGCTGATCGCACTCCCGCTTGGCTGGTGGGCACACCGTAGCCGCCGGATCTACCCCCTTCTGGTGGGCGTGGCGGGCCTGCTGTACACGGTCCCTTCCCTCGCCCTGTTCGTCCTGCTGCCGCTGGTCCTTGGCACCAAGATCCTGGACCCGCTCAACATCGTGGCAGCTTTGACCATCTACACCGTGGCGCTGCTGGTCCGCGTAGTGGCTGATGCCCTGGATTCCGTCCCGGAAGACACCGTCCAAGCCGCCAAGGCCATGGGCTACCGCGGGTATCAGAGCCTGGTGAAAGTGGAGCTGCCCGTAGGCGTCCCCGTCATCAGCGCCGGACTCCGCGTCGCGGCGGTCTCCAACGTGAGCCTCGTTTCCGTGGCAGCGTTGCTAGGCATCCCGCAGCTCGGCTCGCTCTTCACCCAAGGCTTCCAGTTGCGGTTCTTCACCCCGATCATCGCCGGCATCATCCTCTGCGTGGTCCTGGCCATGGTCCTTGATGGACTGATCATCCTCCTCAACCGGTGGCTGACACCGTGGACCCCCAAGGTGGTGGCATCATGATCAACTACTTGTTCAATCCCGCGCATTGGAGCGGTGCCGACGGCATCCCCACCTTGATCGGTGAGCACCTCCTCTACTCCCTCATCGCCTTGGTCGTCGCGGCCATCATCGCAGTTCCGCTCGGCATCTACATCGGAGTCACGGGCAAGGGCGTCTTCATGATCGCAGGCCTGGCCAACGCACTCCGCGCCCTCCCCAGCGTGGGCCTGCTGATCCTCTTGGTCCTGCTGATCTCGCCCGCTTTCCCGTCCAAGATGGGCTACATCCTGCCGAGCCTCATAGTTCTGGTGCTCCTCGCGGTCCCACCGATCCTGACCAACACCTACGCCGGCGTCCGCGCGGTGGACGCTGCCGCCGTCGACGCCGCCAAGGGCATGGGCTTCCGCACCATGAAAATCCTCACGGACATCCAGCTCCCTTGCTCGCTCCCGCTTATGCTGTCCGGCGTCCGCAGCGCACTGCTGCAGATCATCTCGACGGCGACCATCGCGGCGTACATTTCGCTCGGCGGCCTCGGACGGCTGCTGATCGACGGCAAAGCACAGAACGACTACAGCCAGATGGTTGCCGGCGCCGTACTCGTTGCGCTGTTGGCCCTGTTCTTCGACCAATTGCTCGCCTTCATTACCCGCAGGGTCGTCTCACCCGGACTGACCCGGCGCACCGTCAAGGCGGCCGCCCCGGCCGCTACGTCCGACACCGTGAAAACCCCCGTCACGGTCTAGCTCCGTACCCCGTTCATGCTCGTCGGGCGCCGTGCCCGACGGCAGCAATACACCCCAACTTGGCCACCGCATGCCCTGCAACGGCCCTCCAAGAGAGATTGACATGAAAAAGTACCTGACTGGTTTCGCCCTGGCGGCAGCCACCGCCATCGCCCTGAGCGCTTGTGGCGGTGGGGATCCCATGAGTTCCACCAACAACAATTCCCAGGCCGCAGGATCGACGGACAGCATCATCGTGGGCTCAGCGGACTTCCCGGAAAGCCAGCTCATCGCGAAGATCTACGCCGAGGCCCTCAAAGCCAAGGGCGTCCAGGTCACGGAAAAGCCCAGCATCGGCAGCCGCGAAGTCACCATCCCCGCACTGAAGGACGGTTCCATCGACCTCATGCCGGAATATGGCGGGGCCCTGTTGCAGTACCTTGATGCCTCCACCAAAGCGGTCACCTCGGATGAAGTCACGAAAGAGCTGAGCACCAAGATCCCGTCCGGGCTCACCCAGCTGACAGCATCCAAGGCACAGGACAAGGACGTGTTGGCAGTCAAGAAGGAAACCGCCGACAAGTACAACCTCAAGTCCATCAGCGACCTCCAGCCTGCTGCCAAGGATCTCGTTCTCGGCGGCCCGCCGGAGTGGAAGACCCGTATTAATGGTGTTGCCGGCCTGAAGTCGGTCTACAACCTCGACTTCAAGGAATTCTCAGCGCTCGACGCCGGCGGCCCACTGACGCTGAACGCTCTCCTTTCCGGTCAAGTACAGGTTGCCGACCTTTTCAGCACCGATCCCGCAATCGCTGCCAACAACCTGGTTGCCCTCGAAGACAACAAGAACCTGTTCTTGTCCGAGAACATCGTTCCGGTCATCAACCAGAAGAAGGCCAGCGACACCGTCAAGAGCGTGCTGGACAAGGTGTCCGCCGCGTTGACCACCGATGACCTGATCCAGATGAACGGCAGGACGGCCAAGTTCGAGGACATGGGACAGATCGCCCAGGACTGGCTCAAGTCCAAGAACCTGGCCTAGTTCGAGCAAGAAGCAACTAGACCAGAAGACTGAGGAGTACAAAGAATGGCATCCGCCGATTTCACTACCGGAGCCCGTCCTGTCCGGGCCGCGCGCGGCA
>NZ_JARVRH010000035.1 GCF_030209755.1 Arthrobacter sp. efr-133-TYG-118 | reverse complement strand
ATTCTGGAAGAATCAGCAGCATAAGGACGTGTTGCAACGACCACTTGAATCCGCCGACAGAATGACCGCCATAAGTGAGCGAGCGTTTGGGTTTGGGGGTGGATAGGTGAGCGGGCGTTTGTCTTGCCAGACGCTCGCTCACGTTTGTCGGCCTTTTCCCAAACGCTCGCTCACCTTGGTGGGAAAGCCCGAAAACGTCTTCGCCCGTCGCGGGGCCTACGCGGGTGCCAGCGCCTGGTTGAGTACCGTCCGGATGCGCTTTTCCGAGACCGAGTAGGCCGTGCCGAGCTCGACGGCGAAGAGGCTCACGCGGAGTTCCTCGATCATCCAGCGCACTCGTGTTAACTCGGCTCCTGCCCGTCGGCCGGGCAGCAGCGCGGAGGCGGCGTCGTCGTAGTCGTCCTCCAACGCCTGCACCACCGACATGTTCAGCCCGTCGCGCTGCACGTTGTTTGGGAGCTTTTCGAGGCGCTTCTCGATTCCGGCCAGATACCGCGGCAGCTGGCTCAGCTGGGCGTAGCCCGTCCGTGCCACAAAACCGGGGAACACGAGTTGCTCCAGTTGGCTCTTCATATCGTTGAGCGCACTGATTAAGGCGAGGCTCGTGCTGCCCTTGAGTTGCTTCTCGATCCGCCGGGTGCTCCCCAGGATGCGTTCGACGACGGCGGTCACCGTGAAGACGGTGTCGATCAGTTCCGCGCGGACCAGCTCGTACAGGGCATCGAACGCCGCCCTGTCCCAAGGAAGTTCGGCCGGAGTCAGCTTGTCGATGGCCGCCAGGACGCAGTCCGCGATCAAGGCGCTCACCGAACCATGGGGGTTCTGGCTGAACGTCAATTTCTCCGTGTTGTTCAAATGTTCCAGGACGTACCGGTCCGGGGCGGGAACCCGTAGGGCGAGCAGCCGGATCACGCCGCCTCGCATTGCCGACTCCTGCTCTGCGCGGCTCTGGAACACGCGCAATGCAACGGACTTGCCCTCATCTACGAGAGCGGGAAAACCCGTGACATCGTGCCCCTTCACCGTACGCGTCACTTGGCGTTCGATAGCTCCGAAAGTCCAAGCGGTGAGCCCGGATTGCTCGGACAGGAAACCGGCGGCCTGCGGGGTCGCGCCGCCGGCGCCGTTTCCACCGGGGGATACGGCCCCCCCTGCACGTGGGGCGCCCTTCGGACCGTTGGCGCGTGCCGTCGTCGCGGGTGTTGCCCCGAGGGATTCGGCGATGGCCCGGCGGGTAGCCGGGGCCAGCTGCTCCTGGAGCGCGGCAAGGTCCTTGCCTTCGTCGAGCACCTTGCCGCGGCTGTCAACAACTTTGAAGCTGACGCGCAGATGCGCCGGAACGGCGTCCCAATTCCACGATCCCGGAGGGATGATGTGTCCCCGGATACGGCGCAGCACCAGCTCGAGCGAGGCCTCAAGATCGTCTGATGCAGGATCGAAGTCGGTTTCCAACGCAGCAGCCGCTTGCCGGGCCACATCCGGGGCCGGCACGAAGTTCTTACGGATGTGTTTGGGCAGCGACTTGATCAGCGCCGTGACGAGCTCCACCCGCTGGCCGGGTATTTGCCATCGGAAGGCGGCGTCGTCGAGCTGGTTGAGGAACAGCACGGGAACCTCGGCTGTGACACCGTCCGAGGGATTGGGCGGCGAGCCGGGAGCCACCGGATGGAACTCGTAGCTCAGGGGCAGCTCAAAGCCCTTGTGCAGCCAGGTTTTCGGGTAGGCGGAATCGTCCAAGGCCTCGGCGTCCTCGCTGATGAGCAGCGATTGGTCGAAGTCGAGCAGGGTTGGGTCCTGCTGGCGGGCTTCCTTCCACCATTTGTCGAAGTGGCGTTCGGAGACCACGTCCTTGCCGATTCTGGCGTCGTAGAACTCGAAGAGCGTATGGTCGTCCACCAGGATGTCCCGGCGACGCATCCGCGTCTCGAGTTCCTCGATTTCGTGGAGCAATGCGCGGTTGCGGTGGAAGAATTTGTGGTGGGTCTTCCAGTCGCCTTCTACGAGGGCATGCCGGATGAAGAGTTCGCGGCACAGCTCGGGGTCGATCCTGCCGTAGTTGATGCGGCGGTTCGGGATGATGGGAACTCCGTAGAGCATGACCTTCTCGTGCGCCATGACCGAGCCCGTCCGGGTGGACCAGTGGGGTTCGCTGTAGGAACGCTTCACGAGATCCGGTGCAACCTGCTCGGCCCACAAAGGATCGAACTTCGCCGCGACCCGGGCCCAGAGGCGGCTTGTTTCAACCAACTCCGCAGCCATCACAAAAGCGGGCGACTTCTTGAACAACGCCGAGCCCGGAAAGATGGCAAACCGGCTGCCGCGTGCTCCGGCGTATTCTCGCTTGCGTTCATCCAGCATGCCGATGTGGCTCAGCAGTCCCGAGAGCAGGCTGATGTGGATTCCCTCGTTGTTGCCTACGGGGTCGGCCTCGCGCTTGTTGTCGATAGCGATGCCCAGCGGCTTGGCGAGCTGGCGCAATTGCTGGAAGAGGTCCTGCCATTCGCGGACGCGCAGGTAGTTGATGAACTCGTTCCTGCACAGCCGGCGGAACTGCGTGGAGGACAGTTCCTGCTGCTTTTCCTGGATGTAGTTCCACAGGTTCAGGAATCCGGTGAAGTCCGAGTTCTCGTCCCGGAAGCGTGCGTGCTTCTCCGCCGCAAGCTGCTGCTTATCGCTCGGACGCTCTCGGGGATCCTGGATGGTCAAAGCCGCCGCCAGGATCATGACTTCCTTCACGCAGCCGCGCCTTCCGGCCTCCACAATCATCCTGCCGAGCCGGGGGTCGACCGGGAGCTGGGCCAACTTCTGCCCGACGGCGGTCAGGCCGCCCCGGTTTTCTGCGCCGCTCGTACGCGCGTTGCCGCCGTCGATGGCTGGGGGAGTGCCGCCGTCGCCCGTGCGCGCCGCGCTAAGGGCGCCGAGTTCGCGCAGCAGGGTGACGCCGTCGTTGATGGCACGGGAGTCCGGCGGCTCAACAAAGGGGAAGTTCTCGACGTCTTTGGGGCCGCGCGCGACGCCCATGGCCGTCATCTGCAGGATGACGGCAGCCAGGTTGGTCCTCAGGATCTCCGGATCAGTGAACGGGGGGCGGGACTCGAAGTCTTCCTCGGAATAGAGCCGGATGGCAATACCCTCGGAGACACGCCCGCAGCGGCCGGAACGCTGGCTTGCCGATGCCTGCGAAACACGTTCAATTGGCAGCCGTTGCACCTTGGTGCGGTGCGAGTATCGCGAGATACGGGCTGTGCCGGTGTCGATGACGTACTTGATGCCGGGCACCGTCAGCGAAGTTTCCGCGACGTTGGTGGCCAGGATGATCCGCCGCTTGCCGCCCGGGTTGAAGACCCTGTGCTGCTCCTGCAGGCTCAATCGGGCAAACAATGGCAGGACTTCCGTGCCCGCCAGCCTGCGGTTGGCTTGGATCCGGCCATTCAGGGCTTCCGCGGCGTCGCGGATCTCGCGCTCGCCGGAGAAGAACACCAGGATGTCTCCCGGAGCCTCAAGCGCGAGTTCGTCGACGGCGTCGCACACGGCGTCGAGGGGGTCGCGGTCTTCCTCAAGCTCGTCGTCGGAAGCGTCCTCATCCTCGCCGGAAGCACCGCCGGCCGGCTGGGACAGCGGCCGGTAGCGGATTTCCACCGGATAGGTCCGGCCCGAGACCTCGATGATCGGCGCGGGTTCTTCTTCGCTGCCGAAATGCTTCGCGAAACGCTGGGGGTCGATGGTCGCGGAGGTGATGATGACCTTCAGGTCCGGCCTTTGCGGCAGGATCCGCTTGAGGTAGCCCAGGATGAAGTCGATGTTGAGGCTGCGCTCGTGTGCCTCGTCGATGATGATGGCGCTGTACTTCCGCAGGAGCTTGTCCCGCTGGATCTCGGCCAGCAGGATGCCGTCGGTCATGAGCTTGATTTTGGTGGCCCTGCTGACTTCGCCGGTGAAACGGACCTGGAAGCCCACTTCCTGCCCGATCTCGACGCCCATCTCGAAGGCGATGCGTTCGGCAACGGTACGCGCGGCAAGGCGGCGCGGCTGGGTGTGGCCGATCAGGCCCTTGTCCCCGAGGCCGAGTTCCAGGCACATTTTGGGGATCTGGGTGGTCTTGCCGGAACCGGTTTCGCCGGCGATGATGGTCACCTGGTTTGCGGCGATGGCCGCCATCAAGTCCTCGCGGCGCTCGGAGACGGGCAGCTCTGCGGGGTAGGAAATATGAAGTGTCATGGCTGCTGACAGTCTACTGTGGCGGCGCGTCGCCTTGCATTGCGTGGTTCCCTGCGGCCTTTTCCAATCGCCCGGCCATGGTGCGGGCGTACTCCTTGAATTCCTCCGGAGAGATGATCTCAAAGTCCATATCGAGCGCTGCGAGGTGCGCCGCCGGCTGCGCCAGGCTGTCCCAGCCGGCACGGAGCAGGGTCGCGTTCCCGCCGTCGTCGCTCAAGCTCGCGAGCTGCGGGCCGACGACGGCGGCCACCTCGCCGATGGGGGCGTGGAGGCGCACGACGACGTCGTAGCGGTAAGGCGAGCGGGTCACGGAGCGCTGGACGTAGTCCGCGAGGTCCTTGGCCGGCAAGGGGCGGGGCACGTACTTTTTCCGTTCGGCCGGAAGTGAGGCGATGCGGTCGGCGCGGAACGTGCGCCAGTCTTCCCGGTCCACGTCCCAAGCGACCAGGTACCAGCGCCGCCCGGTATCCACCAGCCGGTATGGCTCCACCAAGCGCCGGCCGGCCCCGCCGTCGGCCTTGACGTAATCGAAACTGAGTTGTCGCTTGTCCGCAATCGCAGCCGAGACCACCGTGAGCTGCTGCGGGTCTACCGACGCCGCGTTGCTGGGCAGTGTGGTGACAGCGGCCTTGAGCATCGCGAACTTCGGGCGTAGACGTGCAGGCAGCACCTGCTCGAGCTTGGCAAGGGCGCGAACCGATGCTTCGCCGATCCCTGCTACGGGACCTGCTGCCACTGAGTTCAGCCCCAAGGCGACCGCGAGTGCTTCATTGTCGTCGAGCAGCAACGGCGGGAGCTGCGCCCCGGCGCCCAGTTGGTAGCCGCCGGCTATGCCCGGCGAGGCATGGATGGGGTAGCCAAGGTTCCGGAGCTTGTCGATATCGCGGCGGACGGTGCGCTCGGTGACACCCATCCGGGTGGCCAATGCCGGGCCGGTCCATTCGCGCCGGACCTGCAGCAAGGACAGCAATTGCAGCAGCCTGGCAGACGTCTGGATCATGGCATTGAATCTAGCCCAGGATGCGGACAAAAGTCGTCCGTGTTCAGGGACAGACTGTGTTTAGAATGCGCGCAGTGTCCAGCATGAGTTGTCAGGCAGGTCCCTCGAGGTCCAAGGCTCGGAATGGTCGGGGGGAAGGTGGCCGCGGCCGTCCCGAAGGACCGCTGAGATGGAACCGGCGGCAGTGATGATGAAGACGATGAATAGCAAAACTCCGATGAACTCCATGACTCCATCGTGTTCCTGATGCACCTCAAGAAACAGTGGCAGAAACGACCCGTTTAGGCAATTTTCTGCCACACTGGATCTATGTTGAAAACGGTGGCAATCATTGTTGTTCCCAACTTCTCGATCTTCGAATTCGGGACCGCCTGCGAGGTCTTCGGCATTGACCGCGCGGACCGGGGGAGTGGCGTTCCCGGTTTTGACTTCAGGGTCTGCGCTCCCGTCCCTGGAGAGGTGAAGATGAAGTCAGGCCTGTCGATGCATGTCGCCCTGGGCCTGGAAGCTGCGGCCGATGCCGACCTGGTCATCATGGCCCCGTACGGACGGGATGAGGACGTCCCGGAGTCTGTATTGGATGCGCTGCGGGCGGCGCACGCGCGCGGGGCTTGGGTGATGTCGATTTGCTCCGGAGCGTACGCGCTTGCGCGTGCAGGACTCCTTGACGGGCGCCGCTGCACCACGCACTGGCACTATTCGCAGGACCTCGCCAGCAGGTATCCGAAGATTCACGTGGACGAAAATGTGCTCTACGTCCAGGACGGAACGATCATCTCAAGTGCCGGCACGGCCGCCGGTATTGATGCCTGCCTGCATTTGGTCCGTGTGGAGTTGGGCGCCAATGTCGCTGCGGCCATTGCGCGCGACATGGTGGTTCCGCCGCACCGCGACGGCGGCCAGGCCCAGTTCATCGACCGGCCCATGCCCACGTGCGGCTCTGCGCCCATGGAGGCATTGCTGCGTTGGATGGTGGAGAACCTCGATCGTGACCACAGCGTCAACGAACTGGCGGCCCGGCTGCACATGTCCGCCCGGACGTTCGCCCGGCGGTTCCGGGCCGAAACGGGTGCCACACCTGCGGCGTGGCTCAACTCGCAACGGGTGCTCCGGGCGCAGGAACTCCTGGAAACCACGGAGCTGAACATCGACGAGGTTGCGCGCGAAGCCGGGTTCGGACATTCGGTGCTGCTGCGGCACCACTTCGCCAAGGTCCTGGCCACTAGCCCGCAGTCGTACCGCAGGGCTTTCCGCGGCCAGTTGGCGGAGGTGGGCTAGCGGCGGAGGGTCTCCCGGCCCTCTACCTTGGCGTTCTCCACGAGGGTGTGCCATGGCCCGGTGACATCGGTCTCCGGAAGCGTGGCCCGGTGTTGTCCGGCGCGGATCGAATACATGAACCGGTCGGCCTGCCCGGCTGCTTTCCCGGCTGTCTGCGCGGTCGTTTGTGCGCGGGCTTGACCGCGGGCTGGCACTTGGTCCCAAGGGCAGGCCTCCACGATCGGCGTCCAGCGTCGCTTGTCTTCGGAAGTGGCGGCATCCACGGTCCAGACGCGTGTGATCGCGGCGACGCCACCGCTGCGCTGGACAGTGATTTTCATGTTCTGCGGCTTCCACTGCTCTGGAGGGTGCTGCTAGAGCTTTACCTTCACAGTTTCCCACGCCTTATTGACTGCGTCATGCTCGTTTGAACCGGAGCCGAAGAGCTCCTCTGCCGACGCCGCTGTGGCCTTTGCGAAGCGTCCGAAGGTGCACGTGGCAGGCAGTGAGCCGCTGGTCAGCGTGTTGTACCAGATTTGTCCCGGCGCTTCCCAGGCGTTGCCGCCCAGCTCCAGTGCAACAAGGGAGAACGCCCGGTTGGGGATGCCTGAGTTGATGTGCACACCGCCGTTGTCCGCGGTGGTGCGGACGTACTTGTCCATGGAGTCCGGTTGCGGATCCTTGCCGAGCACGTCGTCGTCATAAGCAGTCCCTGGTGCTTTCATGGAACGGAGCGCGGTGCCTTGGACGGCGTCGGTGAACAAGCCCTCGCCGATCAGCCAGCTGGCCTCGGCAGCAGACTGCTTTTTGGCATATTGCTCCACAAGCGCCCCGAAAACATCCGACATGGACTCGTTGAGGGCTCCAGCCTGGTTCCGGTACGCGAGGGCTGCCGTGTACTGGGTGACGCCGTGGGCGAGCTCGTGCCCTATCACGCTGAGCGACTTCGTGAACCTTTGGAAGATCTCGCCGTCGCCGTCGCCGAACACCATCTGGCTGCCGTTCCAGAAGGCATTGTCGTACAGCTGGCCGTAGTGGACAGTGGCATCGAGTTTCAGCCCGGCGCCGTCGATCGAATTCCGGCTGAACGCCTCGGCATAAAGCGCGTGGGTTTCGCCTAGTCCGTCGTAGGCTTCATCGGCGGCAGCGTCGCCCGTCGCCGGACCTTTCTCCCTGCGGACAAGCTTCCCCGGCAAGGCCTCGGTGGAGCCTGCGTCGTAGATCGTCCGCTTGGGCGGGCTGGGCTTCGCCTGGCGCGCCGTGGGCACAGGGACCGGCACGGGAAGCGCCCGGACCGCCTGGAGGTTCTTGATGTGCAGCAGGGATTCCTTGGCCGCGCGCGCAATCACCCGCAGGCGGGGCTCGTGCTGGGCCGCCAGCCTTCGCAGGATATAGGGAGGAATGATGGAACAAATCACGGCGAACCCTTTCGTACCTTTTTGGACGGGTACGAACAGCTTAGGAGCGGCCACCGACCTTTTAGCCGGCCGGGTGCGGCATGTCCCCGGCAACGCGGCCAGGCAAAGAAAAACCCGCCGGTTCCTTGAACTGGCGGGGTTTTCTGTTGTGCCCTCGATAGGATTCGAACCTACGGCCTTCTGCTCCGGAGGCAGACGCTCTATCCCCTGAGCTACGAGGGCATCCGGGATCCCGTCCGTTGCCGGAGGGACGTCCATGAGCTTAGCAGGTCACCGCGCCGCAATGGAAAACGGGCGGGGGGCGGGCCGTCAGTAGCCCGCAAAAGCGTCCACATGGATTCGTCGGGCTCCGGCATGGCGGGCGGCAGAGCGAAGGGCGTCCACGTTTGCCGGCGACCCGGAGACGTATACGTCCCGCTTGGCGACATCGGGGATGAGCTCCCGCAGGGAGTCGCCGTCGATGCGGCTCCGCCCGGCGTCGTGCATGAACGACGGCGGCGGGGAACCGTCCGAAAGGCGGGCGATGACCCGTGCGCCGGAGGCCGCCAGGATATCGCTCCCGGCAAGTTCGGCAGCGCCAGGGGCGAGATACAAGACGACGATGTCCCTTCGCGCGGAGTCGCCGGACGCCAGCTGGGAAAGGAAAGGGGCAATCCCGATTCCCGCCGCGATGAGCAGCACGGGTTTGCCGGCGTCGGGCGGTAAGACAAAGTCGCCGCCCACGGCGGTTCCCTGGACGCACTCTCCAGGCTCAAGTGCGAGCAACGCGCGCTTGGCGGCCGAGACAGGTTCCGCCGTGCCGACGCCGAATGTCATCTCGGCCGAGCCCGGCGCGCTGGTGATGCTGAAGACCCGTCGCCGTCCTTTCCCGTCGGAGCGCGAGTGCGGAAGGTTGAGTTCCATGAACTGCCCCGGAAGGAAACGGACGGGCCGTCGCGGCTCAAAACGGAATTCGGTGGTGAAGGGAGTCAGGGGACGCGAACCCTTGAACGTCAGCATGATTCCGCCCCGCTGTCCCAGAAGGAATGCCAGGAGGTTCCCGATGAGCAGTGCGAGCTCGGGCGAATTGGCGATGACGCCCGCCAGGTTGTACGGCACGGCGAACAACAAGGCCACGACGACGGCCAGCGCCACTTGCTGCCAACGGCGGGGAGGCAGGGTGAGGGGCTCGGTCAGCATGAAGCCGACGAAAAACAGCAGCGGCTGCTGCGAGATCGGCTGCCACAAGGCCGGGCCCAAGGTCATGCCGCCCCGCACGAGCGCGGCGCACACCACCGACACCGCCACCACAAGGAAAGCGCAGGCCATTAGCACCTTCAGCGTCCGGTACAACACCAGCAGCACGCCGGGGACCAGGAACCACAGCATGGCCGGGGTTGCCGCCCACCACGTGGCGGTGTTCAAGCCGGTGAGCCCGGCGATGAAGGCGCCCGCCGCGGCGGGATTGAAAATATGCCGGCCGCGGAAGGCCAAGACGTATTTGGATACCGAGGCGAGGACACATGCCACGGCGACTCCGGCGAGATCGGGGATCTGGACCGAGGGAATCAGCTCGGTGGGCCAGAACAAAAAGTACAACAGAAGGCCCGTGATGAGCGAGGACTCCGAATGCGGCTGAACCTTGAAGAGCATGGCCACGAGCCGGTTGGATGCATATGTCAGACCAAGGCACAGCACGAGGTGGACCAGCATTTCAGGCAGCCCGAAGCTTAGCCAGCCCAGGGCGTTCAACACCATGCTGTACGCCGCGAGCACGGCAAGGACCCAGAGGATCAGCCGGTACATCGTGAAATGGCCGAGCCAGGCATCCACACGCGCTTTGATGGCAATCATGAGAACAGTGTCCCTTCGAAGCCGGCCGAATAGGCGGCGTGTCCGTCCGAATAAACCTTGACCCAGGAGAAGTCGAATTCTCCCTCAAGCACCTTCGGATCCACCATGAAGAGCGCCGTGGCCAGGGCATCGGCTTCCATTGCGGTGGCGGCCATGGTCCACGTGGCCACGACCGTCTCTACCGGGCGCCCGGTCGCGCCGTCGAGGACATGGTGCAGTCCGTCGCCCCACGCGCGCCGGTTGGCTGCGGAAGCGCACAGCGCGGCGCTGTGGAGTTCGACGACGCCGATCGCCTGGGCGGGGTCGTAGGGGTGTTCGAGTCCCACGCGCAATGGTTCCGCACTGGAATGGAGCATGTCGCCGCTGGCATCGACCAGGAACTCCGTGATTCCCTCCGAGCGCAGGACCGCGGCCGCAAGGTCCACCAATTGGCCCTTCCCGGCGGCACCGATGTCCAGGACCAACGGTGCGGAAGCGGAGATCGCCGTGCCCTTCCACTCCAGGACGTCTTCCCACCGCGGTGCCGGCACCGGGTGGCCGAGGGGCCGCAAGGCATAGTCCGCCCCGTAGCCCAGTCGCTCGAGGCTGCCGCCGATGAGCGGCGTCATGGCGCCGCTGCTGAGGCGGTACAGCTTTGTGAAAAGCTGCTCCAGCTCGTTTGCCCCGGCCGGGAGGGTCACGGTGCCGGGTTCACGGGCGAGCGCTGCAAGCAAGGAATCGTCCCGGAAACGTGAGTAGCTTCGGTCGTAGTCCTCCACGACGCCGAGCAGACCGGCCCGCGCCCCCTCCGGGAGTTCCTCCGGCGTCGAGATTTCCCACGTGGTCCCGATACCGTCGAAGCTGAAAACGCTCCAGCCCGTGTGCGTCATGCGCCTATTTGGCCTCGGACTTGATGGTTTCCACGGCCTTGTTGAATCCTTCGCTGGTCAGCGAGGAGCCGGCTACCTTTGAGACGTTGATCTCGTCCAGTTTCTTGCCGACCACCTGCGCGGCGATGCCGTTCTTGAACTGTCCCTGGAATTCCTTGGTGTTCGGGTTGTTGGCATGGACGGTGATGTCCACCGCGGAAATAGTGCCACCGGCCAAGGTCAGCTGGACGCCCACGGTTTCGCCGCCGTTGGGTGAAATGTAGTCGCCGTCCGCGCTGTAGGTGCCGTCCTTGTACGGGCCGGAAATCGTGGAGGTCTTTTGAGGGGTGCTGCCTTGGGCCGAGGGGGCGCAAGCTGCCACCGAACTGGCCAGGGAGAGGCCGGCGGCGCCCACCAGAAGGCCCTTGCGGAGCGGCGTAGTCATGGTTCTGCTCGTTTCAACTGGACAAGTCATCTGGACAAGAAAAGGGTCGATGCAAAGTGCTCTGGGCCGTGGGCCGATCACACGATTGACGTTGATTTCAGCCTATCGGTTCAGTCTGGGAGCTCTACCGGCCGAAGCTGGGCGCAGGCTGGGTGCGCGCTGGTGCCCGCGTGTGCGCATTGCTAAGCATAAGAATTCCACCAGTTGCAAGCCCCACCGGTAGGCTAGACGGGTGACTCCCGAAGAACTCTCAGCCGCCATATCCGCCTGCCTGAAAGACGCTGTCGCCGCCGGCGAGCTTGCGCTTTCCGAATCTGCCCTCCCCGAGGACGTGCGCGTGGAGCGACCCAAGAACCGGGAGCACGGCGACTGGGCCACCAACATTGCCTTGCAGCTTGCCAAGCGTGCCGGGACCAACCCGCGTGAATTCGCCACGATCCTGAGCAAGCGACTGGAAGCGATCGACGGCGTCACGGCCGTGGACATCGCGGGCCCGGGCTTCCTCAACATCACCGTGGATGCAGCCGCCGCCGGCGCGCTGGCCAAGGTCATCGTCGAGGCGGGAAGCTCTTACGGAACGAACCAGGCGCTCGCAGGCCATGTGGTCAACATGGAATTCGTCTCGGCCAACCCCACGGGACCGCTGCACATCGGCCACACGCGTTGGGCCGCCCTGGGCGACTCCATTGCCCGCGTCCTTCGCGCCTCCGGTGCGGACGTCACTGCGGAGTACTACATCAACGATGCCGGATCGCAGATGAACGTTTTTGCGAACTCGGTACTGTCCCGCCTGCACGGACGCGGCGTTCCGGAAGGCGGCTACCCCGGCGAATACATCCGGGAACTCGGCGACGAGGTCCTCAACGCACATCCGGCAATCCGCGAGCTGACCGACGAGGCAGCACTGCCGGTGATCCGTTCCGCCGCCTACCAGGCCCAGATGAAGGACATCAAGGACACCCTGGCCGAGTTCGGCGTGGCTTTCGACGTCTTCTTCTCCGAGCAGGAACTGCACGACGGCGGTGCGATCGAATCGGCGGTTGCCCGCCTCCGGGAGCAGGGCCACGTGTTCGACGACGGCGGGGCAGTCTGGCTGCGCACCACGGACTTCGGCGACGACAAGGACCGCGTGATGATCCGTGCCAACGGCGAACCCACGTATTTCGCCGCCGACGCCGCCTACTACCTGTCGAAGAAGGACCGCGGCTTCACCGAGAAGATCTACCTGCTCGGGGCCGACCACCACGGCTACATCAACCGGCTCAAGGCCATCGCCGCCTGTGCGGGCGATGACCCCGAGGTCAACATCGAGGTCCTGATCGGGCAGCTGGTCTCGGTCAACGGCGCCAAGCTGTCCAAGCGTGCCGGCAACATCATCGAGCTCAAAGACCTTATCGAGTGGCTCGGGAAGGACGCCGTGCGTTACTCGCTCGCGCGCTTCCCCGCTGATTCGCCGCTGACACTGGACCCGGAACTGCTGAAGAAGAACAGCAACGAAAACCCGGTCTTCTACGTGCAGTACGCGCACGCCCGCTCCCGGGGAACAGCCCGCAACGCGATCGAGGCCGGCGTGGACCACAGCGCCTTCGACGCGTCCCTGCTGGACCACGCCACCGAGAACGAGCTGCTGTCCTACCTCGGCAGCTACCCGTCCATCGTGGCGAAGGCCGCGGAGCTCCGAGAACCGCACCGTGTGGCCCGCCACCTCGAGGTCATCGCGGGCGCCTACCACCGCTGGTACGACGCCTGCCGCGTTTCGCCGCTCGGCGACGAAGCCGTCCAGGACGTCAACCGCACACGGCTGTGGCTCAACGACGCCACGAGCCAGGTGCTGGCCAACGGACTTGAACTCCTTGGCGTATCGGCTCCGGAACGGATGTGATCCCCGTGAACGACTCCAAATCCGTGCAGCAAAACCCCGACAACGCGACAGCCTCACCCCTTGCCCCCGAGTGGCTCGCCGTGCCGGCGGACGTGAACGCGCTACACGCGCCGATGTGGGCCGAAGATGTCCACCGGACCGGCGACGGCGAACTCGCCATTGACGGGGTTCCCGTCAGTGAGCTCAAAGCGCAGTTCGGCAGCCCGCTGTTCGTCATGAGCGAGGGCGATTTCCGTGCCCGCGCCCGCTCCTTCAAGGACGCCTTTGACAGAGCTTTTGAGGACATCTGCGGGGGAGTTGACGTCTACTACGCCGGAAAGTCCTTCTTATGCACAGCCGTGGCCAGCTGGGTTGCCGAGGAAGGCCTGCGCCTGGACACATGCTCAGGCGGCGAACTCGCCGTCGCGGCCCGCGCCGGCATCGACGGCGGCAATCTGGGGCTGCACGGCAACAACAAATCCGACGCCGAGATCAACCGGGCACTGGACATGAAGCTCGGACGCATCGTGGTGGACAGCCTCGACGAGCTTGAGCGGGTTGCCAAGATTGCCTCAGGCCGCGGCGAGACGGCCAAGGTGATGCTGCGGTTGACCCCCGGCGTCCACGCCCACACCCACGAATTCATCGCCACGGCCCACGAGGACCAAAAATTCGGTCTTTCCATGGCCGGGGATACCACGGAGTCGGCAGGCCTCTCGGCCGCCGAGGAAGCCGTCGCTGCGGCCACCTCGTACTCCAATGTGGAACTCCTGGGCCTGCATTGCCACATCGGCTCCCAGATCTTCGAGCCTGACGGCTTCGCCCTGGCAGCCGAGAAACTGTTGGGATTCCTCGCCGCGATGCAGGCGAAGTACTCCATCGTCCTGCCGGAACTGGACCTGGGCGGTGGCTACGGCATTGCCTACACGCCGGTGGACACCCCCCGCCCGCCCGCCGAAATCGCGCAGGCGATGGCCGCCGTCGTTCGCTCCAAGTGCGCTGAGCTGGGCATCACCCCGCCCCGCATTTCGATCGAACCCGGCCGCGCGATCGTCGGCCCCAGCACCTTCACCTTGTACGAGGTCGGGACGCTGAAGACGGTTCGCGTTGATGCGCCTGCAGAAGCCGCGGGCAAGGAAAACGTTACGTTCCCGCGCCGGTATGTGTCGGTGGACGGCGGCATGAGCGACAACGCCCGTCCGGTGCTGTATGACGCGGATTATTCCGCCATTCTCGCCTCGCGGATCTCGGACGCCGCCCCGCAACTGTCCCGAGTAGTGGGCAAACATTGCGAGAGCGGCGACATAGTTGTTAGAGATGTATATCTGCCCGAAGACGTGGCAGCCGGTGATCTGCTCGCTGTACCGGGAACCGGCGCTTACTGCTGGGCCCTCTCAAGCAACTACAACTATCTGGCCAGGCCTGGCGTTGTCGCTGTGCGCAATGGATCCGCCCGGCTGATCGTCCGCGGGGAAACCGAAGAAGATCTCTTGAACCGCGACATGGGAGTGGCGAATGTCTGAAGTGCGAACCCTGAAGGTGGCCCTGCTGGGCTGTGGCAACGTGGGAGCCCAGGTAGCGCGGATTCTCCTTGACGACGCCGACGCACTTGCGGCCCGCAGCGGCGCACGGTTGCAGCTGTCCGGCATCGCCGTGCGAAACATTGATTCAGAGCGCGACGTCGAACTGCCGCGCGAACTGTTCACCACCGACGCCGATACCTTGGTCAAGGACGCCGATCTGGTGATCGAGCTCATGGGCGGGATCGAGCCGGCCCGTTCGCTCATCCTGACCGCCATGCAGAATGGCGCTTGCGTCGTGACCGGCAACAAGGCGCTCCTTGCACAGGATGGCCCCACGCTCTACGAAGAGGCCGACAAGGCCGGCGTCCAGCTCTCCTATGAGGCCGCCGTCGCCGGAGCCATTCCGATCCTGCGCCCCATCCGCGACAGCCTCTCCGGCGACCGCATCACCCGGGTCCTGGGCATCGTCAACGGCACCACCAACTTCATCCTCGACCAGATGGACAGCACCGGTGCGCAGTTCGCCGACGCCCTGGCCGAGGCCCAACGGCTCGGATACGCGGAAGCGGACCCGACTGCCGACGTCGAAGGCCTTGACGCCGCGGCCAAGGCCGCCATCCTCGCGTCATTGTCCTTCCACACGCGCTTCGCCCTCGAAGACGTCTACTGCGAAGGCATCACAAAGGTCAGCGCAGCGGATATCGCTGCTGCGAAAGAAGCAGGCTTCGTCATCAAGCTGCTCGCCATCGCCGAGAAGATCAACAACCCGAACGGCGAAGGCGGCATTTCAGTCCGCGTCCACCCCACCCTCCTGCCTCGCGAACACCCGCTTGCGGCCGTTCGCGGTGCGTTCAACGCAGTCTTCATCGAAGCCGAGAACGCCGGGGAACTCATGTTCTACGGCCAGGGCGCCGGCGGAACTCCGACGGCGTCTGCCGTCCTGGGCGACCTCGTCTCGGCGGCACGCCGGGTGGTGCTCGGTGGTCCCGGTCGTACCGAGACCACCACCGGCTACGTGCCCGCGCTGTCGATCGATGCCTCGACCACGAGTTATTACATCGGCCTCGACGTTGCCGACCAGGCCGGCGTGCTGGCCCGGATCACCCACATCTTCGCCGAGCACGGCGTATCGATTGAAATCATGCGCCAGACGATCCACCGCGACGCCGCCTCGAAGGTTGAGTCTGCCGAGCTGAAGATCGTCACCCACCGCGCATCCGAAGCCGCACTCGCGGCAACCGTCGAGGCCGTCAAGGGCCTGGACGTCATCAATTCTGTGACATCCGTCCTGCGGGTAGAAGGGGTCTAAGTGGCTCACCAATGGCGCGGAGTAATCCGCGAATATGCTGATCGTTTGCCCGTAACGGAAGCCACGAAGGTCATTACCCTCGGCGAGGGCGGCACCCCGCTCGTCTACGCGCAGAAGCTCTCCGAACTCACCGGGTCCACTGTGTACCTGAAGGTGGAGGGCATGAACCCCACCGGGTCCTTCAAGGACCGCGGCATGACGATGGCCATGACTGCGGCTGTCGAAGCGGGCGCCAAAGCCGTTGTTTGCGCATCCACGGGCAACACCTCTGCCTCCGCCGCCGCCTACGCCACGGCCGCCGGGCTGAAGTGTGCCGTTTTGGTCCCAGAAGGCAAGATCTCCATGGGCAAGCTCAGCCAGGCGATTGCGCACGGTGCCACGCTCCTGCAGGTTGACGGCAACTTCGACAACTGCCTGGACATCGCCCGCAAGCTCGGCGAGTCCTACCCGGTGTTCCTCGTGAACTCCGTCAACCCGGCGCGTATCCAGGGCCAGAAGACCGGTGCCTTCGAAATCGTCGACGCTCTCGGAGACGCTCCGGACATCCACGTCCTGCCGGTCGGAAACGCGGGCAACATCAGCGCGTACTGGAAGGGCTACAAGGAGTATTCCGCGCCCTTCGAGTCCGCAACCGCCGGCACCCTTCCTGCCGTCTCCACCAAGACGCCGGCCATGTGGGGATTCCAGGCAGCAGGCGCGGCACCGTTCGTGGCGGGCCACCCCATCACCGAACCGGATACGATCGCCACGGCCATCCGTATCGGCAACCCGGCGTCCTGGGACACGGCCATCGCGGCACGTGATGAATCCGGCGGCTTCATCGACGCCGTGACCGACGAGGAAATCCTCGATGCCCACCGCTGGCTCTCCGCCAAGGAAGGCGTCTTCGTGGAACCCGGTTCCGCGGCAGGCGTTGCCGGCCTCATCAAGAAGCACGCAGCAGGCGAGGTTCCCACCGGAAAGACAATCGTCATCACCGTCACCGGGCACGGACTCAAAGACCCGCAGTGGGCTCTCCGCACCGAAGACGGCAGCGAGGTCCAGCCGGTCAAGGTACCGAACGACGTCGTGACCGTGGCATCCGAACTGGGACTGGAAGAAAACTAAGAGTGGAAACCACGCAGCCCACCGCGACCGGTCTTAAGCTTGTCGCGGCAGGCCAGCAGCTGACCGTCAGGGTCCCGGGTACCAGCGCCAACCTGGGCCCCGGCTATGACAGCCTCGGCCTGGCATTGTCGATCTACGACACCCTGACTGTCGAAACGCTCACCACCGGAGAGCTCGAGTTCGAGCTCTCCGGTGAGGGAGCCGAGACCCTCCCTCGCGATGCCAGCCACCTCGTCGTGCGTGCCCTCAACACGGCCTTGGAGCGACTTGGTTTCCGGCACAGCGGTCTCAAGATCACCGCGGTCAACGTCAACCCGCACGGCCGCGGACTTGGCTCCTCGGCCTCGGCAGTGGTCGCCGCCGTGACCGCGGCCAACGCCTTGGTGCCCGAATCCGCGCAGCGTGACCGCGAATGGATCCTGCAACTCACGAGCGAGATGGAAGGGCATCCGGACAACGTCGCACCCGCGATTTTCGGCGGACTGGCCCTGTCATGGCAGGACAGCGAGCAGTACAGCAGCACACGCGCAGAGGTTGTCCCGTCGGTCATCCCGATCGTGGCCGTGCCTGACTACGAACTGTCCACCGAGACTGCACGCGGTTTGCTGCCCGCCTCCATCGGCCACCACGCAGCGGCCATGAACTCAGGACGCGCTGCACTCCTGATCCACGCATTGACGGCCGACCCCCGTTTCCTGCTTCCCGGAACCGAGGACTACCTGCACCAGAGCTACCGTGCAGAGGCAATGCGGCCAAGTGCGGCGCTGATCAAGGCATTGCGGTCTTCGGGCCATGCGGCTGTCGTTTCGGGAGCGGGACCCACGGTTCTGGCGTTGGCCAACGGGGCGGACGAAGCTGAGGCGATTGCCGAAATGATCACCACGTTCACCGCGGACAACACTCCGGACGTTGCGTGGCGCGTGATGACACTGGCAGTGGACGTTGAAGGTGCTAGAGTGGACTTGCACCGGCGGTAGAACCGCGGGCAGTTCCCTGACATTGGATCCCGGCTTAATGCCGTTCCCGTCTCCTACTGTGTCGAAGTCTGCCGGTGTCGTCTCCTTATCGGCCTGTCGCAGGTACCACAGAACCATTTCTGTTACCCGAACCGTCAGCCCGCGCCCCGCCCGCCGGAGCATCGAAGACGTATTAGTATCCGGCCCTGCTGAAACTAAACCGGCAAGACCGAAATCACGGCTGCAGATCTGAACTGCAGTCCAGAACAAATCATCGCGTCCAGCTCTAGGTCTGGACGCCGTCGAGGGGGAAGGATCCTTCGTGACAGAAACCACTGAGCTGGCTTCAGCTGTGGACACATCATCTTCTGCAGCTGAATCAACGGCCGCAACCGCTAAGAGCAGCGGCCTTGCAGGCCTTAAGCTCGCGCAGCTCCAGGCTCTCGCCAGTCAGCTGGGCATTTCGGGCGGATCCCGGATGCGCAAGGGGGACTTGGTCTCGGCTATCTCGGCCCATCGTGCCGGTGCAACCACGAGCAAGGCTCCTGCCGCGGCCAAGGCCGTGGCAGCAAAAGCCGCGCCTGCCCCGGAAGCTGAGACCACTGCCGCACCTGCCGCGGCATCCACCGAAGCTCCCGCGCAGGACGGCACTCGGGCACGTGGCCGTGGCCGAAGCCGTCGCGCCACCAGCGATGGTGTTGTTGCCGCTCCTGCCGCGGCGGAAACCGCGGAGGCTCCCGCCGTCGCCGTCGAGGTTCCTTCTGCTCCCGTTGCCGAAGCAAGCGAGGCCGCCGGCGAACGCCGCCAGCCGCGCACGCGGAACCGTCGTCGTGGCGAGGCCGCTCCTCTGGAGACCGGTGAAGCCAGTGAGACCCGCGCTGCCGAGCAGCCCCAGGCAGAACAGCCCCGCGTAGAACAGCGCCAGGCAGAGCAGCGTCAGCCCGAGCAGCGCCAGCCCGAGCAGCGCCAGACGGAACAGCGTCAGGCACAGCCGCGCCAAGGCGAGCAGGCCTCGGTTGAGGCCGGCGAATCCGGCCAGCGCGAACGCCGCGACACCACCCGTACGCGTCGCGAAGACACGAACGACGGCGATGACATGGGCAACCGCCGCAATCGTCGCAACCGCCGCGACCGCAACGACCGTCAGGGTCCGCAGGACAACCGTGACAACCGCGATGGAAACACCCGCAGCGACCGCTTCCGCGACCGCAACGAGCGCCGCCGCGGCCGCGGCCAGGGCCCGGACGTCGACGACGTCGAGGTCACCGAGGACGACGTCCTTCTGCCGGTTGCCGGCATCCTGGATGTGCTGGAGAACTACGCGTTCATCCGCACTTCCGGTTACCTGCCGGGTGCAAACGACGTGTACGTGTCCCTCGCCCAGGTCAAGAAATACAACCTGCGCAAGGGTGACGCCGTCGTCGGCGCAATCCGCGCCCCGCGTGACGGCGAGGACCGAAGCCAGCAGTCCGCGCGCCAGAAGTTCAACGCGCTCGTCCGCGTCACGTCGGTCAACGGCAAGACGCCCGAAGAGCTCAAGGATCGCGTCGAATTCGCCAAGCTCGTCCCGCTGTACCCGTCCGAGCGCCTGCGCCTCGAAACGGACCCCAAGAAGATCGGCCCGCGCGTCATCGACCTCGTGGCCCCGATCGGCAAGGGCCAGCGCGGCCTGATCGTCTCCCCGCCCAAGGCCGGCAAGACGCTCATCCTGCAGTCCATCGCGAACGCGATCACCACCAACAACCCTGAGGTCCACCTCATGATGGTGCTGGTGGACGAACGTCCCGAAGAAGTCACGGACATGCAGCGCACCGTCAAGGGCGAGGTCATTGCCTCGACCTTCGACCGTCCCGCCGATGACCACACCACGGTTGCCGAGCTTTCCATCGAACGCGCCAAGCGCCTCGTGGAAATGGGCATGGACGTGGTGGTCCTCCTGGACTCCATGACCCGCCTGGGCCGCGCCTACAACCTGGCAGCGCCGGCCTCGGGCCGTATCCTGTCCGGTGGCGTCGACTCCGCTGCGCTCTACCCGCCGAAGCGCTTCTTCGGTGCTGCGCGCAACATCGAAAACGGTGGCTCACTGACCATCCTTGCAACCGCCCTCGTGGAGACCGGTTCCAAGATGGACGAAGTCATCTTCGAAGAGTTCAAGGGCACGGGCAACATGGAGCTCCGCCTGTCCCGCCAGCTGGCGGACAAGCGCATCTTCCCGGCCGTGGACGTCAACGCTTCGGGTACCCGTCGCGAAGAGAACCTGCTTTCGGCCGAAGAGGTCAAGATCATGTGGAAGCTGCGCCGCGTCCTTTCCGGACTGGAGACCCAGCAGAGCCTTGAACTCCTGACCAACAAGATCCGGGAGACCGGGAGCAACGTCGAGTTCCTCATGCAGGTGCAGAAGACGACTCTTGGAGCCAAGTCGGATAACGACAAATAGCTGTTTTAGGGGCGGGTGCTGGTTCGTTCGTGCGGTTGGTGCCGCGCGGATGTTCCGCCCCCGCCCCTTCGCGTTGTAACGCGGGGTCAGATACGGCCCATCCGGACCCTCGGAATGGGCCGTAAGTGACCCCGCGTTGCAGTTATTAGACTTGTAGAAGTCGAAAGAGGTTTTGAAATGTTTGAGTCCGTACAGGGATTGCTTGATGAGCATGCTGCTATCCAGGCGCAGTTGAGTGATCCTGCTGTCTATGCCGACCAGGCTTTGGCCCGCAAGCTGGGGCGGCGGTCCGCCCAGTTGCAGGGCATCGTGGAGGCGTACAACCGTTGGCACGGGCTCATGGACGATCTTGAAGCGGCAAAGGAAATGGCTTCCGAGGACGCCGAATTTGCTGCCGAGGTAGACGAAATCGAGGCGAAGCTTCCGGCCGCGCAGGAGAAATTGCGGCGGTTGCTGATCCCGCGCGATCCTGACGACGCCCGCAACGTCATTCTTGAGGTCAAGGGTGGCGAAGGCGGCGACGAAGCTGCGCTCTTCGCCGGGGACCTGCTGCGCATGTACATGCGTTATGCGGAGTCGCGCGGCTGGAAGACCGAGCTCATCTCGGCCACCGAATCGGATCTGGGCGGCTACAAGGACGTCCAGATGGCCGTCAAGGGCAACTCGAACGATCCCGCGGAAGGCGTGTACGCCCGCTTGAAGTTCGAAGGCGGCGTGCACCGCGTCCAGCGTGTTCCCGTCACCGAGTCGCAGGGCCGCATCCACACTTCCGCGGCCGGTGTACTCGTGCTCCCGGAAGTGGATGAGCCCGAAGAACTCGAAATCAACCAGAACGACCTCAAGATCGACGTCTACAGGTCCTCGGGTCCGGGCGGCCAGTCCGTCAACACCACGGACTCGGCAGTCCGCATCACCCACCTGCCCACGGGCATCGTGGTGGCCATGCAGAACGAAAAGTCCCAGCTCCAGAACCGCGAAGCCGGCATGCGCGTCCTTCGTGCCCGTATCCTGGCCCACCAGCAGGAGCAGATCGACGCCGAGAACTCGGCCCAACGCAAGTCGCAGATCCGCACCATGGACCGTTCGGAGCGCATCCGCACGTACAACTTCCCGGAAAACCGGATTGCCGACCACCGCACCGGCTACAAGGCCTACAACCTCGACGCAGTCATGAACGGCGACCTGGAGCCGGTCATCCAATCGGCCATCGAAATGGATGAACAGTCTCGCCTGGATGCCCTGGGCGAGTAACAGCCTGCAAGGATCTTCATGACGTTCTTTCCGGGCCAAAGCCTCGCCGACGCAGTCCGCGAGGCAACAACCATCTTGTCCGACGCCGGAGTCCCCACTCCCCGCGTGGACGCGGAACTCCTCGCGGAACATCTCCTGGGTGTCGGCCTCGGCCGCCTGCGCGCCATGCTGCTTGGTGATTCCGCCGCTCCGGATGGCTACGGGGACTTGGTGGCCGAGAGGGCACAGCGGGTTCCGCTCCAGCACATCACCGGCGTCGCGCACTTCCGCTACCTCACGCTTGCCGTGGGCCCGGGCGTGTTCATTCCGCGGCCGGAAACGGAATCCGTGGTCCAGGTGGTCATCGACCACCTCCAGGGACTCCAGCACCCCAAGGTGGTTGACCTTGGTACCGGTTCCGGCGCCATTGCAGCTTCGATCGCCCACGAAGTGCCGGGGGCCGAGGTCCACGCCGTCGAATTCAGCACGTTCGCCCATGCCTGGGCCTCCAAGAACCTGAAGCCACTCGGAGTAAAGCTCGTGCAGGGCGACCTCCGCAATGCCTTGCCCGAACACGACGGAACTTTCGACGTCGTCGTTTCCAATCCCCCCTACATCCCGGCCGAAGCAATTCCGAACGAACCTGAAGTGGCGCTGCACGATCCGCCCGAGGCACTGTACGGTGGGGGAGCGGACGGGATGGAGCTTCCGACGGCGGCCGCCGCCTCGGCTGCCCGGCTCCTCAAGGGCGGCGGCTTCTTCGTGATGGAGCACGCCGAAGTGCAGGCACGGTGGATTTCCGAACATCTGAAGGCCGCCGGCTGCTGGACGCAGGTCACCACCCACCTCGATCTCAACGGCAAGGAACGTGCGACGAGCGCAGTGTTGGCAATCGCTGCCTCCGGGAAATGAAAGAATAGCGCTGTGACCACAAGCTACAACTGCACGTCAGAGGAACAACGCGCCGAAGGCCTGGAGCATGCGCAGCGCGCCATCAGCGAGAAAAAGTGTGTCGTCATGCCGACGGACACCGTCTACGGCATAGCCGCCGACGCGTTCTCGCCGCACGCCGTGACCATGCTGCTCGTCTCGAAGGGCCGTGGCCGCCATATGCCGCCCCCGGTGCTGATCCCGCGGCTCAATGCGCTCGACGGACTGGCAACCGATGTCTCGGAAGAAGCCCGCAAACTGGCAGAAGCCTTTTGGCCCGGCGGCCTGACGCTGATCTTCCACGCCCAGCCGTCGTTGGATTGGGACCTGGGGGAGACCCGCGGAACCGTGGCCCTCCGGATGCCCGACGACGAAATTGCACTCGAACTGCTCAACCGCACCGGACCACTGGCGGTGTCCTCGGCAAATCGCACCGGTCAGGCGGCCGCGCAGACAGCCGCCGAGGCGAGGACCCAGCTTGCCGAATCGGTCGAGGTGTACCTTGAGGGCGGCTTTCGGCCGGTCGAGGGAACCGAGTCCGTAGCGTCCACGATTGTCGACGCCACCACCCTGCCTCTCCGTGTGGTCCGCGATGGTGCCATTTCCCTGGAACGCCTTCGCGGGATTGTTCCAAGGGTGCTTGCCTTGGGCGAAACCGCGCCGGAACCTGCGACGGAGACTGAAACGGCGCCGGAAACTGAAACCGCGCCTGAGCCGGCCTCGGAACCGGAACCGGAAACGGCCCCGGTGGTCCAGGCTGAAACCGTCGCCGGCGAGAACGGTGTTCCCGGCGAGACCCCTGTTCACACGGAGACCAGGGCCGAATGAGCCTGGTCCGGGATCGTGTTCCCCTTCTGGACGTAGACGTCACCGCACTATGCGCCGAGGAACTCATCGAGGCCATCAGCGGGTACGTTTCGGACGGCACCACCAAGGTTGTCCTCGGACACAATCTGCACAGCGTCACGTTGTTTCATTCGAGCCCGGACTTCCGCCGCCTCTATGAACGCGGCGATGTGGTGCTCATGGACGGCGCGCCTGTCGCCATGCTCTGGGGACTTGGACGCCGCGGAGGTTCACGCGGCGAAGCCGCGGGGTTGATGGAATACCGCTTGGGATCCACTGACTGGGTGCCGGCGCTCGGCGGCGTCGAAGGACTGCGCCGGATCGCCGTCGTCGGCGCCGGCCCCGAGGCCAACAGCAAGACGGTGGAGCGTCTCCGCGAAATCGTGCCCGGCGCCGACGTTTCCGGGCGGCCCGGCGAGAATTGGGACGATGCCAGCGAAGAGGCCGCCGTCGCCTGGCTGGCGGAATTCCGCCCGCAGCTAGTGCTTCTTGGCCTTGGAATGCCGCTGCAGGAATCGGTCCTGCACCGCCGCCTCAACGAGCTTCCGCCTGCCGTCTACTGCACAGTCGGCGGTGCCATCGAGCAGCTGGCGGGCCTCCAGAAGCTCGCTCCACGCTGGCTGGGCCGGCTCGGGCTCGAATGGGCCTGGCGGCTCGTCCTGCATCCGGGACGGGTCGCTTACCGGGTCTTCGGTGAGCCGTGGGTGCTTCTAGGCCTGCTGGTCCGCCGTCGGCTCTCCGGCAAGAACAGCACGCCGAATCCAAGCGCCCGGTAAGCCGTTAGAACTTCTGGTCTTCCAGCGGGCCGAAGCCCCTGTCCCGCAAACCAGCGGAGAATGCCCGGAACCATTCCGCGAGCCCGCGGAAGTCACCGCGGGGGAGGAAATAGCCCAAGTAGCCTCCGATGTCGGCCACCATCGACTTGCCGCGGCGGTAGCGGCGGATCAAGTAGCCCCGGTTGCGGTAGTAGAAGTAGCGCTTGAACGCCGAATCCGGCACGATCACGTGCCAGCGCGCGCCGAAGACGTGCTTTGTCTCGGAAAACGCGTGCGGGTGGGTGATCCACGCCGTGGCGACCGTACCGAAGCGGATCCCCGCTTTCCTGAGGCGGATCATGAAGTCGACCTCATCGCCCCGGATGAACAGCCGGATATCCGGCACCCCCACTTTGAAGAAGACATTGGAACGGATGAGCGCACCGTTGAAGAAGTGCCCGACGTCGGGCAGGAACCCGGCCTTCTCGACTTCGGCGCGCTCGTGGGTCACTTTGCCGTCAATCCGGAAGAAGAAGGAGAGCTTGTCCGGGTGGCCGGGGGCCACGACGAGCGGCACGACGGCATCCAGTCCGCGGGCCTCCGCCTCTCGAACCAGGGTTTCGAGACAGGCAGGATCGGCGGGTTCGGCGTCATCGTCCATGATCCAGACCCATTCGGCGCCGCTGGCCACTGCCTTGAGGATCGCAAGGGCGAAGCCTCCCGCGCCGCCCAGGTTCGCCTCTGAGCGGACGTAGTCCACTTTTGGATGGCTTGACGCAAGCTCCCGCGAAGGGGTGGTTCCGCTGTCCACGAGGCAAATGGTGTCCACGGGCATGGACTGCTTGTCGATGGCGTCGAGCAGGACTGCTAGCTCTCCGGGGCGGTCAAAAGTAACGGCCGCTACGGCAACGGAGACAGGCATGTAGGGTTCCTTCCGGGCAGTTGCGGGAGGGTCCTCCCGGCTCGCCCTAGGGGCGCGTGAAACGGAGCAAAGCCGCCGTTGCCGCTAGTATCTTGACAGAGTCCAACTGTAGTACAGCAATATTCGGCGGTGCGCAGAGGTGTTGCGGGTGTTGTGCCGGCAGCTAGTAGCCAGGGACAGAATCCACCACCACCGCCAACAGGAGCCGCCACGTGATCATGTATTCGCTCATGATGCTCACGGCTGCCGTCGTGTCGTATCTCGCTACGTGGGTAGCCCGTCAGATGGGTAACAAACTTCGGCTTTTTGCCCCCATCCGCAGCCGGGATATGCACTCGGTGCCAATTTCCCGACTCGGCGGCCTGGGACTTTTCGCCGGCTTTGCCGTGGCCCTCGTGGTAGCCAGCAATTCGTTCTTCGTGAAGGACATCTTCCACGGGAACGGCGCGCCGTGGGGAATCCTGGCAGGTGCCCTTGTGATCGTCGCGGTCGGTGTTGCCGACGACGTGATGGACATCCGCTGGTGGGTCAAGCTGATCGGCCAATGCACGGCGGCCACCATCGTCGCGGTCTGGGGCGTGCAGATGTCCGTGATTCCCTTTGTTCCGGAGCCCATACGGATCGAGGCGGAACCGCTGCGGATCGTCCTGACTGCCCTCCTCATCGTGACCACCATGAACGCAGTCAATTTCATTGATGGCCTCGATGGCCTGGCAGCCGGTGTCGCCGCGATCGGCGGGGTTGCGTTCTTCCTGACGGCGTATTGGGTCCACCGCAATGCAACGCTCACGGACCGCTCGGACCTGGCAGCGCTGCTGATGGCCATCATCGTGGGTTGTTGCATCGGATTCCTGCCGCATAACTGGTTCCCGGCCAAAATCTTCATGGGCGACTCCGGTGCCATGCTTTTGGGCCTCGTGATGGCGTCGGCCGGTGTGGTGTCCACGGGCCAGATCAGTTCAGGACTTTACGACCGCGCCAACGGTATTCCGACCATCGTGCCCATCCTGCTGCCGTTCGCGATTCTCTCGCTACCGTTGCTGGACCTCGGCCTGGCGGTATTGCGGCGGACAGCACGTGGCCAATCGCCTTGGTCGGCTGACCGTGGACACTTGCACCACAAGCTCATCGAGCTCGGCCACACTCACCGCACGGCCGTGCTCATGATGTACGTGTGGACCTGCATTCTGGCGTTTGGAGGCCTGGCGTTTGCCATCTTCCCCTGGCAGATGGTCCTCACCGTCGACATCGTGGCCGCGCTGATCATGGCCGGAGTGACGGCCTGGCCGTACTTTGTCCGAAAAGGGCGCGCCGCCCAGTAGGCGGTGTGTGACGAGGGCGTTAACATCACAGTTCTATCTCATGTAGAATTCTAGGGCGGACAGTCACTCGCCCGCGCACCCACCCTTTTGAGACTTTGGCATATTTGCCACGACGATTGGCATCCCCATGACCTCCAACGCCGGCGGACAGCAGTCCGACTCGAGCGGCGTTGCTGCCCCACGCTCCGCGTCTTCGCTGTGGCTGCGGCTCCTTTTCCTCAGCTCGACGACGGCGGTGGCGGCTCTCGCGGCAACGTCGGCTGTTGCGGCGGTCATGAACGGTGGCGTAGGAGTGCTTTCTGCCGCATTCGGCGGCGCGCTGGTGATGGTCTTTTTTGCCATCAGCCTCCTGATCGGCCATTTTGTCGGCCGGGATAATCCCTCGGGCGCCGTCGGCCTTTTTGTTGCCAGCTACTTTGTCAAAGTCGTCGGCTTCGCGGTGGTGCTGTTCGTCGTGGGAGCCCCCGCATGGTTGCACGGACGCTGGTTCGTGATTGGCGCCGTCGTCGCGGTTGTCTCGTGGCAAGCCGCCGAAATCTACGGCTTCAGCAAGGCCCGGCTCCAGATCTACAACGACCCCGCAGCAGGCAAGGGGGGCGACGATGTCCACTCCTAGGAACAAGCGACGCTCCACCACACCCAATGCCGCAAAACCCGGCGATTTCACTGAGCAAGCGGGCGACGGAAGCGACGGCGGATACAACGCCGGCATTGCCGTCTTCAGCTACATTGTTGGCGGAATCATAGTCTGGAGTTTGATAGGCTGGGGTCTGGATAATCTGTGGGGGACTCGCTGGATTGTGCTCCTTGGCGCTCTGCTTGGAGCCGCAGGAGGGTTCTATCTTTCCCATATGCACGGCCTCACAAGTCATCGCTCGTCTTCCGGTGGAAGCAAAGCAGACAGTGGTCCGTCCCCGGACGGGAACAGTAATGCCAAATAATTTCACACGGGAAATGGCTGCAAGAAACGCGGCCGGATCCTCAACAACGCCCAATGATGGACACTGCAGAGAGGAAACGCGTTGATCGCGCTTGCGCTCCCGGCCCAGGATTCAGGGACCTTCACTCCTCCCGGAATCGACCAAATGCACCTGCCGGCTATCCTGCCGTGGGGTGCGAGCGATGGCTTCTCCAAGCAGATGTTGCTGGTGATCCTGTCGGTCGTCCTTATCGCTACATTCTTCATCCTCGCTGCGCGCAAGCAGCAGCTCGTTCCCGGCAAGCTGCAGTTCGCGGGCGAGATGGCCTACGGCTTCGTCCGCAACAGCATCGCCAAGGACATTATCGGCGGACGCGACTTCATGAAGTTCGTGCCCCTCCTGTTCTCCCTGTTCTTCTTCATCCTGGTGAACAACATCTACGGCGCCATTCCCGTGATCCAGCTTCCGAGCTTCTCGCACGTCGGCGGGGCTTATGTGCTGGCCGCAGTCGTGTACGTCACCTGGATCGGGATCGGCATCAAGAAGAACGGCCTGAAGTACTTCAAGCTGGCCACGGTTCCTTCCGGTGTTCCCTGGTACATCCTGCCGATCGTCGTGCCGATCGAAATCATCTCCAACTTCATGGTCCGTCCGGTCACCCACAGCCTCCGTCTCTTCGCGACCATGATGGCAGGGCACCTCATCGTGATGATCGCCGGCTCCGGCATTGAATTCCTCGTCATGCAGGAAAACGTCCTTCTCAAGGGCGCGTCCGTGCTAGTGCTCGTTGGCGCCGTCGCCATGTACATGCTCGAAGCCCTGATCATGGTGCTGCAGGCGTATGTCTTCACTCTTCTGACTGCGATCTACATCGAAGGCGCGCTCCACGCCGACAGCCACTAGGCACAACCCCTCAATCTTCCCCCTCGGGGGTTGAAGCAAACCAAACAACCTGCCGCGACTGCGGCATCTTGAAAGGAAAACAATGAACGGCGATATCAACGGCTCCCTTAACCTCATTGGCTACGGTCTCTCCGCAATCGGCGGTGGTATCGGTGTGGGTCTCGTATTTGCTGCTTACATCAACGGTGTTGCACGTCAGCCGGAAGCCCAGCGCGTGCTCCAGCCGATCGCGTTCCTTGGTCTGGCTCTGACCGAAGCCCTCGCCATCCTCGGCCTGGTCTTCGCTTTCGTTCTCAAGTAAACCGCTAAGAACCAAGCGAACATTCAGAACCGAGTAGATAAGGACGGGTGAAACATGAATCAGCAGATCATCTCAGCCGCCGCTCAAGGCGCCGCCGAGTCGGCTAATCCGCTCGTTCCCAACCCCTGGGAAATGGGCGTCGTCCTCGCTGGCTTTGCGGTCCTCTTTTACATCGTGGTCAAGTTTGTTGTCCCGATGTTCGAGAAGACTTTTGCCGAGCGCGCAGAGGCGATTGAGGGCGGCATTGCCAAGGCTGAAAAGGCCCAGGCTGAAGCTTCTGCAGCTCTCGAAGAGTACAAGCAGCAGCTCCACGATGCCCGCGCCGAGGCCAACCGCATCCGCGAAGAAGCTCGAGCCGAAGGTGCCCAGATCCTCGCGGAGCTGAAGACCAAGGCAGCCGCCGAGTCGGCCCGCATCACCGAGCAGGCGTTCGCCCAGATCGAATCGGAGCGCCAGGCAGCTGTTGTCTCGCTGCGTTCCGAGGTGGGCACCCTGGCCACGACTTTGGCAGAGCGCATCGTTGGCGAATCGCTCAGCGATGACGAGCGTGCCGCCCGTGTGGTGGACCGCTTCCTCGCAGATCTGGAGACCCAGAGCGCAGGTGCAGCTAAGTAATGGCAGGTGTATCGAGCGAATCGCTGACCACGGCGCTGGAGCAGTTGGAAGCCACGCTTCCGACGGCCTCGCTGCAGTTGGCTAAGGACCTCTTCGGAATCCTGGGAACGGTGGACAGCTCGGCTGGCTTGCGCCGCGCCCTGACTGACCCCTCCCGCAGCGGAGAAGAAAAGTCGGCGCTGGTCAAGCAGCTGGTTGGCGGGAAAGTCTCCGCTGATGCTGCGGAAATCGCGAGTGGATTGGCCAGCTTGCGCTGGGCATCGGCACGCGATATCGGCGATGCACTCGAGACTCTTGCCGCCACGGTGGTCATCGCCGTGGCTGAAAACAAGTCGGCCGTTTCTGCCTCCGGAATCACGGGGCTGGAAGAGCTGGAAAACGATCTGTTTGCTTTCAACCAGACCGTTGCTTCCAGCCACGAGGTACAACGTGCTCTGGGAGAGTCGCAGGCAAGTGCTGCGGCCAAGATCAGCCTGGCGGAGAAGCTGCTTCCTGGTGGAAGCCCGGAAGCCCAGCTCCTCATCGGCCAGGCCGTGTCACAGCCGCGCGGCGTCAAGCCGAGCAAGCTCATCGACAATTTCGCCAAGCTTGCAGCCAAGCGCCAGCAGCGCTGGATCGCAACTGTCCGCGTTACCCGTCCGTTGACGGATGCGCAGGCCAGCCGTCTGCAGGCCGGGCTTGATGCCCTCTACGGCCGCGAGTTGAAGGTCAACGTCAGCGTTGATCCGACTTTGATCGGTGGAATCCGGGTCCAGGTGGCGGACGAAGTGCTTGATGCTTCCGTCGTAGCCCGCCTGTCCGAGCTCCGCCGGCAACTCGCTGGCTAGCCAGACAAGCACAACTTAACTGATACAAACACCGGTCATCGTGAGCAACGATGATCACGAAAACAGGAGAGCAGGGACTGCAGATGGCCGAATTGACCATCAACGCCGACGACGTCCGTAATGCGTTGAACGAGTTCGCGGCGTCCTACGAACCCGGAAACGCAGAGCGCGTAGAGGTCGGCCGCGTGACCGCCGCAAGTGACGGCATCGCCCGTGTTGAGGGCCTTCCCTCGGTCATGGCGAACGAGCTGCTTCGCTTCGAAGACGGCACCCTGGGCTTGGCCCAGAACCTCGACGTCCGCGAAATCGGCGTCATCATCCTCGGTGACTTCACCGGTATCGAAGAAGGCCAGGAAGTCCACCGCACCGGTGAAATCCTGTCCGTCCCGGTTGGCGACGCCTTCCTGGGCCGCGTAGTTGACCCGCTGGGCCAGCCCATCGATGACCTCGGCGAGATCAAGGCCGAGACTACCCGTGCACTGGAACTCCAGGCTCCGGGCGTGACCCAGCGTAAGTCGGTCCACGAGCCCATGCAGACCGGTCTCAAGGCTATCGACGCCATGATTCCGATCGGGCGTGGCCAGCGCCAGCTGATCATCGGTGACCGCCAGACCGGCAAGACTGCCATCGCCGTGGACACCATCATCAACCAGAAGGCCAACTGGGCTTCGGGCGATGTCACCAAGCAGGTGCGCTGTGTTTACGTCGGTGTGGGCCAGAAGGCTTCCACCATTGCCGCTGTCCGCCAGACCCTGGAAGACCACGGCGCGCTGGAATACACCACCATCGTGGCTTCCCCGGCATCCGACCCCGCCGGCTTCAAGTACTTGGCTCCGTACGCCGGCTCGGCCATCGGCCAGCACTGGATGTACGGCGGCAAGCACGTACTGGTGATCTTCGATGACCTGTCGAAGCAGGCCGAAGCCTACCGTGCAGTGTCGCTGCTGCTCCGCCGCCCGCCGGGACGCGAAGCGTACCCGGGTGACGTGTTCTACTTGCACTCCCGTCTGCTGGAGCGTTGTGCCAAGCTCTCCGACGAGCTCGGCGCAGGCTCGATGACCGGCCTTCCGATCGTCGAAACCAAGGCGAACGACGTCTCGGCCTACATCCCGACCAACGTTATCTCCATCACCGACGGCCAGATCTTCCTTCAGTCGGACCTCTTCAACGCCAACCAGCGCCCCGCCGTTGACGTCGGCGTGTCCGTGTCCCGTGTTGGTGGTGCGGCACAGGTCAAGTCCATGAAGAAGGTCTCCGGTACCTTGAAGCTGGACCTGGCGCAGTACCGCGACATGCAGGCGTTCGCGATGTTCGCGTCCGACCTCGACGCGGCTTCACGCCAGCAGCTGACCCGTGGCGCCCGCCTGATGGAACTGCTCAAGCAGGGCCAGTACTCGCCGTTCCCGGTCGAGGACCAGGTTGTATCCATCTGGGCCGGTACGAAGGGCTACCTGGACGATGTTCCGGTTGAGGATGTCAGCCGTTTCGAGTCCGAGTTCCTGGAGCACCTCAAGCACAAGTCCTCCATCCTGACCACGCTGGCGCAGACCAACGTCCTGGACGACGACACCGCTGAAGCGCTGAAGTCCTCGATCATCGACTTCAAGAAGGGCTTCTTCGGAGAAGGCGACAACCGCTTGGTTGGTGCCGGCCACGAAGAGCACGAAGCGATTTCCGGTGGCGAAGTCGACCAGGAAAAGATCGTCAAGCAGAAGCGCTAGAGCATTGGTTCCCGGGCCTGCGGAATCCGCAGGCCCGGGACCTTCGCCAAAGCCTTAGCCGCTGATCCATCGGGATCTTAGGAAAGGAAATGTATGGGAGCCCAGATCCGGGTCTACCGCCAGAAGATCAGCTCGACGACGTCGATGCGCAAGATCTTCAAGGCGATGGAACTGATCGCTACCTCGCGCATCGGTAAGGCCCGCGCCCGCGTTGCAGCTTCGACGCCCTACGCAAACGCGATTACCCGTGCTGTTTCTGCTGTCGCAAGCCAGAGCGAAATCGATCACCCGCTAGTCACCGAGCCGGAGCAGATCCGCCGTGCCGCAGTCCTGGTTATCACCTCGGACCGTGGCCTGGCTGGTTCTTACTCGGCAAGCGTGCTCAAGAAGGCCGAAGGTCTTAACGAGCTTCTCCGGGCAGAGGGCAAGGAAGTCAAGACCTACCTGGTTGGCCGCAAGGCCCAGGCGTACTTCGACTTCCGCAGCCGTCCGTACTCCCGCGTGTGGACCGGCGGAACGGACGCACCGGAATTCGAGACTGCCAAGGAAGTCGGCGCCGCTCTTCTCGAAGAGTTCGCCAACGACTTCGCTGAGGGTGGCGTGGATGAAATCCATGTCGTTTACACCCGCTTCAAGTCGATGGTGACGCAGGAGCCCACGGTTGTCCGTCTGCTTCCGCTCGAAGTTGAAGAGCAGGCCGTCACTGAGTCCGAGCTTTTGCCGCTGTACGAGTTCGAACCGGAATCGGAGCAGGTGCTTGACGCACTGCTCCCGCGTTACATCGAGTCCCGCATCTTCGCGGCAATGCTCCAGGCAGCAGCTTCCGAGCTCGCCGCCCGCCAGCGCGCCATGAAGTCGGCAGGCGACAACGCGACCGAACTGATCAAGAAGTACACGCGTCTGCGCAACACGGCCCGCCAGGCTGAGATCACGCAGGAGCTTTCCGAAATCGTCGCCGGCGCCGACGCCCTGAGCGCGTAGTTGCCGGTGCATGGTTCGGCGCAAGCTACACCTGCACCAAATAGATAAACTTAACCCCACGCCATCTACTGAGTGAAGTGAGAGAGATGACTGCCACCGCTACCGAGCACGCAGCTGCAACGGCCGGCGCCACCGGCCGCATTGCCCGTGTCATCGGCCCGGTTGTCGACGTCGAATTCCCGGCTGACGCAATCCCGTCGATCTACCATGCGCTTACCACTGAGGTAACCCTCAACGGTGAGACCAAGACCATCACGTTCGAGACCTCCCAGCACCTGGGTGACAACCTCGTTCGTGCCATCTCCCTGCAGGCCACCGACGGACTCGTCCGCGGTACCTCGGTGCAGGACACCGGCGCCCCGATCTCCGTGCCCGTTGGCGACGGCGTCAAGGGACACATCTTCAACGTCCTCGGCAAGCCGCTGGATGTTGACGAGTCCGAGATCAATGCGGACGCTTACTGGCCGATCCACCGCAAGGCTCCGGCCTTCGCATCCCTCGAGGGCTCCACGGAGATGCTCGAGACCGGCATCAAGGTCATCGACCTTCTCACCCCGTACATCAAGGGTGGAAAGATCGGTCTGTTCGGTGGTGCCGGTGTCGGCAAGACCGTTCTGATCCAGGAAATGATCACCCGTGTCGCCCGTAACTTCGGTGGTACTTCGGTATTCGCCGGTGTTGGCGAGCGTACTCGTGAAGGCAACGACCTCTGGGTTGAAATGGAAGAGGCAGGTGTCCTCAAGGACACCGCCCTTGTATTCGGCCAGATGGACGAACCGCCGGGAACGCGTCTGCGCGTGGCACTGTCCGCTCTTACCATGGCGGAGTACTTCCGCGATGTGCAGAACCAGGACGTGCTGCTCTTCATCGACAACATCTTCCGCTTCACCCAGGCCGGTTCCGAGGTCTCCACCCTGCTCGGCCGCATGCCGTCCGCTGTTGGTTACCAGCCGAACCTCGCCGACGAGATGGGCCTCCTGCAGGAGCGCATCACCTCGACCAAGGGCCACTCGATCACGTCGATGCAGGCCATCTACGTGCCTGCTGATGACTACACCGACCCGGCTCCGGCAACGACCTTCGCACACCTCGACGCGACCACGGAACTTTCCCGTGAAATCGCCTCCCGTGGTCTGTACCCGGCCGTTGACCCGCTGACGTCGACGTCCCGCATCCTGGACCCGCAGTACATCGGCAAGGACCACTACAACACGGCCGTCCGTGTGAAGCAGATCCTGCAGAAGAACAAGGAACTCCAGGACATCATCGCCATCCTCGGCGTTGACGAACTGTCCGAAGAAGACAAGATCGTCGTGTCGCGCGCACGCCGCATCCAGCAGTTCCTGTCCCAGAACACCTACACCGCCAAGCAGTTCACCGGCGTCGAAGGCTCCACCGTGTCCATCAAGGACACCGTGGAAGGCTTCACGGCGATCTGCGACGGCGAGCTGGACCACATCGCAGAGCAGGCGTTCTTCAACGTCGGCGGCCTGGATGACGTCGAGCGCCAGTGGGCCAAGATCCAGGAACAGACCAAGTAGTATGGCTGAGCTCGAGGTTGAGATTGTCGCAGCGGACCACTTCGTGTGGTCCGGTGCGGCCAAGATGGTCAAGGCCCGCACCAGCGATGGTGAAATCGGGATCCTGCCGGGCCACTCGCCGCTCCTCGCCATTCTGGCCGCGGGCGAGCTGGCCATCGAGCCGGTTACCGGAGACCGCCTTGCAGTAGTTGTGGACGGCGGGTTCTTCTCCGTCGACAACAACCGCGTGGTGATCGTCGCTGACAACGCCCAGTTGGGCGATTCAGCTACTGCGGGGATCCGATAGCAAGACCTTGATGGACGATTCTGCTATTCCGTTCATCGCCTTGGCAACGGCGTTTGCGTTGCTGATCTTTACACTGTGCCTCGTCGGGGTGCGCCGCTTCAATTTGCGGCGCGCCCTGGGCACGGTCGACGCCTCCATTTGCACGGCTGGAAACAGCTGGCGGATGGGGGTTTGTCGTTATCAGGACTCGGAGCTTGAGTGGTTCCGCCTGCTCTCCCTCAGCTTCCGTCCAAAACACAGCTTCCGCCGCAGCTCCTTGGAGCTCTTGGGTCGCCGGAAGCCAACGGAGGAAGAACTGACGAGGCTTCAGCCCGACGTCGTGGTAGTCGAACTCCAGCATGAAGGCCAGTCGTTCATGCTGGCTATGAGATTTGATGCCTACGCGGGGTTGTCGTCCTGGCTGGAGGCCGGCCCTGTGGTGGGCGTCGGCACCTGGCGCTGAGGACAGTGGAATTCCTGTACAACCTGAGCCTTGTTGATGGTCCGTTCTATTGGACCATCCTTGGCGCTGGAATTGCCGGGAGCGCATTCCTCCTCCTGCGACGAGACCGGCGCTGGTTGGTTTCCATACTTGTTTCGCTTGCCGTGGCGAGTGGAGTTGTCTCGGTCATCCATTGGCTGCTCGTCAATGTCCTGTCCGTGTTCCCGGAGGATCTCCCCTTCGAGGTCCTCGTTTGGTCGACGGTTGCCTTCTCCGCGTTGGCCCTTTTCTTTTTTCGGCTCCCTGGCTCCTCGTGGCTCGGCAGGAGCGCCGCAGGGGTCTCCTTGGGCGCCGTGCTGCTCCTCTCCGCTCTTCAGATCAACAGCTACTTCGGGCTCAACCACACGGTGGCCGATCTTTTCGGCCACAATGTGGGGCGGATCCCGCAGCTCGAGGAGGGGTTCAAAAGGGGTTCCTCCCGGACCCTGCCGGTGTCACTGCCTGATGGGGGAATAGTCCGCAGGGCATCGATTCCCGGAATCGAATCGGGTTTCAAGGCCCAGGACGCTTTCATTTACCTGCCACCGGCCTACCAATCCGCTGATCGTAGCCGACTACCCGTGCTGGTCCTGTTTGCCGGCCAGCCCGGACGTCCCGCCGATTGGCTGACCGGCGGCCTGCTTGAACCGGCTATGAATACCTTCGCTGCCCGGCACGGAGGCGTGGCGCCCGTCGTCGTGGTGGTCGATCCAAACGGGTCCGATACCGCAAACACCATGTGCATGGACAGCCGGATCGCGCGTGCCGACACCTACCTCGCGATCGATGTTCCGCGCTGGATCAACTCGACGCTCGAGGTTTCCGCCGACCCAAGGAAGTGGACGGTCGGCGGGTTCTCCTTCGGGGCAACCTGTGCCGTGCAGATGACCACGCTGCATCCCGAAATCTACCCTTCCTTCATCGCGTTCTCGGGAGAGCGGGAGCCTTCACTTGGTCCCGATCGCCAGCGGACCATCCAGGCCGCATTTGGCGGGGACTCTGCGGCCTTCGACGCCTTGGCGCCGTTGAACCTGATGAAACAGCGAAGCTACGACGGCCATGCGGGCTTCTTCGCCGTCGGCGCCGCAGACGGCGAATTCGTCCGCTACGCCACCGAATTGGCGGGAGCCGCCCGCACTTCCGGCTTCGATATCAGGCATGCTTCAGTTTCCGGAGCCGGCCATTCGTGGGCTGTGGCCGTGCAAGAGCTTCCTTCTGCAATGGAATTCCTGGCCCCTCGGTGGGGACTCGTCCCGTGAGTACCCAGGAAGCCCAATTGTCCAAGGACCAGGCGGCTGACTCCGAAAATGCCAAGCCCGCCCGGAAGATGGTGGCAACCCTTGCCCAGGCCATCCTCGGCAACGTGGCTGCCCATATTGGCGCCATCCCCTTCACGGTGTTTGTGCTCGCGCTGTACCTTCTCACTCCGGCGATCTTCGACTCCGATCTCGGGTACGGCACTGACGTGTTGCGGCATCTTTCGGGCGTGAGCGGTGGAGGATTGAAGTCGGGGGACTGGTGGTCCATCTGGACCTCGATGTTTTTTGCCGCCAACCCCTTCGACTACGTCACGACCTCGTTGTTGTTGGTCGTGTTGTTGGGTTCTTCAGAGCGCAAGCTGGGGTGGTTCCGCACAGCGGCGGGGTTCTTTGGCGGGCAGTTTGCCACGGTCACCGCCTTCTTGGTGGTGGTCCAGTTGGCAGCCTACGCCGACGACGGCTGGCTGGGACGGATGATGGACGCCAGGACCTCCGGGCCCCTTCCCGCGACCCTCTTCGTCTCGATGGCGGCCAGTGGCCTTCTACCGACTCTGTGGCGTCGGCGCCTCAGGGCGACTGTTGTGTCTCTGGCGCTTCTCTTGGTCCTGTACGTTGGCGACCCCTCGGCTGTCATGGCCCTGACGGGTGCCGTGCTCGGACTGGGGACCGGTCTGTGGCTCCAGCTCGACCACGGCATTCAACCGAGCCACCGGGCGACCAGGCGCGAAACGCGAAACCTGCTGTCGCTCATGGTGGCGATTTTCGGCGTCGGGCCCTTAGTGGCTGGCGCGGTGCGAAGCCCCGCGGGGCCTCTGGCGTTGCTCAGCGAGATGGTCCTGAACCCTGTTCCGACGCTCAACCAATTGCAGGCGAACTGCGGTGGAACCGTGGACATCAGCTGCCTTGAACTCGGACGCCAGGGCTATCCCGGGCCCGCCGGCGTCGCCCTCGCGGTGGTACCCGCGTTGCTCCTGTTGATCTGTGCGGTGGGCATGCGCCAGGGAAGGCGCTTGGCGCTGAAAATCGCTATCGGGGTGCAACTCGGCGTGGTGGCGCTGTCCTTCGCCTACCTGGTGCTGTTCGCCAGCATTCCGCATTTTCCAGGACGGGCCCGTACCGTCGTCATGGGCTCAGCGGTGTTCCACATTCTGACCCTCGCCCTGGTTCCACTTATCCTGGCGGTTCTGCTTTTCCTGTTCAGGGGCAACTTTGTGGTGGGCTCGAGGGCGCCGCTCCGCCGGAAGATGGCGTGGCTGGTTGGCGGTACGTGGCTCGTATTGGCGAGTGGCTACACCGGGGCCTGGCTCGGCTCGGGCGGTATGGCGCACGACGGCGGCATCCTGGGCCTCATTGCGGAACTCGCCCGACAGTATCTTCCCTTGCCCATACCCACGGCTTTCGGCCGCGTGTTCGCGGAGCGAAGCGCCGCCGAGTCGATATTGTTCGTGTGGTCGGGGATCATCTTCTGGCTCGTGGCCATGGCCGCGGTGTGGACGCTGCTTCTGAAACGGCAGCACGGCCCCGGCGGTGACGATCCGGCCCGATTGGCGGCCAGGGATTTAGTCAAGCGTGGCGGGGAGTCCCTTTCGTGGATGGCGTTATGGGAGCCGAACAAGTTCTGGTTCACTCCCGGAATGGACGCCGGAATTGCCTACCAGCAGCACGGAAACGTCGCACTGACCCTTGCCGGTCCGTTCGGTGATCCCGTGCGAGCAACTGCCGCGACCGAGGGATTCCTGGACTACTGCGCACACCACGCATTGGTGCCGTGCCTCTATTCCTGCACGGAGGAATTGTGGCCGATGCTGCAATCCACGGGATTTCGCCGAATTGCCGTCGCCCAGGAAACCCGGCTCTCCATCCGCGACCTTGAGTTCACGGGCAAAGCGTGGCAAAACGTCCGCACAGCCAAAAATCGTGCACTGAAGGCCGGGGTTGAAGCCCGGTGGGGGCGCTATTCGGAGTTCCCGCAACACATACGCTCCCAACTCGGCGAAGTGTCGGAAGAGTGGGCCGCCAGGAAAAAGGTGCCTGAAATGGGCTTTACCTTGGGTTCCCTCGACGAGCTGATGGACGATGAAGTGCTTTGCTGCATAGCCGTCGACGGCAAAGGGTTTGTCTATGGGGTGACCAGCTGGCTTCCGGTGTTTCGCGATGGCCAAGTGATCAGCTGGACATTGGACTTCATGCGCCGGCGTAGCGACGCCTTCCCCGGCCTCATGGAATTCATGATTGCCTCGGCAGTCCACGAGTTGCGGCAGGGAGTGGAAGTCATTTCCCTCTCGGGATCGCCTTTGGCCGGGGAGACCGGGGAATTCTCCAGCGGGGAAGCCGGCTTGGCGGGCATTCTCGACCTCGTTGGCAGGACCTTGGAGCCTGTTTACGGATTCCGCTCTTTGGCCCGCTTCAAATCGAGGTTCCAGCCGGAGTACAGGACTTTGTATATGTACTACCAAGACAGTCTGGAGATTCCCGCGATCGGCGCTGCCCTAAGCCGGGCATATTTGCCGGGTCTGTCTGTCCGGCAAACTGCGAGGCTTCTCCGCACACTCGTTGCCTGAAAGGTAAAAGGGGTTCCGCAACCTGTGCGGAACCCCTTCCTTGAACCTGCCAGGCAGAATTCAAACAATCAAACTAGACGGCGGTTACGCCGGTGGCCTGCGGGCCCTTTGCGCCCTGACCGATCTCGAACTGAACACGCTGGTTCTCGTCGAGGGTGCGGAATCCGCCGGTCTGGATCTCGGAGTAGTGGACAAAGACGTCGCCTTCTGCGTCGTCCGGGGTAATGAAGCCGAAGCCCTTTTCAGCGTTGAACCACTTGACGGTGCCCAGTGCCATTTTTGTTTCTCCTCATTGTGGAACTTTTAAGTCCGGCACACCGCGTGCCGGCCTTGGTTACTCCGCGAGAAGACCTGGTTTTCCGTCCAAGCAAGGCTTGGTTGGCTTAGCAGGAGCTTCACGCTCGCAACACGTCTTGCGAGCATGAATCACACCTACACAAAGACTGCTACAACACTTTCATGGCGGATACTGGAGGTCAACGGTCTGCAGGGGAATTCCGACAAATTTTAAGTAAAAAGAAGGTAACGGAAGAAAGCGCGCCCGCGACGGGATGCGTTATTGGGAGCCTGCCAATTCGGCCTACGCAAGCCAATCCCCATTGCGCAATACACCCGCGAGTTGGAGCTCCTTGTCCACGACGACGAGATCGGCCCGCAGGCCCCGGCGAAGGCCGCCAAGTTCATCGGAGAGCCCCAGGACTGCGGCGGGAACCGCCGTCGCCGATGCAACCGCGTCGGCGAGCCCGACGCCGGCCGCAACGGTGCGCCTGACGACGTCGAGCATGGTGGCAGTGCCGCCGGCGATGGATCCCGTGGCATCCAAGGTAGCGACGCCGTCCGTCACGGTCACCGGGGAGGGGCCCAGCATGTAGTTTCCGTCGGAGAGTCCCGCCGCCGCCATTGAATCGGTCACGAGGACAACGTTTGCGGCGCCTACGAGCTGAAAAACTGTTGCGACGGTGCTCGGGTCAAGGTGGGTGCCGTCCGCAATCAGTTCCACGACCGCCTTGCCCTCCTGGGCCGTGCGAAGGGAGGCGGCCACGGGACCGGGGGAGCGGTGGTGCATGGGAGGCATGCCATTGAACAAATGCGTCACAGTCGGCAAGGAGCTGACGCCGTCGAAACCAGCGGATTCCAAGCCCTCCCGCGCCGCAGTGAGCGAGGCGGCCGCCGTCGCGTCGTCGCAATCCGTGTGGCCGAGAGAGGGCGTTACTCCGTGGAACGTCATCAGGTCCACGAGTGCCGCGGCGCCGGGAAGCTCGGGGGCGTAGGTCATGGTGGCGAGCTTGCCGGCAGCGGCTTCAACCAGCTCGGTCATGAGGTCCAGGTCCGGCTCCAGCAGATAGGCGGGGTTCTGGGCGCCGCAGCGGGCATGGGAGAGGAAAGGCCCCTCCAAATGGATTCCCGCTACGAGTCCTTCATCGGCCAAGCGTACGAAAAGCTCGATGCCCCGGAGCAGGTCCTCCCGGGGCGCCGTGACCATGCTGGCGAGGAGGGTGGTGGTACCGGAGCGATGCAGGAAATCGATGGCTTTGCGAGCCGAGGATTCATCGGCTCCGGGAAAGTCGCCTCCGTTGCCGCCATGGCAGTGCACATCCACGAATCCGGGGACGATATACCGCTCAGCAGGGAAATCGGTCCGGGGAGTTTCCTCGAACCCTTCGAAGGCTGCTTCGTGGAATTCGGCGGCCGGACCGGCGAAGGCTATGCGGTCGTCCTCCACCGCGACCAGGCCATCTTCGATCACCGCACCGTCGCTGACGATGGTTCCGGTAATCAAGTGGCGCACAGGCGCAGAAGAAGATACAGGCCGGTCTGGGACAGTCATGCTTTGATTCTAGTTGCCGGGGTCCGCGCCTGACCCGGTTCACCCGGGATGACGGCCAGGACACCTAGAACAAGCGCGACTCGCTGTCGTCTACGCCGCGCATCGCGTCATAGTCCAGGGTGATGCAATCGATTCCGCGGTCGTTGGCAAGGACCTTCGCCTGCGGCTTGATCTGCTGGGCGGCGAAAATGCCCCGCACCGGGGCCAGCAGCGGATCTCGGTTGAGCAGTTCAAGGTAGCGGGTGAGCTGCTCGACGCCGTCGATGTCGCCGCGCCGCTTGAGTTCGACGGCGACTGTCCTGCCGTCGCCGTCCCGGGCGAGGATGTCCACCGGACCGATGGCAGTGAAGTACTCGCGCCGGATAAGAGAATAGCCGGCACCAAGGGTTTCGATCTGCTCGGCGAGCAGTCGCTGCAGATCGGCTTCAACGCCGTCCTTGATGAGCCCGGGGTCTGTTCCGAGGTCGTGGGACGTGTCGTGGAGTTGCTCGTAGATGTTGATGATGAGCCGGTCATCGGTCTTGGCCGACTGCACGGTCCACTGCTCCACCACCCCTTCTTCGACCTCGGTCTCCTCCGGCGTGGTCACCCGCAGGGTAGCGGGCGGGCTCATCCAGTTCAGCGGCTTGTAGGAGCCGCCGTCGGAGTGGACCAGCACGGAACCATCGGATTTGACGAGCAAAAGCCGCGTGGCAAGCGGGAGGTGGGCCTTGAGGCGGCCAACGTAATCTACGGAACAACGGGCTATGACGAGTCGCACCCGCTCCACTTTACTTCCTCTGCCGCTTCCCCTGCCGCGCGCAACTAGCGACTGGGGCAGAATGGAGTCATGCCCCGCTCCAACCGCCCCAGACGCACCGAATCAGCCAAGGCAAGCTGGAAACGGACAGGCGAGTCGCCGGAACTGGACCTGGAACGTGCCCGTTCGGGCATTGCCCGCAGGGAGAGCGCCCCCGACGGCGACTGGATGGTCCGGACCATGACCGCACGGAATGCGGAGAAGACCTATATATGTCCCGGTTGTTCGATGGCCATCATGCCCGGAATCGCCCACTTGGTGGTGTGGTCCGAGACGCACCTCTTCGGCGATGCCGCGGGTTTGGCGGAACGGCGCCACTGGCACAACAACTGCTGGACAGGCCGAACCTACAGGTACCGCTGAGCACTTGAGATGGCCCGCTGAATCTCCCCGCCTTTGGCCGGGGCGGCGCCTCGGAATACCTGGAAGGGCGGGGAGTCCGGACTGCGGTAGCGTCCAAAAGCGGGGGAACCACGACGGCGGCGCCGCCGCCGAGCACTTAAGCTTGGAAGCATGAGTTTCGATCCTGCTTCCCTCGTTTTCAGCCAGCCGGAGTCTGCCACGGACATCAGGGCATCGACGGTCTTGCCGGCGCACCGCGAAAACGTGGAGTTCCTGACCGACGACGGCAAGTTGCTTGTGGGTGAGTTGGCGCTGCCGGAGTCCGGCGAGATCTCGGCCACGCTTATTACGCTGCACCCTTTGCCTACGCACGGCGGATTCATGGATTCGCACGTCTACCGGAAGGCGTCCTATCGCCTTCCGGCGCTGGCCGGCGTCGCTGTTCTGCGCTTCAACACGCGGGGAACGCATTCGCCTCGGGGTACCAGCCAGGGGCATTTCGACGAAGGAATCGGTGAGCGGTATGACGTCGAGGCCGTTGTTCGCTTCGCGGTGGAACGCGGGCTTCCTCATCGCTGGCTGGTTGGCTGGTCCTTCGGCACCGAGCTGGCCTTGATGTACGGTGCCGTTGAGCCGGTGGCTTCCCAAGTGGAGGGCGCCATCCTGTTGTCTCCGCCGCTGCACCGGGCCACGGACGTGCACTTGAAGGAATGGGCTGCTTCAGGAAAGCCGCTGACAGTCCTGGTTCCGGAACACGACGACTATCTCCAGCCCGCTGAGGCCGCTGAACGATTCAGCTTGGTGCCGCAGGCCCGGGTCTTGGGGATCGACGGAGCCAAGCACCTGTGGGTCGGCGAGAAGTACGCGGCCCGGGTCCTGGACGAGATCGTGGACGACGTGACCGAAGCCGGTGCAGGGCCCGATGGCCTGCCGCGCCACTGGACAGGCCCAGTGGCGACGGCCTAATGGTGACGGCCTAATGGTGACGGCCTAGTGGCGGTCCTGGCGGACGATGAAAACTTCCTTGATCAGCAGCATGATGGCTGCCGCCGTCGGGATGGCGATCAATGCGCCGAGCACGCCCAGTAGGCTGCCACCCGCGATCACCGAGATCACGGCAACAGCACCCGGAACGGCAACGGCCTTCTGCATGATGCGCGGCGAGATGAAGTAGGCCTCGAACTGCAGATAGGCGAAGTAGCAGATGGCGTAGATCACGGCGGTCTGCCAGCCGGCGGTGAGGGCTACCAGGATGACCACCACAGCGGCAATCAAGCCTCCCACCAAGGGGATAAACGCAAGCAGGGCAACCACGAAAGCCAGCAGAACGCTGAACGGAATGCCCAGGATGCTCATCACGATGAATGCGAACAACGCGTTGAGCAACGCAACACAAACCTGGCCGATCACATAGTTGCCCACCGAGCGCGTGATTTCCTCGGACAGCGCCTCCACCCGGGGCCTGCGTGAGCGTGGTGCGAGCCGGTATCCCCATCTCTTCATGGCAGGCAGGGCACCGAGGAAGTAGAGGCTGAGGACCAGGACGATCAGCGTCCCGAAGACCCCGTTGGCCACCGTGGATCCGAAACCGACGACGCCGCCGAAAATACCGCCCATGGCGTCAGGGTTCTTGACGAACTTGTCGAGTTCCTGGCTGATCTTGTCGCGGACGCCGAATTGGCTGTCCAGGGAGCGGAAGAAGTCCGAATCCACGAAGCCACGGATCCAGTCCGGAGCCTGCCGCACGATCTGCGAGACCTGTTCCACGATCGTGGGGATAAGGGTGGCGAAAAACGCTGCCACTCCGGCAACGAGGACACCGACGGCGATGACGACGCCGGCAGGGCGCGGCACCTTGCGGTTTTCGAGCCAGCGGACCACGGGGTCCAGCCCCAAGGCGATGAACAGGGCCGTAACGATCCACAACAACAGTTGGACGGTGCTGGTGCCGATGAAATACAGCATGAGGGCGACGCCGACGCCGGCAGTGCCCATGAAGCCGACATACAGCGGATGTTGCGCGGACATCCGCGGGCCGGGGGAACCGAAGCGCGGACCGTCGGATTCATCCTCGGCGGACTCGGTTGTTGCATCGTGCTCAAGTTCCGGAGGCATTTCGAAACGGACCCGCGGTTGGGCGCCGGGAAGGGGCTGGCGGAGGCGGCGCACGAAGGACGCCATCAGGCCCTCGCCATGGTCCTTGCCGTCACGGGCAGACCCATCAGCCAAGCCATCCGGGCTGGACTCCGGTCCTTGTTCGGCCGGAGTGGGATCCTTGCGCTCTTTCACGTGTTTCAGCTGCCTTTTCGTTCCGCGGTCGGGCCCCAGGAGTGCCCGATGTCATGTTGTTCGCCACACTATCAGCAGGCCCGAATTGGCGAATTCTAGAGGGTAAGCCGTGCGGCGGGAAGCCCTTCGGGAGGGCCCCGAACTGACTCTTTGGTAACAAAACCGTTACCCTTGAAGTTCAACGACCGCTGATGATTGGTATTCCTGTGCGATTGAAGACTGCAGTTTCGCTGGTGCTGCTTGGCCTGCTGACACTGTTGGCCGGCATTGGCCAGCTGACCTTTTGGGCCCCGGCCGAGACCGTAACCGCGTCCGCCCCCGGTGACTCCAAAGCCGCTCCGCTGACCGTGATCACCCAAGACGTGTTGACCCACGGGGGTGGTCCCAGACAAATCAGCATCAAAAGCGATGGCAAGTTCGTGTTGGCTGTCGGACGTCCGGATGACGTGGACGCGTGGGTAGGTAAGACCGCGCACAACAGCATCACCGGCGTCTCCGAGGACGGCAAGTCCCTCCAGGTTGCCGGCACCGACGGCGAAGCAACTGCTCCGTCGCCTGCCGGATCGGATCTGTGGGTGCAAACGGAGAACGCCAACGGACAGCTGGACTACTCCTTTACTCCTCCCGCGAGTGGCAACTGGTCCCTCCTTCTGGCCAGCGACGGAACCAAGCCGGCGCCGTCGTCGGTCTCCATAACGTTCGCCAACGATGCCACCATGCCGTGGGCCGTCCCGCTCATTGTCATTGGCGCGATCCTCATCGTGGCGGGTGCGGCGTTGCCGTTCGTCAGCAAGTTCACCAGGGGCCGGGGCTCCCGCCCGAACGGTCCGCAGGGCGGCGGGAACAAGGAAACCGACCCGGAGGCCGCCGGCGAAGGCACCGCCAAGGAGACTGACAAAGACATCATCGGCGAGGACGCACCTGGCCAGGACACCAAAAAAGGCACAGGCGGGGGTCCCGCACTTCGAATTTCCCTTGTAGCCGCAGCTGTTGTGACGGCCCTCGTCGGTGGCACCGCGGCAGGCGCCCAAGCGGCCGAGACTCCTTCTCCCTCCGGATCCGCGACTTCTCCGACTGGATCCGCGACGGCGAGCCCTGCGGGGACCGCCGGTGCGCAAACCGCCCCCGTCTTGGTGGACGCGCAGCTCAAGCGCATCCTGGACCAGGTCGCCGGCGCAGTGGCGGCTGGAGATGCCGCACGTGACGCCTCCAAACTCGCTCCCAGGGTTGACGGCACGGAACTGCAGGTGCGCACGCAGAACTACAAGATCCGGTCCCAGGTTGCCACGCACGAAGCGCGGATGCCTGTCCGGTCCAACAAATTGCTGGGCAGCGTCATCTCCACCCAGCGAACCTGGCCACGCACAGTGATCGCCTTGACCCAGGGCGATGGCAACGTAGTTCCCCAGGTCCTGACTCTCGTGCAGGCCTCGCCGCGGGAGAACTACAAGCTGAAGAGCACTTCCCCGCTTCAGCCCGGAACGTCCTTCCCGGCGATCCCCTTGGGCGGAACCGCGCAGATGGCGGCCGGAGACAAGTCCGGGCTGCAGTACAGCGGGAGCGAGGCGATGGCAGCCCTGGGCGATCGCTTGACCAAGGCGGATTCGGCGTTCAAGGACAAGCTTGTGGAAGGCACCAATTCGCCCTACATTGCCGATGTCCTGGACTACCAGGCAAGCACCGTCAAGTCCGGCACCAACGGCAATTTCACCTTCACGCACACGCCCTCTCCGGCGGATACGGCAGTGTTCCGGACCTCCGACGGCGGCGCCGTGGTGGTGGGAAAGCTGGACTTCGCCTTCACCAGCAAGCCCAAGGCAGATGGCGACACGCTGACCGTGGACAAAGCCGCGGCAGTGCTCGCGGGCGGGGATTCCACGAAAGTCGGCCTCGTGCAGACCTTCTCGGAGTCGGTAGCTATTTACATTCCACCGGCAGGCTCGACTGCTCCCATGAAACTCGTTGCCGCGGTCCGCGGCCTGGTGGGAGCCAGCTTCCAGTAGGCAAATGCTGTTGGCGCAGCGGCTAGAGTGGACGGTATGAGTTCGCCAGGATCCCGTCCCGTCTCTCCAGCCGCTGCCAGCCAGCTCAACCTGCGCGGCGCCGTCGACCTCTCTGCATTGCGGCGCCCTGCGCCGGCGGCACCGAACGGTGCCCCGGCTGCCTCCGGCGGAAGCCCCGGAAGCAGCCAGCCCCTTCGCGTAGATGCCACCGAGGCCAATTTCCAGGACCTCGTCCAGCTGTCCGCGCAGATTCCCGTCCTTTTCCTTTTGTGGTCCAACCGCTCCTTGGAGGCTTCGACCCTCCTCCACAGCCTCGAAGGTGTGGTGGAAGGCTACGCCGGCAAAGTCGTGCTGGCCGCAGCGGATGTTGATGCGTTCCCGCAGCTTGCGCAGGCATTCCAGGTTCAGGCCATCCCCACCGCCGTCGCGGTCTTGAAGGGCCAGCCCGTGCCGCTCTTCGAGGGGCCCGCTTCGGACCAGGAAATCCGCAGCCTCATCGATGAACTCCTCAAGGTGGCCGAAGCCAACGGAGTGACGGGCAGTATCGGCGCGGGCGCCGCCGGTGCGGAGGCCCGTCCTTTGCCGCCGCTGCACCAGTCAGCCTTCGATGCCATTGAAGCCGGAGATTACGCCGCTGCGGCCACGGCCTACCGCCAGGCGCTGGCCGAGAAACCGGCTGATGCCGAGGCGAAGGCCGGACTCGCCCAAGTGGAACTAATGGGCAGACTCGAGCTCCTGACGGCTACGGAAGCCGAAGCCATGCGTCAGCGGGCGGCGGAGGAGCCGGACAACATCGAGGTTCAGCTCACGGTGGCCGACCTCGACATCTCGGGTGGTCACATCGAGGACGCGTTCAACCGCATCATCGCGTTCATCGGCCGCAACTTCGGTCTCGAGCGTGAGACGGCGCGTGTGCGCCTGCTGGAACTGTTCGACGTCGTCGGCATTTCGGACCAACGTGTGGCCAAGGCCCGGCAAGGTCTGGCGCGGGTCCTCTTCTAATGACGCAACCGGCGTTGTTCAGCCCGCTTCAGTTGCGCTCGTTGACGTTGCCGCATCGTGGCTGGGTTTCCCCGATGTGCCAGTACAGCTGCTCGCCCGACGGCGGGGGTGGCGTACCCAACGATTGGCACATGGTGCATCTTGGAGCGTTTGCCACGGGCGGCGCGGCCCTCATCCTCACCGAGGCCTCGGCCGTCAGCCCCGAGGGGAGGATCAGCCCGCGGGACGCCGGACTGTACACGGACGAGCAGGCGGTCGCTTGGGAGCGGATTGTGGACTTCGTCCACCGCAACAGTGCCGTGGGCGGCAAGATCGGCGTCCAGTTGGCGCACGCCGGTCGCAAGGCTTCCACTTACTGGCCCTTCGCCGAAGAGAGCGGATCCGTAGCGGAGTCCGACGGCGGGTGGCTTGCACGGGGTCCGGGTAACGAGGCGTTTTCCGGGCTTGCGCGGCCTCTTGCCATGAGCGAAGCTGACATCCACGCCGTGATTTCGGATTTCGCGGCGGCGGCCATACGGGCCGTGGACGCCGGGTTCGACACGGTGGAGATCCACGGCGCGCATGGCTACCTCCTGCACGAATTCCAAAGCCCCCTGATCAACAAGCGCGACGATTCGTGGGGAGGCAGCGAGGCCGGCCGAAATCGCTTGATGCTTGCGGTCATCGACGCCGTCCGTGCTGTCATCCCTGATTCGATGCCGTTGTTGCTGCGGATTTCCGCGAGTGATTGGGCCGAGGGTGGCGTCGACGTCGACGCCTCCGTGCGCCTCGCGCGGGCGGCGTCCGAACACGGCGTCGACTTGGTGGACGTCTCGAGCGGTGGCGCCGTGGCCCACCAGCGGATCAAGGCCGGCCCTGGATACCAGACGGGATTCTCGGAACAGATCCGGCGCGAAGCGGGGGTTCCCACCGGGGCAGTCGGCTTCCTGACATCCTCAGGACAGGCCGAACACACGGTGGCAACGGGCCAAGCCGACGGCGTATTCATGGCACGGGCAGCCCTTCGCGATCCGCACTGGTGGCTTCGCGCGGCTTTCGAACTCGGCTTCCCCTTGGACTGGGCGCCGCAGTATCAGCGCGCGGTTCCCCGGCACAGCTTCTAAGGGCTGGTCTTATCGGGCACGAACCCTTGTAGTTCTTTGGCGAGCTAGTTCTTTGGCGAGCTAGTTCTTTGGCGAGCTAGTCCTTTGGGATGAGGCGGCTCCGGAAAGGGGCTCAGTAGTTCCCCCTCCGGGACGACCCCCGGAAGCGTCCCCGGGGCTAGGCTGGCTGCATGACTGTCCAGCTTCCCGGTTCTCCCCATACCTCCCCGGTGCCTGCCTTGGCCCTGCGCGGACTTGCGAAACGCTTCGGCGGGAAGATCGCCGTCGACGGCATCAGCCTGGATGTGCCGGCCGGTTCCTTCTACGGGGTCGTTGGTCCCAACGGGGCGGGTAAGACGACGACGTTGTCCATGGCCACCGGGCTCCTGCGGCCGGATTTCGGGACGGCCTACATCCACGGCGTGGACGTGTGGGCGAAACCGCTTGAAGCCAAGAAGCTGATGGGGATTTTGCCCGACGGCGTCCGCCTCTTCGACCGCTTGACGGGTGAACAGCTTGTCACCTACGCCGGCTTGCTTCGCGGCATGGACAGGGACGTCGTTGCCCACAGGGTGGGAGAACTGATGGCCGCGCTGGACCTGAGCGGCGACGCCGGCACCCTTGTGGTGGACTACTCCGCCGGCATGACAAAGAAGATTGCCCTCGCCTCGGCGCTTATCCATGCGCCCAGGCTGCTGGTGCTGGACGAGCCTTTTGAGTCGGTGGATCCCGTGTCGGCTGCCAACATCCGGGGAATTCTTGACAACTACGTGGGCTCGGGAGGCACGGTCATCGTCTCAAGCCACGTCATGGACCTCGTCCAGCGCATGTGCGACCACGTGGCCGTTGTGGCTGCAGGCAGGGTCCTCGCCGCCGGAACCGTAGAAGAGGTCTGCGACGGCGCTTCGCTCGAGGACCGTTTTGTCCAGCTGGTGGGCGGCGGAAACCAGGCGGGGGGATTGGAATGGTTGCGCACCTTCTGAGCCTGAAGTGGCGGCTCCTGCTGAACGGCTTCCGACGCAGCCCGGGCCAGCTTGTGGGAATCGCGATCGGTGGGCTCTATGCGCTGGGAGTCGTCGCGACCCTCGTGGGGACGCTCATCGCCCTGCGGTGGGCCGACCCCGAGACGGCCCACACCGCCGTCGTCCTCGGTGGCGCCGCCGCGATCCTGGCCTGGGCTGTGGTGCCCCTGATGGCCTCGGCTGCGGACATGACCCTCGACCCCTCCCGCTTCACGACGTCCGCGATCCCCATGCGCCAACTGCTGACCGGGCTTGCCCTCGCCGGATTCATCGGAGTGCCGGGGCTCTCCACGATGCTCGTGGCGTTACTCACTGCGGCAACATGGTGGCGCGGCGTGCCGGCGGTGCTCGGCGCGCTGCTGGGTGCCGTGCTGGGCGTGCTGAGCTGCGTGGTCCTGTCGAAAGTGATCACGACGGCGACGGCCAGCCTCGCAGCCTCCCGCCGTTTCAAGGATGTGAGCAGCATTGTGGTCTTTGTGCCACTCGTGCTGATGGGACCGATCGTGGCCGGGGTCTTCAGGGGAGTGTCCGGTTCCACCGGCTATCTCCCCGAACTTGCCCGGACGGTCTCCTGGACTCCGCTCGGAGCTTCCTGGTCTCTTGGCGGCGATCTGGCGTCGGGAGATGTTGTTGCCGCCAGCCTGAAGGCCTTGATCGCCATCTCCACTCTCCTCGTGTTGTTGGCCGCCTGGAATGCCCTGCTCAAGCGGGCGCTGGTCACTCCGCCATATTCCGGTGGATCGAGAAAACGCGGCGGGAAACTTGGCTTGTTCGGACTGCTGCCGGCAACTCCCACCGGGGCCATTGCGGCGCGCGCCCTCAGCTACTGGATCCGCGATCCGCGCTACGCGGCCTCGCTGATCGTGGTCCCGTTGTTGCCCGTGATTTTCCTGTTCCAGTCCGCGCAGTCCGGAAGCTACTCCATGCTGGTGATCCTGGGGCCAATGGCTGCCTTTGTCCTCGCATGGTCTATTGCCGCGGATGTTTCCTACGACAACACCGCATTTGCCTTGCATCTGTCCACCGGGGTCCGCGGCATCCATGACCGGCTTGGCAGGGCCTTGGCCTGCCTGGTATTCGCCCTCCCGGTGGTGTTGGTCTTCGCCGTCGGGCCTTTTTTCCTTACGGGAGAATGGGGCTGGTTGCCTGGTGTCCTGGGTCTTTCCCTGGGGGTGCTGTTCACAGGCCTGGGCCTGGCCTCCATCGTGTCGGCGCGGTACACGTCCAGCGTCCCGTTGCCCGGTGACAGCCCGTTCAAGAAGCCGCCGGGAAACGTTGCCCAGACGCTTGCGGTCCAGTTCGGAGGAATGGCGGTGCTTTTCCTCCTGGTCCTTCCTGAACTTGTCCTGGTGATTGTCCAGTCCGTCACAGGCGATCCGCTCTGGGGATGGATCAATCTGGCAATTGGTACGGTTCTTGGGGTGGGCTTGTTCGTGTCGGGTGTCCGGATCGGCGGACGCTGGCTTGACCGGCGCGGGCCGGAGCTCTTCGCGCAATTGAGCGTCAATCGTTGATTCCATGAGCAACAATGACAAGTTATGGGACATGGGATAACCTCGAGTTTGAACCAGTCGATCCGGGAAACACAGCTAGAAAGGTCGTGGACGATGGAAGTTGTCATCCTTCCGGGAAGCAAGCAGATCGGGGCGCTTGCCGCGGATGCCATCGAGGCGCTGCTCCTCCGAAAGCCGAGCGCCGTCCTGGGCCTTGCCACAGGGTCCTCCCCGCTCCCTATCTATGACGAACTGGCGCGCCGCCACCAGGAAAGGGGCCTCGACTTCAGCCACGCACACGCCTTCGCCCTTGATGAATACGTCGGGCTTGAACCCGGGCACCCGGAGTCGTACCGCGAAGTCATCCGCCGTGAATTCACGGACCGGGTCAACATCGACCCCGCCAATGTCCACAGCCCTGACGGTACCGCGGCCGACCTTCCTGCGGCCTGCCAAGCGTACGAAGACTCCATGCGGGCACTCGGCGGCGTTGACCTGCAGATCCTTGGCGTGGGGACGGACGGGCATATCGGTTTCAACGAGCCAGGCTCCTCGCTCGCTTCGCGGACCCGGATCAAGACGCTGATCGAGCAGACCCGCAAGGACAACGCACGATTCTTCAAGAGCATCGACGACGTTCCGCACCACGTCGTGACCCAGGGACTCGGAACCATCATGGATGCCCGGCACGTGGTCCTGATTGCCACGGGGGCCCAGAAAGCCCAGACGGTCAAGGACTTCGTCGAGGGGCCGGTGGCAGCCATCTGCGCGGCATCGGTGCTGCAAATGCACCAGCACGCCACCATCCTGATCGATGAGGCTGCGGCGTCCTCGCTCAAGCTCGCCGACTACTATCGCCACACCTATGACAACAAACCGAAATGGCAGAGCATCTGACGCGGTGCATCTGATCGCGAAGCATCAGCGGCTAAGATGGATGGCATGACGACGCTGCCTCCGGACCCATTCGAAAACGATCCCATGCGCGAGCTTTCCGGAGCCGGAACTTCCACTGCAACCATTGAGCGCGAGGAAGTGCGCCAGGAAGTGGAACCCGGTGACCGGGAGCGTTTCTCGCACTATGTCCGCAAGGAAAAGATCATGGAGTCAGCCCTGACAGGCGAACCCGTGATTGCCCTGTGTGGCAAAGTGTGGACCCCTGGCCGGGACCCGCAGAAGTTCCCGGTCTGCCCCGAGTGCAAAGAAATCTATGAAGGACTTCGCCCCGGCAACGACGGCGGAGACAAAGGCGGCTCGGGCAACTCCAAGTAGCGAGTAAGCCCCAGTAGTCGGGTAAATCCTGGTAGTAGGCGGGGGAGCGCTTTCCCCTGCCTGTTTGCTGCCCTGCGTGATTCGGCGCATCCGGAACAGATTGGTGTTTTTTGTGGTTATTTGGGTTTCGCTGGCTGCAGCGGCCTTGCTTGGAATCGTTGCTGCGTCGCGCAGCAGCCTGTATGGAGCTGCGCCTGGCGGCGTGGCCCGCGGCTTGATTGCCGCGAGTCAGGCGAACGCCAGTCGAGGGGAATCCGCGTGACTGAAACACTCTTCGGCGGCCCTGCACTGCCTCCCGCATATCCGGAACGCGCAGCCTGGGGAACCGCCCCGAAGCTGCGCGCCTGGCAGCAGGAAGCGCTGGACCTGTACCTGAACGCCAGCCCGCGCGATTTTCTCGCCGTGGCAACGCCGGGAGCAGGTAAGACCACCTTCGCACTGCGGATTGCGTCAATGCTCCTCGACAGTGGAACGGTGAACCGGGTGACGATCGTCGCTCCTACCGACCACCTGAAACGGCAGTGGGCGGACGCCGCGGCCAGGGTGGGCATTGCCATCGATCCGAACTTCAAGAATTCCGACGGCCAGCACGGCAGGGGCTTCGTCGGCGTCGCCGTGACCTATGCGCAGGTGGCCAGCAAGCCCATGCTCCACCGGGCCAAGACCGAGGCCGCCCGCACGTTGGTCATCCTCGATGAAATCCACCACGGTGGCGAAGCGTTGTCCTGGGGCGACGGATTGCGCGAGGCCTTCGATCCTGCTGCGCGGCGCCTGGCCCTCACGGGCACGCCTTTCCGTTCCGATACCTCTCCCATCCCTTTCGTGGAATACGCCGAAGACCGCGACGGCATCCGCCGCTCGAAGGCGGACTACACCTACGGTTACGGCAATGCCTTGAGGGACCACGTCGTCCGTCCCGTGCTGTTCATGGCGTATTCGGGCCAGATGCGTTGGCGGACCAGCGCGGGAGACGAAATGGCGGCTTCCCTCGGCGAGGCCGCCGTGACCAAGGACATCACCTCCCAGGCATGGCGTACCGCGCTGAACCCGAGCGGCGAATGGATCCCCGCCGTTCTTGCTGCCGCCGACAAGCGCCTCGGCGAGGTGCGGCGTACCGTGCCCGACGCCGGCGGCCTGGTGATTGCCACGGATCACGACGACGCCCGCGCCTATGCCGGTCAGCTCAAGAAGATCACGGGCCAGTCGCCTACGGTGATCTTGTCCGATGATTCCAAGGCTTCGCACAAAATCGAGGAGTTCACCGCCAGCGACAAGCGCTGGATGGTGGCCGTCCGCATGGTGTCCGAAGGCGTTGACGTCCCCAGGCTTTCGGTCGGCGTCTACGCGACGTCCACGTCCACGCCGCTGTTCTTCGCCCAAGCCGTGGGCCGCTTCGTCCGTGCCCGCAAACGTGGGGAAACGGCGTCGGTCTTTTTGCCGTCCGTGCCGCCCCTCATGGCCTTGGCCAACTCCATGGAAGCCGAGCGGGACCACGCGCTGGACCGGCCCGAGAAGGAAGACCCGGACGGCCTCTTCAACCCCGAAGAGAACCTGATGGCCGAGGCCAACCGCGAAGAGAAGGCCTCGGACTCCCTCGAGAAGGGCAAATTCGAGGCCCTCGATTCCCAGGCATCCTTTGACAGGGTGCTGTTCGACGGCGGCGAATTCGGCACGGGCGCCGATATCGGCTCCGAGGACGAACTTGATTTCCTCGGGATCCCCGGGCTGCTCGACGCCGAACAGGTGGGAACGTTGCTCCGGCAGCGGCAGCATGATCAGCAGTCGAGGAAGAAGCGCCAATCTCCGTTGGCTGCCGCCGCGTCACCCGCGGTTCCGGACCACCGCATGCTGATGGACCTACGCAATGAGCTCGCAAAAAACGTCGCGGCCTGGTCGGCCCGCACCGGTACCCCGCACGGCGTCGTCCACAATAAGTTGCGCGAGGTGTGTGGCGGCCCGGCAGTGGCGCAGGCAAACGAGGAGCAATTGCAGTCGCGGCTGCGCAAGCTCCAGGATTGGTTCATCGGACGGAAGTAGTCCTGCTTGGCAGGGCTCCCGGTCCTTAGGGCTGACCCAGTTCGACGCCGTTTTCTTCCAGTTCCGCGTAGGTCTCGTCAAGGTCCCCCGCGATTCCGGCGGTGAGTTCACCGATCACTGTCACGGAGTAGCCCGCCTGCACGGCGTCCAGTGCTGTGGCCCTGACGCAGTAGTCCGTGGCAATTCCCACCACCACCACTTCCTCCACACCGTGGCTCTGCAGCCAGTCGTCGAGGCCGAGGGCGTCCTCGTCCAGCTCGACGGAGGGGACGGCGCCGGGGGCGAGTTCGCCCATGGGAACTTCGTCTTCGGGTGCCAGGACTCCTTCGAACCCTGAATAGGCCGCGGTGTACTGCCCCTTGCGGAAGTAGGCCTGGATGTACTCGGCGTCAAGATCCGGGTGGAGTTCGGCGCCCTTGCTCCCGGCGCGGCAATGCGGTGGCCAACTGTCCACGAGATCCGGTGTCTCCGAAAAATGGCTGCCCGGGTCCACGTGCCAGTCCTGCGTGGCCACGACGTGGTCGAAGTGCTGGTGGTTCGCGTCAAGGTATTCGCTGATGGCGGCAGCCGTGGCGGCGCCACCTTCCACTGCGAGGGACCCGCCCTCGCAGAAGTCGTTCTGGACGTCGACGATAATCAGGGCACGGGACATTCAGTCCTCCTCGTAGACGGTGGGGATTGCCGGCTCGCCGCGCTGCAGCCTCCGGACTACCGGGGGGAGTTCGGCCATGGTCGCAGTATGGCGTTCCTGTGCCCGGACCACGCCCTCGTGTCCCGTCCATCCCGGGAGCAGTTCGCCATTCTTGATGAACTGCTGGAGCAGCGGGCGGTCGTTGCCGTCGTCTTCCGGCCGGTGTCCGATGCCCACGATCTCCTGGGTGGCGATGCCGAGTTCGTTGAGTTTACGAAGGGCGTATTTGCGGCCGCCCACGCTGGCCTTGTTTTTGGCAACCTTGGCTACGGGAACGAATTCCCCGGCATCGTTGGTCCGGCTGACCAGCTTGTAGACCATGCTGGCCGTCGGGGCTCCCGATCCTGTGACCAGGGAGGTACCTACGCCGTAAACATCCACCGGCGCCGACTGCAGGGCTGCGATGGCATATTCATCGAGATCCGAGGTGACGACGATCCGGGTGTTGGTGTTGCCGAGGTTGTCCAGTAGCTCACGGACCCATTGGGCCTGGGCCACGAGGTCTCCGGAGTCGAGGCGGACTGCCCCGAGCTTGTCACCCGCGAGTTCCACCGCTGTGCGTACCCCGACCTCGACGTCGTACGTGTCCACCAGAAGCGTCGTTCCCGGTCCGAAGGCTGCGATCTGCGCTTCGAAGGCCTCGCGCTCGGTATCGTGCAGGAGCGTGAACGAGTGGGCGGCCGTGCCTACGGTCTTGATGCCGTAACGGCGACCGGCCTCAAGGTTGGAGGTACTGCCGAAACCGGCGATGACCGCGGCGCGGGCTGCCGCCGTCGCCGATTCCTCCTGGGTGCGCCGGGAGCCCATCTCGATGCACGGCCGGCTGCCGGCAGCGCTGGTCATCCGGGAGGCAGCCGAAGCAATCGCGGTGTCGTGGTTGAGTACGGACAAGATGTACGTTTCCAGGATGCACGCTTCCGCGAACGTGGATTCGACGATCAGGATGGGGGAGCCGGGGAAGTAGGCCTCGCCCTCCGGATAGCCCCAAATGTCGCCGGAAAACCTGTAGTCGGCGAGGAAGTCCAGGGTCTGACTGTCAACTACTTTGTGCTGATCGAGGAACGCGAGCTCGGCGTCTCCGAAACGGAAGTCCTTGATTCCTTCAAGCAGCCGGCCGGTGCCGGCGACGATGCCGTATCTGCGCCCGTCGGGCAGGCGGCGGGCGAAGGCCTCGAAGACGGAGCGCCGGTGCGCCGCGCCCGAATGGAGGGCGGCTTCCAGCATGGTCAGCTCATAGTGATCGGTGTACAACGACGTGCGGGGGTGGTTCCAGGCGACGGATCTACTCACGAATTCACTCTAGTCCCCACCGGCTCCCAGGTCTCGCTCCGCTCGACCCGGGCCCCTCGCCGGCGTGGGCCCACCCACCGGCTCCCAGGTCTCGCTCCGCTCGACCCGGGCCCCTCGCCGGCGTGGGCCCATCCACCCGCCATTAGCTCGCCCATCCACCACCATTAGAATGGACAGATGACCACTACCGTCGGCCCCGGCACAGCCCCCGGCATCCATACAGCCACCTGCACCGTGACAGACGCGGGCTTAAAGGGAGAGGAACGGACGGAGACCTCGGAGCAGTCGTCCACCGACGTCCTCAGCGCTGCTGACATCCCTTGGAACCTGGTTGTCTGGAACGATCCCGTCAATCTCATGAGCTATGTGAGCTATGTGTTCCAGAGCTACTTCGGCTATTCCGAGGCCAAATCCAACAAACTCATGCTCGAGGTCCACAAGAAGGGCCGTTCCATCGTGGCGTACGGTGGCAAGGAACAAGTGGAGCAGCACGCGGTTGCCATGCACGGCTACGGCTTGTGGGCAACGGTTGAAAAGGCAAGCAGCAGCGGCGACGGCCGGGGACGCAAGGGCGGCGCACGTGGCTAAGGCTTTCAAGTACGGACTCAAGGGCATCACCGGCTACCTTGAGCCCGCCGAGCGCGAACTCCTGCGCGGACTCCTGGACGATGTCATTTCAATGCTGGAACCGCAGCTGTCCAGCAACGAAGATCCCCTGACGGCCTTGATCGGCCTGGACATGAACGTCAAGGAACCGTCCGATCGCGCCCTGTTGCGGCTCTTGCCGAACGTCATGAAGAACGACGACGCCGCGTCCCTCGAGTTCCGCCAGCTCACCGAGCGCTCGCTGCGGGAGGGGAAAATCGGCGCGCTTCGGGCCGCCGCGATGGGCCTGGACCGAAACGAGCTCGTCCTCACCCCGGAAGAAGCGAAGCTCTGGTCCATGGCCCTCAATGATGTTCGTTTGGTGCTGGCGGAGCGCCTCGATATCCGCGACGAAGCGGATGCCGACCATGTCCATGCCATGCAGGACTGGTCCCAGGCCGAAGACGTAGAGAGCTACCTGGCACTCGTCTACAACTTCACCACCTGGCTCCAGGAATCGTTGGTCCAGGCCATGATGGCCTCGATGGACCGGAAGTCCTGAGTGAAATTGCCGGGGCTTTTGGCCGTCCGTGTGACAAAACAGACACGAGGCCCCCGCCACATGTCATGGCTGCAGCACATGCCTTGGCTTATTCTCTAAGAATCATGAACTCAGCATCGGACCCGGTATCGGATGGGGAGAGCGCCGCAGGGGCGCCTGAATCCCAGCGCAAGCCGGAAACACTGAACAGCAAAGCACACAACCCCTTGCTGGGATCACGCCCCATCGGTGTCTTCGATTCCGGAGTCGGCGGACTCACCGTGGCACGGTCCATCATCGACCAGTTGCCCAATGAGTCAATCATCTACGTAGGGGACACTGCCAACGGACCGTATGGGCCACTCCCCATCGCCGAAGTCCGGGCCAATGCCCTCGGCGTCATGGACGAACTCGTGGACTCCGGCGTGAAACTCCTGACCATCGCCTGCAACTCTGCCTCGGCCGCAGTCTTGCGCGATGCCCGCGAACGCTATACGGCCCGCTACGGGATTCCCGTCATCGAGGTGATCCAGCCCGCAGTCCGCCGGGCGGTGTCCGCCACGAGATCCGGTCGGATCGGCGTGATCGGGACATCGGCCACGGTGGGTTCCCGCGCTTACGAAGACACCTTCGCCGCTGCCCCGGACCTGAGCATCACCTCGGTGGCCTGTCCGGAGTTCGTGAGTTTCGTGGAGGCCGGCATCACCACCGGTCCCGATCTGCTGGCCGCGGCCCACGAATACCTGGAACCGCTCAGGGATGCCGGCGTGGATACCGTCGTGCTGGGTTGCACGCACTATCCCTTGCTCACCGGTGTGATCTCCTTCGTCATGGGGGAAGACGTCACTCTTGTGTCGAGCGCCGAGGAGACTGCCAAGGATGTTTACCGCGCCTTGGCCACCCACGGGATCCAGCGCACCGATCCCGGCCTGCCCCGGCACGACTTCATGGCCACCGGCGACGCAGTGCAGTTCGAAACCCTGGCGCGCCGTTTCCTCGGCCCGGAGGTCCTCTCCGTGCGCCACGTGGACCATGTAGCCGCCCAGTACCCGACCGGAAGCCTCGCGCGCATCACCCCGGAAATGTTGGAAGCCGCCCGAGCGGGAGGCCATCATGCGAGGACGTCCAATTTCGTTGACCCTGCGGCGTTCACCGTGAACGAATTCGGCGCGGCCCGCGGGGGCCGCATCCAGTGAAACTGACCATTGTTGGCTGCACGGGTTCCTTCCCCGGTCCCGGCTCTCCGGCGTCGTGCTATCTGCTGACCGCGCACGATGGCGAACGCCAGTGGAAGATCGTCATGGACCTCGGCAGTGGTGCCCTCGGGGCCATCCAACGCTACACTGACCTCGAAGATATCGACGCCATCTTCCTGACCCACTTGCACCCCGACCATTGCATGGACCTTTGCGGACTGCACGTGGCCGTCCGCTGGAAGCCGGGCGGCTGGGGACGGGACAGGATCCCCGTCTGGGGCCCCGCCGCGACGGCCGACCGTATGGCCACGGCCTACGGCTTGGAGCTGGACCCCGGAATGCACGAGGAATTCGACTTCAGCAACTGGAGCGAACGCCAATCCGTGCGGCTCGGACCGTTCACCGTGACGCCGTATGCCGTGAACCACCCCGTGGAGGAGGCCTACGCCTTGCGCGTCGAGGTCACCGAGCCGGACAAAGAAGGCAAAGCGGTGAGCAGGATCCTCACGTACTCGGGAGACACCGACTCGTGCCCGGGCCTTGAGGACGCCGCCCGCAACGCCGATCTCTTCCTGTGCGAGGCCGCCTTTGAGGAAGGGCGCGACGACGACATCAAGGATGTGCATTTGACCGGCAAGCGCGCGGGCCAGGCTGCCAAAGCCGCCGGAGCCCGACGCCTCCTGCTGACCCACATCCCGGTCTGGACATCGCAGACCAAAGTCATGGCGGAGGCGCGGCCCGAGTTCGCCGGGGATGTCGCCGTCGCGGTTGCCGGAGTCCACTACACCGTCTGAACCCGGAGTCCGACTGCGCAGTCCGGCGAGGGCCGGGGGATCGCTAAGCTTGCAGTATGACTTCCGAAGCCACATCTGTCCCCGTCATCCGTGCCGACGGCCGTACGCCCGATCAACTCCGTCCCATCAGCATCACCCGAGGCTGGTCCAAGCAGGCCGAAGGTTCGGCCCTGATCGAATTCGGCAACACCCGGGTGCTGTGCACGGCTTCCCTGACCGAGGGCGTCCCGCGCTGGCTCAAAGGCGAAGGCCGCGGCTGGGTCACGGCCGAATACGCCATGCTGCCGCGGGCCACGAACACCCGTTCCGACCGTGAATCCGTCAAAGGCAGGATCGGCGGACGCACGCACGAAATTTCGCGCCTGATCGGGCGCTCGCTGCGTTCCATCATCGATACCAAAGCCCTCGGCGAGAACACGATCGTGCTGGACTGCGATGTCCTGCAGGCCGACGGCGGCACCCGCACCGCCGCGATCACCGGCGCCTACGTAGCGCTCGCTGAAGCGATCCGCTTCGCCCGCGAGAACAAGATGATCGCCAAGAACGCACAGCCGCTGATCGACACCATCGCTGCTGTCTCCGTGGGAATCATTGACGGTATCCCGATGCTGGACCTGCCCTACGTCGAGGACGTTCGCGCGGAAACCGACATGAACGTGGTGGTCACAGGCTCCGGCAAGTTCGTGGAAGTCCAGGGCACCGCCGAGGGAGCCCCCTTCGACCGCGATGAACTGAATGCCTTGCTGGACCTTGCCCTCATCGGCACGGGGGAGTTGGCAGCAATCCAGCGCGAGACCCTGGCCGAGGCTCCGTGAGCGAGGCAATTATCGCAACTACGCCGCGCCTCGTTCTTGCCACCCACAACAAGGGAAAACTGCGTGAACTCAGGGAACTCCTGAGGGGGCAGGTGCCAGGACTCGACGTCGATACCCAAGTGATTGACGCGGCCGCGGCCGGAGCCCCGGATGTTGCCGAGACCGGCGTGACATTTGCCGAGAACTCGCTGCTTAAGGCGCGGGCCGTGGCCGAGGCCACCGGGATGGTGGCGATTGCCGATGACTCGGGGCTGGCCGTGGACGTCCTGGGTGGAGCCCCGGGCATCTTCTCGGCCCGCTGGTCCGGCCGGCACGGTGACGATGCCGCCAACCTGCAGCTCTTGCTCGCGCAGCTCTCGGAAGTCCCCGACGCACACCGGGGGGCCGCGTTTGTCTGCGCGGCAGCGCTCGCTGTACCGGACGCCGTCGACGGCGGGGCGCGCGAGGTGGTCGAGTACGGCCAGCTGGAAGGCACTCTTTTGCGCGAGCCCCGCGGTGCGGGTGGATTCGGTTACGACCCCGTGCTCCAACCCCAGGGGCTGGACCGCAGTTGCGCGGAGCTGAGTTCCGAGGAGAAAAACGCCATCAGCCACCGCGGCAAGGCGTTCAGGGCGCTGCTCCCGGCGATTGTGGACGCCCTGCGCTGAAACTGGCTTATAGGACAAAACGTGGGTAAATCCCGGGCGCGTCGTGTCCGTCCCGGGATCGTCTTCGCCCGGATGTTGGATTCTGCTCAATCATTCGAATGGACAAATTCCGGGCCCGCGGAATCACGGGACTGCCAACTTCGGCGAAGAGAATGATCCAGCAGAATCCGACGGTGTCCATGAGCCGTCGTAGATCCCGTCGACCTGGATCTGGTCATGGATCCCCCGGCGCCGGGATCCGCAGGCAATGTCGGTCAAGCGCTAAAGAATGAGGCACCCCGCAAACGAACTGCGGGGTGCCTCGTTCCATGAGCCAGTGGGCTTAGCGCTCGCCGTGCTTTCCGGCTTCGTGTCCCTCGATGAACTCTTCGACGGGTTCAGTTCCGCGGTCCGCGGCCCTGCGCTTGGCCAGCAAGCCGCGGATGACCTCGACGGCCACGGGTACCACCGAGATAAGGACGATGACCACGAAGATGATGTCGAGGTTGTCCCGGACCCACGGCACCTTGTCGCCGAGCAGGTAGCCGAGCAGCGTGACGCCACCGCCCCAGAGCACCGCCCCGATGACGTTGAAAATGAAGAACTTGCGCTTGTCCATCTGCGCGACGCCGACAATCACCGGGACGAAAGTGCGGATGATCGGAACGAAACGGGCCAGGATCAGGGCCTTGCCGCCGTGCTTTTCGAAGAAGGCGTGCGCGCTCTCGACGTTCTCCCGCTTGAACAGCTTGGAATCAGGCTTGTTGAAGATGGCTGGTCCGGCTTTGGAGCCAATGAGGTAGCCGCTCTGGTTGCCGATGATCGCCGACACGACGATGAGGGCGGCGAGTGCCCAGATATTGAACTTGATGGTGTCAGTGGCGACGAGGAGCCCAGCGGTGAAGAGCATCGAGTCGCCGGGCAGGAAGAAGCCTACGAGCAGTCCCGTCTCGGCGAACACAATGCCGCACACGAGCAGGACCACCCATGGAGCCAAAGCGGGGTCGGCAAGGAAGATTTGGGGGTTCAACCAGTCTGGGAGGAGCGCAGACATATGCGGCTGCACCTGTCCTGCACCCCCCAAAGCGGATACGGCAAAGTCGTTCATCGCAGAAAGGGTCACCCTTCAAGGGTACGGGACAACCGCCGTCGGGCCCTTGAGACATCCGCTGGGGGTGTCTGACAGACACTGCCTCCAGTCGCCTGGTGTGGGTAGCGTGGTGGAGGTGGACAGCAGACACGAAGACTTCTGCGTCCGCAGCTAACTGAACATGACTGACGAGGAAGAACTTTGAAGCGAGACGCAGCCATATCCAGGACACCGGCGGCGGTCGCTGCTGCGTCAGCCCCGGCGTTTCCATGGGGAGGTCTTCTGGTCCTCGCCGCTGCAGGCTTCACCGCTGTCACCACTGAACTCCTCCCGTCCGGCCTGCTGCCCCAGATCAGCCAGGACCTGGGAGTAGACGAATCGGCCGTAGGGTCGCTCACGGCCGCCTATGCGGCAATCATCGTTTTCACAGCGCTTCCCTTGTCGAGGCTGCTCGGCGGAAGAGTCCCCCGCAAGGCGTTGTTGATCGCCACCGTGCTCGCGTTCGCACTTAGCAATGTGCTGCTGGCGTCCAGCCCGAGCCTGGGATTTGCCGTTGCCGCGAGGCTCCTCGGGGGCGTGGCCCATGGGATGTTGTGGTCAAGCATGGCCCCCTACGTTGCCAGGATCGTTCCAGCACACTCCGTCGGAAAAGCAATGGCCATGGTCTTCAGCGGTAATAGCATCGCGCTGGCCGTCGGCGCTCCGATCGGCACACTCATGGGATCGGTCCTCACCTGGCGCGCTTCTTTCATGATCCTCGCCGGGGTCGGCGCGGTTCTCGCCTTGCTGGCCGTTTGGGTGCTCCCCTCCGCCCCCGACGAGGACGGCAAGACGACGCCGACGCTCCGCGGAGCCCTGAAGCTGCCCGGCGTCATCGCCGTGGCCACGGCCTGGCCGCTCTTGCTCTTGGGCCACTTCACCCTCTTCACTTACATCGCGCCGTTCCTCCACGTCTCCGGACTGCCGGATGCCTTCACGAGCATTTCGCTGTCAGTGGTGGGGGCCTCAAGCCTCGTGGGGATCTGGATCGCCGGCCTCACTGCCGATTCCCATCCGCGGCGTTCCTTGCTTTCCGCGGTCTCCCTGCTCGTGCTGGCCTTTGGCCTCTTGCCGCTACTTGGCGGCACATGGGTGGGCGAACTCTTGCTGGTGACCATGTGGGGAACCGCCTTTGGGGCCATCGGTATCTACAACCAGGCAGCAATCCTTCGCGCTGGCGGAGAGCACAAGGACGCCGCGAACGGTTTGACCGTGGTGACCATTCAACTCGGCATCGCCGTCGGCGCCGGTTATGGCGCTCTGGCCCTGACTACCGTCGGCGCCCTGTGGGTGCCACTAGCTGCAGCCGTCCCGACGGCGGCAGCGCTCGCAATCATCCTGGCCAGCCGCCGTGGCGGCTACCCTGCCGGTCCCCGGGAGACGAAACCCCCAGGAACTCGGTAAGTCCCACCCGTGCCGGGGAGGCATTGCGGGGCGCGGCGAGCAATCTGGAGGACTCGTTACCGGGCGTGATGTTGTTTGCCTTCGCCGGGGGCGCCGCGGGAGCGGTCATCCATGTCCTGGCCCAAAGAGCAACCAAGAAGGCGTTGACCAGGCTGCAGGAGACAGCTGACGAGGTCTGAAAGGCGATCCGTGGCTGATGGCGGCCATCACCAGCGCTATTGGGGCCCCTTTCCACCTGTAACCTTGACCAGTGGCATTGGACTTTACGGCGATCGACTTTGAAACTGCGAACGGCTTCAGGGGTTCCCCGTGCTCTGTCGGTCTGAGCAAAGTCCGTGGCGGCGTGGTGGTGGAGGAAGCCTCCTGGCTCATGCGGCCGCCGGAAAACCATGACCACTTCGAATACCACAACACCCGGATCCACGGCATCCGGGCGGAGGATGTCGCGGGCGCACCACGCTTCGGCGAGCTCTTCCCTGAAATCGGGGCTTTCATCGGCGGGGATATCCTTGCCGCCCACAATGCGGCATTCGATCTGGGCGTGATCCGTTCCGGGCTCGAAGTTTCCGGCCTGCCGGGCCCCGCTTACGAGTACGTCTGCACGGTGATGTTGTCCCGGCGCTGCTACTCCTTGGTGTCCAATTCCTTGCCGTACGCCGCGGAGGAGGCGGGCGTGCCCCTCGTGAACCATCACGACGCCGCCGAGGACGCCCGGGCCTGCGCCGGAATCCTGGTGGACATCGCGCACCGGAACAACGCCAACAGCATCGCCGAGCTCTACTTGTCCCTCGGCCTGGCCATACCCAAACAGCAGGCCTTCCAGCCAGGAGACGGACTGTCCAAGCAAACGCTCGCCGCGCTCGCCGCCGTCGGTGGAGGGCGCGACGCGGTCGCTGGCCAGTCCGGCGTCGGGCGTAGTGCGGGCCAGCTTGGGCGCGCTTGGAGCAATTGGCCGGAAGAAGGCACCAATCCGGCGCCCAACCCCGCAGCGGAACCGGGCCACCCTCTGTTCGGGCAGACCGTCGTCTTCACCGGTGAGCTTGCGATTGCCCGGCCGGAAGCGAAACAGCGGGCGGCGGAGATGGGCGCGCGTCCGGAGAGCCGCGTGACCGGTAGGACCACGGTCCTGGTGGTAGGTGACGGCTTTGTGGCCGGCGATCTCCGGAACGGTCGTCTCACCGGCAAAGCAAAGCGCGTCCTGGAGTTGCACAGCCGCGGCCAGCAGATCGAGGTTCTCTCCGAGGGTGAGTTCCTGCAGATGGTCGGCGGACGTTAGCCGGGCCAAAATTCACACGGAGCAACAAAGCTTCCCGTAGCTTGCCTGCGCTCCTAGCCTTGAGCCATGACACAGGGAAATCGGCCTGACACTGTGCGGCCCACCGCAGGGACGCCGGCTCCGGCGGCCACCGGTTGGCGCGCCGTCTTCGCTTTCCCCAATCCCGTCAATGAGTACGCTGCGAGGATCACGGCCGGCCTTGTGGTTTTGGCGGCGGTGGGCACCCTCGTGAGCGGCTTTGGCTGGGGACTCGTGCTGATTGCTACCGGTTTCTGGTTGCGGGTCCTGTTTGGGCCGCGGATCTCGCCGTTTGCCTTGTTGTCCGTCAAGGTGCTGGCTCCCCGGGTCGGCCCTGCCAAACTTGTCCCGGGTCCACCCAAGCGCTTCGCACAGGGAATCGGTGCGGCGCTCAGCACAGCGGCCGTGGTCTTGTTCTTCGCCGGTTTCGCGCTGGGTGCGTGGATCCTGCTCGCCGTGCTGATTGTGGCCGCGTCGCTTGAGTCGTTTGTAGGATTCTGCCTCGGCTGCGCGATTTTCGGCTTACTGCAGCGGCGCGGGTTCATTCCCGAGGGCGTCTGCGAAGCGTGCAACAACATCGCGCTTCGCAGGCTTTGACCCGTTTGCCTCCTAGCCCACGGTGACGGCGATAAGCCGCTGCGCCATCCCGCGGATGACGTCAGGAGCTTCGAGGGCTTCAAGCCAGTCCGGGGGCAGGGCTTCTTCGCCATGGAGTGCACCGAGGATATTGCCCGCGATCGACGCGGTGGAGTCACTGTCGCCGTTGTGGTTTAGTGCCACGGCTATGGCCTGGCGGAAATGGGCTGCCGGATCACGCTGTGTCTCCGCTGCCGCGGTGGTTGCCAACACTGCATAGAGCCCGACGGCGAGTGCCTCCTCTGCGACCCAGCCTTCGCCCAATTGCCCAGTGAGTTCCTCCGGGCTGAGCAACGTGCCGGCGGAAGACAGTTCCAGCGCCTCACGGAGGCGGTCCAGAAGCTCGGGAGCTGGATCCGGCAGTGCTGACACCACGCTCAAGGCATGCTCAGCGGCAGTCCGTACATCCTCGCCCGCGCTCAGTCTGTGCACCAGCACGCTGAAGGCACCTGCACTTTGCCGCGCTGAAGGGTGTCCGTGGGTCAAGGACGCGGCATCGGTGCTCAGCTTGTAGACCGTGGCTTCGGAAATATGCGGGACAAGGCCAAATGGGGCGGACCGCATCACCGTGCCGCAGCCCTTCGATTCCGGATTGACAGGGCGGAACTTGGTCCCCATCTGTCCCGTGGCGAGCCCGCTCAGGCACGCTTTGCCGGGATGCCTGCGGTGCCGGAGTACGTCCTGGCTGTCGATCCAACGCGGTTGGGGAACCGGGGCCGACGACGGCAAGGCCACACCTTGGGTGGCGAGCCATCGCAGGTAAGCCAACCAGAGACATGCAGTTTCATCCGCCGCTACGCCGTCGTTGGCCCACTCAAGGGCTTCTACGAGGCCGTCAACGGTGTACAGCGTCATCTGGGTATCGTCGGAGAAGTGGCTGCCGCCGTCGAGCTGGCCAAAAGAGGTGAGGCCCGCGGCGCCGAAGCGGGAACGGATGGTGGCTACGTCGTCGAACTCGACGGCGTAGCCGAGCGAATCGCCCAAGGCGCCTCCCAGCAGGCAGCCGCGAACCCGGGACTCGAAGGATGGCACGGCGGTGGGGGACGATTCAGCACTCATAGTGGTAATTTACCGTGGCTGCTTCGTCGGTCTTCACATCCCCGCTGATACGGTGGCTCGTGAACCAGGAGGCAGTGATGCGTGAACCCGCGTGGCGGAAAACCGGAAAGACCCCGGACTACAGATTCTCCCTCGCAAACGAGCGGACCTTCCTTGCATGGATCCGTACCTCGTTGGCGCTGCTGGCTGGTGCCGTCGCCATCGACCAGCTTGCTCCGAACATCGCGCCGCAGCCCGTGCGCATCGTCTTGTGCGTTGTGCTTTCCATGATCGGCGCGGGCCTCGCGACGCTTGCCTACCGCCGGTGGGCGCAAATGGAGGCAGCGATGCGCAACGACCAAGCCCTGCCGTTCTCACGGGTCATGCTGCTGATGACCATCGTGGTTGCCGTGGCAGCCTTCACCTTTGCCGTGCTGATCCTGGTGGCGCGTTGACCATTGACGCCAGGGATCCGGGGCTGCAACCTGAGCGCACCACGCTCGCTTGGCGCCGGACCCTGATTTCGCTTCTGGTGGTGGATCTCTTCATCTGGCGCAGATGGTTGACGGCCAAGTCCGGCGCGGGACAACTTCCCACCGGTATACCGGGACTCGACTACCAGGGAATCTGCGCCCTGACGGCCGCCGCAGCGACGATCGTCCTGGGCTGCGTCGTCTGGGTCAGGTCCTATCAGCTGCACCATGGCGCGGATGAAGCGTCGGCTGTCTTGATGCTTGCAAGCGCCCTGTCTATTATTGCGCTCGCCTGCGCTGCGGTCGCCGCAATCGCGTTGGGCGGCTAGGCTCGGATTCAGGAAGCGTCCAGACTCGGCTGACAGGATGCCAGCAGGGCAAATGCGCGGTCCGCAGCATGGCTCGTTGCCGTGCGTGGAGCATTCTCCTCGGCAACAGACCACCCGAACCTCGAACTAAGGAATCATTCGACATGACCACAACTATGTCCGTTCCCTCCTCCCGCGGTACCCGGCTCCTTGCCCGGGCGTCCGCTGAAGCTCTGGGGACGCTGTTCCTTGTGGTTATTGGCTTGGGTGTGCTGATCTTCATCAACCCCCAGGCGGTTCCGATGCCGGCGTCGCTGGCCAGCGGCCTGACCGTTACTGCTGCCATGCTTGCCTTCGGCTATTTGTCGGGCGGGCACTTCAACCCGGCCATCACGGTTGGCCACTTGGTTGCCGGCCGGATGAAGCTTGTGGATGGGGCCGCGTACCTTGGGGCCCAGATCGTGGGCGGTTTGCTGGGCGCACTGGCGATTTTCGCCGTCGTGCGGACCGTTCCCGGGATCACCGACAGCCGGACTGTCTTTGATACGGCAACGTCCGGATTCGGCACCCATTCAAGCTTCCAGGTTCCCGTGACCGGCGTGATGCTCATTGAGGTCCTCGGCGCAGCGCTCCTGGTGGGGGTCTTCCTGGGCGTCACTGCCCGACGCAATCCCAGCAAGATCGCGGCACCGTTCGCCGTCGGCCTGACGGTCGCAGTCCTGCTGCAGCTGGGCCAATCAACTGGAAACCTTGCCTTCAACCCGGCCCGGGCCACTGCATCCGCCATCTTCAGCTCCAGCTGGGCCGTGGAGCAGCTCTGGCTCTTCTGGGTCGCGCCGCTGGTGGGAGCAGCGATCGCAGGCCTCATCTTCCGCGGTTTCGGCGAAACCACTCCGGCTACCGTGGCTGAGGTCGAAGAACCGTTGCCGGCCGACGGCTGGGACGAAAAGTCCGACGACGACGCCGAAGCGGCTGCCCCGGAACGTGCGGCCGAGGCTTCCACGCCGGCTGCGGCGCCCGCCGCGGCCCCAGCCGAAGAAAAGCCCGACGTTGACCCGGCCCGTGACTTCTTCGACGGCAAACGGGGCTGACGCAGGAATTCAGCTGCCCGGAGGGTCCTGTTACGGCCGGTGCCGCCGCGCCGCGCCAATAATGTCCGTGCCTCCGGTTAGCTTGAAAACATGAGGCTTTTGCACACTTCGGATTGGCACCTGGGACGCTCGTTCCATGGCGTCGGGATGCTCGACGCCCAGCGCGACTTCATCGAGCAGTTGCTCGCAGTCATCCGGGAGCAATCGGTGGACGTCGTCCTGATTGCGGGGGACGTCTATGACCGTGCCCTTCCGGGCCTGGATGTCGTTAAGCTGCTCGACGACGCCCTCGTGCGGATCACGGACGCCGGTGCCAAGGTGGTGCTGACCAGCGGCAACCACGATTCCGCGATCCGCCTTGGTTTCGCTTCGCGCCTGCTGGAGCGCGGGGGAGTCCACCTGCGGACCCGCGTAGAGGATCTCGATACCCCTGTCCTTTTTCCACTGGACAGCAACCACCGCGCGGCCGGGGCGGGCGTCCCGGTGCTTGCCGTCTACGGGATTCCGTACCTTGAACCAAGGCTTGTCGCCGAACGGCTCGGTGCCCAAACGGCGAGTCACTTTGACGTCACCCAGGCCGCGGTGCAGCTCATCCGTGAGGACATTGCCCGGAGAAGCGAGACAGGACCAGTGCACTCCGTTGTGCTGGCACACACTTTCGCGAGCGGCGGCATCACCTCGGACAGCGAACGCGATTTGAGCATCGGCGGTTTGGGGGCGGTGCCCCTGAATCTCTTCGATGGCTTTGGCTATACGGCCCTTGGGCATCTGCACGGGCGCCAGGAACTTTCGGAGCACGTCCGGTATTCGGGTTCGCCGCTGGCATACTCGTTCTCCGAGGCCAAGCATCGGAAGGGCGCATGGCTGATTGACGTCGGCATCGACGGTGTTGAGAGCGTCGAGGAAATTCACTGGAAAGCACCACGGGAGCTGGCGATTCTCCGTGGGAAGCTCGCCGAGCTTTTGGAATCGGAGGAATATTCCTGGGCCGAGACCGCGTATTGCCAGGTCACCCTCACGGACTCCGCGCGGCCGGCGCAGGCCATGGAACAGCTGCGTGCCCGGTTCCCGGACACGCTGGTCCTTGGCTTTGACCCTGAAGACGCCGCGGGAAAGGCAAAAGCCAGCTATAGCAGCAGGCTTGCAGAGGCCGAGGACGATCTTGGTGTTTGCTGCGGCTTCCTTGACCATGTGCGGGGAAGGCCTGCTGACGAAGCAGAACTTTCCGCCCTTCGTGAAGCCTTGGAAGCGGTCCGGCTGGAAGGAGCAGAGCTGTGAGAATCCACCGCCTTGAAATTGAGGCTTTCGGGCCGTTTGCCGGGGTTCAATCGATTGATTTCGACCACTTGGGGGCCCAGGGACTGTTCCTCTTGAACGGTGCCACTGGCGCGGGAAAGACGAGTGTGCTCGACGCTATCTGCTTTGCACTGTATGGCTCCGTGCCGGGGGCCCGCCAGGACGGCAAACGCTTGCGGAGCGACCACGCGGAACCGGCAGCGGAGCCGCGGGTCGTCTGCGAATTTTCGGCGCGAGGCAGACGCTTCGAGGTCACCCGCTCCCCGGCGTGGGACAGGCCAAGTGCCCGTGGGCGCAAGGGCTTCACCACCCAGCAGGCTAAAACGCTTCTGCGCGAACGGATTGATGGCTCGTGGGAAGAAAAGACCTCCCGCAACGACGAAGCCGGCATGGAAATCGGTGACGTCCTGGGGATGGACCGGGACCAGTTCACCCGGGTGGTCATGCTCCCGCAGGGAGACTTCGCGGCTTTCCTGCGTTCCAAGGCGTCCGACCGGCTGGATCTTCTGCAGAAGCTCTTCGGAACCCAGCGTTTTGAAGCGATCGAGCAGCAGTTGGCACTCCAAGCCAACGCCGCGCGCGTAAAAGTTCAGGATAACCAGAACGGACTTCAGTTGCTCGTGCAGCGGGCGGAGACAGAGTACGCGCAACTCGGCATCGAAGAGGCCGACACGGCGGATCTTGATGGCCCAGGATCCAGTGGGCTCGCGCCTGAACTTCGGCTCGGGAACCTCGAGGCCCGGGCCCGGGCCGAATCTCTCAAGCGGCAGCACGCTGCCGGCTCTGCCGATGCCGCCCGGATTCAGATCGCAGACAAGCTCAACTCCGCCCGGGAACGGGTTCAACGGCACGCGAAGCTCGACGCCGCCACGCGCCGGCACGAAGCGCTCTCCGCACGCGCGGCAGAAGTGCAGGAATTCCGCGAGCGACTTGGACGCCACCGCAAAGCCGCCGTCCTCGGCGGACAGCTCGACGCCGTGGACCGCGCCGCGAAGGCCCTCGACCTTGCGGGCTCGAACGCGGAGTCGGCGACGGCGAAACTGCTTGCCGCCTCTCTTGACGCGAGCGACCCCGGCACGTCGCTGACCGGGATTCAAGAGACGATGGCTATCCTGGAGGCCAGGGTCGGGGACGAACAAAAGCTCGAGGACATCACCGCCAGACTTGGTGCGCTCGGCCTCGCCGCTCGGCAGCGGGAGTCGGCCAAAGCGGTGCGGTCCCTTGCATTGGCCGGGCTTCGCTCGGAGGCGCTTGCCTTGGAGGGCGAGCTGGGCCCGCTGGAAGTTGCCGCTTTGGAGCTGCCCCTCCGCGAAAGCGAAGTTGCAGCAGCCCAGAACGCCGTCAAGACCGTAGCCCGTTACGCAGGCGCCCTTGATTCCCAGTCCGCGGCAGTGAAGCGCCACGCGTTTGCCCGGGCGCTTTCCCAGGACCTCCGACAGCTCTGGCTGGATCTCCGCGAATCCCGGCTGGCCAATGCCGCCGCCGAGCTCGCCGCAAAGCTGCATGACGGCGAAGCATGCCCGGTCTGCGGAAGCGCCGAGCACCCCTCTCCGGCGCCAGCCGGGCTAACCGCGCTGGCCCTTGCCGAGGAAGAGCAATCCGCCCACGAACGCTATGAGGAGAGCGAGCACGAACTTCTCCAAGCGGCGGGCGAGCTAGCGTCCGCCGAGCAGGAAGTTGCCGTGCTCGCCGCCCAGGGCGGAGACATCGATCCAAAGGAAGCCGCTTCGGCGGAGGACTTGGCCAAAGACGCCCTGGCCTCGGCGCGTTCCGCCGTGTCCGGGCTCAAACAGGGAAAGGCAGACCTTGCCCGCATGACGGAGAGCATTGCCCGCTTGGAGGAAGAACAACTCCAGGAGGACACCGCCGCGGCGCAGGCCGGGTCCATCAAGGTCCTGCTGGGCGAACAACGTGAGTCCCTGGAGACCTTGCTTTGCGGGCTGCGTGATGGCTTCGACACACTGCGCGGCCGGATTGAGGCCCTGACCAGGCAACGCGAACTCCTGCAGTCCGCTGTGACTGCAGGCGTGCAGTTGGAACGAGCCCGGGAGGCTGTGGATGATGCATCCACAGCCTTGGACCGTGCCCTTTCGGCACACGGATTCGACACCGCGGAGGCCGCGCGGCTCGAAATCCTCGACGAGCAGCACGCCGCACGGCTCGACGAAACCATCAGGGCCGCAGAGACCGAGAGCGCCCGTCTCGCGGAGCTCTTCGAGTCCGAGGATCTCGTGCTCGCTGCCAAGGAAGCACAGATCGGAGAGGTGCCCCTGACCGCCGTCAAGCTTGCCGCCCTCGAACAAGAGGCCGGACAGACAGAAGAAACGGCCCGCCGCCTGGACCTTGCCGCGGGACTCGCTGCCAGGACGGTGGCCAGCCTGGCTGCGATCCGCTCGCAGTACGAAGAAGCTGCGGCCTCGGGGCGCGGCCCCCGTGAACGCGCCCGGATACTCAACGAGCTCGCCGAAACTGCCAGGGGGGCAGGCGACAACGGTTACAAAATGAGCCTCAACAGCTATGTGCTGGCCGCCCGCCTCGAACAAGTCGCGGCAGCGGCGTCGGAGCGGCTTATCGCCATGAGCGATGGCAGGTACACCCTGCAGCACACGGACGCCAAGGCGGCCCGGGGCGCGAAATCCGGTCTGGGCCTGGAAGTCGTGGATGAGTGGACAGGCCAGCGGCGGGACACCGCCACACTGTCCGGCGGGGAGTCGTTCATGGCTTCGCTCGCGTTGGCCTTGGGGCTCGCCGATGTGGTGCAGCAGGAGGCCGGCGGCGTAGACATCGAAACCTTGTTCGTGGATGAGGGCTTCGGGAGCCTTGACGAGCAATCCCTCGAGCAGGTCATGGATGCACTGGAGGGACTGCGCGACGGCGGCAGGGTGGTGGGGCTGGTCAGCCACGTTGCCGAGATGAAACAGAGAATCAGCAGCCAGCTGCAGGTAATCAAGAACCGGAACGGCTCCACTGTGCGAATCGTGGACGCCGCGGCAGCCTAGACACCTGTCTGAGGCGCCGGCTCGTGCGCGCGGTCCGCTGGAACAGGCGCAGCCGTCCGGTAGACTTGGAGGGTTACACCGGGTCGCGCGCATCGGGAGGAGGGACGATGCGCATCATTCAGCGAACCCGGAATCATGAACTCCTCCCCACAGAACTCCGCGGCGAACACCGCGCTTCAGGCTCACCCTTCATTTCCTTCTGCGCCCACGTCGGCCGCGCCCCGCCGCTCGCGCCTACCTGGCCGCTTCGCCCGCCTGCCCGAGCTCGCCGGCCGCAACTTCCTGCCGCTGGGACTGTTCGCGAGGCTGCCCCTCGCCATGCTGACCGTCGGCACCCTCACCCTGGTCACGGCCGTCAGCCATTCTTACGCCATCGGCGGCCTGGCTGCCGGAGCCGTCGGCATCGGATCGGCCTTGGGCGCGCCGGTACTCGGCTCGCTCGCTGACCGCTCAGGCCAGCGCCCGGTCCTGCTCGTAGCCGCGGCTGTCAACGCCGTCACCGTCATAGCGTTGCTCGTTGCCGCGTACCTGACACCCGATTTCAACACCCCCACGGACGCGATAGCCATTTTGGTAACGGCTTTCCTTGCCGGAGCGAGTTGCCCGCAGGTGGGGCCCATGGCCAGGGTCCGTTGGATGGCGCTGACTACCCTGAATCTGAGCACCCGGAATTCGAAGCCGGGAGCCGGCGGGAATGCCGCCGGTCCTGGAAGCGTGGCGTCCAGCCGCGCAGACCTTGACACCGCGTTGTCCTACGAGGGAACCGCGGACGAAGTCACTTTCGTCCTCGGTCCTGCGCTGGTCGGTATTCTCGCGAGCCTCGTCGCCCCTTGGCTTCCGCTCGCCGTGGCGGCCGTCCTCACCGCCACGCTCGTGCCGGCTTTCGCCGTGCATCCTTCACAATTGGCTGTGGTGCCGGTAAAGCGCAAGGCGGGCGCCGGCGTCGAGCGCGTCCCTGCGAAGCAGAAGTCAAGTGTCCAATCTTTGGCCTGGCTGAAGGTCGCTGTTCCGGTGCTGGCCATGGTCTGCATGGGAACATTCTTTGGTGCGACGCAGAATGCGTTGAGCGCTTTCTCCGCCCAGTTCGCCACAGCGGAAATTGCGGGGCTGATGTATTCCGTCATGGGCCTGAGCTCCGCCGTCGCTGCGCTGTCTGTTGCCTATTGGCCGCAGCGCTTTCGGCTGGCTATCCGTTGGGTACTCGCCGCGGCCGCGATGACGGTCTTCTCTCTTCTGTTGTTCCTTCCAGCCGGGATCTGGCCGATGGTCATCGTTCTCTTGGTGCTCGGAATTCCCGTAGGACCCGTCATGGTGACAGTCTTCAGCATCGGGGGAGTCGTGGCACCGGCCGGCCGTATGGCAACGGTCATGACAGCCCTGGCGAGCGGCATCGTGGCGGGTACGGCGTTGGGAGCCTACCTTGCCGGCCAGTTGGCCCAAACCCAAGGTCCCGCCGCCGCTTTTGTGGTGTCCACGGCTGCTTCGGGCGCGCTTCTGGTGCTCGGCATCGTCGCAGGACTGGTCCTCCGGCGCCGGCCAAGCGCCCAACAATAACGACGCTCGCTCACTTATGGGCCACTTTTTGGGAACCCTCGCTCACATCATCTGCAAAAGGGTTAGCGGTTTTGGCCTTAAAAGTGAGCGAGCGTTGGATGATGCACGACGAACGGACGCACCAACGGGTGAAGCCCGGGGTCCTTATGCCAGCTGGGACTCTATGCGTGCCGCGCTCGCTGCCAGTGCTTCGCCGACGGCGGCCTGGTCCTGTTCGCGACGGATGTAGACGACGGCGATCGCCGCGGGCCGGCCGCCCGGCACCTGGATGGGGGCGGCCAAAGATGACAAGCCGGCGATGACTTCGTCGTGGCTTGCCGCATAGCCGAGCCGGCGCGCTTCTGCCGCTTCCGGGCGATACGGCAGGCCCGGAGCGCGGGCGGCCCATTCATCCTCGCTCATGGTGGACTGGATCGCGATTCCCGGTGCCCCGGTGTTCACGGGGTGGCGCGTGCCGGGATGCTGTGCCAACGTCGCGGCTGAGTGGCGGGGCTCGACCGTGACCAGCGTGACGCAGTCCTGATGGTCCCAGACTGCTACGAAGGCCGTCATGTTCAGGGTGTTCGCAAGCTGGGTCAGCTCCGGGAGGGCGGCCGTCTGGAGGTCTCGTGAGACGCCCCGGGCCAGCACCGCAAGGCCAGGACCGGGCTGAACGCGTCCGGCGTCGTCGCGCACCAGCAGGGAGTGATCCTCCAGCGTGCGAAGGATACGGTAGGCCACCGAGCGATGAACGCCCAGGGCGCCAGCGAGTTCTGCAATGGTCAAGGGACGCTCGGCAGCCGCCATGATTTCCAGGGCCTGGATTCCGCGGGAGAGGGTCTGCGACGGCGAGACCGTCGCCGTCGTTTCCTGCAGACTTTTCGCGGCGCTGGAAGACATCATGCGCTCCATCCTATGTTGGGGCCTAACGCGGCGGCCCGCCGTCTTGTGCTGTAGCACACAAAAGACTATGGTTCTGTATGAGAATTTGTTGTTCAAATATAGAACAAATTCACATATAGAACAATCTCCAGCCAGGAATCAACGATGATTGCCAAGTCCAGCCAGAATGCGGAACCGGGACCCCTGGGCCGCACGTCGCGGCCGCGGGCACATCATTTCCGCGGCAGCCTGGGCCGCTTTGCCACGGGCGTTGCCATCGTGACGTTTGACGGCGCCACCAAGAGGCATGGCATCACCGTCAATTCCTTCACCTCAGTGTCCATGGAACCGCCCCTGGTCCTGGTCAGTATCGCCCGCAACACCAAAGCCCACGACGAGCTCGCCGGGCGGCCGTTCAGCGTCAATATCCTGGGTGCTGAACAAAAGCAGCTCGCCCTGCATTTCGCGGGCCGTCCCGGGCCCGAGCCACGGTGGGTCGAAGGCGAGACTGCGCCGCGGCTATCCAACGTCCTCGCCTACTTCGAATGCACGCCGTGGGCAGCCTACGACGGCGGAGACCACACGCTCTATCTGGGTGAAGTGGTGGACTTCAACTACCGCAGCGGCGACGCGCTCGCCTTCGCAAACAGCTCTTTCACCACCATCCCGGAAAGCCAATTGGGAATGGAGGATCTTCTGTAGTTGCCGCCGCGCCCGTCGACGTCGCATCCACCACGCAATGCCGTTTCAGCTCAACCATCATTGGAGACAACCATGGGAATCCGGACCGGACAGCAGTACCTGGACAAGCTCAACTCGATGAACCCCCACGTCCTGATCGACGGCGAAATGGTCACCGAGAAGATCGCCGACCACCCGTCCTTCAGGAATGTGGCCCGCACGTACGCGAAGCTCTTCGATATGCAGCATGACCCGAAGCATGCGGACGCCCTCACCTACGAGTCCCCGACGACGGGTGACCGGGTGAGCGCCTCATTCCTGGTGCCGCGCAGCAAAGAAGACCTCGAACATCGGCATGCGGCCATCCGCACCTGGGCTGAGTACTCCCTTGGATTCCTGGGCCGGACGGGCGACTACATGAACGGCGCCCTCACGGCGCTCGCGGCCGCAGAAAAATGGTTTGCCCAGGCCGATCCGATGTTCGGCGAAAACATCCGCACATACTACGAGCATTGCCGCGAGAACGATCTCCTGGCTACGCACACACTGATCCCGCCGCAAGTCAACCGTTCGGTGTCAGGTTCCGAACAGCTCGGCGGCCAACTCTCGGCGAGGGTCGTGGAAGAACGCGAGGATGGCATCGTGGTCCACGGTGCGCGCATGCTCGCCACGATCGCGCCGATTGCGGACGAGCTCCTCGTGTTTCCGTCGACGCTCCTGCGCTCGACGCCGGAAGATGCTCCCTATTCCTATGCGTTCGCTCTCCCGAACGATGCGCCCGGCATGCGCTACCTGTGCCGGACCTCGCTCTACAACGGCGGAAGCACCCACGACGAACCGCTAGCGAGCCGCTACGAGGAGATGGACGCCGTCGTCGTTTTCGACCACGTGTTCGTTCCCAACGAGCGCATCTTCATGCTCGGCCATCCTGAGCTGTGCAATGCCTTCTACTCTGAGACGGGCGCCGGGGCCCTCATGACCCACCAGGTGGTCACACGGACCATCGCGAAGAGCGAGTTCTTCCTGGGCCTTGCCTCGGAAATTGCGGCGTCGATCGGGATTGACGGTTTCCAGCACATCCAGGAAGACCTCGCGGAGCTGATTGAAACCGTTGAAATCGGCAAGGCCCTCATGGTGGCGGCGGAAGCCCAGGCGGCTCCAAGCCCGGACGGCGTGTTCCTGCCGCACTGGCCCACCCTGAATGCGGCACGCAACTGGTACCCCAAGGTTGCCCAGCGTTTCCCTGCAATCATCCGGAAATTCTCGGCATCCGGTCTCATGGCCCTGCCGGGCGAAGCGGATGTGGCCAGTGAGGCATTGCCGGACATCGAGCTGTACCTGCAGGCGAAGACGCTGACCGGCCCGGAACGCGTGCGCCTCTTCAAGCTCGCTTTCGATGCCAGCATTTCCGCGTTCGCCGGGCGCCAGGCGCTGTATGAGTACTTCTTCTTCGGCGACCCTGTGCGCATGGCAGCCGCCCTTGTGAACAGTTACGACCGCGAGCCGGCCCGCGCCCGCGTGCGGGAGTTCCTCGAGCGACAGGACTGAACTCGCCACGGCACGTAAGACGACGGCGGGCTTCGCCGTCGTCGTCCAGCTGTGGGTGTGGTAGCGGCGAAACGGGCCAAGCACCGCCCGGGGAAAGAGGGACTGGCGGTGCTAACCGTCAGTCCCTCTTTCCCGTGCCGGACCGTGCTCAGGGCTTGGGGTATTTCGCGTTGGTGCGGTAGAGGAAGGCCGCGGTGGCGTCGCGGGCAACCGGGGTGAGGGGTCGGAATTCCGTCGTTCCGTCAGGCATTGCCCAGCCGGTGGTGATGTTGTTGCTGGCGAGCCAGGTGATTTCCTTGTAGAAGGGGTAGTTGGAAGGCACGTCGCTGAAGTTGCTGGTTCCGGAGACTGCGGGGCTTCCGTTCAGGCGATAGATGAAGGCAGCCATGGCGTCACGGTTGACTGAGCTTTGGGGATGGAAGGTCGCTGCCCCGTTGGGGCCGTCGTTGTAACCGGTGGTAATACCCTGGGCAGCCAGCCAGGACACTTCCTTGTAGAAGGCGCTGTTCGTGGGAACATCGGCGAACTTGGGTGTTGCCGGCGGTGTGTAGGCAGGGCTGCCCATGTATCGGTAGATGAAGGCTGCCATCGCTTCGCGGCTGATGGACTCCAAGGGCCGGAACTGGCGGCTATTGTCGGGCATGAGCCAGCCCGTGGTGATGCCCGCGTCGGCAGCCCAGGTGATTTCCTTGTAATAGGGGTAGCTCGAAGTCACGTCGGTGAAGGAATACGACGAAGACGCCGGTTCGTTCTTGACGATGAGGTCATCGACGTAGATGTCGGCCTGCTGTGTCGGGTGCTCGGAGCCCAGCATCACGCTACTCAGGGACGTTGCCGGGACGTTGAGGGTGCTGGACGAGTAGACGGACTTGTCATCGAACCAGACCTGGGCCGCCGTGGCGCTTCCGTTGGCGCTGACGTCGATGGCGATATGGTGCCAGCTGTTGAGGGCGACGGTGGAGACCATGGTCGTATAGCTGAACGTTCCGTCTGGCGCAGTGACTCTCAGCACGAAGTTGGCGGTGCTGTTGTAGCGGAAGATGTCCATGATCCGTGTGGCGCCGGAGAAGAAGCGGAAGTAGGGGACGTCGTTGCCTGCTACACCGGCGGTGGTGATGTTGAACCACCCGGCCGCGTAGGCGTGGGTGGACCCTGCCGGCAGGGGCACCGCCATATTCGAGATCGAACCGGAGTCAATCGTTGCATGCATGTAGGCGGAGCAGGCGCCGTCGTGGGCCAGGGTGGAGCTGACCCCGGCAGTGCCGGTCCCTTGGGTGACGACGGTGTAGGGGGACAAGGACCCGGATTCGAAGTTGTCGGCCACCACTGTGTTGCCCGGGAAGCTGTCAGTAGGTGCCGCGGTTGCGGGCTGGCACGAGACCGATGCTGCCTCGGCGGGTGCGGCAACGATCGCCGCGCCTGCACCCAAAGCGAGGCCGAGAATTCCGGAGAGCCCCAACCGGTACAGTCGTTTCATTGTTCGGTCCTCCAAGCTACGGTCGATACCCGGCTTCTCCGCCGTCGGAGTGAAGCCAAGCTTGATCTGCCTGTGGCGAAGGTTTGTTGCGACGGTACCCGGCCCAGGCACCCGGCAATGCCGTCGAGTACCCAATGGCACCATGGGGGCGGTTACAGTTGCGTTACCAAATCCAAGATTGCTTTGGTAGGCCGGGGCAGGGTTTCCGCAAGCTCAGAGTTGAGTGTTGAACACGTCCCGCCCGAAGCTCCGCAGTCCAGGCGCTCCGGCATATCCGAGACGGGGGACCGAGAAGATGTCCTCCATGGTGGCGAGAAGGCTGTAGTGGTTGTACATCGTTCCGGTGGTGGTCCCTGGACTGCTGAACGGAGACAGCACAAGCGCGCCGATAAGTCCTCCAGCTGTTCCTCCTGGCAGACCGGAAGGGCCGGTTGCGTTACCGTCCGCCTCGTCGAAGGTGATGACGAGCACGCCGTCCTGCCGGTAGGCCGGTGAGTTGAGGATGGTGGGGACTTGTTCCTTGAGCCAGGCGTCGGCGCTCTCCAGCCCGCCGGGTTGTCCGTCAACGCAGGGGCTGTCGTGACCGTCGTGGCAGAGATTGGGGCTGATGTACGCCAGGTTCGGTGTGGTGCCGGCAGACTGCAGGTCCTTCGCGAGGTTGGAGTAGTCCACCACGTTGTCTTGGCAGCCGGGGGAGGAAGTGATGCTGGTGAAATAGACGAAGGGATTGTGGCGGGTGGCGTACTGGTCATTGATTTTGGCGTTCTGGGAATCGTCCTTTGCGCCCGGGTTCGGGTGCCGGCACGGCGTGCCCATATCTTCCATGTATCCCTTCCAGGTTTTCCCGGCGTCGCTAAGTTGTCCCGCGATTGTCGGGACTGAAGCGGGGTAGACGCAGCCCGAGCCGAGCACCTGGCCCGGGTCCGCGGTTCCGGTTTGGATGAACGGCGCGTAGGTCGTGCAATCATTGCGCGTCGTCGGGTTGGATGCCTGTCCGGAGATCTGGGCCAGGTAGTTGGGGTTGGAGTGATGGGCGACGCCGTAATACTGGGTCAGGAGGACGCCCCGGCTACGCAGGGTTTGGGAAAGGTACGGGGCTGCCGAATCCGGCCCCCAAGTCTTGTTGTAGCTCTGGTTTTCCAAATTGATCACGAAGACGTGCCCGATCTTCCCGGCTGCAGCCGTCGGCACTGGGCTGTTGGTGGGTGACGAGGCCGACGTCGGGGACGGAGAGGAGCCGCTGATGGTGGTGCTCGGATCGGGAGGCGGTGTTTCGCCAGCCGACGGGCCTTGGCAAGCCGTGCCGACCACCAAGAGCGCGGCTGCGAGGACGAAGCGCTCAGTCCGTGGACGGCGGTGTTGGCGACGGCCGTGGCCCAGGACCTTTTTACCGGATCTCATTCTGGGTTTCATCTGATCCTGCTTCCTCCAAATTCCTGCCGATCTCGGGCAGCGGCCCTGGCTGGCATGCCGGCAGGTCTGTGCCAAAGGGTCACGCCCCGTTTTGGCGGTAGCAGGTATCGCGTAAGCGTTCCAGTCCGGACACTTTTGCACACTAAGTCCAACAGGGCCATGGTTCCCGGCTCCGGGTTCCCTGTGAATCCGTAGCCGAGGCCGTGGATGCAGCGGCTGCGGGCCCGGACGATCGAGCGGGCCGGGCCTTGTTTCGACATGTGTTTGCCGCCACACTGACTCCCATGCACGTGGAGGAACGGCGAAACGGCAAGAGTTTCAAGACTGTCCAGCGTGCGGGCATGACGATCGTGCTCGCCGCTTCCTTGTCGCTGGTCTTCTCCGGGTGCGTCGTCGACGGACAGCCCCGCCCGGCTTCCCCTGGCGCCAGCAGGACTACCGGAACTTCGACGGCGGGCGCAGAGGAGCAGTCCCAGGTCAGCGGAAAGATGCCCGTGGGTGACGTGCCCGGGTGGCGGCAGGTATTCACCGAAGATTTCAGCGAAGGGGACGTCCCGCTTGGGAGTTTCCCCGGGCCTGCATATAGCGCCAAATGGAGTGTGAACTACGCTGACGGAACACCGGACACGGCCGGTCAGCAAAGCGGCGGCAGGTCGGGGTACTACCCATCGAAGGTGCTCAGCGTCAAGGACGGGATGCTCGACATGTACCTGCATAGCGAGAAGGGTGTCTCGATGGGGGCGGCACCCGCGCCGAAGCTGCATCCGGCCAACGGGCGCCCGTACGACAGTCTGTTGTACGGGCGGTATTCGGTGCGGTTCAGGTCCGAGGCACTGCAGGGGTTCAAGACGGCGTGGCTGCTGTGGCCCGATAGCGGCGTATGGCCGCGTGAAGGAGAGATCGATTACCCCGAAGGTGATCTGTCCAAGTCCTTTTACGGCGCCGTCCATCAGGCCGGGTCGGACAAGAACATCTTCCATGAAGACCAGTCTGGTGCGCGGTTCACGGCTTGGCATACCGCGACAACCGAATGGACGCCTGGACGCGTTGAGTTCTTCCTCGACGGTGTCTCGATCGGTTTCGACACTGTCGGTATCCCCGACAAGCCGATGCATTACATCCTCCAGACCGAATCCTGCCTGACCGGCTGCCCCGCGCCGGCAACGGCCGGGCATCTGCAGGTGGCCTGGGTGGCAATCTGGGCAAGACAGTAGGTGCATTGCCCGCCCCTTCGTTATGGCGCCGGTTCCTTTCGCCGTGACCGTCGGTCCACGGCGGCGAGGAGGCCCAGAGTGAGCACGGCCAGGAGGGATACAGCCGCCGATGGATGCCAGAAACCGGCGTACAGCATCGCCGTCGAGAGCAGGATGGCCGAGGCAAGACTGAAGCTCACCGCGATCGCCACGGCCAACGGGAGCACCTCGAATCCCGTTCCTTTTCGGACTCGAGGGGGTTTCAGGAACAGGATGAGGGCCGTTCCAGGGCCGGCGAGGAGGAACGGTCCTATGACTACAAGGCGTAGTTCCTCAGGGCCAGTGAAAGACAAAGGAATCGAAGCCAGTGCCACAACGGCGACGACGACGCCGATCGCAGCGGCGCTCCTGTGCTTAGATGCCATTCGGTGCTCCCTGCAGGTGGTAGATCACTCCGCCGGCGTTGCGGTATTCCATTGACCAGCCCCCTTGGAGGGCGCACCTGTCGATCAAGTGTTGCAAGCCTTCGCTCGGCCCCGTGTTGAGAACGTCGGCTGCGGCGACCTGGCTTGCAGTGACTATCAAGTAGGCGCCTGTGGACGGGACGAGCTGGGTTATCGATGCGCAGCCGGGCTGCGGGTCGCCGGGGCGTGCCGGCTCCGCTTGGAGGAGGGTCTCGTACCGGTAGCCGGCGTAGTGCTCATACCGCCAGGCCGTGTCGTGAACCGCCTCGATAAGGACCGAGCCCTGGGGCGCGGCGGCGTAAAGCCGGTTGACCAGGGCGATCTCGTCAGGTGTGAAATTCTCGATGGCGTCATTGCCGTAGCGGGTGGCGACTGTGCCCGTGGCGATGACTGATCCGAGCAGCAGGAGCGCGGCCAGCTGGCGCAATCCGGGCGGACTGGGACCACGTGGAAGTAACGGAAGCACGACGAGGCTGGCGGCGAACGGAAGGCTGAAAAGGTATATCCGGAGCAGCAGCTCACCACCATAAGACTGGAGCGGGAACATGACGAAAGGCGCCACGGTGCCCAACGCGGCAGCTAGCCACGGCCTCCGCAGCCGTCGTCCGCGGAGGCTGCCTAGTCCCGCGAGGACCCAGACCACGGCTCCCTCCGCGAGCCGGGAGTAGACGATGAACTGGTGGGCCGGGTTACCGCCCACCCTGTTGAGCAACGAGGCGGAGGCGGCGGCATTGATGTTGCCGATGGACCCGAAGAGAGTGTGCAGGTGGCCGATGAGGAAAGGGGTGGCGGCCAGGACCAGCCAGCAGACCGGAAGCAACAACGCAAGGACCGGAAGGAAGCGTAGCCGGCACCTTCCACTCAGGGCGAGCAGCGCCAGGATAGGAATAGCGGCGAAGGGAGTGAGTTGATGGGCGACTGTCATCCCAGCCAAGAGCACTACGCACACTGCGGCCAATATGATGAAGGCCGACCGTGGTAGTTCGGCGGGAATCGGCGCCGATTTCCCGGGTTCGAGCCTACGCGCAAGATTCCTGAACCGACTAGCGAGTTTGCCCGCCGGCTTCCGCGGCCACCCGGGGAAAACTGTCAGAACACAGGCGACCAGGGTCAGCAGCAGCAGCAAGGCGCAGGCCTGCGGGGAGAGGTAATCCTGCCCCACCCAGCTGGCCAGGTAGAACATCCATACTCCTGCCCATGCTTGCCTTGGGCTGGAGGTAAGGCGCAGGGCAAGCGCCAGCAGGGCGGGCATGAGCAAGACGTTGACCCCGACCGGCGCCCACGTGGCAACCCATGCCAGATCGTGGACTCCTGTGGCATTCGAGAGCATCGCCAGTAGTCCGAAAAACCCGGGCCAGTTGAAATATGCGTCGAGCTTCCGGTCCAGGCCTCCGGACTGTGTGATGTAGTCGGTGATGCCCAAGTGGCGGTAGCTGGCTTCCAAGCGGGGCAAGCCGTGAATGATCGGGTCGGCCCCATGCAGAATGACGATCAAAACAAGAAGCTGAACGACGAGCAACCACAGGCGAAGGACCTTGAGACCGAGGGAACCGACGAAACCGGCCAGGCTCAGGCCCAGGGCAAAGAAATAGCTGGCAGGCAGGACCTGGATCAGGCCGCCGCCCCCAATGTCCTGCGCGTTCACTGTTTTGAGCGCCCACACCCCCAAAATCAGGGCGGTCGCCGCCATCACCGCGAGAGCGCCCGGAACCCGCGGGTCACCCCGGTCGGCCCGATGCTGGGCGGCCCGGGGACGCTTCGGGTCGGTGACGACGAGGGGGAGTTGTGTACCGACGTCGGATCGGTGCAAGCGGGAGGCGGAGACGCTCCAAGGGGATTGTACGGCCATTACGGCGCCGATACCCTGTGCGCGGGTGACCCGGACGTGCGCCCGATATTGCGTCTGACCCGGGCAGGGCCATGGTCCCGTGAGAAGCGGTGCAACCGGCCGCCAGCAACCACTGCTGCGCCCAGTTGGACGACCAGCCAGAGCACGGAAACTCCGGTGAGCCCAAAGTGTTGGGCGACCGCGGGAGCCGGTGCCACCGCGAGGACGCATGCCGCAATCGCGACCATCGTGGATTCAGCCAAACGTCCGGTGGAACGGCACACCCCGTAGTAGACCTGTGTGACACATGTGAGCATCAGGGCCGGGACCAGGAAAGGTAGCAGCACCCACGCCGACGCGTAGCCGGACCCCAACAAGGGCAGCAGCAGAGAGCCGGCCGCCAGCAGCAGCAGCCCGGCAAGCCCGGTGAGGAAGAGGCTCATCTGCAAGGCCTTCCGAACCAGGCCGGGGCGTGAAGAAACGCGGGGGTCGGCTGTGTCCGCCGCGATGGCTGTCTGGAGTGAGTAGCCAGCTGATTGGGGCACGAAAAAGATCGCTGAAGCAAGCATCCAAACGACATACCAGGCTGCTGCAGCCGACGTGTTCAGTGCCGCTGCCACGACGAGTGGAAGGACGTAGCCTGGTGCGCGGTCGGCAAGCATGAGTGCGTGCTGGCGCAGGCCCGGACCCCAGACTTTGATGACTTCGCGCCAATTCGCCTGCGTCCACTGCGGAGCCGTGTCGGTGCGTCTGAGCTGATGCACACCGAGGATCACGCTCGCCAAGGCACCCATTGCCACGGCAACGACGATGGCGGCCGGATCTCGGTAGCCGGTAAACAGGCAAATGGCGAGGGTGGCGAGCTGGAACACGGCCTGGACGAGGCTGCGCGTCAAGGCACGGTCCGCCCGCGCCTGAGCGACGGCGATGTGGTCGAACTGGTACGCGACGGCGGCGAAGAGCGCCGCGGCAAAAAAGGCGGCGCTCATGAGCGGGTTCGTCCAGGCAATGCCGACGCCGGATCGCTGGAAAGAGGTCACGACGAGCAATCCGGTGGCCATGAGGAGCGACGAAAAGCTCACGGCTGCGACACTTGCTGGTATCAGGGTCCGGCCCCCGTCGGCCTGGGCGGGTAGTACGGACAGGGTCGCCGGGCCGACGCCGAGCATTCCCAACTGCACCGTCAGCATTGTCGCAGCGACCACAGTAGAGGCCAGCCCCAGGCGGTCGGCAGGAATCACGACGGCGGCAAGGGCCCAGAACAGCAGCCCGGCGGCCATCGGTGCAATACGGGCCGCCGCGAGCCACATGGCGTTCCCGCCGAGGGAAAGGCCCTGCCTGGGAAGTCGCAGCAAGGTGCTGACAAAAGCCCCATAGTTGTACAGGACGAAGCCAGCCCAGTATGGCAGGAACCGGGGAGCGGTCGCCAGGGAGAGAAGGACGCCACGCGCCGTCGCAAGAAGAGGCAGGAATATCAACCAGCCGGCGCGGCGCGGGTGCTTGTGCATCGTGCGCGCCAAACCGGCCCCGTCCTGAAGCCATTGGTCGCGGGCGTATTCGAAGCTGTCAGCAAACCGGTGCCTGACGAAGGTCGTGGGGGAGACGCCGAGGCGGTATCCACCGTCCTCGAGCCGGATCCGGAGCTCGATGTCCTCGCCCGACCGGAAGCTCTCATCGAACCCTGCGTCGAGGAGGACACTGCGGCGCATGAGGGTGGCGCTGACGCCGAACCATGAGCGGACCCTGCTGTGGTTATGGTGCCAGGCAAGGGAGGCTCCCCAGTAGCCGGTGCCGTCGGGCTCGCTCACGAGTCCAAACTGCAAACCATCGAAGCCGCCTGCCTGGAACTCCTTCATCAGGTTCTCCAGAACGCCGGGAGGAACGATGACGTCGGCATCGATGAGCGCGACAAGATCGGCGTGCGCGGCCCTGGCGCCGAGCATGCGCGCCGCCGGCAGACCGCGTCCCCTGTCGGAGATGACGCGTGCCCCGTAGGAACGGGCGATCTGCACGGTGGCGTCCTGCGAACAGCCGTCTATGACAATCACCTCGCGGGGGTTCTGGTCAAGGACGGACTTCAGGCATTCGCCGAGCCAGTTGGCGGCGTTGCGGGCCGGGATCACGACAGACACGTCCAGTACGCTGCCAGCGCCCGCGCTCCCGCTCACGGCCCGCCGTCCACCATGGAGGTGACGGTGCCCGCGACATAGTCTGAGGTCCGGTCGGCGGACCACGCCGCGGGAAGCCGCAGCACGAAGCACGGAACATCACCCAACGCGCGGGCAATGACGGAGGTTTTTGCGGAGAAATGCTCGCCCAATGACACGAGACCCGTGGCCCCAAGGGCCTCGATGAGTCGCCGCGATACCAAAGGCAACTCAGAATGAAAGTTGCCCACAATGCGTGCCGCCATCCAGGCTTCTGTCCGGCGCTCCAACCGGGCATCCATTCCGTCGAAGCGTTCGAGGAAGACAGCGATCCGGGCAGGTGCCTGGGGAACGATTTTACCGGGGCCGAATACGTCTCCCGGGTGGACCATCCTGTGCTCGGGCGACCACCGCCGCGTGAACGCGGCCGTGCGTGGATAGCGGACGATGACAGGGTGCACAGCCGTGGCCACGCTGCTGATCGTCGAAGTCAGCCAGCCCGGCGCGAGCGGCTTGCGGACTCCTTGGAACAGGTCCGGATAGATTGGCCGGTGGTGGGGCTTGATGAACATCGGTTTTGCATAGGACAGGAGGGTCCCCTCCGCGGTGATGAATCCCCAGTCATCGGCCATGAAGCCGACGTCCGGCATGGCCAGGAGTTTCGCGACCGTACTCGTCTTCCCGACGCCGCCCCATGCGGGCATGAGAATGCCCGCTCCCCGATAGTTCACCATCGCAGCGTGAACCATCGCGGTTTCCTGCCTGATGCACAGGTGGTCCAACAGCGGCACGACCGCCGTCAGTAGTTCGCCCGCCCCTTCGATCATGAAGCCGTTTTCGGTGCGGGTGACCCGAACCCGGTCCTCAGGGAGGAACAACGAATCGTCTGTATACCGGTAGGCGTCTTCGGCATGGGATTGCGCGGGAACCGGAGTGACGCTGCCGCCGATGTTCAACTGCAGGTTTGAAGTCGAAGGGCCCAGGAACGGGGCAAGCATGTCGCGTAGCTGCGCCTCACCTGGCGTACCCTGGGCGACCCTGATTGCGACACGTCCGTGGACGTCAAAGACAACTGCCGGCGACGTGGCGATCTGCTGGTTAATCACTGGGCCCGCCTCCACTCTTGTCGCGAATAAGCCGGTACAAAACGGAGCTGGATACGCGCGCCTGGGGCGATGACGTCTCCCACAGGCTCTGCAGATAACCAACCGCGGTGACAGCCAGAACCGCTACGATCACTCCGGCCCTGGCCAGGCCTCCCACGTCACCGTCGCGCGTGCAGGAGCGTAATCCGGCAAGAACGGCGCGCGGCAGCACCCTGCGAACATATCGGCGTTCCGGTCCAAGGATTTCGCTCCGGCCGACAAGCCGGGTCACCTGAGCCTTCGAAACCCCCTCTGACCAGGCTCTCGCCAACATGTAGCGCACGGTGCCGCGCGTAGCCGGCACATGGTGGCGAACCACGGCTGCGGGTTCGTAAACCACGCGTGTTCCGGGGGAACCGATGGATGCCCGCAGGCACAATTCGGTCTCCTCGCATCCAAGGGGACGATCACCTTGCCGGCCAAGGGAAGCATTGAAGCCGCCGACCCGCTCAAAGACTTCGCAGCGGAAGGACATGTTCGCGCCGATAACGTTGCGCACCTGCGCGGCGACCCTGGGCAAGCCCTTATAGGTGCAACCGACAATCCAATCCAGTTCTTCGGGAAAGTGCGCCGGCCGACCTGATTCCCACACTGGTTCAACCCGGCCCCCGACCGCCAACACGTCCGGATCGTCATAGAGCAGGACGAGCCGGGCCAGCCAGTCCGGCGCGGCTTCGGCGTCATCGTCGAGGAAGGCCACAATGTCCCCGCTTGCCGCCTTCACCCCGGTATTGCGGGCGCCGGAAAGGCCCTGGGACCCCGAGTTCTCCACCACTTCGACGCCTAGCAGCGCACCCGTCAGCCGCCGGTACAGCCCCAATCGCCGGTAGAGATCCTCGTTGTGGTCAACAACGACAACAAACTGTACCGGCCGGAACGTTTGGGACTGAACCGACGCGATGCAGCGGAGCAGCAACTCCCACCTTGCTTCGGTGAAGCAACAGATTACGACGCTGACACTGGGCCAGCCGGCCGCGGCGGGCATTATCCGTCCGCCAGCATCGCCAGGACCGTCTTCGGGTCGGTAGGGACGTGGGGAAACCTCATGTCGGGATACCGGTACTTCACGCGCCGAAGGGCCTCCGGGCGTACCCCCGCCGTCGGCGCGTCCCATCCGACGCACTCACGGGTCAGCGTGCGCAGGACGCGCCACCCGTCGCGAAAGGTCTGCAGATGCGAATTGCCCGAAATGCGGGAGAGCTCATGACTTGGCACCTCAGCGATCCTAAGCCCCGCCCGTGCAGCCCGCGACACCAACTCGGTCTCGATTTCGAAACCATCGGACTTGAGTTCAAGAACCTCCAGGCACTCCCTGCGGAAAGCGATATACCCGTAGCAGAGGTCCGAGAAGTGGCAGTGCAGGGCCTTGTTCGCCAGCCCTGTGAGCGCACGGTTGCCTAGATTGCGCAAACGCGTCAAGTCATCGGAACCGCCGCCGGTGACATAACGGGAGCCCTTCACGAAATCGTGGTCGTGCTGGAGGGGTGAAACGAACCAGCCGATCTCCCTGGGGTCCATGCTGCCGTCCGCGTCGAGCATGACGATGATGTCCCCGGTGGCCGCGGCGAACCCTGCCCGCATGGCGGCGCCCTTGCCGGCATGCAGCTCGTTCACAACGACGACATCGAAGCGAAGCGCGCGCGCCACATCCACGGTGAGGTCTTCGGATCGACCGTCCACAATGATCACTTCGTCAACGTACGACGGCATCCGCCTGAGCACCCACGGCAGATTCAGTGCCTCGTTCAGAGTAGGAATCACCACACTGATCGAAGCCGCCGGAAACGAAGTCCCGGGGGCCGAAGCACCAGGGGTCCGGCTGCCGGCGGGCTCCAACTGACCAATGGACACCGCTCTCACCCCTGTCCGTTTACCCACACGAATGCGGAACACCAGCTGGGAAGCATATGGCGCCCTCTTTTGGAGGGTCGCCGGAAAAGGGGGTCTGGATGGTTCATGACCGCACCTCGATTTCGCTCGCCGTTGCACGCGCCAGGTCAGGTGCATGTTGGCATGAGCATGGGACCGGACCCGTTACAGCGCCGTTACAAGCAGGCGTGTCTCTTGTCGTGAATGTTTCGGCCGGAGGGCTTCCGAGGCCAGCGGGAACAAAAATCGTTTACGAGTAAGTAGGACATCCGTTAGGGGTTCTTGATTCAGGTAGTGGCCACTCGTGACCGGGCTGGTCAACGCTGGCTAACGTCAGACGACGTGGCGGTTTGCCCACCAGGAATCCGACGTTCGATTGGGGTATGAGACGTGGTTTCATCACCGGATCCTCAGTGGTCCCTGACCCTGCTCAACGGTTGGACACTGAGCAGGGATGGCCGGCGGCAGAAAGTAGCGCATCGGCAGCAACGCCTTATCACCGCCCTGGCCCTGCTCGGCGAGCGGCCGCGCACGTTCCTCTCCGGACTTCTCTGGCCCGACTCCTCCGATGCCCAGGCGGCGGTCGGACTCAGGGTGAGCATCTGGCACATCAATCACGAGCTTCCCGGCCTGCTCGATGCCGACGGAACCACAGATGATTCCGTGGCCCTCAGTGGGGAAGTACTCGTTGATATCACCGATCTTGAATGCGAGCTTCACGCCCCGGCCTCCGAGCTGAGCGATTGGTACGCGAGGTGGGAACGGCTGCGAACGGCGGAGCTTCTTCCGGGGTGGTACGAGGACTGGATCCTGGCCGAACAGGAACGCTTCCGGACAGTGCGGACAGCTGCCCTCGACTCCATCGCCGAGTACCACCTCAGCCATGGAAATGCCGAGGAAACCAAGGCCGCCACGACCGTGGCAATCTCCTTGGAACCGTTCCGGGAGTCCTCTTACCGGCTGCTGATCCAGGCACACCTCGCCTCTGGCGACCTCGTCTCCGCCCTTCGCACCTACAAGAGCTACTCCGCCGACCTGAGACAGGAATTCGGCGTGGGCCCGGCACCGTCTATCGCCAAGCTCATCCATCGGGCCGTGGGGGCGAGCGGTCGTCAAAACGTCGTCGGAGGCCTCCCGTTCACCCAGGTACTTCCTTCGAGCCAAATCGTGATGGGCAATCGGCGGCCGACAGCGTCATCGGGGTAGTCCTCGATCGCCTGCGGCTACCCCGCCTGCTCCAAAAGCCGCACCGCGTCGTCGTCGGTCAATTGCTCGAAGTGCTCGTAGAACGCCCCCACGGCGTGGAACTTGCCCGGCGTGTGCAGGCACATCATGAAATCGCACACCCGGCTGATGGACGCCTGGGCTTCGAGGGAGGACACGGGAACGGCGGCCACGACAGTCGCCGCTCCACCCGCGCGGACGGCCTCGACGGCGGCGCGCATCGTTGCGCCCGTGGCGAGTCCGTCGTCGACAAGAACGACAGTCTTGCCCGAGAGGTCGAAGTTGATACCAGGGTAGGTCTTCACGCGCCGCAGGAGTTCGCCCCGCTCGCGTACCTCCACGGCATCAAGGGAAGCCTGGGTGATTCCGTGCCGCAGCATGCGTTCGCCGAGAGGCCGGTTGAGCATGCGCACGATCCTGCCGTTGGACCAGGCCAGGGCGCCGAACGCTGTTTCCTCGCGCCCCGGGATGCCGAGTTTGCGCACCAGAATGGCACCGTATGGCTGCTGGAGTTCGACGGCGGCAGCGGCCGCCACGGGGACCCCACCGCGGGCGAGGCCCAACAAGATGGTGTCCGGCCGTTGCCGGAGCTGCGGAAGCCCTGCTGCCACACGGCGTCCGGCGTCCGCACGGTCCTTGAAGCGCATGCCCATTCGTCTCACTTCCACGTCATCCAGCGCTGAATCAAGCCTACCTTTGTTGCCGGGACCGCTCTGCGCTGCCACGATGGGCCATGTGAACAAGCCGATCGGTTACTGGACCAAACGCCTGGACGCCGCATTGGAGGCTCATCTGGACAGCACCTTGGCGAGATTGAAACTCAGCCGGAGGCAGTGGCAGACCCTCAATATCCTGGCTGAGACACCCCTTAGCCCCGAGGATCTTGACGGAATTCTCAACCCTTTTTGGGGTGGCGACACGCGGCGTCGCGAAAGCGAACTCGCCGCGCTCGTGGGCCGCGGCATGATCATCATGGTGGACGATCGCATCAGCCTCAGCGAACTGGGCCACGCAAAACACACCGAAGCCCAAAGGCTCGTTGAAGAATCCCGGCGGGACCTCTCGATGGGGATCGGTATCGACGAATACGCCATGGCCGTCAGCGTGCTGGAGCGCATGACGCTCAATGCGGAGCGGCTGGCCGGCTAGCGCCGCCCCTCCGCCACCACTTAGACCCCGAGGAACGCCACCGCAGCGTCCTTGAAAACCCTGCTGGTCACGGCGTTGCTGTGGTTCCGGCCCGGCACGAGCAGCTGTTCAACCAAGCCCCCGGCGTGGGAAGCGATCGAAGCCAGCTCCGGCATGGTGACGGCGCGTTCGTCCTTTTCGCCGGCCACCAGGAGGATCGGCATGTGGGGCACGGCTTCGGCAGGATCGAATGGTTCGCCCTTAATAGCCTCGATGAGAGACAAGAGCGCAAAAAGATCGTTGCTCGGCAAGAGCTGTGCCATCTTGAGCAATCCCGCGGTGGACTCGTCTTCAATGGGCGTGCCGTCCGCGAGGTAGCGCTGGGCGGCCGCGAGGTCGAAGGACGCCAGGGGGTCTTCCTTGTTCGGGCCGCCCAGCACCAGCCGGTGCACGAGTTCGGGCTGGGTCGCCCCGAATTCCCACGCGAGCCGGGAGCCCAAAGAATAGCCGATGACGTCGAGCCCGCTGGTAGGGTCACCGGCGCGCACAGGGCGCGCACCGGCGTCGGCGACTATCTGGAGCAGGTCCGCGCGGATCCGGCTCGGGGAGTAGGAGTCCAGGTCCTCGGGCGAGCTGCTCCGGCCGTGCCCTGGAAGGTCCACTGTGATGACACGCCGGCCGGCGGACTTGAGGGTGGAAATCCAGCCGGTATCGCCCCAATTGAGTTTGGTGGACGAAGAGAAACCGTGCAGCAGCAGGACAGGGCGCAGCCCCGCGTCGGTGCCTTCGGCAGGCTCATGGACTTCCACGAACAGATGCGGATCTGTTCCCTCCACAGTGTGGATGTGCTCTTCCGTGTGCCTGCCGCTCATGGTGTCAGTCCTCATCAAGTACGGCGCTCAGGCGGACCCGGCGCTTCGGTGCGTCATCCTTGGGAACGGTGCCCACGATGCCGGCAGTATTGTCCGGCACCTCGAACACCACCAGCGGCTCACCGACGTTGATGGTCTCGCCCGGCGAGCCGTGGATACGGATCACTTTACCCGCCTGCGGGCTCGGCAACTCGAGTGCGGATTTGCTCGTTTCCAGTTCCACGAGCGGCTGGTTCCGTTCCACCTGGTCGCCGGGGGAGACGAGCCAGTCCAGCACGGTCGCTTCGATAAGGCCTTCGCCAAGATCGGGCAGGGGGAAGCTGATTTCAGCCACGTCGATACTCCAGTACTCGTTGGATCCCCAGGAGGATGCGGTCAATGTTAGGGATGTATTCGTCCTCCAGGTCGCCGGAGGGATACGGCACGTCGAAGCCGGTGACCCGTTCCACGGGCGCCTTGAGCGTGTCGAAGCAGCTTTGCGTGATGAGTTGGGCCACTTCGGCCCCCAGCCCTGAGGTCAGCGGAGCCTCATGCACGACGACGGCGCGCCGCGTCTTTCCGACGGAAGTCGCCAGTGCTTCGGCGTCGATGGGCTTGAGCCAGCGCAGATCAAGGACCTCGACGTCGATTCCGTCCTCCGCCGCGAGCTCGGCAACCTGCAGGCACCGGGCCACCATGGCACCCCAGGCCACGAGGGTCAGATGGCGGCCCGGCCGGACAATGCGGGCGCCGGTGAGGGTACCGCCGTCGGCTGTGTCGACGTCGCCCTTTTGCCAGTACCGGGACTTCGGTTCCATGAAGATCACCGGATCAGGCCGCGAGGCCGCGTACTTGAGGAGGTGGTAGGCATCGTGGGGGTCCGACGGCGAAACCACCTTGAGGCCTGGAACGTGGGCGAAGAGTGCCTCGAGGCTTTCGCCGTGGTGCTCGGGGGCGCGGATGCCGCCGAAGCTGGGGACCCGGAGCGTGATCGGCATCGGCAAGGTGCCGCGGCTGCGGTAGTTCATCCGGGCGATCTGGCACACGATCTGGTTGATCGCGGGATATGCGAAGCCATCGAACTGGACTTCCGGCATCGGGTGGAAGCCGGCCATCGCCAGACCCACGGACATGCCCAGGATGCCCGATTCTGCGAGCGGCGTGTCAAAGACCCGGGATTCTCCGTGCTTGGCCTGCAGTCCGTCGGTGATGCGGAAGACTCCGCCCAATTGGCCGCAGTCCTCGCCGAAGACCACCGTCTTTGGATCGGTGGAGAGGATCTCGTCCAACGCGCGGTTGAGCGCCTGCTGCATGGAAAGCTTGACGGACTGGGTCTCGGTCGCTGACCCGGCTTCGAGGGTGGCGGTGTTGCTCTCAGACATGTTCGGACTCCTCGCGCCAACGGGTGGCCTGGTTTTCAAGGGCGGGGGTGGTTTCCTGGAAGACGAAATCGAACATTTCGTTGCCGGGCCGGGGACCGAGGGCTTCAATTCCGGTGCGGATGGCTTCTTCCTCTGCCCGGGCCGCCTGGTTGGCGGCGGTGAAGAATGCCTCGTCGGCTGCGCCCGCCGCCAGCAAACGCTTGCGGAGGCGTTCCAGCGGGTCCTCGCCGGCGTCGATGCGCTCGTCGTCGAGGCTCCGGTATCGGCCGGGATCGTCGGCGGTGGAATGCGGTCCGCGGCGGTAGGTCATGGCCTCGACCACAACCGGACCGTTTCCTGCGCGGCAGTGGGCGAAGGCGTTGCGGGTGGCCTCATACACGGCGACGACATCGTTGCCGTCTACCTGAATACCCGGGATCCCGTAGCCGGCGGCCCGTGCGGCTACCGAGCCGCCGGCCACCTGCCGCTCTGTGGGCACGGAAATCGCCCAGCCGTTGTTCTGGATGAAGAAGACAACAGGTGCTTTCATCACGGCGGCAAAGTTCATGGCTTCGTGGACATCGCCTTGGGAGGATGCGCCATCGCCGAAGTAGCTGAGGGCCACTCCGTGCTCGCCGCTGAGGGTCTGGCCGTGGGCCCAGCCGACGGCATGAAGGACAGAGCCTGCCACGACGGCCTGGATGGGCGCGAGGCGGCTTGCCAGGGGATCGTACATGCCGCCGTGCCACGTTGCTTTGTGGGTGGACATGTACGCCACCATGTCCACGCCCATGGTCCTTGCGACGCCCATTTCGCGGTACGTCGGAAAAGCGAAGTCGCGTGCAGTGTCGAGGGCGTAGGCGCTGCCGACCTGGGCCGCTTCCTGGCCGAGTTCCGGAGCGTAGCCGGGGATGATTCCCTGACGCTGCCAGGCGACAGCCGAGGTATCCAGGTATCGGACGGCAGCCATCAGGGAATAGAGCTCCCTGAGCTGTCCGGGGGACAGGGACGCGGCGTCGGCTGCGGCCACGGCGGGAAGAAGTGAGTCCATGGACGTGACCGTAGTCACTGTTCCGATCGTAGGCAATCCGCTTATTTAGCCCTGGTCAAACTGCCATGGGCTGCCAGTCTTCTTGTGGAAATACCTAGCAGTTTGTGCACCACTCTGTCACCCAAGTAATCCCCACCGCCACCCTCGCCTCGCAAGCTCGGCCAGGGAACCCTGGCGGCGTGGGCCCAGCAGTTGTTGTCGTTGTGAGGGCTCAGAACGACAACAACTGCGGCTAGTTGCTTTGCTTAGGCGTTTCGGGCGGACTTCACCTTCGCGCCGATCCTGCAGGCAACGGCGATGCACGCGATCAACAGGAACGTGCCGATCAGCTGGCCCGCGCTCTCGGCATTCGAGAAGCCCACCACGAAGATCAGGGCAAGCAGCGCCAGTCCGAAGACCGTGAGGAAAGGGAAGCCCTTCATGCGAAGTGGCAGTTCGGTTCCTTCGCGGTCGGAGCGGCGGCGCAGGATGAACTGGGACACGAGGGCCGTTCCCCAGACCACGAGGCAGGTGGAGCCTACGAGGTTGAGCAAGGCAGGAAGCACGTGGTCGGGGAAGAGCAGTTCCAGGATGGTGGCGATGAAGCCGAAAGCAACGGAAACCCCGACGGCGGCCATGGGCACCTGGGCGCCGCGCAGTCGCGACAGGAAAGCAGGCGCTTCGCCGCGCTCAGACAGGGAGAAGACCATGCGCGAGGCACCGTAGAGGTTGGCGTTGAGCGCTGAGAGCAGGGCTACGACGGCAACGAGGGTGATGGCCGTGCCGGCTCCCGGGATGCCGGCAAGGTTCAGGACACCGGCGAACGGTGATTTCAATCCTTCGGAGTCGGCAGGCAGCACTGCTGCAATGACGAAGACCGAACCGATGTAGAAAACCAGGATGCGCCACACCACCGTGCGGATGGCTTTGCCGACGCTGTGTGCGGGGTTCTGCGTCTCCGCAGCAGCCACGCTCACGATTTCGGTGCCGCCGAAGGCGAAAATCACGACGAAGAGCGCCGCGGCAATCCCAGACCAGCCGGATGGTGCAAAGTTGCCGGTGAGGTTTCCGAGGCCGGGTGAAGCAACGCCGGGCAGCCAGCCGAACAGCAAGGCCGCGCCGATGACGAGGAAGGCGACAATGGCTGCGACCTTCAGGATGGCGAACCAGAATTCGAACTCACCGAAGTTCCGGACCCCGGCGAGGTTGATCGCGGTAAAGGCCACCATGAACACCAAGGCCAGTGCCCACACAGGAATGACCGGCCAGACGGAGAACAGCAGCCCTGCTGCGCCGAGCGCCTCTGCGGCGATGACCACCACCAGCTGCAGCCACCAAAGCCAGCCGACCGTGGAACCGGCCGTCTTGCCCATGGCCTTTTCAGCGTAGACAGAGAAGGCGCCGCTGTTGGGGTTGGCGGCGGCCATCTCGCCGAGCGCCCACATCACCACGATGATCAGGGTGCCCGCCACAAGGTAGGAGATGAGTACTGCCGGGCCGGCCGCGTGGATTCCGGCACCCGAGCCGAGGAAGAGTCCCGCGCCGATGGCGCTGCCCAGGCCCATCATGGTGAGCTGGCGCGGCTTCATCGAGTGGCCAAGGTCTTGCGAAGGAATGGAGGGTCGAACAGCGGTGGACTTCGTTGTCATTCGTGTTTGCCTTCTTGTGGATGGTTTGTCAGCTGGTCCTCGTAGGACTTATCGAATTTACCGCTTCCGAAGGAAAGTGGCGAAAAACACTCGTGAGAGGATGGTTACAAGCTGGTGCGACATCTCGGCAAGGAACGCCGATTTGTACAGCTCATGGGCGGAAGTGGGAAAAACTGATGGTTGTCGACGAGTTGGATGCCAAGATTGTCCGATTTTTCACCGACTCCCCGCGGGCGTCTGTTCTCGAGGCATCCAGGGTCTTGAAGGTCGCCCGCGCCACGGTCCAGTCCCGGCTGGACCGGATGGCTGCGCGCGGGGTGGTGGCTCCCTGGGTTCCGCAGCCCGATCCTGCCGGCTTCGGCTATCCCGTGGTCGCCTTCTGCTCGCTGACCATCAACCAGGACCTGGGGCACGACGCCGTCGTCGAAGCTCTGGCCGCTATTCCCGAGCTCATTGAGGTCCACACCGTCTCCGGTAGTTCGGATCTCATGGTGCGGGTGGTGGGTAAGTCGAACTCGGACCTGCAGCGCGTCCTGGACAAGCTCATCGCCACGAAGACCGTGCTCCGTTCGTCCTCGGTGATTGTGCTGAATACCCATTTCCAGGGCCGCACTTTGCCCCTCCTGGAAGCTGCGGCCAAGGAGAATGCGGGCTGAAACATTTGGACACTGTGCGCCGGCAGTCGTACCATTAGTTCTAGTCATTTTGACTATAACTAGTTTTCTCGTCCCTACAGCAAAGAAGCGGGGTGAATACCGTGTACGCCACCTCCGCCAATGTCGCAGAGCGAAGGCTCGCGCCGCCGTCGTTGGCCATATCGACGGTGATCTTCGCCCTCCGCCCGAGTGAAAGCTCCGGCCGACCCACACTGTGGCTACCGCTGGTGCGCCGCATCCGCGAACCGTTCAAAGACATGTGGGCACTGCCCGGCGGCCCGCTGCAACACGACGAATCCCTCCAGGATGCCGCGTCCCGGAACCTGCGCGAGACCACCGGGCTGGCTCCCCAATACCTTGAGCAGCTCTACGCCTTCGGCGGCCTGCACCGCTCGCCTGCGCAGAGGGTCGTCTCAATCGTCTACTGGGCCCTGGTGCAGCCCACAGAAGCCGCCCTGGCCGACGAATCCGAGAACGTCCGTTGGTTCCGGGCAGACCGGCTCGCGGAATTGGCCTTCGACCACAACGCGATCGTGGACTACGCCCTGTGGCGGCTGCGCAACAAGATGGCCTACGGGTCCATCGCCTATCACTTGCTGGGAGAATTCTTCACCCTGGCACAGGTCCGCGAAGTCTACGAGGCTGTCCTGGACCGTCAGCTGGATCCGGCAAACTTCCGCCGGCAAATCAAGGGAGCACCGGAAATCGAGGAAACCGGTGAATACCTCCAAGGCGGAAAACACCGCCCGCCCCGCCTCTACCGCTTCACCGGCACGCCCGGACTCGGGCCAGACAACAGGAGTACACCATGAGCAGCGTCAACACAGCTATCCAGCTGATCACGCGGGAAGAAGCCGAAAGCGGCCGTTCCGCGGCCGGCTCGACGTGCAGCCCCGCTCTGGCCAAGGGCCCGTGGGAGTACGACCTCGCTGAAGCCCTCGCCGGCATCCCGGCCTACGGTCCCGGCGCGTCCAGCTCCGACGACGCCCCGGAGGCCACGCCCCGCCAAGGCCAGTTGCCCGAAGAGTACAAGTTGGCCAGCGACGCCGAGCTCGACGCCCGGATCCGCGCCGCCAAGGAGACGCTGGGGGACCGGGCCGTCATCCTGGGCCACTTCTACCAGCGCGACGAAGTTGTGCAGTACGCGGATTTCGTGGGCGACTCCTTTCAGCTAGCCAACGCTGCCCTGACCAGGCCCGACGCCGAGGCCATCATCTTCTGCGGCGTGCACTTCATGGCCGAGACTGCGGACATCCTGTCCAGCGAGGACCAGGCCGTGATCCTGCCGAACCTGGCCGCCGGCTGCTCCATGGCGGACATGGCGGACGAGGACTCGGTGGAGGAATGCTGGGAACAGCTCGAGGAGCTCTTCGGGACCGCCCCCGATTCCGAAGGCCGTGCACCGGTCATCCCGGTTACCTACATGAACTCCTCGGCCGCATTGAAGGCCTTCTGCGGCCGCAACGGAGGCATCGTCTGCACGTCCTCCAATGCCAAGACGGTCCTCGAATGGGCCTTCGAACGCGGCCAGCGGGTGCTCTTCTTCCCTGACCAGCACCTGGGCCGCAACACCGCCAAGGCCCTCGGCGTGCCCCTGGAGCAGATGCCCATGTGGAACCCGCGCAAGGAGCTCGGCGGAAACGGCGAACAGACCCTGCTGGATTCCCGCGTCATCCTCTGGCACGGCTTCTGCTCCGTCCACAAGCGCTTCAACGTGGGCCAGATCGAGAAGGCGCGCGCCGAATTCCCGGGCGTGAACGTCATTGTGCACCCCGAGTGCCCCATGGAGGTTGTCGACGCGGCAGACGGCGCAGGCTCCACCGACTTCATCAAGAAGGCCATCGCCGCCGCAACCGAACCCACCACCTTCGCGATCGGTACCGAGATCAACATGGTGAACCGCTTGGCCGCGGAGAACCCGCAGCACACCATCTTCTGCCTTGACCCGGTGATCTGCCCTTGCTCCACGATGTACCGCATCCACCCCGGCTACCTCGCCTGGGTACTCGAGGAACTGGTGGAAGGTCGCGTCGTCAACCGCATCACGGTAGACGACTCCGTCAAGGACAACGCCAAGATCGCCCTCGAACGCATGCTCGCAGCACGGCCGCTCTAGGCCACACCCCGTACCAACCAGTCGAATCGAGCCTCACATGACTGCAGAACGCATTCCCGGCGCTCCGGCGCGGCGGCGGCTCGTCGTCGTCGGAAGTGGCATCGCCGGCCTCTACTCCGCGCTGCTGGCCGCCGAGGCCGGTGCGGACGTCGTCCTGCTCAGCAAGGGGGCGCTTGCGGACAGCAACACCTTCTTTGCCCAGGGCGGGATTTCGGCTGTGCTGGACGAGCCCGCCCCCGGCGATACCGTCGCCGCGCACATCGCGGACACCCTCAAGGCTGGCGCGGGCCACTGCAACGAGGAGGCCGTGCGGGTGCTGTGCACCGGAGCGCGCCTCGACATCATGGGGCTCGAGCGTTTCGGTGTCCGTTTCGACGCGGACGACGACGGCGATCCCGCCTTGGGACTCGAAGCCGCCCACTCCGCGCCAAGGATCCTGCACACCGGCGGAGACGCCACCGGTGCCGGGGTCGCGAACGCACTCATCCTGGCGGTCCTTGACGCGCAGGACGCCGGGAAAATCCGAGTGCTGGGACATGCCCAGGCGACGTCCCTGATCCAGTCCGAGGGGCGTGTGACGGGCGTTGAATTCCTGCGCAACGGCCGCCTTGGGAGCGTATCCGGCGATGCCGTGCTGCTCGCCACCGGCGGGGCGGGGCAGCTGTTCGCACAGACCACCAATCCCTCGGTCGCAACGGCCGACGGACTTGCGCTCGCATGGCGGGCGGGCGCCGACCTCGCAGACCTCGAGTTCTTCCAGTTCCACCCCACGAGCATGGTCCTCCCCGCCGCCGGAGGACCAGCTCCCCTCGGCGCCGATCCGCTCCTCATTTCCGAAGCGGTCCGCGGCGAAGGCGCCATCCTGGTGGATGCGAACGGCGAGCGATTCATGCCTGGCTACCACCCCGACGCCGAACTGGCGCCACGCGACGTCGTCTCCCGCAGCATCGCCCTCCACCTCGCTTCACTCGGTGATCCGAACGGCCACGTCTTCCTCGACGCCCGGGTCGTGGAAGCGAACAAGGGGGAAGGATTCCTTGAGAAGCGCTTCCCCACGCTCAGCGCACGGACCCGCGAAGCCGGCATCGACTGGACCCTCGAACCCGTTCCGGTTGCCCCTGCCGCCCACTACTGGATGGGAGGCGTAGTCACCGATCTGTTCGGCCGTACTTCCGTTCCTGGCTTGCTTGCCGCCGGCGAAGTGGCCTGCACCGGGGTCCAGGGTGCGAACCGTTTGGCCAGCAACTCCTTGCTTGAAGGTCTTGTGTTCGGGCGGCGGGCTGTCGAGGGGTTTCTCGGGTGGGCGCCGCCGAACGGTGGGGTGACCGACTCGCCGGTTCCCTCGGCGCCTGCGCTCCGGTCTCCCGCCAGCGAACGCCTCGCAAGCTCGGCGGCCGGCGTGGACCTCCACGCAACAACGGCGCTTTCGGGAACCACCGGGCCGGCCGGGGCGCTCGCGTGGCAACCGGAGCTGATTCCCGATCCCTTCGGTCGAGACGCACTTCGGCGGCTTATGACTGCCAAGGCGGGGGTGCTGCGGACCGGGGGGTTGCTCCGGGAGGCTGCCGAGGCACTCGAGGCTTGGGCCGACGTCGTGCTTCCTGAGAATGTGCCGGACTCTGCGGATCCCCGCGTGCACGAGGATGCTAATTTGCTCCTCGCTGCGCAGCTGTTGGTGCGGGCTGCGGGGGCGCGGCGGGGGTCGCTCGGGGCGCATTACCGGAGTGACGCCGTCGAAACCCAACGCGAAGAAATTGTTCAGAGATACACGATCCGCCGGAAAGCGAGCCTCGTCAATGACTAGCCTGACCCTCCCCGCAGCACCCGTCCGGGACATTCTGGAGCGGGCTTTCGCGGAAGACGCGCCGAGCGGCGACATCACCTCGCAGCTGCTCATCCCAGCCGAAGCCCGCGCCACTGCCGTGCTCAATGCCCGGGTTCCAGGGGTCTTCAGCGGCGGAACGGTGTTCCGTGACGCCATGCTGCTCATCGACCCGGACACCGAAGTGGAGCTACTGCTCGCGGACGGTGAAGCGTTCGACGCCGGAACCCACCTCGCACGGGTCAGCGGCCGCGCGCGCTCGGTGCTGCTCGCCGAACGCGTCGGGCTCAACCTTGCCCAGCGCATGAGCGCCATTGCCACCAAGACCGCGGAGTTCGTCAAACTGGTCGACGGCACCAAAGCCCGCATCACGGACACCAGGAAAACAACCCCCGGGCTGCGGGTATTGGAACGCTACGCCGTGCGTTGCGGCGGGGGAGCCAACCACCGCTACAGCCTGTCCGACGCCGTCCTGGCCAAGGACAACCACCTGGCCGTGATGACCGGTGGCGATTCCGCGAAGCTCACTGCACTGCTCAAGACGGCCAAGGCCCAGCTGGGCCACACCACTCATTTCGAAGTGGAAGTGGACCGGGCCGAGCAGATCGAACCCGTGCTGGCGGCCGGGGTGGACACGATCATGCTGGATAACTTTTCCCTTGAGGAGCTGCGTGCCGGCGTGAGGCAGGTGGCCGGCCGCGCCGTCGTCGAGGCGAGCGGTAACGTCAACATCAACACGGTCGCAGACATCGCCGCCGCGGGAGTCGATGTCATATCCATCGGCGGACTCACACACAGTGTCAACGCGCTGGATCTGGGCCTGGACGTGACGCTCGACGTGACGCCGGACCCCTCCTTGGGTCTCGGCTGACGCCATGATTTTCCTCGACGCAGCGGCGACCACACCCGTCCGCAGGGAGGTCCTCGAGGCGATGTGGCCGTATCTGACGGGGGAGTTCGGCAATCCCTCAAGCCATCACAGCCTCGGCGAAGCGGCTGCGAACGCGTTGTCCGGTGCCCGTGCGGCGGTGGCGAAGGCCCTGGGCTGCCGGCCAGGGGAGATCACTTTCACTTCCGGCGGCACCGAAGCGGACAACCTGGCAGTGAAGGGAATCGCCCTCGCGAGGCGGGCGGCGGATCCTGCCCTGAACCGGGTTGTCATCAGCGCCATCGAGCATCCCGCCGTCGAGGAATCCGCGCTCTACCTGCAACGCGTCCATGGGTTCGAGGTGGACGTGGTCCCCGTGGACCGGCACGGTGTGGTGACGGCGGAGGCGCTCCGGGCTGTGCTGGGTCCGGCGACAGCCCTTGTCAGCATCATGTATGCGAACAATGAGATCGGGACCGTGCAGCCCGTGCGCAAACTCGCGGAGGTGGCTGCGGAACATGGCGTGCCGTTCCATACGGACGCCGTCCAGGCTGCCGGCTGGCTACCCATAGGCGTCAAGGAACTGGGAGTAGACGCCCTGAGTATCTCGGGCCACAAGCTGGGCGCGCCCAAGGGCAGCGGCGTGCTCTATGCCAAGGGCAGGTTGCGCCTTGAGCCGCTGGTCCATGGCGGCGGCCAGGAGCGGGGCAGGCGCTCCGGGACTGAAAACGTGGCGGGGGCTGTTGCGCTCGCCGCGGCACTGACTCTTGCCCACACTGGACAGTCCGGACTGGCCGGGCATGTTTCGGAGTTACGGGATGCCTTCATCCGCGCTGTCGTTAAGGCTGTGCCTGGTGCGGTGCTGACCGGCCACCCCTCGCAGCGCTTGCCGTCGGTGGCGTCCTTCTGCTTCCCCGGCACGAGCGGGGAGTCGGTCTTGCTTGAGCTCGAGCGGCTTGGGGTGGTGTGCTCGAGCGGATCGGCCTGCGCCGCTGGATCCGACGCTCCCTCACCGGTCCTGCTGGCCTTGGGAATCGAGCCCGAGGTGGCCCACACAGCTGTCCGTTTCAGCTTCGACTCCACGGTGACGTCAGCGGAACTGGAGCAAGCCGCGGAAGCCGTGGCTGCCGCCGTCGGGAGCGTCCAGGGGCTCGGTCGCCGCTGACCGTCCCCACCCCAACTAGCTCGCATTTAACGTCGTTTAGAAGGCTCAAAACGACACCTTCTGCGAGGGCCCACGCCGCCAGGGTTCCCTGGCCGAGCTTGCGAGGCGAGGGTGGCGGTGGGGATTAGTTGGGAATCAGACGTGGCGGGCCCTGCGGAAAATCCAGTGCCGCAGCATCGTGAACCGCACGGCCGTCGCCACGAACCCGGACAGCGTGGTGGTCCAGAGGTCCTCGGCGAGGGTGGCTTCGGGCCTTAACGCATGCAGCACGCCCAGGCTCCCGCCCGTGATGACCAGCGCCACGGCGATCACGATGAGCCCGTTCAGGTGGTCCCGCATTCTCTTCCGGTTGCCGCTGATCTTGAAGGTCAGGCGACGGTTCAGGGCCGTGTTCATGAGAGAGGTGATGATCAGTGCAGCGGCGTTGGCAGGTTGGGGTCCCATCCACGGCCGGAAGAGCGCGTACAGCGCCAGCGAGGTGACGGTACAGATGATCCCGACGCCGGTGAAACGGATGAGCTGCCTGACTACCGGATAGCGCAGCACGCCTTTGCGGCGCTTGCTTGTATTTGGCCTGTAAAGGGACGTCTGCCGCGTCTCAAGTGCCGGCACGGCAGGGGGCTCCATGCCTCAAGCCTGTCATATCAAGCTGGGAATTTTCTCCCAAGACGCTGCGATAACGGGGTTGCTGAGCTCCCCAATGCCCTCAACCCGGCAGGTCACAAGGTCTCCGGGCTCGATCCTCGCGCACTCGGCCGGGAAGCCCGTGAGGACCAGGTCCCCGGGGTGCAAGGTCATGAACGAGGTCAGGTAGACAAGGATCTCGTCCACTTTCCATCCGAGGTCGGCGGTGCTTGCCGTGCGCAATTCCCTGCCGTTGTGCACTATGCCGATCGAAAGATGGCCGTCATTGAGGTCGGTGACGATCCACGGTCCCGCAGGAGTGAATGTGTCCTGGCTTTTCGCGCTGATCCACAGTTCGTCGGTCTTTTGCAGGTCCCTCGCCGAGACGTCGTTGCCGATCGTGAAACCCAGGATGGCGTCGCGCGCGTTACCGAGTGTGAGGCCCCGGACCTTGCGTCCGACGACGACGGTCAGTTCCGCTTCGGGGTCTACGTAGCCGACGTCGGAGGCGAGTTCGATGGCGTCGCCCGGTCCGATGACACTTGTGGAGGCCTTGTGGAACGCCTGCGCGGGCAGGTCACGGCCCGGCTGGCCGGTGTTGTGCGCCATGCCGAACACGTTGGCGGGAACAGACGGTGCCAGGAACGTGAACGCATCCTCGGAAACCCCGGCGCCTCCAACCCACCCGGGCCGGCCGGCACTGCTGCCATTTGCCGGCGAACCGGGGAACGGGCTGTCCACCACAGTCCAGTTCCGGCCTTCTGCGGAAGCGAAGTCGGCGGCGTCGTTCGCGACGAAGAAGTGTTCGTCCGGCGAGATGGGGGAGAGCGGGCGGACGCGGGCGATCCGGCGTGGACGTGAGAAAGTCATGAAGACATCCTACGTCCTTGGGCCTGTTTGAACGGCCCGGCTTAGACGGGCAGGTAGAGCTCCCCCACAGGGATATCCGCGGCCAGGCGATTCGCCGGCCCGGCCAGGGGGCAAGCCCAGGCCTCGTTGTAGGCGCAGGAAGGGTTGTAGGCGAAATTGAAGTCGAGCACGAACTCCTGTTGCCCGGATCCTCGAAGGCCGTGGAAGGCGCCCTTGATGGTGTCCAGCAAGTACCGGCCGGCGCCGTAGCTTCCGCCCGGTTTGCCGGCCGTGGCGTCGCGGAAGGGCACAAAGATACCGCCGCCGTAGCTGCGCAGGCGCCACACAGCCAATGAGCCAAGCTCGTCGAGGTCGAAGGTGCCGAGGCGGACAAACGGCACCACGCCGTCGGTTCCGGTCTGGACGTTCATCTCCTGGCCGGCGCCTTCCGGAGAAAGGGAGGCATAGCGGCGAAACCGGGAATCGTAGTCCGCGGTGCGCAGGCCCGAGAAAGCCTGCTTGCTGGCGGGAGTCAGTGCCGAGGCCGGATGGGTTCCGAACATGCGGTCCCGTTCCTGGCGCCAGTAGACATGGGCCTGGAAAGGATCGTCCATCGCAATCTTGCGGACGTCGTCGTACAAGGCAAAGGTGCGCAAACGCCAGTCCGCGATGTCCACGGCGGAGATGTCCGCCACATTGTTTTCGTCCTCATCAAGCTGATCGGGAGCCATGCGTCCAGCCTAGTCCTACGACGCAGGCCGAAGCGGCCCGGGGTGCATCGGCCGCGTTGCACGTGCGAAACGCCGATCCGGACGGGCAGGCGGGGGCCCGGCGCCGCTAGGCTGGTGCGCATGAGAGCAAAGCGGATCCCGTTGAAGTTTTCAGTCGCCGTCCTCGGCGCGCTCATCGTGGTCGCCACGGCGGGCTGTAGTTCCGAGGGCAAGGGCGGACCAGTCTGGACTGCCGGGTCCAACAGTGCGGCACCCGGGAGCGCGACGCCGTCGGGCCCTGGTACGGCCCCGCCGTCGGGCGGCTCCACCGCTTCGGGGAGCCCCTCCACAGGAAGTACAGCGACGGCGGGAGCGACCGCCTCGGCGTGGAAGACGTACTCGGATGCGGCCAAGAAGGTGAGCTTCGACCTTCCGAGTGACTGGATTGCGCAATCGGTGGCGCCCGACGCGGGTTCCATGCCGGGCGCCCTGAAGATTGAGGTCAAAGACGCCAAGGGCGGGTATCTCGCGACCCTGCACACGGGACTGCCTTCGGCGAGTCCAGCTGACTGCAATCCGGCCGCCAAGCGTCCCTACGTGGTGGTAAGCAGCGTGCCCATTGACCTGCCCCATGCGGACGGTGATTCCACGATCCCCCCACACGTGGTGTTCCGGGTCATCCAAGGGTACAAATTCTTCGGTTCGTACGGCATCACCAACTTGGTGGCCGGATCTGATGGCCAGGCCTGCCAGCTGCGGAACCTTGTGGTGGGGCCCGCAGGAAAGGGCAACTACTACTTCGGGGACATGCCCGCCGTGCATGCCTTCGCGACGGACGAAGTCGTTGCTCCCGCGAAGTCATTTGACACCTTGGACCAAGCCGCCAAGTACGTTGACCAGAGTTCGGAATTCGCCAACGTCCAGCGGATGCTATTGTCTCTGAAGGTCAATCTGTAGAACCACGATTGACAGACAAACTCGTCGGCGCCAACTCCGCACATTTATTGGGTTGTCCAGCCGCAACACTCCGGAGATCCATGGAACGCAACGTTGCTGCCCAGCTCGTTTTCAAGACCGTCGCCAACACCAAAGTGGCCATGGCAATAGCCGTGGCCAGCAATCCTGGCTATGAGTCGTTGACCGAAGAGCTGTCAGTCACGGTGGAAGGCGAAGCTGTTCCGCTCACCGAGCTGACGGACCATCACGGTGGACGTTTCCAGTACATGGAGTTCGCCGAACCCAGCGAGGTAACTGTTGATTACCGGGCCTCGGTGGAGGGCTTTGGTGTCCCCGATGAGTCCTCCCGGATGGAGCTCATCCGCTATGTGCGGCCCAGCCGCTATGCCGAGTCCGATCGGCTCCTTCCGACGTCGTACGCCGAGTTCGGCGGGCTGCACGGCGAGGAGCTGTTGCAGGCAGTCCGGAACTGGGTCCACGACGAGCTGCGGTACGTCAGCGGTTCCTCGCGGGGGACGGATGGAGCGGTGGAAACGCTCCTGCACCGCAAGGGTGTTTGCCGGGACTTCGCCCACCTTGCCATTGCCCTCCTGCGCTCCAAGGACATCCCCGCCCGGCTCGCCGCGGTGTATGCGCCCGGGTTGAGCCCCATGGACTTCCATGCCGTGGCCGAGGCCCACATCGACGGAACGTGGTACGTGATCGATCCCACCGGCCTGGCTCCGCGCGAATCCATGCTGCGCATCACGGCCGGACGCGATTCCTCCGACACCGCGTTCCTCTCCACGGTGGGTGGCAGCCTGTCGTTGAAGAGCTTAAAGGTCACCGCAGTGGTGGCCGACGAGCTGCCGGATGAGGACCCGGCGAAGCTCGTCGTCCTCCGCTAGCTTTCGCGCGGCTGCTTGTGTGCGACGAACGCTTGCAGTTTTTCCGTCAGGCGGAGGAGCTCACGCTGCTCCTCGGCCGTAAGGGCCGGAGCCACAAGCTCGGCGATGTCGCGGATGTGCTCGCGCCCGATCTCTTTCTGTAGTTCCTGCCCGGCCGCGGTAAGCCCCAGCAGGATCCCGCGGCCGTCGTCGGGGGCGATGCTGCGCTCGACGAGCCCGCGCTTCTCCAACCTGTCAACCAGCCGGCTCAGGCTGGATTGGCTGAGCAGGACGTGATCGTTGATCTCGTTCAGCCTCAGCTTGCCCGTGGGGCAGCGGGAAAGAGTGAACAGGACGTCGTACTCCTTGATGGGCAGCTTCTTGAACGCCTGCCCGGACTGGAGGCGGCGCATCACCGCCACCTGGGAGCGGAACAAGGACTCCCAGGTTTCGGCGGCGAGGCGCACGGCGGACGAGGTGGGCGCTGTGGTGGTCACGGGTTCCCCCCTGCGCCGTCGCTGACAGCACCGGCAACCGCCTCACTGGCCGAGGCGATCACGGACGCCGCCACCCGGGATGCATGGGTGGGTGCGTCAGGTACATGGGCCGGCTTGCGGTCCTCGAATTCCTTGCGCAGGACCGGCAGGACTTCTTCGCCAAAGAGGTCCAGTTGCTCCAGGACGGTCTTGAGCGGCAGTCCGGCATGGTCCACAAGGAACAGCTGGCGCTGGTAGTCGCCGAAGTACTCGCGGAAAGTCAGGGTCTTTTCGATGACTTCCTGCGGACTGCCAACGGTCAGCGGCGTCTGGGATGTGAAGTCCTCGAGCGAGGGTCCGTGGCCGTACACCGGTGCATTGTCGAAGTAGGGGCGGAACTCCTTCACGGCGTCCTGGGAGTTCTTACGCATGAAGAACTGCCCGCCGAGGCCCACGATGGCCTGGTCGGCTTTGCCGTGGCCGTAGTGCTCATAGCGTTCGCGGTAGAGGCCGATCAGCTGCTGGTAGTGCTCCTTGGGCCAGAAGATGTTGTTGGCGAAGAAGCCGTCGCCGTAGTAGGCGGCAAGTTCCGCGATCTGCGGGCTGCGGATGGAGCCGTGCCAGACGAAGGGCGCGACGCCGTCGAGCGGGCGGGGCGTGGAGGTGAAGTTCTGCAGGGGGGTGCGGTACTTGCCGCTCCAATTGACGGTGTCCTCGTCCCAGAGGCGGCGCAGCAAGGAGTAGTTCTCCACGGCGAGTTCGATCCCGTCCTGGATGTTCTTGCCGAACCACGGGTAGACGGGAGCGGTGTTGCCGCGGCCCATGATGAGGTCCACGCGGCCATCCGCCAAGTGCTGGAGCATCGCGAAGTCTTCGGCGATCTTGACGGGATCATTCGTGGTGATCAGCGTGGTGGACGTTGACAGCGTGATGCGCTCAGTCTGCGCTGCGATGTACGCCAGTGTGGTGGTGGGGGACGATGAGAAGAAGGGCCGGTTGTGGTGCTCGCCGATCGCATAGACGTCCATGCCGATCTCTTCGACCTTCTTGGCGATGGCCACGGCGGCCTTGATGCGCTCGTTCTCCGTGGGGGTGTGGCCCGTGGTGGGGTCAGTTGTGATGTCGCTGACGCTGAATACGCCGATCTCCATGATGTGCCTTTCTGCCTGCCCGATTGGTGTCCGGGCTCTGCCAACAGTCTATCCCAAAATAGATGCATTTGCATGTATCACTGCCTGCAACAGGGTACGGCATCATTTTGTTCCCGGTGTTTGTCGCGCTACTCGGCGGGGCTGGAGGCGGATCGGCGGCCGGTGACTCTGGGAATCATTCCGGTGGTCCAGTCCAGGGGGTCGCCCTCGCCGTGGCCTGCGATGCCGTCCTTCGCGACGTCGGGGCGTTGCGTGAGTGCCTGGAGTAGCGCCTTCTTCTCCCGCCGGCCTTCGACCAGCTTGTAGAGGACAGGCACAAGGACGAGCGTCAATGCCGTGGACGAAACAAGGCCGCCGATGACCACGATCGCGAGCGGCCTGGAAATGAACCCGCCGCCTCCCGTGAGGCCCAAAGCCATGGGCGTCAGGGCGAATACGGTAGCAAGCGCCGTCATGAGGATCGGGCGCAGCCGTTGCCGGGCGCCGTGCGTGATGGCGTCCGCCACGCTCATTCCGGGGCTGCCATCGTGCGGTTTGCGGTACTGGTTGATGAGGTCGATCAGGACGATCGCATTGGTCACGACGATTCCCACCAACATCAGCATGCCGATCAGGGAAGGCAGTCCGAGCGGAACGCCCGTGACCAGGAGCAACGCGATGGCGCCAGTCGCCGCAAAAGGCACTGACACCAACAGGATGAGGGGCTGGATGAGCGACTTGAACGCGGCCACCATGATGACATAGACAATGGCGACGGCGGCCAGGAGCGCGAGGCCGAGCTGCCGGAACGAGTCGGCCTGCTGCGTCGTGGCCCCGCCGATCGTGGCGGTAACGCCTGCCGGCAGCTGCACCGCGGCCAGCCGGTCACTGACTGCCGTGCTGACGGCACCAAGATTGGAGCCCGACGGCGTCACGGTCACCTTCGCGCTCCGCTGGCCGTTGCTGCTGGTGATGGAGACCGGGGTGTCTACTTGGTCTACGGAAGCGATGCTCGACAGCGGAACGGGCCCGGCCGGCGTCGGGAGATTGATGCCCCTGACATCGGCGATGCTGCTGAAGTGCGTGCCTTCGCCGATCTGTACCGGGAAGTCCGTGGTGTCGATACGGACAGTGCCCGCGGGGATGGGACTGACCGTCGACGCCAGGACGCCGGCGACTTGTTCTTCGTTCAGCCCGGCGGCGACCGCCTTGGCGCGGTCAACCTTTACCTGGACCACCGACTGGCTGACATCCAGGTTGGTGGCTACCTCGGCACTCCCGGGCACACCGTCCATGGCCTTCGCTACGGCGTCGCTTGCGGTCTTGAGATCCGCCGAGTTGGCGGCGTTGACGGTGATGTCCACGCTGGAAGACGTGCCCAGGCCGCCTTGCTGTGCACCAACAGTGACCTTCCCGGGAGCCGAGGCGCTGGCGAGCCGGGACCGCACTGTGTCCTGAAGTTTCTGCTGGTCAGCCTTATCGTCCGTCACCACGGTGAACGTCGAGTTGGACGCACCGCTTGAGGTGAGCGCGGCGAATCCCGTTTGGGCGTTGCCCGAAGTGACCTGGACGTCCTTGATTCCGTCGATCCCGCGGAGGACCGATTCCACCTGGGCGGCGGCGGCGCCGGTCTGTTCCAGGCTTGTGCCGGCGGGAAGAACCTGGCGCACGGTCATGCTGTTCTGGCCGGAGTCTCCAAGCAGGTTCGTGGCGAGCAGCGGGGACATGGCTGCGGTTCCACCCAATACGAGGACTGCCGCGACGATCGTCACGACCGGGTGCTTTTGGGTTTTGACCAGGATGGGCAGATAGCCGCGCTGCAGGCGGCTGCGTTGCTCTGCCTCATGTGCCTTGGTTCGGGCGTCTTCCGCGGCACGCACGTCCTCCGCGGCGGAGGCCGGCGACGGCGACTTGAGGAACCAGTACGCCAGCACCGGAACGATGGTGAGGGACACGAGCAACGACGACAACAGGGCGATGGTCACCGTCAGGGCGAAGGGCCTGAACAGTTCGCCCGCCAGGTTGCCTACAAAGGCGATCGGCAGGAAGACGGCAACTGTAGTGAGGGTGGACGCCGTGATGGCACCGGCAACTTCCCGGATGGAATTGAGGATCGCCGTGAGCTTGTGCTCGCCGTAGCTGAGGTGCCGTTTGATGTTCTCGATGACGACGATCGAGTCGTCCACCACCCGGCCGATCGCGATGGTCAACGCGCCGAGCGTGAGGATGTTGAGCGAGTAGTGGGTCGCCGATATTCCGATGAACGTAATCAGGAGAGACAGCGGAATGGATACCGCCGTCACGAGCGTGGAGCGCACGGACATCAGGAACACGAGGATGACTGCCACCGCGAAGCCGAGTCCAAGAAGGCCCTCCGTGGTGAGGTCCTTGATGGATTTTTCGATGTACGGGGCTTGGTCGAACACCGGCGTGAAGTGCGCATTGGAGCCGAGTTCGGCTTCCATCTGGGCAATGGAATCCTTGACGGCGTGCGAAATGGCGACGGTATCGCCGTCGGGCTTCTTCGTGATGGACAGGGCCAGTGTCGGCTTCCCATTGGTCCGGGTAATCGAAGTTGCGGCGTCGTCCTGGATGCTCACGTCGGCAACGCCGCTGATTGTGGTTCCGGCCTTCGCTCCCGTGAGCGGCAAGCCCTTGATGACGTCGAGGGAGTCCACCGGGCTGCCGATCTGCAGGGAAAGCGTCTTGCCTTGGTCCTCGATGGTTCCGGCCGGGACCAGCGTCCCGTTGTTCTTGAGGGCATTCGTGAGCGACTGAACCGTGGCGCCGCTGGCGGCCATGGCCTGGGCTTTGGGCTGGATCAGGATGTGCTGGGTGGCACCACCTGTCACATCGGCGCTGCGGACCCCGTCCAGTTTCTGGAGCCGGGGAACGCTCAAGCGCTGCAGGTCAGTGTTCAGCTCGCTGAGAGGCTTGTCCGAAGACACCGCCAAGTACACGATCGGGAAGTCGCTGATGCTGCCGGCAAAAGACCGGGGCTCGACGTCGGCCGGCAGGACACGCTTGGCGTTGGAGATGGCGCGATCGATCTGGTTGCGTGCACGGTCCAGGTTCGAACCGTACGCGAACACCATGGAGATCTGCGAAACACCGTTCCGCGACGTGGACGTGGTCGATTCCAGGCCCTCGACGCTGTTCAGTGCTGCTTCGAGCGGGCGGCTGAGTTGCTTGTCGACAACTTCAGGGGACGCGCCCGGCATGGCCGTGATCACTGAGATCTGCGGGAACTCGATCGAGGGAATGAGTTCCTGTTTGAGGGAAGACATGGTGATCACGCCGAACACCGCCGCGAAGACGGTGATCAGCGCGATCAGTGCCCTGTTCGCCAATGAAAGCTTTGCCAGACGGAACATTGCGCTGTCTCCTGGGATCTACGGTCTGTTTCTTGTCTCGAACCGGCCGCAGCCTGGACGGTTGCTAGTGCTGAACGGCGTCGGCAGGCTCAAGTTGGAGCGAGCGGGCAGTGCTCGCTTCCAGCTCGGCCGAAAGTTCCGGGTTGTCGTTCAGTTTGACTCCGTAGCCTGGCATCATTTCCTTGAGCTTGGACTGCCAGCCCTTGAAGTTCTTCGGGAAGGACCGCTGGAGCATCTCGATCATGATCGGGACTGCGGTGGAAGCGCCGGGGGAGGCGCCAAGCAGTGCTCCGATGGAGCCGTCACGAGCCGTGATGACTTCGGTGCCGAACTGCAGCACGCCACCCTTCTTGGAGTCCTTTTTAATGATCTGCACCCGCTGGCCCGCGGTGATGAGCTCCCAGTTGCCGCCGTCGGCCTGGGGGTAGTACTCGCGGAGGGACTCCACTTTGGCATCGTGGCGCTTGGCGACTTCCTTGATCAGGTACGCAGTCAGGTCCATGTTGTCCTTGGCCACGGCCAGCATCGGGATGATGTTGCTCGGGCGGATGGACAGCGGCAGGTCAAGGTAGCTGCTCGTCTTGAGGAAGTTGGTGGAGAAGCCGGCGTACGGGCCGAAAAGCAGGGAACGTTTGCCGCCAACGTAGCGGGTATCAAGGTGCGGCACGGACATGGGCGGGGCGCCCACGGAGGCCTGGCCGTAAACCTTGGCGCTGTGCTGGCCGGCAATGGCCTCGTCGGTGCAGCGGAAGAACTGCCCGGATACCGGGAAACCACCGTAGCCCTTGCTTTCCGGGATGCCCGAGGCCTGGAGCAGGTGGAGTGCTCCGCCGCCGGCGCCGACGAAGACGAACTTGGCGTGGATCTGGCCGTGTTCACCGGAAGCGGGGTGCTTGAGCGAAAGGTCCCAGCCGCCGTCGGAGGCTTTGCTCACATTGGTGACGTCGTGGCCATAGTTGACTTCAACGCCGTTGGCAGCGAGGTAGCCGGTCAGTTCGCGGGTCAGGGCGCCGAAGTCGACGTCGGTGCCTTCCGCGGCGCGGGTGGCGGCAACGCGCTGCTTGGCGTCGCGGCCCTTGACGATCAACGGAGCCCACTTGGCGATCTGTTCCTGGTCTTCCGTGTATTCCATGCTGCGGAAGAGCGTGTTGGGTTTGAGCGCCTCGTAGCGGGTCTTGAGGAAGTCTGCGTGCTTGTCGCCGATGACGAAGCTCATATGCGGAACGGTGTTGATGAAGCCCTTGGGGGAGCCGATCAACTTGTTGTCCACGAGGTGGGACCAGAACTGCCGGGAAAGCTGGAATTGCTCGTTGATGTGGAGGGCCTTGGACGGGTCAACGGAGCCGTCCTTCGCTGCAGGCGAGTAATTAAGCTCACAGAGCGCTGCGTGCCCGGTTCCCGCGTTGTTCCACGGTCCGGAGCTTTCCAGGCCGGCTTCGTCGAGTCGCTCAAAGAGGGAGATGGTCCAGCTGGGTTCGAGTTGCTTGATGAACGCACCCAGGGTTGCGCTCATGATTCCGCCCCCAATAAGGACGACGTCAGCGTGGTGTGTCTTGGAAATGAAGGTCACGATCTATCTCCGATAGCGGCGGCACTGGCTGTCACAGAATATCCCCGCGTGGGCACATAACTGAAATTGCGGCGGGACGTCAAGACTTCAGGCGAACGTTTGTAAAAACTTCGTTTAAGACAGGCGACGCGGGGTACTTCTCGACCCGGTCGGAAAGGGCCAAAGCCGAGATGGGGAAGGCGATGGGTACTGCCGGGACGGTCGCAGCGATCTGGGCATTGATGGTCTGGTACTGGGAGTTGCGGTCAGCGCCGTCGGGGAGTCCCCGGGCCCGATCGATCTTTGAGAACACCTGTGGATCGCTGTAGCCGAACTCCCCGTTGTTTTCACCGAAGAGCGTGCCCACGAAGTTGTCCGGGTCCGAGTAGGCGCCATTCCAGCCGAGCAAATGGAGCGCATGGTCACCGGGGGATTGGACCTTCTGGAGGTAACCGTCGTCCCAATTCACGGGTACCGGCTTGATGTTCAGTCCGATGGCGGTGAGCTCCGCGCTGATCTCCGCGTAGATCTTCTCCGGGGTGGGAAGGTAGGCGCGCGTGACATTGAGCGGGTAGTAGAACTTGAGTTCCTCGCCTTTGTAGCCGGACTTGGCGAGCAGTTGCTTGGCCTTGTCCGGGTCGTATCCCAAGGACGGTGCGTTGTTGTTGAAGCCGCTCAGCTTGGGGGGAACGAACTGGGTCGCCGGTGACGTGTTGTCGATGAAGAACTTGTGGATGAGGGTGTCTTTGTCGATGGCCATTTCGATTGCCTGGCGCACCCCAAGATTCTGGAGGGGCGCCACCGACTCGTTCATCCCCAGGTACATCACGGAGAACGGATCCCGTTGGACGATCTGCATGCCTTTCTTGACCAGTTGGTCGAAGGTGCCGGCGGTGACAAGGTCGTATCCGTCGATGGTTCCTGCGAGCAGGGCCTGGAGCCGGGCCTGCGGATAGTCGAACGGAATGAAGTTGACCGTGGCTATCTCGCCGCGGTCGCCCCAGTAGCCCTTGTAGCTCGTGAGTGTGATGCGGTTTTGGCTCCATGAGGAGAAAACGTAAGGGCCCGTGCCCACCGGGTGGGAGGCGTAGGCCGACGCCGGTTGTCCTGACAGTTTCTTGTCCAGGACGTCGGCCTTGCCGTCGGCCATTGCTTTCGGCGATGACATCGCGAACGCCGGCAGCGTCAACGCCTGAAGGAAGCCCGTGAAGGGCTTGGCCAGGTTGATTTGGACGTGGTCGGGAGCTACAACCTTGCAGTTCTTGAAGAGCGAAAGCGAAGCGTCGTCCGAGAAGGATTTGAAGACGCTCTTGAATGCGATGCCCGGTGCCTGCTGGCGCACGGTCGCGGGGAAGTTGTACCAACGGTTGAAGTTGCTGCAGACGGCCGCGGCGTCAAAGACGGTTCCATCGTGGAAGGTGACTTTCGACCGCAACTTAAAGTCGTAGCTAAGTCCGTCATTCCCTTGCGACCAAGAGGTGGCAAGGAGGGGAGTTGGTTGGCCGGTGGACGCGTCGACCCCTACGAGGCCTTCCATCACTTGCCGGGTGATGCGATACGACTCGGAGTCGTTCGTCACGGCGGGATCGAGCCCAAGCGGCATCGACGGGGTGCCAAAGTTGAAGGTCTTGCTTGGCTCTGCCGAAGCGCTGCCCGCAGCCGATGTCGACGGTGCCGGTCCGGGACTTACCGTGCACGAGGTCAAGGCCACGGCCAGAAGGCCTGCGCCGATTTGTAGCGTGACTCGGCGAAGCTTGCTGCTTACCACTCTTGTCCCCTCAAGGCAGTTGGACGGGCTGGGGCCCGCGGCAGCCGGACCGCAGCCCAGTCTAGTTCAGGGCCCTGAGTCCCGGCTGGAAACAGGAAGTGCCCCGGCCAAGGACCGGGGCACTTCCTGAATGTGCGCAAGGGGGGACTTGAACCCCCACGCCCGAAGGCACAGGAACCTAAATCCTGCGTGTCTGCCAATTTCACCACTCGCGCTGGTGTTTGGTACCCGGACCGGGATCCACGGATTCCCGCTCCGGCCATATACCGGCCTCCATTGTACCCGCGGTTTTGCGCCAGCCGTTGCAGCCCCGCCCATGCCGCCGTGCGGTGGCTACTTGTCGAGTTTGAGGTCCCTGCGGAGTTTGGCGACATGGCCGGTGGCGCGCACGTTGTATTGGGCCACGGCGACCTTGCCGTCGGGGTCCACCACGATCGTTGAGCGGATCAACCCTTGGTAGGTGCGCCCGTAGTTCCTCTTCTCGCCCCAAGCCGCATAGGCGTCGGCCACGTGGTGCCCTTCGTCGGACAGCAGGGGAAAGGTCAGTGATTCTTCGGCCGCAAATTTTTCCAGGTCCTTCACGGTGTCCGGAGAGATGCCAAGGACGTCGTAACCGGCAGCCTGAAGGGTTGCGAGGGAATCGCGGAAGTCGCAGGCCTGCTTGGCGCATGCCGGCGTGGAAGCCGCGGGGTAGAAGTAGATGACTGTATTGCGGCCGCGGTGCGAGGCTAGGCTCACCTCGCGTCCCGTGTGGTCCTTGAGGGTGAAGTCCGGGGCAGTGTCGCCTGGAATGAGTCGTTCAGCCATTTGTGCTCCTTGCTATCGTTCGCGATCACTCAGCTTAGTGACGGGCTGGGCACTTCACGAATTGAACCCGGGCCTGAACCGCCCGCAGCGGTCTATATACTGGCCCTTATGCCTGATATGGAACGGTGGCCCACCGGGCGCCTGCTCTCCACGGCCGCGCGACTCGTGGAGCATGCCTGGAACGAGAAACTGCGCGGTATGGAGCTGACCCATGCCGGGGTCATTGTTATGGAAGTACTCGCCGTCAAAGGACCGACCACCCAGTCGATGCTCGCGCAGATCGTCCGGGTCCAGGCGCAGACAATGGGGAAGACGCTCACCAGGCTGGAGGCCCACGGCCACGTCAGCCGCGCCCGCAGCGTGTCCGACCGCCGGAGCCAAGTGGTCACTTTGACCGAGGCGGGGGAGCACACCCTCGGGCTCGCCACGCAGTTGGAACGGGAAGTGCTTGCACCTGTGCCCGTGGACACTGCCAAACTGCGGCGGGAGCTCCAGGCGCTGGTACGCGAACTGGCGAACAATCATTCCTCGGCAGTCGTACATGACATTGTGGCCGGAGCGGATTCGGGCGCGGCGCCGGGCGAAGCCTCCAACTAGGCTTCCGCAGCCGGTCCGGTGAAATTCGGTCCCGTGCGAAGCTCGGCCCGCGGCGAATCGGGCAGAAAAGCAAAAAGATCCCTGGACAGCCATTCAGCCATCCAGGGATCTTCCCTTTGGTGCACCCCCCGGGACTTGAACCCGGAACCCATTGATTAAGAGTC
>NZ_JARVRH010000031.1 GCF_030209755.1 Arthrobacter sp. efr-133-TYG-118 | reverse complement strand
GTTCGTGTCCGCGCTCGTCTTCTTCCCGCGCCGCCGCTACAGCACGGCGGTCCGGTTGTTGATCGAAGAAGAACTCCGGAGGGCGTTCAAAGCGGACTCCGTCGATTTCGAAGTCCGGCTCACCGAGTCACCCCTGGCCCGCGTGTTCTTCCGGATCCACGTGGATGGTGCCGTGCCGGACGCCCCGCCGTCACATGCAGCCGTCGTCGACCCGTCCCAACTGGAGCGGCGCCTGATAGCCGCTACCCGCTCATGGTCGGACGGGCTCGACGATGCGATCCGTGACCGCTTCCCGACGGCGGAGGCCGTACGGCTCGCCGGGCTCTGGTCGGACGCCTTTCCTGCCAGTTATCGCGCGGTCTACGATGTGGAAGCCGCGGTCGGGGACATCGTCAATTTCGAGACGTTCGACCTGGAAGGTACAGGAGGCAGACCATACGGGGATCCGCTGCTCACGGTCTACGTCAGGAAGGGCGCCTCGAGCACGCTCGTCGAGGACGCCAGGATCCGCCTTTACCTGACCAGGCCCAGGAGCCTGACCCGGATCTTGCCCTTCCTGCACAACCTCGGGCTCGAAGTGCTGGATCAGCGGCCTTTCGAGCTCCGGCGCGGTGCCGCGCAGGACGTGTTTCTTTACGACCTCGGCGTGAAGTATCCCGGCGGTGTCGACCCCGAGGCTACGAGCGGACTGCTCGCGGAGGCTTTCGCGGCCGCCATGCGGGGGGACAGCGAATCCGACCGGATCGACGCACTCGTCATCCGGGAACGGCTTGGCTGGCGGCAGGCAGCAATCCTGAGAAGCTACGCGAAGTACCTCCAGCAGCTGGGGACCACCAACTCGTACGGATTCATCGCGGACACGCTGATCAGCAACGTCCGGGCAACGCGCGCGCTCCTGGCACTGTTCCAGGCGAAGTTCGATCCCGGACTGGACGGGCCTGACCGTGTCCGGAGCATTGCTGTGGCGACGAAGGAGTTGCTGGGCGCGATCGACGACATCCCGGTCCTCGACGCAGACCGCCTGCTGCGCACCTTCATGAACCTCGTGGAAGCCACAACGCGGACCAACTACTTCCAGGGCAAGGCCCACCTGAGCTTCAAACTCAATCCTGCTGCGATCGCCAGTGCCCCGTTTCCGCGTCCGAAGTACGAGATCTGGGTCTACTCGCCGCGGGTGGAAGGCGTGCACCTGCGCTTCGGGGACTTGGCGCGCGGAGGTTTGCGTTGGTCCGACCGAAGCGAGGATTTCCGGACCGAGGTCCTGGGACTCGTCAAGGCCCAGAACGTGAAGAACTCCGTCATTGTGCCCACCGGGGCCAAAGGAGGCTTCTACCCCAAACGATTGCCGGACCCTGTGACGGACCGCGAAGCCTGGCTCGCGGAAGGCCTGGAGTGCTACCGGATCTTCGTCAAGGGCATGCTGGACCTCACAGACAATCTGGTCACCACGCCACGAGGTGAAGAGGTGGTTCCCCCGGACCGCGTGGTGCGCCATGACGGTGATGACTGCTACTTGGTGGTTGCGGCCGACAAAGGAACAGCATCGTTTTCGGACGCAGCCAACGCCGTGGCCCGGGAATACGGCTTTTGGCTGGGCGACGCGTTCGCTTCCGGAGGATCCGTGGGATATGACCACAAGCAGATGGGCATCACCGCCCGTGGTGCATGGGAATCCGCCAAGCACCACTTCAGCGAGCTTGGCATGGATCCACAGAGAGAAGACTTCACCGTGGCCGGCATCGGAGACATGAGCGGGGACGTGTTCGGAAACGCGATGCTGCTCTCGCCGCACATCCGCCTCGTGGCCGCATTCGACCACCGGGACATCTTTCTTGATCCGACCCCCGACGCCGCAACATCCTTCGAAGAACGCAAACGCCTCTTCGGTCTTCCCCGTTCGTCCTGGGCCGACTACGACCCGGCCCTGATCAGCGAAGGCGGGGCTGTCCACTCCCGCGCGGCCAAGAACATCGAGATCACCGAGCAGGTCAGGCTGTGCCTCGGCCTGGAGCCGGGAACTGTATCCCTGCCACCCCACGCACTGATGCAGGCCATACTCCGGGCGCCCGTGGACCTGCTCTACAACGGCGGCATCGGAACATACGTCAAAGCCTCCACCGAGGACCACACCGACGTCGGCGACAAAGCCAACGACACCATCAGGGTCAACGGCAACGAGCTCAGGGCCCGGACCGTGGCAGAGGGCGGGAACCTGGGCGTCACCCAGCGCGGCCGGATAGAGGCGGCCCTGAACGGTGTCCTCCTCAACACCGATGCGATAGACAATTCGGCCGGCGCGGACTGCTCGGACCACGAGGTCAACATCAAGATCTTCATCGACCGGATGATCGCGACCGGCAAGATGCGGCCCGAGGAACGGACAGGGTTCCTGCATTCCCTGACCGACGAGGTAAGCCGCCTGGTCCTGGCAAACAACAGGGACCAGAACGTCCTCCTCTTCAACGACCGGCACCTGGCCCCGGAGCTGAGCCCCGGCTTTGAACGGATCATGGACTGGCTCGAGACTGCCGCGGACCTGGACCGGAACCTGGAAGCTCTGCCGGGCACGGAACAACTCCAGGACCGGCTGCGGGCAGGCACCGGGCTGACCGCCCCGGAACTGTCGGTGCTTGCCGCCTACGCAAAGGTCGAACTGGCAAAGGAGCTCACCGCCAGCAACCTCGCCGACGATCCTGGTTCAAGCGGGTCCTCCGCGGCTACTTCCCCCGCCAGCTGTCCGAACGCTTTGACGCCGAACTGGACTCCCACCCGTTGCGCCGGCAGATCATCTGCACCGTGGTGGCCAACGACATGATCAACCTCGGAGGGATCACGTACGCCTTCCGCGCCATCGAGGAAACCACCGCCACCGCCGCGGCCGTGGCCAGGGCCTTCGTGGTTGTCCGCGAGGCCTACGACCTGCAATGGATAACGGGCAGGATGACCGCCCTTCCCTCCGGGTTTCCCAGCGAATGCGCGGCGGAAATGGCACTGTATATGCGCAGGGCCCTGGACCGGGCAACCCGCTGGTACGTGACACACGATCATCGGGACCAGCCCGTCGAGGATGCCCTTGCGAGGATCGGGCCGACCTTTGGGCTGCTGCGGGCCCGGACCCTGGACTTTCTGCGCGGCTCCGATCGTGACCACACCGAGGACCGGTTGGCGCGTTGGGCTGACGCCGGGATGCCGGATGAGCTGAGACGGCGCTCCTCCGATCTGCTGGAAAGCTTCGGGCTCCTTGACATCTCCTTGATTTCGGAACTGGTTGACGAACCAGCGACCACGATCGCTGATATGTACTATGCGGTTTTCCATCGGATCGGTGCGTTGAGTCTGCTGCTGCGCATCACCGACCTGCCCCGGCAGAACCGCTGGGAAGCCCTGGCCCGGGCCTCATTGCGCGACGATGTGTACTCCGCCGTCGCAGACATGACCCTTTCGGTCATGCAGACCACTCGGGACCCTGATACGACAGGTGCCAATACCGTGGAACGCATCGTGGAATGGGAGCGCGGACACCAGGAACAACTGGGAAGGATCAAGGACACCTTCGCGGAGGTCACCAAACCCGGACAGGTGGACCTCGCCTCGATCTCCGTGGCCCTGAAACTCCTGCGAACCACGGTGCGGCGGTGAGGGACAGACCAGCACCTACGTGACTAACCGGTTAGGCGGAGCATCGGTCTGGTTTGAGTCAGCGTGACAGGAGCAACGCTTCCCCCTGGCCGCCCCCGCCGCACAGTGCCACGGCCGCCTTGCCGGTGCCGCGGCGCATGAGTTCGTATACGGCCGAGACGACAACCCGCGCGCCGGAGGCACCAAGGGGATGGCCAAGGGCGATCGCTCCCCCGTTGATGTTGACTCTGTCCATGCCGATTCCGAGCTTTGCCGCGGAATGCAAGGCTACCGAGGCGAACGCCTCATTGATCTCCACGAAGTCCAGATCCTCCACGCTCCAGCCGGCCACCTCAAGTGCCTTGCCAATGGCACGGGCCGGCTTGTCCGGCAGCGAGGTGTCTGGCCCCGCTGTCTGGCCCGGGGCGCAGAGAATCGCCATGATCTCGAGACCGTGGCCGTCTGCATAGCCGCGCGTTGTCAAGACGGTGGCGGCCGCGCCGTCGTTGAGCGGCGAGGCATTTCCCGCGGTCACCGTGCCGCTCGGGGAGAACGCCGGCCTGAGCCTACCGAGCGACTCCTCGTTGCTGTCCGGACGTACACCCTCGTCAGTTCCTGCCAGTTCGGCCTCGCCGCGGCCCCGCGAAACCTTGACAGGGACGATCTCCGCGTCGAAGAACCCGGCGGCCTGAGCAGCGCCTGCCCGCCGGTGGGAATCGGCTGCGGCCTTGTCCTGCTCGGCGCGCGAGATGCCCAAGGCGTCATTGGCGCGATCGGTGGCCAGCCCCATGGATTCCTCATCGAAGGCGTCCGTCAGCCCGTCGTGGGCCGCAGAGTCGACCAGCGCAGCGTCACCGTAGAGATGCCCGACGCGCGAACCGGGCAGCAAATGCGGGGCGTTGCTCATTGATTCCTGTCCGCCGGCGACTACCACCGCGGCTTCTCCCAGCCTCAACATTCGGCTTGCGTCGATGATGGCGCTCAGTCCGGACAGACACACCTTATTAATTGTGGCGGCGTGGGCGCTGAGCGGAATGCCGCCGGCGACGGCTGCCTGCCGCGCAGGATTCTGTCCTGCCCCGGCCTGCAGGACGTGTCCCATGATGACGGCATCGACGGCATCGGGGCGGATCTTGGCCCGGTCCAGGGCCGCGGCGATCGCGGCGCCGCCGAGATCGACGGCGGTCAGCGGGGCGAGTTGTCCCATCAGTCTGCCTTGCGCCGTGCGGGCGGCCCCGACGATGACGACATCTGTACTGCGGTTCATTTTCTTCTCCTTGGACGGACGAGGGATGGAGGGCCGGTCTGCCGGCAAGGGGACGACCCGGGCTAAGCGAGGGCTGGGCTACTCGACAGCCGGGACGAGAACGCGCAGATCCGGATGGAAGGCGGCGCCTGCTTCCCGGTCCAGCAGTGGGGTCAGACCGCCGGCATGGAACGGGAAATTGGCGCCAAGGACCATGCATAGGTCGATCTGCTCCGGCCCGGCCACCACCGACTCGTCCAGCATGGACGTGACTTCCCGGGTCAGCGCGGCAAGGATTCTGGCGCGGATGGCGCCAGACTCAGCCGGGTGCGACGCCGGCAGCAGGGCAGCGGCGGCAGGTGAGAGGCCGCCGTCGTCGTCCAGATAGCCTGGGAGTCCCGCGGCGACCAGCTTCGTGAGGCTGGTGCTCACGCCGAAGCGCTGCGGATAGGCCTGGTGCATGGTCTCGCAGATATGCAGCTGCACGGCCGGGCCGATGAATTGCAGCAGTTGCAGCGGTGTCATGGGCAGGCCCAGCGGGTCCAGGGCGTGGTCCACGGTCTCTGGATCGGCGCCGTCGTCGAGCAGGGAAAGGACTTCGCTGAAGAGCCGGGTCAGCACGCGGTTGACTACGAAGCCGGGCGTGTCCGTGGCGAGAACGGCTGTCTTGCGCAGCCGCCGGGCCAGTTCGAACGCCGTCGCAAGGGTGGTTTCGTCCGTGTGCGGCGCCGTGATGATTTCCACCAGTGGCAGCACGGCCACGGGGTTGAAGAAGTGGAAGCCGAGCAGGCGCTCGGGCTTGGCGAGGGACGCGCCCATGGCCTCAATGGACAGCGAAGAGGTGTTGGTCAGCAGCAGGGCGTCTGGCCGCAGCAGCGGTTCAAGCTCGGAGAACACGGCGCGCTTGACCTCCAGTTCCTCGAAGACTGCCTCGATGACCACGTCGCAGTCCGCGAAGACTGCTTTGTCTGTGCCTCCGGTGATCAGGGCGCGGACGGCCTCGGCCTCGATGGCCTGCAGGTGCCCGCGGCCCACGAGTTTGTCCAGCTGTCCGGCGGTCCACTCCAGTGCCCTGTCGATGTGCTCCTGGGATAGATCGGTGATCCGTACCGGGACGCGCAGTTGCCGCGCGAAGAGGAGGGCGAGCTGGCTGGCCATCAGCCCGGCACCGACGACGCCGACCGAGCGCACCGGCAACGGTGCCGCGGCCGGCCTGCCCGCGGGCTTCTTCGCCAGGGACTGCGTGAGGTGGAAGGCGTACATGCTGGCACGGGCCTCGTCGGAGAGCAGCAGTTCGCCGAAGGCCCGGATCTCCGCTGCCTGTCCGGCGGCCTCCTCGCTTCCGGAAGCGGAGGCGATCAACTCCAGGGCACGGTAGGGGGCGGGCGCGGCGCCGTGCAGGCGGGCATCGAGTTGTGTGCGGACGGCCTCCAGTCCTGCGGATCCAACGACGGCGCCGGAGGGATCCTGCTCCGCGCTGCGGTCGGCGCGGGCCGGAGCAGCGGCCGTGGCTGTAGTCCCGGAAAGAACGCCGGCGGCGAAATCCAGCGATGCCGCCATGAATCCGTCTTCGGGCAGTATGGCATCGACCAAGCCAAGCTCGGCCGCGGCCCGGGCGGAGAGGTTCCTGCCCGCGAGCGAATCCGTGACCACCAGACGCCCTGTCTCTGCGGGCCCGAGTAGTGCCACGGCGCGCGGGATGCCGCCCCAGCCAGGCACCAGACCGAGGCGGACCTCGGGGAAGCCCAGGGCCCGGACCGAATCCGCAACCGTGCGGTAGTCGGCGTGCAAGGCCAGTTCCAGCCCGCCGCCCAGGGCGGTCCCGTTGATGAATGCGAAGGTGGGCACCGGTAGTCCCACCAGTTGTCCGAGCACCTCCAGCCCCCGGCGTGCTACCTCCTCAGCCTGCTGCAGCGTGGTGGCCTCGGTCATCGTCTTCAGGTCCGCACCGGCACAGAAGACCGAGCCCTTGCCGGTCACGGCCACGGCGTCTATCCCGGAAAGGTCCAGGGCGCTCACTGCGGCCTCGAACCCGGCAAGCGATGCCGGGCCCAACGTCACGGGGCGCCGGCCGGAGTTCGTAAGGGTGAGGACGGCAAAGCGGAAGCCGCCGCGGTCAAGGTAGGTGGTGTTTGTCTCGGTAACGGTTTCGCTCACGGCGGGCGTCTCGGTCACGATGCTCCCCGCACTCTACGAGAAGCTCGGGATGCCGGTGATCGCGCGGCCCATGATGAGCGTGTGGACCTCGTCGGTGCCCTCATAGGTACGCACGCTCTCAAGATTGTTGGCGTGCCGCAGCGGAGAGTGCTCGAGGGTGATCCCGTTTCCGCCGAGGATGGTGCGGGCGGAACGGCAGATCTCGATCGCCTGACGGACGTTGTTGAGCTTGCCGAACGAGATCTGCTCGGGACGCAGACGGCCGGCGTCCTTGAGCCGCCCGGTCTGGAGGGCCACAAGCGTTCCCTTCTGGATCTCCAGGACCATGTCTACCAGCTTCTGCTGGGTGAGCTGGAACGAGGCGAGCGGTTTGCCGAACTGGGTGCGCTGGTTCGCGTAGCCCAACACGGCCTGGTAGGCGTCACGGGCGGCGCCCATGGCGCCCCACATGATGCCGTACCTCGCCTCGTTGAGGCAGGAGAACGGACCACGGAGGCCGACCACGCCGGGTAGTGCGGCACTGCCGGGCAGATGGACGTCCTCCAAGGTGATGTCGCATTGAATGGACGCGCGCATCGACAGCTTCTCGGGGATCGCGGTAGCCGAGAAGCCCGGGGTGTCGGTCGGGACGACGAAACCGCGGATGCCGTCCTCGGTGCCCGCCCAGATGATCGCAACGTCGGCGATCGAGGCGAGGCCGATCCAGCGTTTGGCTCCGTTCAGCACCCAGTCCGACCCTTCACGCTCGGCTCGGGTGAGCATATTGGCGGGGTCACTGCCGGCGGTGGGCTCGGTGAGACCGAAGCATCCGATCAGCTCACCTGCGGCCATGCCAGGCAGCCATCGCTCTTTGTGCTCATCTGAACCGAACTTGGAGATCGCGCTCATGGCGAGCGATCCCTGGACGGACACGAAGGTGCGGATGCCGGAGTCGCCGGCTTCAAGCTCCATGGCGGCGATCCCGTACTCGACGGCGGTGCGGCCGCCGCAGCCATACCCCTTCAGGTGCATGCCCAGCAGGCCGAGACTCCCCATTTCCTTGACCAGATCCTGGGGGAACACCGCGTCCTCATACCAGGACTTGATGTTGGGCCGGATCCGGTCATCGACGAACCGGCGGATCTGGCTGCGCAGGTCGATCTCCTGCCGGGTAAGCAGGGAGTCGATGTCGAGGTAGTCGGTGGCGAGGTCGGTCACTGGTGTACTCCCATTGGCTGGTGGTTGCTGCTGCTGTGGTGGTGTTGCGGGGGTTCGGCGGTGGTTGCGGTGTCAAGCCAGGTGCGCACTTCGTCTGCGTGCTGACCGAGCCGTGGTGGCCGCCGAACGTAGGTGACGGGCGTGTCAGAAAGGGTGATCGGGTTGGCTGCCAGGTCAACGCTGTCCGGGCCAGTGCCCACGGTGATGCGGGCGTTGAGCCCGAGCTCGCCGGCCATCGCAAAGGCGTCGGCGATGTCGTTGACGGGGCCGCAGGGGACCCCGCGGGCTGACAGCAACTGGTACCAGTACTCGGCGGTCTGCTTGATGGTCCGTGCGGTGATGGCCTGATCGAGTTCATCGATGTGGGCGACGCGGTCCGAGTTGGTCGCGAAACGTGGATCGTTCGCGGCGTCGGGGATGCCGAGTGCCGTGCACAGCTGCGCGAACTGCCGGTCGTTCCCGACTGCGATGACGACCGGTCGGTCCGAAGCCGGGAAAAGCTGGTAGGGCGCGATCGAAGGGTGCCGGGTGCCCAGGATGCCCGGGACCGCTCCTCCGGCGGTGTAGCCGACGCTTTGGTTGACCATGCTGGACAGCAAGGTACTGAGCAAGTTGACCTCGACGAGCTGGCCTCGGCCGCTTGTCTCCCGTGCACGCAGGGCGGCCAAAACGCCGATGGCGGCGTGCAGGCCGGTCAGTACGTCGACCAGGGCGACGCCGGCCTTGACCGGCTCACCCGGGCGCGGGCCGGTCACGCTCATCAGTCCTCCCACGGCCTGCACCAGCAGGTCGTAGCCGGGCAGCGCCGCGGCGGCCTCCTCCGAACCGAACCCGGTGATCGAGCAATAAATGAGCCTCGGGTTGATTGCGGCGACCTGGTCGTAGGACAGCCCATGCCGTGCCATCGTGCCCGGACGGAAGTTCTCGATCAGCACGTCAGCGCGCCGAATTAGCTCGACCAGGTCGTCGTGGTCCGCGGGGTCAGACATGTCCGCCGTGAATGAGCGCTTGTTACGGTTCACCGACAAGAAGTAGGTCGCCTCATGGTCATCGGTGAACGGTGGCCCCCACTGACGGGTGTCGTCGCCAGAACCCGGACGCTCTATCTTGATCACGTCGGCGCCAAGGTCACCGAACAGCATTGTCGCGTAGGGTGCGGCGAGTACCCGGCTGAAGTCGGCAACGACGATCCCGGCCAGTGCCCCGGCAACGCGATCATGCGAACTGGCGTCAGGCACCTGGTTCTCCTTCCGAAATGATCACCAGCGTGATCAATGAGTGCCCGCGCGGGCCGCGTTGTTGAACAGGGAGGTTTGCACGATCAGCATGATGGCGGCCGCCACCAGCGGCAGCACGGTGACCTGCAGCAGGCCGGCTCCCTGCCAGCCGAGCATCGGCACCAGCGCCGCGAACAGCAGCCCGGAGAAGGCGGCCGATCCGTAGTAGCACGTCACGAACAGACCGGCGGCTCGCCCGACCTGGTGAGGGCGGACCGCCCGCTGGATCGCGCTGTTGGTGTTGGGGAAGAAGACACCGGTACCGAACACACCCATCAGGCAGGCGAAGACGCACTGCCAGGCGAACGATGCCTGCACCTGGTAGATCAGCACGCCGATCACCGCCATCACGACCAGGGAAACGATCAAAAGGATCCGCTGGTTGATCCGGTCGCCGATCCACCCTCCGAACAGGCCGGCCAAGCCTCCCAGACCCACGAAGCTGAGCGCGAGCGCGGACTGAGCGGTGGACACGTGAAGTTGTGTGGTCAGGAAGGTCGGGTACAGGCCCAGGAACCCGTAGAGAGCGAGGGCGCCGCAGCCGGAGGCGGCGGCGATGGCCAAGGAGTTGCGGTTGTAGGCTTTGGCCGGCATGTAGTCGTAGGAGCCTTCGACGCCGGTCATGCTGATCGCCCGCTCGGTGAACTTCCGGCTGACAGCCAACGCGGCGACCACTACGACCAGCAGGCCGAGCAGCCCGAAGATGATGAACGGGGACCGCCAGGATCCGAACTGACCGGCGAACGTGACACCGAGCGGCGGGCCGAATATCGCCCCCAGTCCGAACGCGAAACCCAAGACCCCCAGGGCGAGGCCGCGGCGGTGGTGGAAAAACGCGCCGACAGCAGCGAAAAGGGCCGCGGCCTGCATCCCCTCACCCAGCCCCGAGATGATCCGGTACAGTGCCATGTCGCCCCAAGAAGAGGCCAGCGGGGTGGCCAGGGTGCCGAGGGAGTAGATCACGATGCTGACCACCAGGACGGTCTTGCGCGAGAACCGCTCAACCAGGAACCCGGCAGGGATGCCGGCGACCGCCATCCCGAGGGTAAAGATCGTGGCCAGCAGTCCACCGGACTGCAGGCTGAAACCGTACTCGTTGCTGATCGTGGTCAGCAGGGGCGGGAAGACCTGCCGGTCCATCGCATTGAGCATGAACGTGAACGCCAGCACCCCGAGCGAGACGGCGGCGACGGCCTTGGAGGCTTTGCCTTCAGGGTTGTTCTTCACCCGGGACGGCGCCGGGCTGGCGGGGATCGCGTCCACGGAGATCGCATCCATGGGCTCCGGGTACGTGGGTACGGCGTGACCGGCTGCACCGGGGGCCTGGCTGGCGCCGGAAGGGGTCGGGTGGGACATCATTGTCTCCTAGTCGGGAGGGGCTTGCTTTCGTATGGGAGGTGAGGCGTGTATTGAACGGACGCGGAATGCGGCAGGGCGGGCCGGTCCCGGTCATACCTGGAAGGGCGGCCGGCAGAGGATCTGCACCGGGCATCTGAACCAAGGTGGAGCTGACGGGTCCCGCGAACACGGGGTATAGAACGATGCTAACGATAGCACTACGGCGCGCCTAGTCAAGAGTGGGTTCTATTTCACAGTTGATTGGTCGCAGCTCTTGACCTGCCCGAGGGTCGTGCTATCGTTAGCACATGGGTGGCGCGCAGACCCGCCGTCCCCATCATATGATGATTCACTAGCAGCATTGCGTCAGGAGGCACGATGATCACGACGAAGGATATCGCTGCGCATCTGCAGCTGTCAGTGTCCACCGTCGGCCGGGCGCTGGCCAATGACACCCGCATCAGTGAAGAGACCAAGGCCCGCGTCCGCCAGGCGGCCTCGGAACTGGGCTACGTGGGCAACCATGCGGCCAGGATGATGCGGGGAGCACCGAGCAATGTGGTGGGGCTCGTCATTCCAGACATCCGCAACAGCTTCTACTTCACCATCGCCCACGAATTGTCAGCGATCATGGCCGGTGCGGACTACCAACTGATGCTGGCCGAGACGTTCGACGATCGCCTCATCGAGCGCCGCCACCTTCGCGAACTGTCCGCCAGCCGTGTAGCTGGCGTAGTGATCGCTCCGACGCCGAGCCCACACAATGACTCCGTCAGCTTGCTGCGCGGTATGCCGCACGTCCAGTTGCTGCGAAGGCACGAGTCACTGGGTGCCCAGTGGTTCGGCCTGGATGACCAGCGGGCGCTCAGGGATGCCACGACCCACTTGCTGGATCTCGGTCACACCCGGATCGCCTACATAGGCGCGCCTTCCGAGCTGCCCACGGGTCGGGAACGACTCGAGGGCTACCACCAGGCCCTTCGCGATCGGAGCGTCCCGATACGTTCCAACCTGGTCGAACTAGGTCCCCCGGCGTCGCCCGAGCATGCCCGGGAGGCTGTTCGCCGGCTGCTGAACCGGCCAAGCCCGCCCACCGCCGTCGTGCTTGGGTCTGTCCTGCACACCGTAGGCGTGCTGGACGGCTTGCTTGATATGGACGTCGACGTCCCCTCGGAGCTGTCCGTCGTCGGCTTCGGCGATCAGAGCGGGTTCTCCTGGTGGGGCCCCGGCCTCACCACCATCAGTCTCCCCATCGGCGACGTCGCCACCTCCTGCGGGCTGTGGTTCATCCGCCGGCTCAATAATCCGCCGGCTGGCAACGACCCCTACGAGTCGGCATCTGTGGGCTGGCTCGTGCCGCGTGGCAGCACTGCTGCACCGCCCGCGGTGGCGCGCGAGCGCTCCGCCTAAAGACCGCAACACCCAACAAAAGAGCGCGCGCCTGCGCGCCTTCCAGATTGTAGGTGCTAACGATAGCACCCACCTTGACCCCATTGGAGAGGACAGCATGCTGCCACCGGTCGACTTGCGCCCCCCGTTCAACATCACCCGAACCAGCCACCTGCGCCTGAATGTGGCTGACCTCACCGCAAGCCGTGATTTCTACACCACGGTCCTCGGCCTGGTGGTGACCGAGGAGGACGACTCCACGGTCTATCTGCGTGGCCTCGCGGAGGCCTGTCACCACAGCCTTGTGTTGGAGAAAAGCACCGACGGCGGTACGGCCCGCCGGATAGGATTCCGCGTCTTCTTCGAGGAGGACCTGGACGAGGCCTATCGCTACTTTCGTAACCGGGATCTCCCGGCAGAGTGGGTGGACATGCCACATCAGGGGCGCACCCTGCATGTCTCAGACCCGGTCGGGACGCCGCTGGAGCTGTGCGCAACCATGGAGACCCGGCCCCGGCTGCACATCAACTTTGAGCAGTACAAAGGCGCCCACGCCCAGCGTTTGGACCACTTCCAGCTGCTCACGCCCGACGTCTACGAGTTGTGCGCGTTCTACAGCGACCTGGGATTCCGCAACTCGGAGTACCTCGAGTACGGCGACGAACTCGTAGGCGCCTTTATGTACCGCAAGGGCACCTGTCTTGACTTGGCAATGGTGCCCGGCGACGGTCCAAGCCTGCACCACTTCGCCTACACCGTCTCCGAGAGCCATGACATCTTCACCGCCTGCGACTTCGCCGGCATCCTGGGCTACGGCGACCAGGTGGAACGCGGCCCGGGCCGGCATGGACCGGGCGGCATGCTCTTTGCGTACCTCCGCGATCCGGACGGCCATCGCGTTGAGGTCTTCAACAGCCACTACCAGACGATTGATCTTGAGACAGAGCCGGTGCGTTGGGACGCCGCATCGGTGAGCACCAACGCACGCTGGGGACTGCCTGCCCTGGAGCAGTGGTACTTCGAAGCCTCGCCCTTCGTCGGCACTCCGCTGAAGTCCCCGGCGGTCCGTCCTGCCCCCATGACACTCGAGAAGTTCCTGGCCAGCCCCCAACTCCCCTAATTGCCAGCCCCTCTAATCACCAGCCCCTCTGACCCCAAACTGACTGGAGCACCACCATCATGTCCCGAGTTCCGTCCCTGTCCCGCGATGACGCCGCCTCGGTCCACCAGCAGCCGCTGTGGGACCGCATCGAAGCAGAGCGCAAAATGCCCACCGCCAATATCTTCCGCTCACTGGCGAACGCCCCGGTCCTGCTCGACGCATTCCTGTCCTACGCCAACGCCATGCGTGACAGCTCCCTCCTGAGCCCCAAGCTGCGGGAGCTGGCCATCCTGTCCGTGGGCCATGCCACGGGCTCTGAATATGAGATCGCACACCACCAGTCACATGGCCGCAAAGCCGGCCTCACGGACGAGCAGCTTGCCGCAGTGGCCGACGGCGACAGCGCCGAGCTTTTCAACGACACGGAACGCGCCGTGATAGCCCTGGCACACGAATCAACCATCAACGTGAACGTGTCCGATGCCACCTGGGCGGCCGCGGCCAAGCACCTCGACGACCAGCAGATGGTGGAGCTCACCCTGACCATCGCCTGGTACAACTCGGGAGTACGGGTAATGGGCCTGCTCGGCATCGAACTCGAGGACAGCTACCGCAAGTAGCTCCCCCGCCACGTTCCCCCTGAATCACCACCCTTTTCATTCCCTAGAAGGAGCCCGTCAATGGCGACGATGCGCGCAGCCCGGCTGCACAAGATCGGCGAACCCATGTCGATCGACACCATTGAAGTACCCAAGCCCCGACCCACCGACGTACTGGTCAGGGTCAAGGCCGTCGGCATCGTGCCGAACATGGCCAACGTGATCAACAACTGGCCCACCTGGTTCCCGCACCAGCCCATCCCGGCCTTCCCTGCAATCTTCGGCCTTGATCCCACCGGGGTGGTGGAGGAGGTCGGAGAATCCGTCATCAACGTCAAGCCCGGTGACCGGGTGTACGTGAGCCCGTTGCGTTCCTGCGGCAGCTGCTACGCCTGTTCCGGCGGCACCCCCAGCCGCTGCCGCTACTACACCCTCAACGGGTACTTCAGCACCTCCCGAGATGGCCAGCGGATCTTCGACCTCTACCCCTATGGCGGGTTCAGCGAGTTCATGACCGCGCCGCAGCAGGCGCTGGTCAAGATCCCGGACAACCTTCCGTTCGAGCTCGCCGCCCGTTTCGGCTACATCGGCACGGCCTATGGAGCGCTCCGCCTGGCCGACGCCGGACCGGGCACCGTAGGCCTGATCGACGGTATCACCGGAACGCTTGGCGTGGCGGCGACTGTGCTCTGCCTGAGCATGGGGGTGGCCAAGATCCTCGGCACCGGCCGCAACCAGGAGCTCTTGGACCGGGTGAAGGCCCTTTCACCCCGTCGGATCGAGGTCATGAACCTCGGTGAGCAGTCGTCCGGCGAGTGGGCCAAGGCCAACACACGTGGCGACGGAGCCCACTTCGTGATCAGCGCACTCGGAGCCCGGGCTGACGCGGCCACCATGGTCGACTCCATGCACGGAGTCCGGCGCGGCGGCCGGGTGGTCAACGTAGGCGGGGTCGCCGAAGAAGTCCCTGTCGACATGAAGTGGCTGATGGACGAGCAGGTTCAGATCATCGGCTCAAACTGGTTCACTGCCGCCCAGGGTCAGGAGATGGCCGACATGATCGAGACCGGCACCCTGGACCTCACTTATCTCGAGACCGAAGCGTTCCCGTTGTCCGATGTGAACACGGCAATTTCCGGGCGGCTGAAAGACCCGCGCGGCGGCTTCAGCAACTACGTGGTCATTCCCTGACCACTTGATCAGGCCGGTCGTCCGCTGCATGGACGGCCGGCCGTCCTGCAGCGGCCGGATCACATCCTCCCCTGGAAGGATGGTGGCACGAGGAGGCGCAGGCCGAGGACGCGAAGCACAACCCGGCGGACCGGCTTCGTGAGCGGCTGAGAGTGAACCCGATACGGAGAAGTCAGTGAACTCCACAGCAACGACAAGAATTGATGAGTGGGCCAAGCTCACAGGTGTAGACGTTGAAATCTGGCAGCGAAACCGGATGATCCGGAGAGGCCGCGTTGAAATGGCAAGCAGCGATTCACGCCTGGCCTGGATCATGGCAGACGGCATCGAAACAAGGACCCTTGTCGAAAAGTCGCAAGATCATGTCATCCGGATATCCATCAGGAACACCGAGATGTTCAGCCAGGGTCAAGTAGAGCATCCAGAGAAGATAGACTTCGTCCTATACGAGGGGGGCTAGCAGGCCGGCTTCAGCCTCCCCTAGCACTCAGGCGCTGGCGCCGGTGAGCACAAACGCCACCGTCGCCGGCGCCTGCGTTTTGTTCCGCCAAGCGTGCCGCGCAGCGACCTGCACGACCGTATCTCCCGGCATCAGGCGGACCTCCGCGCCGTCGTCCAGCTCAAGCCACACCTCCCCTTCGAGCACTACCCCGTAGTCCACACTGGGTGTCCGGTGCATCCCGTCCGGCTCGAACACTTTGGCAAGATCCGGTGCGTAGGTAGCAAGTTCCCGACCCGCCGCGGCGGGATCGAAATCAGGACTCATGACCACCGAATCAGGGGCGTAGCGGACGATCACAAAACTTGCACCGCCGGGGCCAGGGACCACAGGGCCGTGATTGTCGGTGGGCTCGGCGTCGGGTGGCGTGCTTGAGGGTACCCCAGGCGTGAACCAGATCCGAATCTGAGCCTGTCCCGGCATCGTCTCGAAGTCGTGGCTGTGAGGTACCGCCCCGTCGGAGACCAAGACGGACTTCCCAGTGCCGTCCGTACCGGTAACCACTCTGCGTACTGTCACCTAAGTTCCCATCGTCAGTCGAGTGCCATCGATAGCACTATGGCTCATTTGTTCCACCCATGTCAACGCCTCCATCTTTGGTGGCACAATGCTCCATACCAGCGCGCTCGTGGTGTCAGATGGCAAGAGTCATTTAGGGATGGCACCTCGGGCGGGTTGTGCTATCGTTAGCATATGTTCGAAGATGACAACCGAGACGCCAGCATCGCCCCAGCGGGGGTGGTGCTGGCCCAGACAGCTCACACGGTAGAGACGACCGCGGTCTGGCTGGTCCATCGCGACCGCGCCCTCCCACTGCGGACGTGGGCGGCGGACTGGCCGTGCGCAAGGTTCGCCTCAATCGCCGACCTGATCCGGCAGTGGGGCGCCCACCACGCCGAGCTTCGACGACTGACCGAGTCTCCACAGACCGCCGAGGCGATCGCCGAGCACGGCCTGCCGGCCGGCTCGCTGCTGTTTGAGTCGCCGTTGCGGCCCATGCAGCTGTTCTGCACCATCGGCAACTATCGGCGGCAAGTCATCGAGGCCGCCGTCGATGGCGCTGACCCGGCCGACGCCGATCGCGTGCGCGCCGCCACCGCGCAGGCCCTGATGCAGCGACGCCGGGACGGCAGCCCCTACATCTGCCTGACCAGCATCGACCGGATCGGCACCCCTCTGGGTGAACTGGAGCTGGATCCGGACGTGGACACCCTGGACTGGGAGGTCGAGATCGGTGCCGTCATCGGCGGGTCCGGCACCCGGATGACACTGTCCGAGGCGCACGCGGCGATCGCCGGCTACTGCGTGGTCAATGACCTGACGATCCGCTCCCGCGTCTTCCGGCCGGACCTGCCCGCCCTAGGCAGCGACTGGTTGCAGTGCAAGGGCCTGCGGGGATCGCTCCCGGTCGGACCGTTTTTCGTGCCCGTCTGGCAGGTCCCCGACCCCTCGGCCCTGCGGCTGCGGCTGTCGGTCAACGACACGCTCATGCAAGACGACACTGCCGAGGACATGGTGTTCAGCATTCCCGAACAGCTCGCGTACCTGTCCCAGCACATCCGGCTTCGCCCCGGCGACCTGCTGTGCACCGGTTCCCCCGCCGGATTCGGCCTCCACCACGGCCGCTTTCTGCGCGCCGGAGACACCGTCAAGGCGTCGGTGACCGGGCTTGGCGAACAGGTCACGCGGTGCGTGGACCCGTCATTCCATCAAAACCCTTCCGACCCAAACCCGGCCGTTCCAAGCCGGACCACGAAAAAGGAGCACGCGTCATGACCCCACAGCAGACCGTCCTGCTGACCGACCGGGCCTGGCCCGACGACAGCATCGAACGAGGCATCCTCGAAGGCGCCGGCTTCCGCCTCGTCGTCGGCCCGGCTGACCCGGCACCGGTCGAGACCATCGACGCCCTGATCGCCGAACACCAGCCCGCCGCCATCCTCACCTGCTGGGCCACCGTGTCCGCTACAGCGATCGCGTCCTCGGCCCCGCTGCGCGTCGTCGCCCGGATGGGAGTGGGCCTGGACAACATCGCAGTGTCCACCGCCACGGATTGCGGCGTGCAAGTCACAAACGTCCCGGACTACTGCGTCGCAGAGGTCTCCGATCACGCCGTCGGGCTGGCCTTGGCCTGGACCCGCGGCCTGGTCGCCGCCGACCGCGAGGTCCGCGCCGGCAGATGGAACCCCGCCGGGGCGCGGCTGCGGCGGCTGTCCACCCTGACGTGCGGTGTCGTCGGATACGGCCGCATCGGCAGGGCCACGGCGGCCAAGCTGCGGGCGCTCGGTGCCCGCGTCGTGATCAGCGACCCGCACCCTCCGGCCGACACCGGGGGCATCGAAGTGATGCCCCTTGACGGCCTCCTCGCCGCCAGCGATATTGTCGTCCTGCATGCGCCCCTTACGCCGCATACCCATCACCTGATCGGCGAACGGGAGCTGGCGCTGCTGCCGCAGGGCGCCTTCGTGATCAACGTCAGCCGCGGCGGACTGATCGACACCGCTGCCCTGCTCGCCTCCCTGCAAACCGGGCATCTCGGCGGAGCAGGCCTGGATGTCTTGGAAGAGGAGCCGATGGTTCCCACCGAGCTAATGGCCCACCCCGGCGTGATCGTCACCCCGCACATCGCCTTCGCCTCCGAGGCCTCGGTCATCGACTTGCGCCGCAGCGCCGCCGAGGAAGTCGTCCGCGTCCTGCACGGCGAACCGGCCCACTACCCGTGCAACACCCCGTCCCCCCTGACCACTGGAGTGTCATCTTGAGCACCATCCGCACCGTTCACGGCCGCCAGATCTTCGACTCCCGCGGCCGCCCGACCGTCGAGGTCGACATCGTCCTCGACACCGGCGCGATGGCCCGCGCCTCCGTGCCCTCCGGAGCCTCAACCGGCACCCACGAGGCCCACGAGCTGCGCGACGGCGACCGGTCGGCATTCGACGGCCTCGGCGTCACCGCCGCAGTCGACCACGTGAACGGCGAGATTGCATCCGCGCTGCGCGGCCACGACGTGGACGACCAACGGGCCATCGATGAGCGGCTGCGGGACCTGGACGGGACCCCTACGCTGTCGCGGCTCGGCGCCAACGCCGTCCTCGGCACTTCACTGGCGGTCTGCCGCGCCTCCGCCGTGGCCAGCGGGCTGCCGCTGTATCGGCGGATCGCCCAGCTCGCCGACGCCGGCGAGCCGGTGCTGCCGATGCCGATGGTCAACATCCTTTCCGGCGGCCTCCACGCTGGCCGGGGCATGGACGTCCAGGACTTCCTGGCCATACCGGTCTCGGCCACCTCCACACTCGAGGCGATCCAGCTCACCTCCCGCGTCCGCGCCGCCGCGACCACCCTCTGCGCCGAACGGGGGCTGCCGACCCTGCTGGCCGACGAGGGCGGCCTGAGTCCCGCCTGCCGCACCGGCGAGGAAGCCCTTGAGCTGATCACCCAATCCATCGAGGCCGCCGGCCTGGAGCCTGGCACTGACATCGCCATCGCCATCGACGTCGCTGCGACCTCCCTGTACGACAGGAATGCCGGTGATTACCACTTGCGCCGGCAGGAACTGCATCTCAGTACCGCCGAGATGATCGACATGGTGTCGTCCTGGGTCGACCGCTTCGCGATCGTCTCGATCGAGGACCCGCTCGACGAGGAGGACTGGGAAGGCTGGCAGATTCTGACCAAGCGCCTGGGACATCGGATCAGGTTGATCGGCGACGATCTGTTCACCACGAACAGCCAACGGCTCGCCAAGGGCATCGCCAGCGGCGTTGCCAACGGCGTCCTGGTCAAGGTGAACCAGAACGGCACACTGACGGGCACCCTCGACGTGGTCGCCGAGGCGCGCGCCGCCGGCTACGCCCCGGTGGTGTCGGCCCGATCCGGAGAAACCGAGGACGACTTCCTGGCCGACCTGGCGGTCGGGACCGCGGCCGGGCAGATCAAGATCGGGTCCGTGCGGAACTCCGAGCGACTGGCCAAATACAACCAGCTGGTGCGCATCGCCGAGGACTCCACCCTGGGCTTCAGTAATCTGCCCTTGCTGGCCCCGTCCCCTGTGGCTGTCCGGTGAGCGGCGCCGAGCCCGAGGCCCGCGTGCAGGAGTTCCTGCTCCGCCACGGACTGATGCGGCCATCGGAGACCGCGATACTGACCCCCCTGACCGGTGGCGTGAGCTCTGACCTGTGGCAGGTGGACCTGCCCGGTCGTACCCTCTGCGTGAAAGGAGCGCTGGCGCAGCTGAAGGTCGCGCAGGAGTGGCTCGCGCCCACCTCCCGCAACCGGGTCGAGTACGAGTGGCTGCTGTTCGCCGGCACCGTCGCTCCCACGCAAGTCCCGCAGGTGTTCCCCTACGACGAGCAGGCCGGACTGTTCGCGATGCAATTCCTCCCGCCCAAGGACTACCCGGTCTGGAAGGCCCAACTCCTTGGCGGGCACATCGACCCGGCCGCCGCGCACGCCGTCGGCGACCTGATCGGCCGGCTCCACGCAGCGAGCGCCAAAGACCCCTCGGCAGCGGGCACGTTCGCCACCGACGACAACTTCGACGCCCTGCGCATCGAGCCCTATTTTCGGGTCACCGCCCGGGCGAACCCCGACCTGGCAGACCGGATCGAGGGGCTCGCCGCGGTGACCGCCGGCACGCACTTGGCGGTGGTGCACGGCGACGTCAGCCCCAAGAACATTCTTCTCGGTCCGCACGGCCCGGTGCTGCTCGACGCCGAGTGCGGCTGGTTCGGTGACCCGGCGTTCGATCTCGCGTTCTGCCTGAACCACCTCCTGCTCAAGGCGATCATCCTGCCCGGCCACACCGGGCGGCTGCACCGCTCCACCCGCCTGCTGCTGGACAGCTACGCCAGACACATCGACTGGGAACCGCCGGCGGACCTGATGGAACGCGTCGCGGCTCTCCTCCCGCTGCTCGCCCTGGCCCGCGTCGACGGCGCCTCCCCCGTGGAGTACCTGGCACCCCCGCAACGCAGCCAAGTGCGCGCCCTCGCGCGGGACCTGATGTCCCGGCCCGGCTCGACCATAGATTCGATCCTCGACGACTGGATGCTGGCGGCCCGTACGGCCAGCGTCGGCACGACGCAAATCAACACCACGCAAATCAAGGAGCAGACCCCGTGACGTTCTCCCTGTCCACCATCCGGATCGACGGCACGCCCACCCCCGTGCTCCGCCTCCTTGACGGCCGCCTGTTCCGGCTCACCGACCTCGCCCCTGAGATACTGGCCGCCGATCCGGCAAGAGGGCTGATGACCGTCTTCGCCCATTGGGAGACTGCCGAGCCCGTACTGCTCGCCGCCGTCGACGCCCTCGAGAGCAGTGCAGTCGATCCGGTCGCCGAGCCGGCCGAGCCCGAGGACTGGCTGACCCCGCTGCAGTACCCGAACAAGGTCATCTGCGCCGGCGCCAATTATTACGACCACGTCGTCAACGACGGCGGTCACGCGGGCTTCTCGAAAGAGGACAACATCCCGGTCTTCTTCCTCAAACCGCCCACCACCACCCTCGTCGGCCAGGGCGGATCAGTCCATTACCCCACCCAGACCGAGAAGTTCGACTACGAACTCGAGCTGGCATTCGTCATCGGCCGACGCGGCCGGCACATTCCGGTGGACCGGGCCCGTGAACACATCGCCGGATACACGATCGCGCTGGATCTCTCGGCCCGTGACTGGCAGCGCCACCCCAAGCACCTCGTCAGGTTCGACCTTTTCGGCGGCAAGGTCTTCGACGACAGCTGTCCGCTCGGGCCCGGCATCGTGCCGGCCCGCTTCATCGACGACACCAACCTGCAGCTGCAGTTCTGGCTCAACGGCGAACTCCGGCAGAACGCCAACACCTCCGACCTGATCTGGCCGGTGCCCGAGCTGGTCTCCCGGATCAGCGAGCACGTGACCCTCGAACCGGGCGACGTCGTGCTCACCGGCACCCCCGCCGGGGTCGGACTCAGCACCGGGACCTGGATGCACGTCGGCGACCAGCTCAAGGGGCAGATCAGCGGCCTCGGATCGATCAGCGTCCAGATCATCTCCGCCGACACCGATAAACCGAACTGATCCTCCCCCGCCGCGCACATCGCCGAGCGCGGCCCGCCCACGCCCCAAGCCAGACACGAAGGACCACACCATGAAAGCAGCCGTTCTAACCCAGACCGGAACCAAGCCCGTCTACGCAGATTTTCCCGATCCCCGGCCCGGCACCGGACACGTCGTCGTCGACGTCACGGCGGCCGGTGTCCACCATCTCGACCTGGCCAAGGCCTCCGGCGCCTACGGCGACCCGGGCACTTTGCCATACGTGATCGGGGCCGACGGTGTAGGCCGGACCGCCGCCGGCCGCCGGGTCTTCTTCACATCCCCGGTGACGCCCTACGGCGCCTGGGCCGAGCGCACGCTCGTCGCCGAGCAGGACCTGCTCGACCTCGCCGACGACGTCGACGACATCACCGCGGCCGCGCTCGGCAACACCGGACTGGCCGCTTGGCTCGCCCTCACCTGGCGCGCGGACCTTCAGCCCGGCCAGAACGTGTTGGTGCTCGGCGCGACCGGGGCTCTCGGATCAGTTGCCGTCCAGCTCGCCAAAGCCCTCGGCGCGGCCAAGGTGGTCGCCGCCGACCGGGATCCCGAGCGGCTCGCCCGCTCCAGCGAGAACGGCGCCGACGCCACCGTGACGATCACACCGGACACGGACCTGGTGGGCTCCTTCCGCGACGCCGCCGGTAAGCACGGCTTCGACGTCATCATCGACCCGGTCTGGGGCGACCCCGCCCTGGCCGCCATGCACGTCGCCGCCCGGGGCGCCCGACACATCCAGATCGGCCAATCCGCCGCGGCAACCATCCAGCTGCCCGCCCACATCCTCCGCGGAGCACGCCTGGAGATCCTCGGGTTCGCCCACGTCGACCCGCCAGTCCAAGTCCGCCGCGACGCCTACCTGAAACTAACCGAGCTCGCAGCCACCGGCGCCCTGACCGTCGATACGATGTCCCTCCCGCTCTCCGACTGCCAGCAGGCTTGGGAGCTGCAACAGCAGGGCGCCCCACGCAAGCTCGTCTTAATCCCCTAACCCCTAGCTCCGGTCAGAAGAAGGAACGCAATGATTGACCAGAAAATGCGCTACGCCGTGGAGGTCAGGATCACCCATCGCAAGGAACTCGAGAACAAGCTCGACCAAGCCGTCGAAGGCGCGATCCAGCAAGCTCTCAAAAAGCCCGGGTGCGGAGTGCTGGTGACCCGGCACGACCACCAGACATTCACCGTGGAGCTTTCCCACGACGTTCCACACGGGACCATCTCCGAAGTAGCCCTCTACCATCCGTCTGAGAGCCGGTAGAGGAAAAGCTCACATGGGACTGCAAAGAAAGACGTGGGAACGGCGCGGCTAGACCCACAGGCAATGGCCACCGAGTCGTGGTGATGGACGGACCCCATCAGTGTCCGCACACTCCACGGTGCGCTCACCCCTCGGCACATACCGCATGTCTCGCGGACACACCGGGTGCTCCGCTCTACATGCACTTATCAAGGAGAAGACGATGTCCGATTCACGCATTGAGGAAACCAAGGAAGAGACCGACGAACTGTCTATGAGGGCGTTGCTTGAGGAAGAGTTCAGAGCCGTATTTGGTGGCATCACGCCCGTCGCCACCGCCTGGGCCGGCCTGACATTCAGCTGAGCCTCGCACGCTGACCCCAATACAGAGCATCCGGCGCCTGCGAGGCATGGTGCCGACGCGGCCACTGAGGCGATACCTCCCTTTTCGCATAGGTACGCCCCTTAAGGTGAGTAGGGTGAGCAACAGAATCGGCACGTACCAGGCGTGGCAGCGACTGCTTGACGGCAACGAGCGTTTCGTCACGGGAGATTCGCTGCACCCGAACCAGAACGCCTCCCGGCGCGGTGAGCTGGTGAACAACCAAAATCCGTTCGCAGTCATCTTTGGCTGCGCGGACTCTCGACTCGCTGCGGAGATCATCTTCGACGTTGGACTCGGCGACGTCTTCGTGGTGCGCACCGCCGGGCACGTGATCGACAACGCCGTGCTCGGCTCACTTGAGTACGCAGTCTCCGTGCTCCATGTCCCCCTGATCGTGGTCCTCGGACACGACAATTGCGGCGCCGTCACCGCCGCGAAAGACGCCGTGGAAACCGGGGAGGCGCCCCAAGGCCACATCCGCGACCTGGTTGAACGCATCACGCCCTCTGTCCTGAAGTCGATGCGTGAGGACAAGGTGGACCTCAACGACATGGTGGTCGAACACGTCAAAGAGACCGTGCGCCGGCTAGTGGACAGTTCACGGGTGATTTTCGACGCTGTGGACAACTACTCCACCGCCGTGGTCGGCGTCGCGTACCAACTCGAAGAGGGCCGGGCGCAGCTCGTCTCCACAGCCGGCGTCCTCTAAAGCCGGCGAGGCCTGCACCTCCTGTAGCCGCACAGGATTAGGGTGGCCAGCAAGGACTGCGTGGGGTCTCGCCGTAACCAGAACGTATTGCTGCATGCCCCAGAATCTCTCCGCGCCGCCGCTCCACTGCCCATGAACCGCTAGCAGCATCCCGCGGGCGATCCTTACCTGAGTAGATCGACGTCGGAGACAAGCTCGATGTGCGTCAACATCGCTTCCGCTGCGGCCTCGGGGTCCTGGGCACGGATCGCATCCGCTATCTTGCGGTGGGAAGCGAGGGATTGCTCGGGCCGCCCCGGCTGCCCCAGGGATTCCAGGCGTGTTTCGAGGATCATCTCGGCGATGAAGGTCATGAGCTGGGCCATCACTGATGAATGCGCCGCAGCCGTGACCGCCTGGTGGAAAAGCTCGTCGCCGTGCAGGCCTTTGCCTGCGTCGGCGATCTCATCAGCCATCACCTGCAGCGCCGAATCGATTGCCTCCATCTCGGCCTCGGTGCGCCTGACCGCGGCGAGTCCGGCGAGTTTCACTTCGAGGGTGCTTCGGGCTTCGACGATCTCGGGAAGCCTGCTTCTGTGTTCCCTGAGGCTTCTGATCACGGTGGCGATGCTGGGCCGGTATACGAGGACGGCGCCGGTGCCGTGCTGCACGTCGATGACGCCCAGAACCTCCAGTGCCACGAGCGCCTGGACCAGCGTGGCCCTGGATACTCCGAGCCGCTCCGCCAGATCCCGTTCGGCGGGCAACAAATCACCCGGACCAAGCTGGGCTGACTCGATGTAGCCAAGGAGCTGCGTCACGAGCTGTTCGTACAGGCGGGGCCTGGAAACACGCGCCAATGGATCAGATGGTGCAGTCTCGCGCACTGATGCCTCCTCACATAGTCCTCTGAGTAACAAGAATACACGGAGGAGCATTGACAAGGTGACTCACTGTACTAGAGGCTAGTCCAGTGATAATGTAATCGACGTCACATCAGATCCGTTTGATCCTTGGAGGAACACTGATGGCCGGTCCTGTCTTATCGATAGTCGCGCCGGCTCTGACGTTCCTGTTCGGGATCACCTACCTGTCCGCCGTCGCCGGGAAGGTCCCGGCGACCGGCTTCCTGTCCCCGGCGGGCCGCCTTGCCCGCCATCGGCTGTCGCGATGAGTTCTTCCGAGTCGTCTGGCCACAACCTCACATATCCCCCACCGGGCACACGCCCGGAACATCAGACCAATGGAGTGATGATGACTGTTCAACAAGTGACACGGGAGCAGGCCGTACGGCGTGCCACCGTGGCCAGCGTGGTTGGAACAACAATTGAGTGGTATGACTTTTTCCTCTATGGAACCGCGGCTGCGCTGGTTTTTCCGCAGCTGTTCTTTCCGGGCCAGTCTGCTTTTGCCGGCATTCTGGCGGCCTTCGGCACCCAGTTTGTCGGCTTCGTGGCACGTCCGGTCGGTGCTGCGATCTTCGGTCACTTCGGTGACCGCATCGGCCGCAAGACCACGCTGATGGCAACGCTGTTCCTGATGGCCTTCGGCACGGTACTGATCGGGCTCCTTCCCACGTATCAGAGCATCGGTGTCGCCGCTCCCGTCCTGCTGGTACTGCTGCGGATTATCCAGGGCATCGGTGTCGGCGGGGAATGGGGAGGATCCGTTCTGCTCAGCATGGAATGGGGAAACCAGAAGAGACGGGGCCTGTCCGCCAGCTGGCCGCAGATGGGAGTGCCGCTCGGCCTTGTTCTCTCTACCGGAGTTGTGCGTCTGACCTCCGGTGTCACGGGCACAGAAGGATTCGCCGCTTTCGGCTGGAGGATTCCCTTCATCCTGAGCATTGTGCTGATCGGCGTCGGCATGTTCGTGCGGCTGCGCGTCGTTGAGAGCCCGGAGTTTGAGGCCGTACGCACATTGAACAAGGTGGTCAAGTCCCCGATTCTGGAGGTCATCCGGCGCCAGCCGAAGCAGATCCTGCTTTCGGCCCTGCTGCGGACTTCCGAGCAGGCCCCGTTCTACCTGTTCATCACCTTCGTGCTCACGTATGCCGTCAAGCATCTGAAGCTCAACAGCAACTCCATTTTGGATGACACCCTCGTTGCGGCTGCACTGGGACTGATCAGCATCCCCGTGTTCGGGCGGCTCTCGGACTGCTTCGGCCGCCGCCGCGTGTACGGGACCGGCATCATCCTGACCGCACTGTTCGCTTTCCCCTACTTCGGCCTACTCAACACCGGCAATGCCCTCCTGGTCGGAATCGCCGTCGTCGTGTCCCTGGTAATCCACGATATGCAGTACGGGCCGCAGGCAGCGCTGATTGCCGAAAGCTTCGACCCGGACATCCGCTACACCGGTGCAGGCATGGGCTACCAGCTCGCCAGCGTGATCGCCGGCGGCCCGGCACCCCTGATCGCCGCCGCCCTTCTGGAACACTACGGGGATTCCACAGCCATCTCCATCTACATCATCATCTGCACCGTCGTCAGCATGGCCGCCCTGATCCTGCTGCCCAAGGCCGCGCACGCCCTGGCCGCCACAACCCCGAAAGCCGTAGGAAACCCTGCATGAGCATCCAAGAAAAAAGCCTCCAGGACACGAGGGCCCGCAGCGGCCGTCCCCAGGAACCAGCACCGGACCCGATCCCCCTCACGGCACCCTCCGGGGAGGCGTCCGGCGGAGCCTTGAAGGACCTGGTGGTGCTGGACCTGACCCGGATACTCTCGGGCCCCTTCGCCACCATGACCCTGGCGGACCTCGGCGCTGACGTGATCAAAATCGAACAGCCCGGCCAAGGCGATGACACCCGCCAGTGGGGCCCGCCCTTCCAGGGCGAGGAAGCGGCCTACTTCCTCTCCGTCAACCGCAACAAGCGCAGCCTGGCCGTCGACCTGAAGTCAGCCGAAGGCCTGGCCGCCGTACGCCAACTGGCCCTGAAGGCGGACGTGCTCGTGGAGAATTTCCGGCCCGGGACCGCGGCCCGCCTGGGCCTGGGCTACCAGGACCTCTCCACGGAGAATCCCGCCCTTGTTTACGCGTCCATCAGCGGCTACGGCCAGACCGGACCGGATGCCCTGCGTGCCGGTTACGACGCGATCGCCCAGGCCCGGAGCGGCATCATGAGCGTGACCGGCGAAGCGGACGGACCGCCGGTCAGGGTCGGCGTCAGCAGCGCCGATCTCGTCGCCGGCATGTGGGCGACCATCGGCATCCTGGCCGCCCTGCACGAGAAAAAGCGCACCGGGAGCGGCCAGTGGGTTGACATCAGCCTGCTCGACGGCTCCGTCTCCTGGCTGACGTACGTTTCCAGCGGGTTCTTTGCCAGCGGCGAAACACCCCAACGCTACGGCTCGGCGCACCCCACCATCGCCCCTTACCAGGCATTTGCCACCGCCGATGGGTTCGTCATGGTCGCCGTGGGAAACGACAGAATGTGGAGGAGCCTCACTTCCGCCCTGAACCGCGCAGATCTGGCGGCCGACGAGCGGTTCGCGTCCAACCCGTCCAGGGTCGCTTACCGCACCACCCTCATCCCCCTCCTCGAGGAGATCATGCTCACCCGGACCACCGACGAATGGGTGCAGGCCCTGGACCTGGCAGGCGTGCCCGTCGGCCCCATCCAGACCGTCGACCAGGCCCTCAACGACCCCCAGGTCATCGCCCGCGGCATGGTGGCAGAACTGCAGCACCCCACCGTCGGGGCAATGAAAATGGTCGGCTGTCCGGTCCGGCTCACCCGCACCCCCGCCTCCATCAGGACCGCCCCGCCCCTGCTGGGCCAACACACCGATGACATCCTCTCCGGGCTTGGCTTCAGCACAAACCGCATAGCTTCCCTGCGCGAAGCCGGTGCAGTCCAATGACCTCACCGAGCCCGGCAGGCCTGGACACCATGACCCTCGACGACTCCGGGTCCGTCGCGACCCTGACCATCGGAACAGGCCAACGCTTCAACGCCCTCGGACAGCAGGAATGGGAAATCCTGAAACACGCAGCCACCTCGCTGGCCGAACACGAAACGCTCAGAGCCGTCGTCATCCGCGGCCGGGGAGGCGTGTTCTGTTCCGGCTCAGACCTCAGGGAATGGGAAGACGCCTCCCCCGACGCTGTCAGCGCCAGCTTCGCCGGCATGGAAGCGGCACTCCAGGCCATCGAAGACCTTCCCGTCCCCACCGTCGCCGCGGTGGAAGGCTTCGCGACCGGGGCAGGATGCCAACTCGCACTGGCCTGCGACCTTCAACTCATGAACCAGTCCGCCAAAATCGGCATGCCCATAGCCCGACTCGGTCTGCTGGTGCCGGCGACCTTCGCCAACCGGATGTCCCTGCGGATCGGCCCATCGAGGACCAAAGACCTGCTCTACGGCGGACGGTTGCTCACCGCCCATCAAGCCAACGACATCGGCCTCATCACCACAGTGGTAGCCGACGACGACGTCGACGCGGCACTCGGAGAACTGCTCACCCGCTGGGACGGCCTGTCGGCCGCATCACTGCGGGCATCCAAAGCCGCAGTGGACCTCGGGCTCAGTCCGGTCGCGCACCCCGCCCGGCACGCGCCACAAGGCCCCGCATCCGACCCGCAGGAATTCGCCTCGCGAGTGAACTCCTTCCTGCACCGCCACAGCCGGCGACGCTAGGCAGGAGCGGATGTGCGGGACAACAAGCCAAGGGGAAACAACCGGAACCAACGACAAAGGGAACGACCATGGCCGCGCAATTCAGACTCTATGCTGACACGGACGCCCTCTTGAGGTTCGAACTCGTCACGGACAATGGAGTTGTACTTCTCACCTCGGTTTCCTATGAGAACGAAGATGCCGCCATTGCAGCAATCTGGTCCGTACGTGAAACCGCAGCCAACCGACGGATCGTTGACCCCACCGGTCTGGTATCCGAAGCACCGGATCCCGGATGAGCTCCCTGATGTCCAGCGTGGACTCGGACTGTGTTGAGTCAGCGAAAGAGTTCGCGGGTCATTCCGAAGGGTACCCGATCGGAAAGGACAGCCGTGTAATGGCCCGGCGTCTGGCGGGTGATGAGGATCCCGCGCGTCCTGGCGTGCAGGGCTGCTGTCTTTCGCTCTCGCACGGCTACGTGGGCCGCGTCGACGGAACCACGAATGCCCGCGACGACAGTTTCGTCGACTTCCAGGTGGACGTCCCCACCGCCGGAACCTACACAATGGCGATCAAGTACGCCAATGGAACAGGAGCAACCTCAACCCAGGGCCTCGCATACAACGGAGGCGCCTGGTCCACCATTTCCTACCTGGCGACCGCGGGCTGGGGCCAATTCACGGACTCAGTGAGCGCCACGCTCACGCTGTACGCAGGCTTTAACACGATCCGGCTTGCGAAGAGCGCACCGTTCTACGCAGGAGGCACAGGATACGCGGAACTCGATTCAACCACCCTCACCCAATAACTGCCCTGACGTAGGGAGGATCGACGGCACGCAACAGAGGTTGAGCCTCTAGCGGATGTTGTGCCCCAAGGAGAGGTCGATTAGTAGCTCGCTAAGAAGTAGCTCCCCAGACGCTCGGGACGGGGGTTGCCCGTCCTGGCGCCCCGGCCCCCGGGGGACGACAGGCTGAAACCTGCCCCAGAAAAGGGCGATACGAAGCAGCCACAAGCATGAGCGTCTGTGCCGGTGGTGGAGCCGACAAACGACGCGATCCTGGTAGCCAGCCGTGTTCCGGACGACGTGGCTAGCGCTATCGCCAATGGTCCAAAGCCCCACCGCTTCGCCTAAATGACCAAGTGATACGCTCGGGACCGTCAGTACAAGTTAGGAAGCTCGGAAGGCCTACGGCCATAGCCGACGATGGGAACCGATTCGAAATGGTAGTGCACGACAAGCAGAATCGAACTCCCGTGCGACGCGTAACGCTCGAGGACGTCGCCAAGCAGGCTGGCGTATCGCGCGCGATGGCCTCCCTTGTCATTCGGGAAGAGCCCGGCCCTACCTCCATGACTCGCCTCCGGGTTCTGGCCGCTGCACGAATGCTCGACTACAGGCCGGACCGCCGTGCCAGGTCATTGGCCAGCCCGACGTCTCGCCTGATTGGCGTGACATTCGGGGGAGCCGGCCACTTCCACTTCGATCTGCTCGAAGGCCTCTACGCAGCGGCTGCCGACCATGGATACGACCTCATCCTCAGTGCCGTCACCCCCGAACGGGGAGAACAACAGGCGCTGGATTCCCTTGCCGACTTCAGGTTCGATGGTCTCGTCATGCTCGGACCGCCCGTAGCACAGCCGGCCATGGCCGGGACCATTCCCATGACAGTAATGGGCTGGAGTGTCGATCACGAGTCCGTCGATGTCGTCCGGACCTCCGACGAACACGGAATGGCCTTGGCGGTGAACCATCTCGCCGATCTCGGGCATCGGCGCATCGCCCATTTGGACGGCGGCCGTGGCCTCGTCGCCAATGCGCGCCGGGAGGCGTACATCAGGGCCATGGGACAGCGTGGACTTGGCGGGGAAACCATGGTGGTCTCCGGCGGGGAGGATTCCCTTGACGGGCTCAGGGCGGCAGGCGAATTGCTTGCCGCGGCCGAATTGCCGACGGCGGTGGTCGCCTTCAACGACGATACGGCTGCAGCTGCCGTGAGCCTCTTCGCCCGCGAGGGAATCGACGTCCCCGGCGGCATATCGGTTGTCGGGTGGGATGACAGCCATCTCGCCCACAATCCTGCCTTCGACCTCACCAGCGTTGCCCAGCGGCCGCACGAGATGGCCCGTGCCGCCATCGAGCGGATCGTCGCTCGATGCGACGGCTTGGATGTTCAGGGGCGGGAAATCGTCCTCGAGCCAACACTCGTCGTCCGTTCGAGCACGGGGCGCCCCCCGGCGATGGACCGCTGATTGGCCTCTGGTCGACGCTTGGACCCGCCTAAGTTCGACAACTCTCCGGAGTCCCGGGGGCGGGGATAGCTTTCGGGGGTCCCCGTGTTGTCTCAAACCTGTCGGTTCAGAAAGGACCGCCGCTCCCCCAGCTGATGGCCCGCATGCTTCAGCCACAACGGCACTCCGCCCTGACGCATGCCGGCCACTTCGCCTCCCGACGCGCAAAGATCGCGTTCATCTGCCCCCAAGGCGCTTCTCCGCACCGGCAGTCCACGGCGGATAGGCACTGGGGAGCCGCCCACCCCAGAACATCGCGGTTGCCGCCGCGTGTTCATGGCCGCTTTCAAGCGTCGCTCCCCGTGCAGTCGAGAGCCGTCGTAAGAGCGCTCCAAATTGTTCTGACAAAGTATTGACACCGACCATCCCTATACGCCATTGTGTGATGGGCGCCACATTGGAACGCCTTGGATTTGGACCGCTCCATAAATCGGTCCGGCTCTGTGAAAGGGAATAACTGATGACGATGAAGTCAATCGCCCGAATGGCAAGGAACCGCCGGGTCATGGCCGCAGCAGCGGTCCTCGCCGTGCTGGCGACGAGCGCGTGCTCCCAGTCCGGTAACGCGTCCGGCTCGAACAGCGGCGCGGCCGCGGGAGGAAACGGCAAGGCCAAGATCTTCGTCATCGGGGGAAAGTCCGACGACCCGTTCTGGTCAAAAGTCAAGCGCGGCGTCGACGACGCGGGCAAGGTCGTGCAGGCCCAGGGCGGCTCGGTGACGTTCCTCGGCCCGCAGAACTACGACAACCTCGGCCCCGACGCGGCCAAGCTGATCGACTCGGCCCTGAGCCAGGGCGCTACGGCGGTCATCGCCCCGGACTGGGTGCCCGACGCCGAAGACGCGGCCCTCAAACGCGTGACGGATAAGAAGATCCCGCTCATCATCTACAACGCCGGGGGTCTCCAGGCCGCCGACAAGGCGGGCGCGATCAACTACGTCGGCAGCGAGGAATACACCGCCGGCTCGGCCGGCGGCAAGTACCTAGGCCAGCACGACGTCAAGCACTCCCTTTGTGTGAACACCCTCCCGGGTTCGACGAACACCGAGGACCGGTGCCGCGGCGTTGCAGACGGCATCAAGGCCAATGGCGGAACCTCAACCGAGCTGCCGCTCCCCTCCTCCCAGTTCGGCAACCAGACCGCCGTCGCCCAGGCGATCAAGGCGGCGGTGCTCAAGGATCCCAGCATCGACTCGGTTGTCACGATCAGCACCTCTGATGCAGGCAGCGCGGTCAGCGCGGTTCAGCAGGCGAACCTGACCGGGAAGGTCAAGCCGGCGACCTTCGACATGGACACGGCAACGCTGAACAACATCAAGAACGGGTCCGTCCTGTTCGCGATCGACCAGCAACCCTACATGCAGGGCTACCTCTCGGTGTCCATGGCCAACTCTTACGTTTCATATGGCCTCAACCTCCCGCAGCGTCCCATTCTGACGGGTCCTGCAATTATCGATTCGCAGAACGTCAACCAGGTCCTCGCCGGCGACCAGGCCGGCGTCCGTTGACGACGAGCCGGGCCCTGAGTCCACAGGGCCCGGCTCCCGACTCCCGGGCGCGTCAAAGCCGTCGCGTCCCGTATTGAAGGTGGTAATCCAACCATGGCAGTTAACATGACCCACGGCCCGTCCGAGGTCTCCGCCAAACGGAAGACGCAAACAGCGCCTCCGGCATCCTTGTCCTTCCTCCGTCGGCCCGAGGCCGGTGCGCTCATCGGCACGCTGGCGGTCTTCGTGTTCTTCGCCATCTTCGGCGGCGGACAATTTCTCTCCAGCGGCGGTTCGGCCAGCTGGCTCAATGTCGCCGCCGAGCTCGGCATCGTCGCCATCCCGGTCGGCCTCCTCATGATCGCGGGCGAACTTGACCTCTCGGTCGGCTCGGTGATCGCCGCAAGCTCGATGACCACGGCGATCGTCTCGGGCTATTGGGGCCTGCCTACGATCGTCGGCATTGTCGCCGCCCTCGTCGTCGGCGGCGCCATCGGGTTCGTCAACGGGCTCCTCGTCACCAAGACCAACGTGCCGTCCTTCGTCGTCACATTGGCGACGAACTTCGGCCTCGCAGGCATCACGCTGGGCTTCTCCCGCGTCATCACCGGCACCACCAGCGTCTCGCTTAACCCCGATGAATGGGCAAAAGGCCTGTTCGGCACCCTCATCGCGGGCCAGTTCGAGGTCGCCATCTTCTGGTGGATCGCCGTCGTCGTGGGGGTCGGGTGGTTCCTTCACTTCGCCCCCCGCGGGAACTGGATCGTCGCCGTCGGAGGTGACACAATCAGCGCCCGCTCCACGGGTATTCCCGTCGAGAAGGTAAAGATCGGGCTGTACATGGGCTCGGCGCTGGGCGCGTCGCTCGTGGGCGTGATCCAGACGATCCTCTACAACGGCGCCCAGGTCGCCAACGGCCAGGCGTTCGTATTCAACTCGATCATCGCCGTCGTTGTCGGCGGCGTGCTCCTCACCGGCGGCTACGGATCGGTCGTCGGCGTGGTACTCGGAACCCTCACGTTCGCGATCGTCAGCCAGGGCATCTACTACACCGGCTGGAACTCCGACTGGGCAGCACTTATCCTCGGCATCCTGCTGCTCGTTGCGGTTCTCATGAACAACACCTTCCGGAAGATGGCCCTGTCCTCCGGCACCCCGAAGAAGAAGGCCTGACCAAATGAATGCCCCATTCCTGAAGCTGACGGACGTCTGCAAGTCGTTCGGCTCAACCCAGGTTCTCAACGACATCTCCCTCGAGGTAAAGCGCGGTGAAGTCCTCTGCCTGCTCGGAGACAACGGCGCCGGCAAGTCCACCCTGATCAAAGTGCTCTCGGGCTTCCACGAGCCGACCTCGGGAACCATGGACGTCGAGGGCGAGCGTGTCGTGTTCAAGAGCCCCCGGGACGCCAGCGACCGCGGGATCGCAACGGTCCACCAGTTCGGCGGGACTTTCCCTCTGATGAGCATCGGCCGATGCTTCTTCGTCGGCGCCGAGCCCAAGAAGGGGTGGGGACCGTTCAAGCGCTTCGATCGCAAGTTCGCAGGCGAGGTCGCCGTGCGCGAGATGCGGAGCCTCGGCATCACCCGTATCACCGACGGGGACCGCCTTGTCGGCGGCCTCTCCGGCGGCGAGCGGCAGGCCCTTGCCATCGGCCGCGCCGTGCACTTCGGCGCCAAGCTTCTCATCCTCGACGAGCCCACCGCTGCGCTCGGCGTCAAGGAGGCGACCCACGTCCTGCGCATCATCATGCAGGCGCGCCAGCAAGGCCTTGCCGTCATTCTCGTGACCCACAACGTCACGCACGCGATGAAGGTCGGAGACCACTTCGCCGTCCTCATCCACGGCGCACTAGCCGCCGACTTCCGCAAGGGCGAGCGCACCCGCGAGGAGATCACCGACCTCATGGCCGGCGGCGAGGCCATGGCCGAGCTCGAAGCCGAGATCTCCGCCTTTGAGCAGGCCCACGACGGACACGCCCCTGAACCAGAGGACCTCGAGAGGATTCTGAACGAGAAATGAGCCCAAACGCCCCGGAGCCGGGCCGGCAAGACCGGCCGATCCGATCAATCGCGCCGTCCCGGCTCCGGGACTCACGGCATCAGGGGGACCTGGCAGTACCGAGCCCAAAGAGGACATCCTCCGGTCATTCCAAGAGGATCGAAGCCACCGTCGCGCCGCAGCGGGGAGCAGCCCGAGCAACCGTCCCGGATAACCGTGCACCCAGTCGGGAAAAGGAAGGAGGCGCGCCCATTCTCGGCCGGAGCCTGCTTTTCAGCCCCGCCAAGCTCCACCTCCTGTCCCTCCTTCTGGAGGGACTGGACACGGTCGGCGACTTCGCAGCAGCGCTGGATATCTCGCCGTCCAGCGTCTATCAGCACCTGGCTGCACTGCATGGGCGGGGCTTCGTGATCAGCTCCGCCCACGGGCGGAGCAAGACCTACACGTTTGCTCCCACCGTCGACCAGATCGCCCTACGGCGTGCGTTGCTGGAGGCGACTCGGGACGGCACCGCCACGCGGAGCGGAGCCGACCACCTGAACCACCTGCGCGACTGGGCCGCTGCCTCGGCCGCTTCCTGAGCCTCCGCGTTCGGATCCACTCTCGGGGAAGACCCACACCCAGCGAGAATTGCCTCAGCGGAAAAGGGAACACACGACGAAACCGGCCGGATCCGGTGGTGCCACGGGGACCGACCAACGAAGGACAGCATGACGTCCGTCCATGCACTCCCCACGGATGTTCCTACCCCGTCCCGGCGGGCGTGTCCGGAGGCCGGGCCTTGCGCCCGCGGCGGACAGCATTCCGGCAGGCGAGGAAGGAACACCGTGGAAGAAGCGACCTCGGAAGGAACCGGGCGCCGCGCCGTCTACCCGCTGGAGGCGCTCGTGCGCGCTGCCGGCCACACAACGACGGCGGCCATCGATGTAGGCGAACAGGACTTGTGCCTCCCAGCCCTGATGGCCGGTGCCGCCATTCTGGCGCAGGCCGAATTCCGGGACCGTCCCGAAGGACTCAGCCTTGCCATCCTCGATCGAGCGGAGCAGATCATGCACGACACAGTGCACCTCCGCCCAGGGCCGACCGGACCAGCGGGCGCACGGTTTCAGGGCTCGTGCCGCGCGGACCAGGAACCTGCCCTTGAAACCGATTTGACCCAGGGACCTGTCACCGGGCCTGGGCTGGCCTGACCCGGATGGTCCTGAGCTCGGACGTATCGCGGTGCAATCCCCAGATGGCTTCCCGTCCATAACGGGGCGGTTCTTGCCGGCGCGCACCGGACCGCGATACCGAGGCGCATGCAGGCGTCGGCCACGTGAGGGGTTGTGAGGTCCAGATAGGTTCGGTGGAGCAATTCTGAATGCAAGGCTAGGGTCTCCAAAGCTTCCTGGTTGTGGACGATGGCAGCGGGCTAAATAGTTGTCAGCGGGCCTACGAGTTCCAGTGGAGGACCTGTTCGATGAGCAAGACCACTCCGATGAGCATCATGGCAGCGCCGGAAAACCGGGATACCGTGCGGGCGGCGGTGGGCCGGGCCCGCAGCACCACGCGGGCTCCGGCTCCCACACCGGTGTAGATGACTGCGCAGCTGGCAACGTGCACCAGTCCCAGTGCCACGATCTGCCCGGCAACGGGCCACGAATTATCGGGGTTCGTGAACTGCGGCAGGAGCGCGAGGAACAGGAGGAAGACCTTGGGATTCAGTCCACTGATCCCGGCACCCTTCAGCGCCTGCCGGGCCCAACCGCCTTCCACGTAATCCGCACCTGCCCGCGGGACCGACGGGTTTCTGAACATCCCCAGACCCAGCCACACCAGATACGCAGACCCCACGACAGTCAGCACGGTCAGCACCACCGGCGAACCCGCAACTACCGCCCCCACGCCTGCAGCGACCACCGCAGTGGCCACAAGGTGTCCGGTCAGCAGTCCGGCGACGGCCGGCACGACGGTCCGGTGCCTGAGCCCGGCCGAGATGGCGTAGGCCCAGTCCGCCCCCGGTGTCACCACGAACAGAAAGGACACCGCCCAAAATGCGGCCACGGTCCCGAACGGCATATTTCTCTCCTTCGCACTTCAGAACCCAGCGCGTCTGGGCCTAAAGAAAGTTTAGGGAAGTACGGCCCAAATGTGCTTCCAAATTCTTTGGAATCGGCGCTTGTTTCAGGGAGAATCTTCTCTATGGACAACATGGACAGGAAGATTCTTGCTGAGCTACAGATGGACGGCCGCCTCTCGCTGACCGACTTGGCTGAGCGCGTAGGGCTGAGCCTGTCCCCTTGCCACCGTCGGCTCCGAGCATTGGAAGAATCCGGCGCCATCAGCGGGTATCGGGCACAACTGGACGCCGAGGCTCTTGGCCTCACATTCGAGGCCCTGGTTTTCGTAACGATGCGCGACGGAGACCGCGACACTGTCGCTGCCTTCGAAGCAGCCGTTGCCGGGGTGCCTAACGTCCTGCGGGCGCAGCGCCTCTTCGGAGACCCCGACTACCTGCTTCAAGTAGTCGCCCGCGACATACGGAACTTCCAACGACTCTACGATGAGCAGCTCTCCGCTCTCCCCGGCGTACAGCGACTGAGTTCGACATTGGTCATGAAAAACGTCGTGGAAAACCAGCCACTACCACTTTGAACGATTCCTCGCCTCGGCCAAGCTTGCCAAGGCGATGTTCCATGTGACAGTCCGCGTCCCGCCCCGGCTCAACTGCGAACGCCGCCGATGCCGTCGATCAACGTCGTCGAAAAAGGGTGTTCGAGTAACGTCGGAATCGGTGACCACAATGGCATGAAGAGCATCGATGTCGAGGCCGCGCCGTGGCCTCTCTCAGAAACACCTGCCCACCGGTCGTCAGGCGCCAGATCGGCCAGAGCGGTGCAACTGACAAGGAATCAGCGCCGCCAGCAAGACCGGCAGGCGCTGATCCCTCCTTGGGTCATTTGATCAGACCTGCCGAGAGCCCAGCGGTTCGAGCTACCTCGCCGAGCCAGATGGCGCTCGGCTTCGGGGTGCGTTCGAATGTGGTTCGGTCCACAGCGACCAGACCAAAAGTCATCTGATATGCGTGCACCCACTCGAAGTTGTCGATGAACGTCCAGTGCAGATACCCGCGCAAATCCAGCCCGTCGGCGATCGTCTCGGACACGCCCTGCAGCGCACCGGTGGTGTAGTCGATCCGGCGCTTATCGTCGTTCGTCGCGATGCCGTTCTCAGTCACGATCATCGGAGTGCCGCCTGTGACCTCCCAGGCACGACGGAGCGCGATGCCGAGGGCGTCGGGCCGGTAGGCCCAACCGGTCTGAGTGACTTCCGCGCCTTCGGGGGCCCCTTCGAGCCCATTCGGTCCGACGAGCTGACTCGTATAGGCCTGGACACCGACCCAGTCATCATCGCGTGCCGATTCGAGATAGGAGTCCTCCCACACGCGCTGGTAGCGCGGCAGCTCTTCTTCGCAACCAGGCCTCGCGACGAGGCTCTGAACAGCGACGGTCCAGCCGACCTTAGCAGATGTCGTCGCGTGAAGAATCTCACGGGCGCGCGCATGGGCGCGCAGCATGGTCTGCGCAGCTTCCTCCTTCGGCTCCGGCATCGAGAACGCGTTGATCCCAGCCTCGCCTGAGACGACGTCCTGCGTGCTGCCCATTTGCGCGATGACGGCTTCCGGGTCAGGCGCCTGCAGCACCAGCGACATCTGATGCATCACGGCGAAAATGTTAGGTTCGTTGATCGTCGCCACCCAGGTTACCCCGTCGAGAATTGGCGCGACTGCGGTCACGTAGTCGCCGAAGCGGTCCGCTGCTTCGGCGGATCCCCACCCACCTGTTTTGGCAAACCACAGCGGGCTTGAGAAATGGTGGAGTGTGATCACTGGTTCGATACCCTGCGTCAGGCAGTACTGGATGATCCGACGGTAGTGAGCGAGTGAGGCGGCCGAGAACTCGCCGCGTGACGGTTCGATTCGTGCCCACTCGATGCTGAAGCGGAAAGCGTTGAAACCGAGGGATTTCAAGAGGTCGATGTCCTCTTTCCAGCGGTGGTAGAAGTCGACGGTGTCGCCACTGACCTCCGAGAACGACGAACCCTTCAGATGCTCAAGAGCCCAGAAGTCGCTGAGTGTGTTGTTGCCCTCGTTTTGGTGTGCGGCGGTCGATGCCCCCCAGAGAAAGCCTTTGGGGAAAGCAGCGGCGAGTTCGCTCATGTCGGTTCCTTAGCCTGTCGTCGAATCAAGAATGGGATTTCCGGGGCGGCCACCACCGCGTTCAGCGTGAACCGAACGGGACCGGGGTCCTCCGCGGGGATGCCGAGCGTCCTCTTGGTTTCCCGCAGGAACTCCTCAGGCGCATCGTTGAATCTCACCAGTATCATGCGGCAGCTTCCCGGAGTCGTCGGCGCAGCGCCCTGCGCTCGCGCTGGAGGTCTGGATCTGCGGTGGGTGCAGAGAGCAGCAAGCTGCGCGTGTATTCGTGCTGAGGCGTAGTGGTGACCTCAGCCACGGGACCCGTCTCGACGAGCTCGCCTTTGTACATGACCGCTACACGGTGACTGATATGGCGCACGACGGACAGGTCGTGCGTGATGAACAAATACGACACCCCGGTGTTCCGCTGGATGTCGACAAGCAGGTCGAGCACTCGAGCCTGCGTCGACAGGTCAAGGGCCGAGACAGGCTCGTCGCAAACGATGAGCCTCGGCTCAAGCGCGAGTGCTCGGGCGATGGCCACACGCTGCCGCTGTCCTCCACTGAACTCACGGGGGTAGCGCTGTGCGGCATTCGACGGGAGTCCGACCTGGTCGAGGAGGCGCGAGACCGTCTTTCGCGAATCGGCCGCCGACACACCCTGCGCGACGATCGGCTCAGACAAGATCTCGGAGATCTGAAGCACGGGATTCAGCGACGTGTACGGATCCTGGAAGATCACCTGCAGACGCTTGGCAAGCGGCCGGCGTTGCTTCTGGCTCAGGCGGGTAATGTCTTCGCCTTGGAACGTGATCGAACCCCCCGTCGGATTAGCAAGGCCGAGGACCGCACGCCCGAGCGTGGTTTTCCCCGATCCGGACTCACCAACCAGTCCCAGTGTCTCCCCCGGTGCGATTTCCAGCGAGATGCCACGAAGCACTTCGGGGGAAGCTGATCGGAAGCCCCGTCCCGGGTAGCGCAGCCGAAGGTCGTCGATCGTCAGTAAGGCGGTCATTTCGTCTCCTCGAGTTCACGCATATCCGAATGGGGCGCCGGGTCAGTGCGCACGGTGTTCTCGTCGAGAATCGACGCGATGAGCTGCTGCGTATATTCGTGAGCGGGTTCGTGGAAGATCGCCCGCACCTTCCCGGTCTCGACCACTTGACCGTTGCGCATCACGACTACGCGATCGCAGAGATCGGCGACCACGCCGAAGTTGTGCGTCACTAGCAGCACACCCATCCCCAGTTCGCCTTGGAGATCGCGCAACAGGTCGAGGATCTCCGCCTGGATCGTAACGTCGAGAGCCGTTGTCGGCTCATCGGCGATCAGCAATTTCGGACGACTCGCCACCGCGCCGGCGATGAGCACACGCTGAGCCATGCCACCGGAGATCTGGTGGGGGTACGACGCGAAAGTCCGCTCCGGATCGGCAATTCCCACGCGCGCGAGCAACTGCAGGATCGTCGCCTTGGCTTCCTTCCGCGACATCCCCGCCATAAGCCCCTCGACGAGTTGGCTACCGATAGTGAAGGATGGGTCAAGGTTCGACATCGGTTCCTGCGGGATGTACGCGATGACGCTTCCGCGCATCTTGCGCAGCTCTCGAGAGTCCTTCGCGACCAGCGAGTCACCTGCAATGGTCAGGACGTCTGCTTCGACCTGGGCCTCCGGCGGGAGAAGGCCGAGGATCGAGAACGCGGTCTGTGTCTTACCTGATCCGGACTCTCCGACCAACCCGACGATCTCGCCGGGCGCCACGTCGAGCGAGACGCCGTCGACGACTGACTTCAACACGCCGTCAGTCTGGGCATAACCAACTGACAGATTGCGAACAGTGAGAAGCGACCTCGCGCTGCTCACGTCGGGCGCGCCAGCCGTACGTGCCCGGACCATCCTGGTTCGGGTTGCGGCAGCCGAAGCGGCCGCTCTACGCTCGGCCCTGGTGGGACGCTCTGCGTCCGTGAGTGCATCGCGATACGCGTTTCCAAGCAGGATGAGCGCACTGGTCAGCAAGGCCTGAACCACCGAGGGCCACACCAGTTGTAGCGGATACGAGTAGACGTTGATGAATGCGTCGCTCGTCATCGAGCCGAAGCTCGGCGTCAATGTCGATCCTACGCCCAGAAAGGCCAGCCCTGACTGGATTCCAATCGCCGCGGTGGCGAGAAAGGACACAGAGATGATGATCGGCCCACGCACGACGTAGAGCACGTGCCGCGAGAGGATACGCCGATTCGACAGGCCGGAGACGCGCGCTGCGTCGACGTAGAGCTCATTCTTGACGCCGACCACGAGGTTCCGCACCAGGCGGTAGGTACTCGGCGCCAGGAACAGGCCGAAGATGAACATCGTCGCCTGGTACGCACCGCCCGTCACCGGAGAGAGCACCAGCACCAGAACCAGGGCCGGAAACGTCATCAGCAAGTTGAACGTCCACGACGTAATCGCATCAGTCTTCTTGCCCACGTACCCCGCAAGCAGGCCGAACAGCGTGCCGACAAGCGTCGCCACCCCTGCGCCGATCAGGCCAGAGATCACCGAGACGTTGATCGAGACAAGGATCCGCGCCCAGATGTCGCGCCCGTTCTGGTCGGCCCCCAGGATGTACCCGGGAGTGCCTGGAGGCGCGTTGACCACTTGCAGAGACGTGAAGGTCGCATCGTGGGCGCTGAAAAACTGAGCGAAAACGCCAAGGAGCACAATCACGATCAGCACGATCAGCGAAATGAGACCGAGCGGCTTCTTCAATAGCCGGCGTATCACCCCGGATCGCTTCTTTTCCGGCGCCGATACGGCGGCGATGTTGTCGATTTCGGTAGTGGTCAAGAGACACGCACCTTCGGGTTGAGCCAGCCACTGACTAGATCGACGATCAGATTGACGATGACGACAAGGAGGACGCTGAAGAGCGTCACGCCCAGCATCACCGGCAGGTCACCTTGGATCGTTGCCTGGTAGGCATAAGTTCCGAACCCTGGGAGGGCGAAGATCTTCTCGATGAACAGGGCAGAGCCAAACAGACTGATGAACAGGAGGGAGAACGTGGTGAAGGCCGGTCCGGATGCATTGCGCAGCGCGTGCTTCAGCAGGATCGACATGTCCGAGATTCCGCGGCTACGCAGTGTACGCACGTAATCGCGACCGAGTTCGTCGATGAGCGACCCACGGATTTGCGCCGCAAGCGAGGCGATCCCGGCAATCGACAGGACGATGGCGGGAAGGATGATCGAGGCGAACCAGCCCGAGGGTGATTCGGCAAGGGAGGTGTAGCCGACTGCGGGCACGATTTGCAGCGTGATCGCGAAGACGTAGACCAGTATGATGCCGAGCAGGATCGCGGGAAAGATAAAGGACAGCGTGGCGATTCCTTGAAGCACCACGTCCAGTGGGCCCCGCTTCGAGGCCGCCGCCACACCGAGGATCACGCTCAACACGAGAGTGAAGATCAGGGACACGACGACCACAGACAGAGTGACGGGCAGTCGCGCCGCGATTCCCGAGGCAACCGGTTCGCTGGTGAAGTACGAGATTCCCAGATCACCATGCAGCACGCCAACGAGCCAGTTGATGTACTGCTCGATGATCGGCTGATCAAGTCCCAGCTTCGCATTGAGCGCCGCCACCTGATCCTGGGTGGCGCCGGCGCCGAGTATGTTGTTGGCCACCGGGATGTTCGCCGCGTGGGTGAGGAAGAAGGTGATGGCCGTCACGATAAAGACGAGGACCAGACCCGCGCCGAGGCGGCGCAGAATATACACAATCACGATGGACTCCAGGGTGTGGCGCGGGGGCCGAGCCCCCGCGCAACGTCGAGCGGTGGTTAGTTGGATGCCGCGACGCCGAACGGAAGGAGGTTCAGCGATGGGGTGACCGGAGGGGTGTACTTGATCCGACTCGTCGTCACCCACGGCCCAGTCGAGGAGAGGATCGGAGCGGCCCAAGCTTGGTCGACCAGATACTTGTTGACGGCCCCGAACGCAGCACCCTGTTTGTCGGCGGGGGCAGCATTCGCCTTGGCGAGAAGCTCGGTGAGTTCCGGCGTGGTCGTCCCGTATGGATTGAACGCTCCCGAGGTGGAGCCATTGAGGTCGGATGCGTCATCTCCGGAGAAGCCGTTGTACATGAAGTACAGGCCATATGTTCCGCCGTAAACCTTCGCGAAGAAGTCCTGGAACGGGACGGTATCGTACGTGACCTTGATTCCGATGGCACCCAGTTCCTGTGCGATGGTGGCGTCATACGCTTGCGAGACAACCGTGCTGGGCATCTTCACGCTGAATCCGTCCGCGTAGCCAGCTTCGGCCATCAGCTTCTTCGCCCCGTCAACGTCGAACGGGTAGGTCTTATCGAGATCTGCGCTGTAGGCGGCACCGGTCGGACTGACGAGCTGTTCGGTGCCGTGCGCTCCGGCGACGAGCTTCGTCGCGATAGAGCTGCGGTCGACAGCCATGTTGATGGCCTGGCGCACCCGGACGTCCTTGAGAGCGGGGACGATCTTTCCATCGCGGTCTGCCAACCAGATGGCGCCGACCGCTTGGGGAAGCGAGGTACCAGTAGTGAACTGGCTCTTCGGGAACTGGCTGACCTGATCGGGATTCACGCCTCCGAAATCGAGCTGGCCGGTCTTCAGTGCGTTCTGCGACGCCGTCGGGTCTTGAATGACCCGAATCTTTACGGTTTCGAACGGATAGGAGGACGCGTCCCAGTTGCCTGGGTTTCGCTTGAGGGTGTAGACAGATCCTGCCGTCGTGGCGGACTTGTCAAGGGTGTAGGGACCGGACCCGACAGGGTCGAGGCTTGAACTCTTCGCAGTCAGGACCTTGGGCGCTCCGACCCCTCCTTGAACTCCGCCGAGCTTCGAGAGCAAGGATGCGTCGGGAGTCTTCAGCGTGATGACCGCTGTGGTCGCGTCTGGCGCCGTCACGTCGGAAATGGTCGCCAGCTGGGCCGAGTACGAAGGCTCCTTCATCGTCTGCTTCAGTGAGGCTACGACAGCCGCCGCGTCAACGGGCTCGCCGTCGGAGAACTTCTGCCCTGTCCGGATCTTGAGGGTCAGGACGAGTTTGTCAGGAGAGTACGACCAAGACTCCGCGATTCCGGGCGTCGCCTCGCCCTTCACATTGGTCTTAAGGATCGAGTCGTAGACCGAGGTGAAGAGCGTCGAGTCTCCGCCCGACCAGTCGCCGACGGTAAAATTCGTCGGCGGCGCCTGAATGGACAAGTTGAGCGTCTGCGGGGCAGCCGAACTCGGCGAACTGCTCGGCGCGGAGCAGCCAGCCAGCAACAGCACTGCCCCCGCCGCTGCCGCGGCTGCTCGCAATCCATGGGTGTATTTCATTGAGACTCCTTCGTCGAATGCTGTGGGTTTCGGGCTGTGATGTTCGCGCGTCCAGGGCGCCGGTCGGCGGTCCAGCCCCACCATCGGTGGTCTCACCGGCGTGGGTCTCGCGATACTGCATGCTAGGTCACACGCAATACTACATTCAAGTGGTAATTTCGCAAGAGGGCGAAATGACGTTGATAACGTGTGGGAAGATGGCGACATGACAGCCACAAAAGAGTTCGATCGCCCCGCTACGGCCGGCGATGTTGCCCGGCGCGCAGGTGTTTCGAGATCGACGGTGAGCAATATCTTGAACGGCAATGACGCTCGTTTTCCCGAAAGCACTCGCGAACGGGTTCACTCGGCCGCACGTGAACTCAACTACCGGCCGTCACTTGCTGCCAGGTCACTGGTGAGCGGCATCAGCGACACGATCGTGGTGTTGCTGCCCAACACGACGTTCGGAAGTAATCTCCAAGACGCAATCGATCAGGTGATGCAGGGCACGCGGCATTTGGGAGCAAATGTCGTTGTGCGTTTCGCCGGGAGCACACTCGAGAGCTCCTTCGCCGCGATCCTCGCGCTCCGGCCACTCGCACTCATCGACTTCGCGGGTCTGCCCTTGGCCGACCGTCAGCTCCTCGAGCAGCGCGGAACGATCATCTTCCCCCGTCGGTACAGCGACGAGGGCCGAAATATCCCTGATGGCGGCATCACCGAGGTCCAAGCGAATGCCCTGCTCGAACGGGGCGACCGACCGCTCTGGTTCGCCTCCCTCTCCGATAATCGACTAGATCCGTACGGACCTGGGCGATTCGACGCGTTGCAGGCGTACTGCGCAACAGCCGGGCTTCCCGAACCTGGCCGGATCGAGGTGCCGCTAGTTCTGGACGGCGCCATTGCATCCCTCAGCTCTGTCCTTGGCTCCACGACATCACCGGTCGGCATCGCCTGCTACAACGACGACGTCGCCCTCGCGATTCTCGCGGCAGCGCGGGAACTGAACGTGGAAGTCCCCGATCGGCTCTCGGTGGTCGGGGTAGACCACACGCCGGTCGGTCAGCTCTGGTCGCCCCCGCTCACGACCGTGGACACAGATCTCCGCGGCCTGATGGATGCCCTGACACGGGATCTCCAGGTGCGCCTCTCTGATTCGGATGCGCCGGAACTAATCGCCGCACCGCTCCGCTTCACTCTGATCCGCGGCGGCACCACCTAGGGTCGTTCCTGACCGTCGAGCCACGCGGCCGGCGAACGTCATTCGGGGCGCACGTCCGGACTACGACAGCTGTCGCCTGATCTCATCCAGCGAGTCGAACACCGCCGCTGCATCCTCATTGGTGTGCGTGGTGTTCTCCAATTCGCCGCGCACGATCGACTCGTTAACCGCGCGGAGCATTGGCACGTACCCGTTGCCCTCCCACAGCGTCTCAATGGGCTCGTTCGGCTCACTGTCGGGTGAGAACGGGGTGTGAACCGTCATCTTGGAAGTCGCCCAGAAGCCCGGCTCGGTTGAGATCCAGCCCTTTGTGCCGCAGATGGATGCACCGAGGTCCAGGAACTCGACCATGGAACTCGCGCCCCGAGCGTACCGGCCGTCTGAATAGCTGAGCGTGAAATGCTCGCTCAGGTCGACACCGTCGTCCCGCACCACCCCTGCCGCCTGGATCGCCTCAGGGATTCCGAAGACCATGTGGGCAAGCGTCACGGGATAGATGCCCTGATCGAGCAAGGTGCTGCCCCTCATTTCAGCCTTCCACCTACTGGAGTCGTCTTTCTGAAAAGGGATCCCGAACGAAGCGTCCACGCTTCTGACCTCTCCGATGCGACCGGAGCGCAGGAGTTCCAGGAGCCGGATATGCAACGGGTTGAACTTCATCCACATGGCTTCCATAAGAAACAGTCGCTGGCGCGCGGCGAGGGCTCCGAGTTCCCGCACCTCGGCTGCAGAAAGGCCCATGGGTTTTTCGCACAGTACGTGCTTCCCCGCAAGAAGAGCTGCCTTCGCGATCTCGAAATGGGTCACGTGCGGTGAGCCGATGTACACGGCGTCGATCTCGGCATCAAGCAACTCGCGATAATCGCCGTAACGCTGAGGTATCTCGAACTCATCGGCGAACGCGTCAGCCTTTTGCAGATCGCGCGATGAGACTGCTGCCACGTCCGCACCCTCGACGAGCCGCAGATCGGCGGTCATCTGTCGCGAGATCGTGCCGGTGGCGACGATCCCCCACCGCACTATGGGATCGGCGGCGCATTCGTCCGCGGTGAGCGATGGGTCTTGATCCGGCTGACTCTCGGTCGTCATCGAAGGTTCCTTAGTTTGTGGGAGTGGGGACGTTCAATCGGACAGCGGCCGGTTGATAAGAGGGAGAACGAGTCGGCTCGGCGTGGCTGGTCCGTGCAGCACCGTGTTGCGTGCGACGACGAACGCGGCCTCGCCGGAGATGTGGCCGCCGGTGTTCGTGTTCCGGTCGAAGCGTGGATAGTTGCTGCTCGAGACTTCGAGGCGAATCCGGTGTCCCTCGAGGAAGACGTTCGATGTCACAGACAGATCGAGCCTTACCTCGTACACCTCACCGGGAGTGAGGAGCTCCGGGGCATCGAGAGCCGTGCGGTAGCGCATGCGGAGAATGCCGTCAGTGAGGTAGAGGGCACGGCCATCCGGATACACGTCGACGAGCTTGGCCGTGAAGTCGGTGTCAAGCGCAGACGACGAAACATGCAAGATGAGCGCAACATGCCCGGTCACCTCGATCGGCTTATCGAGCACCGGCGTCGTGTAGCACAGCACGTCCGGTCGCTGCTCGACCGTCGACTGGTCGACAGGGCCGCATCCACCTGCTTCCCCGGCGCGCAACATCCGCCCGCCGACCGATGGCACCGGGTCCGCGGGGTCGTAGAGGAATTGGTCGCGTGCGTCGGAGGCCGGTGCTGACGGCGTGAGCTCACCGTCACCCGCGGACGACGAAGCATTTCCGCCACCAGAGAGGTAGTAGTCCGTGTAGACGGTGTCATGCAACGGCCAGGACCGTTCGTCGCGCCATTCGTCGGCACCCATTACGAAGATCCGAACCGGCGCATCCCCGTCGAGGGCCGCGCTATTACCGCGCAGGTGTGTGTCGAAGAAGCGCATATGAAGCTGCTCGACCCCGCTTGCGGTACCGGACGCCGACTCTCCGAAGTCGCGATCAGGATAGGTGCCAGTCTGGCTGAGGTGATCCCACGGGCCAATGAGGAGTCTCTGCCCCTCTCGCGCCTCCGTGGAACCGGCGGACTCGCGCATCAGGCGGTACGAGTTGGCGGTATCGTTCACGTAGACATCGAACCAGCCACCGACGCTCAGAGCGGGCACCGTGATGGCTGCCGGTTCGTCACTCACGGCGAGCGCCTTCCAGTAGTCGTCGCGACCAGTGTGCTTCATCCATTTCGACCACCACGCAGTCTCGTCGCGAAGGCGCTGCCGGGCTGCCATCGGAAGCACATCGACGAGCGCCTCACCCTCGGTGACGACGGCCATGTATTCCTCAATGGACGAGAGAGTCGGCGCGATGGAGTTGAGCGTCGACCAGGTGTGAACGAGGTGCCATGACATGGCGCCCCCTTCACTGAACCACGGAGCGTTGTAGACATCGGTCGAAGCAAAATGCGGAGCGATCGCAGCCAGCCCGTGGGGACTGTTCGATGCTGTCTGCCACTGCACCACGCCGAGATACGAGGCGCCGTACGAGCCCACGTGCCCGTCGCACCAGGGTTGCGCCATGATCCACTTAACAGTGTCAACACCATCGTCTGCTTCGCCGACGAAAGGTTCGAATCCTTGGCCCTCTGACCGGTAGCGGCCGCGCACATCCTGCCAGACAACGGCATATCCGTGCTCGACCAGAGCTTCGCGGCTGGGAATCAAGGGCGCGTCGGGGAATGCGTCCTTGCCGTACGGCAAGCGCACTAGCAGCACCGGCGCGGGTGATCCATCCGGAGTCCAGATGTCTGTCGCCAGACGGAGGCCGTCCCGCATCGGAACCATAATGTTGGTGGTGGTCGAGTGCGGCACTCTATTCTCCTTGGATCAGCTATCGTCTGGGATCGCTGGTTGAACCCGGTGGACGGGAATTCCTACAGGTCAATGAAGGGAACATCCGATTAGGCAGAAACCGTATCGGTTTCGGCTTTCTGTGGCAAGCATGACGCCAGGATGCGGTTTCGCGGTTGTCTCGTAATACCGAATGAGTTACGGTTTATCTCGGCCACGGATACCGGCAACGAAGCCGCTAGCGAAGATGCCGAACATGTTCCTACGAGGAGACGCAATGACGACAACCGAAAATGCGAACAGTATTTCATTGCCCGCCGGCCTTAGCCCCGAGGCGACTGCATGGTTGACCATGCTGTCATCCTTTCCGACCACGACCCCGCCGCTCCCCGACGATCTGGAAGCCTGGACGGCTGCCACCGCAGCAGCCGCGTCCCCCGAACAGATCGACGCCATCGCACTGGCCACCACCGGTGCAGTGCGCACCGGCATTGCAGTGGAGATCGACGAGGTCGCGCTCTCGAACTCGGCCGTATTCGTCGGCACGCCGGAAGAACTGCCGGTGGGCGACGAGCGGGTGCTGCTGAGTATCCACGGCGGTGCATTCACGGTCGGCGGCGGCGAATCGGCACGGGCCGCTGCCGGCTTCGTTGCTGGAGCGTACGGCGTGACCGTATGGAGCCTCGACTACCGGATGCCCCCGAAGCACCCGTACCCTGCCGCGCTCGACGACTGTGTCGAGGCCTACCGTGCACTCCTCGAAACGCACGATCCGACGTCGATCGCCGTCAGCGGACTCTCCGCAGGCGGCAACCTCGCCGCCGCTCTCCTCCTGCGCGCCCGGGATGAAGGACTCCCGATGCCCGCCGCCGTCGTGCTCAACTCCCCCCTGGTCGACCTCACACTGTCAGGCGACACCGTTGTCGCCCAGCCGTTCGGCACCGATGGCGCCCTGGCGAACCCTGTCGCCCTGTACGCCGGAGGTCACGACGCTCATTTGCCGTACCTCTCTCCGCTGTTCGGTGCGTTCGACGAGCACTGGCCGGCCACGATCCTATTCAGCGGCACCCGCGACTTCCTGCTGTCGGACACAGTGCGCATGCACAACACGCTCCGTGATGCGGGAGCCAACGCCCAACTGCATATCTTCGAGGGCGCACCACACGGTCTCTTCGGCGGAAACGCTCCCGAGGACCGGCAGCTCACACAGTTGGCTAGGCAATTCCTTGACCGGGCCTGGGCCGGCGCCGGAAGTGCTGTAGAGGAGCACCAGGCGTAGACACGAGAGGACGACCCGTCATGCCCGCGACACCGCCCGCACCGTTCGGTCTGCGCACTAACCGGCGCACTGATCCAGTAGGAACTGAGACTGCGCCGACGTTCAGCTGGAACCCCGACCGGAACCGCACTAGCGGCTACGAGATCGAAGTCGGAACGACGCCTTGCCGATCAGACGTCTGGGGATCGGGTCCCTCCGATGGTGCGATGATAGGTCCAGACGAGCATTCTACGACGCAATCGCCGGGCGGACCGAGAGGCCATTGACGATCAGCTCACCAAGCTCGGAGAAGGCCTCACCCGCCGTCAGCCCCGTTGCCTCCAAGAGTTCTCCGGATTGCACGCCGTCAATAAGCATGGCAATCGCCAACGCAGCCAATGCCGCATCTGCTCTCCGGAAGGAGCCCGCGAGCACACCCTCTTCGATGAGTTGGCGCACGCGCCGCGCCGCTGCACTGGAATTAAGCCTGTAGATCTCTGCGGTCGGCTCGTAGCCCACCATGTCCACATAGAACGCCACGGAATTGCGGCGCATGGCTCTGCCGACACCGTCGAGGTACTTGGTCACTTTCCTTGCCGGATCGGTTTCCTTCGCCAACTCCGCCTCGATGGTTGCCGTCGCACGTGCGAAGAAGTGACGGGTTACCGCCTGGATGATCTGCTCCCTTGAGCTGGCGATGGAGTAGATCGTTGACTTCGAACAGTGCAGCCTGCGGCAACATTCCTCGATCGTCAAGGTGCTGAAGCCCTCGGCGAGAAAGAAGTCCTCCAGCCGGTCCAGGAGCTCCGTGCGCCGGGCGTCAGCGGCGGCGGATCGACCCTGCGGCTGGCGCCTCACGTCGACTGCCGCAGAGTCGAGGTATTCATCCGACCAGTTTCTCATATAGCCTTCCCCACCTGGACTCCGGGCGCCTGAGAAGAATGTGGCGCCCCGAGGATGAGCGCGTCACCCCGGCCACCGCCACCGCACAATGCCGCGACGCCGAACCCAGACCCGCGAGGGCGCATCTCCATGGCGAAGTGAAGAACAAGCCTCGCTCCGGAGGCACCCAGCGGATGCCCGATGGCGTGATCAGCCGGGCCAGCGATTCACTGCTTGCATCTGCCCGGATCGACTCGTCGCGCGCCAGGGGCACTGACCCATGAGGACATAGTCGATCAAGCTGGGATCGACTCCGCTGCGGGCCAGCGCGGAACGGATCGCCCTGGAGCCAAGGTTCGTGCTGCTGAGGCCCGAGGCCGAGCCGAGAAATGAACCGAAGACGGTGCGGGCTCCCCCGAGGATGACTGTCGTTGCCGTCCTGTTCCTCCTTTCGGCGCCGATCATCGGATCGAAGATCCGATCGAGATCCCGCCATCGATGTCAAGTACGGTGCCGGTGATATAGGCTGCCGCCTCGGATGCGAGGAAGGCTGCACCCTCAGCGATATCAGAGGGCCGGCCCGTGTGTCTCATGGGGATCTTCTTCGTGAGCAGCTCGCGCGCCCGTGCATCCATTGAGGCGAGCATCGGGGTCTCAATGAGCCCCGGCGCGATCGCATTGACCGTGATACCGTCCCGGGCGCCTTCGAGGGCGAGTGCACGGGTCAGACCCACGATTCCGGCCTTGGCTGCCACGTAGTTCGCTTGCCCGAAGTTTCCTCGCCAGGACATCGACGCGAACGAGATGATTCGCCCGTACCCGTTTCGCCTCATTCCCGGAAATACCGCCCTCGCGCAGGTGAAAGCCCCCGTCAAGCTCACATCCAGCACGGCGTTCCAGTCCTCATCGGTGATGTTCTCAACGCGGTTGTCCCTGATGATCCCGGCGTTGTTGACCAGAACATCAATCCGGCCATTGCGCCCGATGACGGCGTCCACCCATTCCCCCACCTGCGCAGAGTCCGTCACGTCGACGACATCCCCGCTGACCGCCACACGATAGTCCGAACTCAGCGAGTCAATGCAGGCGGACAGGGAATTCTCATTGAGATCGATAAGTGCGAGCGAAGCACCCTCTGCGGCGAATCGCTCGGCCATGGCTCGGCCGAGTCCTTGGGCGCCCCCGGTAATCGCGACGGTTCGACCCGCGAAACGTGCCAGGCCTTCATCCAGAATGCTCAAACCAAACTCTCCTTCGTTTGTGATGCACGCATAGGGGAGCGGTTTTCCAGGAACTTCCTCAAAGTGGTCGGCACGTCGCTTTCTTCCCAGTTCTCCCCGAACTCATGCAACTCTCTCTCCAGTCCGTCGGCCGTCCCCAGGCCAGCGATGTCCACGAGAAGCCTCTTCAGCCGCCGCTGGGCAGGGCCGCTTCTTGCCGCGAGTTTCGCGGCAACCTTGGCCGCCTCGACCTCGAGGTTCTCGCGTTCGACGACGGCATGGATCCATCCGGACGCCGCCAGGCACTCGGCAGTAGCGGATTCGCCGGTAAGGTGCAGCCAGCGGGCGGTGCTGCGGCCGATCGCTCGCTCCAACCTCACACTGGATCCTCCGGCCGGAATCAGCATGTTGTTGAGGTGTCCGTCACCAATCAGTGTGCCGTGGGCCGCGAGCACAACGTCGCAGACCAGTGCGAGCTCGAGACCACCGGCGATCGCGTGCCCGTGGAGGGCTGCGATCCATGGCTTCGAGCTGCTCTCGATCGCGGTAAAGCACTCGGAGAGCGCCGTCAAGAAGCCCACAGGACCGTGCTGACCGCCCTCCCTCAGGAAGTGTCTAAAGTCGCCACCGGCGCAGAAGGAGGTTCCCTCCCCCGCGAGTACGACGACGTCCGTCCCAGGATCCTGCTCGATGTCCTCGAGCTGGGAGCGCAGGGCGTTGATGAGTTCATCGTTCAGGGCATTGCGTTGCCCTGGCCGGTTCAGACGCAGCCAACGCACCGAACCCTTTTGCTCGACGATCAAGACAGATGAATTCATGCCCTCTCCTTTGCAGCGAACTCAGCTTTTCGCTGCTCCCGCAGGACGAACCGCTGAACCTTGCCGCTGGGCGTCTTGGGCAGGGATTCGACAAAATGCACGGCTCGCGGATAGGCGTGGGCACTGTATCCATTCTTGATTGCCCCCTGAATCTCTGCGGCCAGGGCGTCGGATCCAAACTCGCCTGAGCGAAGCACAATGAATGCCTCGACGACTTCGCCACGGATTTCATCCGGCGCCGCGACAACCGCACACTCAGCGACCTGCGGAATCTGGCTGATGACCGACTCGATCTCAAACGGTCCGATGCGGTAACCCGCCATGATGATCACATCATCGTCGCGGGATGAGAAGCGGAAGTCACCGATTACTTCGCGCTTTCCGAGATCGCCAAGAAGGTAGTACCCGCTATCGCCGGCGAACCGGGAGGCAGCCTGCGTAGGATCCTGATACCCCCTGAATGTCATCATGGGCGACCCAGCACAGTCGATCGCGATCCGGCCCACGGTTCCAGCTGGCACGATGTTATCGTCATCGCCGAGAACGACGGCGGCCCACCCGGGCAACGGCTGCCCCATCGATCCTTCACTGATTTCACGGGCAAGATCCGGATGGTGGTGATTGGCGAAGATCATTCCAACTTCGGTTTGGCCGTAATGGTCATGCACGGCGAGCCCGAATTTGGCCAAGGTCCAGTGGTTGATGTCGGGCGTCAGGGGCTCACCCGCGCTGGAGAGCCGCTTGAGCTGAAACCCGGATTCCGAGGTGTCCTCGGCGTTCTTCAGTGCACGGTAGACGGTGGGCGCGGCGGAAAAATTCGTCACGCCCAGGTCACGGATAACGGCCCAGGTCGACTCTGCCCGGAATCCTCCCGACTGCAGAATGTTTCCGCTCGCAGAGGCCAATGGCGCGATGATGCCAGCGTACAGACCATAGGCCCATCCCGGATCGGCAGCACACCAATAGCGATCATCGGCGGTCACACCGAGTGCGAACTCAAGGTAGCCAACCCAGCCGGCGACGTGCCGCAGTGGATGGATGACCCCTTTCGGGTTGCCCGTCGTCCCCGAGGTGAACATATGCACGATCGGAGCGTCTCCGCCCTGGACATAATGAGGCACGTCGCGCCCGTTGCCATCCTGTATTAGGTCAGCAAAGCCGAGCCCCGACTCACGGTCCGATGCGCCTACCGTGACAGTGGTCCATGAAGCACCCGGCACCAGCTCGGCGCTCGCGGCGATCTTGGGAAGTTGTTCGAGATTCGTCACCACAACTTTGACATCGGCGTGTTCAAGTCGGTAGGAAATCGCCTTCGGTGCGAAGGCAGTGAACAAAGGCACATACACCGCTCCGAGGCGCCACGCCGCCAACATCGTTGTGACGATCTCCGCGCCCTTCCCGAGCAACGAAGCCACCCTGTCGCCCGGGCCCACACCGAGCGCGCGGAACGATGCCGCAAGCGCGATCGAATCCTGCCGGAGCCGGCCATACGTAAGGTCACGGAAACCGTCGTCGGTCCCGATGGTGAACGCCACGGCGTCAACCGGATGCCTGTCGCAGAACAACCAGGCCGCGCTCGCCCCGGGCGAGCCGAATTCCTCGAGCAGCCGGGTGACCCGCTGGTCAACTGAAGTCATGTCAATCACCTTTGATCAAGTAGTCGGAGTCCGAGTCGCCCGGACCGCATCTTACGAAAACGATAAACAGAATGAGTACGTATGTAAGTTCTAGCGTACTCTAAAAGTTACTACAAGCTCTGACAACCTCATTCAGATGTCGAATTTCGCGCTCCGACGCGAAATCTGCTAGCGTTGTCTAACGCGAATGATCCGCATCACCATAGCCATTCGCCCCCGGACTTCATCGAAGGTCCATGATCGAAGAGGATCCCATGGACCGCTCCGTACTAGGACTGCAGATTCATGCGGTGCGCGGGCGCCGGTCAAGTCGACAGCAAAGGAATGCACATGGCTGACTCAAGCCCCTCCGTCAGGGCGAACTCCCAATGAACAATCCGATCATCCCCGGCTTCTATCCCGACCCGTCGATTTGCCGAGTCGGCGATCGCTACTTCATCGCCAACTCGAGCTTCGAGTACTTCCCCGGCGTGCCGATCTCGACGAGCAGCGACCTGGTGCACTGGCGCCAGATTGGCAGTGCGCTCGATCGCTCGACGCAGATGCCTTTTCACGCGGGTGAGGCGAATAGCGGAATCTACGCGCCCACCCTCCGCTACCACAATGACCGGTTCTGGTTAGTCACCACGAACCTCGTGGAGGTCCGTCGCGGGCACCTGATCGTCTCTGCCGAAAACCCTGCCGGCCCCTGGACGGACCCGGTCTACGTCGCGGGCACCCTCGGCATCGACCCTGATCTCGCATGGGACGAGGACGGCACCTGCCACCTGACTTGGGCATCTTTCGCTCCCGATTTGCACGGCATTGTCAGCGCGCCGGTAGACCCGCTTTCCGGGACGCTACTCGCACCTCCGCGCCGGCTGTGGGCGGGAAGTGGTCTCGCCAGCGCGGAGGGCCCGCACCTGTACCGCATCGCGGACTGGTGGTATCTCCTCTTGGCCGAAGGCGGTACCGAACGTGGACACGCCGTCACGGTCGCCCGTGCCCGCACTCTCGACGGACCGTTCGAGGCCGCCCCGTCCAACCCGATCCTCAGCCACCGGAGCATCAACCACCCGGTCCAGAACACCGGGCACGCTGACCTCGTCGAGCTTGCCGACGGTTCTTGGGCGATGGTATATCTCGGGGTCAGGACCCGCGGGCAAACACCGCGCTTCCACGTTAACGGTCGCGAAACCTTCCTGGCCGGCATCGACTGGATCGACGGTTGGCCGCGCGTCGACGAAGACCGTTTCCCAGTCGAACCCGCCGATACCACCTTCATCGACCGCTTCAGCGGCAGCGCGCTCGATCCTCGCTGGATCGCCCCGGGCGCACCACCGGAATCGTTCGCCGGGCTCGGGGGTAATGGCTGTCTGTCGCTAACTGCGCCTACCGAAGGCGCACCGGATCGCCTATTGGGCTTCCGTGCGCGTGACGCCTCGTGGATCGCTACAGCTCGCCTGCGCCCCGGAGCCGGCGCAGTGCGGTTACTCGTCCGTCTCGACGGCGCGCACTGGTACGGCATCAGCGTGGACGCCGAGTCAGTCGAAGCGACCCTCCGCATCGGGCCCGCGACAACGACGACACGCGTCCCCCGTCCCTCTGGCGACTCAGTGACGCTGAGGATCACCGCGACGGAACCAGCACGCTCGTCCTACGGGCTTGAAGCCGACCAACCCGACCTGATCGAACTCGCCGTCGTCCGCGAGGACGGCTCCATCGACGCTCTGGCGAGTGCCGACGGCCGCTATCTCTCAACCGAAGTTGCCGGAGGGTTCACCGGCCGCGTCATTGGCCTGCAACCCCTCAGCGGAACGATCGTGGTCGACGAGGTCCGTTACCTCCCGGGCACCGCAACACAACCTTCGGGCGCCAGCGACTGACCCGCCGCCGCCTTGAACCCCCACCCAGAACGGAGAATCTCACATGACTAATTCGCAAACCAGGTCCCCAGGTGCTCTTCCTGCGCCCATTCCGATTCCGACGACGATCAGCGCCGAGGCGCAGGCAATGCTATTGGCGATGGAACAGATTCCCAAGCAACCTCAGCCCGTGCCGGAAGACGTCGAGGGCTGGCGGGCCCTCGTTGCGGTCGCCGCGGATGAAAGTCCGGAGACCGTCGAGGCAGTTGCGCTCGTGACTACCGCCTCCGTGGTTACGGATGTGGCCGTGGCCGTCGAACCGCGAGAGGCAGGCGGCGCCAAATACTTCGTCGCGACACCGGACAACACTGCGACGGACGATGATCGCGTCCTTCTCTTCATTCACGGTGGCGGGTTCACGTTCGGCGCGGGCCCGGTAGCCCACCGCTCCACGGAGCTCGTCGCCGGCTGCTACGGCGTACGCACATGGGGAATGGACTATCGGCAACTTCCCGACGATCCATTCCCGGCGGGGCTCGATGATTGCATGGCGGTTTACCGTCAACTCCTCACCGAGCACCGTGCCGAATCGATCGCGATCGCCGGGCAGTCGGGGGGCGCGAACCTCACGGCCGCGCTCCTTCTCCGCGCGCGCGACGAGGGCCTCCCCCTGCCCGCCGCCGTCGGCCTGATCTCGCCACCGGCCGACCTCACCCAGTCGGGCGACACCTACCAGACAAATGGCTTCACTATTCCGCAAGGCGGGCTAACGAACATGGCCCGCTTCTATGCGGGCGGATACGAGCTGGACCACCCGTACGTCTCGCCACTCTTCGGGACCTACTCGTCCGACTTCCCTCCGACTATCCTCACCGCTGGAACTCGCGACTTCCTTTTGTCCGACACGGTGCGACTTCATCGCAAGCTGCTCCACGCTGGCGTCCGGGCTGAACTCCACGTTTGGGAAGGTGCACCGCACGGCATGTTCATGGGCCGCGCCCCCGAGGATCGCGAGCAGGTCGCTCAGGTCCGCCGTTTTCTCGAAGACGCATGGTCCGCGGCAGCGCGCGCTTGATCATGGAACGGACTCGCGGAGCCCTGGAGTATCGCAACCGCCTCGCAGCGTGACTAGTACCGGAAGACCGTCGCCGATCGGCGACGGTCTTCCCTGCCTGAATCGAGGCTTTCAGGACGAACTACTTCGGCGCGATCATCCTCGGCGAGTTCGCGGGCTGACCTGGAAAAGACCGTCAGGCGCTCGTTGAGCCCTGGGTCGTCCCATTCGAACGTGCCCGTCCGCCAGATCCGTTCGAGGTCGTGTGCTCGAGGCACTCCAAGATGTTCCCCACTCCCGCGGTGCTTTATCGCAATGCCTTAGTCGCACGCGGCGCCTAGCGAGTGCCTTTCACCTTGAAGACCACGATGGCGCCGCCAACTAGCGTAAACGCGGCCGCGATGACGTAGAGCAAGGTGTAGTTCTTGTCGCTACCCGTCACGCCGATCAGAAGGATGGCTGGTGCGAGCACGGGTGCAATTGCCTGCGCCAAGCTCGTCGAGAATCCATTGATTCCCATGAAGCGTCCGGCATCCGTGTCGCGCTCCGGCAGCACGTCGAGGAGCAGTGCCTGATCGACAGCCGAGAACGCCCCAAGACCCACGTTTGTGATCATTGTGCCAACCAAGATCGTTGTCAGATCAGAGCTGAAAGCCATTAGTAACGCGCCGATGGTGAACAGCACCCCGGCAGCGAGGACGAACACACGGCGCCGCTTGAGTCGATCGGAGAGGAACCCTCCACCCAGCGCACCAACGGCTGCCGCGAGCACGCCGCCCAAGCCCAGAATCGCGACAAATGGGGCGAAGTCCGCAATGGTGCCGCCGGTTCGGCTCGTGATGAAGAAGAGCGTGAAGGTCGTATTGAAGGTGACGCCAAAGTTGAAGAGCAGACGCGCAAGCCAGTTCCAGGAAAAATCTTTGTACTTGCGAGGCGAGTACAAATACTTGCGAAGCACTGAGCCGAACCTCCCGGAAGGAGCGGCGAGTTCTCGCGTATCGGGGTCCTTCACGACCAAGACGAACAACAGGATCCCGACCACACCGAATGCCCCTGGGACCAGGAAGAGGAGATAGCTATTTGCTACGAGCGTCGATGCAATTCCTGCGCCAAGCACAGGCGCTACCATCTGGGTGAAACCAACGAGTCCTGCCACCCGCCCACGCTGCTCCTCGGGGAGCTTGTCTGCCTGGACGACAGTCAGGATCACCAAAACGGTTCCCCAACCGAGCTGAGCCAGGCACCATCCGATGCCGAGTTCGACGATGTTCGTGGCCGCCGCCATGACGAACAACGAAACCGTGCCGACAACCGCTCCGCCGATCAAGAAGGGGTTCCGGCGTCCGAAACGCGAGCGCGTCCGATCACTCCAAATTCCAACTAATGGACCGGCGAGCACAGGCACTGCAGCTCCGATACCGACGATGAATCCCAGATATTCCTCATGCGCCGGCTCCAGGGCCTGAACGCGGATCGCGAGCGAAATTGCGATCGGAGCAACGAGGGCCACAAAGCCGCCGAACGTGGCAATGACGATCATCCAGACGTAGAGACCGCTCACGCGCGACCGCACCGTGGGGGCGCTCGTGGTCTCGACGGGCACGCGCTCGGCCACTGCCGCCGCCGTGCGCCCCAGGACATTTTCGTCGACGTACTGCGGGGCGAGGTCGAAGACCGGTTTGCCATCCGAGGAATCGGGTGTGGACGGTTTCATGAGATCCTCCTTGATCTGTGGAGCGCGCCTGCAAATCGCGAATGGCCCAACAATAACATGAAATTCGCGCAGTAGCGGGACTTTCGCCGGTCCAATCAATTCAGCCATCAGGAACGCCTCACTCAGCAGGCTCAGGGCACCAGAACTTCGCTCAAACTTTCGTCCCGCCACTGTGACAGGAGCCTGTGGAAGGCCACAGGTCCGGGACCATATGAGGTCATGGGCGATGGTGCGCCTTCCCGGTTGTAGTAGCCCGGCGTGCATTCGACCTTGAAGTCGTAGTTGTCCAAGGCGTTCTCCTGAATGACCTGATCCCAGAGAGCTTCGGCTTCGGCGGAGGGCTCGACATAGCTGGCTCCTGCTTCTCGAGCACCGGCAACGACAGCCGCTATGTGAGCTGCTTGCTCCTGCAGGATGTGTGCATAATTCACTGAGTTGGCATTCTGCAGGGATCCAAGATGGAAGAGGTTTGGAAATCCGTGGCTGAAAAAGCCGTGCAGGGTCCTTGGCCCCCGGGACCATGCTTCCAACAGTGGCTGGTCGTTGCGCCCATTAACGGGGAGCGTTCCGGAAACGGCTCCTGACACTCCAACTTCGAATCCCGTGGCAAAGATTACGCAGTCAACCTCATACTCCGTGTCACCGACGACGATTGAGTTTTCCGTCATCCGTGTGATCCCGCCAAAGTCGGCGGTATCCACGAGCCTGACATTGGAGCGGTTGAAGGCTTGGAGGTAACTGTCGCTGAAGCAAGGACGCTTGCACATATAGCGATACCAGGGTTTGAGGAGTTCCGCGGTGCTCGGGTCAATGACTATCTGATCCACCCTGGCCCGGATCTGGTTCATCTTCTGGAAATCGATGATCTCGTCGAGTCGCTCGCGCTCCTCATCGGACAATGTGGTGTGGAACGCTCCGGTGATCATCTTGCGCTGCAACCGCGCCGTGGAGGTCCAGCCATCCTGGACCAAGTCTTCCTTAGCTTGTTCACCGGACACCATCGCGAGAAAGTTCTCCATCCGCGCCTGCTGCCACCCCGGCGTCAGGGATTCAACCCACGCCGGTTCAGTGGGGTGGTTGTCGCGGCGATCCACAGTGGAGGGCGTCCGCTGGAAAACCAACAAGTGCGCGGCATCCTCAGCGACCTTCGGGATTACCTGTACCCCCGTCGCCCCCGTGCCGATCACGGCCACCTTCTTGTCCGCCAGCTTGTGCAAGTTCCCTTCCTGATTTCCGCCTGTGTAGTCGTAATCCCACCTGCTGGTGTGGAAAGTATGACCGCGGAACGAATCGATTCCGGGAATGCCAGGAAGCTTGGGCTGGGTCAGGGTCCCTGAGGATGCAATGACATAGCGAGCTCGCATCCGGTCACCACGGTCCGTTTCCACGATCCACTCCATTGCCGGTTCGTCCCATTTGAGGCTCGTCACCCGCGTCTGAAAGACCGCGTCTCGATACAGATCAAAGCGCTTAGCGATGGCGACAGCATGTTGGCGAATCTCCTCGCCGGGTGCATAACGCATCGTCGGGATGTACCCCACTTCTTCGAGCATGGGCATGTAGACGTAGGACTCGATGTCACAATGGATCCCCGGATACCGATTCCAGTACCAAGTCCCGCCAAAGTCCCCCGCTTCGTCCATCATCCGGATGGATTCAAAGCCCGCCTGGCGCAATCGCGCGCCTGACACCAGCCCTCCGAAACCTCCTCCGATGACCAGCACTTCCACCGAATCAGTCAACCGGTCCCGCTCCGTGCGGGGGGTGTAGGGATCGGCGGCATAGTATCCGAACTCCCCTGCCGCCCGGTGGTACTGTGCAGATCCGTCTGGGCGGATGCGTCGGTCCCGCTCTGCCTTGTACTTTGCCCGCAGCGCATCCACATACGCTTCTCCCCCTTCCAAACCGTCAAGTGCCGTTGACTCCGTGCGAATCGTGGTCATGGTCTTTTCCTCGCTTCGATTTATCCGTCTTGGCCCCGAACCGGCTGCCGATAGTTAGTCAACCATTAGAAGGTTAGGATCAAGCTAAGCATCTAATCTGAGAAAAGTCTGACAATTGGAATACGGTTGGGGAATGACAAAGGAGACAGACCGGCTCGAGCGGGATCGCCTGCTACAACACCTTGAGGAGATCTCCGCGTCCTTCGAGACCATGGCGCTCCCCTCAGTCGTGGGACCGCTGCGTTCGATCGAACTGACCATCCAGCAAATGAAAGTACTCATGGTCATAGCAACCACTGAAGACGGCACGAACGGTCGCGTCCTGTCAGAGTCATTCGACGTTTCCCTGGCATCTATGTCCGGGCTGCTGGACAGACTTGCGGCGCAAGGCATGCTTGTCCGATCCTTGGATCCCGAGGACGGCAGGGTTCGAAAAGTGCATGTCACACCCAAGGGGCGCGCAATGCTGCGCAGCCTTATGGCCGCCCGCCCGGAATTCAGCCCGGACATTCTGGCGCTCCTCGACCTGGAGGATCTCAAGGCCCTCGAACAAGGTCTGCGGGCCATCATGGCGAAAATGCTTTGGCTCAGCGGGCAGGGATGAGGTAGCTGGGCGGCTGACTGAATCCCAACCTGCCTTGCCTCACTACATGAGCGGCGGAGCCGACTGTTCGTTCCGGAATGGCATGCACGATCGTCGGCGTTCCTTGTACTATCAGTTTCGTCTTGCGTGGTCACGTTCGCGGGTGAGGCCGAACGGCACGTCGTGGGACAGTGCGACGGAAAACCAATCGAAGTCGTGGCGAGTGACGAGAACTCCACGAGTACCGTTCCCGACTGCTTCGAAGTAGGCTTCCGCAACCGCAGCGTCAAGCTTTTCGTACATCTCAGTCCTGCATTTAACGCGGAAGTCCGCGATAATCTGATTCGCTTGCATGCTTGCTTCCTCTTGGAGTAGTCCGTATTGGTTGGCGATAAGAAAATGATGACGTCAGGCTTATTTGCCCGTTAGTGCTTGAGCGGTCGAAGGAAGTGGTGGATCGCTGCTGGTCATCTATTTTGCGGTAGACGTGTGCGGCCACGAGGCTTGACTCGCTCCCGACAGGCCATGAATGGGGTGGACAGGGCATGGTCGCCTCGGCGGGACCTCGTGGTTCGGACGAAAGGAGCCTCGCGTAAGTTCCCGGCTGATTGATGACAAGTCGCCGCGAAGCCACGCCGTCGAGAGCCAGCCAGAGGATTGATCCGTCCGGCATTGCTGCTTCGACCCGCCCGACATCTACAACCTTGTTGCGTTCGTATATCTGGACGTATCGGCCGGTGAGTTCAACCCAGTCATCAACTGGTTGCCACGGGAAATCCGACGCAGACATATCATCTCCGCCTTCCGGTGAAAGCCCTGTCGAAGAAGCGTCGAACCTGGGCGACGACCGCGTGGTCTTCTGGCGCCTGACCGGCAAAGATGCCGTGCACGGCTGCTTCGAACACGTGCAACTCGGCGTCGACACCCGCATCCAGGAGCGCCCGGTGCATCCGTACGGTGTCGGAGAGCAGGAAATCGCGCGTTCCGGTCACGAGCAGCGTGGGCGGCCAGTCCGCGGCGAACTCACCATATAGGGGCGAAAGCAGCGGATCGCTAGGGTCCGCGCTGCCGGCATAGAGGGCGAGCGCTCCGGAGAAGTCCGAGCCGTTTCCGAAATCGTTCACGCTGAGGCTGTCACCAGACATCGTGAGGTCAACACCAGGGCAGTTGAGGACCAGGCCGGCGGGGAGGGGGAGGCCCTCCATCTGGGCGCGCAACAGCACCGACGCGGCGAGATTACCTCCCGCGGACTGGCCGCCGATGATGATGGAAGCAGGATCGTGCGTCTCGAGCAACAGGCGGTACGCTTCGACGCAGTCGTCGAGCCCAGCAGGGAACGGGTGGTCGGGAAGCAGTCGGTAATCGATCGTCCAGGTCGTGATGCCGTGCGAACCGGCCACCAGCCCTGCGGAGAGCCTCGCGGCGAGGCCGCCCCCGTCAGTGAACCCGCCGCCGTGGATCGCGAAGTACACCCGCCCGTCCGCGCTGGAGAGCTCTTCAGGGACTCCGACGTAGACAGTCGAATACGAGAGGGCGATCTCGCGTGTTTCCGTTGCTGCACCCGTGTCCACCGAACCGGTGGTGGCCAGCGCTATCGCGTAGGCCGCCTCCGGTGTCTGCCGGCTGGCCTGAACAGCCCGCCATGCGTCGAGGTTTCCCGGATTGAACGAGGGCATCTCCGGCCTCTTGGACAGCATGTTCAGGATCGCCTGCGCCTGCGGGCTCACTGTGGAGGGCGTCGGGAGTTCTCGCGCCGGGAGTTGCGCCGGCGGGTAGGAAGGATTCTGGGCCATGACTTCTCCATTCTCAACACCGAGCTGCATCGCAAGGTTTCCAGATCATATCGAAAATACACTTGCGATGGCAATTTCGATTAATGAAGGCATCTTGAAACTTCCGCCGTGGCGCGAAATTTGCTAGCGTCTAGCCAGCGCGCCACGAGGGGGTGCTGTGTGAGGAGGAACAAGTGATTGCAGCAGAGGCGCCCGCCTTAGACGGAATCATCGAACAGAGCGATGTGATGGTCTCCATGCGCGACGGAGTCAGACTCCGAACTGACATCTTTTATCCAGAAGGCGGCGGGACATATCCCACCCTTGTCCATCGGTATCCGTACAGCCCGCACGACGGGACCATGAGTATGTTCGCTCGCCTGATCGCGGGCCAGGGTTACGCAGTCGTCGTTCAGAGCACTCGCGGTCGCTACGGTTCCGAGGGCGTGTTCAATCCGCTCCAGTCCGATGTCGAGGATGGCTACGATACCGTCGAATGGGCGGCCGCCGAGTCATGGTCGAACGGCAGAGTGGGGATGTACGGTACCTCATTCGCCGGTATCACCCAATGGCTCGCCGCCATCGCGGGTCCGCCCCACCTCGTGTGCATCGCACCGACGGTGGCTCCCTGGGACGTCGCGCACGGAGGCTTCTACCACTCTCCAGGCATCCTGGCGGTCGGTCTGGCCACCATCTGGAATGCGCAAATGACTGTTTACGAAGCCGAGTCGCGAGGGGCTACCCCGCCGATCCCCGTTTTCGCCGAGGGGGAAAGGATGATGGAAGCTGGCGGACTCGGTGATTCCGAAATGCGCGCGAAGCTCTTCGCAATGCAGCCGGAAGCCGCGCGGGCGCTGATTGACCACCGACCCTTGCGCGACATTCCTGAGTTCCGTGAGTTCGCTGCCTGGTTCCGCGAGTGGTGCGGGCACAGCGACGCGCGAGACAGCTATTGGCAAAGGATCAGCGCCTCCGCGCACGCGGCGAACATCGCGCTGCCCGTGCTGCACATCGCCGGGTGGCATGACTACTTCACCAAGGGAAACTTGGATGCGTTCTCCACCCTGACCCATTTCGCCGACGCAGGCGTCCAGCGCCAGCAGCGGCTGGTAGTCGGTCCTTGGAATCACAGCACCATGCAGCTGCGTCCCGATCCGGGAGCTAACGCTGGCACCTTCTTCGATTTCAGCCCGGAAGGACCGACCATGCGGTTCTTCTCGCACTACCTGAAGGGAGAACTCCCGGACTACGAGCAGGAACCGCCCGTGCACCTCTATGTCATGGGCGAGAACACCTGGCGTGAAGAGAAAGAATGGCCCCTCGCCCGCACGGTCTGGACGCCGTACTACCTCCGTGCGGAGGGGCGCCTGACTCCGGACGCGCCGAGAGTAGAAGACCCGGACTATTTCACATACGACCCGGCTCATCCCGCCCCGGGACCGATCGCCCAAGGGGCAGTCTACGGCGACGCCGTCGACCTCGACGCGCTGCCCGAACGCGAGGACGTGCTCGTCTACGAGACGGAGCCGTTTGACCGTCCCGTCGAGATCACCGGACCGGTCACGGTTGAGCTTTGGGCTGCCAGTGATGCACCGAGCACGGATTTCACCGCCTCACTCGTCGAGGTCTTCGAGGACGGCACGACGGTTCTGCTGTGCCAAGGCATTGTTCGAACCAGCCACGACGGTATCCCCAGCGTTCCAGGAGCGGCGTATCGATACGAGATCGATCTCGTGGCGACGAGCGTGCTCCTCGGGGCCGGCCACCGCCTCCGGCTCGACCTGTCCTCGAGCATCTATCCGACCTTCGAGCTCAACCCGAATACGGGGAAGCGAATCACAGAAAGTGCCGAGACAGCGGTGGCCGCTCAGACCGTGTTCCATGATTCCGTGCATCCGTCTCGACTGATCCTGCCGATCATTCCGCGCTGAACGGCGCTGTCGAGCGGTCCGGCCGGTTTGCCGGACCGCTCGACAGCAGTCACTTGAGGAGACTCCGTGGCAAGCCGTGGTTCACCGAGACGTCGAAGGGACTCGTGCGCGGGCTACCGTGGAGGACGGGAGCTCAATAGGAGTACGTGCGCACCTTCAGGATCGCCGTCGCCTCCGTGAAAGGTGGGATCGGGAAGATCGACGGCAAGACCTCGCCTAGAGCGGGCAGCCTGACGCGTGATCCGGACCCGGTCTGATCGCCGTTGAGCTCGCGGACGACAGACCAGCCGTTGCCCAATTCGAGTTCAGTCACAGCCAGGATTCCGATCTTAGTGTCCCCGGAACCGGTGAAGGTAACGACGAACCCACGTCCGACGACGAACAGCTCGCCGGGGCTCGCCTCGACGACGATGCCATACGCAGGGTAAACCGGAACCTGGAACCCGTATGGATCCGCGGTCCCGACGAGCGCGCTGAATCCCTCGAACTCCAGCTCGGTTGTCGGATGGTCGACGTCCAGCATAAAGCCCCGCATGTGCGCGGCCGGGTGCTCGCGTAGGATTTCGCTCACGGCGGTCAGGAGCCGGTAGCCGTCCTTCAGTATCAACTCTTCGTCGGAATCGCGGGTAACTGCGTCCACACCGAACGGTGAGACGCCGACCGCCCGGTGCTCTCCGATCGCACGGAACATATGCGAGACGCCGATGGCGCTCGTCCGCATCTCCGGTATGAACAAGTGGCCGAATGTGGCTCGGTACGAAGCGAAGATGTCGTCGAACTCCCCGAAGTAGACGTCGGGAGAGACGAAATCGAGGGTTGGAGCGCACGCAGCCCACAACCGCGCCACTCGCATGACGGGCCCGCCGCTCGGGTAGATACCCGGCTGCATGCCGCCGGCGACGGCGAGGGCGGATTCCTTGAAACTCTCCGGCAAGTCCAGTTCGATGTCCGAATCCAGCCAGACGTTCGCGAAGAGGGGCACCGGGTTCACCTGACGCCCGGCGCGTGACACCGCTTCGACATAGGTGGCGTATCCCCACGCCATGAATGCTTCTTCGGCGTCGGTTCCCGTCCCGAGGACCTCGCTCCACGAGCCCTCGCGTCGAGCTCCGTTCGACCTCCAGGCGGAGTAAGCAGGCGTCTCCGTCGCCTCGGCAATGGCCGTCACGACCTCGGCGGGAACCGGCTGGGCCCACGCGACGTCTGCTGCCGAAGAGCGGTCACGTGAATCCCCGAGGAGTCCGACCTCGTTCTGAACCTGCACCAGGATTACGCGCCTCGCGACATCAACCCGGTCGATGTGTGCCATAAGCGCGGCGAAGGCGGTGGAATCGGCGAGACGCGATTCCACTCCGAACGGGGACAAATGCTCGATGATTCCGGCGGCACTCGTCCGCGCGCGCACGAAGCGTTCGGTGTCCCGCTTCACCCAATCCGGGGCATAGCTGGACATCCCGTTCTTCCAAGAGGCGAACCAGAGTGGAATTAGCCGGAGATTGGTCCTCGTTGCGGCCTCAAGCATCGCATCGATCAAGGAGAAATCGAACCGGCCTTCAACCGGCTCGAACTGCGCCCAGGACACGGGCGCCAAAACGGTGTTCGCGCCAAGGCTCCGGACATGCCGGAAGCCGGTATCGATCGCTTCGGCAGTACTGGAACTTGAGTTGTGCAGTTCCCCGCCCACGACGATGAAAGGATCGCCGTCGATCAGAAGGCCGGTTTCGGCGAGTTCGACGGCGGGGCGCGTGAGCTGTGGTGTCATGACTGACCTCTCGGACTGCGTGGTTGGAGGCGAAGAAGAATCGTCGGTGGCGGCGGGGCTGGTAAAGCCTTTCAGAACTCTACGGACGACAACAGAAACAGTATCCAATTCTGTTTCTTGGCGCAAAGACAACCGAAGACCAAGAACGGCCTTCGACCAGCAATTGCGGCCGCGACGCCTCGGACCGGCAGGAGAGCGCGAGGAACGTTTCGTAAACAATTGAATTTCGCGTTCCGATGGTACTTTAGAGCAGGACCATCTAAGGTCCACCAGACCATCTGCGACAAGGGAGTTACGCATGACCGAAATCTCATTCAACGACGGGTGGAGCGTTCGGCCGAAGAGCAGCATTTTCGCCGAACTGGGCGGCCCAGCCCCGGCTGCCGAGGCCGTCCGGCTTCCACACGACGCCCTCATCAAGGCAGAACGCGCGGCAACCGGTACCTCCGGTGCCCCGGGTGGCTACTTCCCGAGCGCGGCAGTCGAGTACTCAAAGACCTTCGACGTTCCCGAGGAATATCGAAGTAAGCGCCTGGCGGTACTGTTCCAGGGCGTATACCGCGACGCCATGGTCTACGTGAACGGGATCTTCGCAGCCCAGCGGCCCAATGGCTACTCGACCTTCGTCGTTCCGCTCGACCCTTATCTCCAGTACGGGTCGGCAAACACGATCCGGGTCGAAGCACGTGCCCACAACGACTCGCGCTGGTACACCGGAGTGGGAATCCACCGGGACACCAAGCTCTTCGTCACCGACCTCGTCCATGTCGCCGTCGACGGGGTTCGGGTCACTACGCCCGACATCGACGCCCGTCGCGCCGTAGTCGAGGTCGCCACGACCGTGCAGAACGACGGAATCGACACCCGGCATGTTTCGGTCACGACGAATGTCCATGATGCGGAGGGGGCCGTCGTCGCAAGCGACATCGCACCGGTCACCTTGCGCGCGGGCACGTCGGCTGTTGCCCATCAGCGCCTCTACGTACGGCAGCCCAAACTCTGGAATGTCGATTCCCCTTCGCTATACACCGCCACCTCGATGATCACCGGCACCGACGAGATCCTCGATGAGCGCGAGACCACGTTTGGCATCCGCACTCTTCAGCTCGATCCCGAGGACGGTCTGCGCATCAACGGCGTAACCACAAAGCTGCGGGGCGCGTGCATCCACCACGACAACGGGATCATCGGCGCCGCCACGATCGGCCGCGCCGAAGAACGGCGCGTTCAGATCCTCAAAGAGGCGGGCTTCAACGCCATTCGAAGCGCCCACAACCCCATCAGCCAAGCAATGCTCAACGCCTGCGATCGGCACGGGATGCTCGTCATGGACGAGACCTTTGACATGTGGGCCGAGAGCAAGTCGCCCTTCGACTACTCCCTGGCGTTCCCAGAATGGTGGGAACGCGACGTCGAAGCAATGGTCGCCAAGGACATCAACCACCCCAGCGTAATCTTCTACGCCATCGGCAACGAGATCCCAGAAACCGGCACCCCCCTCGGCTCCGGCTGGGGACGGAAGCTCGCAGAGAAGATACGCTCGCTCGACAACACCCGCTTCGTAACCAACGGCATCAACGGATTCGTGTCCGTCATGCCGGACGTGGTCACGATGATGAAGCAGCAAGACGAAGGGGCCGAACCCGGTGGGGTCAACACGGCCATGAGCCAGCCAGGTGACTTCATGAACATGATCAGCGCCTCTCCCTTGGTCACAGAGAAGACAGCGGAGTCGTTCTCCGTGCTTGACGTGGCTGGCATGAACTACGGCGACGGAAGGTACGTCCTCGACCGCGAGCTCTTCCCCAACCGCATTATCGTGGGAACCGAAACGTTTCCTGGCCGCATCAACGTGAACTGGCGTCTCGTCGAGGAGAACACGCACGTCATCGGAGACTTCACCTGGACCGGCTGGGACTACCTCGGCGAAGCGGGAATCGGCCGGATGCAGTATCTGGACGGCAACGAGCAACCGCAGTTTGGCGCCCCATACCCCTGGCTGCTCGCCTGGTGCGGGGACATCGACATCACCGGTTACCGTCGGCCCGCCTCCTACTACCGGGAGACGGTCTTCGGCCTGCGTCACGAGCCCTATATTGCCGTACAGCGACCAGAGTTCCACGACCGAAACCGCCAGCCAGGCCAGTGGACCTGGTCGGACTCCATCGCGAGTTGGAGTTGGGCGGTTCCAGAAGGCTCCCCCGTCACGGTCGAGGTATACAGCGACGCCGACGAGGTGGAACTCCTGCTGAACGGCAGGTCGGTTGGGCGCGCTCCCACCGGTCGCGAAAACGCGTACCGCGCAGAGTTCGAGCTGCGGTACGAACCCGGCGAGCTTGCCGCCGTCGGCTACGTGGGTTCGAGGGAACACGCGCGCACGATCCTTCGCTCCGCATCCGACGAATTCCAACTCGACGTCCGTGCGGACCGAATCGAGCTGAACGACGATGACAGCGATCTGGCGTTCGTAGCCATCGAACTGCGCGATGACGAGGGAGTTCTCGCGACGCACGTTGAGCGCAAGGTCTCCGTGGAGGTCACCGGCTCCGGCGTACTACAAGCCCTCGGCAGCGCGCGCCCCGACCCCGTCGACCCCTACGATGGCAACTGGCACAGCACCTTCGACGGACGCCTTCTGGCCGTCGTGCGCCCAACGGGACCTGGCCCGATCACGATTCGGACGACAGCAGAAGACGCCGACACCGTGACGACCACTCTGTATGTATTGGCACAGAATGTCGGCCGGCCGCAACCGGGTCAGGCGGACGGCTGAGAGAGCATCGTCTGCTCCGCAGGCTGCTCGGCTTCGCGCTCGACAGTTGCGGGGCAGACGGTCGCGAGGAAACCCAGTACGGCCGCTTCGACATCGATGCTCCTGTCATAGAGCCACTGCAGTTGCACACCATCAATAAGTCCGATGAAGATCTCCGCGAGCACAATCGGATCCAGCGGCGACTCAAGTTCGCCGGCGCTCTTGATAGATTCGAACGTCTCGGCGATATAGCGGCGGAAGTCGGCATAGCGCTTCGCGTAGTGTGCATGAGCGGGATGATCGGGCGACGTGGCCTCTGCTGAAATGATCGTCCGCAGTTCGATGAGTTCAGGGACCCTGGCGTTGTCGCGCACGACCTGAAGCAGCCCCTTGATCTCGCCACCTTTCCCTTCCAGTGGAAGCAGCAGTGCGGTCTTCCGGTCCCGATATTCGAGGACCTCAAGGAGCAATTCGTCCTTGCTTTTGAAGTGATGCACGAGACCACGCTGACTGATGCCCGCGCGCTCGGCAACGTCTTTCATCGTAGCGCCGCGGAATCCCGATTCAGAGAACACGCTCGTCGCGGCCTCGATAATCCCGACGCGCACCCTCGCGGTCTTAGCGTAGGGTCCCCGCGGTCCGGCCGTTGTCGTCATACTTCCCACAATATCTCCCACTCATCCTTACTGCTGCAGGTGCTTGGACATCGTCCACGAATCCCGGACGATAGGCGCACCCATCGGGCTATACTCAAATTACCATCTTAATGGTATTTTGCCGGTTCGCAGCATTCAACGGAGGTCCTGTGCCCACGCCCCTTTTCCCTTACCAAGACTCGACTGTCTCTATTCCGCAACGAACCGAAGACCTACTGGGGAGGATGAGCGTCGCAGACAAGGTCGGACTGATGTTCCACCCAATGGGCTTCCTCGCCCCACCGGACATACAACTCCCCGGTCTCGGCATCCCTCCTTTGCGTACGATGGTCGAGTGCCAGCGCATCTCCCACGTCAATCTCGTCAACTCGGCCACGACGCCGCGGCAAATCGCCGAGTGGCACAACGAAGTACAGCGGATCGCCGAGGAATCGGCGTGGGGCGTCCCCGTTACGGTCTCCACGGACCCAAGGAACTCCTTTACCGACAATCCCGCCGCCGCCCTGGCTGCCGGTGACTTCTCGCAGTGGCCAGAACCCCTCGGCCTTGGCGCAATCGGGTCGACACAGACCACCCAGGAGTTCGGCGACATAGTTCGCCGTGAATACCTTGCCGTCGGCATCCGGCTCGCCCTCCACCCACAGATCGACCTGGCGACCGACGCGCGATGGGCTCGTGCGAGTGGGACGTTCGGCGCCGACGTGGAACTCACATCCCGTCTGGGAGCCGCCTACGTGCGCGGATTGCAGGGTGAGGTCCTCGGCCCCGACTCCGTCGCCGCGATGATCAAGCATTTCCCCGGGGGCGGCCCCCAGAAGGACGGCGAGGACCCGCACTTCCCGTGGGGCAAGGAGCAGATCTATCCCGGCGGCCGATTCGCGGAGCACCTCAGACCCTTCGAAGTTGCGCTCGCTGCCGGCGCATCCCAGGTCATGCCTTACTACGGCATACCCATCGGGACCGAGCATGAGGAAGTCGGATTCGGATTCAACAAGTCGGTGATCACGGACCTTCTCCGAAACGTGCTTGGCTTCGACGGGATCGTCTGCACTGACTGGAGCATCCTGAGCGACCAGCAGCTCTTCGGTGGACTCGTCGGCGCCCGCGCCTGGGGCGTCGAAGGCCTGACCGTGGGTGACCGTATCGTGAAGGCGTTGGACGCCGGGGTGGATCAGTTCGGTGGCGAACACTGCACGGACGAACTCCTCGCTCTCGTGTCTTCCGGACGCGTTACGGAGGATCGACTGGATGTATCGGCGCGACGGATCCTCCACGAAAAGTTCACTCTCGGCCTGTTCGACGACCAGCGGTACGTCGACGTCGACGCAGCCGACGCCGTCGTCGGGGCCAATGACCTGCTACGGGCCGGCTTCGAGGCCCAGCGCGCCGCGACGACCCTCCTGACGAACAAGACACTTGCGGCCGGTCCAGTGCTGCCTCTCGACCGCGGGATCTCCATCTATGCCGAAGGCATAGATCCTTCAGTAGCCGCCGAGTATGCGGCCGTCGTCGATGATCCCGGCCAGGCCGACGTGGCCATACTCCGGCTGCAGACGCCGTTCGAGCACCGCGAAGGCCCCATTGCGTCGCACTTCCGAGCCGGTTCGCTCAAGTTCACGCCTGACAAGGAGGCTCACGTGCTGGATATCTGTCGAGCAGTTCCAACGGTCCTCGACGTGTTCCTCGAGCGGCCGGCTCTTCTCGCACCGCTCGTGGACGATGCGGCGGCGATCATCGCGAACTTCGGTGCGAGCGACCGCGCCTTGCTGGACGTGCTGTTCGGCGACGCCCAACCCGAGGGTCGGCTCCCCTTCGAGATCCCGTCGTCGACCGAAGCGATCGAAGCGAGCCAACCCGACGTCGCGTCCGACACCACCGATCCTCTTTTCCCGATCGGCCACGGATTGAGCTACGTACGAAGTTCAGTCCGCAGCTGACGGAACGGCGGAAGGTCTGACAGGTGATTTTCGCCGGTTTTTCGAGGATCCTGCAACACGACTGAAGGTGAAGCACAGATCACGCAAAACGCTCGGCTGGGATTTCCCAGCCGAGCGTTTTAGGAGCAGTCGGGTCCCCTCACACCGCGGATCCGTCGATCGCCACCGTCGTCGAAAAGTGGACGTCGGCCGAGCTGAGCGCAGCCATCACCGTGATGTCGCCCGCTTCGATTCCCCGCCGACCGTCCGCCATCGTGTAGTGCAAGCGTTCGATCGGTGCCGTCAGCGTGATGTCCTCGCGTCCGCCCGCAGGAATGCTGACGCGCGCGAACTCGAGGAGTTGCCGGACAGGTCTGACGATGCTCGCGGCTTCGTCACGCGCGTAGACCTGGACGACCGTTTCCCCGTTCAAGTCGCCCGTGTTGATTACCCTGCAACGGACCACCAGCACATCGCCGTCTACGGCGACCCCCGGGCCGAGCGGCTCGATCTTGAAGCTCGAGTATGAAAGCCCGTGGCCGAACGGATACAGCGGATCCTGGACGTCCAGATCGCCATACCCGTGCCTCGTCCCGGTCGGGTGGTCGTAGCCGCTGCCGAAGTGGTGCCCGTGGTAGATCGGGATCTGGCCGACGGTTCGCGGGAACGTACTCGGAAGCTTCCCACTCGGGTTGACCCGTCCGTACAGCGCGTCCGCGATGGCGACGCCGGCCTCCTCCCCAAGCAGAGGAGCCAGGAGCACAGCGCTTGATGCCTCTGCCAAGTCGCGAACGGCGAGCGGACGGCCGGACACCAGAACCGTCACCACCTGTTTTCCCGTCGAGGCGACAGCGTCGATGAGATCGTTCTGATTGCCGGGCAGCATAGGATCAGCCGTCGACTGTCCCTCGCCCGCGGTGTTGTTCCCGACCCAGCCGGTGCGCTCACCGACCACGACGACGACGATGTCGAAGTCTGCGACGGATGAGCCGACAAGGTCGCGGTCGATCTCCTCACCGGACTCGAAGCTGCCCAAAGGTGCGAAGGCGACGGTGGCATCGATGTCCCGGAGCGCGTCGATAACGACGCGCGCTCCCCCGTGGAGTTCGCGTGTCTTCGCCTCGAAGCGGCCCTCGATACCCGGCATTCGCGCCTGGAAGATGTCGGTGAAGTTGAAGGTGGAGGGATCGATCCCGGGGATCTCGCCGTTCCGGAGCGCCATCTGTCCGACCTGCATCTCCATGTTTGAGACCGAGGTGTAGGCACCGAAATGGATGCGTAATTCGTCAGCTGCAGGACCGGTGACGACCACACGCTTTCTCCCCTCGCCAAGAGGCAGCACGCCGTCATTTTTGAGGAGGACCATTCCGCGTTCCGCGATCGAGCGCCTGACTTCCGCGGCCTCCGCGGCGTCGGGCCGAGCGGCCGTCCTCGTCGCCCCCCGCATGTCGGGTAGCAGGCCTACGATCTCCTTGATGCGCAGTACACGGGCGACGGCCAGATCGATGATGTCCTCGCCGACAGTGCCGTTCTCGACCGCGGCGCGGAGATGGCTGAAGTTCGTGTCACCTGGAAGCTCGACGTCCAGGCCCGCTCTGACGGCCTGTGCCGCTGCGTCCTGCTCGCTCTGGGCTGTGTGGTAAATGGTTCTCAGCATGTTGACGGAGTCGTAATCACTGACGACGGCACCCCGGAATCCGAGATGGTTCCGCAACAGTTCGGTCAGCAGCCAGGGGTCGGCCGCCGAGGGCACACCATCGATCTCGTTGTAAGAATTCATCACGATCTCGAGTCCGGCGTCGCGGATAGCCCGGCGGAAAGGCTCTGCGTACTCATCCGCAAGGACCCGGCGGCCCAGCTGCGAGACGGCCTGGTTCAAGCCTCCCTCGGATGCGCCATATCCGACGAAGTGCTTGCCACCCGCGAGAACGGCTGGCCCGGCTCCGGGAGCTTGAACCCCGCGTACGAAGGCGACGGAGATCTGCGCCACCAGCTCTGGGTCCTCCCCATAGGTCTCGTGCACTCGGCCCCAGCGCGGATCTCTTGCGAGATCCATTACCGGCGCGAAGAGCAGGTGCACACCGGCGTCCCGCATATGGGCAGCCGTGACAGCCGACGCGCGTGAGACCAGTCCGGTATCCCAGGTGGCGGCCTGTGCCCACGAGGTAGGAAACTGCGATCCTGAGTCGTGCAGGAAACCGTTGATTCCCTCGTTGTGAACGAGGGCTCCGATACCGAACGGCGTTACTTCGCGAACGCCGTCCTGAATGCGGGCGATGCCGGCCCGCAGGCTGTCTGCCGTGTTCCCAAGGAACCAAGCCATCGAGAGGTGGCCGACTCCGTGCGGCCGGATGCCCGCGAGGCGCTCTGTCGCGAGCCCAAACGGTTCGTCGGGGGAAGTTGGTGGCCCGAACAGGTCAGTGACGAACATCCCTGTGAGCTGTGCGATCTTTTGGTCGAGGTTCAGTCTGCTCAGCAGTGAGAGGACGGTGGCTGAATCGATGGTGTCTGGCATGGGGTTCCTTGGGCTCGGAGGTTGTTGTTGCGATCATGCACCCGCGGAGTGCAGTTGCATCCGCCAGGTCCATGAGTACGTCCGTTCCTTAAGACGGAACTCCGAACGGACGTCCGGGCCGAGGATTCCCGTGCCCACTCCGCGGTGTGCGAAATCAAGATGGATGATCGTTCGAGAACTCGGCGCGAGCTTCCACCAGTGTGTGGCGTCTTCGAGCTCTTCGACTGTGTGCCGTCCGACCGTCATTTGGAAAGGCGAGGAGTGCGAGGTGGACATGGATCCGCCTCGGCCGGTGACGCGCAGTTGCTCGACGCCGCCTCGCCCGCCGTTCTCCTGTGGTAGCAGGTAGGGAACAACGAAGTCGTCGATGGTCGAGGACCACCGTCCGAGCAGGGCGGATGAACTCCGGTCCGGGTAGTTCTCCCACGGGCCCAGTCCCACCCATTCGAGTTCGTCGAACTCACCGGCCAACTCGACCTCGATGCCTACGCGTAGACCATCTTCCGATCCTTCCGGCAGCTCGACGTGTTCGATGAACTCGAACTCATCGGGTCCGGCCTCGACGATCCGACGCCTGTGGACCACTTTGTCGCCGAACGCGGTCCGATAGCCGATCGTGACCTCTGACAGTCCACTCTCGGGGTAGCTGACCTCGATCGATTCCCGTTCCAGACGGAAGAAGCCTGTCCGGATGAATCGCTGGTCCAGGAAGAAGGAACCGTCGTTGTCGGTGAGGGGACGCCAGAGGCAAAGACGTGGCGTCCGTGCGAGGAGGGGATGCAGCAACTCGCCATCCTCCTCGATCGGAGGAACGCCCGTGGCGCTCACCGCTGACGGCATCTCATCGAACGACCGGGCCAGGAGTACCTGGTGCTGGGCAATCAACGTTCCGCCATCGCCCCAGGGAGCGTCAACGGCAATCCGGACGTTCACAGTCAGGGCCAGCGCATCCGGGTCGGCGAGGAGATTGAGGAGGTGTGGCGGGACGGTGAACGAGGCGACTTCGCCGGCGTCGGCGCCCACTTCGATGGGGTGCCACTCGGAGGTTCCGGAGGAGAGCTCGACCGCGACCTCGAGTCGTAGAGTGGAAAGATCGGCGAAAGTCTGACGGTTGAGCAAGCGCACGCTCCCGTTGAGAGCTTCGGCTGGCGTGGACAAGATCCGGACGGGGCTGAAGATGCCCCGGGCTTCGTACATGGCCGGTTTCGGAGTGCCGTCGGCGAAGACTATGCCATTGAGCAGGACCGGCCCGTCGTTGGGCTCGTCCCCGAAGTCGCCGCCGTAGCGGTAGTGACCGTTGTGCTCTGGATCGAGCGCGTGGTCCTTGAACTCCCAGATGAAGCCTCCCTGCAGACCGGGAAGGGACTCGAACAGGCGCCAGTACTCGGCAAGGCCACCGGTCGAGTTCCCTTGGGAGTAGGAATACTCGCACAGGATCACGGGCCGGTCCACGGTCGGATCCTGCGCGTACGCCTCCAATGCGGAGAAGGCGGGGTACATCGGACAAACGATGTCCGTGGCCGCATGCCCCCCGTGCCAGTCGAGAGAGATTGCACCTTCGTAGTGAAGGGGACGGGTCGGGTCATAGTTCCGCACCCACCCCGCCGCGGCGTCATGATTGGCCCCATAGCCAGTCTCATTTCCCAACGACCAAGCGATGATGGAGGGGTGATTCTTGTCGCGGATCACCATTCGTGAGACGCGATCGACGAAGGCCGGCAGATACTGCGGATCCGAGCAGATCGAACTGGCATAGGCGTGCGCCTCAATATCCGCCTCGTCCACGACGTAAATGCCGAACTCGTCGCACAAGTCGAGGAATACCGGATCGTTCGGGTAATGCGAGGTACGAACGGCATTGAAGTTGAAGCGTTTAAGCAGCGACAGATCAGCGATCATGTCATCTCGGCTGAGGACGCGGCCGGTGTCCGGGTTGAAGTCGTGACGGTTCACCCCCTGGATCCAGATCCGGCGCCCGTTCACGAGCAGGTCACGACCCACGATCTCGACCCGGCGAAAGCCGGTACGCACCTCGGTGCGGTCAATCACCGCGCCGGCATCGTCGAGGAGTTCGACGACGACGGTCTCCAGGTGAGGCCGCTCGGCTGACCAAGGCTGCACATCCAGGTCGTCGAGACGCACCTTGCTCGAGCCTGGTATCGCAGCCGATTCCGCACCCGGATTCATGAACTGTGCCGCCTGCGCGAGTGGTGGGGGCATCGCCACCCGTGCCGCGCTCAGGCTAAGGATGTCCATGAATCCGTCCGGGAGGCTCTGCGGCGGTCTGGCCGACCGATCGGCCACGCCCGCGGGGATGGTCTGCGGACGTGACCGCGGCACCACTCCTTGCGCGGCCTGGAGTCCGAGTGCCATCACCCGAATCGAGTGCGTCCGCTCTTCCTCATACTCAAGACCCGACGTCGACGCAACGACCTCGAGCGAACCCGTGCCTTGGTCAGGGTCGAAGTCCGCCCTCACGACAACATCCCGGAGACCTACCCGCGGCACACGATGGATCTCGACCGGGCGGCTGATCCCGGCCTGCCACCATTGGTCCTGGTCCTCCAGATACGTGTGGAAAGACCACTTGGCGACGCGGAGTTCGACTTCGTTGAAACCGGGTACGCAGAAGTCCGTGATATCGAACTCGGCAGCCAGATGCGAATCGGTACTCTCACCGACCGGATCACCGTTGAGGAACACCTGCAGGTAGCCCTCTGCTGCACCTACGTGCAGGATGATCCGGTCCTCTCCCGTCGCGTCGAGCCGAAATGTTTTCCGATAGACGCCGGTCGGGTTGGTCTCCGGTATGTACGGGGGAACCAGATCAAAAGGCATGTCGATGTTGGTGTAGTGCGGCGGGTCCTCCGGCTCTCTCATCGTCCACAACTCGGGCACGGTGACGGATGTCCATTCCGGGCCGAGTTCGTGTTCGAAGGTCGGGAGCAATTGGAACGACCATTCACCGTCAAGAATCAGTTCCGGCAAACGCCTGAGAGAGTGCATCGGAAGTCGGTTTCTTGCGACCGTCGCCGATGATGGACCGCTTGGGCGGGGGGTAGTCGAGGCCAAGGGTTATGCTCCTTCGAGGTCCGCGGTGAAGTGGCTCAAGGCCGCGTGGAGGCGGGTGCGAGGATGTTCGCGCCGTTCAGACGCGCAACGTTGCCGAGCCAGCCGAGACTGGGCTTGGGTGTGCGCACGAAAGTTTCGCGGTCGACGCCGACCAAGCCGAAGGTGGGCTCCCAGTGGCCCCATTCGTAGTTGTCCAGAAGTGTCCAGTGCAGGTAGCCGCGGACGTCCACACCGTCTTCGGAAGCCGCGATGAGGTGCCCGAGTGCTTCCTGCGTGTAAGCGATTCGGCGTTCGTCATCTGTGGTCGCGAGTCCGTTCTCGGTGACGAGAACGGGCACTCCTTCCGTCACCTCCCAGGCATGCCGAACGGCCATTCCGAGCGCATCCGGACGATAGGCGGTGCCCACCATGGTGTTGTCTGGGTGTGGTGGGTGCGGAACGAGGCCGCTGGCATCTACTGCCTGCGACGAGTATGACTGGACGCCGATGAAGTCGTCTCCCCGTGCTGCCTCGAGGTACAGATTCTCGTAGTCGTATTGCACCTCGATGAACTTCTCCTCGTTACCCGGAGTCGGGGTCAGAGCGGCAGAGGCGACGGTCCAGCCCACCTTGGCATCCGTCAGTTCGTGTAGGACTTCCCGCGCTGCGTGATGCGCTTCGACGAACGGCTCACCGTACTTCCGGTGAGGAACCGGCAGGTTATTCGCGAGGTTCTTGCCCTCCTCAGCGGCTTCCACAGTGGGGCTCTTCCACTCGGATGCCTCGCCTGACTTCATCTGATCCATCAGCATTTCCATCATTGCCAGCATGTTCGGCTCATTGATGGTGGCGACCCACTCAACCCCGCCGAGGATGCTGGCAACCTCCGTGACGTAGGCACGGAAGTGGTCGATGGCGCCGTCGGCGGTCCAGCCTCCACGGTCGGCGAACCAACGTGGGCTGGAGAAGTGGTGGAGAGTGACCACAGGTGTGAGGCCGAGTTCGATCGCTGTCTCGATCATCCGGCGGTAATGGGCCAGCTCCGCCCGGGAGAAGTGGCCGGGTCGTGGTTCGATGCGCGCCCACTCGACGCCGAACCGGTAGGAGTTGCAGCCTGCATCCGCCAGCAGCTGCATGTCCTCGCGGTAGCGGTGGTAACTATCGACGGCATCGCCGCTGAGCTGCATTCCTGGAGAGCTTTCTTCACGAACCCACCAGTCGCTGTTGATGTTGTTGCCTTCGATCTGATGCGGAGCGGTTGACGCGCCCCAGAGGAAGTCGGGTCGGAGAGTTGTCATGGTTGAGCCTTTCTCAGTGAGAGCGATCGTCCTCGATCTGCCCGTCGCCAGGTTGCGGGTACGAGAATGACCACGACGTTACCACCAATTTCGCGGTCATGTGGTATTTTCGATTCACTCACCCAAATCCGAGTGAGCACTCACTCAATGACGGCGGCTTTTGATGACCCCCACTGACTCCTTGACCCCGGCGAACGGTTTCGACACGCGACGAAGGGCTCCCGCTCTGGCCTTGCACGAACGCCAAAGTATGATCGTTGACGCCGTCGTGCCCCTGCTTGCCGAGCATGGAACCGACCTGACCTCAAAGCAGATCTCGGAGGCGGCTGGCGTGGCCGAGGGCACGATCTTCCGCGCTTTCGGCGACAAGGAAACTCTGCTTCGCGCAGCTGCGGAGCGATACTTCCATGAGGACACCATGATCATGGGGCTGCGTGACATCGACGTGGACGGCGACCTCGAGTCGAAACTCGCGCAAGTCGTCAGGTTGATGTGTGTTCGATTCACCGGTGCGATTCGCGTAGTCTCGGCGCTCGACGGCGAGCGACCGAACGGCCACAGCGACGGCGAGGAGCTCGCCGTCGTCGTCGACCTGATCTTCGAGTCCGACGCTGAAAGGCTCGCGTGGAAGCCGGATCGGATCATGCACATCGTCCGCTTGCTTTCGTTCGCGTCGTCCGTCCCCGAGATCGCGGGGTCGGAGACTTCGTTCACCCCCGAAGAATTAGCGCGGATCCTCGTGCACGGAGTAACCGTCGAGGAAGCTCCGACGTCTCGGTCGAAAGGCCTGGACGGATGAAACTCCTTCGACTCATCGGCCCATACCTGTGCCCGCACGGTCGCTCGATTGTTCTGGTGGCTCGGGGCGACTCTGTTTATATCCTCTTCGCGGGAGCATGGATGCTCGGGATCACGGTGCTGCAACGCCATGTCGGCGCCGCGGGCGAACCGTACGAGCTTCGTTATCGCTCATCGCCTGTAGACGATCCGCGACGCCAGTTCGCCTCAGCCGCTCCTGTGGGAGCCCCCTGACGCACACCATCATCGCGCACACAGAACCGACACATCCCAACAGAAAGTCCGAAACAATGACATCGAGCGATGGCTTACGAAACCTCACCGTCCGCACCGGCGCGGCGACGAAGAAGGTTAGTCCAACACTGTTCGGCCTCTTCCTTGAGGACATAAACTTCGCCTGCGACGGCGGCCTGAACGCAAATCTGGTCAACAACTACAGCTTTGACGGCGTCTATCTTGTTAACGGGGTGATTCCCTACCTGCCGTTGGAACTCGTGCCTGAGGAGCATAGGGAGCGGCTCGCCAACACGCCGCCGGAACTTCTCACGACTCCGGCGAACACACCGGCTGGCCGGCTGGTCGATCACCTTCGTCATTGGACGATTCAAGATGGGCGCATCGAGGCGTCAGAGGAAAAACCCATCGCGCCAGGAGCCGGGTTCGCACGCGTCGAGTCGGCCGGGAGCGCCCGGTTGGAGAATCTCGGCTACCCGGGCAACCGACCAGGAATGCCGTTCGCGACCGGACGTCCTCTGCTTTTCTCAACGTTCGTCCGCGCCGACGACTTCATCGGGGCGGTCGAAGTCCGCCTCTTGGACTTGGAACGGCGTGTGGTCGCCGCGGGCGTCCTCCCATCGACTGGGTCTGGCTGGCAGGAGGCTGAACTGCGGCTCGTCCCGACCGCTACCGGTCTTGGCTCGCTCCAGCTCGTCTTGAACGGCTCCGGCCGGTTAGACCTCGATGAAGTCAAGCTGATCCCCACTGACCACTGGGGTGCCGATAACCCGCGATGGGGCCAAGGGCGCCTCCGACGTGACCTCGTCGAGACGATGGCCGCGCTAGCTCCCCGTTTCCTGCGTTTTCCAGGTGGCTGCATCGTCGAGGGCTGCGGGGACGGAAGTCACTACGACTGGAAAAAGACTGTAGGTCGGCTGGAAACGCGTCGTCAGGAATACAACCTGTGGGGGCAGGCTCGAGCGGACGGCGACTACAGCCAATCCAACCAAGTCGGTTTCTACGAGTATTTCCTTCTCTGCGAGGACCTCGGGATGGAACCCGTACCGGTTGTCTGGGCCGGGATCAGTTGCCAGACCCGGATGGATAAACATCTGTCAATGGAGAGCCCCGAGTTTGCCACAGTGGTGCAGGATGCGGTCGACCTGATCGATTGGGCGACGGGCGACCCGGCCACGAGCCCATGGGCGGCGCTACGGGCTGAGGCCGGCCATCCGGATCCGTTCCCCCTCCGCTACCTCGGCATCGGCAACGAGAACTTCGGTCCGGAGTATCTGGAGCACTTCGCTCGGATCAAGGAAGCAGTGGACCAGCTCCATCCAGGGCTGACCACGATCGTGACGGGCGGTGTTGTCCCCTCCGGTGAGCGGGTGGATCCTGCCTGGACTGACTGGGGCCACGACGCGCAGATCCTGGTCGACGAACACTTCTACAACTCGCCTGCGTGGTTCCTCAACTCGACCGACCGCTACGACGGCTATCCGCGTGGAGGCGCGAAGGTATTCTTGGGCGAATACGCCGCTCACCTGTCGTACGACCTGGGCGATCGGAACCCGGCGGTTCCCGAGAGTCTCCTCGCGCCCGAGCCGAATACGTGGCTCAGCGCCCTTGCGGAGGCCGCGTTCCTGACCGGAGTGGAACGCAACTCCGACATCGTGGGATTCTGCTGCTACGCACCGCTTCTCAATCTGGTCGAGAACGGCCAGTGGCCTCACAACCTCATCGACTTCAGTCCGACCGAGGTCGTCCGGACGACGAACTATCTCGTTCAGGAGCTCTTCGCCACACGGATCGGCGAACGGATCGTCCCGGTCGACGGCGATCTCCCAACCACGATGTTCGCGTCAGCGAGCATCGGAAAGGGCATGCTCCACATAAAGTTGGTCAACACTGGTTCGTCGGCGCTCGACGTTGCACTGCAGATCGATCGCGCACTGGACTGCACTGCAGAGGCCGTCCTGCTCCACGGTCCCCTCGACGCCATAAATCGACTCGCCTTCGATAGCACCCCGCGAATCTCGATCCAGCCTGAACGCTCGGACTACGCCGTTCGCGGCGGCGAAGTAACCCTGCACCTCGAAGCGACATCGGTGCTCGCGCTTTCGGTACACGTCGAGGACGTTGGTTGAGCCCGGACAGCTTGGAGGATCTTGTCAGGCAGATGCGTCGCGGCGCATCCAGTTGGCGATGTTTTCGATAGTCCTCGGCCCGTCCTCGGCCGGACGAGACAGCGATCCGTGCAGCGCTTTGGGCTCGAGCACCTCCTGAACGATCACTCCGGCGTCGACGAGTGCACGCGCGTAGGGTTCGCTCGAGCGCCGGAGCACGTCCCATTCGCAGTGGACAACCAGGGTCGGCGGATGCCCGGGGTCGACGTCACCGTTTGCGGGGACCGCGTACGGGTTCGCGAGAAGCGGCTCCTCCCCGACGTAGTTCAACAGGCAGAGATACGAGAATGATTCGGGGAAAAGGAATGCACGCGCAGCGTCTAGTCGAGCCTGCGTAGTCTGGTCCTCCCACGGCGGAAGCGTGGCGTGGAGGGCCGGGTACGCGAGCACAACGGATGCGGGGAGGGTGCCTCCTGAGGCGAGCAGGCGCTTCGTCACCCCCTCCGTCAGGTTGCCGCCGGCGCTAGCACCCCCGAGGTGGAGTGCAGCCGCGTCGACCCCGAAAACATCGGCGTTGTCCACCGCCCATTGCCAGCCCGCGAGGACATCATTGGACGGAATGGGGAAGTGCGTTCCGTCGACAGCCTTTCTGTAGTCCAGGGAGAGCACGGGAATCCCCTGCTCGGCGAGCGCGAGCCCGACCCAGCTCGCCTCGGCGATGTCGAGGTTCCCAGTGACGAATCCTCCACCGTGCACCCAGACCAAAGCCGATGTTGGCGTCGAATTCGGACGACGGTAAAGCCTCGCTGCCGTGCGGCCGTTCGGTCCATCGATGCTCAACTCCGTGACGTCTACGGCGGAGAGCTCCGGCTGGAGCTCCAGCAGCTCCCTCAGAACCTCGGCGGGAGCCGTCACCGGGGCCGACGCCCGGAGCACCTCCACCATGTGGGCGACGGCACCGGCCGTAGTTGGCTCGTTACCCTCGTCACTCAACATGGCCACCGCCCGCCGAGAGTTGCTTGTGGAAGAACGCTCGGAACTCGCCGTCCCGTTCCAGGTCCTCGGGGCTCTGGAAGTCGAAGCCGCCGTGCGGTAGCCCCTCGAAGACGTGCAGTTCGGCCGGAACTCCCGCCCGACGCAACGCCCGGTGGAATCGGACCGTGTCGGAGAGGAGTCCGTCGCGGGTGCCGGACACCAGGATGGTTGGCGGGAACTCAGACACGTCCCCAAAGATCGGTGACAGATAGGGGTCACGAGGGTCGTGGCCGCGCGCGTAGTAGTCAGTGAGGGTGCCCATGTGCTGGCCGATGATCGGATCGAGACCATCGTTCGTGTGCCAGCTGTCGCCGTCGCGCGTGAGATCCACGGAAGGACTCCAGAGTCCCAGTGCGGCCGGTGTTGGAAGGCCCTCGTCGCGGGCGCGAAGGAGCATGGCGGCAGCGAGGTTGCCCCCCGCCGATGTACCCATCACGGCAATGTTTTCGGGGCCGGTTTGCCTTAGGAGCGCACGGTACACCGTCACACAGTCGTCCAGGTGGGCCGGAAAGGCGTGGTCGGGAAGCATCCGGTAGTCCACCGCCCACGTGCGCAGCCCGAGCTTCGATGCTTCCAACGCCGCGGTCATCCTTGTGAGGGGTCCGCCACCCTGGATCCATCCGCCACCATGCAGCACCAGGACGCCACGGGGGTCACTTTCGTTGAAGGTCCGGGGGGTGCCGATTCCAACCGGCACTCCACCGACGTCCACCAGGGCGACGTCCGCGTCCATGCCGGATATGTACATCTCCATGATCCCGCTCGAAACGAGCTGTTCTTCCTGGGCCAAAACTGTACCGATGACCTGCCGCCATGCCTCGTCGTCATGGGCGGCTGGAAAGATTGTCCGCGGCAAAGTCTCGGAGAGTTCCAGGGCCTTACGGGCGCCTTCGCTGAGGGACTGCGGCACCGGCACGTGGCGGGCGGGGAGGGTTCGGACGGGGGCGCCGGGTTCTTCTGTCATGTTTCTTAGTTCTTTCTGGCCTGGATGGATTGGCTTGTCGGCGCTGCACCGCCGACTGTGGCGGGCCACCGCCTGTCATTCAAACGTGACGACAACTTTGTCGGTCGTGCCGGGCGTACCTGCCAGCCGGATGGCGTCCTCGACGTCCTCGAAAGGACGGACGTCGCTGACGATCAGGGCGTACTTCTCCCAATTCGCCGTGAGATCGTCGGCGACTTGGAAGAATTCCTCGGAGTACCCCATCGAAGCGACGATGGTGAGTTCCTTGGGGATGAGGCCCTCGAAGTCGACCTCGATGGGCTTGCGGTGAATGGCGACGATCCCGAGCGTTGCATCCTGCTTGGCCGACTGGAGGACGGTCTGGACAACCGAGGGCACACCGGCGGCGTCGAGGTAGATGTCCGTTCCGGGGAGCCCCTGCACCCCGAAGGCGTCGCTCGCAGCGCCGTGCAGAGCGACGAGTCGTTCAAGCAAATCTTCCTCGGCGGAGTTGACCACCGCGTCGGCACCGAGCGCAAGCGCTTTCGTGAGGCGGTTCGTCTGGACATCGACGACGACCACGTGCTCCACGCCGAGGGCCTTGTACGCGAGGAGTCCGCCCAGGCCGACAGGACCAGCGCCGAAAACCACGACCTTGTCTTCGGGCTTCGGGCGGGTGCGGTTCACGGCCCGACGCGCAACCGACATTGGTTCGACAAGTGCGGCGACATGGAAGGGGATCTGTGGGGGCATGATCTGGAGGTTGCGGCGCAGTCCCGCGTCGCGGACGAGGACATACTCGCTCAGCGCGCCCTGGTGGCCGCCGCCGCCGATGATCGCATCGGGTACGCCCATCGGGTTGATGACGACGTGGTCGCCGTCGGCGATTCCGGTCACCTCGGCGCCCACTTCGACCACTGCCCCCGCGGGCTCGTGTCCGAGCCTGGTCTCTGGAGCGCCCGGGACAAGGAATCCCGCCCGCAGGCTGTGTGGGTCGGAGCCGCACAGCCCGCAGGCCTTCATCTTGACGAGGACGTCCGTCGGCCCTGGTGCTGGTGTCTCCACCTCTCGGATGCTGAGTTGATCCGGCCCGGTGACGATTGCTGCCTTCATGCGGTTGTTCCTCTGATTCCGGTTTCATGCCTCTTGGGGCGTTAGTGCCGCGGTCGGCCGACGATGTGCCGACCGACCGAGCGATGATGCTCCGCTACGACAGCGAAAGCCCGTTGGTCCTTGCGACCTCGCCCAGCCAGGCGAGGCTCGGTTTGGGCCGCCGTTCGAAGGTCTCCCGGTCGACGGCTATGAGGCCGAAGGTCGGCTCCCAATGCCCCCATTCGTAGTTGTCAAGTGCGCTCCAATGCAGATACCCCTCGACCCGCACGCCGTCCGCGATCGCGGACGAGAGGTGATGGAGCGCCTGTGAGGTGTAGTCGATGCGTCGGGTGTCGTCGGTGATCGCGATGCCGTTCTCGGTGACAAGGATGGGAACGCCTCCTGTCACGTCCCACGCGTGGCGGACCGCAATTCCGAGTGAATCCGGCCTGAAAGCCGTGCCGACCAGGGTGTTGTCCGGGTTCGGCGCGTGCGGGACTGGGCCGTTGGCGTCGACTTCTTGAGTGGAGTACGACTGGACGCCGATGAAGTCGTCGCCGCGCGCGGCCTCCAGGTACAGGTCCTCGCGGAGGTAGCGCTGTTCGATGAGCACGTCCTCGAACTCCGGCTTCGCCGTGAGTGCCTGGTTCGCCACAGTCCACCCTACGGCCGCGTTCGTCCTCTGCTTAAGGATGTCGCGCGCCGTGTGGTGCGCTTCTGCGAGGCGTCGCCCGACCTCAGGGTCCGGGGCGGGCAACACCATCTGCGTGTCGCCCTCGACGGTCGGGCTTTGCCAGTCGCCCTCGCCCGATTCCATCGACTTCATCATCGAGCCGATCATCGCGAGCATGTTCGGCTCATTGATTGTGCACACGAAGTCGACGTCCTCAAGGATTGTCGTCGCTTCGGTGACGAAGCTGCGGAAACGGTCCACGCTGCTCTCCGCGAGCCAGCTGCCTTCGTCCGCGAACCACTTTGGGCTCGAGAAGTGGTGCAGGGTGACCACCGGGGAGAGCCCCAGCCGACGAGCGGTGGTGATCATCCGGCGGTAGTGCGCCAGCTCGGCCTTCGAGAACTGGCCGGGGATCGGCTCGATGCGCGCCCACTCGATGCCGAAGCGGTAGGCGTTGAGCCCCGCATCCGCGAGCAGGCGCATATCCTCCTCATAGCGGTGGTAGCTGTCGATCGCATCACCGCTGAGCGCCATGCCGGGTGTGACCTGTTCGTTCGCCCACCAGTCGCTGTTGACGTTGTTGCCCTCGATCTGATGAGGAGCGGTTGATGCCCCCCAGAGGAAGCCGTTCGGGAAGTCTGTCATGGAAGTCCTTGTCTCCTGGTTCGCCGTATTCATTCAAATCCGTTCGCCGTGTTCGCGCGTCGGAGCACGTCCTCCACCAGTCCTGCGGGAATGGCGCCTCCGAGGGAGCCCAGGAACCTGCCGAACGGCGACGAGTCCAAGATGGGCGTGAAGTCGACGTCCTCCCCCGCGCTGAACTGCTCGAACATTGCGGCGAAGTATCCCTCGAATGCCGGCCCGGCGATGGGGTCGCGCATGATCTCGCCGAGTGATGATTCGCTGCCCAGCCGGTAGCGGATCGGGTCCGAGCCGACCGCGAGCATCGACTGCAGGCGAATGTCCCGGCTCGATGCCGCAGCGAGGATACTGTACTCCCCGGCTTCGACAACCCATCCGTGCAGCTCTTCGTCCCAGTAACCAAGCTCGTCGCGGGGAATCTGGACAGTGACGTCTGCTGACTGTCCGGGTTCGAGGTCGACGGAACCGAAACCGACGAGCCACTTCGGTGCGCGCGCGACGGCGGATCCGGGAAGGGACGCATATATCTGCACGATCTCGCGTCCAGCTCGCTCACCGGTGTTCTGCACCGTGACGGTCACGATGAACTCGTCTCCGACGGTCTCCACACTCAGCGACTCGTAGGAGAACGAGGTGTAAGAAAGGCCATGGCCGAACGGGAAGGTCACGTCGATGTCGCGAGCGTCGTACCAGCGGTAGCCGACGTAAATACCTTCGCCGTAGCGCACATGCATCCGTTCGCCGGGGAAATTCGTGAACGCCGGCGTGTCCTCTAGGCGCTCAGGAACGGTCTCGGTGAGGCGCCCGGAAGGGTTCACCACGCCGAATAGGACGTCAGCGATCGCGCCGCCCGCCGCTTGGCCAAGCAGTGAACCGTCGACGATCGACGCCGGTCCTGCCGTGATCGGCGCGAGCCGCAGTGCACCGCCGTGCGAAAGCACGACGACAGTGCGAGGCTGAACCGCCGTGACCGCCTCGAGCAGGTCAAGCTGATCCTGCGGCAGCTCGATGTCCGGCCGGTCGGCGCCCTCGGCCTCCTGCCTCTCGAACAGACCGAGGAAGACGACGGCGACGTCGCTCGCGGAGGCAACCGTCACGGCGTCTTCGCGCAAGGCGGCTGCGTCGGCGTCGGTTGCGGACGAGAAGCCGCTCGAGTACTCGACTGCCGCGTCGCCCGCGAGGGCGCGGATCTCATCCAGCGGGATGTCGACCCGGGTCGGATGCACGTGGGAACTCCCACCACCCTGATAGCGGGGCTTGGCCGCAAACTCACCGATGACCGCGATGGACCCGACGGGCTCCAGCGGAAGCAGATTCTGGTCGTCGCGCAGCAGCACGATCCCCTTTCCCGCTACTTCCCGGGCGAGCGCGTGGTGTGCGTCGACATTCCACGTGGTTTCGGGTCGACGGGACGCGTCAGCGACGCGCGCGAAGCGTTCCAGGCGCTCGGCGTTGCGTGTGACGAGTGCGGGGTCAAGTGTCCCGTCATGCACAGCAGCCACGACCTGCGCGTCACCGTTCTCGTCGCCCGGCATTTGCAGGTCCAGGCCCGCCGCCACGGCTGCGACACGGTCGGCAACGGCGCCCCAGTCGGATACGACGATTCCTTCGAAGCTCCAGTCGCCCCGAAGGACATCGGTCAGGAGCCACGAGTTCTGCGAGGCGTGCACACCGTTGATCCGGTTGTAGGAGCACATCACTGTCCACGGTTGCGCGTTCTCGACCACTCGCTGGAATGGTCTGAGGTAGATCTCGCGCAGGGGGCGAGGGTCGACGTCGGCGCTGACGCGCATCCGGTCCCACTCCTGGTTGTTCACGGCGAAATGCTTGAGCGATGCGCCGACCCCGGTGCTTTGGAGGCCATCCACCCAGGCCGTGCCCAGTGCGCCAGCGACGTGCGGGTCCTCGGAGAAGTACTCGAAGTTACGCCCGCCGCGAGGGTCGCGCTTGATGTTGACGCCGGGGCCGAGTAGTACCTGAACGTCGAGCGCCTGACTCTCGTTCCCCAAGGCCTCTCCGATCCGATAGACAGACTGGGGATCCCATGTCTGGCTGAGGGCAACCGCTGGGGGGAAGCACGTCGACGGCAGGCTGCCTGAGAGCGAGAGCTGGTCGCTACTGGCTTCCTGCTTCCGCAGGCCGTGAGGGCCGTCGGTCAGCATGACCGACGGAACGTCGCCGAGCTGTTTGGTCGTCCAGAAGTCGGCACCGCTGCCCAGCTGAGCTTGCTGTTCGATGGTGAGCGCTTCGAGTGCGGGGACTGTGTCAGTCATTGGTCTCCTTAGGTTGGATTTAGTGAGTTCAGCGTGCGCGGATGGGCACGATCGCTACCGCGGCGAGTCCGACGAGCACGAGCGCGGCCACCCATACGAGTCCGTATCCTCCGCTCGACGCGACCACGGCGCCGGCGAGAGCGGGGCCGAGCGCTTGACCCAGGTTCGTCGCAAGCCCGGCGACGCCGAGATCACGGCCGACGGCGTCAGGGTCTGGCAGCACATCGACGAGGAGTGCCTGGTCGACGGGGATATAGATACCAAACGCGATCCCGGCAACGATCCCCTGCACGAACAGCCCCGTAACGGTCGGCGACATCAGCGGGATGGCCATTGCCGCGGCCATCATGACGGATGCCACGAACACGAAGCTCTTGCGTCGCTTCAATTTGTCGGACAGCGCGCCGGCGACGACGATCGCGAGGACGGTGCACGGCAGGCCGGCCAACATGAGCAATGGAGTCAGAGCCGTAGCCTCTGCCTGGCTGAGGGCAGGTTTGACGTAGCTCTGAAGCATGTAGAGACCCAGTGCGCCGGAGACGCCGTATCCGAACGTGAGCAGGATGCGTGCAATCCAGACCCAACGGTAATCGCGGCTCCGCAGAGCGCAGGTGAAGCCGAGGAAGAACCTCTTCCATCCGAACTTCGGAACAGAAAGCTCCAAGGAAGATCGATCGGGGACCTTGAACACAAAGAGGAGCACGGCTACGAACACCAATCCGGCGAAGACGAAGTAACTGTTCACCCCGACGGTGATGAAAGCGACCCCCGCAGCGACGCTACCGAGGAGACCTCCGACAAAAGAACCCAGTCCACCGATGCCTGAGATCGTTCCCCGCCGCCCTTCCGGGACTCGATCGGCCAGAGTGGTGCTGAGCGGGGCGAGGGCCACGTTCAAGGCCACCTGGGCTACGGTCCAGAGCACGACGAGAACGGCGACGGTCGGTGCGAAACGCACTCCCACGAGGAAGCCCGCGCCGATAATGACTCCGACCAGAGACCACGGCGCGCGCCGGCCGAGACGCGATCGAGTCCGGTCGGAGAACACACCGATCAGCGGCTGGATGATCATCGTCCCTGCGACACCGATTGAGGTGACCATGGCGAGGGACGTAGCGCGGCTCGAATCGAAGGACGCGAGGATACCGAGAAGCCGGGACTGATCGGGCGTCGCCGTAGCCGTACCCGCGGCAATGGCATCGCGCAAAGCGGTCAACTGCTGCAGGTCGACTCCAGCGTCCCCTCCGACGAAGAATCGCGCCATCTCCAAGAGCTGCACCTGATTCGGCAGGAGTACGGCCCCCACTCCACCCCAGATCGCGGAGAACGAGACGAGCGCGAGCGCGTACCACAGGCCATAGCGGCGCAAGGCTTTTCCGCGAAGGTATTGCGCCGAGGTGCCCAGCACCGTCGGCTCGAGAATGTCACCTTGCGGTTCGTTGAGGTGCCCTGCGGGATCTATCTTCGGGGCGCGCGTGGACGACGGCGTTGTCATGTTCTCTCCAAAGCTCGGCATTGAACCAGAATGACCGGACGACTCGCGCTTCCACGGGAAGGGAAATTCAGAAGGGCCGCTCGATTACAGAAACAGTAACGGTTTCTATTTTGGAACGCAATAGGTGCCCGCTCCCCAGTACAGTTGAGTGCATGACACGCAATTCGTACCCGAAGGGAGTCGCGAAGCGCGAGGAGATCCTCAAGAACGCCCTCGAAGTGATCGCACAGCGCGGCTTCAACCGAGCGACCCTCCGCGAACTCGCCGACGCCGCCGACCTCAGCATCACTGGCCTCCTCCACCACTTCGGGACAAAGGAGGAACTCCTCACCTCCGTGCTCCGCCGTCGTGACGAGCTGGACGTCGCGAACTACTACCAGGAGACCCCGGACTCGATCGACTCAATGGTCGAGCGCTTGAGTACCCTCGTTCGGCACAACACCGACGTTCCCGGTCTCGTGAAGGTCTACACGAACCTCTCGGCAGACGCCACGGCGTCCGATCACCCCGCCCACGAGTATTTCCGCAGCCGCTACGAACGAGGCCGGGAAATCGGACGGGAGTCGGTGACTCACTTGAAGGAAAGCGGGCATCTTCCACCGGAGGTCGACGCTGATGACCTCACGTTGCTCATGATTGCGATGGTCGACGGGCTGCAACTGCTCTGGCAATTCGACGAGAGCATCGACATGGCCCGAACCCTCGAAACCTTCGGGCGCATCCTGCGCCTTGCCGAACGCGGGAGTCAACACACCGACCAGACTCCACACCCGGATGAGAGCCAGGGCAGCGATTCCGCTAATGGCCGGGGCGGGGCGTGAGTTCAAACCGAGACATTTGAGTCCGGATTTAGCGTCAAACTCCTACGCGCTCCATTATCGGGCGGAAACCCGCTGAACGTGGCGACTACTGCGGTCGCAGTAGTGCATTACCTGCGCCTGCGGGACGACGCGCGAATCATTCACGCCGAGACTGTACGAGGCGATAAACGATCGCTCCCGACAGGAGGCTAAAATGGCTCGATTGCTCTATCAACTTGGAATACTCGGCTCGCGACACAGAGTGTGGTTCTTTGCGGCGTGGGCAGTGATCTTCGTTGCGCTGGGGGTGGTCGTTTTTGGCGGAGTGAAGTTCAGCACCGACGCCTTCAAGATTCCAGGCTCTGAATCAATGCAGGCATTGAAAGTGGTCGACGAGAAGTTCCCGGCGTCGAAGGACGCACCAAAGTCCCTGACACTTGTGTTCAAAGCCCGGGATGGTGCCGTCACTAGTCCCGCGACGGTGCACGCGATCGGCGGCGCACTCACGGAAATCGCGAAACTCGACCATGTCGCCGCGGTGAGTGATCCGCTCAGCCAGACACGTCCCACCTTGTCCCCGGATCTGAGTGTCGCCGTCGCCACCGTCACACTTGACGGAGTCACAGACGGGAACGCGCCGGAGATTGCCAGCAACCTGAAGAGGGTTGCTGACTCTGCCTCCAGCTCTGAACTCACGATCGCCGTAGGTGGTTCAATAGCTGGAAGGCCGGCTCCTAGCCAAGCCGGACCCAGCGAGATGGTCGGCATTGTCATCGCGTTCGCGGTTCTGCTGATTACGTTCGGCTCCCTCCTCGCAGCAGGTGCCAACATGCTCTCGGCAGTCGCGAGTGTTGGCGTCAGCATGCTCGCGGTTCTAGGATTCTCGACGATCAGTCCCATCCAGAACACGACGCCGACCCTCGCCATCATGCTCGGCCTGGCGGTAGCGATCGACTATGGACTGTTCGTACTTGCCCGCTTCCGTGCAGAGTTGAAGGACGGAAACACAGTCGAAGAGGCTGTCGGTCGTGCCACGGGCACAGCAGGCACCGCAGTGGTCTTTGCCGGCTCGACGGTAATGATCGCCCTGCTGGGCCTGGCCGTTGTCGACATTCCATTCATCACCGAAATGGGCGTCGCAGGAGCGATTGCCGTGCTGATCGCAGTGCTGATGACATTGACATTCATGCCAGCGGTCATGCGAAGCCTTGGCCGCCGAGCGCTGTCGCGACGCGATCGGAAGTCATCAACCTCGTCTCGCGACAACCGCCAACTGAAGGCCAAGATCATCGAACGCTGGGGCAGGTCAGTCATAAAACGACCACTCATCAGCGTTGTTACCGCAGTCACCGGCCTGCTCATCGTCGCCATTCCGGTTCTCTCCATGCAGACGTCACTGAGCACTCCAGGAGGCGAAGATCCCAAATCGACCCAACGCATTGCGTACGACATCATGACGCATGCGTTTGGCGCAGGCAGCCAAGACCCATTGATCGTGCTCGTGGAGGGTGACCATGCAAGCTCGAGGACAAACGCCGTCAACAGCATGATCCGATCGACCAAGGGCGTCAAATACTCCGTCGCAGGTGCAGTGACCGGCGACGGTAACGCCGCAATCATCCAAGTGATACCCGCAACGGGACCTCTGGACCCCGCCACCACCGAATTGGTACACGCCATCCGGGCCCAGGCGAACGATATTCAAGGCCTGCACCTTTCGGTGACCGGGTCGACAGCGGTCGCACTTGACACCAACGAAAAACTGCAAAGCGCGCTCATCGCCTACCTATGCGTGGTGGTGGGGTTGTCGCTCCTCCTGCTGATCCTGATGTTCCGCTCCATCCTTGTGCCGCTGATAGCAACTCTCGGATTCCTATTAACGCTGGGCGCCGCCCTCGGCATCGTTGTCGCAATCTTCCAGTGGAGCTGGTTCGACGACATCATCCCGGCCAGCCAGGGCAATCCGATCCTTGCGCTACTGCCACTCATGGTCACCGGAATCCTGTTCGGTCTTGCCATGGACTACCAAGTATTTCTCGTCTCAAGAATACGAGAGGCGTACGTACACGGACACGACCCGAAAGAGGCGATCCGCGAGGGCTTCCGTCTCTCAGGACCAGTTGTCGTGGCGGCCGCGAGCATCATGGCCGCTGTCTTCGGCGGATTCGCATTCAGTGATTCAAGCTTCGTGGCACCAATTGGCTTCGCTCTCGCCGGCGGGGTGATTGTCGACGCTTTCATCGTGAGAATGATCATCGTGCCAGCACTCTTGTCACTGCTGGGTCGGTCCGCTTGGTGGATTCCCCGCTGGCTCGACCGCGCTCTCCCTGACTTGGACACCGAGGGACATTCACTGGAACGTGACATTCCGCAGAGAGCGGAAGAGGAAAAGCAGTTGGTCTAGTCCGAGTAACTCCCGCTCCGGAATCCCTTTAGGACAGGTCTTCGCGGGCGCTACTAATCTAAAGAACGTTTCCTGAGACATAAGATGGAGAACGGAGGTCTAAGTTCGACGATGATGCACTACTTCCCCCGGGGTCAGCCGGTCGACCTTCGCTTGTGGATCGAGATTCTCTTCGATGCTATCGGCGTGGCCTCAGTCGGACTTGCTCTGCGAGGCCTCGCGCTGGAGTCCTCGGGGGCGGTGGGCTACATAATACTCGGAATCGCCGCGGTGGCATTCGCGGCCCGACGGTGGTTACCCCTGACGTCCGTGACCGCCACAGCAGCGCTATCGCTGGCGGCAGCCGCCGTCGGTCAGAACTCGATTTGGATGTGGCTGCTCACGCAAGCCTGCCTCGTAACCGTTGGCATGTGGCGTCGTCGAAGGACAGCCTTAGTCGCCTGCGTCACCGTCGGTTCCGGGATGTATATCTCGGCGATATGGGCTGATGGTCAACTCCCCTTGGCGCCATATTCGCTGTTGACGATGGCATGGACAGCGTGCATGGCTGTCACAGGCATCGCGATCCGCCTCCATCACGACTACATCTGGTCCCTCCACGAACGGGCGCTTGCGCTCGAACACGATCAAGCCCGCGACCTGCGGCAGAAAGTGATTGAAGAGCGTATTCGTATCGCGAGGGACCTCCACGACGCTGTAGCGCACAACGTCACTGTCATCAGTGTGCACGCAGGTTCAGCAGAACGCCAGCTCGATCGCGATCCCGCGCGCGCTCGGGCATCATTGGTCGAGATCAGGGATGCGGCGCGGTCGATCATCACCGAAATCGAAGAGGTCCTCCGTATCCTGCGGGATGACCAGAGCCCGTTACTAACCAGCCTGCCCCGTCTCGCAGAACTGGAAGGCCTAGTTCAGACGTACAGAGAACTCGGCCTGGATCTCGTCACGGAGATCCAACACCTCCCTGAGGACATCCCTGAGACAGTCGATCTTGCCATCTATCGCCTTGTGCAGGAGGGTCTCACCAACGCTCACCGACATGGTTCAGGCACGGCGACTCTCAAAGTCTGGTCGACCCCCGATGAACTGTTTGTCGAGATAGTCAATCCGGTGGGCCAGTCTCCGTCGCCACACACGACCGGATGGGGACTCATTGGCATGCGCGAACGGATGGCCTCCGTGGACGGCACTCTCCTTTTAGCTACAAAGAATGGGTCGTATACAGTGCGCGCTGAAATACCGCTCGCCCGCGTGACGAGGCGGGATCGACCGTGATCAAGGTTCTCCTGGTTGACGACCAGAACGTTCTCCGCGCGGGCCTCAAGGGCATCCTGGAAACGGCAGACGACGTCATCGTCTCCGGCGAGGCCGGCAATGGACGCGACGCAGTGTCCATGATCACCGCCCTCAAGCCCGATGTGGTGCTAATGGACCTACGGATGCCTGTTCTCGACGGGTTAGGCGCCATCAGAGAATTGAGAGCGGACCCACGGAACGATGGGGTACGCATACTTGTTCTCACCACATTCGAGGAGGACGACAACGTCGTATCGGCCGTCCGCGCAGGCGCGGACGGTTTCGTAGGCAAGACCATCGAGCCTGACGAACTCGTCGAAGCGGTACGCTCAGTCGCACGGGGCGACGCACATCTGTCCCAGGCGGCAACGCACACCCTAGTGCGACACACGCGCGAGGCCGTCGAGCCCGCTCCGCCCGACGGCGAATTGCTAGATCGTCTGGGATTCCTGACTCATCGAGAGAAAGACGTGATCATCGGGGTGGCCGAAGGCCTCACCAACGCCGAAATCGGCGCCCGACTCTTCATCGCACAAGTCACCGTAAAAACCCACCTGAATCGGGCGATGGTCAAGTTGGGGGTGTCTGACCGCGCGCAGATTGTGGTAACTGTCTACCGGGCTGGGTTGCTGAACAAGTAAGGTCACTGCTAATCCACCACAGCCTCCCATCGCGCTCCCAGACGCGCCACCACCTCCGAGTTCACCGGCGACATAGAACTCAACCGCAGGCGGATGCCACACAGCGCTAGGGCGACTGCGACACAACGCTCCGCCGCGCGAACCATGGACGCCGAAGGTCGCCGATTTCCCCTCCGAACGCCTTGGACACACGAGGTCTAACTGCCTGAGTATGTCCGCCCCTGTACTTTGCTGGCCACCCGGCCTGGCAAAGCCACGGAAGGAGGACGTGGGCCACACACCTCCACGATACTGATGCGCGGGGCACACTCTGTGGTGTCCGCAAGGCAAATCCAGACCGTGCCGGCGAATAGGCGGCACAGTCATGGCCCTCAAAGAAGACGAAGAGCCTGCTGCTTCAGGGCTTCGCCAAGCTGAACCGCCACCTCTCAAGACACTGCTAGGTTGAAAATAGGCCAACACACAGAGCGGGCGCGGACATGCATTTACCGTGCCGGGCTCCGAGCGAGCCCGGCGAAGCCGTCCCCGAAGGAGAAATCAAGCCGCTTCTCGGCGTCGCACTCCTGAAAACGGACACCGAAAAGAAGGCAGGCGCGGGGGCTGTTGTCCCGATTCGACATCCAACCGATGCCGTCAAACCCGGGGTTATCGGCCGCTGCCATCGTGGGGTGTGAGAGCCATATATCCACGGGATAGCCTCCCTCCCCTTTCGTGTCGGAGGGAGCATGCATGATGAGCCGATGACCTTTCCCATGCGCACCGCCCGCCGCGACCGGGGACTCCCGCCCGGGCGCATCCTCCACGACATCAGCGCACCGGTCCTGCTGCTGCACACCTCCAGACCGAGGACGCAGTCCGTCAGCTCCTCACCACCGGGCATATTGTGGCCGACCCTACACGGGCCTGGACCGAGTTCCCGGACGCCTACGCCTGGATGTACCGGCAGATGCAGTCCCGCCTGCCAACCCGGGGCAAAGGTGTCTTGTGGCTCTGGGCGAAAATCAGGCGCCGGGACCTGCTGTCCCACTGCCGCCGGTCCCGGGGCAAGGTGCTGCTGACCTGCCGGATTTCCCGGGAACGCGTGCTCCTGTCCGAGTTCGACGACTGGCACCGGGTACTCAACGGATCACCCAACCTCTTGGCCCACCCGGGCGAAAGCGATGACGCCTACAGCAACCGGCTCAACATGGTGCTCGATAATTTCTTTAACCAGGTATCCGCCGCTGGCGTCGAGCACGAGCCGGTCAGCACCTGGCCGGCGGACCTTCGGCACGAGATTGAAGCGAGCTGGGAATCGATCTTCGACCCAACCAACTACCCCCGGATCTCCTACTGGCAGGCCACCGTACACGAATTGCGTGCTGAAGACGTGACGGAGGCAGTCCGCTTCGTGGACTAACCAAGGAACGCGCGCCTGCACGTTGCCGGACGCGTTTCACGGGGCGCCATCACGCCTGAGGACCCTACGGTTCAGACGGGACGGTGTGCAGCTTCGTCAAACCCTGACCGATTCACGCTTCACCTCGTCCTGATGCTTCATTGTCGCTGGGCGGGCCCTCCGCGCAACCAGGGCGCTACGCGCCGCTCGCAATCCAAAAGTTCGCCCGACGCTCCTACGTCACTTGTCTCCTCGCGAACTTTTGGATTGTTCCCGGTACCCCAAGTTGCACTCCGGCCCTTGAACCCAGCGAAGGCTCCGCTAACAGAACGACGCCGAACATACCGATACGCCGTGTTTCACCGGGACCCGACGTAGCTATCAAAAGCCCCAGCCCGGGTTGCCGTATGCCAGCCGCGTCCGGGCAGCAAACCCAACGCGACCAACTCCGCCGGAAGTCATGTAGAGCGGCCATCCAACCCACCATGAAGAAGCAAGACCGCAAACCCCTCCCTCAATCAGAAAAGTGAGGCAGAGAACACAAAAGGACCCCGAAGGGGCCCACAAAAAGCTGATTTGTGCACAGTCAGAGGGCCAAAGGCCCCCTGACCTGCGGAAACACGTGCCCAAGGTGGGACTCGAACCGGACTCCAGCCCCTGCAAATACTGGGAAGTTCAAGAAACATGCCGAATCCGGCCCAGTCCGGCACCAGTACGACCCGATCCGACGGCAAGGGTGTGCACATTGTGCACACCCTCTTTCTGTGCCCACGCATGCTCCGGTCAGGCTCAAGGAGACCATCGCGCAGGTGCCCGCTTTCAGGTCCGACAGGAACCCCGCAACCCACGAATGACTCCACGGTCCGGTCACAGTTCATCAGTACTCACCTCCTTCACCATTCATGGTTTTCGAGACGGAAAGTGTGGACATTGTCCCACTCCCTTTTTTGCTCGTACTGATGGCTGCCAGAACAGGGTTGAAAGGAGAACCAAAGACCCACCAGGCGGCCAAGGAGCACTCGTCTAAAGCGCCAGCGTTGGCCAGTGCTGAGCAAGCCGATTTCATCGCATTCCCTCCTTCCAAACATCCATTGTGGCTAGACCCGAGGGCGCAATGACAATGCAACCCCCTTTTTCGAAAGATTATCCAGAGCACTCCTATGCCGGCGATCGAAGCCGCAGATGTCAAGCAACTGTTCTACAGCGAGACATGGCAAAAGCAAGCATGGTGAAAGTGCCTCAAAGCAGCGCAGTGTATGGACAATCGACGGACAGGTTTTTGACGAATTGGCCGTGCACGTCAAGGCTGTCCTGCGGCCTTAGTCGAACTAAGATGCCGAGCCCAGCAAACTGCAATGGGGATTCATGCGAATCGTTCAACCAGCCTCAGCCGAGGCTGTTCTGCGATTCGGTGCCACGCGGGATGGTGTACTGCGAAACCACGACTTATGGAGCGATGGCGGATCAAGGACGTTTTGGTCTTCTCGTTCCTTGAAAGCGGCTGAAACACTGTACAGCCGGGCGTTCAGCTAATGCGCGCAACACAATCGGATGGTGAGCGCTAGATGCCGGCAAAAGCTGTGTTCGGACCCAGATTCCGGGCCCAGAGTTAGAAGCATTTGCTGGCTTGGTTCTCAGGGCAGGTCTCCCATTCTTGCGATAGCAACAGGAACTGACGCGTGGGACTAGACCGCCAGCTCGTCGTCCCCCGGCTGCCGTACCCTTGACCAATGACACGTAATCCTTTCCCTGGCGAGCTTGGCTCTGTTGGTCGTGGTCCTGTTGTGTGGGAAGCCATACATGCGGACTGGCCGGCCTATCCGGGTGATGAAAGCTGGGAGTTGGGCTTGCTCCGGCTAGGCGACTTTCCGCTGGGGACCGAGTTCCAATGCATAAGCGTCATCGACCAATGCGCCCTCTTTGTAACGCAAATCGACAAGAAAGAGCCGGATCTGTTCAGTGAAAAGCACATGCACGTGGCGATCCGTCTCACCGAACTCCTCGAAATGGACGAGCGGGGCCTCGTAAATGGTGTGGTGATAGAGACTGAAATGTCACCGGCCCAGGTGCACGCTAAGCGCTCCCAAGGTCCTGAGCTCTGGGCGAGGACCCAAGCCGGCGAAAAGGTCTACATCCAACTGGCGAACGGTCAGATGGTTCCTGTCGAATTGGACAGGGACGAGGAATGGACTGAAGATGACAGAGCTTTCGCGCTAATGTCGCCTCGGAGCACTGAGCTCGTCGGCATGTACGAAGGCACACTGATCTCCCTGACATCTGCTGCTGGACCGGAGATCGAGAGGTTGACTCGAGAAGCCCTCGAGATACCTCCGAGCCTGCAGGATCGGATTACAGTCCAATTGAATGCTGGTCTATTTGACTCCGTCATCCGAGACCTAGGAGCAGCTCTGGAGACACGCATGCGGGTTGTGACCGGTAGTCAAGGGTTCGGGAAGAACCTGATCGAACAATACATAAAGGCATTGCAGAAGAACCAGGACGATCTCCCCGCACACATCAAGTCACTGCGCCAGGAATTACGTTCGATTTTCAAATTCATCCGCAACGAGTTCGCGCACAACCTGGTAGAGCTTGAGCCCAGCCGCGGCTATGCTTTCATTTCCCGGCTCTGCTGGCATGTTCGTGACGTTGAATTGGTCATAGAAAGCCGCGACTTGTAGTTCTCTCCAGTCCGATCGAAGCCATCTTCGGATTAGAATCCGTCGGCGGTATCGGAGGCTCAAATGTGAGTTCGTCACCATTGCTCGTCTTGCGCAGATGAATGTCCTTCATCGCTCCACAGAACCCAACCATCAGCTCACCTACTTGGTCCGGCGGCACAGCGGCGTCGCCATCTCCTTTCAGAACCCTATCGAACAAGGTCAGGCTGGGAGAAGAATGATAGGCAAGTCAACATCCACTCGGACAGGCGCCGATGGTGACCCCTGCTTCACCCCCACGAAAACCGCACCGGTCATACTCAGCGACGGGACGGAAGAGAGGGCAGATTGAGAATAAGGCCACGCGCCGAAGGTTGACACGGCAGTGACGAAGATGGCTGCCACCAGTTGCGCCTTCTCGTTTGTCTTCACCATCCCAGCAGTCTATGAGCATGGACATGAAGTCTGGTCTGGTTGCGTTGGGCACACCCCATCGCCACAGTCGCAGACGCCCGTTTCGGTGTCGCTTAGGATCATTTCATGCCTTTCGCAACAGCAGGGCGAGGCTCTAACATCGCTAACGATGCCCGCGGCATAGCCCCTTAGGAGATCCGTATTCGTGCATGGCGAACGCTGAACCGCCGGTCAATGCGCGAGGGGGGAGGCTGGCTTAAGTCTTCCTGTAGTGGAGGCACCGGAGTGGGGAGGAGGGGTTGTCCGGCTTCGGCAATGCCGTCCCGAATTTCGCGCAGTGACGAGCGCACCGATGTACGGCTCGCACGTATGAAGAAGGATCAAGAGGGGCCCGCGTGGTTGGACGCGACCGGGCTGCCGGTCTTTACCTGGGGCCTCATACTGAGGGGCGTCCCCCAGGAACTAGCAGCTACTCCAGAATGGAGTTGGCTATTCGTCCTCGTGGGTATCTTCCGGGGGGTTCGCCATGTTTGAGAAGACCGTTTAGAGATGGAGCTTGGGACAAAAAGGGTATCGAAGCCTGAGTACGATTGCCAGATGGATGGGGAGACTATACGGCTGATCGTTGTGGCCTGCGGAGCAATTGCAGCGGGTCTATGCGGAGCCCTGATTGCGGGTGCTTTCAACAGCCAGAACACACTAGCGACAATTGAGGGCGCACGGGTGGCGGCGGAGGCGCAGCGAGAGCACGAACAGGAACTGGAACAAGCTCAATGGCTGCGGGAGCGCAAAGTTGAGGTCTACACCGACCACTTAGCCAAACTTCACGAGCTCGAATTAGCTATCGCGGAAACAAAGATGGACTATAGGCCATCCGGTGCCCCGCCCATCGCGACATTATCTCGCAACTTGTCGTCAACTCTTTCGATCAGACTATTTGCCCCGGACCAGGTTCAAGTCGCCCTTGCTGAACTAACAAAAGTTGTTGTCTCTATCATGAATGTGATGCAGGTTTCAGACGCACCAGAGCGTGACGCGCTCTATGAGCAAGCCACGGGACTCTTCAATCAGAAGGCTGGGGAACTTGAACGGCTGATCCGCCAAGACCTGGGCGTAGAAGAGTTCATTGAGGAGACTGCTGTCTGATGGACTTCAATCCCGATACTTGGGGAACCGTCGCTGACTGGGTCGGCGGAGTTGGTACAACCGCAGCTTTCATCGCCACCTTCGTCGTCATTTTGCGCGATGCGAAACAACGCCGTCGGCAGCAAGCTCGGAAGATCGCCTTCTACGTGGACGACCAACTTCTTGCCGATCTGCGTGGAGGCGGCACCGTCACGTACAACAACTTCACGGTCGCCAACCTAAGTGATGAGCCCATTTACGATGTGAGGATTTTGGCAGAACCGCGAGGCGAGTACCGCGATAACGTCCGCAGCGTCCGCCATCTGCAACCTGGCGACAAGCTGGTGTATTCAGTCGAATGGTCTATCAATGCACTCTCGGCCCCCGCGTTGTTCCGCGATAACTCGGGGAGACGATGGCACAGAGACTCCAGAGGTGAACTTCATGAGCTCGGGCTTCTTAGACGAAAACTCTGGACACAGAGTATGAAAATCTTGCGATCGGAAAAGTCAGGCTTTTTCGGCAACGGATAGGCATTGCCGTTGTAGTCACGAGTTCGTCCCCTGACTTGGCTTGTCAACGGCAACTTGGAAATGACCGGGCGCGGCATGTTGAGTTGCCCGTTGGCGGCAAGTGATTGACCGGGCGCGGCATGTATTTTTGGACAGGGTCAGGCGCCCCGGGCGTGCCGTGTTGGCGGGGCGCCTAAGCAGGTTTTGGGTTAGCTCATGGGGCGGGTTCCTTTCCCGTTTTGGGCTTGCATGAGCCGGACGGACTCGCCGCTGGTCTGGCAGAGGTGGGCGTGGTGGAGGAGCCGGTCCACTGTCGCGGTCGCAATGGTTTTGGGCATGAGCTCATCAAACCCGGACGGGTGGATATTCGAGCTGATCGCCAGGGAGCGCTTCTCGTAGGAGGCCTCGACAACCCGGTAGAAGCCCTCCGCGGCGTCGGCCGATACCGGCAAAAGCCCGATGTCATCAACGCAAATCAAATCCACGCTGGTGGCCCGGACGATGGCTTTGTTGACGCTGTCATCGATGCGGTGCCGGCGCACGAGAGCGCCGAGGTCTTCCATGCTGAGCCAGGACACGGACATGCCTTGATCGATGGCCTGCTGGCCCAAGGACTCCAGCAGCAGAGTCTTGCCCGTGCCGGAGGGCCCGCAGGCGATCAGGTTCTCCCGCCGCCGCACCCACTCCAGGGTCCGCAGGAACGACGTCGTCGCGGCCGGGAGGGTGGAGAGGGCTTCGTCCCAGACGTCGAAGGTCTTCCCGGAGGGAAAGCCGGCGCGTTTGCGGCGGGTGGCCAGCATCGAGGCGTTCCTGCCGGTGGCTTCGGCTTCGAGGAGGACACGGATGACTTCGGTGGGGTCCCAGCGCTGGGCTTTCGCGGTCGCCAGGACGTCGGCGACGACGGCGCGGGCGTGCGGCATCCGGGTGGTGCGCATCAGCGCGATCACGTTCTCCACCGCCGGGTCGGATAGCGGGCTGGGGGCAAGGGCTGTCGCGCTCATTCGGTGGCTCCTTCAAAGTCTTCATCAGCGGTGGTGGCGGCCGGGGTGGTGCCGAAGTTGGCCCAGCCGCTGGTGCCCTGGCTCAGCCACTGGCCCTGGTCGGTGACGGTGTGGCTGGTGCTGGTTGTGCGGGTTTTCCCGCCGGCGGTATTGATGATGGAGACCAGGTCCTCGTGGGTGAAGCGATGATGCACCGCGGCCGCTCCGAGGCCCTTGTCGACTTCGTCGGTGCCCAGGACCTTTGCCAGGGTGACGGCGCGTTCCATTTTGTGCCGGATCTTGCCGGTCCCGGCCGCGGCGGCTTCCTTGAGCCAGAGCGCGGCGCCGGCACCGAGGGCCAGGAAATCTTCCTCGGCCTTATTCGTCGGGCGGATGACCCGCTCCAGGGCCCCGGCCGGGGCCGGCGGGAAGTGGGCGTCAATGATCGCCGGGGTGCCGGGAAGGGTGACCTTGTGGCGGGCGACCTCGACCGGGCCGGCGTCGCCGACATGGACGATGACGACCTCGGTATCTGTCCCGCGCACCCAGACCATCTCACCCACCAGGGTGTGTGGGACGGAGTAGCGGGATTGTTCGAAGGTGATCATGGGCATGTTTGGCGGGACCTGGCGGGTGTGGCCGAAACTCGCTGTCACCGGGGTTTCCGGGACCGGGTGCAGGCGGGGGCGTTCGATAACTCGGAGCATGTCCTTGGGGATCTCCAGCGTGGCCCGGTGAACCCGCGAGTTCACCTCCTCCATGAACGCTTCACAGGCGGTTTCAAGCTCGGCGAAGGACCCGTATTCGGGTAGCAGGTTCGTCTCTTTGGGGACGAGGTCGGCTTTGGCGATCTTGACCGCGTTCTCGACCCCGCCCTTCGAGGCCGGGTCAGCCGGGATGCAGGTCTGCATGGACGTCGAATAGTGCCTGGAAAACGCCACAATCTGCGCGTTCCGCACCGGGATCCCGGCGACGTGCTCGATCGTGACGGTCTTCTCGTTATCGGTGAGTACGTAGGTCGTGACCCCGCCGGCCAGCCGGAACGACCGGTCCAGGGCGGCGAAAACGCTCGGCATCGTCTTGTCCCGCAAGGCAATCACGATCCGGAACCGCGAGAAGGCCAGCCAGGCCACGAACAACACGGTCTTCACACCGTCAACCACGGGGCCATCCCCGTAGTCGAACTGTGGCCAGAGACCTGGCTCCGGGGTCCAGGGCCGGTGCACGCGCACGTTCCGGGCCCGGTATTTGGCCTTCAGTTCGGCCAGGGCGGTCCGGGTCGTGCGCTCACACCCGGTGAACCCCAAAGCGACGAGCTTCTCATGCACCACGTCGCCGCGGATCTTCCCGCGGGACTGCTCGACCCAGGAGATCATCTGCGGCAGGAACGGGTCGGTCATCCGGCCGCGTTGCCGGGCCACCGGTGCCTGGGCGCCTTCCTGACGGGCCTTCACATACGAGCGCACCGTGTTGTGCGAAACGCCGCAGATCTTCGCGGCATCCCGGTAGGACCGGGTCAAATCATAAGCAGCTAAAATTTCCATGAACTCTCCTGGAGACTTCACAACGAGCCCCCTCCTTCCGGTAACGGGTGAAATACAGACGATCGACATCGCCATTTCACCGCGGAAGGAAGGGGCTCTCCCCGTAACGACACGAGGGATGGACAAGGGAATCCCCGGCACGCGACGCCACCAAAGATGGCCTAATGCTGTTCAAAAATGCTTGCCGCCACGGGTCAAAACCTTGCCGCGAACGGTCAGTCAGATTTTCCGACTCCGGTCAGTTTAAAGTTGCCGCTTACATTGGCTCACGTGTAGTTGACTCCTGACCACCCGAAGCTTTGAGCTGTGTTTATGTTTTCTGGGGTAGCCTCTTTCACACACTAATGGTTTGGCCTAATGTCGCCGACGTGGTCTATGTCAGGCGGGTGCGGACGGCGTCTTGGGCGTCGGTGGTGAAGATCGCCGCGTATGTGCGCGGGCGCCAGCAGATTGTGGAGCATGTCGGCTCGGCGCATACAGAGGCCGAACTCGGCGTACTGCTGGAACGCGCACGAGCTGCATCAGGACCCGCCCTGGGGGCGCTTGACTTCGGAGTCGAGCCCACACCGGCGGTGAAGAGCCTGATGCGCTGCCTGGAGTCTGGCGACCCAGTCGATGGCGGTCTCGAACAAGACCCGGTGGCCCAGCTGTGTGGCCCGCAGCACCGGCCCGGTGGCGAGGTGGGTTTTTCCCGTACCCGGTGGGCTAAGCAGGACGATGTTGGATGCTTCGGTGAGGAAGGCGCCGGTGGCCAGTGCGCGATGGTGTCGCGCTTGGGGCCGGGCTGGTGATCGAAGCTGAAGTCCTCGAGCGATTTGGGGGCGATGACCTCCCGGGAAAGGACCGCGGAAAGGTATTCCTCATGGGGTCCAGCATGCCTCCCGGGCCTGGACCGCGACCCTAGCTGCTGCTTCCCGGGTTCGGGGTGCCTTCATGGCCGGGGAGTAGCACTCGATCTGGACGGCGTTCTCTTTGGCGTCGAATCGACTTCGGCCTGCCTGGGCCGCGAACAGGCTCGGGCCGCGAAGGCCGGCGCACAGCAGATCGCGCACTCCCCAGAGCACGCGACCGCACCCTCTAGGCCCACGAGGCCCCCGCAGCCCGGCAACCATTCGGAAGAGCGCGCATCACGCAGGACAAAATGCTGGCCATAGCCCTGTACTTGCGTAACCAAGAGATGGGTCACTTGGTTACGCATCGAGACTCACTATTTATGCACAACGGAGCCGAAATTAAAAGAGGGAATGTCTGCCACAGACATTCCCTCTTTTGTACTACTTGGACCTCGGGGACGGAGGCTTCGGTGGGTTCTTCGTCCCGTTCCTGCTCTCGCTGAAGGTTCCCCCACCCTTGGACACCGTCACAGTCGTGCGGGGAATCCTGGTCGGAGGTTCAGGGTTGTAACGCGGAGATTCTTCCTTGCCCACTGAACCAACTTTCTAAATGATGTGTGCGCTAATTAGCCCCACGGTGACCGGCATCGCGAGCCAAGCTAACACAACTATCCCATAGCCCACGACAATCAACTTGGCCGCCTTCTCTATCCGGCCCAAATCATCAGTAAGGCCCTCCATGCTGTCAATGACAATGCTGTACTCCGTGCTATAAGGCTCGGCCACTAGGCGCTCCTTGAAGGCTAGCGTTGCGTTTGCATCTATACCTGGGGATGGTCGCATCGACCAGAGCCCAATGCAGGCGGCGACGATCGACAAGGTGATACCCACGAACTGCCAGCCACTTACCCAGTTGTTCGCCTGAACTGCGCCATAGACTCCGGAAGCGGTAACCAAGATAGCGGCACGTGTATGCATGTTCCCCATGCGCTGATTGATGGCAGCTCTCTGCCTGTCTACTTCGGCGTGTACTAGCTTCAGCTGTTCAACCGGAAGCAGAGGCTCATCTGAATCCTTATTCAGAAAGGAAAGTCGCATACTCCTACCCTACGGTTGCAGCTTCACGCGCCGTCGCAGGCTGACGAGAGGGCCGCAGAATGTCAGTGGTGCTCAGTAAGCTCGAAGGACTAACTATTTGAGGGGGACAGAGGGTGTCAGTCAAGGCAGACGATATCCAAGCCAAGATCTCAAACATCTTGGCAGTGCCGTGGGTCATCGAGAACGGGCGCGTCGTGCCAAAATCGGTGGACGTTAACCAGAAGAACGGCGGCAAGAGACTCGAAGCTACGTATCTATACGCAGATCTAGCCGACTCAACACTGCTAGCCAAGCGCTTCAAGGCAGAGTTCGCTGCCCGAGTGGTCCGAATGTATCTGCGTGGGGCAGTCGATGCCATCAGGCACAAGGGCGGCCACATCCGCAGCTTTGACGGCGACCGAGTCATGGGTATTTTCATCGGCGATCGTCGGCGTAACAATGCCCTCGAAGCTGCACTGCACATCAACTGGGCGGTTAGCCAAGTGATCAATTCCCAGCTCACCAAGCGCCTCAAGACATCAACTGCTTCGTGGCAAGTGAGCCACCGCGTCGGCATCGATGACGGTGAAACGTTGATAGTGCGAGGTGGGGCGCGGGACAACAGCGACCTGGTATCAATCGGCACAGCACCAAATATCGCTGCAAAACTCAGCAGCATTCGAGGTGAAAGTGGATCAATTACCGTGACGAGTCGCGTTCACGGATTCCTTCTGGACACGAATAAGGTCCACGAGGGCGGGCCATGTGGGGCAGTGCGAGTTCAAGGATCCTCGGCACCCATTCGGTGACGACATATAGCTCGGGCTGGTGGCGGCGCCCGTGAACAGGATAGATAAAAGATCTGTCAGCCACTTCGAGTTGGAGCGTTAATGTATCCGTCCATTGAAAGCAGCGTCACTGACATCTTGAAGGCCGCCTGGTCGATCACAGACGGACGAGTAGTACCGAAGACGGAGGACATAGTCATGAAGAACGGTGGGCGGCTGGTGGACGCCACCTACCTGTACGCGGATCTTGCCGGGTCTTCCAAGTTGGCAAATTCGCTGTTGAAAGAGACCACGGCCAAGATCATCCGTGCCTACATCAACACTGCCTCACGCATCCTCCGGAACTATGGCGGGGAGATTAGAAGCTTCGACGGTGACCGGGTGATGGCGATCTTTATGGGAGCCGATAAGGAAACGAAGGCTGTACGTGCTGCTCTCGCGATCAACTGGGCAGTCTTCGAGGTACTTCGTCCAAAGATCAAAGACAACTGGAGCGATGGCGAGGACTTCTGCAACATCACCCACGGCATAGGTATTGATACAGGCGAAGCGTTGATTGTCCGCGGCGGAGTCCGTGACAACAATGACTTGATCTCCATCGGCAAGGCCCCCAACCGCGCCGCCAAGCTCAGTGAACTACGCGGTTCTCAGCAACTGACGATCACTTCAGCCGTCTATGACGCGATGGATAACGAGGTTGCCTTCATGGAAGACGGTACGCGGTTGTGGGGCCAGACATACAACAGAAATGACAGTGGCCAGAACGAAACGGTCTATCGTTCCTCCGCCTATTGGGGAGTCTAAGTGGAGGATAAGGAAGCGATCGATAACGCTTGGAAGATTCACGCTGCTCAAGTTGATTGGACCGGCAAGGTTGACGCCAAAGCATCGTTTGCGTTCGCACTGGAGTCCGCTGTCATTGCTACGACGGTCGCCCTGTCTGCCGATGGCCGGCTTTTTTCGAACCTTACTACCGGCATCACGCCAGTGTTCTACTGGCTAGGTCTGCTGTCGCTGGTCGCCGGCGCATTCTTCGCTCTTGTCGTTGTCCGGCCGCGCCTCAAGGCTACCGGCCTGCAAAAAGCTAGCAGCGAGAACTACATCTACTTCGGCCATGCTCAGTACTGGGAGAGCGACGAACTTGACGCAGCACTCAGGAAGGGCGACATCCTTCCGGTGATCACACGGCAGATAGTAGTTATGGCCGACATCGCATGGCAAAAGCACCGCTGGGTGCAGTGGTCGATGACGCTAGGTGGGGTCGGGGGCGCGCTATTAGTAGCCTGCGGGCTTATCCAGAGTTTTTAAGAAGACTCACGATTCGCACAGAACACGCATTAGAATCCAGCGTGCGGCCGTTTTGATAGCAGCACGCACTCTGTCGCGACTGTTCTTCCAAGCATTTTCCACGGCACGATCAGGAACAGGAATCCTGATGACTGGCGGCCAGCCAGCGGCAGGGATAGACAGGTCTCTCAACGCGTCATAGAGGGCACGTTGTTTGCCTCTCCCCCTCGGGCCAAAGCCGATCGCACCTGTGTGTACATATGCGCGTTCCGCTTTCTGGCCGTAGATGCGGCAGAGATCCCGGTATTCCTCGATGTCAAAGCCCAAAAGGAGTTTCTAGCGGATAGTGATCGAACGTGGTCAACCGATGGGAGGTGAAGTGCTGAATCTCATCCACTTCGATCACGACAGCAGTTTCCTTGTGCATCAGATCGACAGTTGGCTTCCGGATTCGCTGAGCGTTCTTCAGAGCCTCCTGATCAGCACCGAGGGCAACCGCAATGGACATCACCGGTTCGAACACGCTCATAGTCTCGGGACTAAGCCCGTACGGCCCTTTTGTACCAATCCAATCGAAGCGGATACCTGGAGACAGATACTGCCCGTCTTTGGCCGCTTCAAGAGCGATGCCAACTTCACACTCACACGCCAAGTTATCTCCTAGAATCTAGCTCTGCCCTCATGGTCTATGAAACAGTGTGTTCAAATCGGCGCTTGGGGCTGCTGCATGGATAGGTGACAGTGATTAGTCATGCGGCCTGTGTGACCTGCGTGTTCGTGATGGACTCGTATTCGATGGGGGTCAAACGGTCGAGCGTGGCTTGACGTCTTCGGCGGTGGTAGGTGCGTTCGATCCACGTCACGATCGCGATCCTCAAGACCTCCCGGGCTGGCCCAGGAGCGCCGGTCCAGGACATTCTTTTGCAGCAGGGCAAAGAGCGATTCCATGTCGCATTATCCCTGCATGCCCCGGCCCTGCCCATCGACACGGTCATGCCATGGCGGTTCAGGGCATGGACGAGTTTCCGGCTCCGAATTTGGGATCCGCGATCGGTATGCAGGATGCAGCCAGCCACCTCACCGCGCCGGGTGACCGCACTGTTCAGTGCTGCCACGGCCAAGCGGGATTTCATCCGTGAGTCGATCGAATAGCCGGCGACAAGTCATTGAACGGAGTGACTGCTGCCAGGGGAGTGCTGGAAGTCCCGCGAACGCTGATGAGCCTGTCGAAGCGATCGGAACATACTTGGACTCCGCGGGCCTCATCTGTGCAGTATGCTCAGCCGACAATCGCGTGAACCGGCAAAACTCCATCCGTAGTACTGCTGTGACTACAAAGAAGATCTAAGTGTGGACAATGTCCACACCCCCTTTGGCCTGACAAAGCATCCATCAGCCAAGTCTCATCGCTCCAGGAACGAGCCGAACCCAAGGTTTTTGACGAAGGATTTCGTTGTCATGTCGTGCGCAGCACCCCTACCCATGAAGAGGTGTAGGCCAACCACGACCTACCGAATGCACCAAGAGAGGAACACATAGCCCCAGCACAGAGCCAGCGGATGGCCCACCAGCCACGACCCTGAACCCGCTCCCCCACAACTGCACAGGCGACCCGCGGCGCCAGGCACACCCCGCGGCCAGTGTCAGAGGACCTGACCTCCCAGAATGTACACACGTTAAAGCAAAAACCCCCTCTGACGAGGGGGAATGCTGTGCCCGAGGTGGGACTCGAACCGCATTCCGGGCCGCGGAAACACTGGGAAGTCGAGAAAACATAGGCAGTACGGGCCAGTCCGGCCGATGTACGACCCAGTCCGAAGCCACAAGTGTTGACACTGTCAACACACCCTCGGTTCCCGATTTTGAATTCGCTCACGGGCACGGCCATGTTGTTCGAATGTCTCTCGCTCGTGAAGGGAAACCGTGAAAAAATCTAAGTGTGAAATTGGGACCTGATCGTATGGCCCAGCATATTCAAGGATGGCTGCAGGCGCTGGCCCATATCGGTGCGGCAGTCAATCGTGGCGTTTCGCTGAGCGAACTGTTGGACCTGATCGCCGCGACGGCCTGCAAATTGATGTCGTACGACTTCTGTGCGATCTTCATCCCGGACGCGGCATCGCAAGTCCTGGTGATCGAAGGCTCCTACGGTCTCTCGGCCGACTACATCCGGGACATAAACGCAGCGCATCCGGTCCGACTTCACGGCCTTCACACCCCCACGCCGGCCGGTCAGGCGTTCGCGATGGGCGTTCCCGTGCAGATCGAAGACTTCGGAAGTAATCCGACGATGCTTACTTGGAGAGCCGCCGCAAGGGACCAAGGATATAACTCCATGATCTCGGTGCCTTTGAACACCGCCGATGAGACGCTCGGTACCCTCAATTGCTACACCCGATCGACACATCACTTTACTAAAGAAGAAGAATCGCGCCTTTTGATGTTGGCGGACCAAGCGGCAATAGCCATCACCACCAGCCGTCTGCGCTCCGAACAGGCGAAGAAGATCACGGTCCTCAACGAGCTGAATGAGTCGCTTGAGGAGCAGTACGAACTGCAAAGACAAGCCGAATCGATCCACGAGCGCTTGACGGCCTTAACGCTCGAAGGTGGCGGAGTTCGAGCACTTGGCGGAGCCCTGGCAGAGATCCTGGATCGTCCCGTCGCTGTCTGCGAGACCAACGGGACCATCCTCTACAACACCGGACGCGACGGCGCTTCGCTCCCGGCCACCCTCCTCGCGAATCCCGCGGGCCTCCCCCTCCCTGATGCCGCGTCCGCAGGCAATGCCGGATTGCTGTCCGAAGTTCATCTTCCGGATCCAACAGGGTCGGGGAGTGTTGTTCGGGTTCCGGTGATGATCAAAGAGAAGATCGTCGCGTGGATCTGGACGAGCGGGAAGCTCTCCGAACTGCGACCGCTGGATCGCCAGGCGATAGAACGCGCGGCGGCGCCCCTGGCCCTGGAACTCCTCCGGACCCGGACAGCGACCCAGGCAGAGTGGAGGGACACCGGCGAGATTCTCTCCGAACTCCTGTCAGGCAAACGGCGCGGCTCCACAACGTTCTTGAGCCAAGCTGCACGGCTCGGCCACGATCTGTCACTTCCCCACGCAGTCATCGCAGTCCGATTCGAATCCCGTATCGAAAGCGCTCGACCATACTGGCTTGCCGCCGCGTTCGAACGGATGGCACGACAAGTCTCACCAAAGCCGCTGCTCGGATCCCACGAGGAGCACATCGTTGCTCTCTGGCCGCTGGGACCAACGACGCGGATCAACGAAGTGCGAGGCATCGGCGACCAGGTCAGGCAGATTTCTTCAGAACACAATCAAGGCACGGATCGCGCGCACGCTGCCATCACGGGACCGGTCACAAGCATCGCTGACTATCCGGCAGCGTTTGCAACGGCCCGCGGAGCCATTGAGCTGGCAGCCCTGCGCGAGGGGGCCCCCGGAACCCTGGTGTTGAGCGATCTAGGACTGACCGGACTTCTGCTTCAGCTCCCGGATTTATCCGCGCTGAGCCACTATGTCGACGCCGCGCTTGGCCCGTTACGTGCCAACGACTTAGCCCAAGATCCGTCGCTCCTGCCGACCTTGTCCGCCCTCATTCACAACGATCTCAATGTTCGTATGACGGCCGAGCAGCTGCATATCAAAAATGACTTCGTCATCGAAGCCCGCCGACGCATCGAGGATCTGCTCGCAGTTGACCTTTCACGTGCTTCCGATCTCACGCGCATCTCAACGGCCGTCGAAGTCGACGACGTCGTCCGAGCCAGGCAGCGCACCATCGACGTCTGATCGCCGAGCGCTGGCGCATTCCCCAAAGGCGCCCGTGGGCGACCCGCGGCTACCCGACGCCTCGGGTAGCCGCGTGAGGGTAAAGGGATTTGCATAGAGGGGGTGCTGGTTCCACCGAGGCCCCGAGCTGGCAGATCTATTGGAGGCTGACCGGTCGCGCCTCGGCGAGCACCTGATGCGTCGGACTACCCCCACGCGAAAGTTGCCGCTTTGCGGCTGCCGTTTGACTTATACCGCTGGGCGCACGGTGCCGGAGGGGCAAGCTGACATGAGACACGGGCCGCCGATTGGTTATGGGCGGAATGTTCCAAAGAGCCCTTTTCTGCCATTCATGCGTATGATACTAATTGTTTATATGCGAGATGAATCATGACTTTCTGCACCCAACCGAAGGGCTGGATCTGGATGACCGGGACTGACCTATGCCGGCCGGCTGAATGCGCGTGCACCAGTGGAGGGTCACGACGAAACCGCACTTGCCTCGAACTGCCACCAACGTTGCACTGGCGCGATTAGACGGCGGAGAATGGCCGACTTAGCGGCCCTTCTTGCTTTTGATGTCGCCGCAAGCGCAGCCACACAATTCCTCAACACTGAGAAGGGGATCCCGTGGTACTCAATACACCTCCACCGGCAGGCCGGAAGGCTGGATTTTCCAGTCAGCTCGAACCGCAGCACCGACACAGCCTGCCCCTTAGCCGGACTCAGCCTCTCTTGGTTAAGCAGTGGAAGTACCTGTGGCGCAAGGAATTCGTCGAGCTACGCAACAGTCGCAACGTATCGACCACCGGATGGGTTGATGACATCACCGCAGATGGCTTGACTATTTGGATCTATCTGAGCGGGGGAATGGGTCGGGTGATGATTCATCAATGCGACGGGATCGACGTCTGGCGCGTCGACTCCCGGATCTGCCAGAACCGCAGCGATCCCGCAGCGGAATAAGCCCACCCAGCCTAGGCGTCAAGGGCTCGATGGGCATCGCCCATCCACAAGCCGCGGCGGGGCTGCAAAAGACGATCACCCGGATCGTCGCCTATCGCAACAACTGCCGCCCCGCCGCTCACAACACGTTGCCATCCGCAGCCAGGGATGACCCGAGGAGTACGTCTCAGTCCAAAGTCCTGGGAACTGAATCGGTTCGTGCCGCTCTATAGTTCGCACCCAAACCAGCAGGAGATGCCAGTGCCTATATCGCAATCTACAAGTACCGACTGTCACGGAGAGCCCCAGCGAGATCCGACGGCAGAAGACTTAGCCTCGCCGTCGCAACAATCTCTGGAGGATGAACTTACCGCAGCACCCTGGATTGGACTCCAATACAGGAGCGAAACCCGCTAAGGACCCCAGCGGTCAGCCCGCCCCACTGGTCACAGGCAGTTCTATTCGTGGCGTAGGTTACCGTCCCCGCTCAGGGATCGAGTCTTTCTCCTCGTATGCGCGTCGATTTTGTCGCCCGATACGACCGGGAGAGGAGCTGATCCGACCGGTATCCCAGTTGGCTCACAGAGCCCGGTGTGCTGCTCGTGGCTTCGTTGTCCGATGCCTACCCGCGATTTCGGCTGCCCGTGTCCCGCTTCCAGGTTGACCAGGGGCCGCTTATAAAGCGCGAGAACGAATGTTTCTTGGCCCGAGCGGTGCGGCGTTTATCGCGTCACCTTGCCGGTGAGGGTCGCGACGGGCCGCAGGAAGAGCGGGCGTGCCAGGAACCAGGACGCGCTCATCAAGGCCAGCGAACCGGCGAACATCCAGAAGCCGAGCCAGCCGGCGTCGTCCCGTGCAGCGTACATGTGGTTCAGGTTTCGGAGTGCCCCTGTGGTGAATACCAGGACCACGTGGATGACGATGAACAGCACGAAGAACAGCATCGTCGGGTAATGCAGGGCACGGGCCATCTCGATCGTGTACGCCCTGTTCAGCCGGGCAGTGTGCTGGGGCCATGCGTTGGACATCCGCAGCCCGGTGGCGATCGCCAACGGCGCTGCGATGAACACGACCGCGAAATATGAAAGCAACTGCAGCGCGTTGTAGTTACTCCAGCCACTCTCCAGCGGCCAGTCCAGGGACGCATACTGCAACGCCGCCGACAGCGCGTTCGGGATGACGTTCCAGCCTGTCGGCACAATCCGCAGCCATTGGCCCGTGGCGAAGAGCATGATGAAGAAAACGATCCCGTTGAGCACCCACAATGCGTCCAGGCTCAGGTGGAACCAGAGGTCCAGGCTGATCTTTTTCGGCGGGTTCTTCGTTTTGATCAGGCCCTTGTTGTTCCGGGTCCAGTTCGCCTTGGGCCTGGCGGTGGTGCGCACCAGCCAGCCGGAACGGACGATCAGCAGGATCAGGAACGCGTTGAGGAAGTGCTGCCACCCCAGCCAGGCCGGCAAGCCGAGCGGGGTCGACGCGGGCAGCTCGGCCTGCCCCGGATACGTCGTCAGGAAATCCTGCATAGGTCCGAGGGTGCGCAGCCACCTGGCCAGCAGCACAACCAGCGCCAAAACTACGACGGCAGCCGCACCCGCCAGCACCGCCCGCACCCACCCGGGCCAGGCCGGCTTCCTTGGCTTCCCGGACTTAGGCGACGACGGCGCGGACGTCGAGGGCATGTTTGTTGGCGAGGACATTTCGGTGGCTTCCTTGTTTGAGCGGTCAGCGGCTGGCGGAAAGCTGGCGGGCCTCAACGGCCGCGATCAACTGGGGAACCACGGTGAACACGTCGCCGACAATGCCGAAGTCGGCGACGTCGAAGATCGGGGCATCCTCGTCCTTGTTGATCGCCACGATGGTTTTGGACGTTTGCATCCCGGCCCGGTGCTGGATCGCCCCGGAAATACCCAGCGCGATATACAGTTGCGGGGATACTGCGACGCCCGTCTGCCCCACTTGGTGCGACTGCGGTACGTAGCCGGCATCGACCGCGGCGCGGGAAGCGCCCACTGCCGCGCCCAGCGCATCTGCAAGCTGCTCGACAAGGACGAAGTTCTCCTTCGAACCAAGCCCGCGCCCACCGGAAACCACTACCGCTGCCCCACGCAGGGCCGGGCGTCCGGAATCCACGGTCGTCCCAGTTGAGGACTCGATTCTCGCGAAACGCCCGGCACCATTCTCCGCCGCCACTCTGACGGCGTCAGCATTTACTGCCGCGGCTCGGTCGTCAATAGCTCCCAGGCGCAGTGTGATGATCGGCAGTCCCCCGTCGACTGCCGACTCGGTGGTGTACGCGCCGCCGAACACCGAGTGCGTGGCAATGACGCGATCCCCCTCGGCGCGCACGCCGACTGCATCGATCAGCAGCCCTGCGCCCGTTCGCACTGCCAGGCGCGCGGCGACCTCACGGCTTTCGACCGTGTTGGCCACAAGCACCGCTGCAGGTGAAAGCACGCGTACGGCATCCGACAACGCGTCCAGGTCCGGGGCAGCCAGCAACTGGCCGGCCCGGTCGGATTCATAGATACGCACGCTGGCCGCGCCCAGGGCACCGAGTTCGGTGGCCAGATCGCCGCCCGCCCCGTGCACGACGGCGGCAACCGCCACCGGGGTGCCCAGCAACGAGGCCGCACCGAGCAAGGAGGCTGCGGTGGATTTGGCCCCGCCCGTGTTCGTGGTTTCGATCAAAACAATGACATTGGCCATCGGAAATGTCCCTTCGAGTTCTTGTAGAGGTTCAGATGAGCCGGCCGGCAACAAGGAAATCGGCTAGTTCGGCGGCGGCATCGCCCTCGTCGACGACTTTCCGGCCCATGGCCCGAGGCGGGCGCCCATTCGCGGACACCATGACGCTGCGAGTGGGACTGAAGCTTCCTACGCCGAGATCCGATAGCCCGAGGGTTTGCAGCGGCTTTTTCTTCGCTTTCAGGATTCCCTTGAAATTCGGGAACCTAGCCTCGGCAGCACTCTCTGTCACCGAGATCACCGCCGGCAAATCTGCGCTCACCGAGAGTGTGCCGCCTTCGACCCCGACCAAGCCGCTCACGGAACTCGACGTGATCGTCGCCGTGCCCAAGGAGGGCAGCAGGGGCAAGCCCAGCCGCTCGGCAACCATCGCCGGCACGACCCCGCCGCGCCCGTCGGTGGACTCATTGCCGGCCACCACCAGGTCATATCCGGTCCAGGACAACGCCGCTGCCAAAGCCGCGGAAGTCGCGGACGCGTCAGCCCCGGCCAACCCGTCGTCTGCGACATGAATCGCCGAGTCCGCGCCCATCGACAACAGTTTGCGCAGCGACTTCGTGCTCTGCGCCGGACCGACGCAGAGCACGACGACCTCGGCATCCTTGTTCTCATCTTTGAACCGCAGGGCCACCTCGAGGGCACGCTCGTTGATCTCGTCCGGTATCCGGTCCGAAGCCACCCGGTCCAGCAGGCCCGTCTGAAGGTCCAATACCCGCTCCTCTTCCGTATCCGGAACTTCCTTCGCCAAAACAACGATCTTCATGTTGTTCTCCTCGGTCCTTCTCTCATTGCAAATATGGTGGATGTGCGGATGGCACCGGCACGCAAAAGTAGTCCATGTACGTGAGCATCTCGACGAGGCTGAGCTCACTCATCGTTGCTCGCCTTCCGCGAAGAAGTCCAGGAGGGAGTCGGTGAACTGTTT
>NZ_JARVRH010000004.1 GCF_030209755.1 Arthrobacter sp. efr-133-TYG-118 | reverse complement strand
CCGCCGTCGGCGCAGGATCCGAAAGACCCCCACCCGGTCCCATGCTCACAGTCATCATCTGGCCAGACTGGGACCACCAGTTCGTCCCGGTCCCATGCGAGGCCCCGACACGCCGGGAAGCAGCGATAACCGACAAACCACCACACACCAGATCAACGAACTCGGTGCGCGCATCCGGAGGAAACAACTTGACCATGAAACGCTCCATCAATCAGAGCGTTGCTACGACCATATGACTTTGCCCCCGCCAGAGGGCATTAGCTGCCAGCTCGCGCTTGGTGTTTAACGCACCTCACACATCATTAGTTTCCCAAAGCAATCATTTTGGCTTATAGTTGCTTTAGGCAAACAAAAGTGAGGTGTCGTCCATGGCTGTCGCATCCAGCACAGCAACCGAACTCGTCCATCAGATTTTCGATCTGCAGCGGGTGCTGCGTTGCATCGTAACCGCGAACATCGCGAAGGATGCCGACGTCGGGTTCGCCCTGCAGGGCGTCATGCGCTTCATCGGCGAGGGGGAGTCCCGGGCTACGAAGCTTGCCTCCCGGCTCGGCGTCAGCCCCCCGGTCCTCAGCAGGCACATTGCCGAACTGGAGGAACTCGGTTTGGTGGTCCGGCGCCCCGATCCCGCGGACGGTCGGGCCCAGCTGGTGGCCTTGTCCGAAACCGGGATTGAGAAGGTCCGGGACTTCGAAGAACAGCGCAGCTCGAACTTGCGGGCCTACCTCTCGGAATGGAGCGAGGAAGACGCCCTGGAGGCAGGGCAGGTCCTGGAGAAACTGACCACATCACTCAACCACTCAGTCCGGGCAACGGCGGCCGGCTCCCACCACTCGAACCACACAGCTTAGGAGCAGCAGCAATGGCAACCCGAATACAAGAACGTTCGACGGCGGTGCCGGCGTCATCCGCGCCCATGACGCACCGCCAGATCATGGAGGCCTTGACTGGCCTCCTCGCGGCATTCTTCACCGCTATCCTGAGCAGCACCATCGTGGCCAACGCCCTGCCGACCATCATGTCCGATCTCCACGGCACGCAGACGGACTTCGCGTGGGTCATCACGGCCGCGCTGCTGGCCAACGCCGCCACCACGCCCATTTGGGGCAAGCTCGCCGACCTCTTCGACAAGAAGCTCCTGGTCCAGCTGAGCATCGTGATCTTCGTGGCCGGCTCGGTCATGGCCGGCTTCTCCCAGAGCATTCCCTTCCTGCTGACCGCCCGCGTCATCCAGGGCATCGCCTTGGGCGGCCTCACCGCCTTGGCCCAGGCCATCATCGGCACCATGATTCCGCCGCGGGACCGTGGCAAGTACTCGGGCTACATGGGCGCCGTCATGGCAGTCGGTACCGCAGGCGGACCGCTCCTCGGCGGCTTCATCGTTGACAGCCCGCTCGGCTGGCGCTGGACGTTCTTCGTCTGCGTGCCGCTCGCCGTCGTCGCGCTCATCCTGCTCCAGGTGACCCTCAAGATCCAGCACATCAAGCGCCCGGCCAAGATCGACTGGCTCGGCTCCATCCTGCTGACCTCGGGCGTGAGCCTGCTCCTGATCTGGGTTTCCTTCGCCGGCAACCCGGACTACTACGACTGGATCTCCTGGCAGTCCGCCCTCATGGTAGGCGGCGGCGTCCTTCTGCTGGCCCTCCTGGTACTGGTCGAATCCAAGGTGGCCCAGCCCATCATCCCGCTGAAGATCATCTCCCAGCGCACCACCGCCCTGGCGATCCTGGCCTCCGTGGCCGTCGGTATCGCGATGTTCAGCTCCTCCACGTTCCTGGGCCAGTACTTCCAGGTGGCCCGCGGCGCCACGCCCACCGAGGCGGGCCTTCTGACGCTGCCCATGATTGCCGGCAACCTTTTGGGCTCTGTGGCTTCCGGCCAGCTCATCAGCCGCTTCGGCAAGTGGAAGCGCTTCCTCCTAGCGGGTACTGTGCTGCTCGCCGGCGGCCTTGCCTTCACCGGCACCATCGACCACACCACGGAACTGTGGATCACCTGCTGCTACACCGCCATCTTCGGCCTGGGCCTTGGCTTGCTCATGCAGAACCTCGTCCTCGCGGTCCAGAACACGGTCCGCGCCCAGGACATCGGCACGGCCAGCGCGTCCGTCGCATTCTTCCGTTCCGTGGGCGGCGCGATCGGTGTTTCGGTGCTTGGCGCCATCATGGCAACGCACGTCAAGGACCTTGCCACCCAGGGCCTCGCCGCGGCGCACATCCCGGTCAGCGGCGGATCCAGCAATGCGAGCATGGACCTGACGGACTTGCCCGCCCCGATCCGCGACATCATGCGTGCCGCCTATGGCGATGCGACCGCCCAGATCTTCCTGATCTCCGCAGTCATTGCGCTGGTCGCGTTCATCGCGGTGCTGTTCATCAAGGAAGTTCCGCTGCGGAAGACCGTGGACGCAACGCCCGCGAAGGAACTGTTGGCGAACGCATCCGGCGAGGCCGGCATGACACTGGACACCTCCACGCTTCCGGTTGTCGAATCCGCAGAGCTTCCCGAAGCAGGGCTTGCCCAAGCAGCCGACGACGGCGGCACCCCCTTGGGTGCCAGCCGCGCCCGTGCGGCGGCCGAGAAAGAGCACGATGAGCTGGACCTTGAGTTTGCCCGGATACTGACCCAGGAACGGCCGGACCCGGCCGCTGGCCTGCGAGAGGTCCAGGACCAGCTGGCCCGGACCCAACGGCTGCTGGCCGAGCAACAGCTTCAGCTGAGCAGGGCCCAGCGCGAGCTCCAGCTGCGCGTCCAGGAACAGCAAGCCACCGCCGTCGAACAGTCGCGGATCGCTGAGGAGTTGGCCGTGCTGCGCAGGGAACTCAAGCGTGAGCGCCGCCGCCAGGAAAGGGCTGCCTTGCTGCTCCTCGCCGGAGATGCCCCGAGGGCAGGGGAAACCGGACGGCACGCGGGCTAACCGCCGACGGAACGCGGGCCTGGAGCCGCTCCAGCGAGCTTGGAAGCGCTGCAGCTGCTCAGCTACGCCGCAAGGATGATATTCGGCTATCGATATTTCGCTGAGGCAACGGATTTCGTAGAGTTGAGGGACTAATACTGTCAGCGCCTGCTGCTATCAATGTATTAAGTCATTCGCACTCATTCATTCGCGCACTCTCATTAAGGATCCGTGGGCATGCTTGTCACCCTGATACGGCGCTACTCCAAGCCGTATTTGCCGCAGATACTGGCCGTCATCATCTTCCAGCTGGCGTCTACCATTGCCACGCTTTACCTTCCAAGCCTCAACGCAAAAATCATCGATGAAGGGGTATCCCGGGGGGATACCAACTACATCTGGCAAACCGGAGCACTGATGCTCGCGGTCGCGCTCGGCCAGGTCATTGCGGCCATCGCGGGGGTCTATTTCGGATCCCGCGTTGCCATGGCCATGGGCCGCGACTTGCGTAGGGACGTCTTCCGCAAGGTCAGCAGCTTCTCGGCCAAGGACGTCAACAGCTTCGGCGCACCCACGTTGATCACCCGCGGCACCAATGACGTCCAGCAAGTCCAGATGCTCATGCTGATGGGCCTGAACTTCATGGTGTCCACGCCCATCATGTGTGTTGGCGGCATCATCATGGCCTTGCGCGAGGACCTCAGCCTCTCTTGGCTCGTCTGGGTCTCGGTGCCTGTCCTCGTGGCCGTGGTTGGTTACCTCGTGGTCAGGCTCATGCCGCTCTTCCGCTCCATGCAGAAGAAGATCGACGCCATCAACGGCGTCTTGCGCGAACAGATCATCGGCATCCGCGTGGTCCGGGCCTTCGTTCGTGAACCGTACGAGGCCAAGCGCTTCGGCGACGCCAACAAGGACCTCACCCTGGTTTCGGTCAAGATCGGCAACCTGTTTGTCCTGATGTTCCCGGCCATTGGAATGATCCTGCACCTTTCCACGGCGGCAGTGCTGTGGTTCGGCGGCCAAAGGGTGGACGCTGGCAACATGCAGGTGGGTTCCCTGACTGCCTTCCTGCAGTACCTCCTGCAGATCCTCATGGCCGTCATGATGGGTACCTTCATGGCCATGATGATCCCGCGGGCCTCCGTGTGCGCGGACCGCATCGGCGAGGTTCTCGACGTCGAACCCTCCATCCACGACCCGAAGGCGCCAGTGGCGCCCGCCGAAAAGAAGGGGCGCGTCGAATTCCGCGACGTCACTTTCAAATACCCCGGCGCTGAAGCTCCCGTGTTGAGCAACATTTCCTTCACCGCGGAGCCGGGCCAGACCCTCGCCATCATCGGCTCCACCGGCGCAGGCAAGACCACCTTGGTGTCGCTGCTGCCGCGCCTGTACGACGTCGCATCCGGCGACGTATTGCTCGACGGCGTCCCGGTCACCAGCCTTGACCGGGATGAAATCACCAGTCGCGTAGCCACGGTGCCGCAGAAGCCGTACTTGTTCTCCGGAACCATCGAGCACAACCTGCGCTTCGGCAAGACCGACGCCACGGATCAGGAGCTCTGGGATGCCCTGGAAACCGCGCAGGCCAAGGACTTCGTCATGGAAAAGTCCTCCGGCCTCAACCGTCGGGTGGCCCAGGGCGGCACCAACGTCTCCGGCGGCCAGAGGCAGCGCCTCTGCATCGCCCGGGCCCTGGTGACGCAGCCCAAGGTCTACCTCTTCGATGATTCCTTCTCGGCCTTGGATGTGGCCACGGACGCCCGCCTTCGCAGGGCGCTGAAGGAAAAGACGCAGGATGCCACGGTCATCATCGTGGCCCAGCGCGTCTCGACCATTGCGGACGCGGACCAGATCCTGGTCCTGGACAACGGCAGAATCGTTGACCGCGGCACCCATGAAGAACTCTTGGAAACGTCACCCACGTACCAGGAGATCGTCGAATCCCAGCTGAGCGCGGAGGAAGTGGCATGAGCGAACAGAATCAGCAAAAGCGCGGCTGGGCCGCGAAATCCGAAGCAGCGAAGGCTGCGCGCGAAACCGCGGAAGCGAAGGATGCAGACGCATCGGGTGCCGTAACAGCCGTGGAAGATGACGACATCGAGGAAACCGAATACACCCCGGGCGAAGCCGACGGCGGCATGTTCGGCAACCTGCCGGCCAAGAAGGCCAAGGCTTTCGGACCGTCGGCCAATCGGCTTCTCGGGCTGCTCAAGCCGGAGGCTGCCGGGGTGGTCTTCGTTATCGGCCTCGTTGTGGTCTCCGTCGTCTTGAACGTCATCGCCCCGAAGATCCTCGGCAGTGCCATGGACGTCATCTTCGGCGGCGTCATGGGCAAGCAATTGCCTCCAGGCGTGAGCCAAGCGGCTTTCGCCGAAGGCCTCCGTCAGGCGGGCCAGAACAACTTCGCGGACATGGTCTCCAAGATGGAGCTCACCAACGGGATCAACTTCTCCAAGCTCACGTTCCTGATCTCGATCGTGCTCTTGATGTACTTCGTGGCCAACATCTTCCTGTGGGCCCAGGGCTACATCCTGAACAAGATCGTCATGAAGGTCATCAACCGGCTCCGCAACGACGTCCAGGCCAAGCTCAACCGCTTGCCCCTGAACTACTTCGACACCCGCCAGCGCGGCGACATCCTCTCCCGCGTGACCAACGACGTCGACAACGTGCAGCAAGGGCTGCAGCAGGCGTTCGCGCAGCTGGTCAGCTCGGTGCTGACGGTCTTCGGCATCACCATCATGATGTTCATCGTTTCCTGGCAGCTCGCCCTGATCGCGCTTGTTGCCTTGCCGCTCTCCGGTGTCCTCGCCGGCGTGATTGGCTCGCGCAGCCAGAAGCTCTTCGCCGCCCAGTGGAAGAACACCGGCTCGCTCAACGGCCAGATCGAGGAATCGTTCTCGGGCCACGAGCTCGTCAAGGTCTTCGGGCGCGACGCGGACATGCTGGAGCGTTTCGACGAACGAAACGAAGCCTTGTACAAGGCCTCGTTCGGGGCACAGTTTGTTTCGGGCATCATCTTCCCGGCCATGAACTTCGTCTCGTACCTCAGCTACGTGGGCATCGCCGTCGTCGGTGGTTTGCGTGTGGCCTCCGGTTCCATGAGCCTTGGCGACGCCACGGCCTTCATCCAGTACTCGCGTGAATTCACCCAGCCCCTCGGCCAGATCGCCGGCATGGCCAACATGCTCCAGTCCGGTGTGGCTTCCGCTGAGCGCGTTTTCGAGTTCCTGGATGCCGATGAGGAAATGCCGGAGAACGCGGCCCGTCACTTGCCCCCGCGCACGGACGGCCATGTCGAGTTCGAGAACGTGTCCTTCAGCTACGTTGCCGACAAGCCGCTCATCGAGAACCTTTCCCTCAGCGCGGAGCCCGGTCACACCGTGGCGATTGTCGGACCCACTGGTGCGGGGAAGACCACCCTGGTCAACCTCGTCATGCGGTTCTACGAGCTCAATTCGGGGCGTATCACCCTGGACGGCGTGGACATCAAGGAGCTGAGCCGTTCCGAACTTCGCTCCAAGGTGGGAATGGTGCTTCAGGACGCCTGGCTGTTCGGCGGGACCATTTACGACAACATCAAGTACGGCAACCTCGACGCCACCGAGGAACAGATCATGGAGGCGGCCAAGGCGACCTACGTGGACCGCTTCGTTCGTGCCCTGCCGGATGGCTACCAGACCATCATCGACGAGGAAGGCAACAACGTCAGCGCGGGCGAGAAGCAGCTCATCACCATTGCGCGGGCCTTCGTTTCCGATCCCTCGCTGTTGATCCTGGATGAGGCCACGAGCTCCGTTGACACCCGAACCGAGCTGCTGTTGCAGAAGGCCATGGCCGCCCTCCGCACGGATCGCACCAGCTTTGTCATCGCCCACCGTTTGTCCACCATCCGCGACGCCGACACCATCCTGGTGATGGAAAACGGCAGTATCGTGGAGCAGGGCAACCACAACCAACTGCTCACATTGCAGGGCGCGTACTACCGCCTGTACATGTCGCAGTTTGCTGGTGAGGATGCCGAGGAAACTGTTGTGGATGACTCGACGGCGGTGCACAGCTGAGCGCGGATACCGGAATAGTGGCAGGGGCGGATCCGAACGCTACGGAAACTCCGGAGACCGCCCCCGGCCAGCGCATCAAGGTGCATGTGCCGATGCGTTGGGGAGACATGGACGCGTACGGGCACATCAACAACGTCCAGATCGTGCGCATTCTCGAAGAGGCCCGCATCGCGGCCTTCGGTCCGCCGCGCGGTGCCGGACTCCCCGGAGTGGAACCGCCGGTGTCCGTTTTCGACTCTGTTGAAGACGGGGTCATGACCCTTGTGGTGGAGCACAAGGTCCGGTACGTCCGGACCTTGGAATACCGGAACATTCCGGCAGTTGTTGAGATCTGGGTCGGCGCCGTGAAGGGGGCCAGCTTTGACCTCCATTACGTCATCAAAGATCCCGTGACCGGACAGGACTGCGTCAACGCCAGTACCCATCTGGCGTTCGTCGACGAGTCCACGGGCCGTGTCCGCAGGCTCACTCCCGAGCAGAAGCAGCAGTTGGAGCCCTATCGGGCCTAGCGAAGCATTGCAAGCAGCGCCCTGTGCATCCCGGTGGCCGTAGAGTTTCCCCATGAAACTCGAGATCGTCGCCGTCGGTGCCCAGGGCGCTGCCGTTGCCGCTGAAGAAGGCGCGGACCGGATTGAACTTTGCAGCGCCTTGGAGCTCGGGGGACTGACCCCGAGCCAAGGGCTGATGGAAGCCGCACAGGAAGCAGCCGACGGACGGGTGGAGATCCACCCGCTGATCCGTAGCCGGCCGGGAGATTTCCTGTACTCCGCCGCCGATTTGGACACGATGGACCGCGAGATCCGGTTCCTCCTCTCCCAAGGAGCTCATGGAGTGGTGATCGGAGTCCTCACGCCTGCCGGTGAAATCGACGTCCGGGCCACTCGAAAGCTCGCAGACACGGCCTTGCAGGCCAACCCCGATGCCCAACTGACATTCCACCGGGCCATCGACCAAACCCCGGACCCAGCGGCCGCCGTCGAGCAGCTCGTGGAACTTGGATTCACGCGGGTGCTCAGCTCCGGCGGCGCCGCCACGGTGGGGGAGGGGATTGCGACCCTTGAGCGCATGGTCCAGCGCACAGCGGGGCGGCTTGAGGTCATGGCAGGCGGCGGACTCGCCCTGGACGATATCCCTGTCCTGCACGCGGCAGGACTGAGCGCGGTCCATTTGTCAGCCAAGACCACGGTTTCCACCCGGAAGACACTGGACAGTTCCGTCGATGCCCCGGCTACTTCAGACCCGACGGCGTACATGGTCACCAACCGGGATCTTGTACGGGCCGCCCGCGCCGCCTCCCGCTGACGCCCCCAACTAGCTAGCAGTTAATGTCGTTATGGGCGCTCATAACGGCATTAAGTGCGAGTCAGTTGGGTGGTTCCCTTTACACGGCGTCGACTTGGGTCAAAGATGGGTGAAGCATTGCGATCGAAAATAGCCTCCAGGAGTCATAAAGATGCAAAACCTGAGCTTCTCCACCATCACCCTGAACATGGCGGAGTTGGGCCCGAATAGCCCGCTGCCGGTGGTCGTGGCTGAACTGGACCAGCCATACAGAATCGGCGACGGCGTCCCGGAGGAACTGCAGGCTGCGTCCCGCTACGGGCAAGTTCCGAACATGTTCCCGTATTTGATGCAGGACGGTTACTCCCGCGAACGGACCGCCCACGACGTGCCCGCCGTCGTGCTTGAAAACAGCAAACTGCGTGCCGTCGTCCTCCCCACTTTGGGCGGCCGGCTGTGGGAGCTCTTCGACAAGGCGTCGGGAAAGCAACTCCTCCACACCCACGGGACCCTGCAATTCGCCAACATCGCGCTGCGCAAGGCGTGGTTCGCCGGCGGGCTCGAATGGAACATCGGCACCCGCGGGCACTCGCCCACCACCTGCGATCCGGTGCACACCGCCATCGTCAAGACGCCCGAGGGCCACGACGTCCTGCGCATGTGGGAGTTCGAACGCCTCCGCGAGGTGGTTTTCCAAGTGGACATGTGGCTTCCTGAGGACTCGGACGTCCTCCTCACGGCAGTCCGGATCAGGAACCCCCATGATCACGAGGTCCCCATGTACTGGTGGAGCAACGCGGCGGTTCCCGAGACGGCTGAAACGCGCGTCATCGCGCCCGCGACGGAGGCTTTCGGCAGCGATTACACCACCGACATCGCCCGCGTCCGGCCCACGGAACACCAAGGCACGGATGCCACATGGCTGGTCAACAGCCCGCACGCCGCGGATTTCTTCTTCGACATCCAGCCCGGCCACCGGCATTGGATCGCCGCTGTCGATCACGACGGCGACGGCCTAGCCATGCTGTCCACCAGCCTCCTGCGCGGGAAGAAGCTGTTCGTGTGGGGCCAGGGCGACGGCGGGAAGCGCTGGCAGGAATGGCTCAGTCCCGGAGCCGGGCCCTACGCGGAGATTCAGGCCGGTCTGGCGCAAACCCAGTTCGAGCATCTGGCCATGCCTGCCGGCGCCGAGTGGAGCTGGGTAGAGGCCTACGGCAACGCGAAGCTGGACCCCGCAACCTCCCACGGCCAGGACTGGGATGCGGCCGTGACCCACGCCGGTGCCCGGCTCGAAGAACTCGTCCCGGATGCGGAGCTCGAAGTCGCCCTCGCGGAAGCCGCGCGGAACTATGAGCTGCCCCCGGACGAGATGCTGGTGCGCGGCAGCGCTTGGGGTGCTTTGGAGAGTGCCCGACGGCGGCACTCAGGCCGTGGGTGGCTGGACGAAATCGGCGCTCCCTTCGCCGACGAGGCAACCCCTGAGGCCATCGAGGAAACAGGTCCTTGGCACAGCCTGTTGGATGGAGCGAGTTTCCTTGGCGCTGCGAGTTTCGTTGCTGGAGCCGATTGGGAAGAACTGCTAGCCAAAGATGGCGGGGCGGAAGCGCAGTTCCACCTGGCCACGATGATGCACGCCCGGCAGGACCTCCCCGGGGCGATCGCCGGATACGACGCCGCCCTGCTGGACGACGCCCTCTCGCCACGTTCCACGGTCCTCGCCCACCGGGGCCGGGCCCTTGCGCTGCTAGCCACCGACAAGGCCGACGAAGGCTTGGCTGAACTTGCCACAGCGATTCGGCTGGAGCCCTCCAACATCCCACTGCTCAGCGAAGCCATGACCCTCAGCATCCGGCACGGAAACCCCGCCCAAGCGCTCGCCCTGGCGAGCGAGGCACCTGCTGGAATGTCCGACGTCGGACGCGTCCGCTTCCTGACGGCGCTCGCCCTCGCGGGCGTCGGCAAGGGCACGGAGGCGGGAGGGATGCTGCGGGACGGCGTCGAGATACCGGACATCCGGGAAGGCGAGGACGGGATCGCCGCCCTGTGGGAGGAAGTGTGCCCCGCGGAGCCGGTGCCCGCCAGCTACCGCTTCGGAATGCATTGAATTCGGGGTGGACCGGCGCGGGACGTATGCGGCAGGAGGCAAGATGTGGGACGCATGTGGCAGAACGCGTGAGGCGGGACGCATGTGGCGGGGGTGCCGGCTTTGCTGATGCCAGCACCAAGACAAACCATGTAAGTTGGCATGGTGACTCCCTCCACCAAACCCCCACTGACCCGTGCCCCCGGTATCTCCAAGGAGATCGAAGATGCGGCGTGGTTCGTGCTGGGCCCGGGGCTGCAAGGCAAGGCTTCGGCGCTCGACGCCAGTACCCGCACTTGGACTGTGGACGCGGCCGGCGAGCTCCTGGAATGCTTGGAACGCGGCGTCGGAGACGCCAAGGCGCCCATGATGACCAACCTACGCCAAAACCTGGAAGGAGCTTCGCGCGAGGCCAAGTTGCTCGCGGTCGAACTCCTCTTCCTGCAGTCCCTGCCTCTGGCGCACGAGGTCAAATCGCTCAAGGTGAAGCGCGCCCGCGTTGCCGAAGCCGCGTCCTGGCTCGATCCGGAGCTCGAACTCCCGAAGGAGCTGTACCAGGGGATGACCGATCACGGCGTTATCCGTGACCGGACGGCGGAATTCAACTGGACCATCTGGGACCACCTCACCTGGCTGTGCCGGTTCGTGGCGCACGTCGACGGCCAATCCAACGCGAGCATCAACAAGGCCCTCAAGGACCCGCTGAAATTCCACGAACTCGCTGCGGCAACCCCCGAGGACCAGCCGGCCATCCGGCGCAGCATCGAGTACTTGGCGTGGCCAAGCTACTTCGAGCCCGTGGTCGCCGACGTTGAGCGGCGTGAAATCCGGGACGCTTTCGCTTCGCTCGTTGGCGGCGCCCATGGCGAAACGGAAACCGACATCACCGCGGACGTTCACCGCATCCGGCTGTACCTGGACGAACAGGCCGGCCAACGCATCGATTGGTACGACCGCCAGCTTGTCAGCCAGTGGCGCAAAGTGGGAGATCCCGGCCGCCGTGCGTGGCTGCTGCGCACGCACCAGGACTCCGCCGAGCTCCTTGCCGCTTGGCGGGACGAGGAAAAGGCAACGCTCGACGTCGAACACCTCCGCGAACTCACCCCCGGCGTGACAGCAGGCCTGGTCCAGCATGCCGTGGACGAGGACTACAAGCACCTCGGCTACGTGGAGCGTGAGGACACCAAAACCGCTGTTTTCGCGTTCCTGACCGTGATGAAGCCCGGCGACCTCGCACTGTTCCAGAACTCCGGAGCCATCAGGATCGGCGTGGTCCTGGGCGAACCGGAACACAACGAGGACAACCGCCGGCTCCGTCGCAAAGTGCGTTGGTTCGATGAGACCCACCCGATTGCCGAGGCGCCGCGGCACGTCCAGCGACAGCTCTCCACCTCGGGGATCGTCGTGGACGTCACCAGGGTCATCCAGTCGCTGCAGTCCCTCCTGCCCGCCGAAGCCGAATCCGACGGCGAGGAAACCGCCGCCCCGGACGCCGTCGTCGAGCCCGTGATTGAAGGGTTCCGACCCCTCACCGAAGAGTTCGCGGCGTCCCTCCACATGGAGCTCGAGCCGCTCACCGAGATTGCCGAACTCCTGGAGGAGAACCGCCAACTGGTGCTCTACGGCCCTCCCGGAACCGGAAAGACCTACCTCGCCAAGCACTTGGCCGCCGAACTCGCCGGAGACAGCACCGACGAGCGCGTGAAGCTGGTGCAGTTCCACCCGTCCTACGCATACGAGGACTTCTTCGAGGGATACCGGCCGGACAAGACCGACGACGGCCAAGTTTCGTTCAAGCTCGTGGCCGGACCCCTGCGGCGCCTCGCGGAAGAAGCCGCGAAGCCCGGGAACTCCAACAAGCCGTACTTCCTCATCATCGACGAGATGAACCGGGCCAATCTCGCCAAGGTATTCGGTGAGCTGTACTTCCTGCTGGAATACCGCGACGACCGCATCTACCTCCAGTACAGCCCCAACGAACCGTTCAGCCTGCCGGACAACCTCTACATCATCGGCACCATGAACACGGCGGACCGCTCTATCGCCATGATGGATGCGGCCATCCGCCGCCGCTTCGCGTTCGTGGAATTGCACCCGAAGGTGGAACCGATCCGCGGTTCGCTCCGGCGCTTCCTCACTGCCCGCGGCCTGGACACCCTCAACGCGGACCTGCTTGACGCCCTGAACGACTCCATCGACGACTGGGACCGGGACCTGATGATCGGCCCCTCCTACTTCATGAAGAACGCGGCCCAGAATCCCGCCGGGCTGCGCCGGATCTGGAAGTACGAACTCATGCCGCTCCTGGAGGAGCACTACCACGGTCAGTTGAACCGGGCCCAGCTGGAGGAGCGCTTCGGGCTGGACCAGTTGTTGGGTCGACTTGCGGTCCGCTAAGACTGCGCCACCGCGTCCGGCCCGCGCCCCGGGTATCGGAAAGCCTGCGGCCCGCGCTTCAACGAAGGCTCCGGCTGTGCGGCACATCGTCATGGACGAGCTCTCCGGTGGCATCGTGGAAAAGCTTGATCCGGACACCGCGGCTCTCCTCAACTCAAGCGGACTCGCTAAGGCCTCACCCATGGGGATGGGCCTCTACCGCGTTGAGCCCGTGGGCAAGGTCGGGTCTGTGCGGACGCCGACCGTTCAGTTCGAGGTGCGGCCCAAGGACCGCCTGGGCTTGAACCGGCTGCTGTTCCTCCTCAGCTACGCCGGGGACCAGGGCTTCCGCGAGGAATCCGTGGCTGCCGTCGAGCACAAGGACTTGTGGAGCGCCCTGGCCGAGTCTCTCGCCCAACTGGCGGAGCGGGCCCTCAGCCGGGGTCCGCTGCAGGGGTACCTCACCGTGGACGAGTCCCTCCGGACGGTCAAAGGCCGCATCCGGATCTCGGACCAGATCTCGCGCCGCCCCGGGATGCTGGTTCCGCTGGAAGTCTCCTACGACGAATTCACCGAGGACATTGCCGAGAACCGTATCCTGCGTGCTGCGCTTGAGCGGATGGGCAAGGTTCCCGGCGTGCGGCAGAACGTCCTGAGCCGCTTGCGGCAGCTCAAGGGAAAGCTCGACGCCGTCACGCGCCTGCAGTCCGGGGCGCCGCTCCCGCGGTGGCAGGCCAACCGGATGAATCTCCGCTATCATCCCGTCCTCCGCTTGGCCGAGCTCATCCTGCGGAATGCCTCTGCCGAAGCGGGCGAAGGGAAGCAGCAGACCGCTTCGTTTGTAGTGGACATGTCCACTGTGTTTGAGGAATTCGTGGGTGTGGCTTTGCGGGCGGCCATGCGGGCACATCCGGGTGAAATGCGGCTCCAATACGGCGCCACCCTTAACGAGGCTGTCCGGGATTCGGACCGGCTCACAGTGCGCCCCGACGCCGTGCATTTCCTGGGTGGCCGGCCCGTGGTGGTTTACGACTCCAAATACGCCGCGGCCACGGATTCCGGGGCATCGCTGAACGCGGACCATTACCAACTCCTGGCCTACTGCACTGCCTTGCAAGTGCCCACGGCGTGGCTGGTCTATGCGGGAAAGGGAGAGATGAAGTTGCGTCGGATCCTCAACACGGACATCGACATTGTGGAGTACCCACTGGACTTGTCGCGGCCACCAGCCGAGATTCTTGCCTCCGTCACTGACCTGGCCCAGCAGTCCTGGGGAGAAGTGGTGCGCCAGGCGCGCCTGTAACGGGCCGCAGAAGGGGCCTCCGCCGCCCGGGTTCCCTGGCCGAGCGCAGCGAGGTTAGGGAAGCGGTGGGGATCAGTTCCGTCAGTGCCGGAGTCGGACTAGCCTGAGAAAACAGTCATTCCCTGGATGGAGGCATCATGCACGGCAAGAAAAAGAAGAAGTCCTGGAAGGACATGACCCCTGGGCAACGGGTGGGCATGCTCGTGGTGGGCGCGGGGCAGTTGGCGCTGCTCGTCGCGGCACAACGCAGCATTTCCAAGACCCCCGCGGCCCAGATCAGGGGAAACAAAGCCGTATGGCGGGCCGCAAGCTTCATCAATTTCTTCGGGCCGCTGAGCTACTTCCTGTTCGGCCGCCGTCGAGGAACTGCGTGAGCTGAATCTCCAAAGCCGAACGGTCGCGCAGTTCGCATTCCCACACGGTGAGAACCTCCCATCCTGAGGCCCTCAGCAGTTCGCGCTGTCCGGCGTCGCGCTCCCGGGTCCGGTTGCGCTTGGCTGCCCAGAAATCCGCGTTGCCGGTCGGTGCGTGCTGGCCAGCCTTGCAATCGTGGAAGTGCCAGAAGCATCCGTTCACGAATATCACCTTGCGCCGGCCTGCAAACACGAGATCCGGGCTGCCGGGCAACTTCCCGCCCGCGGCCCGGCCATGGAGCCGATACCGGTAACCCTTGGCATGCAAGAGCCGACGGACCAAGAGCTCGGGCTTGGTGTTCTTGCCCCGGATCTTGGACATGTTCAGGCTGCGTTGCTCAGGCGTCAGCAGGTCGCGGCTCTCGCCCATATCCTCAGTCTACGCAGCGCACCCTGCAACGCCCGCTCACTTATACAGGCACTTCCTGCGACGCTCGCTCACGTATGTGGCCAAAACCAAAAACCCTCGATCACATGATGTGAGCGCGGATCGGACGGGGAATGGCTCATAGGTGAGCGGGGGTTGGCCCGGAATGGCTCATAGGTGAGCGGGGGTTGGTCGGGGGTGGCTTGTTTGTGAGCGGGGGTCGCAGGAGGGTCAGGCCGGAACGCGGAAAGTGAAGGTTGTTCCTTGGCCCGGGACACTCTCGAGGCCAATGGTCCCGCCGTGGGCATCGACGATTGCCTTGCAGATGGAAAGCCCCAGACCGACACCTTGAATGGCCGTGTTGCGGACGTTTCCGGCCCTGAAATACCGGGTGAAGGCATCGGCTTGGTCCTGCTTGTCCATACCCATGCCGGTGTCCTTGATGTGGCACACCAGCGCGTTTTCCTCTCGCAGCAGCGTGACGCGGACGTCGCCGCCGTCGGGAGAGTATTTGATGGCGTTGGAGATGAGGTTGTCCAGCACCTGGGAGATACGGTTGGCATCCACATGTGCCTCCAGGCGTTCCGGGGCGTCGATGTGAAGCCGCACTCTGCCGTCGTTCGCTTTCGGCTTGGCCGAGGCGACACTCGACTTGACGAGTTCGGATACGTCTACCGCGTGCGGCTGAACGATCAAGTGGCCAGAGCGGACTGCCAAGAGGTCGGAGACGAGGGAGAGGAGCCGGTCCGCGTTTCGTTGCACAATCTCAAGTTGCTGCACCACCCACGTCGGGAGGTTCTCAGCCTCTTCCAGCACAAGGTCCACGTACCCTGTGATGGACGTCAGCGGCGTGCGGAACTCATGGGAGACGTTCGAGACGAAATCGTCTTTCGCGGCGAGCGCGTCCACCAGGGCTGTGACGTCGCCGAAAACGAGCACTGAACCTAGGTAGTTGCCGTCGCTGTCCTTCATGGACCGCGCGCTGGTGGTGAAGGCGCGCTGCTCCCTGCCCGTCCCGACCCAGACGAGGTAGTCCGTGAACTCCTGCCTCAAAGCAGCACGACGCATCGGCCGGCGATCAGGCTCCGTGGGGGTCACCCGGTCCGCGTCGAAAACCAAAAGCTGTGGCTCGCCGTGGCGATCGCTGTCTCCAGAAGCCTCGAGCACTTGGTTCTCCCGCTGCTTGCGGTTCGCCATCATTTCGCGCCCGTCGGCGTCAATAGCCACGACGCCAAGGTGGACGGTTTCAAGAACTGTGTTGAGCAATCGTTCCTTCTGCTGGCTGTCCTCCAGGGCCCGGAGCAGCGCGGCGTCCCTTTCCTCAAGGCGCTTTTGCTGCACGACCATGCTCTGGGTCATCACGCTGATGGAGACGCCGATGCCGAGCATCATGATGGGCAACAGCAATCCGCGCAGCAGATCCTGCGGCGTGTACGTTCCATGGAGGAATTGCGGCATCCAAATCATGGCGAGTGGCCCCAGGAAGGAAACAACCAGGGCAGAGCGTCGATACAACCCCGAGGCGCAGAGCCAAATGACGGGAAAGACGGTCAAGAGACTGATTCCGATGGGGCTGTCTTGGCCTCCTTCACGTCCCAGCCCGATGGACACCACGTCGAGGAGTGGGATAGCCAGGAATGTCGGAAAGGGGAGCCTGTCCCAGGGAACGGCGTAACAGAGGACCCAGGCAGCAGCTTGGGTAGCCAGAAAGATGACAAAAAGGGGATTGCCGAGGGTTGCGGGGAAATAGATGGCCACTAGTACCGCGGTGAGGCAAACTGTCACGGTCAGTGGCAATTGGCTGAGTGCAACGCGATCCTTGAGTGAGTACTCGTGGAAGGCATGCTGAAAGAACATCACCCGGCCGTTTTTGGCATCCCATTCAAACGGGCGTTTCATAAGGTCAAAATTCGCAATTGTTCAAGGTCATGTCGCATGCCAGAAAGGATACCGGCAGCCCGATATACTTCCATTCGTAGCGGGCTGGGAGGGCTGCAAATGACTGAATTGCGGGTTGGGCTTGTCATAGAAGACGATCACGACATCCGGGAATTGGTCCGCGTTGTCCTCAGCCAGGCCGGCTTCGAGGTTCACATGGCGACGAGCGGCGCAGCCGGTATCCGGGCAGCGCGTGATTTAAGGCCACACGTCATCACCCTGGACTTGGGCTTGCCCGATATTGATGGCTTCGAGGTGGCACGCCAGGTCCGGAACTTTTCCGATGCATATATCGTCATGTTGACGGCCAGGGCCGACGAGCTGGATACGCTCTTGGGCTTGGAATCCGGCGCTGACGACTATTTGACCAAACCTTTCCGGCCCCGCGAGCTTCGTGCCAGGGTGGCAGCCATGATGCGCCGCCCGCGCTCAGGAGCAGCGGCAATCCATTCAGGAGAGGCTCCGCCTTCCCAGCGGACTTTCCGGCACAACGGGCTGGTATTCAGTTACGCGACCCGGACCGTTTCCATCGACGGCCAGGACGTACGGCTGACCCCCACGGAGTTCGACCTCCTGCACTCATTGCTTGAGGCAGGCCGCACGGTCTTGAGCAAAGCGGACCTTGTGCGCCGCCTCCGGAACGAACCTTACGACGTCGGGAACTACACGAGCGACGCCGACGAACGGTCCGTCGAAGTCCACATTGGCAACCTTCGCCGCAAGCTCGGCGACGACGCGCAGAACCCGCGCTGGCTGCAAACAGTCCGCGGCGTTGGCTATCGGCTGGCGCCCGCAAGAACATGAACCCCTTCGGCAACCCTTAAGTAAATCTTGGGGCACGGACCCGCGTTCGTCAGATGTGAGCGAGCGTTGGGGAATTTGGGTGCACCGACTTCCTTAAAGCTCGACGCTGACCGTCCGTGGCGCTTGGAAGGACAGCAGGCGGAGCCACTCGGGGTTCGGTTCTGCCAAACTAACACCTGGCAGTGCTGCCGCAGTTTCCTGCACGACGACGGCGGCCTCCAGTTCCGCGAGCTTCGCACCAAGGCAACGGTGAATGCCTGAGCCGAAGGCCAGCCCGTACGCCGTAGGACCTTGCTCCGACAATGAGTGGTTCCCTGTGAGTTCCAAGAGGATTTCGGCGCCGGCGGGTACATGTTCGTCGTCGAGGACCGTGTCCTCTGCCGCAACCCGACGCCATGTAGGAACGGAAGATTCCGTGGCCAAAACATGCCGGATGAGATCCCGGGCCGTGGTGCCGGAAGGGGCGTCCTTCCAGGCAAAGCCGACTGATCCCTCGGCAAGCCTAAATAGTGCCGTGCTGATGAGCTGAGTGGTGGTTTCCTGCCCCGCGATAAGCAGGAAGTAGCCGAGTGAACAGATCTCGGGAGTGCTGAGACCGTGTTCCGCCAAGGAGCCGAAGAGATTCCGCCCCGGCGACGCCACTGCCTCGAGGACGAGTTCCCGCAGCCAGCCGTAGAACGCTGCCGCGCTGTGTGACAGTTCCAGTTGCCGCTCGGGATCCGGCCAGCCCCAGAAGAGTTCCAGGGAGTCCAGGCTCCACGCTTTTAGCTCCGGAAGGTCGCGCACCGGGAGACCCAGAAGCTCCAACATCACGATCGCCGGCGGGTTCGCGGCCACGGCCTGCACCAGGTCCACCTGCCCGTCCACCTTCAGCAGCCCGGCCGCCGTCGCAGCCGCATCCCGCGCGATCCCGCGAATACGTGGTTCGAAAGCGCCAACCGTTGCCGGGGTAAAGAATCCGGCCACCACCTTGCGGATGCCTGCATGGGAATCGCTGTGGTTGCTGGCCAGCACGGGCGGCAAGGCGAAGCGGGCACGCTGCAGGACGCGCAAGGACGGTCCGGACAACGGTGTCACAGCGATAAGGGCGTTCGCCGGACCGAAGTCATCCGGCCGGTGCAGGACCTGCCGCACTGCCGCGGGCTCCCGCAGCACGATATACGGGCACGTCTGGCCGCTGGCAGAAGAGGCGCTCATGACCAGGCTCCGTTCAAGCAGTCCAAACCGCTAAACCAGTCCACACTCGCCGCCCTGAACGTCACCGGTGGGAGGTCCGCAGCGCGTTCCGGGAGCACTCCAAGGAGCGGCCCCAACGCACCGAGCGTCGCCCGGTTGCCGTGCTCCAGCACGCCAGGGTCGTCCGGCCAGGTTCCCAGAATCACGCCATGGATGCCCAGGTCCCTGCGTTCCAGGGCCTCGAGCGTCAGTGCCGTATGGTTCAGGGTTCCCAAGGCGGGGCGGGCAACCACCACAAAAGTCGCATCAATCCCAAGGTGACTGCCCAGATCTGCCAGCGTGCCGCCGTCGGGGTCTAGCTCCACGAGGAGACCGCCGGAACCCTCCACCAGGACATGGTCATGCATGCTGGCCAGTTCCCGGACGCGTGCGGCGTGGTCCGCCAGCGAGGGCAGCGTGACCCCGTCAAGGGCTGCTGCGGGCACCGGGGCAAGGGGTTCTTGAAGCACGACGCCGGCCTCGGCCGTGAGTGGTCCGGCCAAGCGGGTGATTTCGGCGCAGTCGGAGTCGCCCGCCACGTCGCCGCTCTGGCAAGGCTTATACACGGCTACAGACCGGCCCCCAGCCTGCAGCGCGGACGCAAGTGCCGCCGTCGCGACCGTCTTGCCGACGCCGGTGTCCGTTCCGGTGACCAACACTATTGGTGGCAGTTTCATGGCGTTTCCTCCAGGATGCGGCGCAACGTTGCGCACGCGTAATCGATGTCGTGGGGAGTCAGGGTGGCGCGTGCCGTCAGCCGGAGGCGCGAGACGCCGTCGGGAACCGATGGCGGGCGGAAGCAGCCGATTCGGACACCCGCCCGGTGGGCCGCCTGGCTCGCCGCAAGTGCGGCAGCGGCGGAGGGCATGGGGATGGATTGCACGGCACCAGCCGTCTGAATCGGTGAGCCGTCCGGCCCGACGGCGGCGCCGCGCCGCTGTAGGGTTGGCGCGTGTAGCGCTGGCGCCAGTCCCGCCGTGAGGCTGGCAGAGTTCCGATGGACAGCCGCCGCACGCCACGGTTCCGCGCGGATGATTCCGACGGCGGCCAGCGCAGCCGCGGTCGACGCTGGGGCAAGCCCGGTGTCGAAAATGAAACTGCGGGCCCTGTTGACGAGGTGTTCGCGGAGCAGGGCACTGCCCAGGACGGCACCTCCCTGGCTGCCTAACGACTTGGAAAGCGTTGCCGTCAACACCACGTTGGGGTGGGCGGAAAGATCCGTTCCAGCCACCGAGCCGTGACCCTGAAACGCGCCGCAGCCCGCAACACCGAGGCTGTGGGCCTCGTCCACGAGGAGCATCGCGTCATGCTCTTCGGCCAATGCCAGCAGCTGGGGGAGCGGGGCGGCGTCGCCGAAGACGCTGTAGATGGACTCGACCGCGATCAAGGCCCGGGGTTCAGTGCGGGTGCGCAGCTGGTGCCCGGTTGCGCCGGGGTCGTTGTGCGGAACCGTTTCCACCCTCGAACGGCTCAGCCGGAAACCGTCAATCAGCGAAGCGTGGCAATGTTCGTCGGCAACGATGAGGGTCCCGGGGCCGCCGAGCGCCGTCGTGACGCCCAGATTGGCCAAGTAACCGGACGAGAAGACCAACGCTGATTCCATGCCTGTCAGGTCCGCGAGCCCGGACTCGAGCTCCAGGTGCAGCGCAGTGGTTCCGGCAACCAGCCGCGAGGACGTGGCACCGGTTCCCCAACGGCCGATCGCTTCCCGGGCAGCCTCTGCCAACCTCGGGTCTGTCGCGAGGCCAAGATAGTCGTTGCTGGCCAGATCCACCTCCGGGTCCCCACCGAGGCGCGTCGTGGGCGTGCGGGCAAGGCCCCGGCGCTCGCGGACCGCGGCCTGCTGTTCCAACCACGCGGTCATGGACCTGCTCATGGGCCGTGAACCTCGGCCAGGGCCGCCACCATACCTTCGGCCATCCGGCGGATCTCCTCGGCGGAACTGATGTATGGCGGCATCGCGTAGACAAGGTTCCGGAACGGCCGCACCCACACTCCGTGCCCGACGGCGGCACTCGTCACCGCGGCGACGTCCACTTCCGTGTTCAACTCGAGGACGCCGACGGCGCCGATCGTGCGGACCTCTTTGACGGCGTCGAACGCATTGGCGGCTTCGAGGCCGGCCGCGAGGCCCGAGCCGATCCGGGCCACATCGCTGCGCCAGGCACCGTCGTCGAGAATGCCCAAGCTCGCATTGGCCACCGAACACGCAAGCGGATTCCCCATGAACGTGGGCCCGTGCAGCAAGGCACCCGCACCGCCGCTCGAAACGCGGGCCGCCACCTCGCCCGTGCAGAGCATCGCGGCGAGCGTAAGGTAACCGCCTGTGAGGGCTTTGCCGACGCACATGATGTCCGGAACCACGCCGGCATGCCCCGCGGCGAACAGCTCACCAGTGCGGCCGAAGCCCGTGGCGATCTCGTCGAGGATCAAAAGGATCCCGTGCCGATCGGCGATGTCGCGGAGGATGCGCAGGCACTCGGCGGCGTAGATGAACATGCCGCCGGCGCCTTGAAGCACCGGCTCCACGATGATCGCGGCCAGTTCATTCGCATGTTCCGCCGCCAGGTCCTCGACGTGCGCCTGCCATTCCGCGATTTCCCGGGGTGGCGCGCCCACGGCGGGCGGTCTCGCGGCAAACACATTGGCAGCCAGCAGGCCGGGGAATGCCGAATGCATGCCGTCCACGGGGTCGCAGACGCCCATTGCCGCGAAGGTATCGCCGTGGTAACCGCCGCGGATGCTCAGGAACCGTTGCCTCTTGGGGAACCCCGAAGCGGTTTGGAACTGCACTGCCAGCTTGAGCGCCACCTCCACGGACACCGATCCCGAATCCGCCAGGAAAACCCGCTCCAACCGTGGCCGATCCGCCGCGGAAGGGGCCATGGCAACCAGCCGTTCGGCCAGTTCGACAGCGGGTTCATGGGTGAGGCCGCCGAACATCACATGGCTGAATGTGTCTAGTTGGCGCTTCGCCGCGGCGTCCAGGACAGGATTCCGGTAGCCGTGGATGACTGCCCACCAGGAGGACATGGCATCGAGCACCTCATGGCGTCGGCCGGTTTCGTCGCGGAGCCGCAGGGTCACGCCGTCGGCGTCTTCAACTTCCCACAACGGCAGCGTCCCCGACGCCGGAGCGTACGGATGCCAAAGGCTTGCCCGGTCGCGCTGGATGACGCTCATGGCGTGACCCGGCCGTGGCGCGAGCATTCAGCGGTCCAGCCGAGCGGCGTGACCTGTACTTTCATGCGGCGACGGCATTGGGCGCAATAGCGGGGAGGTTCCATCGCGAGGCGCTGCTGGCAGCTCTGGTGAGCGTCCGACGTCGGGCGCTCGCCTTGGGTTGCCGGTCCGCCTTGCCGGGCGGGCTCGCCGCAGTGCCCGCAGAAGCTTGCAGTGTCGGTGTTTGGAACGGTCGTGCTCACAGCGACTTCTGGAGTTCCTTGATGGGCATGTTCAGCTCGACGAGGAGGTTGAGGTCCGCGTCGGCAGGACGGCCCAGAGTGGTGAGGTAATTGCCGACGATGACCGCGTTGATGCCGCCCATGAGGCCTTCGCGGGTGCCGAGGTCGCCCAGGGTGAGTTCGCGCCCGCCGGCGTAACGCAGCACAGTCCGGGGCATGGCGAGGCGGAACGCCGCGATCGCGCGAAGAGCGTCTTTGCCGTCCATGATTCCCTGGTTTTCGAGGGGCGTCCCGGGGCGCGGATTGAGGAAGTTCAGCGGGACTTCATGGGGTTCGAGGGCAGCGAGCTGGCTGGCGAGTTCGGCTCGCTGGGCGGTAGTTTCGCCCATGCCGATCAGGGCTCCGCAGCAAAGTTCCATCCCGGCCGCCTTGACCATGTTGCAGGTGTCGAGGCGCTCCTCGTAGCTGTGGGTAGTGACGACTTCGGGGAAGTAGCTCCGCGCGGTTTCGAGGTTGTGGTTGTAGCGGTGGACGCCCCACTCGGCGAGTTGGTCCACTTGGCGCTGGGTGAGCATGCCCAAAGAACAGGCGATGTTGATGTCCACTTCCGCGTTGATGCGGTCGATCGCGAACTTGATCTGGTTCATGAGCTTGATGTCGGGGCCGCGGACGGCAGCAACGATGCAGAACTCGGTGGCCCCGGTAGCAGCGGTTTCCTTGGCGGCCTTCACGAGCTCGGGAATGTCGAGCCAGACGCCTCGGACCGGGCTGTCGAACAGGCCCGATTGGCTGCAGAAGTGGCAGTCCTCAGGACATCCTCCGGTCTTGATGGAGATGATTCCCTCTACTTCCACATCCTCGCCGCAGTGCTCGAGGCGGACTTCGTGGGCAAGCTGGAGGGCTTCGGGGATGGCCTCGTCCGGAAGTTCCAGGATCTCGAGCAGCTGGGATTCGCTGAGGCCTTCGCCGTTCGCGAGGACTTGCTCGCGGGCTGTTTCCAGAATCGGATAGGTGGACGTACGCCTTGGGTTTGGCTGGGTGGTCATGGTGCTCCTCGGCCGTTACTTGCGGGGGATAGTGCATTCCTTCATGACGGTAGTGGGCCTGTGGGGTCGTGATTTTGTTGGACGTCCACAAACCCGGAGCTGCAATCTTGGCGGCCGACTCGCTGGATAAGTTACAGCGCGGAAACATCGTGGAGACTCGGTGGTTTCATCCCGCCGATAGCGTCAAGGCCATGTTCAGAGGGGAAACATGTCCAGAGAAAGAAAGTTGCGGGGATGACTGACGATTCGAAGACAACGCAAGTGCTTGAACCCCCGACGGCGGGCCGCTCACCGGAGGGGCTCGCCGTCGTCGAACCTTCCGAGACGCTAGGCGCCGGGAGCCGCACGACGGGTAATGCCGATGCGATGAGTGCAGCGAAGGAGAGCCTGGAGGACTACACCCTCAGGTTCGCACCACGGTCCTACCGCAAGTGGGGTGCGGGCGTGGTCGCGACGAGTGCGCTCGGTGGAATCGCCTATTTGGCGGATTTCTCTATCGGCGCGAATATCGGTATTTCTTATGGCACCGTGAATGCTATTTTCGGAATTGTGGTGGCGGCCGTCGTCATTTTCGCCACCGGATTTCCCTTGGCATACTACGCGGCGCGCTACAACATCGACCTTGACCTCATCACACGAGGATCCGGATTCGGCTATTACGGCTCGGTTGTCACCAACGTTATTTTCGCGACCTTCACGTTCATCTTCTTCGCGCTCGAGGGATCCATCATGGCGCAAGGCCTGGAACTTGGGCTGGGCATCCCGCAGTGGCTCGGCTATGCGGCGTCCACGCTTATTGTCATTCCCTTGGTGATTTACGGGATGAAAGCCTTGTCCAAATTGCAGGTGTGGACCACCCCGTTGTGGCTCCTGCTCATGGTGGTTCCCGTGGGGTATTTGGTGATTTCGCACCCGGACAGCATCGGGGAATTCTTTGCGTTCACGGGCAAATCCGGGGCTGAAGGCACCAACCTGGCCTCCGTGATGCTGGCCGCAGGCGTCTGCCTGTCGCTCATGGCGCAGATCGCGGAACAGATTGATTACTTGCGGTTCATGCCGCCCAAGACCGCGGAGAATAGGGTCGCGTGGTGGCGAGCCGTGATCCTGGCCGGTCCGGGTTGGGTGATCTTCGGCGCGATCAAGCAGATCGTGGGCATGTTCATTGCCATATACCTGATCGCCACCCTGGATCCGGCCGCCTCCGTCCACGCGAACGAGCCCGTGCACCAATTCCTTGGCGTCTACCAGGAAATGATGCCGGCCTGGCTGGCCATGACCTTGGCCGTGGTGCTCGTGGTCATTTCGCAAATCAAGATCAACGTGACCAACGCCTACTCCGGCTCGCTCGCGTGGACCAACAGCTTCACGCGTATCACCAAGAGCTACCCGGGGCGGATGGTGTTTGTGGTGGTCAACCTGGTGATCGCGCTAGTGCTGATGGAAGCCAACATGTTCGAATTCCTCAATACCATCCTTGGTTTCTACGCGAATTGCGCCATGGCGTGGGTGGTTACGGTGGCGTCCGATATTGCCATCAACAAATACTTGCTCAAGATTTCGCCGAAGGTTCCCGAGTTCCGCCGCGGCATGCTTTACGCAGTCAACCCGGTCGGCTTTATCTCGATGCTGGTTTCGGCCACTGTATCGATTGCCGTGTTCTTCGGTGCTTTTGGTTCGGCTGTCCAGCCATACTCGCCGATTTTCGCCGTCGGGCTGGCGCTTGTGCTGCCGTCGGCGCTGGCCATGTTGACCCGCGGGAAGTACTACCTGCGCCGTTCCGACGACGGAATCGATCTGCCCATGTTCGACGCCGACGGCAACCCGAGCGACGCCAGGCTTTTGTGCCACGTGACGGGCCTGGAGTTCGAGCGTCCCGACATGGTCCGGTCAGCCCAGGATGGGCCCGACGGCGAGCCGCAGTTCATCTCTTCGCTCGCCTTGTCGACGGACAAATCGGGGGAGTTGGTCCTGCCGGCCCAGAGGTAGGCGCGAAGGTAGAGGCTCCATAGGCCTCGACGACGGATGGGCGGCCTGGCCGCGGTCCCGTCGTCGAGGCCTTTGGTTTGTGCTTGTTGTGCTTAGCGTGCTGCGCCGCGCTGGTGAAGCGATGCGGGGTAGTGAAGCGGAGCCTGTGGATAACTTTCCCGCCAAGATGGGGAAGTAAGCTACCATTTTGGGAAACGTTTAGTCTTGAAAACTATTTGGGGATAGCAAACCATGACTCCACGCACTTCGTTTTCTGCCCGCACCCGCCTTTTCGTCATTGCCACCTTTGCAGCGGCACTGACCCTCACTGCCTGTGGGAACACTCCCGAGCCGCAGGCCGGACAATCTGCGTCATCTACGGGTTCTGCAAGTGCCACTGTTTCGCCCTCTCCGACGCCTGCGTACAAACCCGCCGACGCCAAGGGCAAGGCCGAGAACGTGCCCGTTCCGGTGCTGCCGGAGGCCGCGAAGGCGAATAGCAAAGAAGGCGTGGAGGCGTTTGCTAGGTACTGGTATGACCTGCTCAATTACGGCTTTGAGACCGGCCGATTGGGACCCATCAAAGAAGTAACAAGCTCGACCTGTGCGATGTGCAGCAAGGTCTTTCCAGGGATCGAGAAATGGAGCTCCGAAGGTCGATGGATTGTTGGAAGCAAAATCCAGGTTCAGGCCGTCACGTCGAAGTTCGCGGCCACGGTTAGCGGGGAGTACCAAGTGACGGTACAGTCCCGGCAATCGGCCGGAATCCTGCACAATTCCGACGGGACCGTCGGGCAGAATGTTGCGGAATCCGGCGTTCTCGGTGATCTGGTTATCGCTAAATACGTTGATGGAAAATGGTTCGCTTCGAACGTCGACCGATTGGGTAGCTAGTGGCTACCTTGATCTGGGGTGCAACCCGGAGTCTGATCAGCTCGTGCCTTGTTGCGGTGGGCGTGTTCGTCGCCTCGCCTGCACGTGCTGAACAGGGCGATTCAGATATTTCGTGGGGTCAACGCGGGATCGGTGTTTGGAGATATGACTCTGGCAGCGGGTCGTGGGTGGATTTGCCAGCGGGTGGAGTTGCGGATCCTAAGCAGTACAAGTTCGAGTTGCTTTGCCTCGACAGCGGCCAGAACAATTTTGACAAAGCGTGTCTCGCGGGGGCAGTGGAATGCAAGGAGGGAGAGAACGGGAAGCCAGTCCGCTGGTTCGAGTCGCTCAAGGCCTTCGATCCACCGGCATGGACTGCCATACGGCCGGATCGTTGCCTCTATTCAGAAAAGCCTACAGACGTCCTGGAGAAAATTGCTGCCCAGATACAGTCGAAATTTGAGCAACTTCCGATCTCTCCCGCCGCATCTGGCATACAGCCATTTCCACATACGCTAAAGGGGGCCGAAACCAACTTCTACGCTGAGGCCTCGGCACAGACTTTTACTGTAGACATGCTAGGGCAGAAAGTGGTCATAAAGGCCGAACCGGTCGAATACAAATGGGATTATGGTGACGGTGCAACATTCGGGCCCGGGCCAACTATGGGTGGTCCACTTCCGGAAGAAAGATGGGGCGAAAAGACGCGCACTAGCCATGCTTACACCGGGACAGATGACTACTGGGTTGCGTTGACCACCACCTTCCGCGGCACCTACTCCGTGAATGGTGGCCCGAACATGCCGATTCCCGGCACAGGACACTTCGCGTCGCCGCCACAAAAGGTCAGCGTCTGGAGGTCGATCACGCGCAACTACGCCGACAACTGCATCGTGAACCCGCGTGGCGAGGGCTGCCCGGGCGTCCCCTAACGCGAAGTGCCTACGTCCGAAGTTCCCTGTCGATCCGGTCCATTTGTGCCCGCACTAGCTGGAACCGTGAATCACCCGGAGTCATGAGCCTCGCCAAGGTCATCGCGGCTTTGGAATCGTCCGAGCCCATGTCCGTGGAACACCAACGGCTGATCAGCTCCGCGTCGCCGCTTGCCCGAACCGACGCGGCGACGGCCTGGTCCAGCTCGTCGCGCATCAGCTCTATGGCCATGGTCGCTGAACGGTTCAGGATGCGCCCGGAGTACGCGACCACGGCATCGTGCACCCGCCCGGCCCGCAAATGCTCGGCAACCAGCATGGCATCGGTCCCCACTGTCACGCCAGGGGAAAAACGGTACGGATTCGCTTCCACCACATTGCCGAGCAACGCCCGGATCCGGTGCATCTCCGTCCGGATGGCGGTGGCGGCACCATCTTCGCCATGCAGCTGGTATGCGAGCTCGTCGGCGCTCCACCCCTGCGTCCTGGAAGCGAGCAACGCCAGGATTTCCGCACGGCGCAGCGTCACCGGAAGCGGGCGGCCGCCGTCGAGCTCTGCTGTCGGCTTGTCGCCCAGCAGCCGCAAGAAGAGCGTTGAAGCGGAACCGGCACGGGGGAGCCCGACGGCGGCGAGCCGACTCGGGTCTGCCGGCGGGCCTTCCGAACGCAAGAGTTCCTCCGCAAGCCGGACGCCGCAACGCACCATCCGGAGGCTGTCCGGTGTCACCGAATCGATCGGCCCCGAAACATCCAGGATCCCGACAATGTCCCCGGTGAAGGGGTCGCGGATGGGCGCTGCCGTGCACGCCCAATCGTGGTGGGTCCGGACGAGGTGCTCGGCGGAGAAAAGTTGGGCGGGGTTCCCGGAGATGAGGGCTTCGCTGATGGCGTTGGTGCCGACTCCCGCCTCGGACCAATCGGCGCCCTCCACGAATTCGAGGGAATCGGCTTGCCGCAGCGCGGAACCACTGCCGATTCTCCAGAGCACCTCGCCGAAATGGTCGGTGACGATCAGCAAGTGCCGGCCCGCGGCGGACTCATCGGCAAGCAACTGTGAAAGAGCCGGAACCACGCCGGCCAGGCGGTGTCCTGCCCCGAGCGAACGGGCTTCAGCAACTTCGTGGCGATGGGCCGGGCTGTGCCGATCGGGGTTGATGCCCAGTGCGATGGACCGCTGCCAAGACTCCACGAGGGACGCAGGCAGGAGGGGATGCGGGGTGCCGGACAACGCAGCTTCGTGGGCGGTGCGGAGCGTCTTTGCGTACTCCAGCGGCGAGGAGAAACGCAGCCCCGGATCCGGGATCAGCGCGTTCGGGCCGTGACGCATGCGCAAACTCCCAACTCGCCATTGAATCGCTGGATCGAACGGCCCAAACCCGCATGGGAACAGGGGAGGAGCCCGTGTCACCCGATTGTAACCCCCCGCGGCATCTACTTGTGATGCGAGTCACTCTCCGGATTGCGATGGAGCCGGGAGTTGGCTCATCGTCAGCGATGGAAAGAGGAGAAATGCCTGAGACCGCAAACGGCATAGCCGAGGCTTGGCTGGCGCAGTTCGATGAGGCGCTGCGCAGCAACAACACCGAGGCTGCACTGGGACTGTTCGAGGACGAATCGTATTGGCGCGATTTCGTTTCCTTCACCTGGAACTTGAAGACCCTCGAGGGCAAGCCAGAGATCAAGCGCATGCTGGACGCCACGCTCCCGCACGTGCAGCCAAGGAACTGGAAACTTGCCGAAGATGCCACCGGCGACGCAGACAACACCGAAGCCTGGCTCGACTTTGAAACTGGGCAGGCTCGTGGCCACGCGCACCTTCGGCTGCGGAACGGCAAGTGCTGGACCCTGCTCACGACGATGCAGGAACTTAAGGGTTTCGAGGAAAAGAAGGGACCCAACCGCGAGCAAGGTGTGGCCCACCACATCAGCAAGGGCCGCAAATCCTGGCTCGAACTCAAGGAAGAGCGGGAAGCAAAGCTGGGCTACGAGGAGCAGCCCAACACTGTCATCATCGGCGGCGGCCAGGGCGGGATCGGCCTCGGAGCGCGGCTGCGCAGGCTAGGAGTGTCTACCATCATCGTTGAGAAGAACGAACGCCCGGGCGACTCTTGGCGCAACCGCTACAAGTCGCTGCACTTGCACGACCCTGTCTGGTACGACCACCTGCCCTACATAAAGTTCCCGGACGACTGGCCCGTCTTCGCCGCCAAGGACAAGATCGGCGATTGGCTGGAGCACTATACCCGCATCATGGAACTGAACTACTGGTCCAAGACCGAGTGCACCAACGCCCGTTGGGACGCGGATCGCGGCGAGTGGGAAGTCAGCGTTATGCGCGACGGCGAACCAGTCACCTTGCGTCCGAAGCAGTTGGTGTTCGCCTTGGGCGTCTCCGGCTACCCGAACGTCCCCGTGTTTGACGGCGCTGAGAGCTTCCTCGGGCAGCAATACCATTCCTCCAAGCACCCCGGCGGCGGAGACTGGACGGGCAAGAAGGCCGTAGTGATTGGCTCGAACAACTCGGCCCACGATATCTGCGCGGACCTCTGGGAACACGGCGCCGAGGTCACCATGGTCCAGCGCTCGTCCACACACATCGCCCGGAGTGAGTCCCTGATGGACCTTGCCCTCGGCGATCTCTACTCGGAAAAGGCACTCGCCAACGGAGTCACCACCGAGAAAGCCGACCTCCTCTTCGCTTCCTTGCCGTACCGGATCCTGCCGGAGGCCCAGATCCCGGTCTACCAGCAGATGGCAGAGCGGGACGCCGAGTTCTACTCCCAGCTCGAGGCGGCGGGATTCGACCTCGACTTTGGAGTGGACGGCTCTGGCCTGTTCCTGAAGTACTTGCGGCGCGGCTCCGGCTACTACATCGATGTCGGCGCATCCCAGCTGATCATCGACGGACACGTGAAACTCGCGAACGGGCAGGTCTGCAAGATCACCGGCAACGCCGTCGTGATGGACGACGGCACCGAGCTCGAGGCCGACGTCATCATCTACGCCACGGGCTACGGATCCATGAACGGCTGGCTCGCCGATCTTGTCTCGACCGAGGTGGCGGACGCCGTCGGGAAATGCTGGGGATTCGGTTCCGACACACCCAAGGACCCGGGCCCCTGGGAAGGGGAACTTCGCAACATGTGGAAGCCCACCAACGTGCAGAACCTCTGGATCCACGGCGGAAACCTGCACCAAAGCCGGCACTACTCCACCTACCTGGCACTGCAGCTCAAGGCCAGGGCTGAAGGCTTGCCGACCCCGGTGTACGAGCTCCAGCCATCGCACCACACGCGCTGAAAGGCGGAATTCCATGAAAGCTGCACGATTCCACGGCCGAAACGACCTGCGGGTGGAGGACATTCCCGAAACCACGCTCGGGCCCGGCGCCGTAAAGATTGGCATTGCCTGGTGCGGGATCTGCGGAACAGACCTGCACGAATTCCTGGAAGGTCCCATCTTCATTCCGCATGCCGGCCACCCGCACCCGCTGGCAGGCGAGGACTTGCCCGTGACGATGGGGCACGAGTTCTCCGGCACGGTCGAGGAGTTGGGCGACGGTGTTGTCGGCTTCGCGGTGGGGGACGGTGTGGTGGTGGAGCCCTACTTCGTGTGCGATGAGTGTGGCCCGTGCAAAGCCGGGAACTACAACCTGTGCACCCGTATGGGATTCATCGGCCTCGCAGGAGGCGGCGGTGGTCTCAGCGAGAAGATCGTCGTGGACGCACGCTGGGTCCACCCAGTGGGCGACATCCCGCTGGACGAAGCCGCACTCATTGAACCTTTGTCGGTGGCCTATCACGCCGTCTCGCGGGCGGACCTGACGGCGCGTGCGGTCGCCGTCGTCGGGGGTGCCGGACCCATCGGGCTTCTGACCGCGGCGGTGCTGAAGGGACTCGGCGTCACCACGATCGTCACGGAGCTCTCCGCAGCCCGGAAGGACAAAGCGCTGTCCTCGGGCGTTGCGGACTATCTTGTTGATCCGAGCGAAGAGGACGTCAAAGCGCGGGTACTGGAATTGACTGACGGGGCCGGTGCGGACGCTGCCTTCGAATGTGCGGGCGTGAACGCCGTCCTGGACACGATGCTGGATGTCGTGAGGCCTGCCGGGGTGGTGGTCAACGTGTCCATCTGGGGCAGTCCGGCCACTGTGGATATGCAGAAGATCGTGCTCAAGGAGATCGACCTCAGGGGAACCATTGCGTATCGCGGAGATCATGCCGCTGCGATCCAACTTGTGCAGGAGGGCAAAGTGGACCTCAAACCGTTCATCACGGGTCGCATCGCGCTGGAAGACCTGGTGGACAAGGGCTTCGATACCCTGATCAACCACAACGACACCGCTGTGAAGATCATCGTGCACCCCTAGTTTCCGCTTCCTTCTGCGGCAAAACACGCAGCGTTCGACGGCGGCACCCGGCCTTTCTGCGGAAGGTGGGGCGCCGCCGTCGTCGTGTGATCCCCGTCTCAACAGGAATAGTTGCAGGCGCGCGGCAGTTGCCGCCAGTGGACCTGTTCCCGTTTGAAAGGCACTGCCCATGTTGTTTTCCCCTTTGACTCTCGGCGAGATTGAACTTCCCAACCGCTTGGTCATGGCGCCGCTGACCCGCCTCCGTTCGGGCATCGAGGGTGTTCCCGGCCCGCTGGTTGCGGAACACTACCGGCAGCGTGCTTCCCTCGGGCTGATCGTCAGCGAGGGCACCTACCCCACGCCGGCAGGCCAGTCCTACCCGGGGCAGCCCGGCCTCGTCACGGAGGAACAGCTCGCGGGCTGGAAGAAGGTGACCGACGCTGTCCATGCCGAGGGCGGCCGGATTTTCGCCCAGGTCATGCACGGTGGCCGCGTTTCCCACGCGGACATCACCGGTGGTCACGAGATCGTGGCACCCAGTGCCGTGGCCATCGACGGCGAAGTCCGCACGCCTAACGGCAAGAAGCCGTACCCGGTGCCGCGCGAACTGAGCACCGATGAGCTTCCCTCGGTAATCCAGGAAATCGTCACGGCATCCCGGAACGCCGTCGAGGCCGGATTCGACGGCGTTGAGCTGCACTCTGCGAATGGCTACCTGCTGCACGAATTCCTGGCACCCAACACCAACATCCGCACGGACAGCTACGGCGGCTCCCCGGAAAACCGTGCACGCTTCGTGATCGAGACCGTCAACGCGGTGGTTGAAGCCTTGGGCGCCAACAGGGTCGGCATCCGGATTTCCCCGGAGCACTCGGTCCAGGGGATCGCCGAGACCGACCCCGCCGATGTCCGCGCCACCTATGAAGTCCTGGTGGACACCATCGCCTCGCTCAACCTCGCCTACCTCAGCATCCTCCACCATGAGCCCAAGGGCGAGCTTGTCCAGGACCTGCGCGAGCGTTTCAACGGCACGTTCCTGGTGAACACCGGCTTCGGTGAAGTGACCACACTGGATGAAGCCGTGGCACTTGTGGCCGACGGTCACGCCGACGCCGTCGTAGTCGGCCGCCCCGCCATCGCCAACCCGGACCTCGCGCGCAGGTGGCGTGACGGGCTTCCGCTCAACGAGCCGGATCCGTCCACGTTCTATGGTGAAGGCGCCAAGGGGTACACCGACTACCCGTTCTACGCCAACTAGAACCCCCGAAACCCCGACGGCGGCACCTGCGAAAGGTGCCGCCGTCGCGGTTTAAGGCTCTTGCGGCTCTCGTCTTCCCGATTTCCGTGCCACGGCGACGGATTCTGCTGGATCATTCGAGGTGGCACGTTCCGGAGACCCCGGAATCACGGGGAATTCTCCTCATGCTCGGGGAATGATCCAGCAGAATGCGACGCGCCGATCGTGCGGGAGAGGCTTCCGGGCCGGACCAGAGCGTCCGAAGCCGCCACACAAGGACCATTCCTATAGGATTTGTCTATGAAACTCGCTTCCTCACGGGACCGCGCCCCCGGCCGACCCGTCAGCCGCCAGGTTCTCGCCGACCACGTCTACGAGGAACTTCTCGCCTGGCTCATGGACGGCCGGCTCGAACCGGGAGCCGCGGTCAGCATCGACGGCACGGCACGGGAATTGGACGTTTCCCCGACTCCTGTGCGTGAGGCGCTGGCGAGGCTGGAGCACACAGGCATGGTCCGCCGAGTTGCCCTTAAGGGTTACAGGGTGGCCCCGGTCTTCACGCGCGAAGATTTTGCGGAGCTCATGGAGGCCCGGCTCGCGATTGAGCCAGTGAATGCCCGGCTGGCGTGCAGTCGGATCACCCCAGAGGGTTTGGCGGACTTGCGAGGGGCCGTGAAGGACCTGGAGACGGCTCCCCGGGGCCCTTCTTTCATGGAATTCCGGGACTATCTCGAGGCTGATGAGCGCTTCCATAAGCTGATCGCCGAGCAGTCCGGCAACCAATTCATGCTTGCCGCCTACACCGCGCTGGGGGGCCAGGTCCAGCGGTTCCGGCTGTTCGGGGGAGTAGGTATCACGGATGCAGAACAGGCCATTGCGGAACACCAAGCCGTGCTCGAGGCGCTAGCGAGCGGCGACCCGGAACAGGCCGCAGCAGCCATGGCAGACCATGTGCACAAGGTCCGGGCCCGGGCTATTGCCGACGCGCCCGCTGACTAAGCTGCCGTCTGGCACCCGGCGGCCCGGGAGGAACAGAACCACGGGCAAAGTTGTCGCCACCGGGAGGTTCCCCGTGCCACCCCCGGGTTTAGGGTTTTTAGTGAAGTAACAATCCCGAAGCGGCCCCGGGCCGGAAGGGGTGGTTGTGATGGCAACAAAGACCCAAATCGCCAGGGGCAAACGCCAGGCCCGCATGGAGCGCGCGATTGCCAGCCCGCACTACAAGTGGATAGTCCTGATCAACGCCACGCTGGGCGTGCTGATGGCGACCATCAATTCCTCCATCATGCTGATCGCCCTGCCTGACATATTCCGTGGCATCCAGGTCGAACCGTTGGCCCCGGGCAACACGAGCATGCTGTTGTGGCTGGTCATGGGCTACATGGTGGTCACGGCGGTGTTGGTGGTGACCTTTGGCCGGCTCGGCGATATGCACGGCAGGGTGAAAATGTACAACGCCGGCTTCGGCATCTTCACCGTGTTCTCCATACTGTTGTCCCTCACCTGGCTTTCCGGCACCGCGGGCGTTCTCTGGCTGATCATCATGCGGGTCCTGCAGGGCGTCGGCGGCGCCATGTTGATGGCCAATTCCACGGCCATCATCACCGACGTCTTCGAGATCGACCAGCGCGGTCTGGCATTGGGCCTGAACCAGGTGGCCGGCATCGCAGGGTCTTTCCTGGGCCTGATCATCGGCGGGCTGCTGGGTCCGCTGGACTGGAGGTTGGTGTTCCTTGTCTCCGTGCCGGTGGGGCTGGCGGGCACCGTCTGGGCCTACCTGAGCCTGCATGACACGGGGATCAGGCAGCCCGCGAAACTGGACTGGTGGGGCAACGCAACGTTCGCGGTGGGTCTGGTCGCCGTGCTGGTAGGCATCACTTACGGCATCCAGCCGTACGGCGGGAACACCATGGGCTGGACCAACCCATGGGTGCTCGCAGAGCTGATAGGAGGCGCCGCGGTGCTGGCAGTGTTCTGCTGGGTGGAGATGAGGATTGAAGAGCCGATGTTCCATCTGGCACTGTTCCGTATCCGTGCCTTCACCGCCGGAAACCTGGCCTCCCTGATGTCCGGGATCGGCCGGGGCGGCCTGATGTTCATCCTGATCATATGGTTGCAAGGGATCTGGCTGCCCCAGCACGGTTACAGCTTTGAAACCACGCCGCTCTGGGCCGGGATCTACATGCTGCCCCTTACCGCGGGGTTCCTGATCGCTGGCCCGGTCTCCGGCTGGCTATCCGACCGACACGGGGCCAGGTTGCTGGCCACTTTGGGCATGGTGGTGGCAGCGGCCAGCTTCCTGTGGTTGCTGGTGCTGCCTGTGAACTTCACCTACTTGCCCTTCTCGCTGGCATTGTTGGTCAACGGCCTGGGCATGGGATTGTTCGCCGCGCCCAACCGGGCCGGCATCATGAACGCGCTGCCGCCCAACCGCCGCGGCGTGGGCGCAGGCATGAGCACAACGTTCCAAAACTCGGCCATGGTGCTCTCCATCGGTATTTTCTTTTGGCTCATGATCACCGGGCTGGCGAGGACGCTGCCGCAGACTCTGACCTCAGGGCTGACGGCACACGGGGTGGCTGCCGCCGACGCCGCAAAGGTCGCCCAATTGCCGCCGGTGTCTGTGCTGTTCTCCTCCTTGCTGGGCTACAACCCCGTGCAGACACTCCTCGGACCGAAAGTGCTGAGCGCCCTCCCGGCCAAGGACGCGGCCTTCCTGACCGGCCGCTCCTTCTTCCCGAGCCTGATTTCCGGCCCGTTCGCCGAAGGACTGGCCGTGGCGTTCGCCTTTGCCATTGCCGCGTGCCTGGTGGCCGCCTTTGCCTCGGCCCTGCGCGGCGGCAAGTCGCTTTCCTAGGCCACTCAAACGTGCGCTGGAGCGCTGACCCTCTTCACAAACATATGTAAGACATATAGGATCTTCGATGACGCGCGGCGCGGGGGCGGGAAGGTCGGGGCCAGCCCGCGGAAGTCCAAATAAATATGTTGACAGTCTTGCTTAGATAGTAAATCCTATAGGAAACAGGATTCCACGAAGGAGTGAAAACTATGGCTTACACCGCCGAAACCTGGCCCATCACCGCGGCCCTGCTCCAGTTCCCCGGCACTGACGCCACGGGACAGCACATCAACGACGCCGACGCATCCTCTTGGGCCGAGGTTCTGCAGGAAGTCAAGGACGCAGGTTTCGCCAACGCAGACCTCACGGACAGCTGGGTCCGCCCGGGGGACCTCAGTAAGGAACGCCTCGCCGAGTTCAAACAGACCGCAGAGCACGTTGGCATTGGCATCCCGGTCATCTCGGCCATCCGCCGCAGCGTCATCCACGCCCGCGACTGGGCCGAGAACCTGGCGTACAGCCACCGAACCATCGACGCCGCAGCCGAACTAGGCTGCGAGGTTGTTTCCTTCGGACTCCACCAGGCCATCACCGCCGAGCAGCAAAAGCAGCTGTGGTTCTGGACGGTGGAGGGCTACAAGGATCCGGTCGGGGACAAGGACGCCTGGGGCAACGCGGTCACACGCTTGCGGGAACTCGGTGAGCACGCCGCGGAAGCCGGCATCCTCCTATCCCTCGAAATGTACGAGGACACCTACCTCGGCACTGCCGATTCCTCGGTCCAGCTGGTCCAGGACATCGGGCTCGCCAACGTAGGCCTCAACCCGGACCTCGGCAACCTGATCCGCCTCCACCGTCCCATCGAGGACTGGCGCGAGATGGTGGCCAAGACCTTGCCGTACTCCAACTACTGGCACATGAAGAACTACATCCGCGACGAAGACGTGGCCCGCGACAGCTACATCACCATGCCTGCGCCCATGGAGAGCGGCCTTATCAACTACCGCGAAGCCTTCAAGCTCGCGCTCTCGGTGGGCTTCCAGGGCATCCTGTGCACCGAGCACTATGGCGGCGACGGGCTCAGCGTCACGGCGAGCAACCAGGAATACCTCCGGCGCCAGGTCCTTCCGAAGACCGAGAACTACGTCCTCGGCCAGAGCCAGGTCGCCCAGGGCCGGCAGCAGCCTTCCGGTCGGACCGAGTCCGGGTCCACCCAACCAGTAGCCTCCCAACTGGCTGGCGTCTAGAACCATGACAAGGATCTTCGACAATCCCGCAGACTTTGCGGACGATGCGCTGGACGGATTCGTCGCCGCCAACCGCGGCTATGTTGCCCGGGTGGACGGCGGAGTGGTCCGGTCCACCGAAGTCCCAACCGGGCAGGTCGCCTTGGTGGTGGGCGGCGGCTCCGGGCACTACCCCGCTTTCGCAGGACTGGTCGGACCAGGCCTGGCAACCGCCTCGGCGTGCGGCAACATGTTTGCTTCCCCGGCGGCGGGCCAGGTATATCGGGTCGCCAAAGCAGCCAACGCCGGGGGCGGAGTCCTGCTCAGCTACGGCAACTACGCAGGAGACGTGCTGCACTTCGGCCAAGCCCAGTTGCGGCTCAACGCCGAAGGCATCGAGACCCGCACCGTGACTGTTACCGACGACATCGCCAGCGCTCCGTTGGACCAGATCGAAAAGCGGCGGGGAATCGCGGGCGACCTCACGGTCTTCAAGATCGCCGGCGCCGCGGCCGAAGCGGGACTGGACCTCGACGCCGTCGAGCGCTTGGCGATCAAAACGAACTACCGCACACGCTCGCTGGGCGTGGCCTTCGACGGTTGCACCCTTCCGGGCGCCTCGGACCCGCTGTTCCACGTTCCGGCCGGCCAGATGTCCCTCGGCCTGGGCATCCACGGCGAGCCGGGCATTTCCGAGCACAAAATGCCCACGGCGTCCGAGCTCGCCGAACTTCTCGTCTCCAAGCTCCTCAACGACAAGCCCGACGACGCCGGAAACCGCGTGGTGGCCATCGTCAACGGCCTCGGCACGGTCAAGTACGACGAACTCTTTCTGCTCTTCGGCAAGATCGACAAGCTCCTCGGCAAAGCAGGACTCACGGTGGTGGAACCCGGGTGCGGCGAGCTCGTGACAAGCCTGGACATGTCCGGTCTTTCGCTGACGCTGCTGTGGCTGGACGAGGAGCTCGAGCAGTATTGGGCTGCACCCGCGGACACCCCCGCCTTCCGCAAGGGCAACCTCGCGCCCCGCCCGCCCCGCAACCAAGCGAGCGTCACCGCGGTGGACGAGTCCGACGTCGAGCAGCCCACCGAAGCTGCTGCCGAACTCGGGCGGCAGGCCGTGGCCGTGCTCGCCCAGGTGCGGGACGTCGTCGTCGAGCATGAAGGAGAACTCGGCAAGCTGGACGCGATTGCCGGCGACGGCGACCACGGCATCGGCATGCGACGCGGCGTGGAGGCGGCTTTCACCGCAGCCGAGACGGCAATCGGGGCCTCGGTCGGGCGGATCCTGACGGCAGCGGGGGAGGCCTGGAGCGAACGCGCCGGCGGTACCTCGGGCGCCCTGTGGGGCTCAGCGATCATTGCGGCCGGGCAGGCGCTCGGCAACAAGGCGGGTTACTCGGGCGAAGACGCGGCGGCCGCCGTCACGGGCTTTGTGGACGCGATCACGGAGCTCGGCAAAGCCGAACCTGGCGACAAGACCATGGTGGACGCGCTGCTGCCGTACCGGGACGCGTTCCTCACAGAGTTCGACGCCGGAGCCCCGGTTGACCGGGCCCTTGCGGCTGCTGCTGCGGCGGCCGAGTCCGCGGCAGCTGAGACGGCTCGTTTGCGTCCGCTCAAGGGCCGGGCGCGTCCGCTCGCCGAGAAGAGCCTGGGCCACCCTGATCCTGGCGCGGTCTCCTTCGGGCTGATCACGGCAAGGATCTCACAACATATCGATGCGCAGCTGGGCGGTTCACAGCCGGCGCTCCCGGCAGGAAACGGAGTTCAAGCATGACCACCTCAGAGGGCTGGCGGATTGTCGTCGGCAATGACGAAGCCGGCGTGGAATACAAGCAGGCGCTCATGGCGCTGCTCGAGGCCGATCCCCGGGTGGCGTCCGTTCAGGATGTTGGCGTCGGCGTCAACGACTCCACCGCCTACCCGCACGTTGCCGTGGACGCGGCGCGCAAAGTTGCCGAGGGCGAAGCAGACCGTGCCCTCTTGATCTGCGGCACGGGCCTTGGCGTGGCCATCGCGGCCAATAAAGTTCCCGGAATCCGTGCCGTCACCGCGCACGACAGCTACTCCGTTGAGCGCTCGGTCCTGAGCAACAACGCCCAGGTCCTGACCATGGGACAGCGGGTGATTGGCTTGGAACTGGCCAAGAAACTGGTGGACGAATGGCTGGGCCACCACTTCGACGAAACATCATCTTCCGCCGCCAAGGTGGACGCCATTTGCTCCTACGAGCCCGATTACACAAAGGCAGTGTGACATGACTGAATCAACAAGCACCACGACGGCGGCCCGGAAGATCGCCGTCGTCGGCTCCGGGTACATGGGCGGCGGGATCGCGCAGGTCCTGGCCCTCGGCGGGGCACGCGTGGCATTGGCGGATGTGTCCGCGGAAATCGCGCAGAAGAACTACGACCGCCTGCTCGTGGAGTCGGACGAATTCGTGGCCGCGGGCCTCTTTCCTGAAGGGTCCACGGCAATCCTGAAGGCCAATCTGTGGGCGGCCAAGGACATCGAAGAGGCCGTGGCGGACGCCGACTTCATCGAAGAAGCCGTCCCAGAGGTCCTCGACATCAAGCACAAGACCCTGGCCCGCATCAGCGCCGCCGCCCGTCCTGACGCCTTGATCGGCTCCAACACCTCCACCATCTCCATCGCCGATCTCGCCGAGGCCGTCGCGCGTCCGGAGCGGTTCCTGGGCGTGCACTTCTCCAACCCGTCGCCGTTCATTCCCGGCGTCGAGATCATTCCCCACGCCGGCACCACGCCGGAGACCGTTGCCGCGTCCCGTGAACTGGTCCACGCGGCCGGAAAACAAACCGCCGTCGTCAAGGACGTCACCGGTTTCGTGCTCAACCGGCTGCAATACGCGCTTTTCCACGAGGCCGCGCAGCTGGTGGAGCAGGGGATCGCAACAGCCGACGACGTCGACACCCTGGTCCGTACGACGTTCGGCTTCCGCTTGCCGTTCTTTGGTCCGTTCGCCATCGCAGACATGGCCGGACTGGACGTCTACGACTTCTGCTACAAATCCCTGCAGACCGGATTCCCGGAACGCTTCGCCACCCCGAAGATCCTGAGCGACCTCGTGGAGGCAGGAAAGCTCGGGACCAAGACCGGGGCAGGGTTCCTCAACGTCCCCGCGGAACGCACGCCCGAACTCATCGCTTACCGGAACAAGGCCTACGTGGCCATGCAGAAGCTCATTGATGAGCTCGGCCCGGCACCCATCAACTAGTCCCGACATTCACAGGAGAATACCCATGAGCACCTTCCCCGCAGAACGCACCGCGATTGTCACCGGCGCCGTTTCCGAGCGCGGCATCGGCCGGGCAACCGTCAACTACTTGGCGGCGCAGGGCTGGAACATCGGCATCATCGACCTCGACGACGCCCTCTGCAAGAGCACCGCCAAGGAAATCGCCGCCGAATACGGCGTACAGGCCTACGGCGTCGGTGCCAACGTGGCCGATGAAGCATCCGTGCGCGCGGCGATCGACACCCTCGAAGCCGAGTTGCCGCAGATCGTAGCCCTCGCCAATGTCGCCGGCGTCAGCTCACCGATCCCGTATCTGGAACTCGAGCCAGCCGAATGGAACCGCGTCCTGAACATCAACCTCAACGGCGTCCACTACGCCACCCGCCGCGTGGCCGAATCCATGGTCAAGAACCGCATCGGACGCATCGTGAACATCTCCTCGGTTTCCGCGCAGCGCGGCGGCGGGACGTTCTCCAAAACCCCGTACTCGGTGGCCAAAGCCGGAGTCATCGGCCTGACCCGTGCCACCGCCCGCGAACTGGGGGAGTACGACATCACCGTCAACGCCATTTCTCCCGGCCCGATCGACACCGACATCATGGGCGGCACCCTCAGCCAGGAACGCAAGGACGAACTCACCAAGGACCTCGTGGTGAACCGTGTGGGCTCCACCCGGGACATCGCCGCCGCCATCGCCTTCCTCATCAGCGAAGACTCCGGCTACATCTCGGGCCAGACGCTGAATGTCGACGGCGGCTTGTACATGCACTAATCCCGAATGCCTGAAACCTGACTACTCATCTGTCATTACTCAACGAGGAGTTTCGATGTCCCTTGCCACTTCATCCACGAAGGAGATGCTGGATTCGCCGGTCCTGAAATCGGCGATCCGCAAGGCTGCCACCCGGCTCATGCCGATGCTGGTCATCCTCTATGTTGTCTCCTTCCTCGACCGCACCAATGTCGGTTTCGCCGAAGCCGCCCTCGGCGCTGACAAAGGTGTTTCGGCCGGGGCGTTCGCGCTCGGTGCCGGTATTTTCTTCATCGGGTACGCGATCTTCGAAATCCCCAGCAACCTGCTGCTCAAGAAGGTCGGCGCGAAGATCTGGCTTGCCCGTATCGCGATCACGTGGGGCATCGTCTCGGCCTGTTTTGCGTTCGTGCAGGGTGAGACGTCCTTCGTGATCCTGCGGTTCCTTCTCGGCGTGACCGAGGCGGGCCTGTTTCCGGGCGTCATCATGTACCTGGCCGAGTGGTTCCCGAACAAAGTGCGCGTGCAGATGTTCGCGATCTTCTACCTCGCCCAGCCGTTCTCGCAGATGATCGGCAATCCGCTCTCGGGTTGGCTCATCAACATCGGCGACCAGCTTCCGGGCGTCCGTGGCTGGCAGGTCATGTTCTTCACCGAGGGCATCCTGGCCGTGCTCGCTGGCGTGGCGGCGTTCTTCTTCCTGATCAACGGCCCGGAGAAGGCCAAGTTCCTCAACGTCGACGAGAAGTTCGCGCTCAAGGAGATCATGACTCAGGAGGACACCGTCAAGGATGAAACCGGGCCGCGGGGCGTGTTTGCGGCGATGCGCAACGGTCGCGTCTGGTACTTCACCCTCATCTACTTCTGCCTGCAGATCGCCGTTTACGGCGTCACCTTCTTCCTCCCGCAGCAGGTTTCCTCGCTGACAGGCCAGAAGGTGGGCCTCGCCGTCGGCCTCCTGATTGCGGTTCCGTGGTTCTTCGGCATCTTCTCCTGCTACCTGATCGGCCGGGCAGCCAACACTGTCGCCAAGCGCCGCATGTTCGGCACGGTGCTGTTCGTCTCGACGGGTCTGTGCATCCTGGGTTCGGCGTGGGCCGGGACCAACCACCAGCCGGTGCTCGGACTGATCTTCATCACGCTAGCGGTGTGCAGCTTCCTCGCTGTCGGGCCCGTCGTCTGGGCGTACCCCACGGCATTCCTTGCCGGTTCCGCAGCCGCGGCCGGCATCGGCCTGATCAACTCGCTGGGCAACCTGGGCGGTTTCGTGGCTCCGATTCTGCGGACCGCGGTCAACAGTGCCGCGGCAGACCCCACCGGATCTGCCGGGGTCTATGCGCTCGGAATCCTGCCCTTCCTCGCGGCCGCCATGATGTATGGCACCCGGGCATTCAGGAACAAGGCCGACGACCTCCTGGGCAAGTAGACCGTTGTACATCGGGGTCAGCACCAAGATGTACATGGGCTACCGGCACAGCCTGTCCTGGCTGGAGCACCTGCGAGGTGAAGTGGACGCCCGTCCGGCCCTGGTGGCCGGGCGGGTGGTCCCGTTTGTGATCCCGTCGTTCCCCGTGTTGCCCGAGGCTGCCCGGATACTCGAGGGCTCTCCCCTACTCCTGGGTGCGCAGAACTGTGGCTGGGCTCAGGGTCCTTGGACGGGTGAAGTGTCACCGTCGCTGCTGGCGGAGCTCGGTGTGCGCCTCGTGGAGATCGGACACGCGGAACGACGCCGGCACTTCGGCGAAGACGACGCCGTAGTCGCATTGAAGGTCCGGGCCGCGGTGGAAGCAGGGTTGACCCCGCTGCTGTGTGTCGGCGAGGAAGCCGTCGCCGATCCGGCGGTGTCGGCGTCGTTCGTGTTTCGGCAGATCTCTGCCGCCGTCCGGGAGGACTGGGCGGCGGCGGCCCGCTTGGTTATTGCGTACGAACCGGTGTGGGCCATCGGCGCTGCCGAGCCGGCCGGCGCGGCTTACGTGTCCGACGTCGTCGCTCACCTCCGCGAATCGCTCGCCGAGCATGGCCTCGCGGGGCTGCCGATCATTTACGGTGGCTCCGCCAAACCGGGGCTCCTGCCGGAATTGCGGGGTGTGTCCGGACTTTTCCTAGGCCGCTTCGCCCACGACGCCGCGAACTTCGGGGTGGTCTTGGACGAGGCGCTGGGCTTGCCCAACTAGCTCGCAGTTATTGTCGTTTTGAGCCGTCATAACGACAACTAATGCGAGTCAGTTGGGGCCGCGCTGGCACAGTCCCACAAAACCGCCCAGGTGCTCTAGCCCTTCCGGCTGTGTCGGCAGATAGTTGGTCAGCTCCGGTGAGCGCACGACGACGGCCCGCCACTGGCCGCGCGACACCGCCACATTGATCCGGTTGCGCGAGAGCAGGAACTCCATGCCGCGCGGAACCTCGGCGGCAGCAGACGCAGCCATGGACTCGATCACCACGGGGGCTTCCTGGCCCTGGAACTTGTCCACGGTCCCGACCCGCACGCCGCGGAGTCCAGCCGCCCTCAGTTCGTGCTGGATGAGCTGCACTTGGGCGTTATAGGCAGCCACCACGAGGATGTCCTTTTCAAGCAGCGGCCGCTCCTCGGCAGATTCCCGTGGGTCCAGCCAAGCCAGGCCAAGGTGCGCCCTGACTTGGCGGACTACCTCCGCAGCTTCTTCGGGAGACTGCGTGGAATTGCCGCTGTGCGGGACGTAGACACACTCGACGCCGGCCGGGACACGGGACAGCCGCCGCGTGGAAGCAGCTGGTGCTGAATGCAGGCGACCATCGTAGGACAGCTCCGACACCGCAGCGCACAGATCCGGGTGCATGCGCCACGATGTCGCGAGGAAGTAGCCGAGCTCCGCGGGCAGCGTGTGCAGGCCGTGGGCCAGCCAGCCGAGGGCAGACTCATCGACCGGTTCGGGGTGCTTGCCCTGGGTGACTTGGGGAAGTTGCTGCGGGTCGCCGAGGAGCAGCAGTCGCTTCGTTGCCCGGCTCACCGCGAGGGTGTTGGCGAGCGAGAACTGACCGGCTTCGTCGATCACCAGCAAGTCCAGGGAACCGGCGGAAACGGTCCGCCCGGTCATGGTCCAGGCCGTGCCGCCGATCAAGCAGCCTCCCGGCGATCCAAGCAGCCGCTCAATGTCGTCCTTGGCGTGCTGGCTCCAGGGAACGGGGTCGTCGTGCTTCATTTCCTTGGCGATGGCATCCGTATCGACCCCTGCCCTCACCGCGGCATGGAGCATGTTTTCCACCACCGCATGGGACTGTGCAACAACCCCTACTTTCCACCCCGCACGCACCAACCGCGCGACAACGTGCGAGCCAACGTAAGTCTTGCCTGTGCCGGGAGGCCCCTGCACGGCTAGGTAGGACTGGTCCAGATCCGACACAGCGGCGGTGATGGCGTCCACGTATGCATCGTCGCCGGATCCGACGGCGGGCAGTTCCGGAAGCGTGGCCAGTCTCGGGGGGATCCGGCGCAACAAGTCCAGGGCCGGATCCTTCGGCCAGAACGGCAGGCTGGAACGAACCTTGATGGCAAGTTCGCTCAAGGCCTTCCTCTGCCCGTCCGTGTTGACTGGAGCGTCGGGCATCAAGGCCATGGGAAGCTGCGAGTATTCGTCGGCACCCTTGGGCAGTCGCTCCGAAATGGTCACGACATCCGAGGCGCCGTCGTCGGGCCCCGAAAGCGTGCTGCGGTCATCGAGGTCGTCGGGATCGCCGACCTCGATCACCTCCGTGCCGGACATTCCCGATCTGCCGAGAGCGCTTTCGTTCTTGCCGAGGAAGGCCTCGGGGAGTGGCGGCCCGTACATCCGGAAGTACTTCTTACCGGGCGCGAAACCGGAGCCGTCGGCGGCGCGTCCGAACAGCCGTACCTTCCGTGCCGGATTGCTACGGGGAGTTGGCTTTGCCCAGTCCTGCAGCACTTCGCCGCCTTCCACGATGAAGCAGTCCCTCGTGTCTTCCCATTCGGAGACTGGCCGGTCCAGGCGGTCGAAGTGTCCCCACCAGAATTGCTTGTCCTCACGCCGGTGAAAGCCGACTGCGGCCGCCACCATGGCCACCGCCCGGTTGTCGTCGGAGCGGAGGGAATCGTCCGGCACATCCGCAAGGTAGTCGAGGAGGGCTGTTTCCTCGGGCGCGGCCTCGTACTTGTCCGGCTCGGTCTCCGCGGGCAGTTCGGGTCCCGAAGTGGCCGGAAAACCGGGTTCAATGGAGCGTTCCGCTGCCAGGCCCAGCAGCCAATTCCGCAGTTCCAGGGTGGAGAGGCAGTCGTATTCGTTGTAGTCGGAAATGCCCGCGAGGATCGTTGCCGCTTCATCTTCGCGGTTCGCGTCCCGGGCCGTGCAGTAGTTGGCGTAGGCAACTACTGAGGCTCCGGCGTCGGTCACGTCGCCCGAACGCAAATGCTTGCCCATATACAAGGGCTCGAGTTTCTTGATGCTGTAGGAGTCTTCGGAGATGCGGATGCTGTGCCGAACGGTGTCGTAGAGGTCCACCAGCACGCCTTCGCGGAGAAGATTGTCTACCGCGGCTTCGCCCACAGTGTGGATGACCGACAGGTTCCGCAGCGCGGTTTTCTCGTAGGCCGCATAGTGGTAGATCCGCATGTCCGGATACTTCATGCGGCGTTCTTCCACGTAGTCGAGGAACTCGATGAACGCCTGCCGTTCTTCAGCCCGGGAATGTGCCCAGAACGGCTTGAACACCGGAGATCCGCCCGGCTCCGTCGGATTTTCGATGACCCCGAACAAGTACTCCAGTCCCCAACGGCCGGTTACCGGGTCTTGCCACAGGGGGTCTCCCTCGAAGTCGAAGAAGATGTCTCCTGCGTCTGGCCGGGGGAGCCGGGCCAAGGAGTTGGGCTCCAGAACGGAATAGCTGATGCTCTTCGCGGTGCCCGCCTTGTCGGTGTAATTCACGGTGCCATCGGCTGTGGCTGTTCCAGTTTGCAGTCGGGCTTGTTCCTGCAGGCGCCGTGTGGCGGCATCCGCGGCGTCGGGCATCTCAGCAAGGGCGTCGATGGTGAAAATGCCGCTTTCCATGAGCTTCTTGCGCCGGGTGATTCTCATGCCCGCCACCATGAGCAGATCCCGGTGGAGGCGCACCTGCTCTTTGCAGTAGTCGCAGCGACCGCATGCGGTGACCCCGGGCGCGCCCCATTGGATAGGCTCCAGCCGCGATCGGTGTGGGCCCGTCAGTGCAAGGAAGCGGTCCCGGCGTTCACGGAATACCGGCAGGACATCGGCGAGCCGGTGGTTGCTATGCACGTAGTCGAAGCCGGCCCGGCCGTCCGGCACGCCAGCGTCGCGCTGGATGGTGGCCCCGAGGACAAGGGTCAGATCCGGGGCCGGAGTGATTCCCGCCTTGAGCAGCTGCTCTCCGTAGGCAGCCAGCTGCAACAGCGCAGTGACCTTGGCGTGGCGGGCGAGCTTGGTGTCGTACACCGCGTAGCTGCCGTCCGGCTGTTTGACGAGGAAATCGGACCGTCCGTGAAACTGGCCGTCGAAGAATGCCGCTTGGAAGACCACGTCCGCGCCGGATCGCAACGCCTCGATGGATTCCGCATGCTTGGCTTGCAGGGTGGCGCGGTCCATCGCTTCGGCGGGAACGACGTCGAACACGCCCCTGTGCGCAAGCGGATCCCAGATGCCGAACTCGGCCACGAAACGGTCCAGCACCCTGTGCTCGTGAACGTCGCCCAGCACGGCGGTCCGCTCCAGCATTTCGTCGACGTCGAACGCCGGCTTCTGGGAGAGGCCCAACTTCTCATCCAACTTGCGCAGCAACTGGTACTCGCAAGTGGAGGCCGTGACGAGGTCGCTGGCGGAAAACACCAGATCCTGCTCGTACCCTGCAACTTCAGAATCGAGAAAAAACACCGTGCCCCCAGACCGTTGAGCTGATGAAGCCAAGCTATCAGTGCGGTCCGACAGTAAGGCAGCCCAGACGGTTGGGATCAGCGCGGAGGGGTCAGCGCAGGGTCAGCCGGCGAAACGGAGGGTGATCACCAGGCCGATCAGTGCGACTACGCCGGCCAGGAGCATGGCTGCCCTGGGATTGCCGAAGTTGAGGGTCCATCCCAGGCCGAAGCGCCGCGGAACCATCAGCGCGTGGTCTTCGCGGTTGACGTAGAACAAACCGCTCCGCCAGTATTTGTCGTCTTCCCGGTGGGTTAGGCCGGTGTCCGCCTCGCCCTCGTCCCGCTCGCGGTTGTTCCGGGCGAAGACAACGACGGCCACCGCGACGGCGGCCAGGATCGGGAGCACGACCACCAGTGGCGCCCATGGCGTGACCGTGCCGGTCCACATCAGCAACGATGATCCCAGCATCGCCAGGTCGATCATGGCGAGCAATCCAAGGAGTGCCTTGGCACCCAGTAGCATGTACCGGCGGTGCCAGTGCGCGGAGCCTGCCGGGTGCGCCGGGTCGATGTCGGGCCGGCTGCGGAAGAGGATCGCCGCCGCGATACCCACGAGCAGGGCGGACACTCCGATCTGCACGAATACCAGTGAAAAGGCGGTGCCGATCGATTTGGCCGCCAATCGGTTGGGTATGCCCTTCGCAGCGTAGTGCACCGCGAGCACGTCGGGCATCGACGGGTAGCTGATCACGCCGATCACCGCAGTGGCGATAGTGATGATCAACGCCGGCGCCAGCCAGAGCCAGGGAAACCGCGGGGGATCGGTCCGCAGTTCGGTATCCACCGCGATGACTTGGCGCCCGCCCTCGTACCAACCTCCGGCGGCCTTGGCGGTCCGGATCTCGTGGTTGGCCAGGAAGAAGCAGCCGTACCAGAAGCCGACGAGCACCAGCACCGACAGCGGCAACAGCAACGTTTCGCCCGTCATTCCGTAAATCGCAAGGCAGACCCCGGTGGCGACGATCCCGCTGAGGAGAATCCTCCATCGGTAGATGCGGGTCTGCCTGACCACAGCCGGGTCCTCGGCACGCTGGGCCGGTACCCGGACCCCGAAAGGCACGGTCGGGCTGTTGATCGAGGGCAGGACCAGCGCGATGGCGAGCACCAGTGCCGCCAACGCGGAGCTCAGGACAATGGCAACGGTCATGGTGTTTCCTCTGGCTGCGTGCTTCCAAATGAATCGAGTATCGTCCGGCAGTTCATGAGAACTTCGTCGGCCGATAGCCCCCTGGCGACGGCCTCGGCCAGCAGGGTCCGTGCCCTAGCGGTCCAGTCCGCGCCGAACGGCGGGTCCGCGACTGTCGGGGTCACCACCGCGCCGGTCTTGCGGTTGAGCTGGATCAGGCCCTGCTGGCGCAACAGGTCATAGGCTTTGTTCACGGTGTGGAAATTGATCCCGAAGTCCGCGGCGAGGGTCCTTGTGGCCGGCAACGAGCTGCCCTCGGCCAGCACGCCGTCGGCGATCGCCTCCACGATCTGGTCCCGCAGCTGCTGGTAGATCGGTATGTCGCTGGCCAGGTCTACGTTGAGGATCATCACTCACACCTCCGTCTTTATTATATAAGTTATAGAACAAGTAGCGGAAGATCCCCATCTCCCGGAAAGCAGGCTCCGAATGACCCAGTCTGACGCCCCAACCTCCCAAGACGCCGCCTTCGAAGCCGCGTACGGGGCAGCCCAAAAGAGCCTTCACGAAGGCGGCATTCCCATCGGCGCGGCGCTCGCCCGTGGTGGCGTGGTGATCGCGAGCGGGCACAACGAGCGCGTCCAAAACGGCGATCCCATCGCGCACGGGGAAATGTCGGCTCTCCGCGCCGCCGGCCGGCAGAAGAGCTACCGGGACACCACCCTTTACACGACCCTCGCGCCGTGCGCCATGTGCACGGGCACCATCATCCAGTTCAAGATCCCGCGCGTGGTGGTGGGGGAGGCCCGCACGTTCGGGGGCGAATTCGAGCTGTTGCGGTCCCGGGGCGTAGAGGTTGTGGTCCTCGATGACCAGCGGTGCGTGGACATGATGCGCACCTTCCAGGCAGAGAATCCGGAACTGTGGGCCGAGGACATCGCCGAGTAAGTCCGGCGGGAGGCAACGGAGTAAGCGGGCGGAGCACACAGCATCTGGCCACAGCCAAACCCCAAGCGTAGGCTGACAGCATCGGCGTCGGTGCCGGGGGTCCGCGTCGATACCCAATCGATCAAGGAGGACTCATGAGTGTTGTGCGCGAATTCATGACCACCAACGCCCAGTGCGTCAAGGAAGACCAGTCGCTGCGTGACGCGGCTGTCCTGATGCGCGATCTGGACGTCGGGTCCCTGCCGATCTGCGGCAGCGATGGAAAACTCAAAGGATTCATCACTGACCGCGACATCGTGGTCAAATGCGTTGCTGAGGGATTGGATGCTGACCGGCTGACCGCGGCGGATCTCGCCCAGGGCACGCCGATCTGGATCGATGCCGATGCCAGCATCGACGCCGCCATCGACCTGATGGAAAAGCACCAGATCCGGCGCCTTCCGGTCATCACCGACCACAAGTTGGTGGGCATCATCAGCCAGGGCGACATCGCCCGCAACTACACCGAGGAGCGCGTAGGCGAATTGGTGGAGCACATCTCCGCCAAGACCCCCATGGCGCAACTGGGCTAACCGCAACTTTCGCATCCATCAAGCGCCACGGCCCTCCGGCCGTGGCGCTTCCGTATCGGGGTCAAGAAGCTAGAGAAACGCTTCCCGCCCGGTGCCTTCCCGCATCACCAGTTCCCCGTCCTCGATGGAAACCAACAGGCTCTTTGCTTTTCCATGCAGTTTCTTGCTTGCGCTCAACTGACGGCTGGTGACCTCGACGCCCACGGTGGATCCCTTCGCGGGCAACTCCACCGAGATCTCCGCCGCCATTCCCAGCATCTCCCTGGTCGATACGTCGCGCTCGTGATGGGCCTCTTTGTGGTTGACGGTGACTTCTACGTCATCTGCGTCAAAGCCGTCCTGCAGGATGATGAGCAGTTCTTGCATGATGCGCCTCTTCCTTGAGTAGCATTCCTGACCGGATCAACGGCGGCTCTTTCCACTACAGCACTCCGCGCCGTCTTTAGGTAGGGCAAAATGTCAGGGTGACTCATCTTCCCCAGCACCAGTCAGCAGACGCCGCCATCTACGCCCTGATCGCCGAAGAACTTGGTGTGAAGTCCTGGCAGGTCAAGGCCGCGGTTGACTTGCTTGACGCCGGATCCACCGTCCCGTTTATCGCCCGGTACCGCAAGGAAGTCACCGGGACGCTCGATGACACCCAGTTGCGCGAGCTCGAGGAACGGCTCCGGTACCTGCGGGACTTGGAGGACCGCCGTCGAACGGTCCTTGAGGCGATTGCCGCTCAAGGAAAGCTGACTCCGGAACTGGAGGCCGCCGTCGTCGGGGCCGATACCAAGTCCCGGCTGGAAGACATCTACCTGCCCTTCAAGTCCAAGCGCCGCACCAAAGCGCAGATCGCCCGCGAAGCCGGCCTCGAACCGCTCGCCGACGCGCTGCTCGCGAACCCCCAGCTCGATCCTGAGGGTGAGGCCGCCAAATACCTGAACGCCGAGCACTCCATTGATGATGCCTCCGCGGCGCTCGCCGGCGCCCGCTCGATCCTCGTGGAACGGGTATCGCAGGACCCCGATCTCGCCGAGACGCTGCGGGAGCGGTTGTGGACGCAGGGTCGGATGGTTTCGCGAGTGAAAAAGGGCCAGGAAACCGAGGGGCAGAAGTTCAAGGACTACTTCGAGTTCTCCCAAGTGCCTTCCGGCATGCCCGGCCACCGCGTGCTCGCGCTCTTGCGCGGCGAGAACGACGGCGTCCTTGAGCTTGATCTCGCCGAGGCGGAACCAGCCGACGACGACGCCCTGGCCGCCGCACGCGGCCGGTACGAGAACGCCGTGGCCAAGTGCCTCGGGGTCGCCGAGCGTGGCCGGCCCGCCGATTCGTGGCTTGTGCAGACCGCACAGATCGCCTGGCGCTCGCGCATCCTGGACCGGCTGAGCAATGATCTGCGCGGCCGCATGTTCGCGCAGGCCGAGGACGAAGCCGTCCGGGTCTTCGCCGCCAACCTCCGCGACGTGCTCCTCGCCGCCCCGGCCGGAAACCGTGCCACCCTGGGCCTGGACCCGGGACTGCGGACGGGCGTGAAAGTGGCCGTGGTCGATGGCACCGGCAAAGTCGTAGCCACCGACACCGTCTATCCCCACGCCCCGGCAAAGAAGTGGGACGAGGCCTTGGTGACGCTGGAGCGTTTGGCGCGGCAGCACGGCGTCGAGCTCGTGGCGATCGGCAACGGCACGGCGTCGCGCGAGACGGACAAGCTTGCCGTTCAGCTCATCAAGTCCCTGGCAGCGTCCGGCGGTCCCACGTTGCAGAAACTCGTAGTGTCCGAGGCCGGCGCTTCCGTGTACTCGGCGTCTGCGCTCGCGGCCGCGGAACTGCCGGGCATGGACGTGTCCTTGCGCGGAGCTGTTTCCATCGCCCGACGTTTGCAGGACCCGCTGGCCGAATTGGTGAAGATCGAACCGAAGTCGATCGGTGTGGGGCAGTACCAGCACGATGTCACGGCGGCGAAGCTCGACCGTTCGCTGGACGCCGTCGTCGAGGACTGTGTGAATGCGGTGGGCGTGGACGTGAACACGGCGTCGCCCGCGCTCCTGGCGCGGGTGGCCGGCGTCGGGCCGCTCCTGAGCGAGAACATTGTGGCGTACCGCAATGAGAACGGCCCGTTCGCCAAGCGAGCCGACCTCAAGAAGGTTCCGCGGCTGGGTGCCAAGGCGTTTGAGCAGTGCGCGGGCTTCCTGCGGATCACCGGGGGAGCGGAACCACTCGACGCGTCCAGCGTCCACCCGGAAGCGTACTCGGTGGCTCGAAAGATCGTCGCTGCTGCCCGTGGAGCTGCCGTGTCTTCCCTCGACCCACAGGCGTTCGTCGACGGGACGTTCGGCCTGCCCACCGTGCGTGACATCATGTCCGAGCTTGAGAAGCCAGGCCGCGACCCCCGTCCGGCATTCGCCGCAGCGACGTTCTCCGAAGGCATCGAGAAGATCTCCGACCTCAAGCCCGGCATGATCCTGGAAGGCACTGTCACCAACGTGGCGGCGTTCGGGGCTTTCGTTGATGTCGGAGTGCACCAGGACGGCTTGGTCCACGTCTCCGCGCTTGCCAACAAGTTCGTGTCCGATCCCCGCGAGATCGTGAAATCCGGACAGGTCGTGCGCGTGAAGGTCCTGGAGGCGGATCCGGAGCGGAAGCGGATTTCCCTGACCTTGAGGCTCGACGACGAACCCGGCAGCGCGGGCGGGTCCGGTTCGCGGGGCGGCGGGCGTGACCGCGGCTCGCGCGGCAGCGAGCCTGAGCGCGGCGAGCGGCACAGCCGGGGCGAGCGAGGCGATCGTGGCCAGATGCGCCCGGCCCCGCAGGCTGGACAGGCCGGTCGCAAGGCGGTACCCGCGAAGGCGGCTCCCCAGGCGCCGGTCAACACGGCCATGGCGGAAGCGCTGCGCCGCGCCGGGCTGGGGAAGTAGCCGCGCTCTTTTGCCGATACCTGTTAGCCACTCGTGGGTGCGGGCCGACAGCTGCGTTCTGGAACGCGGCGAAGGTCCCACACCCGCGATTTCGAGCAAAGCGCTTCGGGGAAGAAGTCGCCTCCTTTTGGGGCTTCGCAGCCTCAAAGATGGGGAGAATGCTCCGACCCACCCCTGGCGGCGGGCACCCATTCCGGCCTATGCTCCAGGGGCAGCAGCCCTTAAACGGCGGCGGCACCCGGGTTCCTTTCGTCAGGAACCGGAGCGCCGCCGTCGTTCGCGTCTAACTCGATCCGCTACGGTGCCGGGATCGGGAAGAACGCCCGCGGATCCTGCAACAAGGCCGGGTAGTCGAAGTCCGTGCGGTCGATGATCTTGGTGACCTCGAAGTTGCGACCGAAACGGCCGTCTTCCAGGGTGATCGGCCGGCCGAGGATCTTGCCCAGGGCAAACTTGGCGCCGCCCTCGACGGGGACGAGGACAGGCGTGTTGCCGGGGAGCGTCCGGAAGGCCTCGTCTTGGCGCTGGCGGTTGCGGGTGGGCTTCTTCACCAGCTGCTTCGGGGCCTTGCGGGCAGTCTTGCCCGGCCGGCGGGATTTCTCCGACTCGTAGACGAACTGGTAGCCGTCGCCGTCGCTGTTGGCGGCCTTGGCCTTGCCCGCAGCCGGCATCCCTACTTTGTCGATCTTTTCGGGTTCAACGTCGCTCACCGGGGCGCGAAGCACCCAGATGAAGTCGTCGAAGGGGTCTTCGGGAATGAATTCGTGCCGAGGCTCGGGCCAAAGGTACTCGAGGTCCTTCGGAGTGTCCGGGAAGAGCTCTGCGTAGAAGCGGGGCTCTTTCTGGAGCAGCTTGGAGCGGTGGCTCAGGTGGAAATCGGCGTCGCCCAGCCACGGCGGCATCGGAATCTTGGAGGCATAGTCCGGGTGGGCTGCCTGGGGTGCGAACTCGGTGATGCTGGCGCGGGTGTTGTCCGGATTGCCGCGGGCGACCCATTCGTCCACCATGGCCAGGCCGTAGAGAGTGAGTGCGGGAACATAGCCCATCCACATGCGGATAGCGGGGTGGGAGGGCCGGCCGAACTCGGGGATCACGAGTGCGCGAAGGATCTGCAGTGCTTCGACACGCTGCTTGCCAAGCCTTGCGGTGTCCAAGACGGCAGCACTTTGCTTGAAATCGGGGAACGGGAGGAAGGTCTGCATCCTTTCAGTTTGGGGGCCGAACGGCGTAGATCCAAGTTGAGGCGGTGTGGTCTTCCCCTCGCTCGTGCTACCGGGGCCCTGAACTCCCGCCTTGCGGAGCTTTCAGACGGGGATCGTTGGGTATTCGTCCTACTCTTGTCGGGTGGAAACTTTTGACGAATCAACGACGACGGCGGCACCCCCGGTTGCCGAACTGCACCTGCACATCGAGGGGACGCTTCAGCCCGAGCTGATTTTCGCGCTCGCGGAACGGAACGGGATTGAGCTTCCGTACGCGGATTTGGACGAGCTGCGCGCGCGGTACGAGTTCACGGACCTGCAGTCGTTCCTGGATCTCTACTACGCCAACATGGCCGTCTTGCGCACCGAGCAGGATTTTGCGGACATGACCAGGGCTTATTTGGCACGCGCCGCAGCCGGTGGCGTGCGGCACGTGGAGATCATGATGGATCCGCAGGCGCACATCTCGCGCGGGGTGGCGTTGGAGACGTGCGTGAACGGTGTGGCGTCCGCACTCGCGACGTCGGTGGCGGAGTTCGGCGTCTCGACGCTCCTGATTGCCGCGTTCCTGAGGGACCTGTCCGAGGAATCTGCACTGGAGGTTCTGGAACAGCTTCTCGCCATGAAGGCGCCGATTGCTGGGATCGGCCTGGATTCGGCCGAGGTGGGCAATCCGCCGTCGAAGTTCGAACGACTGTACCGCCGCGCTGCGGAGGCCGGACTGCGACGGATCGCGCACGCGGGCGAGGAAGGCCCAGCTTCGTATATTTACGAGGCCCTTGACCTGCTCGGCGCGGAGAGGATCGACCACGGCATCCGCTGCATGGAAGATACGGCACTTGTGGAGCGGCTAGTGGCCGAACAGGTTCCGCTGACCGTGTGTCCGCTGTCCAATGTCCGGCTTCGTGCCGTGGATACCCTTGCCGATCACCCTTTGCCCGCAATGTTGGCCGCGGGTCTGAATGTCAGCGTGAACTCGGACGACCCCGCGTACTTTGGCGGCTACGTGGACGACAACTTCGGGCAGCTCGTCGCTGTGCACGGGTTGTCTGTCGGGGACCGGGCACGCCTGGCCGCGAACTCGGTGCGTTCATCGTTCGCGGAGGAGGCCCGGAAGGCTGAGCTGTTGGCCGAGGTTTCGGAATGGGAGAAGGCCGCAGTCAATTAGTCATTCCTGGGCACCTCGTGAGTCCTAGGCGCAGCGTGGAACGGGCGCCCGTGAATCCCACCAAGTGCTACTTTGGCAGCACGGCGTCCGGCGGCTGCGGTGTGGTGATCGGGTCTGCATGGCGATGCACGAGTGCCCAAGTGTCGCCTTCGGGGCGGTAAATGCTCGTTACCCGCAGATCAAAGGGCGATGTTTCGTCTCCCCCTCCGACCTTTGCCTGCCAGTGTTCTATGTCCAGAAAGCTGGCAAGATCTGGAGTGACGTGCGTTGTGAGCGTGTCAACACCGGTGACCTGTCCATCTTTGAACCGTGCCGCGGCTGAATCGAGGGCTGCTGATACCCGCTCCCAGCCTACGGCCGGAGGGCCCCAGGGATTCGCAAGGGAGACATCTCCACCGTGGGAGAAAATGGCCTTGGCGGGTTCCGGGTCGCCTTTAGCAAACTGATTTAGCGCCTGATGAAACTGGTCAATGACCTCGTCAAGTTGCATTGATCCCACCTTCTGACTCATTGAGGCATCTGGAGTAGTAGGCGAATCTTAGCGTTCCCGCCCCCGGACCGTCACCGGCTTCCTGAACCTTCCCAACGGGCGGAGCTCCAGCCGCACCGTCATCAACGGCACATCTTGATTTAGGGCTCCTGAGAGTACCCCAACCGCGAGCTACTGACCGGTATCCGAGACCCCTCCATCACTTGCCAACCGTTTGGGCGTAATAGTGGGTCACGACACACGGTGTTTACCAAGAACAGTCGCCAGAATTTACAGAACATTGGCAGACTGCTGAAGGAATGTTCGCCGTTGAAGGAGACCCAGTGGCCAAGTCCACCGTCGAAAAAAGCAGTGCCCGCCTCAAGACCGTCCTGGACGTCTTGGCTGAGGGAACGTGGTCCGAGAAGTCGTTGAATGCCGGCGAGATCCTGGCAGAGGCGATTGTCCGTGTCCCGCTGGATGAGCGCGAAAGCGAGCTGCTCAGTGGAGGCATTCCACGCGGCCACAAGAGCCTGACCACCGAGACCGCGAAGCTTGTGAAGGCCGGCTGGCTGGTCAAGGGCCGTTCGGGCTGGACCATCACCGACGACGGGCTTCGTGCCACGGTCGCCTTCGCCAAGCCGGATGAGTTCGTCACGGCACTGGCCGAGGGCACCCCCGTCCCGGAAGATACCCCGCTTCCGACGGCCCCCGTCAAGAAGGCCGCCGCGAGGAAGCCCGCGGCAAAGAAGGCTCCCGCTGCCGAAAAGGCACCTGCCGCGAAGGCCGCCGCCAAGGCCGCGCCTAAGAAGGCTGCCGCACCCAAAGCGACTGCCGCCGTCGAGAAGCTCGAGCAGCCGGCCGCCGTCGCGATCGCTGGTGACTTCAACACGATTCTCGGCGCGCCGGAGGACTGGGCTCCGCAGTACGACGAAGTGCAGATGAAGTTCAATTCCCGTCGTAAGGTGTGGACCCTCGCCGCCACGCTGCCTGCTGGTTTCTACACCTACAAGATCGCGCTCAACCGCTCGTGGGACGAGAACTACGGCGCGTTCGGCGCGCGCGACGGTGCCAACCATGAGCTACAGCACGACGGCGGCAAGGTCACCTTCACGTACGACCACGCCACGCGCGACATCGTCACGGCTTGAGCCGCAGTTCCCAGGTTTCCTCCAAGTTTGGACTTTGAGGAAACCTGGGAACAAAGCGCACCGGCTCCGAGGTTAGGGTAGGTCAACAGGACCTAATCGAGGAGCTAGCGATGACCGATGCCACCTTCCGCCACAACGTTGACCGAGAGCGCTTCGAGGTGCTCGCTGATGGCCACGTGATCGGGAAGGCCGCGTACAAAGCGTACGACGACGGCGGGTCCCCGCAGCGGATTTTCTACCACACCGTGATCAACGAGGAGTACGGCGGACAAGGGCTGGCGGGCAGGCTCGCCGAAGTTGCCTTGGACGAGACTGTGAGCGAGGGACTCGGGATCGTGCCGGTGTGCCCTTTCATCAAGAAGTTCCTCACCAAGCACCCGGAATACGCTGCGAACGCGACCGCCCCGACGCTGACGCACCTGGAGTACCTCAACGCAGCCCTCGCTCCGGCCGCCCGGGCCTGAAAGCGGCGGACGGCGCCGCCGTCGAGCCTTACAAATACATCAATGAACCCGGGGTCGTGAGTACCTCGCCCGTCTCCAGCCAGGTCTTGAGGCCGGAGAGGATCATCGGCCAACCGCCGTAGATCTGGTCGTTGCCACCTTCGCGAAGATCGCTGTGGGTGACGGTCAGGTGGCAGGAGTCGCCGACGGGTTCGATCTCCCAGGTGACACGTGATGTGCCTTCGGCCTTGACGTCCTCGCCCCAGAGTGCGCGCATGGTCTGGACGAGCCGGCGCGGGGGATCGACCTCCACGTTTTCGCCCTCGCCGAGGACCATTCCGTTGGCTTTGGGGTTGTGCATCTCGTAGTGCCCACCCGGTGTCCAGTCGGCAGTGTGGGTGTTGCCGAACTGGTACTTGCTGCGGGTGTCGCTGTCCGTGATGGCTTCCCAAAGCCGCTCCGGCGTGGTCTTGATATAGATTTCGAAGATCTTTTCCACGGGACTTTCCAATCTGGTTTTGAGGTCGCTCAACGCAGCGGCCCATGGTTCTGCATATTTGCTCACCCAGCGGTCGTGGACGAGCCTGATGGGTACCGGATTCAGGTAATGGAGCTTTTCGCGACCACGACGGCGGGTCACAACCAGGCCGGCTTCCTCAAGGATCTTGAGGTGCTTCATGATCCCGAAACGGGTCATGTCGAACCGTGCTTCAAGCGCGCTCAGCGTCTGCCCGTCCTCGCGGAAGAGCTCATCGAGCAGATCCCTGCGGGTGGGGTCGGAGAGTGCCTTGAAGACGGCGTCCATGGATTCAGAATAGGTGACCATTTGGTCACATGTCAACGGGTTTGGACGGACTTCATCCTGGGTGGGTTTATGTCCTGGCGGGTCTGAAGTGGTGGTTGCGTCTGGGTGTTTGGCGGGGGTCGACGTGGGGCGGGGGTGTGAACCATGGCACGCCGGAGTCTGTGGTGATGGTCCAGTGTTCTTTGTGGATGACGTGGTGGTGGTGGCTGCACAGGATCGTGCCGTTGTCGGTTCCGGTGGTGCCGCCGCCGGACCAGTAGCTGATGTGGTGGGCTTCGCACCAGGGTGCGGGGATGGTGCAGTCGGGGAAGGCGCAGCCTTGGTCGCGGGCGATGATGGCTTTGCGGATGTGGGGCGGGAAGATCCTGGAGGCCCGGCCGATGTCCAGGACGCGGCCCTCGCTGCCGAGCAGGACCGGGATGATGTCCGCGTCGCAGGCGATCTTACGGATGACCGAGGGGTGGATCGGGCCCTGGAACGTGGACGCGCCCGTGCCCGGGCGGGAGCCGGTGGGCGGTTCGCGGTCGACGCGTTCGAGGAGGTCTTGGTAGTCGATGGTGACCATCACCTGGGGCCGGAGGCCGCCGTTCGCGGGCAGCCCGCCGGTGGCCAGGGCCGCGGCGCAGGCGCCGGTGAGCCCGTCGAGGAGTTTCTGGGCCCGGGAGCGGCGGTCCAGGTCGGCGCCGGTGCTGGTGCCGGTGCCGGGGGCGTTGGTGTTGGGTTGGAGGCGCGGGTTGGCGGCGGTGTTCATGGCGGTGGCGAGGGTTTCGAATTGTTCGGCGGTGGCGAAGATTTCCAGGTGGTGCAGGCCGTGGCGGGGTTTGCGGATGAACGCTCCCTGGCGTTGGCGCAGTTCTTCCTCGCCGGGTTCGGTTCCGTCCTGGTCGATGGCATCGACCCAGCGTTTGGCCATCCGGGAGACGAAATCGGGGTCGCTCCGGGCCGCGGTGTGGGTCAGGGAGTGTTCCATCTGCCGGGCGGTTTCCGTGTCGGCGAGGTGCCGTACCTGGTCCAGGGCCACGCTGATCAGAGTGGCCGAACGGGACGGCACGTTGGCCGAGGACAGGGCCGCGGCGAGCACCTGGTGCCGGGCGGGGACGTCCTGCCCGGCGATCCCGGTCTGCGGGAGCACGCCGGCGGCCAGGGTGAGCCGGCGTCTCGCCTCGCCGATGCCGATCCGCAGCCTGGCGTGCAGGAATTCGGCCGCGTTCCGGTACCCGTCGTCGACCGCTTCGGCTGCTGCCGCAACACCGGCTGCTGCCGTGAGGCTGGATGCGGCGGCAGAGCCTTCCGGGCCGGCGACTGCCGTATCGGCTTCAGTTCTCGCGTCCGCGGCGGTTGCAGTATCGGCTTCCGCGGACGTGGACTCCGTCCAGCCGGTCCGCCACCCCGGCACGGACGATGACTGCCGTGCCGCATGGGCTTCGCTCCGGGTCCGTTCCACGGCCCCGGCTGCGACGAGCTGCAAAAACTCCACCGTGCGGGAGATCTCTTCGACCGTGCCGGCGAAATCAGCGGCATCACGGAAACCGAACACGCGGGCCTCGGAGACGGCCGTTGAACGCAGCGCATCCATCGCCGCCAGGGCCTGATCAAGGGCTGTTCCCGGCGGCAGCGCGGCCCGCGACGGCACGGCGGCCGGGCTTTGCTGCCCGGCATGCCAGGCAGGAACGGGCGTCAGGCGGCGGGACAGACGTCCCAACGCCGCGATCCCGACGTCGGGTGGGGCTGCCCGACGTGCCACGAGTTGACCGATGCCTTCCATGAATAAACCCTGTCACGGGGGTCTGACATTTAAGGCCCCTGCGCTGCCAATCGACGCCGTGAAAAGCGAAACAAGGAAAACACGTCTCAAAAATCAGGTGTTGAGTTCCCAATGAACCCGGATCGCCTCGGCGATCGGGCCGGTGACATCGATCTGGAAGGCAACGGGCGCGGTCCCTGTCTCTTCAATGACGGTGTCGTGGTAAACGCGGCCGCATGACGGACACAAGGTGTAGAGGTCCTCATCGTCGGGCCACGCGGCTAGTCCGGTGGGGACCGTTGTGTTTGCTCCCGCGTAAACAGGGACCCCCTGAGAGTTGGCCTGAATCAATCCCTCTTTGCTGACGGTGTTTCCGCACAGGCAAATGATCGTCGTGACATCATGACCGATGACATCAGCGAATTCGGTGTCCATTTGAGCTCCCCGGCGTCGGAAGAGACGTTCTGCTTGTAGTTTATGCCTGCCGATCCGCATAATGTTTGGCGACCGGCGACCGGCGACCGGCGACCGGCGACTTCGCTGACGGTTACCGGTTGTTCCTCGACGCCCGGGGCGGGAAGATGTTCCCATGCTGCCGGAGGAGCGTTTCAACGTACTGGTCGATGAATTCAGGGCCAGCCCGGGCGTGAGCGTGCCGGGAGAACCGGGTCAGCGCGGATTCGGTTCGAACGCGCTGAAGGTCCACGGCTCGATTTTTGCGATGATTTCCGGAGACAGGCTTGTTGTGAAGCTGCCGCACCAGCGGGTCGAGACGTTGATCGGAACCGGAGTTGGTGCGCCGTTTGACGCCGGAAAGGGCCGTGCAATGAGGGAGTGGCTCACCGTCATTGCCGACGATGAAGAGTCATGGCTGGCCCTGGCACATGAGGCCTGGGACTTCGTGAGGTCCCAGCGAGGAACTCAGTGAAGGGACGCGATGAAATCCAACGAACTGCTGCTGGATGCTTTTGGCCGGATCCGTGACACCGTGGCCGCCACTCTCGAGGGGGTCGACGACGAGTCCCTGGTCCGGCGGCCCGAAGGGAACGGAAACTCGATTGCGTGGTTGATCTGGCATCTCAGCCGAGTGGAAGACCTGCAGCTCGCCTCCGTCGCCGGCGTCGAGCAGGTGTGGACTTCGCAGAACTTTGCCGGCCGCTTCAACCTGCCGCTGCCCGAACGGGACACCGGCTACGGCCACTCGAGCGATAAAGTCGACGCGGTTCAGGCCCCGCCGGAGCTGTTGTTCGAATATTACGACGCCGTCCACCGGCAGACCGTAGCGTTCCTGAAAACTCTCGGCGACGAGGACCTTGATCGTATCGTCGACACCCGCTGGGATCCGCCCGTCACCCTAGGCGTGCGGTTGGTCAGCACTATTGCCGATTGCCTTCAGCACGTGGGGCAGGCCGCCTATGCCAAGGGCCTAGGCGGCCTGTAAAAACGCACACCTCATACCGCGTTCCGGGGTTTGAAGACCAACCCCAGGACTGCTGCCAGCGCGAGCGCGGAGAGGATGGTTGCCGACCAGAACCCGGCCCGTCCGCCGGTCAGGAAGTCGCCGGGGATAGCGAAGGCTGCGTAAATCGAAGCCACGATGGCCAGCCCGACCGCGCCGCCTAGCTGCTGCATTGTCTGGAAAAGCCCCGACGCGGACCCTGCATGCTCGGGTTCGACGTTGCGTAGCGCGAGAGTCGTGAGCGGCATGAACGTCATGCCGGCGGAGATTCCAGTGCCCAGAAGTGCAAGCAAAACGAGGGCGAACGGGGTGTCCGTGTTCAGTTGCGTCAGCGGCAAGAAGGCGACGACGCGAAGGGCGGTGCCGAAGATGACCAGCCGGACGGCCCCGAAACGCTCGAGTAGCCGCGGGACGATCCGCGACATCGCGAAGATGCTAAGCGGCATCGGCAGGAACGCCAGGCCGGTCACCATTGGCGAGAGGTGCAGATCGTCTTCGAGGTACTGGACCATCAGGAAGAACATCGCCAACATCCCGCCGTAGGTGGCCGCCATCGCGGCCAGCGCAGCCAGGCGGCTCGGGCTGCGCAGCAGTTGCGGACGGAGCAGCGGGTGGGCCACCCTCCGTTCGGTGACGGCGAGAACTGCGATCAGTGCTGCCCCGACAAGCAGGCCGCCGATCGTGCGCGGACTGGACCAGCCGACGTCGCCCGCTTGAATAAGACCCCACACGATGGCGACGGCGCCGCCCGTCGCGGTCACCGCTCCGAGGATGTCGAAGCGGCCGGGCCGCCGGGGAGTTTCCGCGATCAGGCGCGGCACCGCAATGAGGACCACGACGCCGATCGGCACGTTGATGAAGAGGGTCCACCGCCAGCTGGTGGTGTCGGTGAGCAGTCCGCCGAGGATGAGTCCGAGCGCGCCGCCCATTGAGGCAATGGCGGAGAACAGGGCGAGCGCCCGGTTCCGCGCGCCGTCGTCCTTTGCGCTGGTGGTGATCAGTGCGAGCACGCTCGGGGCGGCGAATGCCGCGCCGAGGCCCTGGAGCGCGCGTGCGATGACGAGGAGGAGGGGCGAGGTGGCCAAGCCGCCAAGCAGTGAGAAGAGCGTGAAGGCTGCGACGCCCACCAGGAAGGTGCGACGACGGCCGAGGACGTCACCGATCCGTCCACCCAGCAGCAGGAGGCCGCCGAAGGCGACGGCGTAGCCGTTCAGGACCCAGCTGAGCTCGGCCCGGTCGAAGTGGAGGTCGGTGGCGATGTGGGGGAGCGCGACGTTCACGACGGTCGCGTCAAGGACAAGCATGAGTTGGGCCAGCATGACCAGCCAGAGGCCAATGCTGCCGGCGCGGCCGCGCGGATTTCCGCTTGTCCGGGTGATCCCGGCGGGTGCGCCTGTGGCAATTGTGGGTGTCATGGGAGGTGTCCTGTTCTAGCCGAAGGGGCTGACGTACACTAAGAGGAGAGTTGCTCCGCTTAGAACTATACGGAGACACTCTCCGTTTTGCAATGGTGTATTGAAAGGTGTTTCTGTGCGCGCTGACGCTCAACGCAACCGCGACCGGATCGTGGAGGTTGCACGTGCACTCTTCCGGGTCAAAGGCTTCGAGGCTGTTTCGATGGACGAAGTCGCCAAAGCGGCCGAGGTTGGACCCGGCACGCTCTACCGGCACTTCCCGACCAAAGAGTCGCTGTACGACGCGGTCCTCGAGGCGTGGGCAGAGAAGGTCAACGCCGCAGTCAGCCAGGCACTTACCCTCGACGCCCCTGCGCGGGAGCGGTTGTTGAGTTGGCTGACCGACTATGCGTCGATGCTGACAGAACACAAGGGCGCCGCCGCACGGATTACCGCCGCGCTCGGCGACCCCGGTTCCCCCTTTGCAGCAAAGTGCCAGACCTATCTGGGGGCCAATCAGCGCGTGATCGAAGCGTTGGACTCGGCCTTGCGCCCTGGAGTCGATGCAATGCAGATCAGCCGGCTCGTCGGCGGCGTGGCTGTAGTCGTGGACAGCAGCGAACTTCCCTCCGATGCAGCAGCATCGATGCTCGCGGTCGTCGCTGACGGACTTATCGCCTCCTGACGCGATTTAGGGAGCGCGTTCGGGGACGCTCCCCGATCCTCCTGCCCTCTTGGAGCGCTTTGGGCGACCCGCGCTCACTTATGGGGCATTTTTCGCGCTCGCTCGCTCACTTGTGGTGCGTCTGTCACCCTCGCTCATGCGGCAGATGGATCTGCACCGTGAAACTGGAATCCCGGTGGGATCCGTGGTCATTGAGGCGTGGAGTGACGAGGCAACCTTCACTGCGTTCCGTGACGCCGTCTATGACCCCAGTCCCGATGGCGGCCCTCTCCGGCTTAATGACTTCACTTTCCCCGAAGCGGGGGCCTGGCCGGATCCGAAAGCGATGGTCGACGAGCTCCACGGTCGGGACATTCGCGTGGTCCTGTGGCAGATCCCGCTCATCAAGATGCGACCGCACCCCCACGGTCAGGCACGGAACGACGCCCAGGCCGCAATCCGTGAAGGCAGGCTCATTCGTGAGGAGGCCCCGGATGGCAGTCTGCGGCCATACCGGAACCGTGGATGGTGGTTCCCACTTGGACTTATGCCGGACCTGACCGATCCGGAGGCGGCACGCTGGTGGACTGAGAAACGGCGATATTTGGTCGACGAACTTGGCATCGACGGATTCAAAACTGACGGAGGGGAGCACGCCTGGGGCGAGGATCTTCACTACCTCAATGGGATGAGGGGAGACGAAGGGAACAACTTGTTCCCGGTTGCGTACGCCAAAGCCTATGGCGATCTGCTTGAGTCTGCCGGCAAGGCGCCGGTCACTTTCAGCCGGGCCGGTTTCACTGGCTCCCAGGCCCATGGAGCCTTTTGGGCTGGTGACGAGGACTCCACCTGGGATGCATTCCGCTGGTCAATGTTTGCCGGCCTATCGGCCGCCGCGAGTGGCGTCGTGTACTGGGGCTGGGACTTTGCGGGGTTCTCCGGTGACGTGCCGACTGCCGAACTGTATCTGCGCTCGGCGGCGGCGGCAGTGTTCGTCCCCATCATGCAGTACCACTCCGAATTCAACCATCACCGCACGCCATCGCGTGACCGCACGCCATGGAATATCCAGGAAAGAAGCGGCGACGAAACCGTGATTCCGATATTCCGCGAACTGACGGAGCTTCGCGAACGCCTCATCCCGTATTTGTCAGAGCAAGCCCGAAAGACCATAGCCACCGGCGCCCCACTCATGCGGCCCCTCTACTTCGACTATCCCGAAGACCAGGAGGTCTGGGACCACCCGCTGCAATGGACGCTCGGCGATGACCTGCTGGTTGCGCCGGTAACCCAGGAGGGGACCAGGTCCTGGACAATCTACCTTCCTTCCGGCGACTGGATCGACGCATGGACGGGGGACAGCTACGCAGGAAAACAAACAGTAGATGTGCCCGCTCCGCTCAACCGCATCCCCGTATTTGTCCGCGCAGACGCTTGGGACCGCGTGAAGGGCATCTTCGCAATCCGCCGCTGAACCGACGCAGGAGATTATTCATGGAATACAGGAAACTGGGCCGAAGCGGCATGTATGTCAGCGAAATTGCCTACGGGTAACTGGATGACGCACGGGTCTCAAATAGAGCAGGATACGGCCGCCGCATGCGTCCATGCAGCTCTAGACGTCGGCATCACCACCTTCGACACCGCCGACGCTTACGCTGACACGCGCGCGGAAAGTGCTTTGGGCGACGCGCTGAATGGGGTGCGGCGCGAAAGCGTGGAGATTCTGACCAAGGTTATTTCCCCACGGGAGAGGGGCGTAACGACCGGGGCCTTTCGCGCAAGCACATCCGGGAGTCGATCAACGCCAGCCTCCGCAGACTTAAGACGGACTACGTCGACCTCTACCAGGCACATCGTTTCGACTATGAGACGCCGCTGGAGGAGACGATGCAGGCCTTCGCCGACGTCGTACGTGACGGCAAGGCCCACTACATTGGCGTTTCCGAATGGACGGCTGAAGAAATCCGTTCCGGGGCCGCTCTGGCCAAGGAACTGAACATCCAACTCGTGTCCAACCAACCCCAGTACAACATGTTGTGGAGGGTTATCGACAAGGAAATCGTGCCGGCCTGTGAGGAGCTGGGAATCAGCCAGATCGTCTGGTCCCCGCTTGCCCAAGGCGTGCTCACCGGCAAATATCTCCCAGGCAAAGAGGCCCCAACCGGCTCCCGTGCCACCGATCAGAAGGGCGGCAAGGACACGGTGGCCCGATGGCTGGGCGATGAGGTCCTCACCAAAGTGCAGCAACTACAGCCGATTGCTGCTGATACCGGAATGAGCTTGGGCACGATGGCATTGGCCTGGGTCCTTCAGAACCCGAACGTATCGGCGGCGATTGTCGGGGCCTCGCGGCCCGAACAGATCACGGCCAATGCCACAGCTGCCGGCCGGAAGCTTGAGGACGCCCTGATGAAACAGATCGACGACATCCTTGATCCTTTGATCGAACGCGATCCTGCGAAGACCGACTCCTTCCAGGCCCGACCATAAGTTGGGACACGATCGGCACCGGCGCGGCCCTGAGTACCCCAGCATCTGAGCTGTACTCCAAGTGCACAACGCCACTTACTCGCAAATTCGTTAACCAAGTCCAGTAGGGATCACTCAAGGCTGCCCAGAAGCCCGTCCGTAGGATCCGTAGTGAGCCGAAGATGGCTCACTGCCATTGCTTTTGGGATGCAATGTGCGGCAGTACCAACCCCCGGCAGGGCCCTGAACCATGCCAAGGACGCACATCATGAAAACTGCAAAAATCATGGCCGTCGCTTGCCTTTTGCTTGCTTGGACAGCCACACCAACCTCCCCGGCGAACGCCGCACCCATGGAGGCTTCGGGCATTGTCTTGGGCAGCGACATTTCTTGGCCACAATGTGGTGGCGGACTTCCTTCCGGCCAGGCGTTCGGGATCGTCGGCGTGAACGGCGGCCGTCCGGGCACCGCGAATCCCTGTTTCGCCGAGCAGCTGGGCTGGGCCAGCGGCTCGGCGGGCGGGACCAGCCAACCCGCAGCCGCGGTGTACGTCAACACCGCCAATCCCGCGGGATATGGCGGGTGGTGGCCCGGATCCGATGCTGAGGTGGGCCTTCGCGGTCCCAACCCGTATGGTAGCTGCAACGGGACTGCTTCGGCGGCGTGCGCCTACCTCTACGGTTACGGAATGGCCTTCGACGCCGTCACTCGGTATGGGGTGCCCGATCCCGCCAAGCGCATGTGGTGGCTGGACGTGGAGACCGGGAATGCATGGTCTTGGGACACCGTGGCCAACGCCGCCGACATTGAAGGCATGGCCGCGTTTCTGCAAAGCATCGGCGCCCAGGTTGGCATCTATTCCACCTCGTACCAGTTCGGACTTATCGCCGGTCGGCTTCATCCCGACAGCAATCTGAACGGACTTAAGAGTTGGCTTGCCGGAGCAACGTCACCGGAGACCGCAGTGGAACTGTGCTCGGCCCCGCCCCTGACAGCCGGCGGTGTGGTTGTACTCACCCAATTCACCACAGACTTCGACTACAACTACTCCTGCCTTCCGCCCGCACCGCCACCACCACCGGCACCTGCTCCGGTAGTGGCCCCGCCGAAGCCCCCGGTCCCAACGCTGACTACAGACGCCACCGGGAAGCGGAAGCCGGTGCAGTCGATACCGCAGAGCTGACGGCTCCCAGCCGAGGTTCGTGACGCGTCGTTTCGTGACCTCAGGCAACGATGGACCAGACTTAGGGACGTGACCAACAAACCCCGCCCCGGCCTGGCGATCGCTGCACTTAGTCTCGGGACGGCGCTGAATCCGCTGAACTCGTCGATGATCGCGGTCGCGCTCGTGGTTCTGCGCCAGGACTTTGCGCTCGACGTCGCCACGGTCACCTGGGTGATCACGTCCTTCTATCTCGCCTCTGCGGCTGGCCAGCCCCTCATGGGCCGGCTGGCGGACCGATTCGGTCCGCGAAGGTTGTTCACCTTCGGCATGGCGGTGGTCGCAATTGCCTGCGCGCTGGCGCCATTCTCGCCGAACTTCGCACTGGTCTGCGTGGCCCGCGCGCTCATGGCGGTGGGGACCGCGACGGCGTACCCGTGCGCCGTCGTCATGGTTTCGACGCTCAGCCGGCAGGCGAACATCAGTTCCACCCGACCCCTGGGGCGCATCCAGATGGCGAACACCTCGGCCGCCGCGGTGGGACCCGTCGTCGGCGGCCTTTTGGTGAGCCTGGTCGGCTGGCAGGCGCTGTTCGCGATCAACGTGCCGATCTCGCTCCTGGCCCTGATTGTGGTGCAGCGGGTGGCACCGCCGGACGTCGGACGCGAAAGCGGCAAGCTCTCGGCCCTCGTGCGCGATTCCGACATTCCTGGCATCCTGGCGTTCATCGCTTCCTTGACGCTGGCGATGATGGCGCTGCTCAACGTGATGCCGGCCTACCGCTGGTGGTTCATCGCCGTCGCTGTGGTCCTGGCCGGGCTATTCGCATGGCGCGAGTTCCGGTTCAGTCCGCCGTTCCTGGACTTGCGGCTGCTCGGCCGGAACCGGCCGCTCCTGCTGCTGTACTTGGGTTTCGCGGTGTTCAGCGCGGTCTATTATTTTGCCTTCTTCGGCCTTCCGCAGTTGCTGCAGCAGGCGGGAAAGTACGACGCCGGCGTGGTCGGCCTGCTGATGCTTCCCCTTGCTGCCATGTCGGTTTTCATGACGCCGGTGACGGTGCGGTTCATTGAGCGGTTCGGCGTGCGGTCCGTGATGATCGTCGGCGTCGTGCTTTTGGCGCTGGCTTCCGGCGGGCTCGGGGTGCTGACGCTGTCCTTCTGGCCGCCGCTGGTTCTCGGGCTAACAGCGTTGATGGGTGTTCCGTATGGCGTGGTCAGCACGGCGTCGAACCAGGGTTTGTATGTGTCCGCGCGGCCCGAGGACAGGGGAGTGGCAGCCGGGATTTTCCAGACGTGCAGATACCTCGGGGCCATCACGGCGACGGTCCTCATCGGCGTGCTGTACGGGCCTGGGGTCAACCAGGCAAACTGGGGACTCATGGTGTTGGTAATGCTGGGGCTGAGCGCGGTGGTGTTTGTGTTGGCGCTGGCTTGGCGGAAGCCGGGGGTTGTGGGTTAGGTCCAATCGCGCGACTCCGAAACCCCGCTGCGGGTCGACAAACCCCTATACCTACTCCGAGGCACCTCGACCACTCATTTTCCGTGCGATGCCCACTCAATTTCTGTGCAATGCATACTCAGTGATCATTTTCGACCGTAGCGTTGGATAGATTGTCAGGCTAAGGGCTCTGGGGCGCTCTCCTCAGATTTGGAAGGCCACTAGGCTCACATTTCAAAGCTGGGGTGTCTGCCTTAGGAGTTGGGAAGTGTTCGAAGAGGAAGTCCGACGGGCACTTGACTACGTGGCTCGCGGTGTCAGTGTTCGGATCGTCGGCGGCCCCGGAAGCGGAAAGTCAACGGTCCTGCAGTCGATCGCTGCTGGCCTCGAAAAGGCCGGGTTCACGGTCTACAGCCTCTCGGGTTCGCGGCTCCTGAATGAAACGCCGTTCGCAGGGATTGGCGCACTCGGGCTGGAAGGGCGCGGACAAGAGAATGGGCCGCTAGGAGTCGCGAACCTGCTCGCCGAACAGTTGGCGCAGCGAGGCGCCCGGGTAATAGTTGTTGATGATATCGATGAGCTCGACAGGGAATCAGCGGCAGTCATTGACATGGTTCAGGGGCGGACCCAACGGCCGCTGGTGGTGACGATGGACGATCCCCCACTGTACTCAGGGGGCTCTGTGTTCATGCCTGCCCGATGGCCGGAGACAACGATACGACTCTGTCCACTTCACTACGATCAAGTCAATAAACTCCTGGCCCAGACGCTCGGGTCGCCGCCGGACGTGGATTTGACCGCCGCCGTGCTCATGAAATCTGGAGGCAACCCGCGACTCGCGGTCAGAATCGCCCAAAGCGCGGAGCTGAGCAAGCAGGTTGTCCTCCATGACGGACAGTGGAGCATGAGTGGGCACACACTCTGGAACGAATACATCCAGAGCACCGTCCAGGCTCTCCTTCACGGACTGAGCGCCGATGAATGGAAGGGACTGCACACGCTGTCTGCGGTGGGAGCCCGGCCGCTGGGGTCCCTAATGCAAATAGTTGAGGCAGGCATCCTGGACAGGCTCGAAGTGCGCGGGCTGGTTGCGCTCAGCGAAGACAGCTCTGGAGCCATGTGGGTAAGCGTCAGTCCCCACATTGTTATCGACCACTTCCGTGACCCTCAGGTGCGGTCCTCCCTCAGGGTGCTGGCGGATCGGATGAGCCGGGAGATCGATTCCCATGACCGGCCCATAACGAGTTCCTCGCCTGAGCTTCTGGCCGAACTGATCAGAGACCTGCGGAGTGAAGCCCGCGGCGGCACGGCTGCGACGCGGCACTTCCAAGAACAGCTCCGGGAACTGGAGGAATCACAATTCAGCGTCTGGGAGTCCGAAAAGACCATGTCCAACGCAGCAGCGTTCCTCAAGTTCTACTGGGGCGGTCCGATCGATCCCTCACGCATCGAACAAGTCTTCAGCGAAACTGAGGCGGTAGGAGCTGATTCTGGGGATCACTTCTTCTTCGCCATGACCCGGGCGCTGTGGGCCATCGTCAGCGGCGGGGATTCATCTATCGCGATGGACATACTCCAGGCGATCGGCCAAGCGCACCCTGATTGGAAGGCAGAAGCCCAAGCGTTCGCGCTCTACCTCGAGGCGTCCTTTGACCGAATGCCTGTGAACCTCGACGAAACCCTGGACAGGCTCCGCAGCCGCCACCCCGAGAGCGGCGTTTTGCCAGTCATCCGGGGCATCCTGGAGCTCTACCGCTTCGACGCCCAGGCTGCCCTCCGGGCCCTTGATTCAGCAGACGGCTTCGACCTTGCCGCAGGCATGGAACCCTTCGTCCGCGGACTCGCGCTCCATATTGCCGGCCGCGGCGAAGAAGCAGTGATCTTCTCCCTCAGTCAACGTGCCGCGGCGCGGCGCCGCCTTGACCAGTTCGGCTTCGTCGCGAGCAGCTACGTTGCGGTACTGGCCATGACACAACAAGGACTCAGCAAGGAAGCTGACTGTGTAATGACTGGCGTCTTCGCGCTCGGCCGGCCCGGCTTCCTCGTGAGCTTCCTCCACGACGCGATGCTCAGAATCGCCGGCCTTCGCACCCTGGCCGGCAACGGCAAGAATGCCGCCTCCCTCGGGATACAGGCACGCAAAAACGTCGCCGACATCGGCCCCCTGCCTGGAACCGGGAAAGCAGTCTATGAGCTCGTGACCCGGAAATACGCCGACCCATCCGACTTTGACGAAAAGGCTGCGGACCTTCTGGAACAACAACTGGACCGCGGTTACATCACCGAAGCCGTGTATGCCTCATTGTTCATGCTGTCCCTTTACCCCGGACACAAAATCCTGGAGACCACGCAACAGCTATTGCAGGAAAACGGCGTGAGCACCCATGCCCAGTTCCTCGCCATCGCCGGTGCCATTCGTGACCGCGACCACCAACGGCTAAAAATCCTATTGGACCAATACGAAGCCGACTCCGACCTTCCCGCGATCACCAGGCTCTTGGAAGGCGTGGTGAAGGGTCACCTCCTCAAACGCCACCGGGGGTTGGCCAAGACTTTTCATCAAATCATCTCAACTTTCGAAGACCGCTTCCCGCCAGAAGGGGCACAACTGACCCTCGACACGGGAGGGCATTCCCAGGGTCTGACTTCTCGGGAGAGGGAAATCGCCATCCTGGCGGGCAGCCAACGCACCCCCGAAATCGCGGCCCTCCTGGGGATCAGCCCCCGGACCGTGGAAAACCACATCTCCAGAGCCCTTGCCAAGACCGGAACCGCCACGCGCCAGTCCCTTTATGAGCACGCTCGAAACTCTCAAACAGATGGCGGATAACGGGACGCCTGTGAGTGGTGCATTCTCGAAATTGAGTATGCATAGACCACAAAATGAGTGGTGCAAATGTCGGAATTGAGTAGTATCGAGGCCTTGCGTGGATGCATCAATCAATTCTGGTTATTGACCTTAAGATTAAAGCCTCCGCCAGCTATTGATTTTTATATTGATCGCAAATATTGTTGACGAACATGTTTTCGACTTATCTTTGGGGGATCCGGCATGCTTAATTTCCTTAAGACTTTTGGCTCAATCGCGCTTTCTTCAGTATTGGCTTTTTCGGGAACCAGTGCCGGCATCGCCACCGCTGCTCCGACTGCGGGCGTTGCTGGCGCGGTGGATGCAACCATGGAGCCGCAGGTTGCTCTTGTTTGGCTCGTCTGGCAGGATAACTTCTACTTTGAGGCAACCTGCATCAATGCCTCTTTCACAATCCTTAGCACGCACGGTTATATCCGTGGCTACAAGTGTCGCCAGAACCCTTATGGTTCCTTCAATTCCGGTCGCTGGTCGCTCTGGGTTTACGTTCCTGACTCCGTACATCCTCCGAAGTAGAGGTCGCTCCGTGCTATGAACAGAAATAGAGCCACAAACAGCGGTCAGCTGTTACTTCCTGTCCAAGACGGAAGTTTGGTCGAAGCGCGCGGTCGGCTGTTCACGGGGGCCGACGGACATGCCTATGTACGGCCGAGAATGCACCCGGATGAACCGCGTATCGGTCTGCACGAGCAAGCTCAATTGGACACAACAACAGTCAGAATCAGGGTCACGGGCCTTGAAACTGGCGAACCGGGCTCGTGGCACACAATTCGTGGCACTTTAAGGGGGATGAGCATCGAAGTTGAAGCTGTACTCGATGCCCCTGCGGAATGGCTCGACTCTTGGGAGGAGGCGGACCCAAGATACGCAGAGTCGAAGCCCGATGAGCCGTCGGAGTGGTTCCTTAGTCCCGACCGCAAGGCGCTTCTGGAAGGAATCTTTGCCAGCTTTGAAGAGCACAAGGACTTCTATCCCCATATTTCGTCCGGACTCAACGGCACTTACGAAGGTACATTCCGCGTCAGCCTGTACATGCTGGCCATCAACGAAAGTTTCGCATCGTGGGCAGGCAGCTACAGTTCCGACGACCTCCTTGTTCGATCGTTCGTGAGGGCGCTGTAGCTTTGGGGGTTGCTGTGCGTTGGAGAAGCACTGTCGGCCCGGTCTTTGCGATGCTCTTCTCGGGAGCCGCATTGACTGCCTGCGACGGAAACGTCCACCATCCCACCGGCCCGGTAAGGGTTACCGATCCGGTCCAGATTACCGAGGCGGCGCCGCAAGACGGGGCGCTGGCGTCAGCTGCAAGCTTCATTACCAAAGAGTTAAGCGGCGACCCCGACTTCGGGTCAGTCGCCCTTGAACAGGGGAAGCTGGTCATTATGTGGCACGGGCCCGAGAGCGACCGGATCTCACGCTTGCGCGACCAACTCCCGGGCGTTGACATCTCGATCCGTTCGGCAGCGTGCGTTCCGGGAACTGTCATGGACCGGGCGGGAACCCTTTTGACAGAAGATCCAAGAGTCCGGGTCGTAGGGATGGCCAACGATGGGTCCCATGTGGTGGTCACGGTTTCGGAGGGCGCAGACAACAGTGCCCTGGCCGCCGCCTACGAAGCGCGGCTCGGCTGCCCGGTCCGTCTCGAAACGGGAGACGTGGTCCCGGCCACGGGGAACTGACACCGGGGGCATCCCGGCCCTGGCCTGCGGATTTAGTGAACAGCCGGACGCCCTGAAGTGCTTCTTCGGGGGGCCGACCCTTTGGGTTAGCAGAGCTTGTTGACACCCCCATTTGGCGGGAATACTCTCGGCCTTACGAGGTTCGTGGTCTCGGTTTGAGTGTTTTCGGCGCTGCCTCTGGGGGAGCTCCGCTAGTCGAATGAACTAGCGAGGAGAGTCCTCAATGTCTTGGGAAATGTCCGGAAAATATGTTGCCAATTGCAGTTGCGCGTTGATCTGTCCGTGCCCGGTGGACGGCAGGCCTAACAGTACGAACGGCGAGTGCCGCGGTGTCGCCGTGTTCCATGTTGCGGATGGGAAGCTCGATGACACCGACCTTTCGGGTGTCGACTTCGCCTTCGTCAATTTCTTCCCGTCAAACCTCACAGCGGGCGGTTGGAAGATCGGCGTCGTGGTCGATGAAGGCGCTTCGGACGGCCAGACGACCGCCCTTGAAAGCATCCTGCACGGCGAGGTCGGCGGACCGTTCGGGGATCTAGCTGCCCTATACGGCGAATGGTTGGGCGTTCAGAGGGCAAACGTCACGTTCTCGGATGGCGATAACCCGTCCGGCGCGGTGGGAGACAGCGTGAACTACACGTTGGAAACGCTGCCCGGACCGGGTGGCGGCGTCACCACCGTCAAGAACGCGATGTACGCCTTCGCTGCCGACTACATGATCGGAAAGGCACCCGGGCACTCGGATCTCTTCGGCCTGGACTTCGACGGGATCTATGGCGAGAGCGGGGAGTTCGCCTATGCAAGTGAAATGGCTGAAGGCGCTCCCAAGGGTAGGGCATGACTGCCGGGCACCTGCCTCGTAGAAAGTTGATCCGTGGAGCTGTGGCGGGCGGTACGCCGCGCGCCGCAGCTCTCAGGATCGACCTGCGCGAGGCCGGTCTGGTCGCTATGCTCCTTGTCCTAGCGGCCGTGAGCTGGATCGTTTCTGCCGTGCAAACGTCCGGGATGGACATGGGGCGTTGGACAGATCCGGGACCGCTTGGCTTCTTTCTCACCACCTGGGTGGTGATGCTCGCGGCGATGATGTTTCCGTCGGTGGCGCCCATGGTTGTCGCTTACGCCCGGATCACCCACCACCGCCGCGAGACCGGGCGCTACGCCCCTCCGGGTTCCACGGCAGTGTTCGTTGCCGGCTACCTGATCTCGTGGACGATCTTCGGCCTCGCCGCGTACGCGGTCTACGCAATAGTCGCGTCCCTCATCCCCGGTTTGTTTGCCTCCGATCCGGGCGGTCGGTACCTGGCAGCTGGAGTGATTTTTGTCGCGGCCGTCTACCAGCTCACGCCGGCCAAGAACGTCTCTCTGATGAAATGCCGGACGCCTATGGACTTCATCCTGCGCCGTATCCGCTACGGGACCTTTGGCGCGCTACGCCTTGGACTCGAGCACGGCGCGTGGTGCGTTGCTTGCTGCTGGGCGCTGATGGTGGCGCTCTTCGCGCTAGGCGTGATGAGCGTCGGCTGGATGGCTGTGGTGGGGGCATTCATCGCCTTGGAGAAAATGCTCCCGTGGAGGCGGCTCGCTAAGCGATCGGTCGCGGTGGCGCTGGCCCTGATCGCAGCCGCCATCGCCTTTGCGCCGGGGATGGCGTCTGGAGCCGGGATGTAGGTGCGGGGGAAAAATGGGACGGTTTCATTCAAGAAGGAGTCGGAAATGGCTGGCAGCAAACTGATCGAGCGCTTTTACAAAGAGATCCTCGAGGGTGGAAATCTCGATCTCATTGATGAACTGGCTACGGATAACTTGATCGATCACGAACAGGCCCTTCCAGGGCAACCGCCCGGCAAGGAGGGCGCCCGGTTCTTCGTCAACGCCATCCGGACGGCGTTCCCGGACATCAAGGTCAAGACGATCGAGCCGGCGCTGGCTGACGGAAACCTGGAGGCGTGCCACGTGGTTATGACGGGTACGCACCGCGGAGACATGGCGGGCGTTCCAGCATCGGGCAACAGCGTCGAATTCGACAGTACTGACATTATTCGCGTCGAGGACGGCAAAGTGGCTGAGCACTGGGGAACCACGAACAACCTGAGCCTCATGCAGCAGATCGGCGTCGTACCCCAGTAGCGAGTCCGCAATAGCGTCTCCCGCCCGTGCTCCTAGCTGCGGGCGGGAGGCATTCGGAGGTGAGCCGGGAAGTCTGGTCGGCAGGTCGATAAGTCTGTCCTGGAACCGGAGATCCCCGTGAAAATTCCGAGCGGAGCGTCCACCGGAGGTGGCCTGGGAAGAGGCTTGCGCTCCCGCACCGCACTGCTGCTGGCGTTTGCCTTCGCGGTCATGGCCGACCCTGTCTCCTCTGTCGCCTACGCCATTGAAGCGGCCCTGCGCGCCCTGAATGGTGATTTGGCGTTGCTGGTCCCGGCGATGGTCGTGGTGGTGGCCATCGTCGCCTTGGTCATCGTGAACTACCGGCAGCTCGTCGCGCGCTACCCGAGAGGCGGCGGGGCACCGGCTGCGGTGGGTGAGGCCTTCGGAGATGGCTGGTCCTTCATCCCGATTGGTGCGCTGGTAGTGGACTTCCTGCTCACTATCGCGATCAGCGTCTCGGCGGGGTCCTCGGCGGTGATCGCCTATTTTCCTGCTCTTGCTCCCTGGCGTTTGCTGCTCGGGCTGGGGTTGGTGGTCCTTGTCGGCGCCGCGACCTGGTTCGGTCACCTTGGCAGGTTGGTTTTCGCAGCGATGACCATGGCCTTTATCGTCGTTTCCGTTGTCGTCCTTGCCTACGGTCTGGGCGCTGCACCTCAACCGCTCGGCACGATCGTCGGCGCTCCCGGGCATCCACCAGTCCTTGCCGTGGTGCTTGCGTTCCCCGTCGCCATGGCCATGGCCACCGGTGTGGAAGCGGCGACCTCGGCGGTCGCCCAGCTCGGTCAGCTCGGCAATGACGGGAAGCGCCGTTTCGGGCAGCTCACCCTCTGGCTGACTCTCGCCATCGTCGGCACTATCACGCTGGGTCTCGCCCTCGAGGCCGCGCAGCTGCACGTCGGCATCCCTCCAAAAGACAGCACGCAGATCGCCGAGCTCGCCCGCCTCGCTGCCCCGGCGCCCGTGTTCGCCGCGTTCCAGCTCGTCACTACCTTGCTGCTGCTCTCGGCGGCTTCCTCGGGCTTCCAGGCTGGGCCGGGCCTGCTCAAAGCCCTCGCGCGCCACATCAACCCCAACGGTGAGACCGTCGGCGTCCTTCCTCTCTCCCTGGGCCGTACCAACCACCACCACACGCCCTATTGGGGTGTGGCGGTGTTCATCGTCCTGGCCGGTGCCGTGACAGCCATCGCCGGCGGCAACGACCAGGAGCTTGTCCTGTTCTACGCAGTCGCGGTCTTCCTCAGCTTCCTCGGCGGTCTGGTCTCCATGGCGCTCTTGGCCCGCAAGGAACGCCAGCCGGGAGTCTTCATCCTCAATACTGTCGGAGCCCTCGTCGTGGCCTTCACCCTCGTTGCCAATCTCTCCCGCGGGTTCCCCATCGTCAGCCTCGCCGCCGCCGTCGCCGTCGCGGGCCTCCTCTACCGGGCCTGGACCAAAGCAGGACGCCCCCGCGGCATCCGCAACGTGGCCGCCGAAGCAGAAATCGAATGACGCACGCAAACCTTAGTTTGCGGCGTCGCTCGCGCCGTCGGCGTCGTCGAAGGCGTCGAACAGCGCCGCGCCCTCCGCGAGGAGGGGTTCGCGATCGGCTGGCTGGGCCACAAGCCGGGCCACATCGCTCATGAGGGTCTCGACGTAATGCCGCACGACGGCGTGGTGGGCTGCGTCGCCGAACCACACAAGCTCACGGCACGCGCGCAACAGGGCCCTGACGACGCGAGGCTCGTTCGCGCCGTAGCGTCGCACCTGTCCGAGGGCCAGATCCACGAGATAGGCGAAATCGCGGGCCGGTACGTAAAGTCTTACGGTGCCTTGCGCGTCCGCAACGGCCTGCGGCCCGTGCTGCCGGAGCGAGAGGGCCGCGAGGATCGAGGCGAGATGGTCCACCGCTTGGTTCGCAGTGTAGGGGTCGTTGATCGCGGGCGAGAGCGCTTTGGACGCGACGTCGGCGAGTTGCCGGATCCCGAAGGCGACGTCCTGCTCAAGGGTCCGCTCGTAACCGATCCGCACGCTCTCGGCGAGCGCCCGGCGGAGTTCAGCGCCGCCGTCGGGGGCAAGAGGACGCGCGCCGTCGCCGGTGGTCTCCCACACCCAGGCGAGCGGGGATCCCGCGACGACGTGTCGGCCGATCATGGGCACCATCCGGGCAGTGAGGCCCCGGCTCGCGAGCACCCCGACGAACGCCTCGACATGGAAGGCTTGGACATATCCCGACTGCGGCACCAGCAAAGCGGTGGCGCCGGGCGGAGGGTTTGGCATGCGGATTCCGGGATCACCGGGGACGAATGACCGCTCGATCACCTTGAGGGTGGCTTTCTCGACGCCCTTCATGACTTGGTCCACCTGGATCGAATGGGACAGATGGTGGGCGAAGAAGACGAGCATGACCATGCTCACGAACAGCAGCAGGAGTGCGCCGCTCACCGCGAGGCGAGGGTAGTCCTGGGTGCGCTGTCCGGCGGCGATGCCGACCGTGTAGAGGCCGGCCGTGCTGTATGCGAACGTGGCCACGAAGGCGCTGAGCGTTACCTGGTTGGGAATGTCGCGCAGGAAGTTCCGCAGCAGCCGGGGGCTGAACTGCGTCGACGCGAGCTGCAGTGCCACGACGGTCAGTCCGAGGACGACGGCGATGACAGTCACCATGGTGCTCGCGATCCCGATGAGCAGGTTCCGCGCGTCGTCGGATGTCCCTTGGAAGAGGAGGACGGCGAAGGGTGACGTAGCGTCGAGCTGCACCGCGGAAAGGCCCGCGCCCGCGATGATCGCGAGGATGACGGCGCAGGTCGGCATCGCCCACAGGGCACTCGCCAGATACTCCCGAACGGCCTCACGCCTCACAAGTGTCACTCTCGACCGAGGGTGCCCGCCAGTCAAGGGGAGGCTTGTGAATTCCCGGAGGACCTTGGACCCTATAACGGCCGCACGGAGCGGGACACACTGGCATATGGCCAAAATCTACGTTGCTTACGGGACCGTTGAAGGACAGACGGCCCAGATCGCTGAGTATATTGCCGACGTCGCTCGGGGCCACGGCCACGAGGCGCAGACGGCGGACATCAAGAAAACCGGGGATGCCCTGCCGGACGGTTACGACGCCGTCGTGGTGGGTGCATCCGTCCATGTGGGCAAGCACGAAGGCTATGTCCGGGACTTTGTACGGAAAAACACCGCCGCGCTTCAGCGACTCCCCTCCGCGTTCTTCTCAGTCAGCCTTGCTGCCCAGGGTGATGAGGAGAACGCCGAGGGTTATGTGGAGAAGTTCGAGGCTGAGACGGGGTGGCGTCCGGCCCACGTGGGGCTCTTCAGCGGCGCCCTCCTCTACACCCATTACGGTTTCCTCAAACGCGCAATAATGAAGAAGATCGCCCGCGACAGGGGCAGCCTGGACACGGATACCTCGCGCGACTACGTCTACACCGAATGGGACGGGGTGAGGCGGTTTACCGAGGACTTCCTGGCTGGATTGGCTACCCCCGCGGCTTAGGCAAGGGCTGGGTCGCCCTGGAGTCCTTGACTTCAAGTTCCGGCTCAACAAGGGTGGAAGGGATCGATCCACGCGAAGTTCTTTCGAAACAGGAGATCCAAAATGACTCTTCCCGCAGGTTTGACTTCAGGCACCTGGCTGCTGGACATGTCCCACAGCGAGATTGGCTTCAGTGTCCGGCACGCCGGCATCAGCAAGGTCCGCGGCCGCTTCACGGAAGCAAGCGCCGAGGCCCGCGTGCGCGAGTCCCTGGCCGACGCGTCCCTCCACGCAACCGTCAAGACCGCGAGCTTCGACTCCGGCGACGCCAACCGTGACGGCCACGTCCGCGGCGCCGACTTTTTCGACGTCGAGAAGTTCCCGGAGATGACCTTCCGGGCCACCAGCGTAGAGGGCGACGGCGAGGACTACACTCTCACGGGCGACCTCACCATCCGGGGGATCACCAAGCCGGTGGAGCTGGAAGTCGAGTTCACCGGCGTCGCGGTTGATCCTTTCGGCGCGACCCGCGCCGGGTTCTCAGCCGAAACCGAGATCAGTCGGAAGGACTTCGGACTGACGTGGAACGCAGCTTTGGAGACTGGCGGTTTCCTGGTGAGCGACAAAGTGAAGATCAACCTCGAGGCTGCCCTCGTGAAGCAAGGCGAACCCGCAGCCGAGTAATCAAGAAGAAGCCCGGCCACTCCCGACTCAACTCACGGTGTAGGAGTTGAGCGGGCGGCCGGTGCTGCCATACGTAAGATCCAGTGTGAGAAGACCCTTGCGCTCCAGAACGCTGAGGTAGCGCTGGGCCGTCGGGCGGCTGACACCGAGCTGCTCGGCGATCTCAGCGGCGCTGATGGGACCCCCGGCGGCGCGGACGGCGTCGAGCGCTTTCTGCATGGTGGGCTGCAGGCGCGGCGCCGGGGCGACGGTCCTTACCCCCGCCGAGCGCGCGTTGTAGAGGCCGTCAATAGTGGCTTGGTCGGCAGTTGAAGCGGAATCCAGCTCCTGCCGCCAGATCCGGTACGCCTCGAGCTGCGTGCGGAGCCGGTCAAAGCTGAAGGGCTTGACGAGGTAATAGACCGCGCCGCTCGTCATTGCTGACTTGACGGTGGCCAAGTCCTGGGCAGCGGTGATGATGATGCAATCAACGTCGGTTCCGGAAGCCTGCAGGGACCGCAGCATTGAGATCCCGTCCTCGTCCGGAAGGTGTACATCCAGCAAGAGCAAGTCCGGGTTGAGGCGCTCGATCGCCTCCCGCGCGGCTGCGGCGCTGTACACCTGACCGACGCATTCGAAACCGTCAACCCTGGCCACGCGGGCAGCGTGGATTCCGGCGACCCGGAAATCGTCGTCAACCACCAATGTCTTAATCAACGTCCGCGCTCCTTTCCTTGTCCGCAATGGTGCGGGCATTTCCCGGGTAGTTGAAGCGACGGCAGAAAACGCACAAAACGTGCACTTTTGCGGCTAAGGCGCACAACTTACTGAAGACTTCTGGCCCGGATGAACCCTTCCTAAGCTTTACACAGTTCCAGTGATCCACATCACGAATTCGTCGGACTCCCAATGAAGGGATCCGGGTGACGGCGCAAGCTTCCGCTGGAAAAACGAACTTAAAGACAGAGAGGTCTTAGCGTTATGAATGCTATCCATCCCAACCGGCCGCCCGGGGCCCCCGAGAGGGCCGAGGTCGCCGCAGGCATCGACATTGTCGGGTTGACCAAGCGCTACCTCACCCCCAAGCACGAGACATTCACTGCCATCCGCGATGTAACGCTGAGGGTCGAACCCGGAGAGTTCTGCGCGATCGTCGGACCGACGGGCTGCGGCAAGTCGACCACCCTGGCCCAGGTTTCCGGCCTGGAGCGGCCAAGCGCCGGCTCGGTGAAAGTCCACGACCAGCTCGTTGACGGCATCACCAACGGCGTCAGCTACATGTTCCAAGCAGATGCGCTCTTCCCGTGGAAGACCGTTCTCGGGAACGTCTTGATCGGCCCGGTCCTGCTTGGGACGCCCAAGAAGGAAGCCACCTTGCTCGCAAGGGACTGGTTGCGCCGCGTGGGCCTGGCCGGCTTCGAGGACCGGTATCCGCACCAGTTGTCCGGCGGTATGCGCAAGCGCGTCGCCATGGCGGCGGCGCTGATCAACAACCCGCGGATCCTGTTGATGGATGAGCCCTTCGGCGCACTCGACGTGCAGACCAAGGCCATCATGCAGAACGAGCTGCTGCAGCTCTGGGAGGAACTGCGCCCCTCTGTCCTGTTCATCACGCACGACCTCGACGAGGCAGTGGCGCTGGCGGACAAGGTGGTCATCATGACCAGCAGCCCGGGCACGATCAAGGATGTCTTTGACATCGATCTGCCCAGGCCGCGTGGAGATGTCCAGAAGATCCGGCACGAGGAGCGGTTCCTGGAGCTGCAGGGCCAGATCTGGGAGTCCTTGAAGGACGAAGTCACCCGTGCCTACAAGCAGTCGGCGGGTGTAGCAGCATGACAACCACAATCAGTAGAGGTGCTCCCGTGCAAGAGCAAACGCAAGCGCAAGCGCAAGCGAGTGAGCTTAAGGCTTCGGCCCGGCGTTCCATGAACCGCCGCACCATCTCGGTCTGGGGCGGCCGTGCCATCCTCGCGGTCATCGTGATCGGTGGCTGGCAGTGGTTCACGACGGAGGGCTGGGTGGACAAGTTCTTCTTCGGCCAGCCGACCGAAATCTGGAACAGCCTGGTCAAGCTCTTCACCGAGGGCACGGCATTCGGCACCATCTGGGAGAACCTCGGGGTCACCATGCAGGAAGCGTTCATGGGCTTCGCGCTCGGAACGCTTGTAGGTGTCGTCCTGGGCCTGCTCCTAGGCTCGAACAAGTACCTCTCGGCCGTCGTCGGACCGTACATCCGGATCGTGAACTCGATTCCAAGAATCGTGCTGGGATCGATCTTCATCGTCGCGTTCGGCCTGGGCACCTTCCCGAAGGTGCTGCTCGCAGCAGTCCTGGTCTTCTTCGTCGTCTTCTTCAACGCCTTCCAAGGCGTCCGTGAAGTGGACCAGAACCTGGTCGGAAACGTGCGCGTCTTGGGTGCATCTCCGCTTCAGGTAGCGATCCACGTGACCATTCCCTCGGCAATGACCTGGATCATCGCGAGCCTGCACACGGCGTTCGGCTTCGCAATCATCGGCGCACTTGTCGCTGAAGTGCTCGGCGCACAGCAGGGAATCGGCTTGATCATCAGCCAGGCACAGGGAACCTTCGATCCCAACACGGTCTTCGCCTGCATGGTGATCATCTCCGTCATCACGCTCGGCGCCGAAGCCCTCATCACCTTGCTCGAACACAAGCTGCTCAAATGGCGGCCACCAAACCGTTCCGAAGCCCAGGCGATCTGACGCCCGCCGTCCCTCGATCCACACTTACCCAACGCTCGAATCCTCACAATAGAAGGAAAAGCACAACCATGATGAAGAACAAGATCTACGCCGTCGGCGCTGCCGGAGTGATCGCCCTGAGCCTCGCGGCCTGCGGCACCAGCACTGCAAGCAGCAACGGCACGGCAAGCGGCAGCGCTGCCGCGGACACCGCCTCGATGCCCACCGTAAAGCTTATGGTCGGCGGTATCGACAAGCAGATCTACCTGCCGTACCAGCTCGCAGAGCAGCTCGGCTTCTACCAGAAGTACGGCGTCAAGATGGAGCTTTCCACCGAGTCCCAGGGTGGCGTGGGCGCCGAAGACGCCATGGCATCCGGGCAAGTTGACATGGCCGGTGCGTGGTATGTCCACACCGTCGACTTCCAGTCCAAGGGCAAGAACGTCATCAACCTCGTGCAGCTTTCGGGCGCCCCGGGAGAACGCATCATGTGCAGCCCCAAGGCGAACGTGAAAACGGGCGCTGACCTCAAGGGCAAGACCGTCGGCGTCACCGACCTCGGATCGGGAACCGATGAGCTCACCCAGTTCGTCGCTGCGAAGGCAGGCCTCGCCAAGACCGACTACCACACGATCGCCGTCGGCGCCGGGGCAACCGCAATCGCGGCTATCCAGCGCGGGTCCGCTGACTGTGTCATGACCACCCAGCCAACCGTGGGCGCCCTTGAGAACAAGAACCTCGCCGTTCCTGCGATCGACCTCGCCACTGCTGACGGAGCCAAGGCATCGCTTGGCGGCACCCTGCCGTCGGCTGGCCTTCTTGCCCAGTCGGACTGGGTCAAGACCCACGAGGACGCAGCCCAGAAGGTCGTCAACGCCCTTGTGGACACGATGCACTGGATCAGCACACACTCCGCCCAGGAGATCGCCGATAAGCTGCCCCAGTCCTACGTCCAGAACAGCACCATCTCCAAGGACCAGTACGTCTCGGCTCTGAACCAGGACAAGGGCCAGTTCCTCCCGGACGGCATCATGCCTGCAGGTGGCCCCAAGACGATCTTCGACGAGGAGAAGACCATCGGCGTTGACACCTCCAAGGTCAACATCGCTGACACGTTCACCCAGAAGTACGCCCAGGCCGCTCTCAAGCTCGAGGGCTACACCGCCGCCACCACCCCCGCTGGCAACGACGGCTAATTTCTTCCCTCTATAGCTAGCCCCCAAAACGATCGGCCTGCGTGGTAATCCACGCAGGCCGATTGTTTTGGTTGTGGCTGCTTTGGGGGACGCTTCGGAAAAGTGCGACGGCGGTGGCGCCCCCGTCGAGCTACGTCCGGGGCGTCAGAGCTGCCGCGTACTGCTTCGATCCCTCGTTTGCCATTCCTCGGACCTGAAGAACTTTTCCAGCTCCGGTCCTGCATTCTCCGAGATACGTGCGTTGTCATGGGTCACGTCAAACAGGGGAAGATAGCCTTTTTGTTCCGCCAATTCGTTCGCTATTACGAGTACCGACTTATCCTCCGCGGACACCGACTCACCGCTGATCACTCGCTCCGCAATGTGCTCGCACCCGGAAACTTGCATTATGACCATGAGGTCGAAGTTTCTGAGCTCATGCTCATGCCAGATGCTCTGTAGTTGAAGAGGCCCGAAGGTGGTCCTGTCGCCAGCTCTGCTTTCATGGCTTGTCATGGGACCACCGCGAGGAACAGAAACGATTTCCTTACGAGGCGCATGTTCATCTCCATCGGGAAGGCGGGCATTCCAAAACCGGACGAGCGGTCTGTTTAAGCTAGGCCACAATGCTCTCAAGGTCAACCCTTGGCGGTGACGCTTGGACCTAGGTGTCGATGCTGGCCATGTTGGGGTAGCGCGCTCCGGCCGTGGACCCTGCCGGGGCCAGTTCGTCGAGGCGCTTCAGATCATCTTCGGAGAGTACGACGGCGGTGGCCCCCAGGTTCTCGGCCAGGCGTTCGCGCTTCTTGGTGCCGGGGATCGGGACGATGTGCTCGCCCTGTGCCAGCAGCCATGCGAGGGCCAGCTGCCCCGGGGTGCATTGCTTCTGATCGGCGAGTTCCTTCACCCGGTCCACGAGTTCCAGGTTGCGCTTGAAGTTGTCGCCTTGGAACCTAGGGGAGTGGCGGCGGAAGTCGTTCTCCGCGAAGTCGGCCTCGCTGCGGATCTGCCCGGTCAGGAAGCCGCGGCCGAGCGGGCTGTAGGGAACGAACCCGATGCCCAGCTCTGCCAGGACGGGAAAGACCTTCGCTTCCGGCTCCCGTTCCCAGAGGGAGTACTCGGTCTGCAATGCGGTGATGGGATGTACCGCATGGGCGCGGCGGATGGTGTCCGGTGCGGCCTCGGAGAGTCCCAGGTGCCGGACTTTTCCAGCCTGGACCAGTTCGGCCATGGCGCCAACCGTGTCCTCGATGGGGACGGTCTTGTCCACGCGGTGCTGATAGTACAGGTCTATGTGGTCGACGCCGAGGCGTTGCAGGCTAGCGTCGCAGGCCGACCGGACGTATTCGGGCCGGCCGTTGACACCCAGGAAGGATCCGTCCTCGCGGCGTTCGTTTCCAAACTTCGTGGCCAGCACGACGTCGGCACGGCGGCCGGCGATGGCCTTGCCCACGAGTCTTTCGTTCGTGAAGGGCCCGTACATGTCGGCAGTGTCCAACAGGCTGCCGCCGGCGTCGAGGAAGGCGTTGATGGTGGCAAGGGATTCGCGGTCGTCCCCCTCGCCGTAGAACTCACTCATGCCCATGCAGCCGAGGCCGAGGGTAGAAACGGTCAATGAACCAAGCGTGCGGTTTTCCATGGGTTCTCTCCTGTAGGTGGCAGAACGTGCTCGACGGCAGGACGGCGCTCAGGGAGGGGTGCGGGTAGGGCCACTATAGGCAGGTTGGGGGAGGGGGGACAACGTTGGTCCGAGTTCAAATGGCGGCGATGACGCGGCGCTTCCACGGATCGGAACGGGCCGCCGGACCCCGGCGGAAAGTAAATTGGTGTTGGAACACGACTTGCCGTCCGGCTAAATCAACCGCCAAGGGAATCAGGAAAAGGGAAATGAGCGAAACCGCGCTGCGTGCTGCGAACGTCAATCTGATGGTGGCGCAATGACGGCCCGACTGCGGGTGTGTCTGCCCGATCAGAAACTCCTGGACGCCATGGAACCTTCCGCCGACGTCGAGTTCGTGGTGTGGGACCTGACTGGCCCAGCGCCGGCGGACGGCTTCGACCTGCTGGTGCCGCCCTACATGGGCCGGCCGGACGCGCTTGCGGCGCTGGATGGCTTGACGGTCCGGTTGGTGCAGAGCCAGTCGATAGGGTACGACGGCGTCGCTGCCGTCTTGCCGTCGGGTTGCGCTTTCGCGAACGCGGCAGGAGTCCATGAGACGTCGACGGCGGAACTCGCCTTGGGAATGATGATCGCCAGCCAGCGTGGGATTCCGGACTTTGTGCGGAACCAGGCGTCCGGCACCTGGGCCAACGGTCAGCGCCCCAGCTTGGCGGACCGCCGCGTTCTCCTGGTTGGCTACGGGGGAGTCGGGAAGGCCATTGGAGCCAGGCTGCTGCCGTTCGAAGCGCTGGTGATGCGGATGGCAAGCCGCGAACGGGACGATGAACATGGCCGGATCTACGGCATCGACTCACTGTACGAACAATTGCCGCTGAACGAGATCGTGGTGGTCAGCGTACCGCTGTCCGAGCAAACCCGTGGGCTGGTGGATGCTCGCTTCCTGGCGGCTATGCCGGACGGAGCGCTGTTGGTGAACGTGGCCCGGGGTCCCGTGGTGGATACGGAAGCGTTGCTGCGGGAAACGTCTTCGGGACGGTTACGTGCTGCCGTGGATGTGACCGACCCGGAGCCGTTGCCGGCCGACCATCCTTTATGGACGGCCCCTGATGTGCTAATCACGCCCCACGTGGGCGGGGCAAGCTCGGCGATGTTCCCCCGGATGGTTCGGTTGATCCAGAAGCAGATTTCCTTGCTGCTGGCTGGCGAGGCGCCGGTGAACGTGGTGCTGGGGAAAGAAGCGGTGGCGGGGTAAAGGTCTGAGCGGGCAGGCGAGCGCTCGTATTCGGGCCTGCCGTTGGCACCGACGAAGGAGCCATGGCAGAACGTGCTGGACGGTAGGACGGTGCTCGGAGGAGGGCGATGACGGCCACGTAGGCACGTTCGGGGAGGGGGACAACCGGGTGGATGATAGGCATTGGCTCAGTTACAAAATTTAAAAGTGAATCGACTTTTTGTCATCGCGGTGAATGTCAGGGTGATGGCTTAGGTTTCCCCCATGACTAACCAGCCGAAGCCGGCAAAGAAGAGGGCAAGCGTCCGAGAGTGCACCGTTTGGGGGCACGGGTCCTGGCCGATCATGCACGGCGAGGTGATGCCTGAAGACCGGGCTGAGTTCCCGAAAACCGATTTTGCCGGCTATTGCATAGATTCTCAGCCGAGGATCTATTCCGTTACGGGCAAAGTTGAGATCGGCACTCCCAAGTGGGCCTGCCAAAGTGGCGACTGCCAGCATCGCTAGTTGATGTGGCTCGGCAGGCCAGGAGTTGCTACTACGTCTCGGTCGGCGCGACGAAGGCCAATCCTTCTGCCATAGGAGCGAGCTCGAGGACAGTTTGATCAGACTCTGTCAAAAGGGGCAAGCTGTCCGGAGTCGCATGAAGTGCGCGCGCGAGACGGCCGAAGCTGGTGCGAGCCCCGATAGTGCCCTTACCTGCGAACGCAATTGGCGCCTTGCTCGAATCGATCTGCAATACATTGAGGTCATCAAGCAGACCCACAAGCTGGGACTGTCGGTCCGCGAGTGCCGAAAGCTCGCCACGAAGGACGTTCTCGACATGAGGAAGCGAGCGATCCCCATTCGAGAACTCAGCTGCGATTTTCTCAAGTACGACCACTCGTGCCCGGAGCGCAAGTGCTTGATAAGTCTGAGCCACCATCTGCTCGAATTCACGCGCCTGGTTGTCCCGTTTGTCGACAAGCGCCTTCATAAGATCCGGCGCGTATACACGGTCCGAGCCCTGGTGTTTGTCGGCGATATCCAGCCAACGATCGAGGCGATTAATGTATGTATTCGTCAGGGTGTCGAGATCGCCAAATGCATGAGCAGCAGACGAAATGGAGGGTATCTGCGCCTGATCCAACAGATACCCGGCAACCTTTCGTGCTTGTTGCTCTGCAGTTGTCAAGATCGAACGCTCTTGCTCATCCATACGGATCTGGATCCCGGCCACGGCGTTTTTGATCGCGTCTAGCTTCTTGTGCATCTGATGCTGCGCCAGCATCTCTCCCGCAACGGCAAGACCCACGGTCGCAATGAGCGGCCCAGCGGCAACGGCGGCACCAGTACCTGCCGCCGTTGCCGGTATGAGCCGTACGTGTGCAGCGATCTTTGTTGACCCGGACGCGCGAGCGATTCCCCGAAACCCACCACCAACGGCAGGGACGAGATCTCGTGCCACCGATCCGGTTGGCAGGATAACTCGGTATAGACCTTCGGTCGACGCGGCGCGGCTGGCTTGTCCAAACGATTGACTGATTGCTTTCGCAAACGCTCCCGAGGTTTGCGCGACCATCCCCGTCGGAGTGCCTTTCGCAGGGCTTGCGATGCGGCTGATGACGAGCGCCTCTCGATTCAGCAGCATTCGGAGCATCATCTCGGTGCTTGGCTCCGCTTCTAACGGAACGAGCGGAACAACGACGGCGTTTTCTTCAAGTTCCACAGGTCCCCCGGATGATGACTTATCTACTATCTCGTCAGTAAGTATCGCCTACGTAGGTAGTCGACCTCCACTTTGCTTTGGAACTCAGGGAGCAAATCCAACCGAGGAGAGCTTGGACGGGTTGGTGCACTGCCTTTTGCCTCAGTGATCGATAGAGGTGTCCTGAACGAGCGAGTTTGAACCGTACGGAGGGCCGGCCGACGGAAGGCTCGCCTTCCTCGAAATTCTCGCCCAAGTGAAGGCTGGTTCGTGGAGCGCATATGAGTGCCGAACTGGTCTGACGGGGACCGTTTGGGATGCTACAGAGGTGGGATGTGGCACGCGACGTTCTGGCGGGAACTCTCTACGCTGGTGATGGATCGGCCTAGAACGTTGGCGTCCAGCTCTCCGCCCGCGCTAACGCAAGCTTCAGCTCCCGGCCGCCCGGCCCATGTCTTTTGAAACCGTTGACGCAAAGGACTACAACGGATCGTTCCAGCCCTTTGAACCCCGGCACGTGGCCGTAGAATTCGGCTAAATCGCACTCCTCACCACCAAGGAGCGCCACCCTGTGCATCTTGACTTCTACGAACGGGGGCCACCGAAGAGTTCTGGCGAGAATTCCACGCAGGAGAGCCGGCTCGAACCGGGCACGACCTTAATCGAAGCCCCTGAGTGCCTTTGCCTGACCGCCTGAGGGCGTGCGTCCTTATGGGTTGTAGAACCAATCCGGAAGCCTTTCGTCAATGTCGGGTTCATCGAATTCCTCGGCCAAAGGTCCGACGGTCCATCTTCCACCGCGCATTAACCATTCACGTTTTCCGTCAACAACGGAGATGTTCACAACTCTAGCCCGGCCTTCTTCGTCCCGTCCGGTTTGGGAACGAACGACGCTGCGAAAGCCATGATTTTCAGGAATAAGATCCACGTCCGGATATATATCCGAATGAGCGTCCCACCAAGCGACGACTTCTGGGAGCCGATCCGGCTCAACATCTATGCGATCGGGGAGTCGGGACAAAATCGACGCCCTAGCGTTGTCTGCGGTAGACCACTGACCGCGTTCCCGTTCCCATACAACGTCGCCCGAAGCGACGATCAAGGCTAAGACTCGCTGATCGCGACACACGAATTGTGCAAACGATGGGGCCTCCAAGAATGAGGTAGCGCAGGAGGCCGGATACTTCGGCGTCGTACCCGCGCGCAAGTTCAGGATGCAATCACGTGCTTCGGGTGCCAAACTTGGGCTAACTAAGGACCTGGGGCCCAGTTGCTTCTCGATATCGTCGGGCGGTGTGCGTTGCCGTTGCTTCCAAAAAGACTCTTCGATCTCCCAGGTCCCGTTCTCTGTCTCGAGGAGCAAATTGCTCACTCGGCCTCTGACATCGACTTCAAATCGAAACGTTGGGAAAGCCGCGCAATAGGCCAAGGCTTCCTTGAACTGTGGAGATGCGTCGTGAGAGTCCCACCAAGAGACGGCTAAGCTCTCGAGAAGAGGCGATATGAGCGAACCGACAAATTCTCCGTTGTCACCGACGATTTGATCATCGTCCACCTCGTGCCAGGCGCCAGACTGACGGCGCAACGACAACTTGTTGGTGATCAAGAAGAGCGTGGTCTCAGGGTGAAGTTGACCCTGCGGCGCATAAGTGGTCACAAGGAGATAGGCGCCGTCTGGGGCATGGATGTATGAGAAGTAGCCGAGGCTTCCTTTTGCGAGGTAATGTTCGTGGAGATTCGGCACATATGATCCGATTGCCGGCAAAGTCAGATCGGGATCGGCCAGGGATTGAGCATCGAAAATGGGCACGAATGATGGAAGCACTTCATAGATGTTTTCGTCGAAGAACCCGGGCACGTCGTCTCCAGGGCCGACGTAAATCCATTCGCCGTTAGCTCGGTAGTAGTACTTCTCCTCGTCCACACAGAGGAGCAGCAGTAGCACCGCTCCATCCGCGCTTGACGTTACCTCGTGCCGAACTGACTCTCCCTCCCGCGGTACTCGGGGCCAGCGTTGCCGTCGAGCCTCAGCAATCAGCTCTGAGGACAGCTCGAAGAAGAATTCGTCGTCAATCTTCTGTTTGGCCAGCTCCACGACCTCCGACTCAAGGAAGTGCGGGAATGGAAGGGGCTCTTTGCCTCCCGGCTGGCGTTGGATCTCTCTAACGTCGCCCCATGTCATGAATTGCGAAAACACGCACACTCCGCTGGTCGGGGGTCAAGCCCTGTCTTCAAATGCGGCGCCTCTCAGCACACCTACTCTGGCTTGCGCAATACCTTGCCGTGCGTCGAGCACAAGAGACGACGCGTTCAGAACGACATCTTAGTCGGCGACCGAGGCTGGGGCGGAGCAATCGTGACTACAAAGCCACATCGAATGACCAGCAAGAGTCAAATAGCTGTACATAATGTGGTGGGAGCCTTTGCCGTCGAGACGGCCAGAGAGGTTCTTCTGGGGAACCACGAAGTACAGGAGCAAGGTCTTGACAGTTACAGCCACACACCGGGAACTCAATGTCGCACCCGGTTCGGTGGTCCGTGTCCGGGACGAGGACTGGCTCGTCACCAGCGTCGAGAAATCGGTCGACGGCACCCTCATCAGAGTCCAGGGCCTCAGCGAGCTTGTCAGGGACACCACCGCCGCGTTTTACTCCGCGCTGGACAGCATCGAAGTCGTGGATCCGGCCAAGTCCAAGGTCGTGGCCGATGACACGCCCAACTACCGCCGCGCGCGCCTGTTCCTGGAAACCACCGTCCGGAAGACTCCGACACCCCAGTCGGCGGAGTACCTGACCGTCTCGACCCGCATGCTGTCGCGGAACCTCAATTACCAGCAGATCGCCGTTGCGAAGGCACTGGACACCAAGAACATCCGCCCGCGCATCCTGATCGCAGACGCCGTCGGCCTCGGCAAGACCCTTGAGATTGGCATGATCCTCAGCGAGCTGGTCAAACGCGGACGCGGCGAACGAATCCTCATCGTCACCCCGCGCCACGTGCTGGAGCAGATGCAGCACGAGCTCTGGTGCCGGTTCGCGCTGCCGTTCGTCCGCCTCGACTCCGCCGGCATTCAGAAGATTCGGCAGAAGCTCCCGGCCACCCGCAACCCTTTCACGTACTACAAGCGCGCCATCATCTCAATGGATACGCTGAAAAGCCCCCGCTACCGGGCGCAGCTCGGGAAACTGCACTGGGACGCGGTGGTCATTGACGAGGCCCACAACGTGACCAACACCCAGGCCATGAACAACGAGCTAGCCCGGGTGCTCGCGCCCAACACCGAGGCTCTCATCCTGGCCTCCGCCACCCCGCACAACGGACGCAACGAATCGTTCGCCGAGATCCTGCGGCTGCTGGACCCTACCGCCGTCCGTCCGGACGGCACCTTCGACCTTAAGCACGTGGAAAACCTCATAATCCGCCGGCACCGGCACAGCCCTGAGGTCGCCCAGGAGGTCGGCGCGGACTGGGCTGAGCGGGAAGAACCGGACAATCGGCTCGTGTCCGCCTCCGCGGCGGAGAACGCCATTGCCGAGGAGCTCTCCGACGTCTGGCTCTACCCTGAAGGCAAGCCGGCGCCGTATTCGGGTCAGAACGGCGCGCTGTTCTCCTGGATCCTAGCCAAGGCGTTCCTCTCCAGCCCTGCGGCGCTGCTCGAGACGGTCACCGAGCGCCTGAGGAAGCTCGATGCCGATTCCCCCTCCGAGGCCAAGGAAACCGAAGCGCTCAAACGGCTTAGCAAACTCGCCGAAGCCGCCAACACCGGTGAGTCCGCCAAGTACACCGAACTCGTCAGCTACCTGAAGAAGATCGGAGTCGGCAAGGAATCCCCGATACGGGCCGTTGTCTTCGCCGAGCGCGTCGCAACTCTCAAATGGCTGCAGGAGACACTGCCCAAGGCCCTCGGCCTCAAACCGGAAAACGTCGGCCTCCTGCACGGTGGCCTCAGCGACGTCGAACAGCAAAGCATCGTGGATCAGTTCAAGCGCGGCAACAGCCAGCTGCGGGTCCTGGTCACCGGCGACGTCGCGTCCGAAGGCGTGAACCTGCACGCCGAATGTCATCACCTGATCCACTTCGACATCCCCTGGAGCCTGATCCGGATCGAGCAGCGGAACGGCCGCATCGACCGGTTCGGCCAGCGGCAGAAACCGCAGATCACCACCCTGCTCCTAAACCCGCACAACACCCGGTTCTCCGGCGACATTAAGGTCCTCACGCGCCTGATGGAACGCGAGTACGAGGCACACACGGTCCTCAATGACGTCGCCTCCCTCATGGGGCAGTACAGCGTCAAGCAGGAGGAAGACGCTATACGAGACGTCCTGCTCAGCAAGAAAGACTTCGAGGATGTCGTCAGCGAACCAGACGCCGATCCGGACTCCGGTGACCTCTGGGACTTCCTCGACTTCGAGGCCCTGAAAGACGACGGGGAAACCGCGACCGTCCCGGTCGAGAAACCGCTCGGTCTCTACCCCACGGACCTGGACTTCCTGGACGAAGCCCTCAACGAGGCCTTCGGCGATCCGCACAAGGTCCTGGGCTGGACTGTCCACGCCGGCCACGGGCTCGCAGAGCTCAGCCCGCCTGTTGACCTCCAGCACCGCCTGGGCTACCTCCCTCAGGACTATTTGTCCGAACGGCGCGTCACCGAGCGCCTCAAACTCGCCACTACCGTCGACGCCGGCACCCGGGAACTGGACCGCGCCCGCGAATCCGATGACATGAGCTGGCCCGAGGCACACTACCTCGGCCCGCTCCACCCCATCCTGGACTGGGCCAGCGACAGGGCCCTGTCCTCAATGTCCCGCAGCGAAGTCCTCGTGGTCCGCGGCGACGTTGACGTCGCTCAGGTCCTACTCATGGGGACGCTGATGAACCGCCGCGGGCAGGTGGTCTCCAAAGCCTTCATCGCGGTGGACTTCCCCGACCCCGCCAACCCGACGTTCTGTCTCTCCGAACCCCTCGAGGATCTGGGCGAGCACCTGAGAAGCATTGGCGTCGATGCCAAGGCGATCAACCCCGGACCGGTCACCGTGAACGGGCTGCAGGCCCTCCTGCCGCAGGCGGTGGAGAGCGCACGCCAGACCATGCAGCTGACCTTTGAAGCAGCCGCCAACTCTGCCAACCAGCGGCTACAGGCCTGGAAGGACAGGGCCACGGGCTGGACCCAGCGGTCCTTCGACTTCGCACAGCGGGCGGAAATAAAAAAGCAACGTGAACGGGTCAGCGAGGAGCAGCGCATCGCGGAGTCGCTCGCCCCGGCCCAACGCCTGGTCCGCCCCCTTCTGATCGTCGTTCCACGCGCAACACCTGTCGCCGTCCCGGAAGGTGCTGACCAGTAATGCCGTCCTTTGATTCAATCGTTGTAGGCGAAGACTGGATTAGCGAACACTTCTTCACCACGGACTCCACCAAGGAATCCTTCCAGGCCGAAGTCGTCAAACTCCGCAAGACCTGGGACGAGGCAGCGAAGGAAGGCCACCTCACCACCCTGACCCGCTTCGCCGAGGTCCGCGGACGCCTCCAGATCCAGCTCGCCGGGCTCTCGGAAGACCCGGCGGGCGCGTCCGACGCCTACGCACTCCTGCGCGGCGCCCTCGGCTTTAAGGGCCCGACGGCGGCCGTCACGTTCGAGCGCAGCGGCACCGAAACGCTTGTGCCCGGGGTGTGGACAACGGAGAACTCCGAGGTCCTGTTCGTCGAGGCCGCCCCTGCAGACGCTCTGGAAGACGTGCTGTCCACGGTGCTTCCGCTCGGGCGGGTTCTGGTGGACGGCAAAGAGCCGTCCACGGCGCTGACGATGGCGAAGACCGTGTCGGAGGCATATCTGTCGGACAGAGCCCCGAAGTTTGTGGTGATCATGGCTGGCCGGTGGCTGGTGCTGACCGAACAGGAACGCTGGGCCGAGGGCCGCTACCTGGCCGCGGACGCCCTCCTGGTCGCGGACCGGAACGACACCAAGAAGAACGCTGAGACGGACCGGTTCCTGGCGATCTTCGGCCGCGACTCTCTCATGCCGACGTCGGATGGCTCCATCTGGTGGGACGGTATTCTCGCGGCCTCCGTCAAACACACTGTGGGCGTTTCCCAGGACCTGCGCGAGGGCATCCGCCGCTCCATCGAAATCATCGCCAACGATGTCCTGGACCGCCGGCGTGCTGCCGGTCTGGGCGTCGAGGACGTGGACGGTCAGGTCCTGGCCCGCCAGTCTTTGAGGTTCCTCTACAGGATCCTCTTCCTGCTCTACGCGGAGGCCTCCCCGGAGATGGCCGTCCTCCCGGTCGGTGCCGGCGAATACAACGAGGGTTATGGCTTGGACCGGCTACGGGAACTAACCCTGGTCAACATCCAGTCCCCGGAGTCACGGCGCGGCACCCACATCTACGAATCCCTCGCGCAGCTCTTCCACTTGGTGGACAACGGCCACGCTCCGGCAGGAGCAAACCCCTCCTACGACGCCTCCGGCGAGAACGAAGGCCTGGTCTTCCAGCCGCTCAAGGCTGACCTCTTCCACGACGCCGCAACGTCGCTCATCAACGACACCAAGCTCAGCAACGCCGAACTGCAGCGCGTCCTGCAGCACCTGTTGCTCAGCAAGGAAACCATGGGCAAGGACCGGGGCTTCATTTCCTACGCGGAACTGGGCATTAACCAGCTCGGGGCCGTCTACGAGGGACTGATGTCCTACACAGGTTTCATCGCCGCGGAACCCCTGCACGAGGTGGCCAAGGACGGGAACCCGGAAAAGGGTTCCTGGGTGGTCCCGGTGGACCGCTCCGGGTCCATTGACGCCAAACACTTCGTGGTGGAAGAGGACGAACGGACGGGGGAGCGGCGCCCGGTGCTTCACCCCGCAGGCTCGTTCGTCTTCCGGCTCGCCGGCCGCGAACGCCAACAGTCCGCCTCCTATTACACTCCCGAGGTGCTGACCAAATTCGTCGTCTCCCAGGCGCTCGAAGAGCTGCTGGACCAGCACGAGCAGAAGACCGCAGCCGACGAGATCCTGAACCTGACCGTCTGCGAGCCTGCACTGGGGTCCGGCGCGTTCGCCCTGGAAGCTGTTCGTCAGCTGGCCGACGAGTACCTGAAGCGGAAACAGGATGAGCTGGACGTCCGGATTCCCGCGGACGAATACCCGCAGGAACTCCAAAAGGTCAAAGCCCACATCGCCCTGCACCAGGTCCACGGCGTGGACCTGAATTCGACGGCGGTGGAACTGGCCGAAGTCTCCCTCTGGCTCGACACCATGGTCAAGGACCTACAAGCTCCGTGGTTCGGACTGCGGCTGCGACGCGGCAATTCGCTGATCGGCGCCCGCCGGGCCACATACTCACGGCAGGCAGTCATCGACAAGTCATGGCTGAAGGCCGCTCCGCAGGATGCACCTCTGACCGGGCTCGTCGAGGCCATGACTGCCGGGACCGAAGACCCCACCATGGTAGGCCGCATCCACCATTTCCTGCTCCCTGCCGACGGCTGGGGCGCAGCCGCCGACGCAAAGGAAGTCAAGGACCTGGCAGGGGAGGCCCAGCAGGAGCTCAAGGCCTGGCGTACCAAGATCAAGTCCAAACCCCGCAAGACCCAGGTCGACCGCATGGTGAGCCTCGGGCGCCGAGTGGAGTCACTATGGAAGCTCACGCTTCGCCGGCTCCAGGTAGCCGAGTCTGAGGCCCGCCGGGACATCGACTACTTCGGCAAACACTCCTCGGTAGTTGAGTCTGGCGATGCAGGCACGCGGGCCCGAGCCGTCACCCGCGAGCAGATCGAGGAAACCCTCAAAGACCCGAACGGCGCCTACCAGCGACTCCGCCGGGTCATGGATGCCTGGAACGCACTGTGGTTCTGGCCCCTGACCGAGCGAGCGACCGGCGGGGCGACACCGCCGACACTGGACGAATGGCTTTCAGCGCTGGAAGCGATTCTTGGTCTGCAGGGCAAAGAGTCAAAGATGGCAGGGCAGCAGACCTTTGGTGCTGCATCGACTTGGGAAGAACTGAACGACGCCGAACGGGCCGACCTTGAGTTTGCTTTGGTGTCCGACATCGAGATCGCCAAGAAACAATATTCATGGCTGCAGGTGTGTGAGAATATCGCCGCCGACCAAGGATTCTTCCACTGGGAACTGGACTTCGCCTCGGTGTTTGGGCGCGAGGGCTTTGATCTTCAGGTAGGTAACCCGCCGTGGGTACGGCCTCGTTCTGACGAAGCCGCTCTCCTCGCCGAGGGCGATCCCTGGTGGCAGCTGGCTGAGAAACCGACACAGGCGCAGATCAAGGTCAAGCGCGAGGAGACCCTTGGACGAAAGGGAATGCTTGAGTACTTCGTTGAGAACGCGATTCCTACGGCCGTCCTCGCAGAATTCCTGGGATCAGTTGGTGACTACTCCGTGCTGGCTGGCCTGCAGCCGGACCTCTACCGGGCGTTTATGGTCCGCACCTGGCGATCCGCGTCGAAACGAGGTGCGGTCGGCTTGATACACCCCGAATCGCACTTCACGGAGAAGAAGGCTGCCCACTTGCGGTCCGACGCATACCGGCGCCTTCGACGTCATTGGCATTTTCGGAACAAGAAGAAGCTATTTTCTGAGCTCACGGATCAGCTTGAGTTCGGCGTCCACATTTATTCGGGCCGTCGAGATTCCCCGGAGTTTATTATGGCAGCATCGTTGTATCAGCCCGATACTGCTGAACGCTCGTTGGTTCATGATGGTGCTGGTGAAGCGCCAGCGCTGAAGACCAAGAACGGCGACTGGGACACCAGACCACACGCCGAACGCATTGCAGCAGTAGATTTATCCGTTCTAAAGGTGTGGGCGGATATTCTCGATGATCCTGGAACCCCCGCCATTCAGGCGCGAATGATATACCCCGTGAACCGAGCGAGTTCCCGCGTTCTAGAGCAGTTGAGCGAGGCCCCGAGGATGCGCGAATTGGGGCTTCTCTATTCTCGGGGCTGGGATGAATCTATTGACCGTAAGAAAGGCTACTTCGAGGTTGGATCTGCCATTCCCGAGTCTTGGAATGACGTGATTCTGCAGGGTCCGCACTTTACTGTTGCAAATCCATTTTCTAAGCAGCCCCGAAGGGTGGTCAAGAGCAACAACGATTGGGACGAAATCGACCTTGAAGCCATTTCTGCAGATTTCGTGCCTCGGACTAGCTATCAAACGGCGGGAGAGCGCGGTCGATACGAAGCGGACTACGGGACATGGCGCGTTGAGGACGGCACCTATCGGCAGGTAATCCAAACTTACCGTTTGGCGTGGAGGCGCATGGCCGCCACCTCCAGTAAACGGACCCTCCACGCAACTATCATTCCCCCGGGAGTTGCCCACGTCGATGCAGTGTTTTCGGCTGTCCTGGCCACGAAAGGTGGGGCAGCACCGCTCCTACTGTGTGTTGCCGTCATGAGTTCTCTACTGACTGACTTCTTTGTAAAGGTTTCCGGAGTCGGTGATCTCCGTCAGCCTGCGGTTGATTCCCTACCGACGTTGCTTTGGAAGGGTACTGCGGGCCAGCGGATGCTTGTTGAGCGAGTCAGCAGTCTCATGTTTCTTTCAGATGCATATGCGAGCTTGGCATCCACTGCCAGGAACGAGGGCGTAACTCTTGGATGCCCCGAACGAAGAGCAGCTGCTCGACGGCGACTCGAAATAGAAATCGACGCAATCGTCGGACTAAGTCTAGGCATTAGTGCGGACGAGCTCTGCAGGATCTACCAAACTCAATTCCCCGTCTTACGAGGTTACGAACAAAATGATCTTTACGACGCGAACGGTCGTAAAGTTCCCGCCGACATGAACCGGCTCTACTGCAAGGTCGGCGAGAACCTAACCCTCGAAGAACGAACTTGGACGCACCCGCAGAGCGGCGTGGAGTACGTCTTCGAGTTCCCATTCCAGAGCTTCGACCGCGAGGAAGACATGCGACAGGCCTACGCGCACTTCTCGAGCATGTTGGAGGAGAAGTCCTGATGTCCGAGCTTCTGCCCACCACCCAGGCTGGGGACTTGCGCCGTGGACTTTCTGACTATCTCGCCACCACGTTCGCACTGACGGACGGTAACGCACAGTCCGCCATCAAGGACTTCCTGGCGGATCCGGATCAGGGGCTCTTCAAGGGTGCCTATGTCCAGCTGCGGCTTCCCTTCGAAACTGCCGAGCCTGGCTGGCGCGACTGCCTGGACTGGTACGAGGGCTTCGAACCCTACGGCCACCAGGCCAAGGCCTTCCAACGGCTCAGCAGCAAGGGCGCCGGTGGGGCATCCCGTCGCCCGGAGCCCACGCTGATCACCACCGGTACCGGTTCCGGAAAGACCGAGGCGTTCCTGTACCCGATCCTGAACCACGTGCTGCGCGCCAAACGGGACGGCATCACCGGGATCAAGGCGCTCATCCTCTACCCGATGAACGCCCTGGCCAATGATCAGGCCAAACGCCTGGCCGAGCTGCTGACCACCCACTCCGAGCTGTCCGGGATCACCGCCGGCATCTACACCGGCCAGAGGGACACCAACCGCACCAAGGTGGCCCGGGACGGACTGATCAACGACCGCGACGTGTTCCACCAGGACCCACCGGACATTCTGCTGACCAACTACAAAATGCTGGACATGCTCCTGCTCCGCCACACGGACGCACCGCTCTGGCAGAAGTCCGCGACCAGCCTGCAATACGTGGTCCTCGACGAATTCCACACCTACGACGGTGCCCAGGGCACCGACGTCGCCATGCTGCTGCGCCGGCTCGGACTGACGCTCAAGAGTTACTGGCCGGACGACCTGACGGACCATCCCCACGGGCTGAGCGGGGAAGACCGTGCCCGCCCGCTCGGCCGGGCCACGCCCGTCGCCACGTCCGCAACGCTGGGCAGCAAAGGCGACCCGGACTCGATGCTCCGCTTCGCAGAGACAGTCTTTGGCGAGGTGTTCCCGCACGACTCCGTCGTCACCGAATCCCGGCTCACCCAGGAGACTTGGAGCCAGCTCGGCAACGGAACCGTTCAGGGCAGGGACCTGCACGTCATCGCCGTGGACATCACCAGCACCAACAACGCCGTCGCGGATCTGCGCGAGGCCGGCGGTGGCCCGGAAGCCGTCGTCGGGCCCGTCCTGAAGACCCTCTTCGGTGAACGTCCCGCGGACCTGCTGGACGCGATGCGCACGCACCCGCTGACCGCCGCCCTGCTGACGCATGCCAGCACCGCCGTTGTGCTCTCGGACCTGACGAACGCGATCTTCCCGTCCCATTCACTGCCCGCCGGGGTAAGGCCGGATGCCGCGGAAGAATTCATCTCCCACGTCATCGCACTCCTCAGCCACATCCGCGCCCGCCGCGGCCGGGCCGCCCTGACCGTTGAGACGCACCTGTGGATCCGCGAGATGTCGCGCGTGGACGCCGCCGTGGACACGTCGCCGCGCTTCCGCTGGTCCGACGACGGGGTGGACCAGTCCCACGACATGTTCCTGCCGGCACTCTATTGCCGGCACTGCGGCCGCTCGGGCTGGGGCGCCGTCCTGGCCCCCACCGGCCTGGACCTGGAGCTGGATGACTCCAAGATCCGTGAAGCACGCGTAACCAACAACCCGCGCTTCCGGACCCTCATCTCGGCCGCTGCCGAGGCGGACATCATCGAATTCCGCCAGGACGGCCCGGAGCAGGTGCAGGGCCTGCACTGGCTTCACACCGTCAGCCGTGGCCTTTCCACCATGCCGCCGAAAGCAGACAGCGCCGACCTCGCTGAAGGGCGGATCATTCCCGTTCTGATGCTCACTGGAAAAGACGCTGACGACCAGTCCAAGAGGGACGTCTGCCCGTCGTGCCTGGCTAAGGATGGCATCGCCTTCATAGGCAGCGCCATCGCCACCATGCTCTCCGTGAGTATCTCCAACCTGTTCGGCGCCGAAGGCCTGAACGACGAGGAAAAGAAAGCCCTCGTCTTCACCGACAGCGTCCAAGACGCCGCGCATCGGGCCGGATACGTCCAGTCCCGTTCCCACACCATGACGCTCCGCACTGCCCTGCGGCGCGCCCTCGGCGAGCAGCCGGCCACGCTCTCGGAACTCGTGGACACCGCGATTGCCCGCGCGGACACACCGGGGGCGCGGTACCAGCTGATCGCACCCGAATTCGTGGACCGGCAAAGCTTCCGGTCGTTCTGGGACCCGAAGGCTTCCCCGGCGGAACGCGTCCGGGCCCGGCGGTTCGCCAAACGTCGGCTTCAGTTCGATGCCCTCCTGGAGCTCGGCCTCCAGTCCCGGACCGGCCGGACACTGGAACTCACCGGGTCCCTGGCCGTCGAAACCGACGCCGGCAGCCCCACCCGCATGCTCTCCGTGGCGCGGAAAGCCTACGACTCGGCCCTGCACCAGACGATGATCGGCGAGGCCGCACCCACGCAACAGCAGCTCTTGCACTGGATCCGGGGCACCGTGGAAAGGGTCCGGCTCCAAGGCGGCGTCCACCACGAATGGCTCAAAGGCTACATCGCGACCGACGGCAAGCGCTGGCAGATCTGGGGCGGGCGGCCCAAGGGTGAAGGCATGCCCGCGTTCCCCTCGGGCCGGCCGGCGCCGGCCTTCCCCCGGGTCGGGAGCGCCGCCGCGGCCACCGACAACCTGGACGGCGTCACCTCCTCGGCCTCCTGGTACGCACGATGGACAGCCCGCTGCCTCGGTGTCGCCCCCGCCGACAGCGGCTACCTGGCGAAGGCACTCATCATCGCACTCGCCGAGGACGGAACTCTCGGCAGCTCGAAGACGAACTCTGGCGCCGATGTCTACTGGCTTGACCCGGAGAAGATCGTGCTTTCCGTTCCGGACGCCGAGGACCTCGCCGCAGGACGCCATACGGTCCAGTGCAAGGTCTGCCAGGCCATCACCCCGGGGAGCCTGACCGTCATCGACCAGCTGGCAGGGGGCCCGTGCACCCTGGTCCGCTGCAGCGGAACCCTGCAGCGGCACGCCGCCGACGCCCGCAACTTCTACCGGGACCTCTACTCCTCACGCGAAAGCAAGCGTGTGGTGGCTCGGGAACACACCTCGCTGCTCGATGACGCGACAAGGATTCTCTACGAGACGCAGTTCAAGAGCGGCGCCGACAACCCGCAGGCTCCCAATGTCCTGGTCGCCACCCCGACGTTGGAGATGGGCATCGACATCGGGGACCTCTCCTGCGTGATGCTGGCCTCGCTGCCGACGTCCGTGGCCTCCTATCTGCAACGGGTGGGCCGGGCCGGCCGCCTGACCGGCAACTCGCTCGTCCTCGCCTTCGTGCGAGGCCGCGGCGAGCACCTGCCCAAACTCCACGAACCGCTGTCCGTCATCAACGGGGAGGTCCGGCCACCGGCCACGTACCTGGATGCCGAAGAAATCCTGGGTCGCCAGTATGTAGCCCACGTCGCTGACCGCTTCGCGCGGGCTGTGGGCCGGCCGCACCCGGTTGACGCCATCCAGGCCCTCGGGAGCGTCGCGCCTGGATCGTTCATCGGGGACCTGATCGAGGACGCCACGGCGAACGCCCCCGCCTATCTGGCCGCGTTCCTGGACCAGTTCGGCGAACGGATTTCCGCGGACAGTGCCGCCCGCTTGACTGCGTGGGCGTCGCGGTGCGACGACGGCGAGCCCAGCGGTCTCTCGCGTCACCTAGTCCGGGCGGCGGGGGAGTGGAAGGCCGACGTCGACGAACTGGACACCCGGCGCAAGGAAGTCGGCAACGCCCTGCCCGAGCTGGAGGAGGCCGCCGCCCTGGCTGAGCGTCTCGACGACAAGACCTCCGACGCGCATCAGGCCGTCCGGACGGCCAAAGCCACGCTCAAAATGATCCGGGACCAGCTCAAGCAGCTCCGCGGCCAGTACTGGATTTCGGTCCTGGAGGCTTACAGCGTGCTCCCGAACTACACGCTCCTGGACGACTCGGTGAGCCTGGATGTAGGGCTGTCCTGGAAGGACGCCGACACGCAGGAATTCGTCACGGACACGGTGACGTATAACCGCGGTGCTTCGGTGGCTCTGAGCGAATTAGCGCCGGGCGCCACGTTCTATGCGCAGGGCATGGAGATCCTGATCGACGCCGTGGACCTGGGCCCCCAGCAAAGCCACATCCAAAAATGGCAGGTCTGCCCGCAATGCGGATGGATCAAAACCGACCTCGGCGCCGCGGCGGCCGTGCAGAAGTGTCTGCGCTGCGGCACCTCGGCCATCGCGGACATGGGCCAGGTCCTCGACGTCGTGGTCATGAAAAAGGTCTCCGCCGAGGTCCGCCGGGACGAGGCCGCGATCAACGACCGCCGCGACAACCGCGTCCGGGAACGCTTCACGATCGTCGCCGCGGCGGACATCGACCCGCAGCACCTGCAGAAGCGCTGGTTTGTGGAGGGCTACGACTTCGGCGCCGAATACTTCAACCGGGTGGACATCCGCTGGCTCAACACCGGACGCACTGCCTCCAACGGCGGGGTGCGGACCATCGCCGGCGACGACGTCCGGACGCCGATGTTCCGGCTGTGTTCCTACTGTGGCCAGCTGGACCAGTCCGCCAAGGAGAACCTGCCCACCGAGCATCGTTTCTGGTGCAAATACCGCAAGGCAGCCCAGGAAAACGTCAAGGAAGTGGTGCTCGCCCGGGAATTGAACACCCAGGGCGTGGTGCTGCACCTGCCCCTCGACGTGACCTACGGCGACGACTTTTCCGTGCCGAGTCTCCAGGCAGCCATGCTGCTGGGTCTTCAGAAGGTTCTGGGCGGGGCCCCGGACCACCTTGGGGTGCTGCGGATCAACGATCCCGCGCATGGCGGGAGCCGGATTGCCCTGATGCTGCACGACAAGGTCCCCGGCGGCACCGGCTACCTGGCCGAGTTCGCTAACCCCGAACGGGTCTGGGAGCTGCTGCGCGCTGCGTGGCAGACCGTGCGCGACTGCAGCTGCCGCTTCGAGGAGCGGCTGGCGTGCCACCACTGCCTGCTTCCCTTTGCCGATCCGTGGACGGTGGATAAGGTGGCGCGGGCCAGCGCGGAACGCCTGCTCGGCCTGCTGCTGCGCTCCGGCGAGGCGGCCACGGACGGCGCCGTCCCGCCGTCGTTCTCCGACTGGACCGTCACCGAAGAAGCGCCCGACGCCGAGACCTCGATCGAGTCGCTGCTGGAAAAGCGGTTCCGGAAAGCCTGGATGGACCGGCTGAAGGCGGTGGGCGCACACACCAAGGTGACCCCCGGCGCGCTGGCGGACACCATCACCTTCCGGATCCCCGGGCAGCAGTTCCAGTGGCAGCTCATCCCGCAGGTGGATGTCGCCGGAACCCGCCCCGACTTCCTGCTCAAGGGACCGCCGGACCCGAACTTCCCCGTGCTGGCGATCTACACGGACGGCTTCACCTTCCACGCGTCCCCGGAACATAACAGAATCGCGGACGACGCTACCAAGCGCGACAAGCTCCGGTACAGCTCAGAGCTGTCCGGTGCCGCAGTGCCGTGGGCCGTGACGTGGCAGGACGTGGAAGCATTCGAAGCCGGCCGCGACGCTCCGGTTGCGCTGCCTTCCTGGGCCAACGCCAAGCTCAACGCCCAGCTCATGGCCAACTATCCCGTGAATGCCGGGATCATGGACCTGCTGGGCAGGGACGCCATGACAATCCTCTGGGAATGGGTGAACCGACCGGATCCCGAGGCCTGGACGGACTTCTCGGAGCTGGTGCCACTCATGCTGATGGCGCAGCGGCCTGAACCCGGCGACTCCGATGCGGTGTACGCGCACGCCGCCGCGCTGTCTCAAGGCCTAAAGCCGTCCTTGCCTGCTGGCTCGGTCACGGCCTGGACGTACAGCTCGGGGAGCCTGGGGTTCGCAGCGGCAGGATCGCCCAAGAGCTTGTCCACGATCGCCGTCGGACTGTGCCTGGACGACCGGGCAGAACCGGTCGGCTCTCCCGCGCACGAAGCATCCTGGCGCGAGTGGCTTCGGCTCTCCAACCTGCTGGCGTTCAAGCCGATCGGTCTGACGATCGGGTCGGTGATGTCTACGATCAGCGCCCGCGCATCGGTCGAAGAAGCGGCAGCGCGCCTGGAGATGTCAGACGGGCTCAGCCCTGCATGGCACGAGCTCATGGAACAGGCCACGGAGTTCGAAAAGACCCTTCTACTGGCCATCGCCAATGCCGACATCAGCGTTCTGCCTGAACTCGGGTTCGAGGTGAACGGTCTGCCGGTATCGATCGCGTGGCCGGAATACCGGATCGCCGTCGTGCTCGACGGCGACGATGGGCGCTCTGAACTTGTGGCCGCAGGCTGGTCCACCGTGGGAACAGACGTTGACGAAATTCGCGAACTATTGAAGATGAACGGAGCTTGATATGGCGCTGGTGACATGGATCAAGCAGAAGGACAAGATCGACGGCGCGATGAAGGCCAAAGTCTATTCCTTTTTCGAAAAGCTCCAGAAGGACGACACCGCGCCCGGGCTCCATATCGAACCCATGCATATGCCCGCGGACCCCCGCGTGCGGACGGGGCGGATCGACCTTAACTACCGGGCGGTGTTGTTCAAGGTCGCCTTCGAAAACATCCCGCACTATTTTTACTACGGTGCGTGGCCCCATGACCAGGCGATCGAAATTGCCCGGTCAAGCGTGCTGCAGGTGAACTCTGTCAACGGTGTGCTGGAAGTTTTGAAGGCGTCAGCGCCGGTGTCAGAGCCAGCGCTGACACCTCAGGCCTCGACTACCGACGTCGATCAGCCTGTTGTGGGGATTGAGATCGGGACCCCGGTGGAGAAGATTGTCCCGGCGTCGGGCTCGGTGGCGGAGCCCTGGACGAATCCGTTGGCGGCTTGTGGCATGGACCATGTTGAGCTTGTCTCGAGCCTGGGTCTCGCTAGTGATCTTGTGGACAGGGCCTTTGCTGCTTCGTCAGATGAGGCGCTCCTCGATGTCCTGGGCGACGCTCCCGAGTGGCAGGCTACGGCTCTGCTGGAACTCGCTGCCGGGACCTCGATTTCGGACGTTCAGGACAAGCTTGCCCTGAACCGATACGTTGACGATCCGGAGGCGTCCGAAGAGGACAAGATCAAGCAGGCGTTGGAGCACCCGGCAACCAAGATGCAATTTACGTTCGTGGGTGACAACTCGGACGAGCTCAAAAAGGTCATCGAAGGTGGAGACTTCGATTCCTGGCGCACGTTCCTTCATCCGGAACAGCGTGTCTATTCAGAACGCCATTACAACGGTTCCTTTCGTCTCTCTGGAGGTGCCGGAACGGGCAAGACGGTAGTGCTTTTGCATCGGGCTAGGGCGTTGTCTAAGGCCGATCCTGCTGCACGTGTAGTGCTGACGACGTTCACCACAACTCTTGCTGAATCGCTTGAAACCGGTCTTTCCAAACTTGACGCCGATCTTCCTCGGGCTTCTAAACCAGGTGCCGCGGGTATCTATGTTGCTGGCGTGGATGCCCTGGTCAACAAAGTCTTCCGTGCCTCGTCTGAGCCAGAACAGCGGCAGTCGATGAAGGATCTCTTCGGCCTTGAGGTGGCCGCGCCCGGAAAGATTCTAGACGCGGATCACGCCCGCCAACAATGGGAATCCGTGCTCGGTGACGTAGACCACGACTTGGAGACTGAGCTCGCCAACCCGACATTCCTGCAGCAGGAATACGAAACGGTTGTGCTGCCGAACTTCATTAGTGACAAGGATGACTATCTTAAGGTTCCCCGTGCCGGTCGTGGCACGGCGCTGAACCGCGCCAAACGGATCGCGGTGTGGAAGATCATCGAAGGCTACAGGTACTACAACAGAATCGAAATGCATGCGACTTTCGTGGAAATGGCGCACCTCGCCGCTTTAGTTCTGCGCAAACGCGGAGAAAACGGCACAGCCCGCTTGGCCGATCATGTACTAATCGATGAAGCTCAGGATTTGCACGCTGGCCACTGGCTCTTCCTTCGGGAACTGGTTCAGCAAGGTCCGGACGATCTTTTCATCGCCGAAGATTCGCATCAACGCATCTATGGGCAAAAGGTCCCTCTTTCCCGCTTTGGAATCGGGATCGTAGGGCGGTCGCGTCGTTTGACGCTCAACTACCGGACCACGCAACAGAACCTGGCGTACGCCGTCGCTCTTCTGAAGGGCGTGCCAGTGACGGATATTGAGGGCAGCGAAGAATCCATTAACGGATATACATCATCGCGTATCGGACCGCCGCCACAGGAACAAGGAGCCGCATCTTATGTGGAGGAGCTGGACAACCTCTCCAATACGTTGCGGGACTGGCAGGACGAAGGCGTTCCGCTTGAAACCGTCGGCATCCTGGTTCGCGCCAACTTCCAGATCGGAAAGGTAATCACCGGCCTTAACGAACGGGGCCTTGAGGCCAGAATTGCAGGATCCGCCGCTGCGGGGGGAGCGCCGTCTGTCATGACCATGCACCGATCCAAAGGGATGGAATTCACCCGTGTGGTCCTTTTCGGTATGTCCGACCAGTCAATGCCGGCTGCATATCAGCTGAAGAACCTGGCGCCCGCGGAGCAGGCTGATGCCCTCCTGCGCGAGCGTTCGCTGCTCTATGTAGCGGCCACACGAGCTCGGGACGGGCTTGTCGTGTCGTGGAGCGGAAAACCGTCAGAGCTGCTTGGTACAAAGTAGTTTGGGTGCTCAACAACGATGGGGGAGAGATGTCTAGTAGCTCGGCAATAAAAGCCCGTTGGTGGGACGGCGACGCGGCGCAGCGGTACTGGATGGAAATCGTCAATGTCGACACATGGGGAAGCGAACTCATTGCGCCAGACACGCCTCGCTACGATTTGATGCGCGATGTGCGAGTTGGTGACGTTGTTCTCCACTGGGTGGGGAAGAACAATCCCATGCGGTTCAAGTCCGGCATGTACGGCGCATCGATCGTAGCCGGGGAGCTTCAGCCCCGGGCGGGGGACTGGTTTGGAAAGCCCGCCAACACTATTCCTCTGACGGATTACACCGCGCTGCCTCGACCGTACCTCCTGACGGACCTTCGGGCGGACCACCAGGAGGACATCCTAGGCGTCAAAAGCGCTCTTGAACGCGACTTTGCGGACAGGGCCGGCCTCACGATCTACTTCCCGTTCCAGAGGCATCCGACCAGCGGACTCAAACCAAATCAGGGCTATCTCTTCAAGCTGCCCGCGGAAGTAATCAAAACGGTCTACGGGCTGCTGCCTGACAGTGACTGGGGCGGATTCGACATTCCGCTTGTTTCGCCGCCCGTCGGGGGACAGAACGGCGTCAAGCAGGGCTACGCGGGCTTCTGTGCTGACCCGATTCTTAAGAAAGCAATCGAGATGCAGGCCGTCCGCCAGGCAATCGCGCACTATGAGGCAGCCGGGTACAGCGTGGAGGACGTTGGAGCCTTCGTGTCATACGATTTGCTCGCCACACGCGGTGACGAAGTGCGGCACATCGAAGTCAAGGGTTCCCAGGGATACGTCCAAAAAGTCATCCTGACGCGCAACGAGGTTACCCACGCAAATGACTTTGGTCCAACAGACCTGGCGGTGGTGGCGGAAATCCAGTGGGAGCGCCACCTCGACGGTTCCATCGCCACCGACGATGGGACGATGAGCGTCTACCCGGATTGGCGGCCCTCACCGGAGAATCTGAAGCCGCTAAGCTACGAGTACTTCTTGGACTAAGCACCACCTCTAGGCGGTATCGCCCAGGAGTTCAATCTGTGTGGGGACGGACGAAGAGTCCGTCCCCTCACAACGTCAGTAGACCTTCTCCGCCAGCTTGTCGGCGAGATCCGCTGGAGCGAAGTCGCCGGTGTGATAAATCGTCCAGCCTTCCTCGGCCAGCCAGTCGTCCCGTTCATCGTCTAGGTCCTCCAGGACGGCGACTCGGGCGCCGGTCCAGGAGAGATCGATCTGCCACTGGTTATTTGGGCCGATGTCAGCACCCCAATCGCCGGGTTCGACGTCGGCCTCGACAAGCTCGGAAATCAGCTCTCGCAGGCTTGGGCCAGACTCAGCAAAGATAGTGAGCCACGGGCTCTGCCGGACAGTTTCAGGGACGTCGTCGGTGACGGCGCGGGCCTGACCACTTGCACCGGTGGTCGACGACTGAATGGGATTCAGCTCTGCCCAGTCTCTGAACCCGAGCCCGATCTGCCCATGCACCCCAAACAGAGTTCCGCGGTCGAGGTTCGAATTGAACAGTTCGCAACTAGTTTCCGGGACCAGCACACAGCAGTGACATGCGGCCAGGTTGCGGGCGTCCGTGCCGGAACCGCGGGACTCAATGCAGACAGGGTCCGCGGAACACCATGATGTCCTGAACAGGCCTTCGTCGAGGGCAGCGCCCAGGCGGCCCGGACCAGCTTGGGCGGCGATCCCGCCCAGACTTCCGGCGGAGTCTGAAGACGCCGTGTACAACAGCACACCGACCTGATCCTGTCCGACGTAGAGGCGTTCCCGGATGGAGGATGCAGGGTAGCCCGCGTCCAACGAGAGCTGGTCGATGACGATGTGGGAGAGAGTATGAATCAGCGTTTCCACGATGCTTACCGGGACCGGGTCCTGCCCACGTTGTTCGGCTGCCCGTTTCGCGTTGTATCGGAGCGTTTTCTCCCGTCCGGCTGCGAAGTCCGTTTCCGCCCACGCCTCGACCTGTTGCCGGTCGAGTGCAATGAACAAACCCTCACCCAGGGTCTCAATCGCCGGAAGCCAGTCCTGACGGTTGTCGTCAGGAAACAGTGGAGATGGCTTGGCCTCCGGGTTGTCTTCGCTCCGGGGGTGCAACCGGCTGAAGCCATACAGCGCCCGAACTTCCCGCAGGCGAGTGACTTTTCGAGTGGCCTTGATCCAGTGGTTATGGGACTCGGGTACAGCGACCTTCTCGGCAACAAAGTCTGTGTCCGGGCTGTCGCGGCGGCCGTTCATCAGCGCCATGAATTCCTGCTCGCGCAGCTGGTCCTCGGACAGCTCGATCCCGTCACTTCCGTGGAACTGGCGTTTTATCTCGGCACGGAGCTCGTCGACGGAAAAACGGCCGTCAAAGCTCTCGGCGATTCCTTCGAGCACCCAGGTGGAGTCAGGCTCGAGGGCCTGTGGTTTGCTGAGCTGTGAAGCGTTGGCCGTGACCACTTTGGATAGAAACTCGGAATAGGGCGGAATGGAGATTGCAGAACGAACGACGGGAAACCAGACGTTGGACGCACCGCGCTGGACAGTCTTGGGCGGTTTCCCGCACTCCCGCTCCCGGTAGCCCCATCCAAGCCATGGGCGGTTGCCCTGGCACTTCATTTCCTTGAGCGCGATCGAGTTGAACGCATCCGCCATGGTCCGAGATTTGCCGCATGAGCAGCGCACAACCATGTCGGCAAGCGAAGACGTGCGGCCCTCGGACGCGAGACTCAGCAGATGCTGGGCGTCGTCGTTCGGAGTGTAGCCGTGGGCCCAATACGCGTATGGGAAATCATCGATGTGTCCGTCTTCGCAAGCGATGACGAAACGGGATGGCGTCAGTGGTGCCAGCGACTTGCACAGGCCGCACTTGGGATCCTCGTATGAGGCCTGCAGCTGTTTAACTGTGCCGATTCGATCGCATTTAGGGCAGACAAGCATCTGGGGAAAGCGCACGACTGGAATTTTGCCCCGGGCGCCAGCCGGTGGCAGTAGCAGCTGGGAAACTTGCAGACTGCGGGCCAGACGAGGTTCGCTGACCGGCTTGAGATGCTTCTTGTCCCATTGGTCGATGCTCGTGATCATGAAGCTGTTGTTTTCCGCGGGGAAGAGGCTTCCCACTCCGAATGTGGAGATCAGCTGGCTGCGCCGGGCGGCGTATGTCTTCTTAGCCAAGGGAGGCGTCCTTCCTTAGTGGGGCGGGGCGGAGGGTAGTTTCGGCATCTACGTCGCGCATGCTCCGCGGCGTAGGCCATGGGATGGCGCTCGTGCTGTAGACGAAGTCAGGGTCCTCAAGGGCTTTGCTTGAATCGATAAGTAGTGCTTGCGGGGATTTTTTCGTTGCCTGGTACGGCAGATCAGCGTCGGCAAGGGCAGCCTTCCGCCAGACGTTCAGGAGCCGCTCTAGCTCCTCGCGTGTTGCCTCGGCTTCCTCCGGATCGATAGCTTCTACCCTGTCGCCGATAAGGGACATGATCTGATCGACGACATGGGACTCAACTCTTACCTGGCCAGCCACCCCACGGAGCTCCGGGACAAGCATCCGCAGCGCCGAAACCAATGTGGCGTGAAGACCGCGATCGCGGGAACGGGCTGCGAAGGGCGTGGCACTGGTAGCTTCCACAGCCCGGTAGAGGGCCCCGTGGAAGTCGTTGAAAGACTCGTAGTGTGATCGGTCCCGGGTCCGGGCCGCGTTGAAGACTGTCACGACAAGACCCGGGTGCTGCCGTCCGACCCGGCTGGTTGCCTGAATATATTCGGCGCTGGATTGAGGCTGGCCCATGACGGCCATGAGGCCGAGCCGGTCCACGTCGAGGCCAACCGAGATCATGTTGGTGGCAAGCACAACATCCTCTGGCGTCAGACCGCTCATCAAACTCTTCTCGAGGGACTTCAGCGCTTCGGGGATTTTGTGGTTTTCGACGCGACTAGTCAATTCGCTGAGCTGGATGGTTCGGGACGAGGCGCGTTCGTCGCGTTTTGCCAGCAGGGACAGCCGGGCGCGAACGTCGTCGTAGACCTGAAGATAAGCCGAGCCCAAAACACGGAGGCTGTTGAAGTAGCCCACGAGCGTCCAGTATGGGTCGCGGTCCGTTTCCTCTGCGGCATCGATGACTGTGGCGGAGTGGAGCAGCGAGGCGTACGTGCGAACCATCAGCGTCGCGTGACTGGTGCCCGAGGCGAGGACGCCGACGTACTGCCGAGTGCCGTATTCGTCTGATGGGGCCTTCTCCGCGAAGAACGAGTCGTCCGGGTCGAGCCCGGGTGGCGGGAAAAGGCTTGACCCTCGGTTGAAGACGGAGCGGATTTGCTGTTCTGCTCTACGGATTGTTGCCGTAGAGGCAATGATTTTTGGCTTACGATGAGCCGGACCACCAGGGCGATTTATCCCGCTTGCTGCCAGGTCGACTGCGGTCTCGAAGAGTCCAACGGTGGAACCTAACGGGCCGGAAATCAGGTGGAGCTCATCCTGAATGATCAGATCGGGACCAAGGTCGGACGCCGAGTTGCGTCCAAAGAGCGTGGAGACTTCACCCCTCCAGGACATGCCGGCAAACTTGTCCACGGTCCCGATCACGAGCTCGGGCCGCTCCCGGTACACATCTGTGTCGATGATGTGAACCGGCAGACCGTCCACGAACTGGCACTTCGTGTTGGCGCAGCTCACTATCATGCGTTCATGGGGGACCTTGACGATTCGGTAATCATCGACCGTGAGCCGGGTTCCGCACCATGGGCAAGCTTCGATCTGTCGAGGATTTCCCTCAACTACGTCTTCATTTCTCCGCAGTTTGGCGAGATTCGTTTTGGCTGTACCAATGTCGTTGGGCGTCGCCCCGCCACCGACCCAGAGCCCGATGCCGAAAGGCTCATTCCCAATGCGGCCTTCATTCTGCTGCCGAACGGATTCGAGTGAACAGATGAGCATGGCTGCGCGCTCGAACTGCTGGATGGTCAAGAGTCTTAGTGTGTAGCGCATGATCACGGCGACGCCGCGTACGGTGGTGTCGCGCAGGCGACGTAGCAGCAGGAGGTACGCGATCAAGCCAAGATACGCTTCGGTCTTGCCGCCACCAGTGGGGAACCACAACAAGTCAGCAATGTCGCGCTCAGGATGTTGATCATTCGTGACGGATGGCAAGTTGATGAGGATGAATGCAATCTGGAATGGACGCCATGCCTGTTCCCCAAGTGCAAACTCGCCTTGCGCACCCTTGCGGACCCAGTCCTGGCGTGCGCGCTGCATGTGCATCGCCTTGTTGGCTAGCTGGAATGCCTCGAAGGCATTGTCGTCGGTCGCCAGAAGGCTGATGCCGGCCGCGATTCTCTTGTGCGCTTCAGCGGCCCGATTCATGTGGTCAGTAGCAATGCCCCGTAGGTGCTCAGGGACATAGGACGGCCCGTCGGCGGTCATTGAGCCTGCAGTGGTGTCGATCCAAGACGAGTAATCCTTCGCCAACTGGGTTAGTTGAGCGACGACTTCCTCCCGAGTCGCGGAACCCAGAAGCGAAAGTGACAGGTTGGCGTCGCTTCCGCCAGCCATGGAACGGTGAACGTCTTGCCGGGGGACAAAGGTTGTGGCAACGCGTTGGCAGAGCCGGTTCTCGATGTCGTCGTCCTCAACTTCAACTGCACAGCCGTGACCGGCGCCGAAAATCATGTGGTTTCGGTAGAGCAATTCTGAGGAAGCCAGATCCGGGTCCGTGGGGAGCTCTACGCGAAGCTTGGAACGATCAACCAACGCTGGCTGCTCGGTGCGGACGGCCAGACCGGCCTGGAACCAGCAGGAAACGTCTTTGTCCTCGGAAGCGCCGGGCTTCGGCTGGGTGTTTCGGAGGACGACAGTCACGGTCACAACGTCGTCCACCGCCTGGCGGACCAACGCGTACAGTTCGAGCGCGCCCCCCTCGAGTAAATGGCGCTGAGGACCTGGCGAATCCAGCTCAACGTCAACCGGACCTAAGTCGGCTGCCTGCCTCTGCCAGTCATACACGTCACGCCTTTTGCTTCCGCTCTGGCGATCGGTTTGCACGGGCGAATACCGGGCCGCGGCGGGTGAGACCTGAAGCGAGGACGATAACCGGGTGTCGACTGAGACCGTCATGCCTATGCTGCTCGGGTAGGTCAGCCGTGCGTTCGCTATCGGGCTGTCGACGGAGGCTTCTCCGGACACAGCCGAAACGGATTCGGGCTCATCTGGAGCCTCAACGTAGCTGTCATCGGCCGCCGGCCACAACACACCGGTGACATACCGTTCGAGGGGCCGCTCGGTGATCAATTCGTCCTCAGACGCCGGACCGTACAGATCAGTCACCAGACGGTCGACCATTTCGCGCCGAAATTCGTATTTGGCATTCAAGACTGACAATGAATTCTCCTAGTCGCGGATCTGACGGATAAGACCGGTAAGGCGCGGCACGAGCCACATGCCAGAGGATCCTAGACCCGAAAGTCTGGTTTCTTCCGGGTGTCCGGTAGCGCATTCAATCGAGGTCACCCGCGCCCCCGTGAAGGCTGCGGGCCATTTCCAGTTGCGGCTGTACTTGAAACCGAAGCATTTTTTGAAGTCATATCCAAACGACTGACTAGTTCGACCTAGCACCCTTCCATCGCCGGTAGTGAGAACGTACCGCGGGACCTCGCCGGGGCCAGGTTCATGTCCCTGGAGGGTTCCGGACACGATCTCCCCTAGAAGATCCTCGAGAACGAGGTTGTTCTGCACCCCTTGGGCGTCGCCGGTTGCCGGGTAGTAAGGGGACACATCGTCAATGTCCGAATTAATGAATTCCATTCGGTCGGTGTATAGCCCGTTCTTTCCGTACGCCTTCTCCAGCCACCGCCCGTTTATGGATTCCATCCGTTTGAGTAGGTTCTTCGGGAGCTTGGTGGAAATAATCTCCTCGCGAGCACGGCTTAGAGCCACGTATTTCTGCTTCAAGGTGTCCGAGTTTATTTTTGCCGCTGGCGCACCGGATGGTGGTTGGAGGTACAGAACGTTCGTGAACTCTAGCCCCTTCGCCCGGTGGACGGTCGAAATGACTAGCGGCGATGCATCATCCACGGTCAGGGTCAAAGGGACGGATCGGCTACGGAGCCGCTGGCTGAGCTGCGGCACGTTCAGTGAGTCGTAGGTCGCGAAATTGCCCTCCGCAGTCTTCAACGCGAGCCAGAGATCGCCAGCATCATCGCCGAATAGTTCCTGCAGCCTAGCCCCAATCTCGCTTGAGTCATAGGTCCGGTCTTCCAGATCTTTGAAGACCTGGTGCACCCAGGGGGCGACGCTCATCTCCTGTGCCCTGCGCCGAATCACGTGCGGATAGCCCTTTTCCCAGAGGAGCTCGCTCGCAACGAGGACCTCGTAATTCGTCGAACAGAGGAGGGCTGTCGTGCCTGCCCCGTATGGGCTAAGAACCCCGGACTCGTGGAGCACTGACGTGCTACACATTTGCAGCCGGAAGTCGTCGAGCAGTCTGTGCGCCTTTTCGACGTCAACTTCTTCGGTGGCGTCGAGCATTCTGATCGCGTCACCAACAGAAATCAGTTCTTTCGTTCGTTCCGTCTCCGCCCTGTAGTGGTGCTCGAGCGTTTCGCGCTGCGCCCCGAAGTCGGCGATGAGCCATTGAATGAACTCGTTAGAACTAAGCTTCGACTCAGACTCGTCCAACTGGAAGTCGTAAATACCCTGCAGAGAGTCGCCGAGAACGGTGACACCGAGTTCGTCACCGCCCGCGGAAAAAAGTGCTCTCACCAATTCGGCGCGATCACCGACGACGTCCTGCGCCTCGTCCACCATGATGTGCTTCAGGTACGTGATTCGATCGGGGGTTTCTTCCCCAGAGATAAATTTCGTGGCTTTTCGAATCCGGGCGTCAAAGCTGTCGCCCAGAGTCTCTTCGTTCATATCGATCAGAATCTGCGCCGCAAAGGAGTCGAAGGTTCGGATTTGGAGTCCATCGAGATCATGGATCCGTGCCCGTTTCCTGACAGCCTCCACAGCAGCCCGTGAAAAGCTGAGGACGAGGATTTCGTCTGCAGGATTCAGGCCATCTTCCACGAGGGTCTTTACCCGAGCCAGCAGAACCTCGGTCTTCCCTTGTCCCGCAGCAGCCGTGACGAACATTCGCGCATCAGGCTCCGCTTCCGCTACGGCTAGTTGACTTTCGTCGAGTTCAATCTCAGCGAGCACTACGCATCGACCTTCCAGAGGTAGTCAAGCTGAGTGAACGCCAGCTTTTCGCCGTACTGATCAAGGTTGTCTTTGACGTTGACGATCAGGACCTCTTTGCTCCCCCCGTTGAGCGGTCCGCGGAGCCCGCGACCGATCATCTGGATGTATTTATTCGGCGAGAACGTAGGCCGGCAAACGTATACGGCGTCGACCTTGGGAGCGTCGAAACCCTGGGTCAGCACATCGAAGTTGGTCAGCACGCGGATCTTTCCGCTGCGGAAATCCTCGATAATGGAACGCCGGTGGCCAAGGTCCGTTTTTCCCGAGATGGCGGCTGCCGGGATGCCCTCAACCGATAGAACGGCTGCGAGCGCCTCTGCGTGCTCTACCGAAGCCGCGAAGACCAGAGTCGGACCTTTCGTCTCGGATGCCTTGATGTGGTCAAGGATCGCTTCGTTGCGCTGCGTGCTGTCCGCTACGTGCTGCAGGTCGATCCGGGCCTCGAGCATGGCACTCTGGGAATCTTCATCCCTGACCGAGCGCATGTCCTTCAGCTTGAGCTCGATACCCTTCAGCTCCTCATGCTTCACCCTGGCTAGGACGCCCATGCTCTGGAGATACTCGTGGGCACTCTCTGCACTGAACTCATCTGGCTCGATGAGGTTTCGCCCGAATCGGGCAACGAGCCGCTCAGTCTCCTTCTCGTTCGTGCCCCTGTAGGGCGTGGCCGAGAGACCGAGCAGTGAGCGAGATTTTTCCGTGAACGAGCGCCCGAACCACGTTAGAACCGGAGTGTACGACGTCGCAGTCGCTCCGTGGGCTTCATCAACGATGACCAAGTCGGGGTTGGACATCCATTCATACATCGGGCGACGATTCTGTTGGATGCTGGCGAGTGTCTGGATGGTTGCGACGATGAGGTGCAGCTTGGTTTCTTCCCGGATGGCGTTATTCCCACCCCACAGACGGCTCACCGCCATTCGCTCGCCGGGAACTCCCGCCGCCTGCCAGACGTAGGTCCACGTTTCGATAGCCTGCTCGCAGAGTTCTTCAGATTGGGCAATCCAGATGACCAGCCGGTGGTTGTCCTTCGGTGACGCTTTGATATCGCGGATAACGGATTCAACGGCGACGCGAGTCTTGCCGGCACCAGTGGGCAACTGAACCAAACCACGGCTGTGCTTGGTGGCGCCAGCGAGGAGGTCGACGATCTTTTTGCTAGTTGTTTCCTGGTATTGGTGAAGGGGGTTCAAACCCACCGGCCCAACGAACTCCTCGCGCTCCGGTTTCTTCTTGATTGTTTCGCCCGCCATGACGGGGGAGAAGCCTAGTTCCTTGACGAACTCTTGGGCTGTCCGGCCCCCACGGAATTGGTCGGGTGTTTCAATGCCTGCTTCGGACAGTGCCGGCTTGAGTACTTTGAGGAGGCTACTGCCATGCAAGTTACTGACGATCTCGAACATGCGTTCGTCAGTAAGTTCCAAATCTCTAGCCTCAAGCATTTTCATGACGGCGACTGGAATGAGCTTCCGAAGGGTCTCACGGCCCACCAACTCGGCGATCTTCCCTGCATCTGTCTTTTGTTTGCTGACACGTCGGATGCGAGCCTGGGCTTCATCGTCTTTCTTGAGCTGGCGCATTGTCTGCATGACCTGCGAGGCAGGACGCTTGCTTCCGAATGTACCCAAAATGGTCGTCAGCAGAGCTTGTTCGGTTTGAGGGGCCCGATAGTAGAGGACCCCCTCCTGCAGGACGGACGCCTTCGGAATCGCCTCCGACCGGGAATCGAAGCTGTTAGTGCGAACCTCATTGACCGCACTACATGGCACGCACACTGTTTGAACGGCTACTTCTCCAGCCGCCCGTTTGAGAAACGGGAACAAACTCTTGATGCTCTGAGCGTCTTCGCCGACCTTGGGGGTTACATCTACCGACATGTGGAATTCAACGGTGGTGGCGTCGACACCCCAGTTCTCCCTCAAAGCCCCGTCGAGTTCCTCATTCCCGGTAAAGAGCGCCGGTGCGGACGCAACGTTCACCAGGAATTCGCGGCTGTCGGAATCCAAGGCCAGGACGACTTCCGACGTCAAGTATCGAGTCTTTCGATCCGCGCCGAGAGGTACGACCAGCTCTTTGGGGGCACGGACTCCGCGGAGCGCCAGGACGCCGTAAAGCTCGTGGAGCTTCTGCATGGGCAACTTGGCTTCAGCCAGGGATAGGACGTAGGTCCAGTTGACCTCACCCACGGCTGTGGGAAGGCCAAGAGCAGTGGACTCCTCATGGCCGGGATACGGGAGATAGTCGCTCGGAATCCTTTCAACAGCGCCGACACAGTGTTTGGTGTCTACCAATCCCAGCGGAGTCTCAAGTGAGCCATGCTGCTTAACCCACCAGAGATCGGGTCCGTCGATCCGGTCTGCACCGCGAAAGGAACTCGTGAATTCGATCTTTGTCGGATATTGCGGTCGGCTCAGGAGAGTGCGGGTCACCTTCGCCCGCGTCGTAGCTGACGCGTTGACGAGAAGGTCGAGACCATCGGTGGTCAGGGCTTGGGTGAAACGAATACCCGCCTCCGAAATGGGGGCAGGACCGGTGCGGGACTCGGAGGAGATCCTGCTTGCTTCCGCAGACCTCCAAAGTTCGTATGCCGAACCGCTGCGGGTCATTTTGGCTTCGCCCAGAGTCGTCCGCGCGCCCAGATTTTTCAGGAGTGCCAGGTCATTGCCGTGGAACCGGTCATCGACGAGCAAGTGCTCGTCTCCAACATTTGAAGTGGGGATGAGCGCGCCAGGAATCCAGACGTCCCCAAGTGGACGCCATTTCGTATCCCGGCACCGGACCAGAATCCGGGCTGGCGTGGTCCGAGCGTTGATAATGCCAAGACTCTCAGGGACAGGAAGGGACCGGGAGAGCCGCCACAAGGATTCCGCCAGCTCCGCGTCGGTGTAATTCTCGGCGACCTCGTTGGCTACCCGGCTTATGACTCCCCGACCATCTTGGGCTTGAAGGTCCAAGGAACGAAGGTAGCTGTTGGCGCTGCCATGGTGCATTAGTTCGTAGGAAACAACGTTCGGCGATTCATCGTCCGGGCCCATTGGCAAGAAGACTCGGGACGTGATGGGCGGCTGAACACTGCCGTCGGCCATGAGGACGATGCGGCTGCGTCGCATCGCAGGCTGGTATTCGCTGTAGGACTTATCGATAAGGGCGGCCAGCTGAAGCGCGTTCTCATAGTCCTGAAGCTCGCCACCTGCGACGACTTCCTCCAGCCATTCCTCAACGGAAGCCCGCTTGAGGTTCGCTTCCTTTAGAATGCGCATGACTTGGGACTCCCGTCCCTGCAATGCTGACGAGTGCAGCCAGTGACGGTCCCTCCCCACCCACGAATCCCACAGAGCGATGAGACGCGTAGCGTCATCCAGTACAGGTTGAACTTTGATTTCGCTAGGGCGCTTCAGCATCCCTGATCGGTCCGGCAGGCAAGGGGCGAATGGCAAAATCTCAAAGATGGGCTTATTGATCACGGAGTCGGCCCACGAACTCGACTCTTTGTCCCGCGAGGGGAGAATATCGAGAAACAGCCCGGGGTCTTCCGGTGTCCGCAGATCCTTAAGGGCGCTGGCCACCATAAGTGGAAGTGTCCGAGTGAGAATTTCCCGGTTGTACAGGGTCTCCAGCATGCTATGTCGGTCTTCGTTCATTTTGAACGCCGCGTTTACGATGCCGCGAAGCGAAGTCTCATGCTGAGTAGGAAAGTAATTCCAGAACCTGCCCATCTTGCGTCGATGGTTGCCCGTAAATGGAACAGCCCAAGTCACGTCAACACTTTGTCGCGCAACTACGCTTCCAGCCTCGACCGCCGCTTGGGAGCTGACCTCATGATTTCGTTTGAAAATCAGCCATTGGCTGCTGGTGGTTCCGTTAGTGAGGCTGACACGGCTGCCGTCGCGCGCAGCTGTCCAAGCCCACGACGAGTTTTGGACCCTGTCATCAAATTCCAGGGAGCTAATCTTGTCGGAAAAGAGCAGAAACTCCTCGGGAAACTTCTTCATTTCCTCTGACAACCAGCTCACGCTGCCAGTCAAAGGAAGCTTGACTACAGTTGTGGCCCATTCAAAAAGCTCCGACAGGATGGTGTCGTGGGCAGCTTCAACATCGGGGTCCACGGGAGTGGCCAAGCGCAGAATCGGATATGCAGCAAGGCCCGGGTACAGGCCTTCGAGGAGCTGTCGGCTTTGATCTTGGCTCCATGCAACCGATCCGCTGCGGCTGAATATCCGGGGTTCTGCGGTTATCTGGATGACCGATTTGAATCCAAGACCGAATCGGCCGATCTCGTCGTCACGTTTCTCTGAGGAGTGAGACAGCATCAGCGTCCTGAAGCCAGCCGCCGTAAAAGGTGCCCCTTCGTTCGCGCAGTACAGAGCCTCCTTTGTCAGGACCACTCGGATGCGGCCGCCGGGTTCCTTTATGGCGTCAGCTGCATTTTGGACAAGCTCGTTGAGCTGCTTTCGACCATATCCACCTTGCGAGATGGCCGCCTCGATGTTGCTATGTTCCCGAACGAGGTCCGGACGAGCCCGATATGCGTTGAGTGCGCTTTCAGTCTCTGCTGCAACGAACTTGCTCAGCGGCGAAGCAGTTCCGGCCCATGACTCCCGAACCATCATTGGTTCCATCCCCCACATCGAGATAATGCTCTCGGCACTCGCCGAAGTCTTCATGACAATATTTACCATTCGGAAGCGACATTTATGCGAAAGCTCGGTTGTCGACCCGATTGACAGGCTGAACTGTCTAGAAATGGAGCAGGAGTTGCTCAGCGATGGCACGTCCCAGAGCCGTCGGAACCGCATTGCCAATCTGCTTGGCGATTGCGGTTTTGGACCCAACCCACAGCCGGTCGTCTGGGAATCCTTGCAGCTTGGCCGCCTCAAGATGCGTGATTGCCCGGTGCTCCGTCGGATGCAAGTACCGGCCCTTTTCGGGTTTGAAGAATTCGGTCCGCACCGTAACCGAAGGGCGGTCCCAATGCATGCGCCCCATCACGTCGCCGGAGCCCGACTTATGCTCCTTCCAGCACCGTGCCAGCAGGGACTCCGGCAGGTCAAATCGGTTGCCACCCGCGGGTATGTTCACGAATCTGTTGAGAGAAAGCTCCGCGTAATCACGGCTCAGATGAAGCTCCGAGGTGCGAAAGGGGCCGGCAAAGTTCCGACCGGCGTACTGTGTCGTGCGTTCCGGGAGCGTCGTCGCCGACACCTCGGAAATGACATTCTTTAGCGCTTGCCGCACAGTACGATGGCGACCTATGTGTGTCGGCATCGGGAAACCGGGGAAACTTAGATCCCGACGATGCCCGATAAGGATCGCTCTTTTGCGCGCTTGGGGCGCCCCATAATCTGCCGCATTCAGGACGTGCCATTGAAATGAGTAATCACCGATGGCGCCATCCTCGCCAATGGCGTCGCGGAAGTCCTGAAGCTGTTGCGACTTACCGAAAGCTGGAACGTTTTCGACGATGAAGTACTTCGGCTTGGCCCGGCGAAGCGCTTCAGCGTACGGTCGCCAAAGCTGGTTTCTGACGTCGTCCGGGTCTTGTTTGCCGAGCTGGGAGAATCCTTGGCAAGGAGGACCGCCGATGACAATGTCAACTTCCGGAACAGTCTCGTTCACCAACCAGTCCTGAATCGGTCCCGGATAGACCTTGTCGCCGAACGTTGCAGCAAACGATGCGGCGGCTGCCGGTTCGAACTCCACAGCCCGTTCAGTGACGAATCGCGGAGAAGCCGCGTAGAAGCCCTGTGTCAACCCGCCAGCGCCAGCGAAAAGATCCAGGACAGTTATGGATCTAGCGGTCTTCTTCCGACCATACGGGGCGGCAATGGCGACGGGATTATTACTCATAGTGCCCTAAGAATATAGCTCCCGATGACGGCGTCGGTGCCCTGGAGCGTGTCGCGGTGGTCAACTCTGAGAGAGGAGGGTTCGGCACTGTGTGAATTGGACAGCTTATTGAGGAGCTGACGGCCCGACGCTCATCCTTTTGGGAGTGATCCAACCAAGGCACTACTCTGAGCTGAGTCAACGGTCGGCAGTGGTGCCGAAGATTGGGGAACACAATGGGGCTTTCGAACCGCGAGTACGTCGGCCGTGCTCTGGACACTTTGGCGGCGAGTCTTGGCCCCTACATCAGTGCCCATCTGAGTACCTTGGCACCAGGAATCTCGTGGACCAAACTTCTTGAGCACAAAGATGCCAGCGCGGGTAAAGCTCCGAAAAGCTATGCAGCTACGGATCTGAGCGTTCAACTGCGCGTCATGACCGAATCTCTCGGCTCGCTCGGTTACCCCTTCAACCCGGGGCACGACGCCCGCAGCTACACCTCCGAACTTCGCCAGATGCGCAACCTCTGGGCCCACAATGAGGCCTTCGACAATGCAGACACCTACCGCGCCCTGGACACGGCGGGCCGGTTAGCTAAGTGCTTGAAACTCGACGACGCTGAGCAAACTGTCTCCGAACTACTTGAGGAATACAAGACCAGGGACAAGGGGGCCGTCGGGAACGGCTCCGAAGCCACCGCCGTCGGAGGCGAAGCGGAAGAGCTCCACGAATCGCCGCCCAGCGAGCTTGCCGAAAACCTCTCAATCAACACCAGATCCTCCTGGAAATTACTGCGGCTGACGCGCTGAGCTACGCAATGGCCCACAACGGTTTCAAGTTCGTCCGGCAGATCAAGATCACCAATCCAGGCACGGAAGTCCGGGGCGCGGTGGTTCGGATAGAGGTTCTGTCCACTGCCGGGAGGATTTCTGAGGACTTCCAACAATACGTTGACCTTGCCGCTGGCCAGAGCGTCGTCCTGGACGACGTGGACGTGTCGGTTTCGCCCAACACCATGTACGAGCTTTCAGACAAGCAATCCGGCAGAGTTGTCGTGACCGTTGGATCCGGCGCCGGAGAGGCCACCACGGAGATCGGCAAGGCGGAGGTCCGCATCGACCTCCTTCCGGCACAACTCTGGATCGCAGGCAACGGGCTGGTCTCATACGAATTCTTGGCGGCTTACGTTCAGCCGCACCACCCCGCAGTCGGCAAGCTTGTCTCCGAGGCAGCAGACCTCCTCTCCGCTGCTACTGGCAATAGCAGCCTTGGCGGCTATACGGAAGGCGCCGATCGCGTCGACGAAATCGTCTTCGCACTTTCCCAAGCTGTTAGCATCAGGAACATCCGCTATAGTTTGCCGCCCACCAACTGGGGAGTCCAGGGGCAGACGGTTCGCACCCCGGAGCAGGTGCTCGAGGATCGGCTCGGTACGTGCCTCGACACCACAATTGTCCTGGCCGCTGCCTTGGAATTCTGCGACATCAAACCACTGCTTTGGCTTGTGGACGGCCACGCGTTCTTGGGATATTGGCGGGAAGAAGGTGTACTGCCTACAGCAGCCTCCGACGACGTTCCTCAACTCGTCAGCCTCGTCCAACGAGGCTACATCGGTCTTATCGAGACCACACTGCTCACGGGTAGCCAGCCCATCACTCTTGCCGCGTTGCGGAACGCGCCCATAGTCAAATACATCGAATCGGGCAACGACGAGATTCAGGCCGTAACGGACATCCGCCGCGCTCGGCTTGACGGCATTTATCCATTGCCGGCCCGGACCACTTCTGAGACTGGGACTCCGGTGGTGACCGCCTACGTTCCCGAAACGAAGGTGGCGCCTGCACTCCCCGAGAAGCAAGGCAATGTCGTCCGTGCCGGTAGCCACGCAAGCGAAATCCCGCCTCGTGTCGCTCAGTGGAAAAACGCGCTCCTGGACCTGAGCTTGCGGAACCGGCTGATCAACTTCACCGACACCGCACGCTTCCCACTTGCCGTACCGAGCTCGTGGATCGGCTCGTTTGAGGACCTTATCAACAACGGCACGCCGATCAGCCTGCTCCCTTCCACTCAGATCAGCGCGGTCCACCAAGAGCGCGGTATCCGCTTTGGCCGTGATCTGCCCCAGGATGAGCTCATCGCATTGCTCAGTTCCAAGAAGGCAGTGTTCGCAGAGGTCAGCGAAGATGCTTACAGCACCAAGATGCGCGGTCTGGCCTACAAAGCCAAGACGCAGCTCGAAGAAACCGGCGCCAACAACCTTTACCTGGCTCTCGGGAGCCTTATGTGGGAACTCGACGGCCGTACCCTCCGTTCGCCGTTGGTCCTTGTACCGGTCAATCTGACTTCTGCAGGGAAGCAGGGGCTCTACCGCGTGACCTTGGACGAAGCTGGCCAGTCCACTCCAAACTACTGCCTGCTTGAGAAGCTTGCTTTGACGCATGGGCTGCGGATTCCTGGGTTGTCCGAGCCGGTTGAGGATGGCTCAGGAATGGATCTCGACGCAGCTTTCAATGCGGTCCGCGAGGCCGTCTCGGCCAAGGGGCTCGCCTTCCGGGTAGAGAATACCGTGGACCTGTCCATGCTCCAGTTCGCCAAGTTCCGGCTCTGGAAGGATCTTGACGAAAACTGGGAACAGTTCGCCAAGAACCAGCTGGTGCACCACCTCATCAGCACCCCCACGGAAGTGTTCCAGGAAGCCGTTACTGTGCGTGACGACGTCGATCTCGACGCACTTGCTGCGCAATGCCCCATTCCGGCTGACTCATCACAGCTTCAAGCAGTCGCGTCGGCGGTGTCCGGGCAGACCTTCGTCCTGGAAGGACCTCCAGGGACGGGGAAATCCCAGACCATCACGAACCTGCTGACGCGCGCGATCGTCGAAGGAAAGCGGGTGTTGTTCGTTGCCGAAAAAAGAGCCGCACTCGAGGTGGTGCAGAAGCGCCTTGACGAGGTAGGAATGGGGCCGTTCTCTCTGGACCTCCACGACAAAGGCAGCAAGCCTGCCGTGGTCCGCGCCCAGATAAAAAAGGCCTTGGAACTCCGACTGGATTCGGATGCCCAGCAGCTCGGAACTGCCTCAACGGACCTGGCCGCCGCCCGCCGGGGTCTCATTCGTTATGCTAGCAACCTGCATGAGGAAAACGGCGCGCATCTCTCCCTTTACAGCGCCCGCACAAAGGCGCTCACCTACGAGCCCGACGATCCAGCGATTCCGCTTGGTACAGACTTCACCGCCTCAGCGAACGATTCCACCCTGGAGCCGGTCCGGAGTGTTCTGCGTGAGCTGCCTGAGTACACCGACCGAGCGCGCCCAGGTAAGGACCATCCGTGGCGGTTTGTCGCGGCTGTCGCCGGACAGGAGCAGACGGACCAGCTGCTGACCATCGGGAGGCGTCTCGACGCGGCGCTCGACGCCGTCCGCCCCGTTGAGGGACTGCCGCAGGTTGTCTTCTCCGCTGTGCAGCCGTCCGACGTCTCGACCCTCGCCGCCCTTTTGAAAGACAGGAGCGTTCCGTTGGAAACGCTCGACGACGTTCGGTCCGGGAACTGGTCTAGCGGTGCCGGCCATCTGGAACAGCTGGTGGCCGCGTTCGCCGCGGTCAATCACCCGGGTCTCGAGCAGGTAGCGCCGGAGGCTATGGACCTTCCACTGCAGGACATCCTGGCACGCGCGGCGCAGGCCGCTGCGACCGGTTTCTTCGGACGGAAAAAGCGACTACTGGCTGTCGCGGCTGAACTGGACAGCGTTGTGCACCCAGGCGCAGGGATTCGGCACAAGGAGCTGGTCCCGCTGCTTGAGAACCTGGTTCGTGCGCAGCAGCAAATCCGGGGACTCCAAAACGAAGCGCAGACCGTGCCTGGCGTCTCCGTGCCGCACTCGTGGAACCCGCTAACAGAAGCCGGGCAGGCGGCGTTGAACCACCGATTGGGTTGGCTGCGCTGGGCGGCCGAGGCAGTAGTTCCGAACAACGGGAAGGGCGATCTCCCGTTCAAGAGGGCACTGCGCACGTTCCTCAACGACGGACCGCCCGTGCACGAAAACATTGTCGGATGGCTGTATGAGCTAGGGCAGGCGTGGGAGGCCTTCACGAAGATCCCGCCGTCCCGGAGTCGGGGCTCAAGAGCTGGGTGAGAGACGTTGGCTTTCTGCAAGTCTGGGCAGACACTCGCGCGAGCCGGCGCTTGGATGCCGACAGTTCGGCCCCGCTGCTGCGCTGGGTTGAGCTTTTAGAGCGCATCGAACCGCTCAGGTCCGTGGGACTGCATGGGGCACGCACTATGATTCTCGACGGTCTTCTGGACGCAGACGGCGCAGCAGCTGCCTTTGAACGCGGGCTCGCCGAGAGCTCTCTCGAAGAACGCAGTCTCGCCACCGGCCTGCAGGACTTTGATTCCCATGCCCACGAACGCAACATCGAGCGGTTCACCTCGCGAGCGGCAACCGTCCGCGAGCTACTGAAACGTAACCTTGCTGCCAAGGTCGTTACCGGAAGGCGGGTGTCGTCGTCGTCGAACTCTGGCCGGATGGGGGAGTTGCAACGTCAGCTGACGCGGCAGCGCGGCGGGATGACCGTCCGCAAGCTCATGGAAAACTACGCCGATCTCGTCACACAAATCATGCCGTGTACCCTGGTCAGCCCCGACTCCGTGGCGCGGTTCTTTCCCGCAAAGGCAGATCTGTTCGACATTGTGGTGTTCGATGAAGCCTCGCAAATACGTGTGGCGGACGCTGTTGGCGCCATGGGCCGGGGTGCCTCCGTGGTGGTCGTGGGGGACAGCAAGCAGATGCCCCCGACCTCCTTCGCCGAATCCTCTAGCGATTCCGTGGATGAGGTCGAGAACGACATCACGGCCGTCGAGGATATGGAATCCATCCTTTCCGAGTGCGTGGAGGCACGGGTACCCCGACAGTGGCTGTCTTGGCATTACAGAAGCCAGGACGAGTCCCTCATCGCCTTCAGCAACCAGCAGTACTACGACAGCAAGCTCTCGTCCTTTCCTGGGCCATCGCACGGGGCGCCGGATCCCGGGCTACGCGGCCACGGCGTCAACTTCGTCCGGGTGGACGGGCAGTTCCACAGGTCTGGGCCGTCGAAGGTGCTTCGCACCAACCCCATCGAGGCCAGGGCCGTAGTGGCGGAGGTCCGGCGGCGCTTCGACGGGGATTCCGTAGGCGCACCGTCGGTCGGTGTGGTGACGTTTAACTTGCAGCAGCGGGCACTTATAGAAGGCTTGCTTCGCGACACAGACGATCCCCGGATCATGAAGGCGTTGGACGAGGACGCTGAAGGCTTGTTCGTGAAGAACCTTGAAAACGTTCAGGGCGACGAAAGGGATGTCATCCTCTTCTCCACAGGCTTCAGCAAGAACGATAAGGGGTACTTGCCTCTGAACTTTGGCCCGCTGAACCGAGCTGGTGGTGAGCGGCGCCTCAACGTGGCCGTGACTCGTGCTCGACAGCAGGTGATCGTGTTCTCGAGTTTCAGCCCTTCAGAGCTGCGGGCCGAGGAGACGAGCTCTGTGGGAATCAAGCATTTGCGTTCTTACCTGGACCTTGCTGAACAAGGCACCGGTGCACTCCCATATGATGGTCGCCGCGCCATTGGGGTGGATTTACATCGCGAGGAAGTTGCCGACGCGCTGCGGGACCGCGGGTTTGTTGTCGCTACGGACATTGGATTGTCCGACTTCAAAGTCGACATCAGCGTCGCGTCCCAAGAGTCCCCGGACCGCCCGGCAATGGCAATCCTTCTTGACAGCCCCGCTTGGGCGGCCCGCCGCACAGCGGGAGACAGAGACGGACTACCGGGGGACGTCCTCACCCGCATGATGCGCTGGCCGTCAGTCCAGAGGGTCTGGCTGCCGGCGTGGATCAAGGATCGGAACGAAGTGCTGGACAAGCTTGAGCAGGCTTTCAAGCAGGCGGACTCTGGTTCCGCTACGTCCCAATCCGAGTCTCTCGGATTGGCGGAGGATGAGCTTGAGCCCTTGAGTGTCCTGACTGTTGCACACTTCCCAGATGATCGGGCAGGTGACCTATTCAGCCAAGAGCAAGCATTGGCTGAAGGGTCGTTGCTGGCTCCTGCAACTCAAATCCTTGGGCAATTCACTGGCACCGACGACCGTCAGCAAGCCGAATTTAAGCCGTGGGACGTGCAACGATTCGGCAACGTCGAGGTTCTGGATAGCTTGCATTCTCGCAGGTCCGTGCAGGCTGTCCGTGAGACGATCCGGGCCATCGTCGAGGCTGAGGGACCGATTCACCGGGAACGGCTGGCCAAGCTTGCCTGCGCCGCGTTCAACCTCAATAAAGTCAGCGCGCAGCGGGCGAAATCGGTATTAGACGTATTGGACAACGACGTCCATCGCTGCGACTCGGACGGTTTCATTTGGGATGCATCTATTGACCGGGACAGCTGGTTCGAATTCCGGACCAACGGGCCTGAAATCGATAGGAAGCCGGAGTACATCAGTATCGTGGAGATTCGCAACGCTATGGTGGACATTGTCCGGCTTTCAGGAGGAGTTTCCATTGATGAGTTGCACCGGGAGACTATACGAACATTCGGCGGAAAACGGCGCACGGCTGGCATCACAGCGCGACTCAACCAGGGGCTCCAACACGGCGTTGACACGGATCAGCTCGAGTTGCGAGACGGCGTTGTCTATGTAGCCGGGTAGCGCTTCGTAGAGTTCGGCCGACGAGACCAAGACGCACAATGAGTGTCGGTGCATGGTCCAAGCCTACGATTATTCAGCAGATCAAGCTGGCGGGGCGTGCCCGAGAGGGTTTGACCTTACCCAGTTTGGACAATGAAGGAGAAGTCTTTTGTCAGGGCACTTACGGAAACAGCGCGTCATTTCCTCGTTTTCGAGATCTGCCGCGGAGAGTCCAGCTCAGGCCTTGGAGTCTGTCCGTAAGGATTTGGAAGCTCAACTGGATGAAGCTCGCCGTGAGGACCCAAGATTTGTGATCACGACGATCTCTCACCACCTCACCGAGTGGAACCGAAAGCCGATGGTGACTGCCGTAGCGACGTTGGACGTTCTTTCGGGGTGACATATATTCCGTAGCCCGCGACTGCCACACCGAGTTAGCCTCTGAATCGGAGAGCCCGAACAGGGGTGGGGAGCCGCGGTCAGCTCCCCACCTGCTGTAGTAATTTTCTACCCGATCTTCGTCCAAGCGGCGCAGCTGGTCGACTCGAACACCTCGCCATTCGCAAGGGTTACCGTGGCCGTACCCTTGACGATGTTGTTGTCTTTAATGCTGGCGTCGCTGCCGGTGCCTGTTTTCCAGGCGTAGTAGCAGCCGACCGAGTTGGTTCCGTCGGGACCCGTTGTTGTGTAGGTGCCGGGCTGCACGTCCCCACCAACAACGTGAAGGCCGCTCTTGATCTGGCTTGCCGCAACCTGCTTCGTCGCATCGCTGAGTTTCTGTTCACGGGAGGCCAGGTCCGCTTCTTTGCTGGCCAAGGTTTTCTCCTTGTCGGCCAACTGTTGCTGCAGGGTCTTCACGCTGGCGGCTGCTGATTGCAACGTGCTGATCTGGGCGTCCTTGTCCGACGCCGCGGCGCGCAGCTTGCTGATGGTTGCATCTCCGCTGGTGATTTTGGCGGTGAGCTCGTCGTTCAGTGCCGCGTATTCTTTCGTCGAACTGACGGCTGGCCGCGTCGCGAAACCGAGTGCTGTCCCGCCGATGAGCCCGGCGATAAGCGCGATGGGCACCACCACCCGAGCCCATCGGGGGACCTGTTTGAACATTCTGGGAAAGAAGGCACTTTGGTGGCCGGCCGGCGTCGTGCCCTCCGCGGGGGTGCTTACCTGCGGCGCCCGCGTTGGCATTTCCGGTGCTGCGGATGGTTCGCGTAGGTCCGGACCAGGCGCGGGTTCAGATGGTGTGTTCATTATCTTTCATCCCCATTCATGATTCTTGAGTCAGTGCGCTATGCGGGCTCCGGTGCCCTAGCCGTTGGGGCTAGTGCACCGGAGCCTGCGATCAAATAGCCGCTACTTGCTGCTGCCGGTGCAGCTTGCCATGGCAGTGGTTCCCGAGCCGCTGTTCTTCGAAACGCTTTGGCCGTCGACCAGGATTTCGCAGGTGACGTTGGTCGGGCTCGTGTAATCACCCGTGACGATCAAAGAGCTCAGGTTGAACCCCTTTGCGGTGACGTCCTTTTTCCAGTTGGCCGTTATGTCTTCGTTGGAGGTGCCTCCATCGGTCCAGTAGGAGACATGAGCTTTGCCGCTAACTGTGACGACGTACTCAATCTTGTGCTCCTTGTTCACCGAGTCAGTGACGCTCTGTGCAGCGGCAGCGATGATGGCGGTGACGATGATGGCGACGATCACTGAGAGAACGCCCAAGATAAGTCCGGCAGCAGAGGTTCCCTTCTTGGAGAACTTACGGGTCAACCCAATGACACCGAAGATGATGGCAAGAGGGCCAAGGAGGAAGGCAATGAAGCCAGCGATCGGGATGATCGAGAAGACGATGGCGAGAATACCCAGAACGAGGGCGGCGGTGCCGAAGCCGCTACCCTTCGAGGGCGCGGGGGCAGCAGGTGCCGGCTGGGCGTACGGTGCGAGTGGTTCGGTCATGATCGGTCCTTCGGGTTGAGCGATTCGGAGACAATGCAGGGCCGCGAGTGCGAAAGCGTTGAAATTACCCCTGCTCTTACTCTCGGCAGCTTGCTGTGCTCACGTTAGGATCGGGGTCGGACATTCTAGGGGAGATTCTTGAAAACGCCAGTCAACTCCCTGTTTACCCACCAAGACGAGGTTTCTCGAACGGAAATACTCAAGCCGTCATTGGGCAAAGCTCGAGAATCTATGGGGCGGCCAGGATTTCGATGAGAGCCAGGTCCCAGCGATCAGTGGTGGGGGAGGTGTCGTTGATGGTGACCACGGTGCCGCTGGTGGCTGTTGGTCCGGTTTGGCGCTGCAGCCAATAGGTATCGCCGGCTGGGGGGAAGTATTGGTCAACCAGGGTCTGGGCCGGCCCGACGGTTCGGGCCAGCGGAGCGTTCCAGTCAGTTCCAACGCCCCAGACCCAAGAGCCAGCACGGGTGGTGGTGAGGCTGGCGCTCGGCGCTCCGGTGGCGGCGCTGCCTCCGGCTGTGGCGCCCTGGGCGGTGTCGGCATTGTTGAACGCCACCACAGTCATGGCTGACTGCCACGAGCCCGAGTTCTGAGTTGCCGTAATGGTGGCATTGGTGAGCGGGGCAGGTGCCACTGCCTGCCATATTTCGGCTGTGCCGGCCTGGGCATTGGTCCGCTGGCGGAGCGTCCAGGACAGGCCGGCGCCGCTGACCGATCGAATGGATGCGGTCCCTCCGCTGCTGGGACCGTCAGAGCTGATAAGGGCAAGTATTAGCTGGTTGCTTCCGGTGGTTGTGAAACCGGAAGCGCTGACTGTGGCGGCGTTGGTGCCCTGATGAGCGGTTACGAGCTTGTCGATGGTGATGGTCCGCGCGCCGGACGCTGTAGCCGTGGCGGTGTTCGAGGGAGGACTGACATTGCCGGCCGCATCCTGCGCGGTGACGGTGTAGCTGTAGGTGGTGCCTGCGATGACCGTTCCGTCGACGAACGAGGTGCTTGTGGCGGTGCCAATGGGTGCCCCGTTACGGGAAATGTTGTAGCGGGCGACGCCGACGTTGTCGGTGCTGGCGTTCCAGGCCAAGGAGATTTGGCCTGAACCGGCGACGGCTGTGAGGTTTGTGGGGGCGGTCGGCGCGGTCGTATCGGCTGACACCACGGCTTGGGATTCATTCGAGGATGGACTCAGGTTCGAGGCTGCGTCTTCCGCTTTCACTTGGTAATAGTAGGTACCAACAGCTACGCCCGCGTCATGGTAGGTGGTGGTTGATCCGCTTACCTGCGTGATTTGGTTGGCTGGCCCAGGCGTGAAACCCGGCGTTGCCGAGCGGTAGATGTCATATTTGGCGACGCCGACGTTGTCTGTCGATGCGGTCCAGCCCAAGTCCACCTGACCGACACCGCCGACCGCCGACAGGTTGGAAGGGGCGGTGGGGGCGACTGTGTCCTCGAACGGAGCGGGGAAGCGGACCATGGATGCCATCGAAGGGACACCGTTGCCGTCGATGATGGAAAGCATGTAATAGCCCGGCGGGGCGTAGTTGCCGTTTGACGGCATTTGAACGTTCAGTCCGCCGGAAGTTTGGGAGAAGGACAGCGATAACGCGCGGGTGTTTTGATCGAAGGAGTGGGTCACCGAACCGGTGCGGATAAGGGAGACAGACCGTATATCTGTTGCGTTGGGGGTCTGGACAAAGGTACTGGCGTTGTATTGGACGGTGGCCGGAACTGAACCCATCGTCGGACGGGCACCCTTGAAGAGGTATGCGGGTGAGTAGATCTGATAGCTCTTTTGGTCCGTCACGCCCGTGTCACCACCGCCGCCCGAGACGAAGACCCTGCCGTCGGGCAGAAGCAGTGCCGTGGAGTGGTAGAGGCGTGGTGCTGTCAACGCTGCCACCGTTGTCCACGTGCCCGTCGCAGGATTCCAGATTTCGGCTGGTTTGACGGCGTTGGTGTCGTCGTGGCCGGACCTGTCGGTGCCGCCTCCCGTGGCCAGGACCGTACCATCGGGCAGGTTGGTCAGGTTTACGAAGCTGCGGGGATACTGCATTGACGCCGTCGGCTCCCACATCGGGTTCGGAAGGTTCATGTCAAGGGTGAATGCAGTGTTTGAGGACAAGCCTGAGAATCCACCATCCGAGGAAGACCCGGCCTTCATGAATTTGCCGGGGGCGTAGTTGGTGATGGACGCTCCATCAATCACGCGGCTGTCAATGGTGCTCCACTGTTGTGTTGCCACGTTGAGAGCGAGCGTGGACGTCGCCTGCTCAGAAGCACCGGCCTGAAGCACCCGCCCGTCGGGGAGCTGGTACATGAAGGGGTAATACGGGATGTTTTTGGAAGCCGTGGCCAGGTCGCTCCACGCATTCTGCTGGGAGTCATAGATCTCGGGAACCTGGATGAGGTCGGTGGAACTGGTGTTCGCCCCGGAAGTCACCAGTACCCGACCATCGCCCAGGGTGGTGCCGGTGGGGTACCACCGGGGGTAGTGCATCGGCGCGAGCACCTGCCAAGCCTCGGTGCCCGGGTTGAAAGCGTCGACATTTCGAATACCCAGTCCGCCGCTGGTAGCTGTTCCGCCGACAACCAGGATCCGCCCGTCGGGAAGCACCGCCTGCCCGGAGCAGAACAGATCTACGGCAGCGTTCGGCACCTGGATATAGCTGCCCGTAACCGGGTCCAGGAGATACTGCTGGCCTCCCTGCGTGAAGTCACCTTGGTACGTCAGGACCTTGCCCGTATTGGTCAGGGCCGCATGGATGGAAACCTCGGGCCAGGCCAGGACTGGTCCCCACGAACCGACGACGGCGGGGTCGCCGCCGGAGTTGCTCACAGTAACACTCACTGGACTGGCAGTCGCGGTGTTGCCGGCAGCGTCCCGGGCGACGGCCGAGAGTGTGTGGCTGCCGTTGCCGACGGCGGTGGTATCCCACTGAACCGAGTAGGGCGCCGCCGTGGCCTCTGCCGATAGATTGGCGCCGTCGAGCTTGAACTGGACACCGACAACGCCCTGATTGTCGCTTGCGTTCGCAGTGACGGCTATCGTGCCGGTGACCGTGGAACCATCGGCCGGACCAGTGAGACTGACGGTGGGAGGAGTCGTGTCCGACGTTCCCGCGGGCAGGATCTCGATTGTCGACAGATTCCACATGTCCGTGGTGGGAGCGGTGTCGTTGATCGTTACGGACTGTGGCGCTGTGGATGTGCCGGGGGTGGACTGGCGTTGTGTCCAGAATGTATCACCGCTGCTGGCAAGAAACTCATCGACCTTGGTTTGGCCGGTCCCGACGGTGTGGGTCGCGGCCGTGCTCCAGTCATTGCCGACACCCCAGACCCAGGAGCCGGTGCGGGTTGTCGTGAGTGTGACGGCGGGAGCCCCGGTTGCTCCGCTGGCCCCCGCGACCGCTCCGTCGGCGGTGGTGTCCGCGCCAGTGAAAGTGGCGACTGTTATCGAAGCCTGGTACGAACCGGTGTGCGTGGCCGTCACAGCCGCGTTGGTGAGGATGCCGCTCGCCGCGGCCTGCCAGACTTCAGCCGTGCCGTATTGAACGTTGGTCCGCTTACGCAGGCGCCAGGTGAGCCCGCCACCGGTGACCGAGGTGAACTGCTGGGACCCGGTGGCTGCGGGGCCATCCGCGGTGACGAATGCAAGAAGTAGCTCCCCTGATTGGTTGGTGGTAAAGGTTGGTGAAACGACGGTCGTAGAAGGGGACGACTGGTGCGTGCTGACTACTTTGTCTGTCGCCAAACCGCCGGCGGCGCTGGCTGGCAGAGAGAACAGGGGCACGAAACCGAGGGCGGCAACTGTAGCGATAGAGACTAAGCGCGCAAACACGTTCCGCCGCATGACTTCCCCTGGTTTTCTCGCAGTGAACATTCGGCACGGAACCCTGACCGCCGCGTAACTTAGGTGCGCGGCCCGGAAAGCTCCGGTCTGAATCACCCCACAGGAGACCGAGCGTAGCCGGTTCGAAGTCGCGACATCACGAGTGGTGACCACCTGTTAGGGCTTCTGACGCACTCCTAAGCACTTCCCGTCGGCCAGTAGCAAGAGTCGGGTGACAAGCGGCTAAGTGCGCTTGTTCACTTAGCCGCAATTTGATCTTGGATTGTTGATACGACCTCTTGGGGATGGGCGGTTGAGATGATCCATCGGCGGTTGTTTGTCTCCAAAGCGACCGCAGGCCCTCCAACCAGCAAGCCTCGGGTGTTTTTGCCCATGATCCGGTAGCCATATCCGTCAGAAAGGGATGTATCCGGGGCCGTCGTTATGGCCAAAACGTCGGAGATCGACACTTCGGTTGAATAGAACGGCGCGCAGCGCAGGACGATTTTCTTCTCATCTATTGCGATGGAGACGGTCATCCGAACAATCAGGCAGGTCAAGGCGGCGATGCCGGCGACCATGAGGAGCCCGGGCAATACGATGCCCGAGACCAGAGCAGGCACGACCACGACCATCACTCAGGCGCCGACAATTCCCCAGATCAAGCCTTTGGAACTACTTGGCAGCCGGGCCTCTGATATCACCATGCTTCACCCAATTCCGTGTCTTGCCTGGACCTGGCTCTCTAGGACCTTTTGCAGGCCTTCCGCGTGCCCGCTGCCGCGCTTGGGCGTAGATAATTCAGGCAATTGAGCCTGCAAACGGCGACACAATGATCGCGAGGGCAATCGCCACTTTGGTTGGAGCGGGAATCCATTTTGATGCCTTAAGTGATGCAAGCGCGACGACTACCAACACTAAATAGACGACGCCCAAAACAGGCGTAGCCCAGGCGTCGCTGCCGACTGGGTTATCCGGATCAGTTGGGCGCACCACGACCGACAGGTTCACGCATACCGCTTTCTTCAGAAGTTACCGTCTTGGCGCCCACTCTTCCGACGCGGAGTGGGGATAAGCTTCGGACCACACACTCGTTCCCGGTGATCACTTTGCCTGCTTCTTGTAGACAAACCATGTCGGAAGACTCGCCCCCGACGCCGCCAGGGATAGCGCCCAAGTGGCCCGATCGCCGACGAATGAAATGATGGCAACGATCAAGAGCATTGCGGCCGCGGTGAGAGTTAGAACTTTCATCAACAGCAAATAAGCCCCACCGAGGGCGTCTCCGTGTGCGATGTACCGAATCTCAGTGTGATTTCACCAAAAATCCGTGTGAAAACAGCCAATCTCAGTGGTCGCAGGGTACCTTCTCCGTGGAGCCGATGCGCCGGCGCTTCGTCCAACCGCCAACCCTCCGCGTAGCGGCTTGTAAAGGAGGCCGTGTGCCTTCAACCGGAGCAGGTGCTCGAACCGCTGGGCTCCAGCGCCAGGTTGGGCTTCACCAACGAATTCTGCGCGGAATCGAAGGACACAAAAGCCCCCAACAGCGCGAATATTCAACAACGACGATACCTGCGGGGTGCGGGCGTAGCTTTCGATCGGCAGCGACAGAAACGCGCCATTCGAGCGGTGACGATGCTAGCTGCAGCGGGATGGGCAGCCGTCTACGTGTTTCGGTCTTGAACACGTAGACGCTCCTTTTGTGACACGTAGATGGCGCCTTTATTACACGTAGATTGGCCGTTTTTGCACGGATTTTTCGTTGTCTCACCACTTAGATGGCAAATCCGGCCATAGCCTTTTTACGGCGAACTGGGCGGCCCTTGTGTCACCCAATTGCTGGAATGAAGTGGTTGCTACAGCAAGCTCGCACCTGAAGGGGCGCGAACCGGACATTCCCGCCGCACAACAAAATCTGGAGGAAACGTGAAAATTAGTTCAGTATCCTTAGTTTTTTCGGTCTCAGTCGCTGCAATACTTTCTCTGTCAACTATTTCGCCCGGCGTGGCGGCCGAGAGCGCTCCACCGACAAATCCGGCAATCCGCGCCATCGAAAATTCGGCACCGGGGTTCATTCCGCCGGCCAACGTGCGAAGATCTGCAGATTTGACCACCTCGCAGGCCAGGGCCCGCGGCGGGAACGCATCGAACGAGCTTCCCACGAATTCCGGTGATCCCGTGGCAGTCCAGAGTTCAAGTGGGACCGTGATTAGGTTTGGGCTTCCCTTCAATGAAAAGGCCGTTGAGGGCAAGAAGCAGTCGAACGGGACAGTCGTTTTTGATAATGAGAACGGAACGAGTACCGTGCTGGTGCCTAAGGAAGGAAGGAGCGTTGCCGCAGTGATCGTCCTTTCCAGTAACTCCTCTCCGACCCGTTTCAACTACAACCTTTCGGTTCCTCTAGGCGGTACCGCAACCCTAAACAGCCGAGGTTCCGTCGAAATCTTCGATGCCAAGGGCGATTTCTCGGGCGTAATTGCCCCTGCTTGGGCAAAGGATTCCAGTGGCAAGGTCGTGGCCACTCATTACGAGCTAAATGGTCCCACTCTCACCCAAGTTGTAGACCACACGTCCCAGTCGTACGCGTACCCAATCGTGGCGGATCCATGGCTAGGAATCGACTTGATTGACAGATTTAGCTGGGACGGAAACAACATCAAGGTTCACGTAACCCCTATGATGGGCTTCGTGAACGAGGCTGTCGCCGCTGGCCCAGGCTGGGACGAGCTGAAGACCAAGACCCGTAACCGGGTGAATCAGGCTACCCTCCATCAGCAGTGGGTTTGTCATGCCTTAGGAAAGTTCGTGATTTTCTTCGAGCCGCCACCCAACAATACTTGGGATCTGGAGGGTTGGCGCCGAGTTGTGACCAACCCGGTTGACTTCATCACGTACCGGTGCAATTGGTAGTACGGAAGTAAGGACGAAATGAGTAACCGAACAGCCCCCATCATCATTGGTGCGTTTGGTCTTGTAGTCTTTTCCGTCGTGTCCGTGATGTGGACAGTACGGACATTTGAGATTGACGCTGCCAATCTGACAGAGGCCACCCCACCACTGCAGGCGGCCCTCTGGCTGGGGAGCATCCTGGTGATTGCCGGATCCATTACTTGGCTCATTGTGCTCAGAAGACGGGCACCTTAGGAGTAGCAGCCACTCGATCATTTCATCGACGAGCGCGGGTTCGCGGCTTTCGATCGCGGCGGCGGCAATGCAGGCGTCAATCTCGCGCCTCATGCGCTGGCCGAACCCGGGCTCGACTGTTGCTAGGCGTTCGGGGAGGTCGTAGGTGAAGGTGAGCTCTCCGTCGTCGGCCTCTTCCAGCGCGCCGTGAAGCCGGATGCCTGGCGGCCGAGCATAGGGAGGTGGATGTCGCGGTCACCGTCGTCCGCCACAACCCGTGTCGGTTCGTCGAGCGCCTGAAGTCCCCGTCCAGGACTTACTGACCCGCCTGGACGAACCTATTCACTTCTTGCCGGGAACGAGAGGACTCCTGGTTTGATAGCACGGATCACGAACAGGAAGGTGAAAATGTTCCGAATCCGGCGCATGTAACCCACCGAACGACGAAACTGGACGCCTCGACGGCTCCGAGGGCCGCTTTGTCGCGGCCGAACAGCTCCTCTGGCGAACTATCCTTACCAGCAGGATTGGCTTGGCCAGCCTGCGGTGATGGTCCTTGCCCGGTAGAGCAGGCTGTTGGTGGCGCTCAGTGCGACGGCGGGTTTGCCTCTTTGCCAGTCGATGGCGCCACGGAGAGCGGCCTTGACCGGCTTTTCCTGAGCGGTGACGGTGAATCGCCGGGACCCCAACAAAGATGTACTCAAACGCGATGACCGGCTATCCGGTCCACAGCTGTCCAAGCAACTCGCGAAGGTGGCTAATAAAAATCATGGCAACACCCAAGAGTGCGATTGCAAGCGTCAGCAAGCCGCTCCAGCCGTGAAGCATCACATGGCTCTGCGGTGATCATTTCGCGGCTCCTATGCCACCGTGGAGGCAATAGACATTGGGTGTTTGCGGCATTCTGAACGCTCGCCAGCGACGGAGGAACGTTGAACAGATCAGTAACCAGGGGATTATTATTCGGGGCAGGATTCGGATGCGCCTATGTGTTGGTGGTTCTTCTGTTGAGCGGGCCCGGCGGCCCCGGGGTGGCGATACTCAGCGGGCTCGGCGGCGCGATGGTGGGTGCCGTCTCCGGTTGCGTCATTGCCGTATTGACCTTTTGGGTGTGTCGCCTGACCAGGATTCGGCGTGACCATGAAAAGGCCGCGGCCGCCGGTATAGCCGGGGTTTCGACTTTGCTGATCTTTATGGCCTTGGCTTCGGCATCGGATTCAAGGTGGCCGTGGTGGACGGACCTTGTTTCGGCGGGTGCCGCAGCTGTTATTGGCGGATTGGCGTGGCCTCGGACGAAAATTGTGAGGCTCCGCGACTGAACCAGGCAGGGACGGAACGCCACCGCTCGGGTGCCGGGCGGCGTCGTACATCTGAACCACGGCGTCAGTGCCCCACAATCCGGCCGTTCCTCGAAGTGCGGTGCGAGACGGGCGCAGGATGTCTGCGGCGATCGGCTCCCCCCTGCCTCTCGGAGCGGCGTCATCTGGCGGAATTGATTGGCGTGACGCATCTCACTTTCTATATGCTGGATTCAGTCAAGCAGCTGGCTTCCCCGACGTAGTCCGAGGAGTCAGCCATGGCACCGATCCGCCCCACACCGACCCACCTTCATGGTCCGGGTGGTTCCCTCTCCCGGCAAAGTGCGGTCCAACAACTGTTTCGGAGATGGCCGCTTGTGCCCTCCCGCGAATTGGAACGCATCCGCCGAGTGCTTCTGCACTGCGATGAACTAGGCCATCCGGCCGCTACCCACCACCTGTCCGAACCAGCCCAGGCGCTGCTGGATCTCGTGACGGTCGAACTGCAGCGGCGCCGCGAACCAGGAAAACAACCACCACTTAGCCATAGCCCGGGGTCCGGAGTTCGCCGACTGCCCCAACGTCTTCCCGCACATCATCGGGGAGGATTGTTCTGATGGCCGGACACTTTGAAGTGTTCACTGACAACGGAGGCAGCTGCAGGGTCAGGCTGGTTGACGAGTTCGGCACGGAGCTCGCGGTGTCCGGCCCCTTCCACGACCAGGACGCCGTAGTCCGTGGGATCTACAAACTCCGGGAAATTGCAGCGAGCGGCCTCATCGAGGTCCACACGTCCACATTCTGAACGGTTCCAGGTTTACAGCGACGAGCCAACGCACTCGCGGGATTCCTCGGATGGCTCCTCGCCAGGGTTCGCGCTCGCCCGCGATGCTCGGCGCTGCCTCGCCGCCAGCATACCGAGCGAGACGATAGTCAGGGCTGCGATCGCCGCTCCGACTGCCGGTGGCCCGGTTTCTCCTGCCGCGGAGCTGAGGGCCAGGCCCGCCGCCCACGAGCCGGCGGCAATGCCGAAGTTGAATGAAGCTGTGGTCAGCGCGGACGCAAGCGTCGGGGCCTTCCCGGCGAACTTGACCGCCAGCGCGAACGCCACGGGATTCACCACGAACCCCGCAAAGCCTGCCAGGGTGATCAGGATGACGACAGGCAGGGCCTGCTCCGAAAACACGCACAATGCGAGCAGGAAAACCGTGGCCGCGACGGAAGCTGTGATGGTGGTGGCGTACGGCCGGTGGTCTCCAAGCCTCCCTCCCGTGTAGTTGCCCAGGAGCGCGCCCACGCCGAAGCAGCACAGCACCCACGGCAGCATCGCAGCCGGGACGCCGGCCCGGTCCGTCAGCAAGGGCGCAATATAGCTGTAGGTCGCCAGGACGCCTCCCATGATCAAGGCACAGGAGGCCAGCGCCAGCCACAATCGTCCGGACCGGAGCGCCGCGAACTCCGACCTCAGGGACGGAGTCGCCCCGGTGGGCTCTTCGTGCGGGACGAAGCGGACGATAAACACCGCGGCAGCGGCCGCGAGGATGGCCAAGGCCCAGAAAGGAGCCCGCCAGCCGGCGATCTGGCCCGCGAACGCCCCGAGTGGGACGCCAACCACTGTCGCCAGGCTTCCTCCACCCATGACGACGCCGAGCGCGCGCGATCCGGCCGCGGGGCCAGCCGCTCGGGTCGCCACCACGACGGCGACGGACCAGAAGGCGCCGGTGGCACAGGCTGTGACAAAACGGGCCGCGAAGATGACTTCGAAGCTCGGGCTGACGGCGACCAGGACATGACCGACCGCGAACAGCAGGAGCGAGAGCATCAGGGTGAGCCGACGCTGGAGGCGCAGGGTCAGGATGATCATCGCCGGCGATCCGATGATCATCCCGACGGCGAAGATGGTGATGAGGAGGCCCGCGTGCGGAACACTGACCCGGAGGTCGCTGGCGAGTTCGGGCAGCAAACCCGCGATGAAGAACTCGGTTGTCTGCATCAGGAATGTTCCGGCGGTGAGAACGAACACCACCGGCGGCAGTCCGCCGCGTGAACGCACGGCGCTTTTCAACCTGGCCGCTTTGAGATCTGTTGACATGCTTTGAGGCACCACTTTCTTGGGGAACACAGAAGGCAACGCCTGAGGCGTGCTGGGGATGGGGGAGGGGGGCGAATTCACGGTATCGGAGTCGAAGCGCACACTGAGAGGCCCCCTTAGAACCCCTCACCCGGGCCCAAAAGGGGCCCCGGCAGGGCCTCCCACTGTTGCCAGTCCAAGCCCTACCGTGGAAGGTATGAGTTCGAAAGATGAAGTGCGGGCGTTTCTGATGTCCCGCCGTGCCAACATCACCCCGTCCCAGACCGATCTGCAGGACTTCGGCGGGCAGCGCCGCGTACCCGGCCTCCGACGTTCAGAAGTGGCCATGCTTGCAGGGGTTAGCCTCGACTATTACACCCGCCTTGAGCGGGGGAACCTCCGCGGGGTGTCAGAGCATGTACTGAACGCCCTCGCCAATGCCCTGCAGCTCAACGAGCTCGAACGGGAGTACCTTTTCGGACTCGCCCGCACCGCCACGGCGCCCGCCGCCGCCAGGACCGGGCAGAAGAAGCCGGTAGTGCGCGAATCGGTGCAACGGATTTTGGACAGCATGAGTGTTCCGGCCGTGGTGTGGAACCGCCAACATGACCTCGTCGCCTCGAACCTCATGGGGCGGGCGCTGTACTCGCCGCAGTTCGAATCCGACAGTCCCAACCTCGCGAGGTTTATCTTCCTGGACCCCCGGGCGAAGGACTATTACGTGGACTGGCCGCTGGCCAGGCAGATGACAGCAGCAATGCTCCGCATGGAAGCAGGACGCGATCCGCTGAATGCCGAGCTGACCGCCTTGATCGGGGAGCTCTCTACCCGCAGCCCGGAGTTCCGTTCGAACTGGGCTGAGCGTGACGTGCACGAACACCGCACCGGCCGGAAGCTGTTCAAGCACCCGGTGGTGGGTGTCGTCGACGTTACCTACGACGTGTTTGAGATGCCGGGGGAGAAGGGGTTATGGATCGGGATCTATAGCGTCGAGGAGGGGAGCGAATCCGCGGAGAAGTTTGCACTCCTCGCCAGCTGGGCCGCCACCAACGACCAGCTCGCCGGACGAAGGCTCGCGCCGCCGTCGTCCGTTCATGCAGACCAGAACCAAACAGTCGCCCAGAACCAAACACTCACAGCTAAATCATCACGAAGCACTGGAGAGCAATGAAGGTCATCGTTATCGGCGGCAGCGGTCACATCGGATCCTTCCTCGTCCCCCGGCTGGTGCGCGCCGGTCATGAAGTCATCAACATCAGCCGTGGCACCCACAAAAGCTATGGCGAGGCGCCCGAGTGGCAGCAGGTGCGTCAGGTCGTCGCCGACCGGCAGCAGGAAGACCGGGACGGCACGTTCGGTGACAGGGTCGCGGCACTGCAGGCCGACGTCGTCGTCGATCTGGTCTGTTTCACGTTCGAATCGGCGAGCTTGCTCGTCAACCGGCTCCGTGGGGAGGCCGGGCATCTGCTGCACTGCGGCTCGGTGTGGCGGTACGGCCAGAGCCTCAAGCTGCCGATCGCCGAGGGTTCCGGATCGGCGGCAGCCCCGTTCGGCGAGTACGGCATCCAGAAGAACCGGATCGCGCGGATGCTGAAAGAAGAGACCGACGACGGCGGTCTGGTCACCACGTCCGTGCACCCTGGCCATATCGTCGGGCCCGGTTGGCACCCGATCGGTCCGCTCGGGAACCTCGACCCCGCCGTCTGGTACACACTCTCTGCCGGCGAGCCGCTGCAAATCCCCGGAAGCGGCGCCGAACTGATGCACCACGTGCACGCGGACGACGTCGCGCAGGCGTTCGAGAAAGCCATCCAGAATCGCGACGCGGCGGCCGGCGAGGACTTCAACATCGTCGCCCCCACTGCGCTCACCGTTCGCGGATACGCCGACATCGCCGCCGGCTGGTTCGGCCAGTCCGCAACGTTGGAGACGGTCACGTGGGAACACTTCCGCGCATCGACCACACCGGAGTACGCCGAGTCGAGCTGGGGCCACCTCTACCGCAGCCATTGCTTCACGATCGAGAAGGCCAAGTCCCTGTTGGGCTACGCTCCCCGGTACGAGCCCGAACAAGCTGTGCTGGAATCCATCATCTGGTTGATCGAACGCGGGCAGCTCCGGGGCGCCAATCCGCTGAGCGTCCTGGCGAACTGATCGGTCACTTGGACCGTTGTTGATCTCGCTTGTATTTGCCCTCGAGCCCCGGCACCAACTCTTCTCACAGGGAGTGGAGATAAGCCTCGGGGACTTGGTGGAGGATATTCAGGGAACGAGTGCTGCTCCGCGTGTTTGTTCCAAGGCGGAAATAAGGGAATCCCTCGTTGAGGCTGAAGACGAAGAACATCACGAGGCCCGCGGCTGTCGCTTGGATTCCGGCCCGGCTGGCCGGACAAACAGGCCACGAAACTTCTGGAAGAGAACCCCGCCCGAAGGCCGTGCGGACTCACCATGCCTAAGCGCGTAGCCAGCAATCGACTCTGGAGTTGCGCTACCCACAACCCCTAAAGAGCGCGGCCCTGACCGGCTTTTCTTAAGCGGTGGCGGTGAATCGCCGGGACCCCAAGAAAGATGTACCCAAACGCTATTGCTGGATATCCGGTCCACAGCGGGCCAAGCAACTCGCGAAGAGGGCTGATGAAAATCATGGCCACGCCCAAGAGTGCTATTGCGAGAGTCAGCAAGCCGCTCCAACCATGAAGCATCACATGTCGGGCTTGTTCTGCGGTGATCATTTCACGGCTCCTTATGCCACGGGTTACCTGCAATTTGATCCTGGATTGTTGATACAACCTCTTCGGGATGGGCGGTTGAGACGATCCACCGGCGGGTCTTCGTTTCCAAAGCGACCGCAGGCCCTCCCGCCAACAGTCCTCGGGTGCCCTTGCCCATGAGCCGGAAACCATATCCGTCAGACAGGGATGTATTCTCGGCCGTCGTTACGGCCAAAACGTCCGAGATCGACACTTCGATTGAATAGAACGGCGCGCAGCGCAGGACGATTTTCTCCTCAGCTATGGCGATGGAGACGGTCATCCGAAGAATCAGCCAGGTCAAGGCAGCGATGCTGGCGACCATGAGGAGCCCGGGCAATAGGATGCCCGAGACCAGGGCTGACACGACCAACACGATGACTGAAGCGCTGACAATTCCCCAGATCAAGACTCTGGACGTCTTGCCAGCCGGGCCTCCGATATCACCATGTCTTGCCCCAATTCCGCGAAATCACTTCGGTTGCACTTGAACGCTATGAACGCACCGCTTGACGATCGAGGAAAGACGAGCGGTAGGTCCAAGGTCTTACTTGCACCTACCGCTCAAACAAGGCATCTACGATCCTTTGTACGTCCTTCCGAGCCCTCTGTGCCGCACTTGTGAGTAGATAATCCAGGCAACTGAGCCTATAAAAGGCAATACGAAGATCGCGACTCCAATCGCCACTTTGACTGGAGTGGGAATCCCCTTTGCGGCGGTAAGCGCTGCAAGCGCGACGACAACCAACACCACATAGACGATGCCAAAAACAGGGGTAGCCCAGGAGTTGACCTCTGGGTTAACCGGGTCAGTTGAGTTCAGCATCATGGATAGGGCCATGACTATGATTGTGACACTGTTGCTGTGTATGGGCGCACCTGAAGCTGTACCCATACTTCCCATGATCCCCATGCTGCCTGGACCCTGGATTGCGCTTGGGCCCATGCTGGTGTGGTTCCGATGGAAGTTCCTCGGCCAATCCACACTGTTGGGGACGAGCAACTCACGCCCGCGCAATTCTGAGTGGAATTTCCGACGGAGAGGATGCTGCTGGGCCCGCCGTTGACATGTTGATACGTGGCAACAAACGCAACGTTGATTATTCCGCTCCAGTTAGCCGCAATGCTGCACCCGCTGTAAACGGCATAGCCGCTACCGCCCGCGTAGTTGCAGTTCGTGATTACGGCGCTTAGCGTGACAGCTGCGGAGGCCGCTTCCAAGGGCCTTTCCACGCTCTGTGCCTTGAACGAACCATCAGCAAACCGCTCGATAATCATCGCTTTGGTGCGAGTTGACCGATCCTCGATAAGGACAGGTGCGACACCTGTAAACGCGTCGAGAGGCTGCCCGGCCCGTAACTTCTTGATCAACTTGTCCTGCTGAGCTGAGCCTACGTCGAATTCATTGAAAGATGCCCGGAGTCTGGCTTCGTCCGTGGAAGTGAGATTGTTCGAGCTACCTAGCCCTTCCGCTGTATCGCCCAGTGGAGCCGCGACGGCCATCGGAGTGATTCCGATAAGCAGAAGTCCCATAACCAAAGCAACAAAAGTAAGCCTTCCTCGACTCGTGCTGCACTGGTTTCTTCGAATGATAGAACCATTTACTTCTTTCACGTTCGCTGTCTTTCTTTAGAAGCTACAGTAATTGGTCTCACTGGAAATTGATGTCGAGCCTTGGCACCACCTCTTCCGACAAGGACTGGGGATAATCATCGGTGATAAGTGATGACGCATTCGAGGTTGTCACTTCGGCCGGAGCGTGCGACAAAGGGGTCGTTGCCGAACCATGGGCTTCGCAATGGATCACACTCTCGTTCTCGGCGGTCATTTTGCTTGCTTCCTGTAGTCAAACCGCGTCGCAAGACTCGCCCCCGCCGCCGCCGGAGATAGCATCCAAGCGGCCTGATTGTTGACGAATGAAATGATGGCAACGATCAGGAGCATTGCGGCCGCGGAGAGAGTTAGAGATTTCATCAACAGCAAAATAAGCCCGCGCGAGGGCCTCTCCGTGTGCGATGTACCGAATCTCAGTGTCATTTGGCCAAAAATCAGTGTGAAAAAGGCCAATCTCAGTGTTCGAAGGCGGGCATCTCCGTGTTCATCGGCGCAGGCCTCACCGTGTGGCGGAGCCCGCCGTCGTCCCTTTCAACTGCCCACTGAAACCTCCGTGTAGCTGCCGGTCACCGGGGCCGCGTGCTTCAGCGTGACTGGGCTCCCGAACAGCTGGTCTCCAACGCTAGAGTGCGCGCTTCGCCACCGAATTCCGCGCCGTACGAGGGCATGAAAAAGCCACTCAACCATCTCTAGTTACGAGAAAGCAGCTAATGATTCCGGAGTTGCGCTAACGGCAGCCCCAAAGGTAGCGGCTTTGACCGGATTTTCCTGATCGTGACGGTGAATTGCCGACGCGCCAAGAAAGCTAAATGCAAATACTATTGCCGGGTATCCGATCCACAGTGAGCCAAGCAACTCGCGAACAGGGCTGATGAAAATCATGGCCATACCCAAGAGTATTATTGCGAGCGTCAGCGAGGGCTCCGACCATGAAGCACACCTAGCCGTATTGCACTCGAATCCTGCGCTCCCCGGTCACGTACCCGGCCGTCGTGCTCCGCGACTGAACCACGCAGGAAGTGAACGTCACCGCACAGGTGCCGCCCGCCGTCGTACACCTCAACCTACGCGACGCAAACCGCCGCCTACGCCTCAGACTCCGGCCGCTGCTGCGTCCCGGATCCGGGTTCCTTCCTCTGGGAGTCGCCATCCGGGCCGAGCTCATCGGAGTAGGGGGCGTGACCTTGCGGGAATTTGTTGATGAGTTCGTTGGCGGCCATGGCCAGGAGGTCACGTTGTAAGACGGGCAGGGAGAGGAGGCCTTGGAGATAGGCTTCCACCTCGTATTCGCCAACTTCGCCGCCTAGGCTGAAGTACTTGAGCCAGAGTTCGCCGACGTTGATTTGTGCTGACTTCATGGCAGCGGCCAGCATGCGCTGCTGTTGTGGTTCATGGGGATCGAAGCCCACGGGCCGGCCTTAGTCCAGGGCCGCCGGAATCCCGGCGACGAGATCGGCACTGATCTGGCCCAGTGTGCTGTTCTGGCGCCGGGCCCGGCGCATCAGTTCGGCAAGGGCCATATCAACGGTCAAGGAATGGCGCTGCATCAGTACGCCGCAGGCCCGGTTGACCAGGTCGCGACTATGGAGGGACTCAGCCAAGGCTCCACTGATGCGGTGGGGTGCTTCGCTGGCCTGGATATTCGCAAGCAACGTAGCAGCGGGGGCGGCAAACAGTTCCAACACTCGGGCCGTGTCCTCGCCGAAACCCCCGGCGACGTCCGAGTAGATCTTCAACGCGCCAATGCATTGTTGCTCGGCAAGCAAGGGAGCGCTGACCACCGAACGGACGGACATGTCCTTCACTGCGTCAGTCCAGTCCGGCCAACGCGGATCCGCTGCGACGTCCTGGACGACCACCGTTTCTTCCGTTGCCCAGGATGTCAGGCAGGGCCCTTGGCCGAAGTCGTACTGGAGGGCATCCGCGCGGGTGACTACGTCGTCCGTGGAGGCGCTGCTGGTCAGGCTGCCCCTCGAATCCAGAAGAGAGACCCCCGCGCCGGTGGCTCCGGACACCGAATCCTTGATGGCGCGGGCCAGCAACCGCACGGCGCGGTCCACTTTCTCTTCCGTGAGCAGCAGGCCGTGGATTCGCGCAATCACGGTCGACAGTTCATCCAGCGGTAGTTTCCGCGCCATGGTCCTCATTCATCTAGGTCGAGTGCATCGAGCCGCAGCGTTCCTGTGAAAGAGAATCCAGCACGGCAGTTGGTGCGCTGTTCCTAGCTTAGTCCGCACCATTCCCGACTCTTTAACTATTCGTCGAAGTAAGCTTCCGGATCCGTCTCGCCCGACACAGAGGCAATGACATGAGCGGCTATATCCCGGAGTTTGACGTTTCGACTGTTCGAGGCCCGGGTCAAAACCTTGAAGGCAGTGTCGCGTCCGCATCGGTTCTGCGCCATGACAATCCCGACGGCGGTATCGATCGTCGAGCGGGACTGCATGGCTGCGGTGAGATCGTCCTTGGCGTTACGCAACTGGGAGATCATCAAAGCCAAACTAAGGGACTTCGCCGCGCTGTAGGCGAATTCTTCCGCTGCTGTAATGTCCGGTCCGGTAAACCCGTGCGGCGTGGTCGAGTAGAGGTTCATGACGCCCTCAGCATCACCAGCCACATCGAGCGGCACTGCCAGGACAGATCCAATGCCGTTCCGCCAGACGGCCTCCATGTAGTCACTCCAACGGCTTTCGCCGCGGGTATCGACCACAAGAATCAGTGAACTGTGCCGAAGCGCCGTAAGGCAAGGCCCGTCGCCGAATTCAATTTGCAGTTCATCGAGCGCGCGCACCCGCTCATCGCTACTGGCTGTGGTGATGCCCTTTTTCTTCGTGATCACGGTGAGACCGCATGAGACGGCGTTGGAGGCGGTTGTGAGAGCGGCCGCTGCCAGGTTGGCTAAAGCAGCAAGGAATTCGTCGACGTCGGCGGTCTCCAAGACAAGACCCTGCAGGGTGATGCCAAGGTCCTGGTTCGGGTCGGCAAGCAATCCGGCCAACCCAGTGTGGGTTGGCCTCGGCTCCGAATTAGTCATGGACCGCACTGGAGGAAGTCCAATCCCGGGGGACTGACGCGTTCAAAATGTCGGTGGCGATGTCGTGAAGCCGCCGGCTGCTATCCCGCGCTGCGAGCTGGAGCAATTCCATGGCGCGGTCCCGTCCACAACGATTCTGGAGCATGATCAAGGACAACGCCGCGTCCACCACGGCTCGCGATTGCAAGGCGGATCGCAGGTGTTCAGGGTACGGCTCCTGGACATGAAGCCGCAGCGCCAACCTCAGTGTCTTCGAGATTGTTTGGGCATGCTCTAGCACGCGGGAAACGGTGGCCTCGTTGAAGATTCCGGTGGTATGGGCGTAGCAATTGAGGGCTGCGCGTGACGACGAGTCTGTTTGGATTGGCACTGCCAGCACCGAGCGAATACCTTCACCTTCCACCTGGTGGGCGTACTGTGCCCAACGGCCATCGGCCTGCAGATCATCAATCAGCACGCGATGTTGGTGACGCAACGCCGTAAGGCAAGGGCCGTCGTCGAACGTGTATTGCTTTTCGTCCAAGCGCTGCGCCGCAGCCGTACTACTGGCCACCGTTGAGGGGCCGCCATCCCGCTCGACAGTGATGGCGCACAAGAGAGGTTCCCGACCGTCCAACAAGGACGCTGAGATGGTGGCCAAGCCCAGGAGAAATTCGGTGAAACCGGGACTTTCAATCAGGAGGTCCTGCAATTGCTCTGTAGTGGGAACTGCGTTATTACTGGCCATGCGGCCTCGATTCCAAGGGGCGCCCGGGATCCCTAACCCAGGCCGGTAGCCATGCCCGTTCGCGCGCTGCACGGCCCTTATATTCAATCCCTGGACCCGAACGACCATCCTGAAATCTCCTACTTCGACACTACGCCCTCCTGGGAGCTTTGGACACGAGCCCGGACCCCGGCGTTTAGCGATCCAGTTGCGGTCCGAAATAAAGTCAAATCGATTGACATGACCTAAGTCACATTAGATATGCTGGTATAGGTCAAGCAGCTGGCTTTCTCGATTTTCGTACGAGGAGGTCAGTCATGGCACCTATTCAACCCAGTCACCCCCATCTTCATGGTCAAAGGGCCGTCCACCTCGATGTTCGCGCTGCACGGCGCGGTGCAGCCTGGACGGCGGACACCTCCAGTGAAGCCTTACGGGGCTACCTGCCCAGGCCGAGCGCGGTTCAACAACTGTTTCGGCGATGGCCATTCGTGCCCTCGCGGGAATTGGAGCGCATCCGTCTCGTGCTTCTTCATTGCGACGAAATAGCCCACCCGGCCGCAACCCGCAGGCTCTCCGAACCGGCCCAGGCGTTGCTGGATCTCGTGACGAGCGAGCTGGAGCGGCGACGCGAACCAGGACATCATCAGCCGCTCAACGGCAGCCCGGCTACCGGGCATCCCGCGCTGCCCACGCTTGCTCCCGGTCGCCGTCGGGGAGAACTTCTCTGATGGCGGGACACTTTGAAGTGTTCACTGACAACGGAGGCAGCTGCAGGGTGCGGCTGGTTGACGAGTTCGGGAAAGAGCTTGCCGTCTCCTCACCATTCCGGGACACGGACGCAGCGGTTCGCGGGATCTATACCTTCCGTGAGATCGCGGCGAGCGGACTGATCGAAGACCATACTTCCCGATTCTGAGTTTTTGTCCTTGCTGGTGGCATCACCACTGTGGCAGCTACTTCTTGGGGGAACGGGGCTTTGCGGCTTTCGGCGGGAGGGTTGCGACGTACTCGAAAGCCTTCTCGACCCATTCCGCTGTTTGTTCGTCCTTGTCGCTCAAAGCTTCGGGCAGCCCGACGTAGCCACCCATGGCGCGACCTTCAGGGCCGAACGGAAGCGTTTCGTGACCGGCCTCCAGTGCCTCGCGATCGGTGTCGGAAAGCTTGACGCCGATCATCGGGCCGAACAGTCCGGCGAACATATTGCCGTTCACGAACGCGCCCAGGTTCCCGAACATCGGCTTGACGACGACATCAGGGTTCTCTGGCACCACCGCGCGGAATCGGTCTTTGTCGGCGTCGGACGGTTTGGGGATCTGCATGTGCGTACTCCGCGGTAGGGGATCGAAAGCCTAGGACTGCATGCAGCATACGACGGCGGGATGCGGGCCGCCAGCGTCGGGGCACCGTTCTCCTTGGCAAACGAGGAAAGTAGGATGGGATGATGTCGAGTTCACCGGAAAACGAGCCTGCAGACGAGCTTCAAGGCATTTTGGAACTTCAATCTGTTCTGGTGGGCGCAGGGAATGCTTCTGAATTCCTGACCGGGCTCTCTAGGCTCGCTGCGGCCTCGATCTCTGAGGCTTCCGGCGACGAGATCGACTGCGCAGTCACCGTCAAAGTCAGGCGCCGGCCCCTTACTGCAGCCGGCAGCAGCCCACGCGCCGTGGAGCTTGACCGGCTTGAGCAGGCTATCGGTGACGGCCCCTGCATCAAGGCACTCCGGGAGATGTCCCCTGTGATCATCGACGACGGTTCGACCGATCTGCGCTGGCCGGAGGTCACCAAAAAATTCGCCGGGATGGGCATTCATAGCTCGTTGGGGATTCCCATGGAAATCAGCGACGACGCCAGCGCCGCGCTGAACTTTTTCGCCTCCAGGCCAGGCGCGTTCACCCCGGATGTCTTCGACAAGGCCGTGGGCTTTGCCGCCGCCGCCCGCAACATACTCCACCTGTCTGTGCGCATCGACTCCGCCCACAACCGGGCGAAGGACCTGGAATCAGCCATGCAAAGCAGGACCGCCATCGACATGGCCTGCGGTGTCATCATGGCGCAAAACCGATGCTCGCAGGCTCAAGCGATGGAAATCCTGACCAAGGTCTCCAGCAACCGCAACCGCAAACTACGGGACGTAGCCGCCGAACTGATCGAACAGGTCTCAGGGAGCGCGATCGAAACTCACTTCGAGGGGTAGGAACGGGCTCAGCGGAGTGCCGTGGCAGTTTGGCTGGCCTCGGTAGGACCGCTACTTGTGGATGGGCTTGGTCACCGCGAGGCTGATTGTCTGGCCGGGGGCGAGCTCACCGGTGGATAGGTCGGTGAAGGCGTACCAGACGCGGCTGGTGCCGGTGAGCGGTCGGTTCGCCCACTCCAGATCAGGCATTCCGAAACGGAAGGAGATCTGGCGTTCGGTGTCCCCGGGGGCGGTGGTGTACGTGAGTGGAATCCCGTCGGCGTCGGCAGTGAAGCTGCCTTGAGCGCCGTCGATCTTCAGCTCTCCTGGTATCAGTCTCACCCTGGTGCCCGCGGGGATGGGCCGGTCCCCGGCCAAGGAAGTGTTGTACTGCAGCAACTGCTCGGTGGTGCATCGGAATTTGTAGCCGATGCTGTCGAATGAGTCGCCCTCGACGGTGGTGTAGAAGATGGTCTGCCCGGATGAATTGTTGACGGTTTTTCCTTGACCGGATCTGCTGTCGACGGGATTTTTCTGCAGCTGGATGTGGTTCCCGGCGCGGACAAAGTAGGTGTTGCCCTTCTCGTACGCGAACGGGACCTTGTTCGCTTCGGCCAACTGCTCGCCGGTGATTCCAAACCGGTAGGTGATCCCGCCCAGAGTGTCACCGGATTCAATGACGTAACTCGTGGGGATACCGTTCCCGTCGACGGTAGCCGTCCCCTTCGCGCCGTAGATCGGCCCCGGAACCGGGATCAGGCGAAGCTTCGTGTTGGGTGCCAATGCGCTCCCGGGCTGAAGTCCATTGAACTCGGCGAGTTCCTTCTCCGTGATGTGGAACGATGCGGCCACCGCTGCCACAGTGTCTCCGGAGACGGTGGTGTAGTAATCCACGTTCCCAAACGAATCGGTAACAGTGGGCCCAGTCAGGGAAGACTTCCCGGCGTCGGACGTTGTCGCCACAGCGGCGACGGTCGGAGCCGCAGCCGTGTTGACCGGACCCGTTACTAAACTCGATGCCACGAGTACGCAGGCCGCGACCGCAGCTGCCGCAAGCCCCGCAGCGGCGAAACGCACCCAATGACGTTTGGCACGTGTGCGGTGGAAGTCCTGGACGGATCCGCCGACCGCGATGTGAGTGACATCGGAATTCACGAACGACAGAGACCGATCGCGGCTGCGCTCCAATTCTTCGTCGGTGATCATGAGCGCAGGATCGGCGGATGAAAGCAGATCGTCGAGGGACAGGTCCTTGCTCATTCCGTTGCTCCTTCTGACACTTTCTGCTCCTGGAGTAGTCGGCCTAGTTCCTTGCGGGCCCGGTGCAGGCGCATTCGCACGGCAGTCGCCGTCGTGTCGAGCAGATGGGACACTTCGACGGCGGTGAGTCCGTCCCAGTACGTCAGCAGCAGCACCTCCCGTTCCTTCGGGCCTAGATGGTCGATGGCATCCCGCACGGAGGATTCCTCGGCGGGTGTGCCGGGGATATGCTCAAACCGCAAAGCACCGATGAGCCCGGCCGACCGGGACAAGGACCTGTCATGGTTTCGGAGCACGTTCTTGGCTATTCCGAAAATGACGAGCACCGGGAGCTCAGCGTCCTGTCCGGACTTCTCCCAGACAATCCTGAAAACCTCCGCGCACAGATCCTCCGCGGTGGCGGGGCCATCCGTCCTCCGCCGCAAATAGCGGTAGATACGGTCGTGGGACCCCGTGTGGGCGGCAAGGAACCGTTTTTCCCTCTCCAGATCCACCCGTTCCCCCATTGTTTGCAAGCTCATGCCCAGTTAATGTCCGGCAGCCAACAAACTGTAACGAGAATCTTGAAAGAATCTGGCCCATTCGGAAGATGCCCGGCGAGTCACGAAGTGGGGGCAGCGATTGCCGATCGGTTGACACAACCATTCGTGCAAGAATCGCGGCATGGATGAGGATGAGCGGCAGACAAGGGAACAATTGATGATCCTCGAGGCTCTCGAGCAGGCGATGGATCGGCGGGGCGAGGTCTTCCAGGTGGTTGAGGATTCAGAGGACGTGGACGAAGCAATCCGTCGGGTGGGTCAGTTGCTGGGCCTGGGAGAGCTGGGCAGCCGTGCAGTCCTCGACCTGCAGGTCAGAAGACTCACCCGCGACCAGCGTCAGGCCATCGCTTCCTATGCAGAAGAACTTAGATCAAGGTTGCCCGATGGGCGCTGAACTAGTGGCGTGCGGTTGATCGTCCTGGGCCTCGCTCCCGAGCTTTCAGCGCCATGAAGTGCATTATGAAGTCCGTGGCGGCGACGGCCCACGCGGAAGTTTAGCCCTCGACGACGGACATCGGCAGGCCGTCCCCTGGCACGCTAGGGGTGATGCTGTCTAGCTGCCAAGCGTCTCCAGATGACCGGAAGGTCGCGGTCTGGACCAGCGAGTAGCCCGACGGGACGCTGCTCGGCCCATTCGCCGTCGAGTACTGGTATTCCTCAGTCAATTCCTTGAACCGGACGCTCGCCCGCGAACCGGTCACCTCGACCGATTCCACGGTTATTTTCGTCGAAAATGACGTATACCAGAAGCCCATTGCCTTGAATCCGGCCTTCGAACGGGCCACCTTTGGGAGGTCCCGCTCGCGCTTGGACAGGTAGGCCGCCGTCATATGCACTCCGGCAAGCCTCATGGCAGGGGGAGTGTCGAGGACTGTACCGTTTCGATCCTCGACGGCTGCCTGGACGATGGCCGCCAGCTCGGACGGTGAGGGGCTCGGGGTTGCTCCGGGCGATCCCAGCGTGATCGGACCGGCGGTGGGCTGGCATCCGGCAAGGGCTAGCCCGAGCACAGCCGCCGCGGCGAGCGTGCACATCGAGTGCTTCATCGAGAACGCAGCTCCCTGTGCGCGCTCAGTGCGTGACTGGGGATTGACGGCGGTGCGTAACCAGCGGGGAACCCTGACGAAACGGTCAGAGTGACTACAGTGCCGGTTGTGATCGGCGTCCCGGGCGCGGGCGATTCTTGGTAGATAACGCCAGCCGGGACTGACGTACTTGGCTCGCGGTCGACGATGAAGAGGGTTGGGTTCCCGTTTATGACCGTCGTAACGGTCTCGGAGGTGATTGGCAGCCCAGACCACGTCGGAACGGTGGTCGGAGTGCTGCTCTGAGCTACGGTGGTCGGAGCTCCGCTCTGAGCTTTAGCCGTCGAGCCGAAGTACAAAAACCCCGCCGCCCCGATGACCGCAGCCAAGGAAGCGACTCCAATCGGCACGAGGAAACGGCGACGACGCGTGACGCCTTCGAGGTCAGCAGTTGTAGAAGACATTGACCCATGACTACGAATACGCGGTGATTTTGCGAACATGAGTCACTTCTTGGACCTTGATGTGCACTGGAGACGTCAGCATCCACGATTACGATTCATGATGCTTCCCTTGATGTCGCTCACCGTATTCCGCGCCAACATGCGCGTCAATAGATAACCCCAAAGAGTTTAGGAATTTTGAAGAACTAGGAAACCTACGAGGCCGTGGAGGAACTGAACGGCGATTGACCGCAGCGCGCGGTAAAGGATCCTTCAGCGAGCACATCGCGGAAGCCAGAGGGCGTTCTTCGATTATTTGGCCGGGGGTTCGCTGAAAGGGAAGCGAGATGTGGTGTCCCAGGTGAAGGCGCCTCGGTTGACGTCCTGGTGGACAGCTATCAAGTGCATCTCGTTGATGGTCAGAGGAGGCAGGGCAGGTGCCCTCAGATGGTCGGATGCCTGTTGAATAAGTTCGGTACTGCCTTCGGCCAGGGCGTAGCCCAGGGTGAGATGAGGGTTGAAGGGGGCTCCGGGCAGCGGCTGGCTCTTGTTGATGGTGTCGGCGGCCGCGTCGCGGACCGCCGCGGTCAGTTTCGCCCATGGTGGCGTATTCGTCCCTCTGACCCCGAGCGAGTAATCATCCGCTTCCGGTTCGCCCAGCTCGACGCTGAACGGTTTGGTTTCGGCGGCGACGCTCTTGAGCCTGGCCATGAAGGCGGCCATTTCTTCGGGGCTGACCTCCTCGGAGGTAACCGCGAACTGCTGCACCGTGGCATGCAGGTAGTCGGCTGGCTGGATGGAGCAGTAGTCGAACGCCTCCAGGACGCGCTGACGTTCTTCCAGCGCCGATCGGAGGTCGGGGGCGGGCAGTGCGTAGACGTGCAGGCGGTTCCGCATAGACGGCCACAAGGTCATGGGGTGTCCAAAAAAGCGCTTCACGGGCAAACCGTAGCGTCATCGTATGAATCGGAGGTGAACCGCACTGCCTGGTGGGCAGCACGGCGAAACCGTCGGGGTGCCCTCGTTGGGTTCTACGGCCATCCCTTAGATCGAACCCTGGGCGGAGAGCGCTCGGAAGCTGCTCGTGGAGGCGCCCCAGGCGACCTTGATGGTGTGCTTCAGTTGATCAGTCTGGGCCTCTCTCAGCGGCCAAGCACCGAATCCGCAATCTGGCGTGCGGCTTGGTCCGCTGCGATGTGTGTGGTGTCGATGACCTCGGCTTCATCGTGCAGCCACGTACGGGCCGCCTCGGCGTATGGCTCCAGGTACGCGAAGCGGAACGGCGAGGGGCCGAGGTCTTTGTCGTTCTGTATGCGGTCGCGGAGCGTGGCCTGGCCGGCATGGAGTACGAAGTGTTGGATTGGTATGCCGTGCTCGGTAAGGCCATCGCTGATTTCCCGCCAGTAGCGCTCGACCAGGACAGTCATCGGCATCACGAGTGTGCCTCCGGTGTACTCGAGCACGCGCCGGGCCGTTTCGACAACGAGCCCCCGCCACGGTTCCCAGTGCTGGAAGTTGTCCGTTGCAGGAAGCCCCGGCTTGATGTCCATGAGCACCTCACCGACCTTCTCAGCATCGAGGACGCGCGCGTCGGGCAGCAATTGCTGCACGAGCGCGCTCGTCGTCGTCTTTCCCACTCCATGGGTGCCATTGAGCCAAACGATCATGGACCGAACTCTAGTGTCCGAAGTGTCCCTCATGCGACGCCCGTAAGTCGAACGCTGAGGGGTGCTGGGACCGATGGCATCAAATCTGACTTCAGCTGAGGAGGAGTTCTAGGCCTGCAACAGTTCGACCCAAAGGGATCCTTTACCGGACACGTAAGACCAACCTGGCTAGCTCTAACATTGTGGCCAACTTTCCCAAGGCATATTCTGTGAGCCTGATCGGGGACTGGGGTGGGTCGTATGGCCGGAAAAATTAGGATCTCATCGTTGGCCGTCATGCTATTCGCCGTCCTGTGTGCGTGCGCAGGGCCTGCAACGCCGATTACTGAAGCCTCCGTGGAAGCACCGACCCCAATTGCTTCCGGCATGCCAATCATGCTTTACACGCACTGCGGAATCGAGGAATTGCGCGTCGATGACACGTTCTTCATTGCCGAAACACCATTGGATGATGGTCAGGGCAATCCCCCTCCGGGATGGGGGAACCCCTATCAGGCGGGCACCGTGACCGTGTCCGGTTCACAGGCTGTTTTTCGGGATGACGACGGCCATATCGTCACCTTCCGGGCTCGTCCCGGTGCCACAGGTTTACTCAAGACCTGCTCCTGAGAGTCGACATGACGTCCAGGATCGTCCATCGGGCATCGGCATGGCGTGATGGAATCAGGGGATGGAGATCCATCCCTACGCCGAAACCGATGGCCCAGCGACTCTGCGCGTGTTCCTGGCCGCGGTGACGGAGACTGCTTCGGTGCACTACTCTGCGCAGCAGATCTCCGCATGGGCGCGAGCAGATGGACGCGATGTCAACCAATGGAACTCCGCGAGGAAGTCGCTCAACACGTACGTGGCCACCATTGGGGATGAGGTCGTCGCCTTCTCCGACGTTGGAGAAGATGGCTATATCGACATGATGTTTGTCGCTCCCAAGTTCGGTCGACGCGGTGTCGCCGGCGACCTCCTGGCGCATCTCCGCGACATCGCTGTGGGGGTTGGCGTATCCGAGTTGTACACCAATGCGAGCATCACAGCGCGACCATTCTTCGAGAAGCACGGGTTCGCCGTAGTTGCCGAACAGCACCCCATCACACTCGGCGTAGAGATGACCAACTACAAGATGATGCTCCGGCTCTAAAGCTGGATCCAATACCACGGGACCGCACCGTTACCGGTCTCGACGGTATGCTCCCGGGTCCCGCCGCCCCGTTCGACAGCCTTCGTGGAACCCTGGCCGAGCATGGTTTCCGACGAGGGATCACGTAGCGTCGGTGCATGACACAAGTTGCGATGCCTCTTGCTGCCCGGGACCGACTTCTTGATCGATTCGGCCTTGCGGCCGCGGCCTGGATCGACGACTTCGGAGCGATCGTGAGCGAACTCTGCCAGAAGTGGGCACTTGACCCACGCACCGTTCACGCGGGCGGGACGGGCGCCGTTGTCGAGTGCGTATCTGCCGCGGACGGAACGCGGCGCGCACTCAAGCTCTCACCCGACCCCACGATCACGGAGCAGGAAGCAGCCGCGTTGAGGTACTGGGGAGACGCCCACACCGTGGTTGACCTGATGGACGCGGACACCACGCATGGCGCGATTTTGCTTGAGTGGCTCCCCGACGCAACCCAGCTGACCGCCTTCACTTGGGTCATTGCGGACGTCGAGGATCTCATCGCCGACCTCTTCTCGCCGCGGACACCGCCGCCACCTGATGTTCCCCTTGCTCATGAGCGCGTGGAGTTCATGTTCGAGTTGTGGGATCGCCGCCGCCGCGCCCTCACGGACTCGCCGATCGACGACAACGTGTGGCGTCGATCCCACGCCGCAGCGTTGGACATGGCGGCCGAAGGTGAGTCCTTGCTTCACGGCGATCTGCACCTCGGCAATCTCTTGCGGGTCGACGACGATCGCGGGATTGTTGCCATCGACCCACGCCCTTGCATCGGCGATCCGGCGATGGACCTCACTGACCTCGCCACGATTGGAGCGGCTAACGAAGCGGAGATCCGCAATCGATGCCGGCAGCTCGCAGACATCGCTGATCCCATAGACACAGGCCGGCTGTGGCTCTGGTGTCGCACCTTCGCCCCGATGGCGGCAGTCTCACTAGCCCGCCGTTCCGGCAAGATGGAGGAACTCACGCTCATGCTCGACCTCGCCTTCACCCGGTGAGCCCCGCCGGCGAAGGCGCCCGTTAGCCGGTCGGTCACCGTGCCGCGGGAACCGGCCGCTCAGGCCCGCGGAATTGCTGATCGCGGCTATGTACGTAAGACCCGCACGATGAAATGCACGATGATGGTGGGTGGATTACTGCAACCATTTCTCACCGCCCCGCTACTTGCCCCGCAACATACTCCGCATCCACGCCCACGCCGCCGACGATCGACGAGTAGTGCCCCGTCAACCACGGCAGCCCGACCACGTAAAGGCCCGGACATTCGGTGACGCCGCGGACATGTCGCGGGTAGCTCCAAGGGTCAAGAACAGGAATGTCCACGAAGCTGAGGTCCAGTTTGTAACCGGTGGCCCAGAGCACCGAGGTGATGTTCTGGGCGGCTAGGTTGACCCGCGCCGGTGAGACAGCAGGCAGCCAATCGTCCACCGGCGCCCGCTGCTGTTCAGGCGCGTCGATTCCCGCGGCGGCGATATAGGCGTCGAGCGCTCGCCCCATGCGCTGGCCGAACCCGGCCTCGACTATTGCCAAGCGTTCGGGGAGGTCGTCCGTGAAGGTGAGTTCGCCGTCGTCGGCTGCTTCCAGGTGCCCGTGCAGCCGGATGCCCTTACGGCCGAGCTCGCGGAGGTGGATGTCGTGGCCGCCGTCGGTGCCGGAGAGCAGGGGGTTGCAGGCGAACCGCGCCGCGGGGGAGGGCAGCTGCCCGACCGTCAGGGCGTTGACCCCGTACTCGGGCCCGTGGATTCCGGCCTGCAGGATCCAATAAATGATGTCGTGCCCGCGATACCGGCGCGGCGCCTCCGGACACGTCGACACCGCCAGATGAACCTTACGTCCGGCCGCGAGCAGGTCTTCCGCGATCTGTCCGCCTGACTGCCCGGTTCCGACAATCAGCACGGCGCCGTCCGGCAGTTGCTCCGGATTGCGATAGTCGTGCGTGTGAAGCTGCAGGACGCTCCCGGGAAGTCCGGCGGCCAGGGGTGGGATCTTCGGTATTTGATACGCGCCGGTCGCCAGCACCACATTGCGTGCCAGCCAGCCGCCGTCGGACGTTTCAACGCTGAATCCGCCATCCGACGTCGAGATGCGCGTGACATCCGTGCCGGTCCGGACCGGGGCGCCGATCCTCCGCGCATAGTCGCGGAAATAGTCAACGGCGTCGTCACGCGCCATGAACGCCTCCGGCTCCGGCCCCGTGTACGGCATGCCCGGAAGCTCGAGTGAGAAGTTCGGGGTATTCAGCACGAACGCATCCCAGCGATCCTGCCACGCGCCACCCAGCGCGGCCCGCCGTTCAAGGACCAAGTGCTCGACGCCGGCCCGGCTGAGGAAGTGGCTCGTGGCCAGTCCCGCTTGGCCTCCACCGACGACAAGCGTGTCGATTTCGAGGGGGCGGTTCTGTTGTGCGGCTCTGTTCTGTTGTACGGCTTTGGGCGGGGCAGTCTCCATGAGCGATCCTTCCGGTCCCTTGGCAGAACTTTACGCCCAGCGGTTCGGGCGTGGGAGGTGGGTCCGAAGCCCGAAGCCCGAAGCCCGAAGCCCGAAGCCCGAAGTACAGTGGACAGCACTGTCGGCCGCGTGGTTGCGTGGAACTGTCCCCATGGCCGCCAACGGGAGGAACAACAGTGAGCAAGCTAGCACTTATCACAGGCGCCAGCTCCGGAATCGGCTGGGCATTCGCCGAACGCCTGGCTGCCGACGGTTACGATCTGGTGATCGTAGGCCGACGCCAGGAACGCTTGGAAGAGTTCGCCGTTTCGCACCCCAAAACCACGGTCCGCACCGTCGTCGCCGACCTCTCCACGCCTGAGGGTATCGGCTCGGTCGCCGAGATCTGCGCTACCGAGCCGGTGACTCTGCTCGTGAACAACGCCGGCGTTGCCCACTACATGCCCCTCGCCGAGCTTCCTGCCGACAAGGCCACGGAACTCGTCAACGTCAAGGTCCTCGCCCCGACCATGCTCAGCCGTGCTGTAGTCCCGGGCATGCAGGAACGCGGCGAGGGCACGATCATCAACGTGGCCGGCATGATCGCCTTCGGCGGGCTGCCCCGCACGCCCAGATGCCCCGCCGCGCCGTCTACGGCGGGAGTCTGGCGTACCTCGTCGCGATGTCCCAGACTCTCAGCGCGGAACTGGAGGGCACCGGAATCACGGTTCAGGTCGTGTGCCCGGGCGTGGTGGCCACCGAGTTCCACGAGCGCCAAGGCATGGACTTGAGCATGATGCCGCGGATGAGCGCCGCCGACGTGGTCACCGCGAGCTTGCGCGGACTGGAATTGGGCGAAACAGTCTGTGCCCCGGGCGTGGAGAACGGCGGGCTCCTCGACGCGGTCTTCCAAGCAGACCTCGCCGCTTTCGGAGCACAGAGCCCCGAACTTGCCACGCGCTACCGCTAATTCCGGATGATTCCGGCGAACGAACCTGATGCAATCCTCCTGAATCGGTCCTAGAGTGTTGGCCATGGCTATCGCGCGCTTCCCCGTCGTCGTCCTCGACTGTCCCGATCCCAAGACCCTGGCCGAGTTCTACAGCGCCCTGCTCGAGTGGAAAATCGAGCGGAACGACGACGACTGGTGGTCCGTCCGCGCCGAGTACGGCGATTCGCTGGCCTTCCAGAAAGTCGACTCCTACAGGGCGCCACAGTGGCCCGGCCAGGACGTCCCGCAGCAGATGCACCTCGACGTCGTAGTCGATGACCTCGACACCGCTGAGGCAGCCGTGCTCGAGCTCGGCGCAACCAAGCACGAAAACTAGCCGGGAACGACGTTCCGGGTGTTCCTTGATCCGGCCGGTCATCCTTTGTGCCTCTGCCTGGACTGATTACACATCGGTCAGGATTGAAGAAGCGGTCAGTGAGGCCTCGGCATAAAGTCGAAAGCACAAACCAATCCACCTCACTGAAGGACTTGCCGTGACCTCCATCGAATCAGTCACCCTCGAAGTTCCTGACCCCGCGGCCGCCACCGCTTTCTACGACGCCGCCTTCGGATTGGGTCCGCGGGTGCGCGTGCGGGCCTCCGATGCTCCTACTGACGGCTTCCGCGGGTTTACGCTGTCGCTCGTCGTGTCACAACCGTCCACCGTCAGCAGCCTCATCGACTCCGCTGTGGAAGCCGGTGCCACGACGCTCAAGCCAGTGGCGAAGTCCTTGTGGGGCTACGGCGGCGTCGTTCAGGCTCCGGATGGCGCGATCTGGAAGGTCGCGACGTCGGCGAAGAAGGACAGCGGTCCGGCCACCCGGGAGGTCGACAAGATCGTGCTCCTGATGGCAGTCGCGGACGTTGCCGCGAGCAAACGGTTCTACGGCGACCGGGGCCTCGCCGTGGGGAAGAGCTTCGGCAAGTACGTCGAGTTCGCCATGCCGTCGAGTCCCGTCCAGCTCGGGCTTTACGCGCGCCGCGCCCTCGCCAAGGACGCCGGTGTCTCTCCCGAGGGCGCCGGATCGCACCGACTCGCGATCGGCAGCGCAGCCGGCCCGTTCACCGACCCGGACGGATTCGCGTGGGAGGCCGCCTCAGCGTGAGGCGGGCTCGACGTCTCGGCTCGATCACAATCTTCGCTCTGGTGTCGTTGTTGGCCGCAGATCCCTAACGAAAGTGATAGTCGACTACAAGTTGCCTTTGATCGCAGGTAGCCTCGGCAGGGACGACGTGGGGATCGTCCCCTCGTGTCGCCTCGCAAAGGAGTCGATATGAAATTGAAATCACGCACGTTGGCGACGGCTGTCCTGGGGTCCATGATGGGCCTCACGGTCGCTACGACGGCGACGGCCGCCCCGGCGGTCCAGACTGGACAAGCTGGTGGGACGCTGACGATTGCCCAATTCGAAAGCGACCTTGCTCAGAGTGCTCTTCTGGCCACGGAGGCCAAGGAAAACTACGAGCGGTTCGTTGGCCTCCCACGCACGAAGAAGCAGAGACTGGTCAACTACCTCAATGACCCAGGCTTCCTGACCAGTGTTGTTTCTGAAATGGGACGGGCGTCCTCGGCGAGGGACGTACAGGTGCTGCATGGCGGTGATGTGGTGGTGAGCAGGTCCACATCGCAAAAGGTGGCTACTTCGAAAGCAACCGTGTCCGGGGCTGTCACTCTGGCGGCGGCGCCCACCGTTGATCGGGTTTCGCAGTACTCGTATTCATTGCTCGGGATCACACTCACTCGAGTGAGGCTTGACATGAACTTCTCCTTCAACTTGACGCGCATAACCAACGTCAATTCCTGCGTGCCAAGCTACACGAACTACTTCCCACTCCGGGGAATGTCGTCCACACCGTCGTCGTACCTCAGCGGTAATAACGGTGTCTGCCAGGCTACTTGGCAGATGGCCATCGGCTGGGTCAACGGAATCAACCTGGGCCAGCGATCTGCACTTCAGAAAGTAGTCCAAGGCCCTTGGGGATTGGTAAGTGATACCTTTGTCAACACCTAAACCGCGAAGGAGAAGCCGTGCTTTTTCTCTCAACTGGTAACGACGTTCTCGCTCCAACCGGATATGAAGTCATAGCGACGGTGCTGGCTTTGGCTGCAGTAGTCGCCTTTGTCTGGGCCCTGATTGTGCTCGCGCGCAGCGCCGGGAGTCTGACGAAGCGGGAACTGGTTCTCTGGCTCTTGTTGGTCCTGTTCATTCCGCTCATCGGTCCGGTAGCTTGGATCGCAACCAACGTGAAGCATCGGAAGCGACCTTCGATTTCCTAACTTAATGCCAGGGACTGTTCGGCAGTCCCTGGCATTACTCGTTTTGGTGCTCGGTTTCTCATCCTTGGGTTTGTTGGGGGCGCGACGGCGCGGCGCCCGGCGCGGATTCCGCCGTCGGGCACTATCGCGAGTTCCATCGGAACCAGCGGATTCCGATGAAGGCGAACACGACGACGTATCCCACGCAGGCCAAGAGCGAATAGGTGTCCTGGCCGCTCCAGGCAGACAGGTTCAAGACATCCGAGAAGAGTGCCAGGAGGGCTCCGACAGGGGACCAGTCCGCGATGGTTTGCATCGCGTCCCCGAGGATGCCGCTGCCGCCGAGGAGGCCGAGAAGCAGCAGGAAGATCATGAGCAACCGGCCGATCGCACTGACGGCGTTCGTGGACTGAACCAAGCCGACCAGGGCTTGTCCGATGGCCAGGAACATAGCCGCTCCGAGGATCGCAACGGTGATGACCAAGAGGTATTGGCCGATGTTGAGCGTGAGCCCGTGAACGATAGAGCCGACGATGACGACAACGATGGACGCGAGCAGGTTCGTGGCTATTTGGACGACAAGGCGGCTGGTCATGATCATCCAGTTGGGCGCCGGGGTGACACGGAGCCTTTGCAGCACACCGATCTCACGGTCGTGGGCCAGGGCCAAGGTGAATCCGAGCAGGCACGAGGTGAGTAGTCCAAGGGTCAACGCCAAACTGATGAGGAGGTTTGAGCCGCCGAGCCGTGATTGTGCTTTGCCAAAGCTTGTGACCACAAGGATGACGACCGGCAGCAGGGCGCTCAAGACAAGTGAAGTCTTACTGTTGAGCATCACAATGGAGTCCGCGCGAAGCAACGAGCCCATGGCGAGGCCGCGCGGTGGGCGGACAGTGGCGACGCAGGTGTTAGTCACGGATCTCACTTCCTGTCAGTCCGATGAACACGTCTTCCAAGGTCGGTGCGCCGTGGGCGACCGAAAGCACCCGCGGATCGTCCCTGTGTTTGTCGATCAACTCCGACGGCTTGCCGATGGTGAGCAGTGCCCCATGGTCGATGATCGCGACCCGGTCACACACGGCCTGGGCCTCCTCCATCGAGTGCGTGGTCAGAAGAATGCTGTTGCCCTCACCACGGAGTTCCTCGATGCGACGCCACAGTCCGCGGCGTGACTGGGGGTCCAGCCCGGCGGTCGGTTCGTCCAGTAAGAGCAGGAGGGGGTTGTGAATCGTGGCAATGAACAGTGCAAGCCGCTGCTGCTGCCCACCTGACAACTGTTTGAACCTTTTGCCCAGTTCTTCTTCAAGCCCTATGGAACGCATGCTCGTCCCGATTTGCGCACGCGAGAGTTTCACTCCATAGAGGCCGCCGTAGAGTCTTGCGATCTGCTGAATAGTCAGCTCGGCCTGGAAACTGGAGGACTGCAATTGCACACCGAGGCGCGCTTTCGCGTCCAGCGGTTCCTCTTGAACGTCGATTCCGTCCACCAGCAGCCGTCCGGATTTCGGCGCAACCAACCCTTCGATGGCGCTGAGTGTGCTTGTCTTCCCTGCACCGTTCGGGCCCAGCAGGCCAAAGATCTCACCGCGGCGAATCTGAAAACTCACACCGTCGACGACGGTCCGCGCGCCGTACGCGACCCGCAAGTCGCTGATGTCCAAAACCGGCGGTTGTGCCGGCACATTCACTTCACTCATCGAGCCGCAGCCCTCTCAGGGTGGCCAACCGGCCCCATGGCAGGGCGCCGTTGCGATGAGTCTATATCCGGGAACCTGATGTTTCGTCAGAGCCGGAGAGTGTCCCTGGTCAGACCCTCGTGACACCTAAAGTGGCCTTTTGGCGCTCGATTGGTTCACTCGAAGCCGGATATGGTGTCGCTAGATGGTAGACACGTTCAGGGGGGAACAATGAGCCGTACGCAGAGACTCCAGTCTGGGTCCAACGTCGTACAGGCAAAAATCCAGTTCCCGGTCGTCTCCAAACTACAAGGGCCGCCTAAGCTGATTACGCTTACGTCGGTGTTGGCCACGCTTGGTGTTTTGGCTCTTGCGGCTTGCAATGATGCCGGAAAGCCGGGGCCCCTGACCACAACCCGCCCAAATGTCACCAGCTCTACGACTACCAGTAGTCCGGCACTATCGGCGCCTGCCTCCCCGTCGGGGATGGCCACCGTCACCTGCAGTTCTGCCAGAGCAGTGCCTCCAGGGGAAGGTTCTTCCACGGATCTTGTCGTCGGACCCCTTCTTTACCCCGGCTTTGATCATGGATACAACCTCACAATGAACCCGCCGAATCAGGACGGAGTCCGCTTTTTCAAAGTGGGCACCCACCTGGTCAATGGCTCGGTTGTGACCGTATCGGTTGCACCCGAGGCCAAAGCCTACGCGGGGATCAAAACGGAAACCGGCTCTGCGGCCGGGTTCACGACAGTGACTTACGAAAGCTGCCCAGGCAGTCAGAACGGGTCAGTCTGGTGGGTGGGAGGATTTGTCCTCACCGGCCGCCCATCTGGATGCCTTCCTTTGGACATACAGGTCAAGGGAGAGGCAACGCCCAGGCGAACCGTCATTCCGTTGGGTACAAGGGACTGTCAGTAAATTGCCCTAAACAACCCGATCCGCACGTTCCCAATGGTCCCGGAGCAACGCGGCAAGGCGCTCGGGTTCGATCCGGTGCGGGGGATCGAAGTGGTGGCGGTCCGGGAACACTTCGAGGCGGAAGTCCGGGAACACCGTGGACAGTCGCTCGGCAACCTCACCATAGTCGTCCGGATTGCTCAGGCCGCCAAGGGCGAAGAACACTGGCCGATCGAACGCAGCCAGTCGCGCCCTATCCAGATCGTAAATCTTGAAGTCCCGCAGAAACGCCCTGATCCCCGCCGGCCGCTTGGCCATCCACGGCGGCGGTCCGCCCTCGGGCGGTGGCGGAAGGACAACGTCGGGCTTCACTCCCAGCCTCATGAACGCGGCCACGAACTGCGCAGGGGGAAGCGTCTCCAGCGCTTCATATTCCTTCCAGAGTTGGGCGTGCGCCGGACTCCAGTCCCAACTGCCGGCCCACGCGGGCTCCAGGAGCGTGAGACTGAGCAGCCGCTGTGGATGCTTGGCAGTGAACGCCAAAGCGGCGGCTCCGCCTCCCGAATAACCGAGTAAGTGGAATGTTTCCCAGCCGCGGGCGTCGGCCTCACGAAGCACACCGTCGATCTCGGTGTCCAAGCTCCAGCCCGGCGGCGGCTCATCGCCGTCGTACAGTTCCAGGTCCTTCGCGACGGCGTCGACGTCGGGACCCAGCGCTTCGATCAGCGCACCGTAGGCGGGTTGGGCGGGAAGGACGCTCCCTGGAACGAGGATTACTCGAATCGGCTCCATGGCGGAACTCTACGCCGGTTGGTGCGCGAAAGGAGGGGTGAGAAGGGCTATTTTCCGGGCGAGAGGACAGGGATGCCGGTATCAACCGCAGCGGCGAGAAGCTCGCCGTCGTAAGCGATCATCAGATCAGCCTGGAGCCTGATCGCTGTTGCCAGATGAATCGCATCCGCGCTCCGCAGGCGGCCCGGAAGGGCGGCCGCATACATTAGGTCGGAGCGAGCAACATCGACCAGATTGATACCGCTCAGGACGGTATTGACTGGTTCTGCGCCCAGTCCCCACCGCCGGGCCGCGCAATGAAGCTCGGTGTAGAGCAGCATTGACGCGACAAGGCGATGTGCCGTTGCTGCCGAAAGGTACTCAGCGGCGGCAGCTGATTCCGGTTCGTCGACCACCAGCTTGAGGATCGCCGAGGTGTCCACATACGTGATCACCGATCGCCACGCAGATCTTCCAACATGTCCGAGGTGCTAATCTCGCTCTTGATGCGGGGCACAAGCCTGAAATCCACGGGACTCTCAGCAGCAGGGCGGATGCCGCCTGACTGCAGCAGCCGTTCGAACGGCGAAGAGGAAGGCGGAATGAGCGTGGCCGCAATTTCACCGTTGTTGGTCACGTCGATGATTTCGCCGTTTTTGACGCGCTCCAGAATCTTGCTGCTGTTGTTGCGGAGTTCGCGGTGCGGGATCGTGGTCATCATATGCCTCCGTAGCAACCGCAGCACTTATACGAATGTGCGGTGGTTTCGGTTTAGACCGATCCGGCAGCAATTCGTTCCAGCGCCCAATTCCAACGGATCAGCTCCTGTTCCAGGCGGACGCCGCTTCCGTAGCGGTTGTTTCCCAGCGACTCGTAGACCTCCGCTTCCTCAGTGGTGAGCCTCGCCAATTGGGCCCGCGACGGCGATGCCTCCACACTCCACGCCTCGCGATGGGCAAGCAGTGTCGCCTCGTCCATGAGGACGCTGGACACGTGTGGGTGGACAGAGCGGAGCTGATCCAGGATCCGGAAGCCGTGTGTGTCCAGGTCTCCCCAGTAGAGGACCTCGCAATCCCGCAGCCACTCGGCGTCCCTCAGTGCTGAAAAGCCATAGCCGGCGCCAAACAAAGCCAAGGACCGTGGCCGATCCGGAAGGGCAAGGAAGTTCACCAGGTTCTCGGTGACGATCACAGAGGTGATGGGCAGCCGGAGCGTACTGAATGCCTTTGCGGTGACCATGACATCGCGGGCATCGCCCAACAGCGGGATCGCGGGGTCCAGCAACCGGAATCGCACGAGTTCGGGCGGATGCAGGAAACCATGACGCTCGGCGAAGCGGGCTGCCGGTGTGCGCGCTATCGGGTTCAGCAGTGCGGATTCTTCCTCGTCCAAAGCAGAATCTTGGTCGGCCAAATCAACTTCCGGCGGCTCCTGTTGCAACACGGCTACCACTTCATCGATCACCCGCCGATGGGTCTCGATGAACTTCGTGTGGACCCCGGGCAAGCTCAGCTGCCTCAGATAAATCCTCGGCCCGGGATTCTCGCGCAACCACAGTGCCACGTGTGCAGCGGTCAGGGCCGCATCGCCCAGAGCCAACAATTGAAGGGGACGTTTCATTGCCCAGGCACTTAGTGAAGGATCCAGTCCAGTGAGCCGCTCGGTCAGCGAGCGGAACTGCCCTAGCTCCCGCGTCTTGCCCACGAAGGCAATCTCATCTTCGACTCTTGCAAAGACGGCCGCGGCGGGAAGCCGATTTGAGCCGATCGTCGTGCGGCCGACGTCGACGGTTTCCAAAGTGTAGGTCCGCATTGAGGCGAACAGCTCGGCTGCCCACTCCCGTGCGGCCGCATAGTCGTCCCGCAGCTCGGCAGCCGAGGGTCGCTTCAGGGCACGACGGCGGGGGTACACGTCGGTTGGTTCCAACGCCTCGCGTAGCAGTTGCCCGCGGTCCCATGCGGTTGCGGACAGCGACCGCAGCCCCGCCAGCGTGGTCCAGGGGCGGGATGCCCCGGCAGATCTAGCTGAGCCGGCAGGACCCTTAGCCGGCACGGCGATCCCGTTCCTCGCGGTATTCCGTGATGGTCATGTTGCGGAGCTGGGAGTCGTTGCCATTGGTGTTCGCTACGAAGCCCACGTGTGCTACAAAAGGCTCGATCACGTGGATCTTTTGTAATGGCGTGACGATCAGTAGCTGCAGCTTCATGCGCTGGAAGAGCTCCAGCCCGTACCGTGCGGACTCGTCCGAGCCGCGGCCGAACGCCTCGTCAATCACCACAAAACGGAAACTGCGTCCCTTCGCTGCACTCTTACCCAAGCCTTTTCCGGAGGCAAGCCCGAACTGAAAAGCCAACGCGGCCGCGAGGATCGTGTAGGCCAGCTTTTCCTTTTGGCCGCCCGACTTTCCGCCCGAGTCGGTGAAGTGTTCGAATTCCTCACCAGTCTCCGTCCACTTTTCCGAAGCCGAGAAAGTAAACCAGTTCCGCACGTCCGTTACTTTGGCTGTCCAACGTTCGTCGAGTGCCGTGTAGCCCTCCCGTCCACGGAAGCGTTCGATCAGCCTCTCCACCTGCAGGTACTTCTGCTCCGAGTACTGGTCTTCGTCGCCGATGGTGCCTTCCGAGCACGCCCGCAGGTCGATCCCGAACTGGCGCACATCCAAGTCCGTTGAGCTCTGATGCTCCAACTGGATATGCCTCCCCGGGTTGTATTCGATCCCCGCCAAGGACACGTTGATTTCTCCGATCCGACTCACGATGTCCTGGCGCCGGCTGTCCAGAAAGGCATTGAACGCCACCACCTCATGGATGGTGTTCTGGGTTAATGACTCCTTGAATCGCGCCTCGAAACGCGGCAGATCGTCCTTCTCCAGCTGCTCAAGCAAGCGGTTGAACTCGGGGGCTGCTTCCAGCGAGGCGTCGATGTCGGTGGTTTCGTTGGGGTACTTGCCGCGGAACTCCGTCATCAAGCGAACGGTGGATGCGGCCGCCGTCGCGATGCGTTTCGTGAGTGCATCGATCGATGCGGTCAGCCCCGTTCGGACGGAGCTCTCGGCGGTGCCCGTGTTCTTGTAGGTGAGTGTTTTCCCGCCGAGCACCTCGGCGGCGAGCCGAGCGACAGCGGCCAGCACGCCGCCGTCGTCTGTCAACGGATGTTCGGTCAGCGCAAGGCGGCATTCCTCGATCGCCGCAGCAATGTCCTTGGCGTCTTTCTCGTTGGCGCCGAGGCGCTGCTGGATCTTGTTCGACTTCTCCTCGAAGCGTGCGAGCTTCCCAGCCACCTCTGTTTCTTTGGCCGTCAACTGCTGCAGCACACTGCTGGCCGACTGGAGTTCGTTCTTTTCCGTCTTGAGATCCTCGATGCGCCGCGCGGTGAGCTGCCAGCTGATCTCCGAATACTCAGAGAACAGCTGGATTGTGTTCGTGTGCTGGTTTCGGCGACCGAGAGCGCCAAGGGCGGCGTCCACTTTGCCCAGTTGGGTTTCGACGCTGCGAAGCTTTCCCTGTAGCTCGTCCCGTTCGGCGAGGAAACGTGTGATCTTGTCATGGTTGTCCCAGCCGAGGACGTAATTGCGCCGGTCCGCGAGATCCCGGCGATCATCCTTCTCATGCCTGCCCCTGCCGCCCTTGAGCTGGCCGTTGACCGTCAGGGCTTTGGGGTAGCGGCGGAAGTCTTCCATGGCCTCGCAGCAGACATAGTCGAACCGGGTGCTGAGTTCGTCCAGAAGGAAAGGGCGGAAGGGGGTGCCTTGCTTGATGGCGATTTTCGCCGCCAGTGTCCCTGCTTCGGCAGGCCGCGCCGGGTTCGAATCTCCGACTTTCAAGTAGACCAACCTGGCACGGAGATTATTGGAATCCACCCAAGCGCTAACCGCAGGATAGTGCTCCGCGGAGACCAGCAGGGACAACGCGAAACCACGCAAGGTTCTTTCAGCTGCGCCCTCCCACTCCGACTCGCCGTCGCGCACCCGCAGCAGTTCGCCAGCATAAGGCAGTGCGGTTTCCGCGACCCCGATTCCCTCACACAGCCGTTGGCGGAGTTCCAATTGGGCGAGCGGCAGCAGAGTCTGGCGGGATTGCAGGCTAGCCAGTTCGGCGTCGATGTCTTTCTTGCGGCTGCCGAGTTCGGACCGCTCCAAGGTCAATCCGGTGCGGCGTTCCTGGAGCGCACTGGACTCAGCGACAAGCGCCCGTTCTACCTCGCCCAGACGCGCCCGGTTCGCGTCGAACAGCACGCGGTCTTCCGGCGTTCTCAAACCCAGTTCGACGGCGGCAGCGGAGTATTGCTCGAAGCGCTTGCGTTGGGCGCGCGACTCTTCCTCCAGCCGTGCGATTTCGGCGTCGATTGCGGCGAGCCGGCCTCCACCGTTGGTGCGGATGTCCTCTTGGACCACCGAAAGTTCATGGCGTAGCCGCGAAATGTCCGCGCTGAGCTGGGTGCTGTCCTCCAGGAGTTTGACCCCAGTGTTTTCCAGCTCCCGCTGGTGTTCCAAGCTCAGCGTCAGCTGCTGATCTTGGAACCACGGATGCAACTGGTCGCGCTGCCTCCGGGCCAACTCGTCTTCGCGGCTTAGCCCCTCATGAACGGCCGCACCATCCCGGATCGGCTTCAGCAAGCCGATCTGGTCCTTCGCCTTTAGCACAGCCTCGTGGGCCCTCTTCAGATCGTCAAAGTGGTGGATGAGGTTGTCGATGCGCGACTTCACGTCATCGTCCTCAAGCATGTTGGTCCGCACGAAGTGGGTGATGTTCTCCACCTGTTTCATGGAGACCGTGCGGTGGAACAGATCCATTGCTTGGTTGCCGCTGATGCCGAAATGCCGCTTGAAGGCCGCGGCGTAGGGGTCGAAGGTCTCATGCACGGCCACGCCCGCGGCACGAAGCTTCTTTTTCAGCTTGGTCGGGTCCTGTCCGAAGTTGGCGAAGTCCTCCGCAATGGACTGCTCAGTTTCGGCCAATGAGTAGAAACGGCTGGGCTGACCCGCTTCCTGCATGGTCCAGAGTGTGATGGCAAGCGTGATGGACTTGTTGAGGACTGCATTGTGGAAGACACCAAGAACCACAGTGAGGGCCCCCGGCGCTCGCAACGCTACGGGTTTGGAGTACTCGCCGCCAGTGCTGCGCGTGCTTTTGTGGAAGCCCCGCACATACGACATCAGGGTGCGTTCGCGCTTCTGTGCGCCAGCGGCCTTGTTGTAGTCGATGCGGTTGGCGGGAAGCAGGAGGGTGGTGATCGCGTCAACTACCGTCGACTTACCGGAGCCGATGTCCCCGGTCAACAGGCTATTGGCACCATCCAAACGGAACGTGCGGACACCGCCGTGGAATGTTCCCCAGTTGAGCAGTTCCAGGCGGTGCAGCCGGAAGCCCGGGAGGGCGCCGTCGTCGTCCTTTTGCCCCGCGGGGACCTCGTCCAAGCTGAAGAGGCCGTCCTGAAGTTCGGTGGTCATGGGTTTTCCGTTCCCGTTGAAGCTGGGCGCTGTTGTCCGGCGAGGGAACGGCGATAGTCCGCCAGCCGCGCCTCGAACTCTTCCAGCCACTGGGCATCCACATACGCCTTGAGGATGCGCGCCACCTCGTATGTGCCCGTTTCTCCGCGTAGTTTCCGCAGGAAACCGAGCTCTACGACCTTCTTGATGTTGGCCCCCAACTTGTCCAGGACCCTGGCCTCATTGCTGGATTCGGGAAGGAAGACCACAACCATGTCGGCGATTTCCTGCTCCGTCATGATGAGCCGAAGCTCGCTGCTGTTCGTGTCGAACTCCAACATTCGCGCGCGGAGGAGGGCCAAGAGCAAGCTGACGTCGAAGGTCAGTTGACGCCGGGGGATAAGCCGGGGGAGTGTGCCCTCAGGATCCTCCCGTGACTTGAGAAAGGCGTAACCTTCGGATTCGTCGAGGATCAGGTCCAGCCCGAGGACGGCTACATAATCGCGGACATGGGAGGCCAGCGTAACCAGCGATTGCCAGATTTTCTCGTCGGCTTCGGCATAGACCACGCCTTTGAAGAGCCTCGTGACGACGCCGGGCAGTTCCTCCGGAGTGCGGGTGTCCGGTTCCATGATCGTGTTCACGCAGGCCTCACAAAGATGATCTGATCGATTGTCGCTTCGCGGATGCTTCCGTCCGGCAGGGACCAGGACAGTTGCTGCGTCGCCTCCGGGTTGATGTTCGCCCATTCCGACTCGGCGGCCAATTGGTAATAGGCAACCAGCTCCGCCAGTCCCTGCGAGAGGGGGTAGGCGGCGGTGATGTCAGCCAACGTGGCCTGGTCGGCGTCCTCCAGGACCGCATCGATATGGGACTTGAGGTGCTCCTTGTCCACATAGAACTGGCTGAACAGGGCGCCGGCGTCAACATCGGCGTCGTCGGCAGTGACGATGTCGTCCATCACCAAGACCCTGCTGCCCGGCTCGTAGAGGGGACGCTCGAACGGCAGCGCGACATCCACTAATGGGGCGTCGATCTCCATGAAAAGGCCCGACGGCGGTTGGGCGCGGGTAGTGAGGGCGGTCGACTCGACACTTCGGATCAATTGCATGATCCGCTTGTTCTCCAGGAAGACCTTGTCGTCCAGGAGCCTGCGCATTTGCTGCGACAGTTGGCGGACGGTCGCCTGTGTCTGTTCGACGGCGGGCAGCCAGTCCTGGTGGAGGTTGGCCACGGCATGGAGATTGTCCATGCTGGACAGGGCTTCGATCTGCGTGGCGCGCTGCAGAAGGTCCCGTAGCTCCGTCCGGAGTTGCGGGGACATGAGGTAGTCCCAGAATCCCTGGAAGGTGCGTCCCTGAAGGGAGCTGCCAATATCCTGCTGGTTGGCAAAAATGGAGTCGAGGAGCTCGCCTTGGCTGCCATCCCACGTGGCGATCTGCTCGCGCACCTGGCGGTCAAGCCGCCGGAAGTTTTGTTCGACTTCACGGAAGTCTGAGAGCAAGTCTTTGGCCAAAGTGGTCAGCTGTTGGAAGTGGTCCAGCGCTTCCGGTGCGCTCATGACCTTGATGTTGCCTTCGCGTAGGCGCTGCATTTCGGCGTCGATCCCGTCGCGCTGGCGCTGGAGCTCGGCCAAGCGCACTTCCGGGTCTGTCTCGGATTGCTGGACGAGCGTCTTGAGTACGGCGAAAATGCTGGTCAGGCGGGACTGAGTGGCCACGAAATCCCTCCCGCGCAGGTTCTCGACCCACCGCACCACGTCCTCCGCGGCTGCGGTGAGATCGTAGTGGGGTTCGTCCTCGCCTGGAACGTAGTATTTCCGCAACCAGGCCCGTTCCGGGTTGGCCCAATCGTCGAGGTATTCCGATGCTGGACGGGGAAATTTTCCCTCGCCGAAGGACTCGCGGATGCCGAACAGCACGTCCTCCAGAATGTCGATCAGATGCTGCCGCCCGATGTTTCGTTGGTTGGGAACAGTAAACGCTGCCATGAAGAAGTGCACAGCCAGGGGAGCGTTCTGGGCGCGCAGCAAGGCCCATCCTGCATGGTTTTCACGCAGCGAATTTATTGCGTAGTAATCCATATGTTCCTCTGGTTCCAGCCAGGCCAGCCGCGTTCACGCACGGGTGCACTTCCGCGGCTCCATCCCGTGACTCTAGGCTAAGCGAGGTCCCGGACATTAAGGGCGCAGTGTGTGCGCAGTTGTCCGCTTGGCGGCGCGCGGCCGATGAAGTTTTTGGCAAATAGTAGCCATCCGCCCAAAGGCCTGTATGCTTGTAGCTGTTGTTGTGTTTGGCATTTGGTAGTTCAGGCAGTTCCCGCGGTTCATCAACCGCGACCTTCTGAAGTAACGGTGGAGAACACCCCACACCGGAGGCCCGACAGTCGGGACAACCTCCACCTTCAGTAAGGAAACTGAAAAAATGGCTACAGGTATCGTCAAGTGGTTCAACTCTGAAAAGGGCTTCGGCTTCATCTCCCCGGAAGATGGCAGCCAGGACGTTTTCGCTCACTACTCTGCAATCAACTCGGGCGGCTACCGCTCCCTCGAAGAGAACCAGAAGGTTTCCTTTGACGTCGAGCAGGGCCCCAAGGGTCCCCAGGCAGTAAACATCCAGGCTCTCTAAGCTTCGGATTTCAAAAAGCAGGGCCGGTCAATGACCGGCCCTGCTTTTTTGTGCCTATTTCCGGGTTGAGTGACTACTTCGCGACGCGCAAATTACCCCGGGATGCGCTAGATCCCTGTCGACACCTGAATCCAGGTGTCGACAGGGATTCGGCGTGTCGCCCAGCTTTGCTGTAGCGCCCGGCCCTGGGCTTGGTCATGTCCGGTCCGGGGATCGTCTTCGCTCGGACAATGGATTCTGCTCAATCACTCGAATGGACAAATTGCCGGGCCCGCGGAATCACGGGACCGGCAACTTCGGCGAAGAGAGTGATCCAGCAGAACCCGGCTGTGTCCCTAGGTTGTCCTGTGTAGCCCTTATTCGCAGGCTATGCCGTCGTTATCCCTGTCCAGCGCGGGCCGGTAACCCGGCTGGCCCCGATAGATAGGTGCGGCGCCGGCGGCCCGGGCGGCCGTACAGTTCGCGTAGTAAACCGACGAGGGCGCCACGGGCGGCGCGACCGGCTGTACCTGCCTCGCCTGGGCTTGGTCTTGTTGTGCCTTCACTGCAGCAGCATCGGCGTCAGCCTTTGCCTGGGCCGCAGCCTGAGCTGCCGCTGCCTGAGCTGCTGCGGCATCAGCAGCGGCTTTGTCCGCTGCCGCCTTGTCTGCCGCAGCCTTCGCCGTCGCTGCGGCCGTTGCGGCGCGAGCATCCGTTACCTTCTTGGACTCCGAGCGTTCCATCCAGAGCAGGGCTCCCGCGTCGGACTTGGTGCAAATGAACTCCTTGGGTGGATAGCTCTCCGTTGCGTTTTCCGTCACGCAGGACGCGGACTTAGGCGCGGTCGGTGTCGGTGTCGGTGTGGGCGTAGGAGTTGGCGTCGCCGAGGTGGACGCTGACGCTGATTGCGTAGCGCCGGCCAGCGAACTTGTTGGGCCGGCTCCGCCGCACGCCGCAAGGGAGAGCGCTGCGGCTGTTGACGTGACGATTGCGAAGACCTTGAAGGCAGCTTTGCGAGATTTCAAAAAGTCGTGCGACGCGTGCTTTATTTCCCCGTTGTTTTCACGCGCGCGAGTATTCATTTATTGCCCCCATGATTCAGTTTTTGACGCGAATGTCAGCAGATCCTAGCATCCGAAATGCGGGAAAAGAAGAAGTTGTCCACATAGATGAGAGGGCCTCTTGACGGAGCCCTCAAAAGCATGGTGCTAGATCCTGATTAGAAACTATATTCGATCTGAAATAAGAAGATTCGAATAAATATCCACATGTGTGAGGTTCGATCTGGAGGCGGCCGCGAAACCCCCGTAGCGTCGAAAGCAAGAGACCACCATCGGGAGAGCCATGGAGAAACCACTGCCAAACCTCACTTCTTTGGACGCCGGGGGAACACTGAGTTTTCACCGGCGCACACGTAGATGCGAAACAAAACCCCACGTCGGCACACGTAGACGCCTCCCCGCGCACACTGAGTTTCGCCAAAACACCACTTAGATGGCGGTCCCGGACTTTACGGTTGCCCTTGGAACGAGGTTCGTCAGCGCACCCGGGGGATTCCGTGGGAGTGCTTGGGTGTCCGCCTGCCAACGCCCGGCTTTGGACGGTAAACAGTTGAATCGTCTGGACCTCGCACCACCTAGGGACCGGATAGTGCTGGATCAGCGCATCAGAGAAAGTTGGATCGCGAGTGTTCGATCAAGAAGTTCGGCGAACGCTGGACTACGTTGCTCGCGGAATGATGGTTCGAATTGTCGGCGCGCCTGGCAGCGGCCGCACGAGTGTCGCGCAAAAAGCTATCGCCGATCTGGAAAATACCGGAGCAACGGTTTACTCCATTTCGGGACTCCGCTCACATCGCGGAATACCATTTGGTGGAATACATAGCCTGAGCCTGGATATTCGAATAGGCCAATTGGGCGTTCTAGGTGTGGCTGACACCTTGGCAAGCCGACTCTCCACGCCAGGGGAGCGCGTGCTTGTAGTCGATGACCTTGAGTTCGTCGACACGGAGACTGTAGCGGTTCTGGACGCCGTCCGGCGTCGGACAAAGCGGCCCATGATCGTCACGATGAGCGAGTCTTCCATCTACTCGATGGCACAGCCTGCGATGCTCAGCCCGGGTCCGGAAGCCAGGGTTCACCTGAATCCGCTTCGCTACGATCAGGTGAACGTGCTCCTCACCGATATTCTGGGAGCTCCGGCGGACACGGACACCACCGCCCGGATCCTGACGAAATCGGCAGGGAACCCCCGGCTTGTGGTTCGCATCGCGGAAACTGCATCCCTCAGTGGCTTGATTGTCCTTCGCCATGGTCAATGGCACATGACAGGCGACACCCTGTGGAATGAGCACCTCCATGGCACGGTGGAATCCCTCCTCGAAGGACTTGAACCCGACGAACTCACGGGCCTTCAAGCCATGGCCATCGCCGGGACGACGCCTCTCGATGTGCTTCAACAGATAGTCCATTCCGACGTTCTCGACAGGCTCGAGCAGCGCGGCCTCATTTCCGTCATAGAGGATCTCCACAACACTGTCTGCGCTGTGATTACCCCGCCGGTCCTCGCTGACTATTTCCGTGGTCAAAGGGTGCTCACAAGCAGGCGGGTCCTGAAGAGTCGAATCACACGAGCCCTCAGTGGTTTGCCACAGGACCCCCACATTGACGTCAACTCGGCTGATTCGCTGATGCGGGTTCTGGCCGCGCTGCGCCTCGAACGGAGCTCCGACGACGCAGCCACTGCGCGCCATTTTCAGGAGCAAATCTCCGTTCTGGAGCGTCAGCGCTACGAGCTGTGGGATGCCGACAGATCAGTACCGAATGCCGTGGCGCTTCTGAGCGTTTACTGGGGCTCGCCTATTGACGCTTCGAGAATTGAGCGCGTGCTTGCCCAGACCTTGACCTCGGAGGGAGAACCGTGCGATCTCCTGTTCCTGGCATTTACCAAAGCACTTTGGGCGATCTACAAAGGCAAAGGACTGGATTCTGCAGCCGGCCTCCTCAGGAGCTTCGGGAAGGAACGTCCCGAGTGGGCCGCAGAATCCGAAGCCGCGGAACTTTTCCTCGTGGCGTCCTACGATCGAATGCCGGAGAACCTCGACGAAATCTTTGCGCGGCTACACGATCGTCACCCTGAAAGCGGTGTCATATCCAGCATCCGAGGCATTCTGGAACTCTACCGATTCAACCCCTCCGCCGCGCTCAAAGCCATCGACACTTCAGCCGGATTAAGGGGCATTCCAGGAATCAAACCGTTCATCCGCGGAATGGCATTGTTCAGCTCGGGGCGGAGTGAGGAGTCAATTGTCTTTGCGCTTGACCAGCGCGCAGAAGCCCGCCGCAACCTGGATCAATTCGGGATGGTTTCCAACACCTATGTGGCTGCCCAAGCCCTGATCTACCGCGGTTATTTCGACGATGCCGAATATCTCATGGGCAGCATCTTTGCCATGGGACGGCCCGGCTTCCTGGTGGCTTCCCTCCACGATGCCATGCTTAGGCTCGCTGGACTGAGGACGGCGACGTCCGCGATCTTGCCCGCAGCTACCCTTGCCACCCAGGCGCGGCGCGAAGCTGAAGACATCGGCCCGCTCCCGGGGACCGCGAGAGGAGTGTACGAGCTCGTCGCCGCGCGGCCCCTCATTCCTGCTGTATTCGACGGGAAGGCCGCGAAACTCATTCAACGGCAGCTCGAACGTGGCTATGTTCTGGAGGCGATCTATTCTGCACTGTTCTTCACGTGCCTGCTCCCTGGCCGCAAGGTTCTCGAACTGCTTCGGCAGACCTTGAAAGAGTATGCCTCTTCCACGTCGCATGATCAGCTTTTGGCGATTGCTGGTGCGGTCGTGGAGGACGACCACCAAATGCTGGGCGTGCTGCTCGAGCATTACGAGCCAGACGCCGATTTCTACCAGGTACGGATGCTGCTCCGCGGTGCCTTCAAGCGGTATGCATTCGTGGACAACACCATCGGTGCCGCCGCGATGGACCGGGCGTACTCCATGTTCGCGACACGCTTTCCCTCGGCGGATGAGCCCATCGCGTTTAGTTCCGGAAGCTACTCGCCCCTCACTGTACGGGAAATCGAGATAGCGGCCCTCGCCGGTCATCGCTCCAACCCCGAGATCGCCGAGCACCTGGGGATCAGTATCAGGACTGTGGAAAGCCACATCTCCAACGCGCTGCGCAAAACGGGAAGCCCGTCCCGCACCGCCCTCTTTGACCTTGTCCGGGATTCGTCTCCGTTCCGCGAGAAGCGGCTTTCCGAGTGAGCAGCATGTGGGCTTCGATCTACAACGTTCCACTTTCCTGCTTGAAGACGAAGGAATGCCTAACGGTAAGTTGCTCCGGAACTGTGTGGGAGATGAGGACAACTACTTTGCGCTGTGCCCACTCGCCGAGCTCGTCGATCAGTGCCTCGATGCCTCGAACGTCCATACCGTTGAAAGGTTCATCGATGGCGACCACAGGGGTATCGGCGACAGTGCACATGAGCAGCCAGAGCTTGCGGATATTGCCTGTCGACAGCATGGAGACGGGCTGCTCCACCCAGTCCTCCAATCCGTATCTGGCCAGTCGGGTGAGTCCGGCCTCCGGGCCGACCTGACGGCTGCGGGCCGCAAGAGCCAGATGATCGTGAACGGTCATGGAGGGGTAGAGCGCCGGCGTCGTACGGCAGACGCTCCGTACGTGGCGCGCGTCGGGGGAGGCGGCGTCGATGCCGCAAAGACGAACGCTTCCTGCCCAAGGTTGGAGAAAGCCGCTGATGAGCTCCAGGAGAGTCGATTTCCCGCTGCCATTACTGCCGGCCACCCGGTAGAGCCCCGGCTCGTTCACGTTGAGGCTGAGTCCGTCCAGGACGGGTGAGCCTTCCCGGTAGCCGGCGGTTACAGAATCAATTTCGATCGAAGCCTCAAAAGACGTTGGTGCAGGCATACGGCGGCTCCCAGGGTCAAAAGGATGGAATAGCCCAACAACAGCACGGTGCTGAACGCAGGGCTGACAACAAGGATGAGCGAGCAAGGAGAAATCAGGAGGAGCGTGAAGAGGCCGTCCATCACATCATTGGCTTTGGTGCCGTCAGTGGTGGTTGGCGGACGGGAGAGCGATTCTGCGACCACTCCGGACGCTGCGACGATCAAACCCGCGAGTACAGCACCGGGAGCCGGAATGCCCAAGGCGAGAAGCGCCCCTAGGAAGACAAATCCACCGATGATCGCCCCCGCCATAGCGTAGATTCCGACGAGCCGGACAACGATCGCAGTGGCCGAGAAACCGTTCTCCCACGCAAAGCGGTAGTGGTACAGCTTCGCGGTGGGCCCGATCCGATAAAGCATCGGTTCCGTGACCCCCAAGCTCAGGAGCACGGCAATACCAATCAAGCCTTTATGCAGTTCCCCGCCGCCGAGAGCCGAGTCCAGGGGAAGGATGCCCCTGGCTCCCAAGAGGATGCCAACGACGGCGATCCAGGCGAGCACGATGGTGGTGATGACCAAGCCCTGTTTGCTGCTCAACAGATCGGTGACAACGAATAGCCCGAAGTTTCGCACCGCTCGTTGGCTGCCGCCCCGTCCGATGCCGAGGGAAATCTTGCAGTAGCTGAGGCGGCGCCATGCTCGCATGCTGAGGAGGACCAACACCCCGGAAACGACGGCCCCTAGCAAGCACAACGCCGGAAGGAAACGTGAGGGGTCGTCGGCGAGCCCGTCGAGTCGGGAGAGCCGAGGCACGAGGAAGCCGGTGGCAGCACCGAGCAACAATCCGAGGATGAGAGCCAGGAAACAGTACAGCCAACGGAGGCCTATCCGTCGTGCAGGTGTTGAAGCGAAATGGAGGACACAGTAGGCGCACGCACAGGATGCGAGAGTGAGGACGGAGACCGAAGCCGCCGCGACACCTAGGTAGCTCGACGATTCTTCAAAGAAGACCATGAGGAATACCGCGGCCGAATACCAAAGGATGCCTGTGCGGCGGAGGGCCGGGACCAGGCCGTATCTCACGACAACCCGTGGGAGGGGAAGTTCCATCGCCCGGAAGAGCTCCAAATGCGGAGTGCCGGAGACTGCCAGCCGTCGGCTTGAAACTACCTCGGCGAGCACTGTCGCGACAGCGAAGTAGAAGATCGCGAGGAATCCCCAATTGAGCACAGCGGCCGTGTCATGGCGGAGCGGGCCGTCGCGGAGAACAGACATCGTGGACGCGAACACCATCGTTCCGAGCACGACCAGGGCTATCGATCCTAAGATCGCGAGGGCCCTGAAGCCGTCCAGGGTGAGCGGCAAACGCATCGCATTGACGATTTCGAACGCCCGGAAGTCCCGCAGGATCCGGTAATCGGACCGCCGGACTGATGCGGCAGTGACCCTGGCGTTCGAAACCTGGCCTTCGACGTCGGCGGGAGAGACTTTGGTCCTCATCAGCGCCTAGAACTTGCTCCGGGGACTCTTCTTCTGGACTGAGTCCATGAAGGCCACGATGGTGAGGACCGCAAGCCCGAGGGCACAGACGACGGCGACGGCCGACGTCGTTCCCTGGAACGGGACAACTATTACCGGACTGAGGGCCGCCGCGTTGGCAAAACCGGCGACGGCGAAAATGGCCGCCTTGAACGGTAGCCATTTCCCGGCCGGGCTGAAGGCCGCAAGCAGGGGTGCCGCCACTGCGAAGACGAGAAGTACGGTGACCGTCGTGTTCTTCAGGGCGAGCGGATCAATATTGTTGAGGCCATCCGGGGCAGGAGAAGTCCAAATGAGGCCGACGGAAATGCAGGAGAATGCAGCGACCATGAGGCCCACGATTCGTAGAAGAAGGCTGTATAGCTGGGTAGTCATTGAGAATTTCTGTCCGTGGGTGGTGGTTGAGGAAGGTCAGCCGATAGCGACTATTGTTGACAAAGCTATGGCTGAAAGCACAACGAGGATCTTTCTGCCTGTGGAAAACCCGCGCCAATGTCGGAAGAAGATCGCCAGGGAAAGAAGGGCCATCGAGGGAAAATAGGCCCAATATCCGGGGACCTCCCGCGGTTGGATGACGCCGAAAACCACGCTGAATAGATTCACCGGGATCGTGGCGAGAATGGCGATCACAAAGAAGGCCCCGATGTTTAAGCGACCGGCGAGTACCGATTTTCCCGGGATCACGCGTTTGTCCAGGAACGCCGCGAGGGAAAAGTACAAAGCGATGATTACCGCGTAGACAAGGAAGAACAAAACGGTGCCGACGGTCATGGAGAGATTCATCAGGCGATCGTCCCCGATTTCCGACCGCACGTCCGCCGGAACGTTCGCGTTGAGATACTTCCTCGTCAGGGGAAGCCGCAGGGCTACCAAAGCCATCAGCAGAATGTAGCCCGCGATCCACAGAGAACGGGACGTGGAGACCCATTCCCTGGCTGCTGATGGCTCGGGCCGCAACTTTCCGACCTTCGCGACGCTGATGACGGTTTCGGACTCCCGGCCGTCTTCCGTGCTGGTCATGAATTCCTCCTCAGCTCTTTAGCTGGATCACGATGGCCTCGATGGCGGCACCGAGGACTATCAGGGCGATGGCAATGGCCAAAGTGCCGAGGGAACGGGCCATGTCGTCGATGAACGACCGCACAGTTGCGGGCTCGTTCTTCATCAGCAGCCTGCGAGCCAGGCCCGCGGCGGGCTGGAATCCGGCGGTCGCCGCCAGCACCAGGCCTACGAACTCGAACGGCACATACCAAATCACGTCGGCAACCAGGCCGGCGCCGCCGACGGAATGCACCCCGAGGGATACCGTCGCTCCGACATATAGTGCCAGGATTCCGGCTCCGAGAAGCGTAGTCAGCCCAAGGGTGGCGACCCCGGAATAGAGCACCAAGGCCGCGCCGACGTTCCGCCCAAGGATCTGGAGGAAGTCTTTGCTGTAGAGGGGACTCCCACCCATATCCCTGGCGTCCCGAATCCAGGACAAGTCCACGGCCGAGTAGCCGAAGACGGCAATGGTCGCCATGGCGAGGCCCGTGCTTGGGAGCAACCATCCAGGGATGCTCCCAAGCACGCGTGCTGTCTTAGCAAGCATCGATTTAGGCGACTGCTTGCGCCCGGCCGATACGGAAGAGGATGCCTCGAGCCGTTGCGATCAAGGCACCAGTGATTCCTGCCCCGAAGATCGTGCCGATGACAACGAGAGCCCAGCCTCCGACCTCGATGGCGTGCATGATCTGGGACGCCGCCGCGGCAGAGATGCCAAGGGACCCCGCGATCCATGAAACAGCCAAGCTCGCGCCGAAGATGCCAACCACAGCCAGCGCCGCGGCGGCCGCGGCTTGAAGCCCGGTCCTTTTCGTCATTGTTGATTCCACTTCAACCCCATTTCTCGAGTAGAACGGCCAACGGTATCGCTGGCCTTGAAAAGTGGTGCCCCTCCTCAAAAGGAAGGCCATCCACGATTCAGATTCTCTCGGTGAAATTGGCGTCTAAGTGTAGAAAAGGGAAAAATCCGTGTGCCCAGGGCCGTTTCTCAGTGTAAACAAGGCGGATCTCCGTGTGCGTGCGGGCCCGTCTCCGTGTATTTCGGGGGAAAACACGGAGGGCCTCCCGCGGCCGCTCATCACGGCCGCGGCTAGCCAAAGCTACCGTCTCGTCGACGGTGCCTTGGCCGGGGACCCGACTATGAACGGCCGCGTGTTGAGTGGTTCGACAGGAACGACCGGAGGCTTGACGTCAGACATCGGCTCCGAAGGCTCACCATAGGAACCGGTTCCGAGCCCCCGAAACGTCCAGCCTTGCGCCCGCCATACTCCGGCGTCCAGGACGTTCCGCGCGTCCAGCACCATCCGGCGTCGTACCAGCGAACCGACGGCGGCGGGTGACAGGGCCCGGTATTCGTCCCATTCGGTGAGCAGCAGCACCAGCTCAGCGCCTTCGAGCGCGCGCGTCGTGGACGCTTCGAAACGGAGCTGGGGGTAGCGCATCCAAGCATTGTTGATGGCCTTGGGATCGGTCACGGTAACGTGGGCGCCGGCCGCGGCCAGCTGGAGTGCGACGTCAAGGGCGGGGGAGTCACGGATGTCGTCGGTGTCCGGTTTGAAGGCCGCGCCCAGCACCGTGACGGTGCGGCCGGACAGGAACCCCTTGCACATTTCACGGGCGACGTCCACGGCGCGGGCGCGCTGGCCCAGATTGATGGAATCGACCACCCCCATCCACTCATCAAGGGAAGGCACGGACAGCGCTTGCGCCTGCGCACGGAACGAACGGATGTCCTTCGGCAAGCAGCCGCCGCCGAAACCCAACCCTGCGTGCAGGTAGCGGTTGCCGATGCGCGGATCCAGGCCCATCGCCTCACTGAGCTCGGTAACGTCGGCCCCTGAGGCGTCGCAAAGCTCGGCTATCGCGTTGATGAAGCTGAGCTTCGTGGCGAGGTACGCATTGGAGGCGGACTTGATGAGCTCGGCGGTCGCGAAGTTGCAGACCAGCCGCGGGATCCCGGCGGAAATCAGAGGTTCGTAGACGGCGTCGAGCGCAGCCGTGACCGGAGCGCCGGCGGCAGAGTCCTTGCCGCCCGGCACGCCGTACACCAAACGATCCGGTACCAGTGAATCTTTCACGGCCGTGCCCTGGCGCAGGAACTCGGGGTTCCAACCGAGCAGGACATCCGGCCTGCGGGCAAGGACGCCGCGGAGCATGTCCACTGTTCCCACAGGAACGGTGGATTTGCCGACGACGGCGGCGCCCCTCGCCAGATGCGGGAGGAGGCTCTTCGTGGCTGCGATCACGTAGGAGAGGTCCGCGGTATCCGAGGTCTTGGACTGCGGGGTGCCCACGCAGAGGAAGTGCGTCCGGGCATCGGCGGCATCGGCGAAATCGGTGGAGAACGTGAGCCGCTTGGTGGCGAAGCCGTCCCGGAGAAGTTCATCAAGGCCGGGTTCGTGGAAGGGAGCGAAGCCCTTGTTCAGGTGGGCCACCTTCTGGGCGTCGACGTCGATGCCCACCACGGTGTGGCCCATCGACGCGAGCGTCGCGGCATGTACCGCGCCAAGATAGCCACAGCCGACAACAGAGATTTTCATGCGGGGAGTCCTTTGCTGGAAGTCACGGAAATGATGGCGGGCTCGGCCGCCTGATACTCGGCCGACTGATACTCGGCCGCCTGATACTCGGCCGCCTGAAGCGGGTGGCTGGGTGCAGTGGCCGGCTCCACAAGCGCTTCGCCGGCGATCACTGCCTCGTAATGCTCCACGAGTTGGGCACTCAATACCGGCCAGGTCCGTCCTTGGACCGAAGCGAGTGCCGCCGTTCCGAATGCACGGCGCTTGGCGTCGTCGCCCACCAGGTCCTGCACATAGCCGCGTAACTGCGCGAGGTCTCCCGGCTCGTAAAGCCAGCCGGTGCGTGAGTTTTCCACGAGATCGAGGGGACCGCCGCGGCCGGTGGCCACGACGGGAACGCCCGAGGCCATCGCCTCCTGGATGGTCTGGCAAAACGTTTCGAACTCGCCAGGATGAACGAAGAGGTCAAGGCCCGCCACGACTTGGGCCAATTCGTCGCCGCCCAGGAACCCGGTGAAGAAGGCGTTCGGCAGGGCTGCTTCGAGGGCAGCGCGTTGCGGACCGTCGCCCACAATGACAAGCCTGGTTCCCGGCAGGTCCGCCAGCACGGCAAGGTCCTCCACCTGCTTCTCCACCGCGAGGCGGCCGACATAGCCGATGATGCGCTCGCCGCGGGGCGCTACGGAGGCGCGCCACGCCGTCGAGCGCTTGGTGGGGGAGAACCGCGCGGTATCCACACCGCGCCGCCACATGCCCACCCTTAAGATCCCGCGGCCGCGCAACTGGTTGAGCGCGAACGTGGACGGGACCAGTGTCCGGTCTGCACGAAGATGGATGTTGTCCACCCGGTTCCATGCCCAGTTCTCCAGGATGGGGACGCCATACCGGGCGGCGTAGCTGGGGACCTCGGTTTGGTAGATGGCAACCGTGGGGATGCCGAGCTGGTGCGCAGCCTGCACAGCCCGCCATCCGAGGACGAATGGAGATGCGAGGTGGACGACGTCCGGTGCGTAGTCGGCAAGGATTCTCTTGACCCGGCTCACACCGCCCAACGCCACCCGCACATTTGTGTATCCGGCCAAGGGCACGGAGGGGAGGCGGTGGACAAAAGCGCCGTTCACGACGTCCGAGACGGCAGTGTCCGACGTCGACGGCGCTATCACCATCACTTCGTCGCCGCGCTCTTGCAGATGCTCCAGCACCCGCAGGATGGAGTGGGTTACCCCGTTCATGAGCGGCAGGAATGATTCGGCAACGATAGCGATCCTCACCCCTCCACGGTGTGCGCGGAGGTTGGCGAAGCGGGGGAATGGGCGTGACGGTAGGGGGAAGGTTTGGTTAACAAATTGATGTTGATTACGCGAGTGGAGGATCCGTAGCGACAGAAAATGCGCCAATCCGGGTAATTACGGAGCTGAAAGACGGGTAGAAGTTACTCTTATTCCCCAATACCGGCCCGACTTACGGTGACAACGGTGATGAACCTCGTGGCCATGACTGGGGCTTGTCCCGGGCACCGGGGTATTTCGGCAAGAGGGCACTGACTGGGCGGCGCGCCCCCAGGTGCTGAACAGCGCTGGGTGAATCACCCTGCGTCGCCCGTATGTCCGGCCAGGCCGTTGCCAAGAATCGAGCCAGACCCTATGAATCTCATCAACCGTACTGACCAGGTTGACCGGCACCGGACGTTCAAAGGGACGATCCCCGGTAAATGGTTTACGTGGTTCTCCACCGTTGTGGTGGTATTTGCTTTCACCGGTGTCACGGCCGGCATCACCGCACCTGCGGCCCAAGCTGCCAATCCCACCGTCGTGACCCTGACTTTTGACGACGCAAATGCCGACCAACTCAATGCCGCGCAGACCATGCAGAGCCTGGGCCTCGTGGGTACTTTCTTCACGCCGTCCGGATTCATTAACAATCCGAATTACATGACGACAAGCGACATGCAGGGCCTTGTGGCGAACGGCAATGAGATTGCCGGCCACACCGTTACCCACCCGGATCTGACCACCGTGACGGCGGATGAGGCAACTCGCCAGATTTGCAACGACAGGGTGAACCTGAGCAACCTTGGATTCACGATCACCGACTTCGCGTATCCATTCGCTGCCGAGAACGCATCCCTCGAAACCATAGTCAAGAACTGCGGGTTCAACAGTGCCCGCAATCTTGGTGACATCAAGACGCGCTTCAGCTGCGCGGGCTGCCCGCTCGCGGAGACCATCCCTCCTGCCAACCCGTACAACACAGCTGCGCCGGACGAAGTGGACAAGACCTGGACCCTGGCAGACCTGCAAAAGTCTGTCACCCAGGCGGAGCCCGCGGGTGGGTGGGTCCAACTCACCTTCCACCACATTTCAGCCACCAGCACGGATCCGCTGAACATTACCCCGACCCTTTTCAACCAGTTCGCCACGTGGCTCAAGTCCCGGCCCGCAACCACCACGGTTAAGACAGTGGCCCAAGTGATCGGCGGAACCGTCAAGCCGCTTGTCTCGGGACCGCCGGCGCCACCGGAGGGTACCGGCAACCTGGTCAAGAACCCAAGCCTTGAAACCTTGGTCAACGGGGCTCCGCAGTGCTGGGCCGCAGCAGGCTATGGCACCAACACGGCAGCCTTCTCCACCGTCAAACCGGGACACACAGGAAAAGTCGCTGAACAGCTCGTGGTCACCAACTATGTCGACGGCGACGCGAAGTTACTGCCCACCCTTGACCTAGGCGGGTGCTCGCCCACTGCCACACCCGGGAACTCCTATTCAATAGGTGCCTGGTATAAATCGACCACAAGCACCCAGTTCGAGCTCTACTACCGGATCGGTGTGGGCTCCTGGAAGTACTGGACATCAAGCCCTTGGTTCTCACCGGCCACGACCTTTCAAAAGGCCACGTGGACAACGCCGCCACTGCCTACAGGCGCGAGCGGCATCAGCTTCGGGTTGAACCTGTTCAGTAACGGCACGCTGACCACGGATGACTACGAGATGTTCGACGTCGGCACGCCGCCACCGCCTCCGCCGCCACCACCAGCCGGCGGCAACCTGGTACAAAACCCCGGCCTTGAAACGGCCGGTACGGGTGCGTTCCCGCAGTGCTGGCAGGCCGGTGGATACGGCACCAACACCGCCACGTTCAGCACGGTTGCTACCGCACACACTGGTACCAAAGCGGAGAAACTCACCATCACGGGATACTCCAGCGGTGACGCGAAACTGCTTCCCACAATGGACACCAGTACCTGCCCACCTGCGGGCGTGGCAGGACACACCTACTCGGTGCGTGTTTGGTACACCTCCACAGCCGTCACACAGTTTGCCTTGTACTACCGTGACGCCTCAAACAACTGGGTGTATTGGACCTCCGGACCGTGGCTGAGTACGGCCAGCACCTATACCCAGGCAAGCTTCACGACGCCGGCACTTCCCGCCGGGGCCACTGCCATCAGTTTCGGGTTGAGCTTGTTCAGCAACGGATCTGTCACCACGGACGACTACGCCATGTACGACAGTGTGGGAGCCCCGCCGCTGGGCTGAGCAATCCATCAGTGACTACCGGGCTGAGGGCGGCTAACCGGCCGTCCTCAGCTTTTTGTCGGGCCGCTCTACTTGGCAGCCTTCAGAACGTCCGGCAGCTCGTCAACGAATACCGTCCCAGGCGGCTCGTAATAGATGACCAGCACTTCGTCACCCACGTTGAAAACACTGCTCTTATCGAATGGATGCGCGTGGAAGGCGCTTGTGCCGCCGTGGAACGGCAGCATCACTTCCCCCACAGTGCCCGGCCCGATGCGACCCGTAACCCTGCCGATTTTGCCCGTCAGGCTCTTATCAACCTCTTTGTGCATCGGTTTCCCTATGCGTCAGGGGCTTTGGTGGGCCGCTTGGCCGGTTCCTTGCCGTTCTTGAGCGCAGCTGTAATCGATGGCAGGTAGTTGCCCACCTGGGACAAGATCCCACCCACCATGCTGTTGAGGCCCTCGCCACCGTTGAGGACCGTCAGTTGCCCCACGTGGGCAAAGGGTTCAGCCGCGGCTGCCACGATAGCAGGCATGTTCTCGGCAAGCTGCTGGGAGATAACGGCCTCTTGGTTGGTTCCGAGCGCCTCGGCGCGGGCTTTGATGCCGTCCGCCTCCGCCAAGGACTTGGCCTTGATGGCGGAGGCCGCAGCGTCGCCGCGGGCCCTGGTGGCTGCCGCTTCGGCTTCACCGGTGATCTTCGTAGCTCCCGCAATGGCGGCCGCCGCCGTGGCGTTGGCCTGCGCTTCGACCTCCACCTTGCGGGCGTTCGCCTGGGCCTCGAGTTCCGTTCGCCGCGCCCGCGCCTCGGACGCGCTGATGTCGGCAGCTTTTTGGGCTTCCGCCTCGGTCCGCTGGGCGTACGCCTTTGCGTCGGCAGGCTTTCGGATGGACGTCTGGAGCTTCTGCTCCTCGCGGTCCGCCTCCAGCTTGGCCACCTCGGTTTCCTGGACCACCACTTGCTGGCGTGCCGTGGCGTCGGCCAACGGACCTGCCTGTGCGGCGTTGGCCCTTGCGGTCTCGGCATTGGCTTGGGCCGCTGATTGCTTGATCGCCGAAAGGCTCTGGGCGTCCGCGATCTGGGCGGCTGCCTCGGCTTCCTTCTCCGCGGCCTCGCGGTTTCTGGTGGCCTCGGCGATGCGGGCCTCCATTTTGACCTGCGCAATGTGCGGTTTGGCCAGGTTTTGGATGTAGCCCGTGGGGTCCTGGAGGTCCTTGATTTGGAGGGAATCAACCACCAGGCCAAGCTTTTCCATTTCTATGCCGCTCGCGCTGCGGACCAGGGAAGCGAGTTTGTCCCGCTCGCGGATGATCTCTTCCATGGTCATGCTGCCAATGATCGAGCGCAAATGCCCTTCAAAAACGTTGTAGACCTGGCTTTCCATTTTGGGCTGCTGGCCGAGAAACCTCCTCGCGGCGTTCGCGATGAAAGGCGCGGCGTCACCGATTTTGTAAATAACCACGCCCTCCACAATCACCTGGATACCTTGCGAGGTCACACAGTTGACCTGAAGCTCTGTTTCATTCAGGGTCAGGGACAAAGTCCTCACGGTTTGGAGCCCGGGGACAACCAAGGCACCCTTGCCGGTGACGATTTTGAAATCCATTCCGTCCCTGGTGTCCACACTTCCGCGGGTCAGGCCGGAAATGATGAGTGCCTCGTTTGGTTCAGCCACCTTCCACATCAATTTGATGAGAAGCCTAATGACAGCAACGGCGACAACTACCCCCAATACGGTGACAAGAATGGGGAGATAAGCAACGAGGTCGAACATGACTGTCCTTTCAACGGCAAGCACCCAAGCGGCTCGTGTAGTCAGTCTGCGGTGGTCTGCTCCAGGAGTCCAGCAATTTGTTTACTTACAATTGACACAACGGATGCTGCTAGGCGTGCGTTCCCGCCAACGATGCACTCCTCGCCGTGCCGTCCGCTGGAACCGCCGGAACGCCGTCGCCCTCTTGGCCGTACAGCCAGTCGTTGTACTGGAAGTCGCCGTCCTTGCGGCTCTTGAACAGCAGGTTCCGCAAGATGCGCCCGACGCCGGACACGTGCCAGGACTCTCCCCAGATGCGCGCGGTGCGCTGGACGCGGGCCGTGCGCGCTGCGCGGGCTGAGTTGAAATCGCTGATGGCGCGGTCCCACGCACCGGCGTCCACGCCGTCGTCGGTGAACACGGAACCGACAGTGGAGTCCTGGAGGACCGCGGCGTCTTCAAGCGCCTGGCAGGCCCCCTGGGCCAAGTACTGGAGCATGGGGTGCGCGGCATCGCCCATCAGAACCAGGCGGCCGTCGATCCAGTTCTCGATGGGATCGCGATCGTACATGGGCCAGCGGATGCCGGTCGCAAGGTTCCGCAACGCGAGCTGGACTGCCGGAATGCAGTCTTTGTAAGCGGCCTCGAGTTCGTCGACGCCACCGTATTGCTCCTCCCCGCGCTCGAAGGAAGGCGACTTGAAAACGGCCACCGTGTTGAGCAGTTCGCCTTTGCGCAGCGGGTATTGCACGAGGTGGCAGTCCGGCCCGAGGTAGACGACGACGTCTTCGAGATCGGCCGCCGGGGTCTCAGCCGTGATGGGCACCGTTCCGCGATAGGCGACGTACGACGACGACACCGGCCCGTCCTGCGCGACGGCGGCGCGGAGCGTGGACTTGAGGCCGTCGGCGCCGATCATGACGTCGGCCTCGTAAACGTCGCCACTCGACGTGTGGGCCATCCCGCGGCCGTTCACGGTCTCCACTTTCTCGACGACGACGTCGTTCACCAGACGGACGCCGGCGTCCTGGCAGGCCTCCAACAGGATCCGGTGCAGGTCGCTGCGGTGGATCACCACGTACGGGGCGCCATAGCGCTCCTCGAACTCGCCTCCGAGGGTCTGACGGGTGAGTTCCTCACCAGTCAGGGCGTCGCGGAACACCAAATGCTTGGGCCGGACGCCGATCTCGAGCGCCTTCTCGAGGAGACCCCAACGCTCCAGGACGCGGGAGGCGTTGGGTGCCATCTGCAGTCCCGCGCCGACCTCGCCGAATTCGGGGGCCCGCTCAACCAACGTCACCTCGGCGCCGTTTGCGCGGAGGGCCAGGGCGCCGGCAAGGCCGGCCATCCCTCCGCCGACGACGAGGACTTCAGTGGACGGTTTGCGGTCAGACATTGCTCGCTCCTAGAGAGGTGGTGCTTTTGGATTGGATTTTCGCGGTTTTGATCTTCGTGCCGATGGCGCCGAGCAGGATGGCCGCGACGGCAGCGGCCCCGGCAAATGCCAGGAAGTTCGAGTTGACGCCCAGCCCGGCTGCGAGGAGCAGCCCGCCTACCTGGGGTGCGGCGACGGCGCCAATACGGCCGACGCCGAGGGCCCAGCCGAGCGCTGTGCCCCGCAAGTGTGCCGGGTAATGGCTGGCAACGGCCGCGATGATGAGGCACTGGGTTCCGTGGGTGCCGACCCCGGCCAGCACCAACATGACGTAGACAAGCCCCACGGGCGGACCCGCCACCAGTACGGCCAGCGCGACGGCGGCGACGGCGGCTGCCGCGATCGCCGTCGGGATGGGACCGAAGCGCGTTCCCGCCCAAGCGGTGGCTACCGAGCCGACGACGGCACCGAGGTTGAGTGCCAGCGCGAACGTCAGGGCTGATCCGAGGTTGTAGCCGGCCAGTTGCATCAGGTTCGGCAGCCACGTGCCCAGGCCGTACCAGGCAAAGAGCGTCACGAGGGTGGAGATCGCGAACAGGAGGCTCATGCCGAGGTACGGAGAACGGAGCAGGGACTTGAAGCCCACTGTTTGTTTCGCTTTTTCTGCAGGCGGCAGCGTCTCCGGGAGGGTCTCCGGGAGGAAGCGCATGCCCAGCGGAACTACCACGAGCAGGGCCACTGCGGCCACCAGGAACATGACCGGCCAGCCGAATACGGGAATCAGCGGAATGCCTGCCAACGCGGCAATCGAGCCGCCGATCGGCACTCCGGACATCATCAGCGTGGCGATGGTGGACCGCCATTTGGCGGGGACCAGTTCCGCGACCAAGGCATTTGCCGAGGGGACAAGCCCGCCCAGGCCGATGCCGGCCAGTAGGCGTAAGCCCCCGAAGACGAAGGCGTTCGGGGAGAACGCGCACAGGATGGTGAAGAGCGAAAACAGCGCGGCGCAGGCGATGATGGTCCGTCGGCGGCCCCAACTGTCCGACATCCTGCCGGCGAAGATGGCTCCGATCATCATGCCCAGGAACGCCATCGAACCGACCGTGCCGGCCGTCGCTTTGGTGAGCCCCCAGCCTGTGTTGGTGATGAGGGACGATTGCACGGTGCCGTAGACGATGAGGTCATAGCCGTCGAAAACCACTAGCAACCAGCAGACCAGCACAGCGGCGGCGGAACGCTTGGAGAACCGGGCGGATGCTTCGGGAGAGTGGTGCCGTTGGGTCCGCTCCGGCGCTGCAGCGGATGGTGTGTGATTCATCCCACCACTGTGTGGCCCACGCTCGCCGGCACCAATAGAATTCTGTCGTGCAGAATCTTCCAGCCCGCAAGAAACCGGCCTACTCCATTGAGGCCGTGGACAACGCCCTGCAACTCCTCCAGCTCTTGCGGGACGGCGGCAGCCTGCGACTCAAGGACGCCGCCGCGGAGTTGGGTGTCGCCCCGTCCACTGCCCACCGGCTGTTGGCCATGCTGGTCTACCGGGGGTTCGCGGTCCAGGACGAGACCCGCCGCTACGTGCCCGGGCCGGCCATGGGGGTCGGACCGGCAGGACTCAGTTGGACCCGTTTGCTGCGCACGGTGGCCCAGCCGCACATGGAACTCCTGAGCGGCCGGATCAACGAGACCGTCAATCTCATGGTGCGTGTGGGTACCAAGGTGAGGTTCCTTGCGACGGTGGAAGGGACCAACGCCCTGCGGGTAGGCGACCGGCAGGGAACCGTACTTCCCGCGAACAAGGCCTCGGGCGGCAAGGCATTGTTGGCCGAGCTGGAGCCCGCCATGATTGAGCAGTTGTTCCGCAGCCACAATGCGGAGATCGGCGGGGACAACATTCCCGACGCCGAATATCCGGCCTTCCTCCGCGAGCTTGAGACTATCCGGAGCAACGGATTCGCCGCGAATTTCGAGGGCACCGAGGAAGGGATCAGCGCTTTAGGGGTGGCCCTCCACAACAGGCAGGGTGTTGCCGTGGGTGCGCTGAGCGTCGCGACTCCCGTGGCAAGGTTCCGCAGGCTCTTCGACAGCGGACTCGTGGGTATCCTGCGGGAAACCCAGCGCCAATTGGAGATTGACATTGCGGCAAATCCGGCCGAACGTGAGTCGTAGCGCACCCAACTGACTCGCAATAGATGTCGTTTTGAGGGCCCATAACGACATCTACTGCCAGTCAGTTGGGCCAGTGGATTCTGGCTGGCAGAATATGCTGGAGATCACTTGAGGGCTTCCCTAGGGTCTGGAGTACGCCAAAACTGTCCCGTACCCCTCGAGGAGGCCCCCTGTGTCCATCAGCGCCGATAGCACAACACATGAATCAGTTGCCGCTGATCATTCCGCTGGCACTGCGCACGCGGTTCCGGAGCCGACGCCGGAGGAAGCCGAGCAGCTTGCACAGTTGTACCGCGACTTCGAATCCGGGAACCTGATCCCGCTGTGGACGGAGATCGCGGACCTGATGCCGATGGTGCCGTCCCCGAAGGCCGTGCCGCACGTGTGGCGCTGGAACGATCTGTACCCGCTGGCTGCCCGTGCCGGGGACCTGGTTCCGGTGGGCCGGGGTGGGGAGCGCCGTGCCATGGCTTTGGCCAACCCGGGCCTGGCCGGCACGCCGTATGCAACGCCGACCTTGTGGGCCGCGATCCAGTATCTGGGCGCGCACGAAACAGCCCCGGAACACCGTCACTCGCAGAACGCGTTCCGCTTCGTCGTCGAGGGTGAAGGGGTGTGGACCGTGGTGAACGGGGATCCGGTGGCGATGCGCCGCGGGGACTTCCTGCTGACGCCGGGCTGGAACTTCCACGGCCACCACAACGACACCGACCAGCCGATGGCGTGGATCGACGGACTGGACATCCCGTTCGTGCACTACGCGGACGCGGGATTCTTCGAATTCGGGACCGAACGGGTCACGGATGAGGCCACCCCGGACGTCTCACGCTCCGAGCGGCTCTGGGCGCACCCGGGCCTCCGTCCGCTGTCCGGACTGGATGACACCACCAACTCGCCCATCGCGGCTTACCGCTGGGAGCACACGGACGCCGCCCTGCGCGAGCAGCTGCTCCTCGAAGACGAAGGACACCCCGCCACGGTGTCCCAGGGACACGCCGCCGTGCGCTACACCAACCCGACCACCGGCGGGGACGTCATGCCCACCATCCGTGCCGAGTTCCACCGGCTGCGGGCCGGGGCTTCCACCGAGGCCGTGCGCGAAGTCGGCTCCAGCGTGTGGCAGGTCTTCGAAGGCACCGGCACCGTGGTCCTCAACGGGGAGTCCACGGTCCTGGCGAAGGGCGACCTGTTCGTGGTTCCGTCCTGGGCTTTGTGGTCGCTTCAGGCCGAGAGCGAGTTCGATCTCTTCCGCTTCAGCGACGCCCCCATTTTCGAACGACTGAATTTCAACCGCACGTACATCGAAGGACGCAACAAATGAGACTCCTCACCCTCCGCACTTCCGCCGGCACGACGACGGCCGTCCGCCAGGACGGCAACACCCTGACCGAGATCGACGGGTTCTCCGACGTGGGCGCCCTCCTGCAGGAACCCGCATGGGCGGCCATCGCGGAGGCGGCCCACGGCGCAACGCACGCGTACGACGGCGCCGACCTCGCCGCCGTCGTGCCCTCACCGGGGAAGATCATCTGCGTCGGCCACAACTACCGCAACCACATCAAGGAGATGGGCCGGGACATCCCCGAGTACCCCACCCTGTTCGCGAAGTACCAGGAATCCCTGATCGGCCCCAACGACGACCTCGCGCTGCCGCAGGAATCGGACACCGTTGACTGGGAAGCCGAGCTCGCCGTCGTGATCGGCAAGAAAGGCCGGCGTATCAGCGAAGCCGACGCCAAGGATCACATCGCCGGGTACTCGGTCCTGAACGACATCAGCATGCGCGACTACCAGTTCCGCACCATCCAGTGGCTGCAGGGCAAGACCTGGGAGAAGTCGACGCCATTCGGACCGGCCCTGGTCACCAAAGACGAGTTCACGGCCGGGCCCTTGATGACCTCCGCGGTGGACGGTGAGATCCAGCAGAGCACCCCCACCGGGGACCTCGTGTTCACGCCCGAGTACCTGGTGTCCTACATCTCGACCATCATCACGCTGAACCCGGGCGACGTCATCGCGACCGGTACGCCCGGCGGGGTGGGCCACGCCCAGGACCCCAAGCGGTACCTGCAGGAAGGCCAGTTCCTGGTCACCACCATCGAGGGCCTGGGCCAGCTGAACAACCGCGTGGTCAAGGAAGCCTGATGGTCGCCCGCCACGACCTGACCACCGATCCGGGCCTGCAGGAACAACTGCTGCAGGCCCGGCGGGGGACCGCGTTTTTCGCCCGCAAGCTCAACGAACTCAGCGACGCGGAGCTCGACGGCGGTTCGCTGCTTCCCGGCTGGAGCCGCCGCCACGTTGTAGCACACATCGGCTACAACGCCCGGGCCATCGCCCGGCTGGTTGAATGGGCCTCGACCGGCGTGGAGACTCCGATGTACCCCTCCGTCGCGGTGCGGGATGAGGAAATCAACTTCGGCGCCACCCTGTCTCCCATTGCCTTGCGGAACCTGTTTGACCACTCCGCCGTGCACCTGAGCGTGGAATGGCGCGACCTGCCCGAGGACGCCTGGCACCACACGGTCCGGACCATCCAAGGCAGGGAAGTCCCGGCGTCGGAAACCGTCTGGATGCGCACCCGCGAAGTCTGGGTCCATGCCGTGGACCTCGACAACGGAGCATCATTCGGCGACATCCCGGCGTCGGTACTGGAACGGCTGCTCCGCGACATCACGTCCGCGTGGTCCACCCGCGGCACCGACACCGGGTTGTTGGTCAAAGTCGCCGGCACCGGCCTGGTCTTCGGGGACCCGGACGCCGCCGTCGTGATCACCGGGCCGCTGCCCGGCGTCGTGCAATGGGCCACCGGGCGCGGGACCGACGGGGTGGCTGGGGTTGCTGGGCCGGTGCCGGCGGCACCCAAGTGGATCTGACGGCGTCGGGCACAAAGAAGGTTGGCACAGCCCCCGGCTTCTTCACCGCAGGAACTGCACCAACCGCTTGTATGACTATTCAGATTTGGCTGTAGATCCTACCCATTGGCGGCTCCTGTAATCCCGGGCTAACTCAATCCGGGCTTGTGAACAGGTCTATTTTGCGTCGTCAGCCAGATGTCGTGAAAACATCCAGCCTGCGGCGACCATCAGGATGCCCAACACCATGAACGTCCAGTTGTCGAGCGTGTTCAGCGACAGGAAGTTGGCCGCCGAATCAACCCCGACACTCAGTCCGTACACACTGAGCACGATGTACAAGGCACCGAAGCTCATCAGGATATTGCGTGCGCTATGGCCGCCCGAGCGGGACATCGCCCAGCTCGTTCCGCCGATGAGCAGTTGCACAATGTTGAGCAGCAGCGACACCTGGAACACACCCAGGAGCATTGCGTGCGAATTTGGCCCGAAGAACTGCAATTCCCCGTACCGCATGGTGATGCCCGGAATGAATCCGAGAAGGCCCACCAGCGCCATCAGAATACCTACACCCATGCCGATGTTCTGGATGTCCGTCCGTCCAAAGTGAACACCATGTGCATGTGGGGTTGCGGTAGTCATTTATGCCCTCCATCCACCTATTGCGAACACTCCAATTTTACGTCTGACATATGCAAAAAGCGCTGGGATCGGCGGCGCCCCGACGGTTCGACGCGCCCCGACGGGCCGCGGCGGGCCCCGACGCTCGCTCACATGTGTGGCGTTTTCCCCCGACGCTCGCTCACATAAACGACGGCGGCGCGGCGGTCGTGCAGGAGCGTCTGGCGTGCGCGCCCCATAAGTGAGCGGGCGTTGGCCGGGAGGGGGATATAAGTGAGCGGGCGTTGGTGGATCTGCGGGCTGTGCGGGCGCCTGCCGGGGGAGTGGGGCACGCCGTGGCACGATAGAACACGATGAAACTGCGCGCTGATCAGACCGGTAACCATGGCCTGCCCATGCCTTTGTGGCTGCAGGGTGCCCTTGAGTCGGCCCAGGCCGCTATCATCTCGGCGCTCGTGGTGGTCCTGCCGCTGATCGGCGTCTGGGCAACTGACGGATTCCAGAACCACACCATCGATTTCCTGGCACGTTTGGCTGGCCAAACCTGGCTCCTCGTCCACGGTGTGCCGCTGCAGCTTGCCACCGTCAACATGGGAACCGCAGGCCTACCGGGTTCCGGGATGCTGTCCCTTATCCCGCTCGGACTGACGTTGGTCCCCTTCCTCCTGGCGTGGCGCGCTGGCCGCCGACTGGCCAGGGCTTCCTACACGGACCAGCTGTGGCAGGCCTTCTTCGGAGCGTTGCTTGTCTACGGGGCGTTCGGCGCGGCCACCGGATTCGTGTGCCGCACGCAGGATGTCGTCATCAACATCTGGTTCGCTGCGTTACTGCCGCTTATCCCGTTCGGCCTCGGCATGGTGGTGGGGGCCCGGCGTGAGTCCGGCTCCTGGAGCAGGCTCATTGGCGTCGACGCCGTCGATTGGCTCGCACGCACAAGCCAACATTCCCGTTGGGCCGGTTCCTACTTTGGGTCCGCTATCAAGGCCGGATTCGTGGCGATCATGGCAGCCATGACACTCTCAGCGACGCTGCTCGCCGTCGACCTTGTCATGCACTGGACGGACATCATCGCCGTCTACGAAGGCCTGAAAGCCGGGGCCCTCGGCGGCGGCGTCCTGACCATCGCCCAGCTCGGCTACCTGCCTAATCTGGCGGTTTTCACTTTGGCTTGGTCCTCCGGCGCCGGGTTCTCCCTCGGTGTCGGCTCACACGTCGGGCCGCTGGGCACCGCCGTGGGGCCCCTGCCTGCCATTCCTGTTTTCGGCGCACTGCCCACCGGGCAGCTCGACTTCGGCGCCGCGGCCCTTGCCCTTCCGGTGATCGCCGGCCTGTTGGCGGGCTGGTGGTTCCTGCGCGCGGGGGAGAACCACTTCGACGAATGGCTCTCCATCAAGATCAAGGCGCGCTGGTTCACCGCCCCTGTTTCCACGTTGATCCTCGGCGCGCTCATCGGGGCTGTGGCCGGGGCTTTGGCCGGAGGCCTTGCCTTGCTGGCGCGCGGTTCCGCCGGAATCGGTCGCCTCACCGAGATCGGCCCGGACCCGCGGTGGACGGCAGTCTGGATCGCCGCGGAGGTGGGGATCGGCGTCGTGATCGGTTACTGGGTGGGGCCCTGGCTCGAAAGGCGGCAGAAGCTCCGCGAAGCGGATCTCGACGATTCGGTGTACGACGGCGACCGCCGCTAAGGTGCCCGCCTCACCTGGCTTGCGCCCCGGTTAGCGCAATCCGGAGGGAATGGAGTTCTGGAAATCCACCTGGCACGAGTTTTGGGCGTGGAGCGTCAAGGCGGCTCGCGCACAGTCCTGCAAGGTGGTGATCTGTCGGAAGAAGACGGCGGCGGTGATCACCAGCAGGCACATGATGGCCGTGACCACGAGGCCGGAAATGGTGCCAAACAGAACGATGCGCGGCTGCTTGAACCGGACGGTCCGCACGAGGACCACCACTCCAAGCACCCCCGCGATGACGGTGAGGATAGCACTGAGCCAGACGTAGCTGATGTTCAGTATGTAGACGAAGATGGCGCCAAGAACAGTCAGCAGGAATGCCCTGAACAGCGTTTGGGTAATGGCAAGCGCTGATTTGGCAGCCTCGCTCTGTGGCTGATGCTGCGGGGTGGGTCCAACGCCGGAATTCATGTTTTCCAGCCTACGCGAGCCAGCCATAAGCTAGTGCAATGCGCATTGTTGTCCTCGTCTCCGGCACCGGTTCCAACCTCCAAGCAGTAATCGACGCCGTGAAGGCGGGAGAGCTGGACGTTGAGATCGCAGCCGTGGGAGCCGACCGGCCGGGTACCTACGGCGTGGAGCGCTCCGCTGAAGCTGGACTGGACACCTTCGTGGTGGACTTCAAAGACTATGCAGACCGGGCCGATTGGAACGCCGCGCTTACCAAAGCCGTTGCCTCGTACGAGCCGGACGTCGTGGTTTCGTCCGGTTTCATGCGGATCGTCAGCCCGGAATTCATCGATGCCTTCGGCGGCAAGTACCTCAACACGCACCCAGCACTGCTGCCCGCTTTCCCGGGAGCCCACGGAGTCCGAGATGCCATGGCTTATGGCGTGAAAGTGACCGGCTGCACTGTCCACTGGGCCGACGCCGGCGTGGACACCGGGCCCATCATCGCCCAGGAAGCCGTTGAGATCGCCCCGGACGACACCGAAGACACCCTGCACGAACGCATCAAGGTGGTCGAGCGCAGGCTCCTGGTCCGGACCCTCGCAGAGCTCGCGGCGGGAAAGCACGCCTGAGTCCTCCTTCCGACCTAACTGACTCGCATTAGGTGTCGTATTGAGGCCTGAAAACGACACCTAATGCGAGCTAGTCGGGCACCCCTGAGGGACATGCCCACCGTTGGCCGCGAAGGATGGACATGTGCAGCCCGCCCCAAGGGACATGCCCACTGTTGCCCGCGAAGAATGGACATATTGCTGTTATGTCCACTCGTAGCCTCGGACAGGGGGCATGCTCAGTCGAGGTCGAGATGCTTGGTCTCAGGGGCAAACAACGCCATCCACAGCACGGACAGCACAATGAGCCCGCCAGCCAAGGCGAAGGACGTTGCCAAGCCAAACTCGGGCCAGAAATACGAGGCGAACACGAGCGGCCCGATCCCGGCTCCAACCCGTGAGAACGTGGACGCCCAGCCGAAGCCGGAACCCCGAAGCTCGGTAGGGTAGAGCTCCGACACGTAGGTATAAAGCACCGGGATGGCCACCTGGACAACGAAGCCGAACGCCAGGAGCCAGAACACCGCCGCGTCAGGAATGTCCACCACCAATGACACAATCACCAGGGTCAACGCGGACAGCGGCCCGGTGATGCCCAGGATCCACTTGCGGCCCACGCGCTCCACCAGCACCGCGGCGACCGCCACGCCCAGGAGCCCGACGCCGGCCATCCCGGCTGTCGTCACGAAGGCCTTGTACTCCTCGAATCCGGCGCCGATCAGAATCCGCGGCATCCACGTCAAGCTCAAGTAGTAGACCAGGAGGATGCTGAAAAACAGGACCCATGCCGCCGTCGTGATCTTCCAGTTGAACTGCCAGACGCGTCGCAGCTGCTGCCACGCGCTGCCGGCGGAGAGGCGCGGCGCGTCTTGCGGTGCGGGAAGACTGTAGGCCCGAGGCCCCGCTCCTGTGGCCAGGACGAGACTGTCGATGACGTCGGCGGCCTCTTGGCGCCGGCCCTTGCGGATGAGGAAGAGCGGGGATTCGGGCACGCTCCGCCTGACCCAGAACACCAGCAGGGCTGGCAACACCATGACGAGCATGGTCAGGCGCCAATCGGCAAAGGCCGCAACAAGTCCGGCCGAAATGAAGCCGCACAGGGCTGCGCCCACGGGCCACCAACCATCCATGGCTGTAAGCACCTTGCCGCGTTGCTTCCGTGGGGTGAATTCACCTACCAAGGCGTAATCCACCGGAATACAGCCGCCCAGGCCGAAGCCGGCCATGAAGCGGAAGATGCAGAACCAGACCAAATCAGGGGAGAAAGCACCCAGCACGGTGAAGAGCGAGAAGATGAGCAGGGTGGCGGTGAATGCCCGCTTCCGGCCGATCGTGTCCGCGATGGTGCCCCAGGCGAAGGCGCCCAAGGCCATGCCGACCAGGTTGGCGGTGCCGATCCATCCGGCGTCGGCGGGCTGGAGGGACCAATGCTTGGAAAGCAGCGGGATGAGGATGCCGTTGAGGGTGACGTCCCAGGCATCGAACATGAAGCCGAGGCCACCGATCAGGAAGATCCGGCCCTGGACCTTCCACCGCCACGGCAGCTCCTGGACAACCTGCTCGCCGCTCGGGACGGTTGTGTAAGTATTCATTTCCCCTCCTGGGGAAACTCTATCCGTGGTTCTGAACCGCCTTTCGCAAGAAACCCCCGGCCTCATCCAAAGCGTTCTTCGCCTGCGCGGGATCGATGCCCGTCAGTACCACCAGGATGGCCGCCTTGACCGATCCACCGACGGAATCGAGCGCGCGAATCGCCGTCTCCGCGTCCACGCCGGTGGCATGTTGGATGGTCCGTTGGGACCTCGCAAGGAGTTTGTTGTTGGTGGCGCGCAGATCGACCATCAGGTTCCCGTAGGTCTTCCCGAGCTTGACCATGGCGAGCGTGCTGATCATGTTGAGGACGAGTTTCTGCGCGGTCCCCGCCTTCAGCCGCGTTGAACCTGCAACGAATTCCGGCCCGACTACGACGTCGATCGCCACGTCCGCCAATTTGCTGATGGGTGAGTCGTGGTTGCAGGCGAGCGACGCGGTGAAAGCCCCTCGGCTGCGGGCCTCCTCAAGGGCGCCGATCACGTATGGCGTACGTCCCGAAGCCGAAATTCCGACGACGGCGTCCGCCTCGGTCACGCTGATGTCGTGCAGGTCCCGGGCTCCGGCCGTGGCGTTGTCCTCGGCGTATTCCACCGGTTTCTGGATGGCCTGGGTGCCGCCCGCGATGATCCCGACGACGAGACCCGGGGGAGTGCCGAACGTGGGCGGGCATTCGCTCGCGTCCAATACTCCGAGCCGTCCGGCAGTTCCGGCGCCGACGTAGAGCAGCCGGCCGCCGCGGGAGAGGCGTTCCGCAACGGCGTCGACCACTGCGGCGATCTGCTCGCTGGCTTGTTCGACGGCGGCGGGGACGCCCCGGTTCTGCTCGTTCATGGCGGCGACGAGCTCGGACGTGCCCATGGTGTCCAAGTCACTGAGCGCGGGCGATGCCGCTTCTGTTTGCAGGCCCGCGAGCTCGGAGCGGAGTTCCTTGAGCCTGTCGCCATTGATGGAACCGGGAGAGTCGGGGGAAGTTGCGTCAGGCTGTTCCGTCACGGTGAATGTACCTTTCCTGGAGGAGCCCGCGGCGGTTCGCTGCGAGGGCGGCCCCGTCCATGCCATCGCCGAGTGCCGCAACCACCTCAATCCCAGCCGAAGCGAGGGCGTTGTGCAAGAGCCCGCCGAAGAACTCCGATTTCACGACGCCGCCAAGGAGCGCCACTTTCTTCGTGTCGCCGGAGGCGAGCGACACGGTGTTCACGAGGAGCCTGCACGCTTCGTCCACAATTCCGTGTGCGACGGCGTCTCCCGCCTCCGCCTCTTTCAGCACCGCGGGGGTGAAACGCGCCATCGTCCGGGCCGGGTTGTCGGATTCGGCGAGCCATGCCGGAAGCTGCGCGGGCGAGTCAACGAGTGCGGCAGTCGCGCCGAGCAACGAAGTCGCCGGTCCGCCGTCGTGCGCTTGCAATGCGGCCTGAAGACCCTGCTGGCCGATCCACCGGCCACTTCCGCGATCGCCCAACAGCGGTCCCCAACCGTCGGCACGGTGGAGGGTGCCGGCGGCGTCGAAACGGAAGGCAACGGCCCCCGTGCCCACAATCAGCACTGTTCCGGGCGCACCGTCCAGGGCGCCGAGCTGGGCCGCGGTGGCGTCCGAGAGAACCGCGGCCGGGACCTTGAAACGTTCGGAAAGCAGGACGGCAAGCCCGTGGGAGTTCGCCGCGGAGGCCTCAACCCCGGCCACGGCGGCGCCGATTCCGCGCAACGAGCCAGGAAGCCCTCGCGGCAGCATGGATGCAGTGTCCGCGAGGAGCTCGAAGGCGAGCCGGGCGCCGTTGTCCATGCCCAGGCCGGGGAAGCCCTGCTGGTCCGCCGAGCCCAACACCTCAACGCCCTGCCGGAGTTCTACCCTGCATCGGCTCTTGCCGACGTCGGCTACCAAAATCACATCCGCGGAATCCATGGCCCAACCATATGTTGCGGGCGCCACCACGTCTCGAAAAACGAAGAAGAGCCACAACACGATAAACTCGTCCATATCCCCAGCAACCGCGGAATCCCGCGATATAAGACGGAGACTTTTGTGAGCTTGACGCAGCTTGACCGTGTTCCCATCCGCCGTGCACTGATCTCGGTTTACGACAAGACGGGGCTGGAGGAGCTCGCGAAGGGCCTGCACGCAGCAGGAGTCGCCATCGTCTCCACCGGCTCCACCGCGAAGAGGATTGCCGCAGCCGGTATTCCGGTCAAGGAAGTCGAAGAAGTCACCGGTTCCCCGGAGATGCTCGATGGCCGGGTCAAGACCCTGCACCCGCGCGTGCACGGCGGCATCCTGGCCGACCGCCGCGTTCCTGCCCACATGGAAACGCTGGCCAAGATGGAGATCGAGCCCTTCGACCTCGTGGTGGTCAACCTCTACCCGTTCGTGGAGACCGTCCGCTCCGGCGCTGAGCAGGACGACGTCGTCGAGCAGATCGACATCGGAGGCCCCGCCATGGTGCGTTCGGCCGCCAAGAACCATGCCGCCGTCGCGATCGTTGTTGACCCGAACTTCTACGGCGCCGTGGTGGAAGCCGCCGCTGCGGGTGGCTTCGACCTGAAGACCCGCCGCCGCCTGGCCGCGAAAGCCTTTGCCCACACCGCAGCGTACGACACCGCCGTTGCCACCTGGACCGCCAGCCAGTTCCTCGACGAAGACGGCGACGGCGTCATCGACTGGCCCGCCTACGCCGGTCTCGCCCTGGAGCGCTCCGAGGTCCTACGCTACGGCGAAAACCCGCACCAGCAGGCCGCCCTCTACGTGGACAAGGCTGCGCCCGCCGGCATCGCCCAGGCAGACCAGCTGCACGGCAAGGCCATGAGCTACAACAACTTCGTCGACGCCGACGCCGCCCTCCGCGCCGCATTCGACTTCTCCGAGCCCGCGGTCGCCATCATCAAGCACGCCAACCCCTGCGGCGTGGCCGTCGGTTCCGCCGATGCCGCCGACCCCATCGCCGACGCCCATGCCAAGGCCCACGCTTGCGATCCTGTGTCCGCTTTCGGCGGCGTCATCGCGGCAAACAGCATTGTCACGGCGGGTATGGCGCAGACCGTGGCCGGGATCTTCACCGAGGTCGTCATCGCCCCGGGCTTCGAGCCGGAAGCCGTTGAAATCCTGTCGAAGAAGAAGAACATCCGCCTGCTGGCGCTGCCGGACGGTTATGGCCGCTATCCCACGGAGATCCGCCAGGTCTCGGGCGGCGTCCTCGTCCAGCAAGCCGACAAGGTGGACGCGGACGGCGACAACCCCGCCAACTGGACCCTCGCGGCCGGCGAGGCTGCCGACGACGCCACGCTGGCCGACCTGGCGTTCGCCTGGACCGCTTGCCGCGCCGCCAAGTCCAACGCGATCCTCCTCGCCAACAACGGAGCCGCAGTCGGCATCGGCATGGGCCAGGTCAACCGCCTGGACTCGTGCAAACTGGCCGTTGAGCGCGCCAACACCTTGGGCGTTCAGGTGGAGTCCGACGTCGAAGGTGCCGGCGGTGCGTCAAATGTCGGGACGACAGAATCAGGCGCGACTGGCGCACCCGAGCGCGCCCGCGGTGCCGTGGCCGCTTCCGACGCGTTCTTCCCGTTCGCCGATGGCCTGCAGATCCTGATCGACGCCGGTGTCCGCGCCGTCGTGCAGCCTGGCGGTTCAGTGCGCGACGAGGAAGTCATTGCCGCGGCCAACGCCGCCGGGATCACGATGTACTTCACGGGAGCAAGGCACTTCTTCCACTAAGCTCGGGCTTCCACTAAGCCCAGGCTTCCACGCGCGCCACTAAGCCCACCCGCTCCACCGAAAAATGGACATGTCCTCCCTTCCCGGGAGGACATGTCCATTTTTTGTGCTCAGGACTGGGCATATTCGCGATATGTCCAGTCCTGGGAGCGAACAGGGGGCATGTCCGGGGGAGGGGGAGGCTAAGGGGCCGTGGACGCGGTCTGGTATGTGCTTTGGATGACCGTGCCCCAGTACGGGCCGTACATCTTGGTGGAGTTGCTGCCGTAGCCGTAGCTGTTCACCGAGTTCTGGTACCCGCTGGAGCTGGTTCCAATGAACCACGGGCCACCGGAGGAGCCACCCGTCATGTTGCAAGGGATCCCCTGGGTGTTGTACTGGGGGTTGTAGGGATCGTTGGCGGCCGTGCCGGAGCAACTCTTGGGTGATTCTCCGGTGAAGGGAGATGCTGCAGGGTATCCGAACGATTTGTATGCCAGTCCTCGGGCGGCATTGAACTGAACGCCGGACGCACCAACCACGTCTGAGAGCTTTTGACCATCGAGGGTGTTCATGACGGCGAAACCGGTGTCGTACTGCATGTTTCCACTCGAGGACCACTGGCTGGTGGTGTACAGCGCCTTGGCTGTCCACTTGCCGTAGGGCGCGGCGCCATTGAGGTATGCAGGAACAAACGTGAAGTTGCTTGCGAACGCTCCGGGGCCCTCGTTCAGGCAGTGGCCCGCAGTTGAGACGGTGCTTTGATTGGCCGAGGCAACGGAGTTGCCCGAGCAGACATAGTTCACCCCGCCCAGGGTGAAGAACAACTTCCCGATGTGCGCAACAGGAGACTCACCTGCGTTGGCTTTGCGATCCACGGCGGGAGACGGCGCTGTGGAGCTGGTGGCTTTCTGGCCTTCGATAGTCACCGCGTGGCCAAGCTCGGGGAAAACCTGCTCGGGAGAAACCGGGAGATCGGCAAGGCCCACTGCGGCCTGTGCCCGCGTGAGCGCCTTGGTCGCCAGAACGTCGCCGGAGACGGCGTTCTTCATCCGTTCAGGAGTCCAATAGTCAGCGGTTCTGCCATCCGACGCCGAATCGCTGCTGAGGGTCGACGCATCGGTGCCATGGCTTATGGACGGAGCCGCGGTGGCCCCGCTGCCGGCGCCCAGTGCGAGTAAGGCGGCGGCAGTGAGGCTGAGCAGGCTTGTGGCCAGGGTCTTGGTTCTCGTCACAGTTGTCCTAGATATCGAGGGGGAAGGCGGCCGGTTGGTGGTGGCCGCCGACTGACGGAACCGAAACTACCCAAGCCGTGACAAGTATGTAAAGAAATTATTCAAATTTTGTGAGATTTGACTTCCGTTTTGACAAGATGCGAATTCTGCCATATTTCCGAGTGGACGGAGGACTTAGGATGTGGACGCTGACTCGTAGGCTTCCCGGATGACGGAGCCCCAATAAGGCCCGTAGATCACGGCCGGGCCGCCGGGGTAGCCGTAGCTCGTAATGGAGTTTTGGTAGGAATCCCGGCCGGAGTCGACCATCCACGGTCCGCCCGATGATCCGCCGGTCATATCGCAGGGAATGCCCTGCGCCTTGAACTGTGGATTGATGGGATCCTTGGTGGCGTCACCCGAACAGCTCTTCAGCGATTGTCCGTCGAACGGCGGGGCGGCAGGGTAGCCAAAGGCTTGGTAGCTGAGTCCCCGGTCCTGGTTGAACTCTACGCCGGACGCGCCGACGACGTCTGCCAAGTGCTTGCCGTTCACCGTGGCAGTGACTGCGAAGCCTGTGTCATAGCGGATGTCGCCCGCGGTGCGCCACTGGGGTGTGGTGTAGAGGGCTTTGGCAGGCCAGATTCCGAAAGGAGCCTTGCCGTTGAGATAAGCCGGAACGAAAACGAAGTTCCGGACGAATGCTCCAGGACCCTCATTGACACAGTGGCCCGCGGTCGCCACGGTGCTGTCGTTATCCGACACGACGACGTTGCCGGAGCAGACGTAGGCGAAGGCACCCATAGTGAAGAAGACCTTGCCGACGTGGTCAATGGGGTCTTCGTCTTGATGCAGGCTCGCGCTGCCGCCCTTGGCGCTGGCGATTTTCACTGGCGGGCCGGTTTCGACCGTGCCGCCGGCGGTGCTGGAGGCGCCACCTCGTGCGAGGGCAATACCAGCGAGGACATCGCCAGGGATTGCTGCTTGCATCCGTTCGGGAGTCCAGTACCCCGTGGGGTCGGTGTTTGTTGTCGCCAGGCTGACGAGCTGCTGCGTCCCAGGCGCTGCAAAGCTCGAAACCGCAGTGAAAGGCGTTGCGGCTGCCGCCCCTCCAGCGGCACAGAGGGTCAAAACGGCGGAGGTAAGGAGGCTCAGGAGACCAGTGATGGGGAGTGATTTCTTTGTCATGATTGTCCTGCCAATCGTTTGGCGGCCACGTGTCGTCGGCCACAGTTTGACCCAATGAACCTACTCCGATTTGGCGCGGAGGTACATAAGGTCCGGCGGGGTATGACGTTGCACAGCTCGCTCGGAGCCGTCCCAGTACGCGCCAATCCGGCCCCCTCAGGTAAGTTAGAGATGTTGAAATCTGCAGACTTTCAGGGAGATGCCCCACCAATGGCAAAGATTATCTATACCCACACTGACGAAGCGCCGATGCTGGCGACGTACTCACTCCTGCCGATTGTGGAAGCTTTCGCCTCGACGGCGGGCGTGGAGGTCGAGACCCGCGACATTTCGCTGGCCGGCCGAATCATCGCCGTCTTCGGTGACTACCTGACTGAAGAGCAGCGGATCAGTGACGCGCTGGCCGAACTGGGTGAACTGGCAAAGAAACCCGAAGCCAACATCATCAAGCTCCCCAACATCAGCGCATCCGTCCCGCAGCTGAAGGCAGTCATTGCCGAACTGCAGGGCAAGGGCTATGCGCTTCCGGACTACCCGGACAACCCCTCCTCTGACGAAGAGACGGACATCAGGTCGCGTTACGACAAGATCAAGGGCTCGGCCGTGAACCCGGTCCTGCGTGAAGGCAACTCCGACCGCCGCGCGCCCCTGTCGGTGAAAAACTACGCCCGCCAGAATCCGCACTCCATGGGTGCCTGGAGCGCCGACTCCAAGACCAACGTTGCGCACATGACGGCGGACGACTTCCGCTCCAACGAGAAGTCCGTGGTCATTCCCGCGGATGACACCATCAAGATCCAGATTGTCCGCGAAGACGGCACCGTCAAGGTCCTCAAGCCGGCCTTCCCCGTCCTCGCTGGTGAAGTAGTGGACGGCACCGTGCTGCGCGCCGCGGCATTGGACGAGTTCCTGGCTGCCCAGGTGGTCCGCGCCAAGGAAGAAGGCGTGCTGTTCTCGGCACACCTGAAGGCCACCATGATGAAGGTCTCCGACCCGGTCATCTTCGGCCACGTCGTCAAGGCGTACTTCTCCGAGCTCTTCGACACCTACGGCAAGCAGATCGCTGCTGCCGGCCTGAGCGCCAACAACGGCCTCGCTTCCATCCTCAAAGGCCTCGATGAACTCCCGGAGGACGTCCGCGAAGGCATCAAGGCAGCCATCAAGAAGGGTCTGGCAGACGGCCCGGCACTGGCCATGGTCGACTCTGACAAGGGCATCACCAACCTCCACGTTCCCAGCGACATCATTGTCGACGCTTCGATGCCGGCAATGATCCGCAGCTCCGGCCACATGTGGGGACCGGACGGCAAGGAAGCCGATACCCTCGCGGTCATCCCCGACAGCTGCTACGCAGATGTGTACCAAGTGGTCATCGATGACTGCCGTGCCCACGGCGCCTTCGATCCCACCACCATGGGTACGGTTCCGAACGTCGGCCTGATGGCACAAGCGGCTGAGGAATACGGCAGCCACAACAAGACCTTCGAGGTTGAGTACGACGGAACCATGCAGGTTGTGGATTCCTCCGGAACCGTGCTGATCGAACACCAGGTCTCCCCGGGCGACATCTGGCGCGCCTGCCAGACCAAGGACGTGCCGATCCGCGACTGGGTCAAGCTGGCCGTTACCCGTGCCCGCGCCTCCAAGATGCCGGCCGTCTTCTGGCTCGACGAAACCCGCGCCCACGACGCCCAGCTGATCGCCAAGGTCAAGGAATACCTGAAGGACCACGACACCGAGGGCCTGCAGATCGAAATCATGTCCCCGGAGAAGGCCACCGCGTTCACGCTGGAGCGGATCCGCAAGGGTGAAGACACCATCTCGGTGACCGGAAACGTGTTGCGTGACTACCTCACCGACCTGTTCCCGATCCTCGAACTTGGCACGAGCGCCAAGATGCTCTCCGTGGTCCCGCTGATCAACGGCGGCGGCCTCTTCGAGACCGGTGCCGGCGGCTCGGCCCCGAAGCACGTCCAGCAGCTCCTGCAGGAAAACCACTTGCGCTGGGACAGCCTGGGCGAGTTCCTTGCGCTGGCGGTTAGCTTCGAACACCTCGCCACCACCACGGGCAACGCCCGGGCCCAGGTCCTCGCCGACACGCTGGACCGTGCCACGGGCACGTTCCTCCTGGACAACAAGTCCCCGAAGCGCCGTGTGGGCGAACTCGACAACCGAGGCAGCCACTACTACCTCGCCAAGTACTGGGCGCAGGAACTGGCCCAACAGACCGACGACGCCGAACTCGCCGCGGCGTTCTCCGCCGTTGCCGGAGCCCTGACGTCCAACGAGGAAACCATCATCGCCGAGCTGCTCGCAGTCCAGGGTTCGCCTGCCGACATCGGCGGCTACTACCGCCCCGATGCCGCAAAGGCAGAGGCCGTGATGCGTCCCTCCGCAAAGTTCAACGAGGTTGTCGCCAACCTGAACTAGGCACCCCGCCCCACCCCAACTAGCCCCACCGCCACCCTCGCCTCGCAAGTCCCCGCCGGCTCCCAGGCTTCGCAAGCTCAGCCAGGGACCCTCGCCGGTGGGGCCCCACGGCCAGGGAACCCTGGCGGCGTGGGCCCTCGCAGTTGTTGTCGTTTTGAGAGCTCAGAACGACAACAACTGCGAGTCAGTTGTATTTAAGCGCGGCTTCGGGCGGAGTAGCGGCGCGGCGCGTCGATCCCGTCGACAAGATCGGCAAGCACGCGGCCGATAGCCGGGGTGAACTTGAATCCGTGCCCGGAGAACCCGGCCCCGACCACGAGCGGTCCAAAACGGTCGAGCACGAAGTCTTCGTTGGCCGTGCTCGTGTAGGTGCAGCTGATGGGAGCCGCCGATTCGGCGTCGACCCCTGGCAGCCATTCACGGGCGTAGCGGCGGAGGGCCTCCAGCTGGACCGGCTCAGGTTGGAACGTGCGGGCATCAGGATCGGTGACCGGTCCTACGCCGTGCCACCCCGCCTTGACCCCTTCGCCCGGCGTGAGCATCCCATAGACGGGGCTGTACCAATAGTCGTCACGGGGATCGCCGGGGTCCGGTGCGTGGTTGAAGCTCGGCCAGAGCTGGGAATCATCGATGGGCGTGAAATGGGCAGGTTGCTCCTGGGTGACCACCAAACGGGGGAGTGGCACCTGCGCCCCGACAAGCTTGCTGGTCCAGGCGCCCGCCGTGATGACTACCCGGCGCGCGGTGATCTCTTGTGAGTCGGTGACGACGACGGCGCGATCCTCGCCGAGGACGCGGATGTCGCGAGCAGGTGTGGAATACGAGAAGCGGGCACCGTGTGCCTCGGCCGATGTGCGCAGCGCCCTGAGGGCCTCGACCGCCCGGACCCGGCCCGATTCCGGCACGAAGAGAACATCGCTTCGGAACGCCATGCCTGGCCAACGCTCTGAAGCTTCCTTGGCGGAGATGAAATGGCTTGCGATACCCCGCTCAACATGGGCGGAGCGGACTTCCCGAAGCCGGGCGACATTTCCGTGGTTGGCCAGACCCACAAGATCCAACAATTGCGTTTCGGTCTCGTCAGCGAGCCCATCCCAGAGGTCCCTCGCTTCGCTGACTAGGGCAAGATAGTCGTCCACCGCATATGCCGTATTGAAGTTGCGCGTTGCGCCGTGCGACGCGCCCACATGGTGCCCCTCCGCAAACTGCTCAAGGAGGAGCACTGATCTCCCTCTGAGTGCGAGCTGCCACGCCGCAGCTGATCCCATTGCGCCTCCGCCGACTACGACGACGTCAACATCCATCCCGGATTCACCCACCCTGTCCGGGCCTCCCAGCGAGGCCCACTGCAGTTTCCATTCTGCCTAAGCGGCCAGCTTCCGGCGGACACAGGCCGAGAACTGGTCCACCACCAGCGCGTGGAGGCCGACGACGGCGGCAACGGCCACCGCCGTCGCGATCCATTGCAGGGGCTGCTTCGGGCGGCCCGGAAAGGACCGGCCGCTCAAGGTGGTCCCACGGGGGTCCGGAAAAATGCGGGAGGTGCCCACAACGGTTTCATTGGACACGCTGCCCCCACGCGGTCCGGAGCGTAAAGCGCGTCCAAGTGGGCGGCGTCGACCTCGGACGACGGCAGGTCGAAGGCCACCGCGCCGTCGAGTTGACGGGAGTGATCGACGTCCGCGAAGTGCTGGCTGCAGGCGACACCATGAACGACCTCAAAGCGGCCAGGAACGTGGGAGTGACGGCGGTCGGTGTCCTCACAGGAAAACTGGGACGGGGGAACTCTCCGCACACCCGCACGATCACATCCGGGCGGGGGTCAAAGATATTCCGGCCCTGCTGGCTTGATTCACAACGGCCGGATGACAAGGCGGCCGTTTTGAGCTCTGCCGTCGGCATGGAAGATTGGACCGGGTGAAATTCCTCCTTCCTTCGCAGACATCGTCCTCGCGTGGCATCGCCTTTCTGAGGATCGTGTTCGGCGGCCTTTTGCTGCTGCACGGAGTCCAGAAGCTGCTCGCAGGGCAGCCCGCGTTCGAGGCAACCATCGCTGCCATGGGTGTTCAAAAAGCGGAGCTGATGTCCTGGCTCGTCATCTGGGGCGAAACCGGACTGGGCGCACTTTTGGTGCTCGGCGCCCTGACCAGGGTGGCTGGTTTCCTGGCAGCCCTTATGTACGCCGGGATCTGGTTTGTCACCGAATCGGGCAAGCCCCTGTTGAGCGATAGTCCCGGAATCAACGCTGAGCTGCTCATTCTGTATATCGCGTTGGCGTTGGCGTTTGCCTTCATCGGTTCGGGGGCGGTTTCGCTGGATCGGAAACTGTTTGCCGGGAAGCCGGCCCGGAAGTCGCGGCGCTAGCCGCCCCTAGCGCCGACCGGCCTGGAGACCCGCGCGGGCCATGGCGTCCGCGTAGGAGCGGCCCATTTCGATGAGCCATTCGGTCTGGCGTTCCTTGGACCCGGCGAAGGCGCGCCCGTGCAGCGAACGGGCCTTGTAGACCTTCAAGCCGCGGCGCCAGATCAGCTGGTTGTCAGTCTTGAGGAGCATCTGCGCCAGGCGGTTGGCTTCCGTTCCGTGGGCGACGATCGCCGAGGCGCGTGGAACGAGTTTGAGGAAAGCGAGGAGCGGCTTGAGGCCTGCGGCGATCTGCTCGGGAGTCAGCTTTCCATTCGCCTCGCCCGGAGTGAACCACGGGTGGGTGTTCCACGGCATCATCCATTCCGGGCGCAGGCCGAGCTGGAACTGCAGGCCCAGTAGCCGGGTGGCAGCGGCGTCGTCGCCGGCCCAGACAACGCCCCGCGAGGAGGCCTCGCTGTTGTTGGAAAACAGGGTGACAATCCGGCAGTCCTCCACCGAGTGCATCGGATCCACATAGGGGACTTCGAAGCCCGGGCGGAGCTTGCGGAGGAACTCCACATGCTGGTTCACCGGTGCGATGTGCGGGGCGAAGAAGGGGCTGTCCGGTACCGGTGGAGTCACGGCTTCTTCGGCGGAAGCCTCTGCGGGGCTTGCCGGTTCGACGACGGTCGGTTCGACGGCGGTCGGTTCGACGGCGGTCGGTTCGACGGCGGTTACCGTCGGCGTGTTTTCGACGGCGGGAGCGGCCGCAGGTTCCACCTTGCGGGTGATCACCGGGCTGGCCTTGGGCATCGAAATTGAGGAAGCCTTCTTGGGTGTGGCCGCCTTTACGGCAGCGGCCTTCGGAGCGTCTCTCCTGGCCGGAATCTTCTTTTCGGCCTTGGCAGGGGCGTCCAGGTCATCCTCGTCCTCGTCGTCGAACAAACCATCGAAGAGCTTGTCGAGTTCGTCGTAGCCGCTGCCGTAGTCGTCGTCGAGCTCGGGCCCGCGCCCGAAACCTTCCTCGTACCGCGAGTCCAGTGCGCTGCGGTAATCCTCGTCGTGTACCTCGAAAAAGTCCGGTTCGGCCAATGCGGTCATGAGAGCAGGGGTCTCCTGGGGTCGGGCAGGGGCCGGTACCGGGGCGCGTGGGGGCACGTCCGTTCCGGGCCAGTTGATGGGGGGCTCTCCGGGGGGCCGGTTGAGCCTTTAGATCTTAGCAAGCCACAGGCGGTCTAGTGTCCTTCCGCTGTTCACCTGACACGGTATGTCGCGCAGCCCCGGGGAATGAAGGAGCCGCGATGCGTCGAACATCACCCGTATGTGCCGCCGAGGGCGGGAGCAGAGACGCGAAAAGGCGGGCGGAATGGACGGAAAGTGTCCATTCAACCCGCCCTTGTTCGGCGTCGGTTGTTCAGTGCCCCAGTTCAGACATGGATGACGAATTGCGCAAGTGCTGCGGCTGCCACGAAACTTGCGGAGAACGTGATTGTCGCCACAATCACCGTGCGCCAGTTCAGGGTCTTCAGCGCGTTGATGTCGCGCCCCACGTTCATGCCGAGCAGGGCGATCGAGCCAAGGCCCACGTAGAGCGGGTCAAGGTTGTGGGTGAACGAGCCGATCATGCCGCTGAAAGGCAGGATCGGAGCCGTTGCCAAGGTGGCGAGCGCAAGGACCCATACGCTTGACGGCACGGCGGGCACGTACTTGGCGAGTACGAATGCCAGTGCGGTAAGGAGGCCAAGGATCACCACGCCAATGACATCGTTGACACTGATGGACTTGGTGCCCAACGCGTTGAGAACCACGCCCGCGGCGATGCTTGCAACGAAAGCGATGATCCATGTTGAAGGCTTCGTGCGCACCTCCGGGTCCTGTAGCACGGCCGCAACGTCCACCTTGGTTCGGTCCTGTGGCCGTCGCGGGTCCGTGGCAACGGCGTTCCCGTTGCGGTCAAGGCGCTTGCCCTCGTCATCGCGGCGGAAGAGGCGCGCCCAGAACTTGTAGAGCCGCAAGGACATCGGCAACGAAAGGAAGGCCCCGGCGTAGAAGCCCACAAGGTTCGTCACCAGATTCGACAGAGCCGCCAGCGCCATGATCTCCGGTGCCTGCCCCGGATAAAGGATTGACAGGGCCGCCACGCCGCCAAGCATCATGGATCCCGAGCCGAGGCCCAGGCCCAGGGCCAGTGCAAGCGGGTCGAAGATGCCCATCCCGCCGAGCAGTCCGGCCAGCAGGGAGATGAAGACTGCACCGAAAACGCTGCCCAGAAGCCACACGGAGAACACGCCGCGGTAGACCGGGGATTTCACGCCAAAGCGTTGCAATGCGTAGGCCAAGTAGGATTCGCGGTCGATTGCCCAAGTGGCACCGATCGCCGTGCGGCCCATGCCCAGCGCGACGCCGACCGGCAGGGCGATGATGACCGTTCCGAAGATGTGGCCTACCTCCTGGAGCAGGATGGCCGGGCCGAGGGAGGTCAGCTTGGCGAAAGAAGGTCCCACCTGGGTGCCGAGGGCCCCCAGGAACATGACGATGCTGACGTTTAGCAATACCGAGGCCACGGCACGGCTTTGGCCGGACATGGGGCGCACCTTCTGGACGCCGATGATGGCGCCCATCAGCACCGCCCACAAGACGGGCATGAGCACGATAGCGGCGTTGCCCAGAGGAATCTTGTGCGTTCCGGCCAGGATGGCGACGGCACAGACCGCGGTGGACAGCAGGATCATCGATCCCCATTGCCGTGCGGTCGGGGTGAAGAGGCGGGCAGGTCCGTGATCGACATTGACTACGGGCGTATCCACCTCCGGAGTGGTTGTGGATTGGTTCTTCATTGTTGTGCACCCTTCGTGTGCTGCAGAGGCGAAGGACGAAGCCGTCCACGCCCTTTGGTATACCAAAGATGGTAAGGTGGATCACATCGCAATGCAAGACATGTCACAAAACCGCTCGAAATCCTGTAACTGAAGGCGCCCGTACGCTCGGCCAACTTCGAACTTGATCTGCGGCTATTTGACCTGGGATACCAAACTTGGAGGGTTTATGATCACTCAGCTTTCTGCCCGGTACGTCCTTGGCTATGACGGGAGCGGGCACGTGATGCACACGGATGGGCACGTCGTGATGCGGGAGGACGAGATCGTCTATGTCGGTACCGACTACAAGGGGCCTGTGGACGAACGCCGGGACTTTGGACAGAGCCTCATCGCACCCGGCCTCATCGATCTTGATGCCCTGACGGACATTGATCACATGATCTTCGACTCCTGGCCTACAGAGGAGATCGCTGCGGGCTTGCAATGGTCTGAGGACTACTTCCACAACCGCCGCCGCGATGTCTTCACCGCGGCGCAGCGCCAGAGCGTGCGCAAGTTCGCCCTGGCGCAGCTGGCCTTGCACGGTGTGACCACCTACATGCCGATCGCCTCGGAGATCCACAGTTCATGGGCTGAAACCTTCGAAGAACTCAAAGGAATGGCACAGTCCAGCATCGAGCTTGGCCTGCGCGGATTCCTGGGCCCCGCGTACCGCTCGGGGATCAACGTCACCGACGACGACGGCCAACGCGTGATCCTCTTCGACGAGGTGGAGGGACGCAAAGGATTCGCCGACGCCGCACGGTTCCTGGACTTCGCCGACGAGCTAGGACACCCGTTGCTTACCGGTGTCCTGCTGCCGTGCCGAATCGAGACACTTTCAGACGAACTGATGCGCCAGACTGCCCAGCTGGCCACCGAACGCAACGCACTGGTCCGCCTCCATTGCCTCCAGGGGGCGAATGAAGACGGGTTCCTCGTCAAGCTCACGGGGCGCACTGTCCTCGAACAGCTTGCCGATTCCGGCCTGCTGGACGCGCGGCTCCTTATCCCGCATGGGGTTGTCATCGACGGCACCGACCCGTCGTCCAGCGCAGAGGGCAGGCCGTTGGATGTGCTCGCCCGGCATGACGTCAGCATCATCCACTGCCCACTGACGTCGTTCCACTACTCAGGCATGCTCAAGTCCTTTGATGCCTTCGCGGCCGCCGGGGTCAACATGTGCTTGGGAACGGATTCTTTCCCGCCGGACCTGATCAAGGGCATCGACGTCGGCACGCACCTGGCCCGCATCGCGGAGGGCCGCCGGGACGCCGGCACGGTGTCGGCGTTCTTCGACGCTGCCACCCTGGGTGGTGCTAGGGCATTGGGCCGCGACGACCTAGGACGCCTGTGTCCGGGCGCGCAAGCGGACATCATGGTCGCCTCACTGGGTGACTTCCGTGACGGGGTCGTGGAAGATCCATTGCGCACGCTGATCCTCAACGGCTCGGCACGCAATGTCACCGATACGTACGTTGCGGGCCGCCCTGTGGTTGTTGACGGCTCATTCCCAGGCATCGAACTGGATGAACTGCGCGCTGAGGGTCAGCAGCTTTTTGGACAGATGGTGGAAGCCTACGGCGAACGTGACTACCGGCGGCGCAACGCCTCCGAGCTGTTTCCCCCGGTCTATGGCCCGGCGGCGGTAGAGATCCGGTGACACTGCGGTGTAGCGCACTGTAGGAGTCGGAATTCCCCGATGGTTCCACCCATGAGCTCCTCCGCGGGGCTGCTTGCCCTGCGGAGGAGCCGGGAACGGGCTACATCCAGTGCGGTGGAGCAGCCCGAGCTGGTGACTATGCGGGAACGGTTGCCCGGATCTTCCGGCTACCCACCATCACGATGAGTCCAAGCAGCAGCAGGGCTGCCGCGAACAGCAACCACAGGCCATTGATGCCAGTGCTTGCGAGAACGGCGGTTCCAGCCCCGACAGTAACCGCATCGGGAACCGAGGCCGCATTGGCCTGTGCAGCCGTTCCCGACGCAATGGCCGACGGCGTCTCAACCGAAGGAGAGGCCGCAGCCGGATCGACAAAACCCTGAGAACCGACCGGCTGGTTCACGACGGGCGCGGTGACTGTCGACGGGTTCTCGCCGCCGGAAGGCAGACCCAAACCTACCAATGCGGCCCCAACAGTGATCGGAAGACCCACGGGGGCGGTGAGGCCGGTGCCCGAGAGGATGCCGGTAGCAGCAGTCGGCGTTGTGCTGAGGACGTTGACGGAGGTGTCACCGACGGTTGCCAGTCCGGTTACCGGTGCCGTGACGCCGGTGCCTCCGCTGGTGTCTGTCGGCGTTGTGCTGAGGACGTTGACGGAGGTGTCACCCACGGTGACAGGAGCGGTTACCGGTGCCGTGACGCCGGTGCCTCCGCTGGTGTCTGTCGGCGTTGTGCTGAGGACGTTGACGGAGGTGTCACCGACGGTTGCCAGTCCGGTTACCGGTGCCGTGACGCCGGTGCCTCCGCTGGTGTCTGTCGGCGTTGTGCTGAGGACGTTGACGGAGGTGTCACCGACGGTTGCCAGTCCGGTTACCGGTGCCGTGACGCCGGTGCCTCCGCTGGTGTCTGTCGGCGTTGTGCTGAGGACGTTGACGGAGGTGTCACCCACGGTGACAGGAGCGGTGACGGGAGCCGTCGCCTGGGTGCCTGAGGCTGTTCCAGGGGTGGAATTGTTCAGAACTGCCAGTGAGGTGGCTCCGATATTAACAGGGACCGATATCGGAGCCACCACCTGGGTTCCGGACGGGACGGCTGCTCCGCCGGAATTGGTCGCCGGGGCCGGAGCCGGGGCGGGTGCAGGGGTGGTGGTCGCGGCGCCCGAATCTCCAAGTATTGAGAGCGACGTCGACCCGAGGGTCACCGGAATAGACACCGGTGCAACGACTTGAGTGCCTGAGGCATTGCCTAACGCACTTGTAGTGGTGTCTGCCGCGTTCGCGGCAGTTGCGCCGAGGGCTATCAACCCCCCGGCAAAGAGGGTGCCAAGCAGCCCCTTGCGAATCATGCTGTGCATTGTGTCTTTCTCCTGAACGAGTAGTTCCCGAAGGCGTCCGCAGGAGCCTGCGTGTACGCCCTGATTGGCCATCTGCCGCCGTCCAGGATTGGCTTCCGGGAAAGCGGCGGGGCTCGGAACTAGTCAGGGGAAGAACCCGGGTCAAACGACACCGGAGCCGGAACTCTGCCGGCAGCACCTGTGGACACGAGGGTCCCAGTCAAGGGGTAAAACAGGTTCGTGCCTTGGAGCCACGCAGTAGCAGCTCCCGAAGGATTGCTGGAAAGGACTGCAGAGCTATTTCCGGCGTCGCTGCCGCCTGGTGTACCCGGCGGGAATGTCCCGTCGGACAAGGGCGCTGAAGGATCGTTGGAACCGCTAGCCCGGACTATTGACTTCGAAGGTGTCCCATTCAGTCCCGGCGGGCCACTGGGGCCAGCGAGGCTGAGCAGCGGGGCCGCGACATCCTGAGCCGGCGTCGAGGGGACTCCAGCAACGGGCTCAACAGCAGCGGGTCCCCCTGCAAGAGCTTCGCCCGTTCCGACGATATCGGGGATTTGGATGGAAGGGACAGTTATCTCTGGGGTGGTGGCTGGGAGGCTGCCAACCAAGGAACCAACGCTTGACCGAACCCCGTCAACCGCGCTCGCTGCCGGCGATACAACGCTGGTAGTCACGGCACCAACGGTCCCCTCAGGGAGGGCTACGCTGACCACGGGCGCGCTGGCTACAAGTTGGTCGACGCTCCTTGTCGCCCGGGGAAGTTCGTGCACAACGACAGCCGGCACCTGTACCGCTGGTAGATGGACCTCGTTGTGCACCACCTTCGAGACTGCGGAGCCCGCGCCGCCCAGAAGGGTGTGGTTGTTCGTGCTTCCGGAATCAGCGGTTGCTGCCGTGGAAGAGAGGGCCATCCAAATGACAGCTCCGGCGCCAGCGAGCATGATGGAGCGGAGAATATGAAGAACGCGCGACTTACTTTGCTCAGCTTCCATCTCGACACCCCCCAGCGTCAGCTTGGATCGACGATCGCTCCCATCCTAGGCCTCACTAGTTAACTAGTCCATACGTTGGACGATGGATTCGTCATTCAGTTCAGCGGGCGTCGTTGGCGTACCGGACTCCGAGCTGGGACCGCACCCCGTCGAAGAGGCGCATCGTGTTCAATGAATCGTCCAAGGGCATCACAGGACTTTCGGTCAGTCCTTGTTGGACACATCGTGTAACCTCACGCAGTTCGTAGGTGTAGCCGATCCCTATCGCGTCAAAGCGTTCGATTCGCGGTTCGTCCCAGCCGGTTCGGATCAGAAGCTCGCGGGGATTGTTGATCGACCCCTGCGTCTGGAGGAAGCCCTTGGAGCCTGCAACGGACGCCGAGCGCGGCCCATGGGCCAGCAACGAAGAGGTCAGCTGGGCGATGGCACCGCCGTCGTAAGCCAGCGTGAGCGCATTCTGCGAGTCGACGCCGTCGTCCGTCAAAGTGCCGATCGCGCTGACCGACTGCGGGAAACCGAGGGTTCCCAAAGGCCAGAGCAGCGCGTACACCGTGAGGTCTAGAAGGGCTCCGCCGCCGTCCGCCGGGGCCCAGATCCGGGCCGAGGGGTTGTAGGGGGCGGGGAAACCAAGGTCGGCGCTGACCCATTTGATGTCGCCCAGTTCGCCCGACGCGGCAATGGCGAAGGCCCTCTGCATGCTGGGCAGGAATCGACTCCATACGGCTTCCATGAGGAACAATTTCCGTTCCCGGGCCAACGAGACCAGCTCTGCCGCTTCACGGCCGTTGATGGTCAAGGATTTCTCGCACAGAACGTGCTTGCCAGCATTGAGGGCGTCCCTGACGATCTCGAAGTGCTGGGCGTGCGGAGTGGCCACGTAGACCACATGGACGGCGTCATCGGCGAGCAGCCGCTGGTAGCCGGGCACTCCGCCGTCGTCCCCGTAGGACTTCGTGACCCCGTGAGCGGCAGCAAAGGCATCCGCGGATTCCTGGCTCCGGGAACTCACAGCGTAGAGGTTTGCGTCCTCGAGCTGGGCGAGGTCGCCGCTCACGGTTTTAGCGATCCCTCCTGTGGCGATAATGCCCCAGTTCAGAGCCTTGCCGGTGGCTGCGCGGGGATCCTGGTTCGGCTGGCTGAACAACCACGGCTTGGCGATATGCAGACTCATGGGGCCTATCCTCTCATTCCGCCGCAGGCGTTATACAGCACACGCTCAAGTCACGAGCCCTCTGAATTTCGTCGGAGCCATCGCCTAGGCTGATGGTCATCATCCCTCGCAGAGAGGTTCTGTGGGGAGTTACCGAATGGAGCAGGGATGGGTGTTTTTCGACGCGTCATTTTGCCGGTGGCATGGCTGCTGGTTTTTGCAGTGATCGCCGTGGCCTTGGTGAAGATCGCCTTTGTGGATGGGCTAAAGCCGCAGGGTGCCGAGCCTGCCCCGATGGCCAGGGTGGAGACGCCTGTTGTGCCCGCCGCGCGCGCAACGGTCACCAATACGGTGCAGATCAAAGCCACTGTTCAGAGCGACCCCGTTGTCGGTGTCCGCAGCACGGCGGCGGGAACGGTTGTCCACCTCTATGTGGAGCCGGGCGTGGCCGTGGCCAAGGGAGACCAGCTTTTCCAAGTCAAGTCCGAGCGGACCAAGCCCGCCGGCCCTGCCGCAACGCCCGGGGAGAAGACCACGTCAGAACCCGTGTACGTTTACACCGACGTGCTCGCCCCTGCCGCCGGAAAGCTCATTGAACTGACTGCCCTTCTTGATCAGCAGTTAAGCGTGGGCGAAGTTGTGGGCAAGGTCGATCCCGGGACCTTCACGGTTTCCGGCCCGGTCAATGCCGCCCAACAGTATCGGCTTCTTGCCAAGCCGGGCTCAGCGCAGATCTCCCTGGTGGGCGGGCCGGCTCCGTTCGCCTGTCCTGCAGTGACGCTGAAGAACAACGCAAACGACGCCGGAGCCACTGCCGGCGCTAACGGAACCGGTGGCGTGGGGATGGCGGTGCCAGCTGGCGGACTATCGTTAGCCGCGGCTGGACCGGGTGGTGCAACGCAAAGTGACAGCGCGAGCACCGGGACGATCAGTTGTCCTGTGCCGGCCGGAACGGAAGTCTTCGCCGGCCTGGGAGCAACCATGACGGTGAGTGCGGGCGAAGCCAAGGACGTCGTGACAGTTCCCCTGACCTCGGTGAAGGGCAGCGTCAAAGAAGGTATTGTCTGGATGGCCGGCGCGGCTGCCGAGGGCAAAGCGCCAGAGCAACGGCCTGTGAAGCTAGGTCTCAACGACGGTGACAAGGTGGAGGTGCTGTCCGGCCTCGCTGAAGGCGAACGGGTTCTTGAATTCGTTCCCGGCGCCCCGGCCGCTCCTTCACAGCAAGGTTACGGGCCAGGCGCGGTACCCTACGGTCCGGCGGGAGGCTAGGCATGGAAAGCCTTGTGAGTTTGCGCGGTGTCACGCGTATGGTGGTGCTGCCTGACGATCAGAAGCTCCATATCCTCCTCGGGATCGACCTTGAGATTTCCGCCGGCGACCACACCGCGATAATCGGCCGCTCGGGCTGCGGGAAGTCAACGTTGCTGAACCTCCTGGGTCTGCTGGACGTGCCCACGTCCGGCGAAATCCATTTTCTTGGCACACCTGTGCTACAGCTTGGTGGCAACGCGCGTGCTCGGCTTCGGGGCTCCACGGTGGGCTTCGTGTTCCAGCAATTCAACTTGCTCCCCGGCCGTAGCGCACTGGACAATGTCGTCACGCCCCTCCTTTACGCCCGTGGCCGCGATTTCCTGCGACGCCGTGAACTGGCCATGGACATGCTGGACCGTGTGGGACTTGCCGGCCGGGCCCAGACCATGCCGAACATGCTCTCGGGTGGTGAGCAGCAGCGGGTTGCCATCGCGCGGGCCTTGGTCCGGCGGCCCCGTCTGATCCTTGCCGACGAACCGACAGGCGCGCTCGATGTAGAGACCGGGCAATCGGTCATGGCACTTCTGGACCAGGTAGCCACGGAGTCCGCCGCGGCACTCGTGACCATCACCCACGACAGCAATGTGGCTGCACTGGCACGGTCCCGCTTCCGTCTGGACTCAGGCGTTCTGCATCCCCTTGACGGCGGGTCGAACCCGGGGATCGCTTTGTCGCAACCGGCCTTGTCGGCGCTGGCTTCGCCGGGTCCAGCGCCGTTCGGGCCCACATCGGCGGAGGTCGGTCGATGATCGGATTCATGTCAGCCATGGTGGAAGCCTGGCAGGAACTGCGGATCAACAAAGTCCGGATCCTGCTGGCTTTGCTGGGCGTGGCCTTGTCCGTCGCGGCGCTCACGTCGGTGGTAGGCGTCGGCAATCTTGCACGCGAAGGATTCAAAGCCTCGTCCGAGCGCACGGGGGGACGCTCAGCGACGCTCGGATTCGGGGTCAATGGTCCGACCCAGCCGGATCCAGCGCGGCTGGATGCCGCGTATCAGTCCATCGTTGACCGTTACGGTATTGCCTTCTCCTCGCACGAGGGCCACGCCGAGCAGCCGTTCCAGTTCCCTCGCGGTGTCCAGTCTGTTCAATTGATGGTGGTGGACCCCGGATATGGGGTCATTCACCGTCTCGAGTTACGGCAAGGGTCCTGGTTTGCCAGCGACGACGAACAGCGGCTGGCGCCCGCCGTCGTCGTCACTGAAGCGTTCTACAACGCGGCTGGCAGGCCCGACCTTGCCTTGCAACCCGGCATCAAGACCGCAGGCGAGCAGGAATCGAATACCGTGATCATCGGCGTCGTGCCGGATACTTGGCCGGATGCGCCTCCGGCGGCGTACATACTGTCGGGCGCCGCCAAGCAAATGGGAGTCAACCAGCTCGGTGGGCAGTTCAAGGTATGGGTGCAGGACGGGCAAGCAGAAGTGCTCTCGGCAGCCATCCAGGCCGATTTGGCGCAACAGTTCCCGGACACAAACATCATGGTGCAGAGGATGGACTTTGCCGCACACGGAGATCCCCTGGCCCCGGTGCAGCTGGTGGTGGGTGGTATTGCCGGTCTGGTCCTCTTGCTTGGCGCGGTGGGGATGTTGAACATCTCGATGGTCACGGTCCGCTACCGGGTGCGGGAAATCGGTATTAGAAGGAGCTTCGGAGCGACCTCGGGGCGGATCTTCCTCGGCGTGATGATGGAGTCCGTCGTGGCCACCGCAGTGGCCGGGCTGGCCGGCGTCATGGTGGCAGTGGCGGTGGTCAAACACCCCTGGATCCAGTCAAAGGTTGCCCCGGCCCTCAGCCAGTACCCTCCGTTCCCCATCGAAGCGGCCATGCTCGGTTTCGGAGCAGCTGTGCTGGTGGGAGCATTGGCCGGAGCAATCCCGGCACTTGTGGCGGTGCGCGTCAAGGTTATCGACGCGATTCGCTTCTAAAGAGCCGGCCTCGGACGCCCCGGAGAGAGCCCGGAAAGAGGGCCAGGAACCTTGCGGTTCCCGGCCCTCTTTCCGTTGTTTGTAAAACGTGATCAGGCCCTGGCAGCTACCCTCGGGCGCACCGTTTCCTCGCTCAGTTTGCCCTGCTGCAGCCTGAAGCGCCGTTCGGTTTTTTGCGCCAGGCTCCGGTCGTGCGTTACCACCAGAATGGTGGTGTTGTGGTCCCGGCTCAAGGAACTGAGCAATTCGATGATGTGCTCACCGGTCTGCTCATCCAGGTTGCCGGTGGGCTCGTCGGCAAGGATGAGCTTGGGCTCGTTGGCCAGAGCCCGGGCGATCGCAACGCGCTGCTGCTCGCCTCCCGAGAGCTTGTTGATGCGGCGCGACTGTTTTTCGGGATCCAGCTGCACCTGCTCCAGGAGGGACCGCGCCCGCTCCAATCGGGCAGCCTTCCGCATTCCTGCGAACTCCATGGGCAGCATCACGTTGTCTACTGCCGAGAGGTTGGGGATGAGGTTGAACTGCTGGAAAACGAAGCCGATGTCCCGGCGTCGGTATTCGGTGAGTTTGCCCGCAGGGAGTCCGGCCAGGCTGACCCCATCCACCACGACGTCCCCGCTGGTGGGCTTGTCCAGGGCGCCGAGCAGGGAGAGCAAGGTGCTCTTTCCGCTGCCGCTCTTCCCCACGATCGAGGCGAGGGTGCCTTTTTCGAGCTCGAAGCTCACGCCGTTGACGGGCTTGATGGTGCGGTCGCCGGACTTGAATTGGCGGACCAGGTCTTTGACTTCAATCATGGCTATTCTCCTCGGAGGACTTCGATGGGGCGGATGCGGGCTGTGAGCAGCGCTGGTACCAGGGCGCCCACGACGGCGACGCCGAAGACCGCGGCAACGCCGGCGGCAATGACGCCGGGGGAGGCGCTCGCCGTGACCGAGGTGAGCAGCTGGGAGGCTCCGCCGAAGGGGTTTCCACCGGGTCCGCCGAAGCCTGCGCCGCCGGGGCCGCGCTGGGTGGTGGCCGCCGTCGAGCTGTTGGAACTGATCAGTGCCGAGGCGATGCCGTCGCTGGCGAAGGAGGCAATGGCAGCGCCAACGACGCTGCCGAGCGCCACGAGGACGAGGGCTTCGAGCACGAACTGCAAGCCGATGGTCCGGTTGCGGGCGCCGATGGCCTTCAGGACTCCGATCTCACGCCGGCGCTCGCGGACCAGCATGACCATGATGAGCAGGATGATCAGGCCGGCCGTGCCGAGGGCCGCGATGAAGGCCACGAGTGAGATGTTCTTGACGCTGTCCAAGGAACTGACAGCGGTCTCGAGGTTCCGCTGGCCCTGCGTCACGTCGGCCTTACTCGAGCCGAGGGCAGTCTGCAGTGCCGTCTTGGCGGCGTCCACGTTTTCCATGCTGTTGACCGTCACCACCATGCTGGAGAGCTCGCCCGGGGTCGCGGCGAGGGCCTGGGCCTCGGCGAGTGTCGTGTACACCGCGTTGTTGCCGAAAGTGGTGCCGGCGTCGAAGATGCCAGCCACCGTGAAGGTTTTGTCGGCGATGGTGAACGTTGAGCCGGCCTTGAGGTTGTTCTTTGTCGCGAGCGTGGTACCGACGAGGGCCTTGGTGCTCGCCACGGTGTAGTCGCCCAGGCCTGTGCCGCTCGTGATGTTCAAGGCCTTGCCGGCGGTGTCCACCTCGGCGCCGATACCGGTAGCCGTGATGGGCAGTGAGAACGTCGGCGCGGTTCCGGTGTTTTCCGACCCAGTGCTGCCCGTGCCGGTGCTTCCCGAGCCGGTGCTGCCGCTAGTGCTGCCGCTAGTGTTGTTGCGGTTGCCGAGCGTGCCGGCGTCGATTGCTGCCTGAAGGTTCGTGGTGACGCTCGTGCCGCCGCCGGGACCGCCACCCGGTCCGGCTTGTTGGGTCGCGGTCCCGGTGGTTGAAGTGGAGGCCGCCGTTGCGGTCTCCAGGCGCAGCGCCTTGGTGCCCACCACGGAAACGACGTTCGGTACGGCTGCCGCCGTCGCGGTCTGGGCAGTAGTGAGCGGCTCGCCGCCGCCGTCGAAGCCCTGTGCCCCGGCGGGGTTCACGGTCAGGACGGTTCCCACGGAGGCATTGAGCTCCTGGACCTTGCCGCCAACGGCTTGGTTGGCCACGAGCATGGCCAGCGCCAGCCCAATCGCGACGGCCAGCACTGCCACTACAGCCGCGGTTCTTATCTTGTTGCGGAAGGCATTGCCTACACTCCGGGCGAGGACGCTCACGATTCTCCTTCGGGACCTGGCCCGCCCCAGCGGCGCGCCTGCTCACCTAACAGTGCTCACCGCGGCTGTGCGACTGTGCTGCTGAAGCTATGCGGGGCCTGTGAAGAGTTGCGCGACGGCGGATGGAACCGGACACAGCGACGGCGGCCACCCCCTTGAGTGGGGATGGCCGCCGTCGTTGGTGCCTGGATGAGAACTGCTACTTGGTGATCGGTCCGAGGATCGGATCGTCCACGTAGGCCGTCTTCACGTTGGCGAGGGTCACGATGACCGGAGGCAGCAGGTATGCCGGCACGGTCTTGACGCCGTTGTTGTAGGACTTGGTGTCGTTGATTTCCGGGGTCTTGCCGGACTGGACGTCCTGGACCATGGTGATGGCGTGCTCAACGAGCTTGCGGGTGTCCTTGTTGATGGTGGAGTACTGCTCACCGGCAAGGATGGACTTGACCGACTCAACTTCGGAGTCCTGGCCGGTCACGACCGGGAGCGGCTTGCCGGCCGCCTTGACCGAGGTCAGGATGGCGCGGGCCAGGGTGTCGTTCGGGGACAGCACGCCGTCCAGCGAAGCGCTGGTGTAGGTGCCTGCGAGCAGGGTATCCATGCGCTTCTGGGCGTTCTCTGCCTTCCAACCCTGGGTGACGGCCTGCTCGAAGGACTTCTGGCCGGAAACCACCTTGAGGGTTCCGTCATCGATCTTCGGCTGCAGGATGCTCATTGCGCCGTCGAAGAAGACCTTCGCGTTGGCGTCATCGGGCGAACCGGCAAACAGCTCAATGTTGTACGGGCCGCTCGGCTTCTTGGCCTTGAGTCCGTCCAGCAGGGCCTGGCCCTGCAGCACGCCGACCTTGAAGTTGTCGTAGGCCACGTAGTAGTCCACGTTGGAGGTGTTCAGGAGCAGGCGGTCGTATGCAATGACCGTAGCGCCGGCGTCCTTGGCCTGCTTGAGCTGCGTGCCCAGCTGAGCGCCGTCAATGGCACCGACGATGATGAGCTTGTCACCCTTGGTGATCATCGCGCTGATCTGGTTCTGCTGCTCGGAAACGCCGCCATTGGCGAACTGCACATCCGGCTTGAAACCTGCGCTCGTGAGCCCGTCGTTGAAGAGCTTCTCTGCCAGGACCCAGTTCTCACTGGTCTTCTGGGGGAGCGCGACGCCGATCGAGGAACCCTTGGGGAATGCCTCGCTGCCGCTTGACGAGCCACCGGAGCTGCCGCTGTCCGTACGGCCGCAGGCCGTCAGCGCCAGTGCCGCGATCGCAGCTACAGCTGCTGCCTTTCCTGCTTTACCAAACATTCGCATATCTTGGTTCGCTTTCTTTGTTGTGGATGGAACAAGTCGTCTTGAAGCCGATCAGGCTTCCTTGGAGATGACTTCCTTGGTTGAGGTTGTCTCGTCTGGAGCGATTTCGCTGCTCCGGCCGAAGTTCTTCATCATCATTCCGATGATCGATTTCTTGCCCTGCGTCTTGTTGTAGACGTCGAACGCAACAGCTGCCAGCAGCACGAGGCCCTTGATGATCTGGGTGAGGTCTGCGCCGACGCCGAGCAGCTGGAGGCCGTTGTTGAGGACGGCCATGACCAGGCCACCAACGATCGAGCCGATCACAGTGCCCACACCGCCGGTGACCGCAGCGCCACCGATGAAGACTGCAGCGATCGCGTCCAGTTCCCAGCCGACGCCGTCGAACGGACCCGAAGCGGTGGAGCGGCCCACGAAGATCATGCCGGCGAGGCCGGCAAGGATGGACATGTTCATCATGACCATGAAATTGACCTTCTTGGACTGAACTCCTGAGAGCTCAGCCGCGTGGCGGTTGCCACCGACTGCGTAGATGTGGCGGCCGATGACCGTCTTGGCGGAAATGAAACCGTAGATCAGGACCAGCACGGCCAGGATGAGGCCCGGGATGGGGAACGAGGTGCCGGGGCGGCCAGTCGCGAACAGGTAGGTGGCGTAGAGGATGGCTGCATTGACAAGCACGAGCTTGGTGACCATCACCCAGCCTTCTTGTACTTCGGCGCCCAAGGCCTGGGCGGTGCGGCGGGAACGAATCGCACTGAAAATCACGAATGCGACGGCGATAAGGCCCAGCAGGATTGTCAGGTTGTTATACCCCGTTTTCGGCCCTATCTCGGGCAGGTACCCGGAGCCCAGGTACTGGAAGTCTTCCGGGACCGGAACGGTGTTGGACTTGCCGACGAACTGGTTGAAACCGCGGAACAGCAGCATGCCCGCAAGGGTCACGATGAATGCCGGGATGCCGACGTATGCCGTCCAGAATCCTTGCCAGGCTCCGATCAGGGCGCCGAGCAGGAGCCCGAACAGGACTGCTACGTACCAGGGCAGGTGCCAGTCCCTGATGGCCAAGGCCACCGAGATACCGACGAAGGCCGCTACCGAACCTACGGAAAGGTCGATGTGGCCGGCGATGATGACCAGGACCATGCCAATGGCCAGGATCAGGATGTACGAGTTGCCGTTGAAGAGGTTGATGACGTTGCCTGGGGTGAGAGTGCGGCCCGAGGTGAAGATCTGGAAGAAGATGACGAGTGCAACCAGGGCGAAGATCATGCCGAATTGGCGGGTGTTGCCACCGAATAGCTTCTTGAGCGCGTTCATTGTTTTGGGTCCTTGTGTCCGTGTGGTTCTGGAGATGACCGGGGTCAGGCAGCTTTGCGGCTGGATGTCATGAGCTTCATGAGGCTTTCCTGGCTGGCTTCGTCCTTGTTGAGTACGCCAGTGATGGAGCCCTCGAAGATGGTGTAGATACGGTCGGAAAGGCCCAGCAGCTCGGGAAGCTCGGAGGAAATCACAATCACGCCTTTCCCTTGGTTGGCGAGCTCCTGGATGATTCCGTAGATCTCGTACTTGGCACCGACGTCGATTCCGCGGGTGGGTTCATCCAGGATGAGAAGATCCGGATCGGTGAACATCCATTTGGCGAGAACAACCTTTTGCTGGTTTCCGCCGGAGAGCTTCGATACGCCTTCCTCGACCGACGGCGTCTTGGTGCGCAGCGACTTCCGGTATTGCTCGGCCACCATGAACTCCTTGTTGGTGTCCACAACGATTCCCCGGCTGATCTTCTTCAAGTTGGCAGACACCGTAGTGGTCTTGATGTCGTCCAGGAGGTTCAGTCCCAGGCTCTTGCGGTCTTCCGTGACGTAGCCGAGACCGGCGTCGATCGCCTGGCGGACGCTGCGCATCGTGATCGGCTTGCCGTCCTTGTACACCTGCCCCGAGATGAACCGGCCGTAGGAGTGGCCGAAGACGGAGCGCGCAAGCTCGGTACGGCCGGCGCCCATCAGGCCCGCAAATCCGACGATTTCACCGCGGCGCACATGGAAGCTGGAGTTCTTGCACACCAGGCGGTCCTGGATCTGGGGATGACCGACGGTCCAATCCTTGACCTCGAAGAACACCTCGCCGATCTTCGGCGTGTGGTCGGGGAAGCGGGACTCGAGCGTCCGCCCGACCATGCCCTTGATGATCCGGTCCTCGTCGACGCCGTCTTCCACGACGTTGAGCGTCTCGATGGACTTGCCATCGCGGATGATGGTGATCTCGTCTGCGATCTGCTCGATCTCATTGAGCTTGTGGGAAATGATGATGGACGTGATGCCCCGGCCCTTGAGGCCAAGGATCAGATCCAGCAAGTGCTGGGAGTCCGATTCGTTGAGGGCGGCTGTGGGCTCGTCGAGAATGAGCAGCTTGACGGACTTGTTCAGGGCCTTGGCGATTTCCACCAGCTGCTGCTTGCCGACGCCGATTTCCTTGATGGGGGTATCCGGGTCCTCGCGCAAACCAACCCGTGCGAGCAGTTCGATCGACCGCTTGCGTGCCTCGGCCCAGTCGATGATGCCACGACGGACGGGTTCGTTGCCGAGGAAGATGTTTTCCATGATGGACAGCTCGGGGATCAGCGCCAGTTCCTGGTGGATGATCACGATTCCCGCATGTTCGCTGGCCCGGATGTCCTTGAACTGCTGGACTTCCGCCTGGTACACGATGTCTCCGTCGTAGCTGCCGTAGGGGTAAACCCCGGAAAGCACCTTCATCAACGTGGACTTTCCTGCTCCGTTTTCGCCGCAGATCGCGTGGATTTCGCCCACCTTGACCCGGAGGCTAACGTCCGAGAGCGCCTTCACGCCGGGGAATTCCTTGGTGATGGACCGCATCTCGAGGAGAACCGGATCCTGGTGCGTAATGGGGGTCGACATACCCTTGCGCCTCCAATGTTTGACGTCGTTGTCGGCTCGGGGATGGCGAGCCTATCTGATGAGAAAGTAAACTGGATCACACCGCTTGTCGTCAAGACTTTAACGCAAGACGGCGATAACAGCGTGGTAACGAAATGTTTAGCCCTGCTTGATTCCGGCGTGCTGGAACACCAAAGCGGCCGCCCCGAGGGCCTCCGCCCGGGCGCCGAGCGAAGACATCGCCAAGTGCGTTGTCTCGCCGATTACGGGCACTGCGTGGCGGACCAGACCGCGCCGGATCGGGTCCAGGAGGATGTCGCCGAGGCCGGCCAGGGGGCCGCCCACCACGATGACTTCCGGGTTTATGAGATTCGCCACATTGCCCAACGCCCGCCCCACCGCGAGCCCCGCGTCGTCCACCACGCGAAGGGTCGCCGGATCCCTCGCCAGGGCGTTGCGGACAATGTCCTCGGGCTCGAGGTGAAGCCCCGAACCCTTCCCGAGCAGCTCGATCATTGTGGTGGTGGAAGCCATGGTTTCCAGGCAGCCCCGGTTGCCGCAGCGGCAGATTGCGCCGTATTCGTGGATGGTTGCATGGCCGATTTCTCCCGTGATTCCCACCGCCCCGTAGTAAGGCGCACCATTGATGATCAGGCCCGCTCCGATGCCGGAACCGATCTTGAGGAACATGAGGTTGCTGATCCCGCTGTGGGGCCCCCATGTGACCTCGGAGAGGGCGCCCAGATTGGCGTCGTTGTCAACGTACACGGGAAGATCGAGGGCTTCCTCCAGTCGTTCGAGAATCTGGATGCCCACCCATTCGGGCAAGATGGCACCCTGGGCCACGGTGCCGGAACGGCGGTCGATGGGGCCGGCTATGCCGGCACCCGCGCCGACTACCGCGCTTCGGTCAACCCCGCTTTCGAGCAGGAGCTTGTCGAGGAGGGCGACTGCGGCGCTGATGCCCTGTTCGGCGTGGTGGCCAAGGGGCAGTGTGACGGTTTCCTCGACGATGATGTGATAGCCCAGTGAGGCCAAGACTACCCGCAGGTGGCGCCGGCCAAAATCGATACCGACGGCGACCGCGCCATTGCTGTTGAGCCTGACGTTCAGTGCCCGGCGTCCGGAGCTTGTGATCGGTTCGGTGGAGACGAGCCCCGCGTCCTGCATGATCTTGACGATGTTTGACACCGTTGCCGTGGAAAGACCGGTCTGCCTGGCGAGTTCGGCCTGGGTGGATGGGCCGCTCAGCAGGCATTCGATGAGCCGCTGCTGGTTCAGGTGGCGCAGCGCTGATTGCGAGCCGGGGTTCTTACGGTGGCTCTTCGTCGAGCTGGATGTTGCGGGCATGACATGAAGCGTGCCTCAAATCACAGTTGCAGTCAAGAAGTTAACGCAATGGAGTGAACTTGCGTCGGCATCATGAACTATGCCGCGGATTTGTACGATGCATCCCCGGCGGCCTGCCCGCAGGTCCTTTTGTCCTGTGGGACAGGCCTGTGGCTGGCTAGGCTGGAATCACGAGTAACCCCGGGCGTGTCTCCCATGGACGCCCGACGCGAAATGCAAGGTGCTATTGAGGTGGTAATGATGCTGCTGTCCGTTCTGCAGGCCAACGCTGTTGTCCTGGACATCGACGCCAATCTGAAGACGGTCGATGCGGCGGCACAGCGCGCTGCCGCGGCCGGGTCCGGCTTGCTGCTGACCCCCGAGCTCTTCCCGGTGGGCTACGCGCCGCTGAGGCTCCACGCGGAGCTGGATCCTGCGGTTCTTCCAGACATTCGGGGCCGCCTTGCGGACATCGCCCGCACGCGCGGAATCGGACTGGTCTACAGCCTTCCCGCGCCGGCCGCCGATGGCGGCTGGCATATCTCCGCCACTCTTCTGGATGCGCATGGAACCGTGCGCCTGGACTACGACAAAGTGCACCTCTTCGGCGAGGAGGAGCGAAAGGCGTTCTCCGCCGCCCAAGTAGCTCCCCGCGTCGTGGACTTTGACGGGGTCAAGACGTCGCTGCTGATTTGCTACGACGTCGAGTTTCCCGAAAGTGTCCGCGCCGCGGCCACGCGGGGCGCTGAGCTCTTGCTGGTTCCCACCGCGCTGTCCGCGGGTTTCGACGCCGTGCCGCAGGTCCTGATCCGGGCCCGGGCCCTGGAGAGCCAGCTCAACGTGGCCTACGCAAACCACAGCGGCCACGAGGACGGCTGTGACTTCCTTGGCGGAAGCGTGGTGGCCGGTCCGGACGGTTCTTTGCTCGCTGCCGCCGGGGATGGTGCGGCATTGCTGTTCGCTGAGATCTCCACGGAAAGCGTCAAGGCAGCCCGTGAACAGGTGCCGTATCTGAAGGAACGCCGCCCGCAGCTGTACCGCGAGTGGGAAGACTCAGCTCCACAAGGTTGAGGGTCTGCGGATCCTCAGACGGCGTGCGGTTTCGGGTGGTGCTCGATCTACTTCAACAGATCTGAAACGAAAGACATTGCGACGGCGGGCCTTTTCTTGCCACGGTAACGGGCCAGCCCGTCTGGGTATTTCTCGGTCTGTTAGTCCTGGCGGTCCTATTGGGCTTTTGGCATAGCAGTTTTCGCTGGCGCTCGCAGAGACCCTGATAAGGAAACCGCAGCGACGGAAGGTTCTCAACAGCTATTGCGGAGCCTAGGATGCGATCTGTTGCTTCAATATCCGTCCCCTCCGCCCACCAGACCGTCCGTGTACTGAAGCGCGATCCAAAGCTCCGCCCGTACTTGGGCCTGGTTCAGGTCGGTGTCGAGGAGTTCGGCGAGCAGTCCGATCTGGCGGCGCACGCTGTTGCGGTGCAGCCCCAGCAGTTTGGCGGAGGCGTCCCAGCTGCCGTTTTCGCTCAGCCAGCCCCGGAGCACGGCCAAGAGCGGATCGCGCCGATCAGCTTCCAAGGAGAGCACCGGTTCAAGGAGCCTCGCGGCCAGCATGGATCCGGCCTCGCGTCCCAGGAGCCCGGTGACAGACCACGTCACCTCGTCGACGCGGGCGCTCCGTCCGCTGGACTGGACCCGTGAACGGAGCGACGTCACGCGCTGATGTGCTGCGGCAAGGCCGGTCAGTTCGGTCGGGTCTCCGATGACGAGCCGCCAACCGAGCTTTTCGACGTCGGCCAGGAGCGCGTCGTCCACCTTCAAACGAGTGATCGCAGCGAATCCGTAATCGGTGATTTCCACCAGTTTGGTGTCGAAAAGGCGCCGCCACTGCAACAGCTCCCGTACCGGGCTGTCGCCCGCGGGCCACTCAGGCGAGTCCACCTTGATGCCCTGGACCACGCGCAGGGGCGCGGATCGCGTGGAGGACAAGCTCTGGGCGAGGAGATCCTTGAGTCCGTTGACGTGCCGGGTCCCGCCGGTGGCAAGGCTTTCAGGGTGCAGCAACAACGCCGTCGCCAATTGGCTTGGCGCGAGCGAGCCGCTCGTCCGTTGGCGGACGAGCAACTCGAGCAGCCCCACCACTGACTGCACCACGCTGTTCTGGGCAGGAGTCAGCGCGGCGTCCGAGCCCAGGATCAGGGCGCCCAGGTTGGCGTCCTTGGTGCTCCGCAATGGGTGGCCGAAAACCATCGCCGATCCCGGCTGCTCAAAGCCGTCCACCTCAACCCGCGGCCCGCTTCCGGAAAGGAGCCGTTCCAGCATCGGCTCCAGCAATGAATGCTCGACGCCGGTGCTGCCGCCGGCAGCGTGGGCGCGCGCACGTACCCGCCCGTCCGCTCCGATGAGGAGTGCCCAGACGGGCACCTTCTGGACCAAAGCGGCGAGCAGCTCGTGTTCCGGCCGAGGGGAGAGGACTGCCCGCATGAGTTGCCTGTTGGTGTCTGCGAGCTGGCGGAAGACCTTCGCGTTATCCGATTCCAGGAGCTGGGAGAACTCAAGCCCGATCGCGGCGAACGGGATGGACTCCGGGATCTCGATCAAGGTGAGCCTATGCCGCCGGCACGCCTTGAGCAGCTCGGCCGGGACGGCGTCGAAATACGGCCTGATCCCGAACCCCAGCGCCGCCACCTTGGCCCCAACTAGCCGTTTCACATAGGCGTCGACGTTCTCTTGCGAGCCGCCGTCGCCAAGGAAAGGGAGTCCCGCGGTCAGCAGGAACTCCCCGTCCGGCAGGTAGGGGGTGGGATCGTCCAGTTCGCTGGGTTCAACCCAGCGCAGCAGCTCCCCGCCGCTGCCGCCGTCGTGGAGTATTTCCAACTCGGGCGGCAGCTGCTTCAGGAACTGCTCAAGCGTGACGAAGCTCAGGCGGCCGGGGGCCGGCTCAGGCGACATCGCTCGGGGCCTCCTGGTAATCGGGGCACTCGTAGGCACTGGACTCATACACGCGGGGGAGCCGCGGTGCGATCCGGTTGATGATCTCGTCACCATGGCTTCCGATGGCGGCGCCCCAATCGTCGGCGCTCGCAGCCCCTCCGGCCGGATCGCCGAACAGGACCGCCGTGTCACCGACCTCGATCCCGGAAGCATCCGGACCAAGGTCCACCATGAACTGGTCCATGCACACCTTGCCGATCACGGGGACTTTCCGCCCGGCGATCTGGACCAGGCTCCGGCCGCTGATGCCCTTGGGGATGCCGTCGGCGTAACCCAGGGGGATGAGGCCGAGATAGCGCGGCTCGTGCGTGATGGCCTGGTGTTCGTAGCTGACGCCAGTCCCTGCCGGAACCTTCTTGACCATGACGAGCGGTGCGGTGACGCTCAAGGCGGGGCGCAGTCCGAAGTCGGCGGGATCCAGGTGGTCCGCCGGGGCTAACCCGTAGATCGCCAGTCCGGCGCGGACCATATCGAAATGGAATTCGGGGCGGTCCAGGATGTTTGCCGAGCTCGACACGTGCCGGAGCTGCGGGTCCAGGCCGGCAGCGCGGGCTTCGCGAACGGCGTCTTCGAACTCCGCCACGGCTGCCGCGTTTCCGGGGTGGGCGGGAACATCTGCCCAGGCCAAGTGGGTCCAGATGCCGCGGACCAGAACCGTGCCGTCCTGCTCGGCCTTGCGAGCCTGGGCTACGAGTTCGGGCCAGTTTTCCTTGCGCGCACCGCCGCGGCTGAGGCCGCTGTCCAGCTCCAGGTGCACGACGGCGGGGCGGCCCAATTGCTCCGCGATCCCGGCCAGGACCTCAAGTTGACCGACGCTCCCAAGCGAAACGTCGACGTCGTACTCGAGTGCCTCACGGATGGTCGCGCTGGTCTGGGATGCCAGATACAGCCACGAAAGGACCGGCACGGTGATGCCCGCCTGGCGCAAGGTGATGGCTTCGCTCAACTGGGCGGTTCCCAGCCAATCGGCTCCTGCCGCCACCGCGGTGCGGGCAACATCCACAAGGCCGTGCCCGTAGCCGTTCCCTTTGACGACGGCCATGAAATGCGGCGCGGCGGTGCGCTTCTTGAGGGCTTTGATGTTGTCTGAAATCGCAGATAGGTCAACGCTGACCTGCCCGGAAAGCACCGCTTCCGGCGTCGGTTCTGATTGTGCAATACGTCTCATGGTTGATCACTATAGGTCATTTTGCACCGCCGTGAGAGCTGGCTCACAGGCTTACGGTGGTCAGGGGAAACCGCCAACTACTCTGAAGGGACGTCAACGGTGACTGTGCCTACCTCCACCCAGACCAAGCCAACGCACGCCGCGAATGCAGATCCCGGCAACGCCACCCGCCGCCCGGGGCTCGGTTCGCAGCTGCTGCGCCGCAAGCCGATCGGGCAGATGGTCAGCGAAGCCGGAAGCAGCGAAAGCGGGACGCCGCTCGTCCGCAGCTTCGGCGTCCTCCAACTGACCATGATCAGTGTCGGCGCCACCCTAGGCACGGGCATCCTGGTGATCCTGGGTGAATCGGTGCCGCTGGCCGGACCCGCGGTCTGGATTTCCTTCGTCGTGGCGGGCCTTGCCGCCCTCTTCTCGGCCGTGTCCTACGCCGAAATGGCTGGCCTCGTGCCCGTTGCCGGGTCCAGCTACTCCTACTCCTACGCCACGATGGGCGAGGGCATGGCCTGGATTTGTGGTTGGTGCCTCGTCCTCGAATACGCGGTCTCCGTGGCTGCCGTGGCCGTCGGCGCAGGGCAATACGTGAATGAAACCCTCGCCGCGTTCGGACAGTTCCTGCCGGACGCGATGTCCCAGCCGCCGGGCAGCGGCGGCGTGGTCAACATCCCGGCCATGCTTATTGTGGTCCTCGCGATGGTCTTGCTGGTGCGAGGTGCCAAGGAAAGCGCCTGGATCAACACCGTGATCGTGACCATAAAGATCGTCATCCTGCTCTTCTTCTGCGCCGTTGCGTTCACCGCGTTCAACGCCGGCAACTTCGAACCGCTTATGCCCATGGGCGCTGCGGGTGTTTCGGCCGCCGCATCCAGGGTGTTCTTCTCCTACATCGGCTTCGATGCCGCTTCCACTGCCGGCGAAGAGGCCCGCAACCCCAAGCGCGACCTGCCCCGCGCGATCCTGCTCTCCATGGTGATCGTGACCAGCATCTACGTCCTGGTTGCCGTGGCCGCCATCGGCGCCCGCTCCTGGGAATGGTTCGGCGGCACCGAAGCGGCCCTCGTCCAGATCCTCGAGGAAACCACCCATCAGCCCTGGATCGCGCTCGTCTTCTCCATCGGAGCCGTGCTGGCCATCGCCAGCATCGTGCTGACGGTCCTCTACGGCCAGACCCGCATCCTGCTCTCCATGTCCCGCGACGGACTGGTCCCGGAGGTCTTCGGCAGGATCTCTCCACGAACCGGCACCCCGGTGGCCGGAACGCTCATCGTGGGCACCGCCGTCGCACTCACCGCGGGGCTCGTCCCGCTCGGCGCGCTGGCCGACGCCACCAGCATCGGCACCCTCTTCGCGTTCGCGCTGGTGAACGTCGCCGTCATCTACCTGCGGCGCAACCGCCCGGCGCTCAAGCGCACCTTCCGCGTGCCGCTCTACCCGATCACGCCCGTCCTCGGCACGCTGATGTGCGCCTACCTCATGGCCAACTTGGGTGCCGACACGTGGGTGGTGTTCGGTGGCTGGATGCTCGTGGGGATCGCCCTCTACTTCGGCTACGGACGCCGGAACTCCAAGGTAGCGGCCCTGACCGAACAGGAATACCGTGAACTATCCGCAAGGGTCGCTGACCCGGAAACTGTGAAGGCAGAACTTTCATGACCACCGCCACCGAATTGCCCACGGAAACCACGCCCCGCGCTGGAGACACCGGGACTTCCCAAGCAACGCCGGCCGACGCCCCAATCACGATGCTGAACCCGGACTTCCCGTTCAGCTACGACCACTACCTGGCGCACCCGGACGGACTGGCGGTTGTTCCGCCGGAACTGTACGGCACGGAAGTCGCGGTGATCGGTGCCGGCCTGTCCGGACTCGTCACGGCCTACGAGCTCATGAAGCTCGGGCTGCGCCCCGTGGTCTACGAGGCGGACCAGATCGGCGGGCGGCTGCGGACCGCGAGCTTCCCCTCCGCTCCCGGAGTGGTGGCAGACCTCGGCGGCATGCGCTTCCCCGTCTCAGGTAAGGCGTTCTACCACTACGTGGACCTCCTCGGCCTGGACACCCAGGAATTCCCCAATCCGCTCGCGCCTGCAACGTCAAGCACAGTGATCGAGCTGGCGGGACAGAAGCACTACGCCGCCACGTCTGCTGACCTGCCGGAGTTCTTCCACGAGGTTGCCGCAGCGTGGAAGGCCGCTGTGAATGACGGCGCTGCGTTCCAGGAGATGCAGGAGGCGATCAGGGCCCGCGACACCAAGCGCATCAAGGAGCTGTGGAATGAACTGCTCCCGCTCCTGGATGAGCAGACCTTCTACGGCTTCATCGCCGCAAGCGAGTCCTTCAAGGAGGCCGGATTCGCGCACCGCGAGGCCTTCGGGCAGGTAGGTTTCGGCACAGGCGGCTGGGACACCGACTTCCCCAACTCCATCCTCGAAATCCTGCGCGTCGTCTACACCGACGCCGATGACCAGCACCGACTCATCACCGGGGGAGCGCAACGGCTCCCCGAGGCACTCTGGCACCACGCGCCGTCGGGCATGGCTCACTGGCCCGAGGGCACCTCGCTCGCGTCGTTGCATTCCGGTTCCCCGCGCGGAGCCGTGGACCGCATCGAGCGCGGTGGGAACGGCGACCTCATGGTGCGGGAACGTTGGGGCCGTGAAACCGGCTATCCCGCCGTCGTGACCACATGCCAGTCCTGGCTCCTGTCCACGCGCATCCACACCCAGGAATCGTTGTTCCCCTCGGAACTGTGGACCGCGATCGAGCGCTCGCACTACATGCAGTCGTCCAAGACCTTCGTGATGGTGGACCGGCCGTTCTGGAAGGACATCGACCCCGAAACCGGCCGCGAAGTGTTGTCCATGACGCTGACCGACCGGCTCAACCGGGCAACGTACCTGCTCGACGACGGCCCGGACAAGCCTGCCGTCATCCTGCTTTCCTACACGTGGAACGACGACGCCCTGAAGTGGCTCTCGCTTAGCGCCGAGGAACGGGTCAAGCTCATGCTGCACTCGCTGGAGCAGATCTACCCGGGCGTGGACATTGCGAGCCACATCGTGGGCCAGCCGATCACCGTTTCCTGGGAGGCCGACCCCAACTTCATGGGTGCCTTCAAGGCCAACCTGCCCGGGCACTACCGCTACCAGCAGCGCTTGTTCACGCATTTCAAGCAGGACAAGCTGCCGGAGGCCCAGCGGGGCATCTTCCTGGCCGGCGACGATGTCTCGTTCACCGCAGGCTGGGCCGAAGGCGCCGTCACCACAGGCCTCAACGCTGTGTGGGGCGTGGTGAACCACCTCGGTGGTTCGTCCGTGACAGGCAACCCCGGTCCCGGTGACTTGTTGGACGAGCTGGGTCCGATCAGCCTGGACTAGGCCTGCGCGTGCATCCCGCGGTGGGCCGCCGCCAGCTCCCGGTAGTGGGCGGCGTTGCGCTTCACGCCGTCGAGCTCTTCCTCGCTCAGTTCGCGGCGCACTTTGGCGGGCACCCCGGCAACCAGGGATCGCGGCGGGATGACAGTTCCCTCAAGCACGACGGCGCCGGCGGCCACAAGCGAACCGGTACCGATGACGGCCCCGTTCAGGATGGTGGCGCTCATGCCGATGAGGCAGTCGTCCTCCACGGTGCATCCGTGGACGACGGCGCTGTGGCCGACGCTGACGCGCTCGCCGACGGTGCAGGGGAAACCGGGGTCGGCGTGCAGGACGACATTGTCCTGCAGGTTCGAGCCGGCACCGACGCTGATTGCGGCGGTGTCGGCACGGACCGACACACCATAGAAGGCGCTGGAGTCCGCGCCGAGGGTGGCCTTGCCGATGATGGAAGCCGTGGGTGCCACGAAGGCGGTGTCATGGATGGCCGGGGTATCCCCGGCAAACGTATAAATGGGAGCCATGGGGCAAGCCTAGAACACCCCGGCCCCAACCCAACTAGCTAGCAGTAGGTGTCGTTTTGACGTCCTATAACGACACCTACTGCGAGTCAGTTGGGCCGGAAGGCGTCCGCAGGACCAGGAACTGGTAGTGCTGGGTCCAATTGCCCGCACCGGGTCCGGACTCGACGCCCGTTCCCTCGGGCCAGGTTTCGAAGTGTTCCACCGTGCCGTAGGCACCGAAGATGCGGCGCACGGTGTCGTCGCTGCGTCGGCTGAAGAACCGCCGCGGCTCGTCGTGGTCCTCGGGGTTGAGGACTTCTTCATCGTCACCGGACCAGAGCCCGACGGCGATCGGCGCACCAGCCGCGCTAACCCGCACGAGTTCACGGACGACGTCGTGGATTCCCGCGTTGGGGACGTGCAGGAGGGTGCTCATGGTCCACACCGCGGGGAAAGTGGCGTCGGCGAACGGCAAGGACCGGCCGCTGGCCACGCTGGCGTCCAAGCCCTTGGCGCGGGCGACGTGGATGCTCTCCTCGGAAAGGTCGACGCCCGCGTAGTGCAGTCCCGCTCGCACGAATTCCAATCCTTCGACGCCGGTGCCGCAGCCTAGTTCGAACAGCGAGTGCCTGTGTTCGTCCTTGAGTAGGCGGATGAACCAATCGCGGCATTCCGTCCGATGCCGGGTCATGGCGCGGGTGTGCAGGAGAGGGGCCTGCCGGTCGTAGAACGCGGCGAGGTCCGCTTCGTGGTCGGCGTCCGGGAAGTCCTGCATGGACCCAGCGTAGAACACCCGACTGACTCGCAGTAGGTGTCGTTATGAGGCGTCAAAACGACAACAAATGCGAGTCAGTTGGGGCGCGGCGGTGCGGCGGGAGCGCTAGTTGAACACCACCGTGCGGGTGCCGTCGAGCAGGACGCGGTGCTCGGCGTGCCACTGCACAGCCTGTGCCAGCGTGCGGCCCTCGACGTCGCGGCCCATTTGCACGAATTGCTCGGCCGTGCGGGCGTGGTCCACCCGGATGACTTCCTGCTCGATGATCGGGCCTTCGTCGAGGTCCGCCGTGACGTAGTGGGCGGTGGCCCCGATGATCTTCACGCCCCGGGCATGCGCCTGGTGGTAGGGCTTGGCGCCCTTGAAGGACGGCAGGAAGGAATGGTGGATGTTGATGGCCTTGCCGTTGAGCTCGGTGCAGAGCTCGTTGGAGAGGACCTGCATGTAGCGCGCCAGGACGGTCAGCTCGATGCCGTGCTCGTGGATGAGCTCGAGCAGCTTCGCCTCGGCCTGGGCCTTGGTGTCCGGAGTGACCGGGATGTGGTGGAAGGGGATCCCATAGAACTCCGCCAAACCTTCGAGGTCCCGGTGGTTGGATACGATGGCCGGCACCTCGATGGGGAGGGTTCCGGAGCGTTGCTGGAAGAGCAGATCGTTGAGGCAATGTGCGTCCTTTGAACCCAGGATCAGGGTACGGACCTTCTGCCCCACGGGGTTGATCTGCCACTTCATGCCGAATTCTTCGGCCACCGGGGCCAGCGCCGAACTCAATTCAGCCTGGGTCGAGGACGTCGTGGCTTCCACCCGCATGAAGAAGTTTCCCGTGCTGGGGCTGCCGTATTGCTGGGAATCGGCGATGTTGCAGCCTGCCTCCAACAAAGCGCCTGCAACGGCATGCACAATTCCGGGCCGGTCCGGGCAGGACAGGGTTACAACAAAAGACGTAGGCAGGGTGGAGTCAGTCACACGATCAAGCCTACCGTTGCGCACCTGTTGTACTGTTTAAGTCGTCGCGACTGGCGTTGGGTGGTGTACCACCAGGGAGCGGCATTGATGAAGACCACGGATCGTACGCCTGGGCCGAGGGTCACGTTTTACTGTCGCTGTGCCATGCCCCGTAATCAAAGGCATGGAAAAAACCCAGCCGGTAGCCTGACCTGTAGAAATACCCGTTGCCTATCCAGGAGATCTTCGTGACCACCACCACCATCACCTCCGCGACCATCAGCAACCAGCCGCTTTCCGAGCTCGACCCCGAGATCGCCGCGGTACTGGAACAGGAACTCGGCCGCCAGCGCGGCACCCTGGAAATGATCGCTTCCGAGAACTTCGCGCCCCGCGCCGTCATGGAGGCCCAGGGCTCAGTCCTGACCAACAAGTACGCCGAAGGCTACCCGGGCCGCCGCTACTACGGTGGCTGCGAATACGTGGACATCGCCGAGCAACTGGCCATCGACCGTGTGAAGGCGCTCTTCGGCGCTGAGTACGCCAACGTACAGCCGCACTCGGGTGCCCAGGCCAACGCCGCAGCCCTGTCCGCCATGATCACTCCCGGTGACAAGATCCTCGGGCTTTCCCTGGCCCACGGTGGCCACCTGACCCACGGCATGAAGCTCAACTTCTCGGGCAAGCTCTACAACGTAGCTGCCTACCAGGTTGAAGAAGACAACTTCCGCGTGGACATGGACAAGCTCCGCGAACAGGCCATTGCCGAGAAGCCGCAGGTCATCATCGCCGGCTGGTCCGCTTACCCGCGCCACCTCGACTTTGCAGCCTTCCGCTCGATCGCCGACGAGGTCGGTGCGCTCCTCTGGACGGATATGGCCCACTTCGCCGGCCTCGTCGCAGCAGGCCTGCACCCGAGCCCGGTGCCGCACTCCGACGTCGTCACCTCCACGGTGCACAAGACGCTGGCCGGCCCCCGTTCCGGCGTGATCCTCGCCAAGCAGGAGTGGGCTAAAAAGCTCAACTCCAACGTGTTCCCGGGCCAGCAAGGCGGCCCGCTCATGCACGTGATCGCCGCCAAGGCCGTTGCGTTCAAGATCGCTGCCGGCGAGGAATTCAAGGAGCGACAGGAACGCGTCCTTGAAGGCGCCAAGATCATCGCCGATCGCCTCAACCAGGCCGATGTCGCTGAAGCCGGTGTTTCCGTTTTGACCGGCGGCACCGACGTCCACTTGGTCCTCGTGGACCTGCGCAACTCGCAGCTGGACGGCCAGCAGGCCGAGGACCTCCTGCACTCGGTGGGCATCACCGTCAACCGCAACGCCGTTCCGTTCGACCCCCGCCCGCCGATGGTCACCTCCGGCCTGCGCATCGGTACCCCGGCCCTGGCTACCCGCGGTTTCGGTGCCACCGAATTCACCGAGGTTGCCGAGATCATCGCTTCGGCGCTGAAGTCCGGCTCCGCTACCGATGTTGAAGCCCTGCAGGCCCGCGTCGACAAGCTCGCCGCTGACTTCCCGCTGTACCCGCAGCACGAGCAGTGGTGAACCCGTCCATGGCGCAGACCGCGAAGATCCTTGACGGCAAGGCTGCCGCCGCCGCCATCAAATCTGAGCTGACTGAGCGTGTCGCTGCCCTGAAGGCCCGCGGCATAACTCCGGGCATTGCCACTGTGCTCGTAGGTGCGGACCCTGCCTCGCAGCTTTACGTGTCCATGAAGCACAAGCAGTCTGTGGAGATCGGGATGAACTCGATCCAGCGTGAGCTTCCGGCGGATGCCACCCAGGCCCAGGTTGAGGCCCTCATCGACGAACTGAATGCGGACCCCGCCTGCCACGGTTACATCGTGCAGCTGCCCCTGCCCAAGCACCTGGACACGGACGCCATCCTCGAGCGGATCGACCCCGCCAAGGATGCCGACGGCCTGCACCCGACCAACCTGGGCCGGCTGGTGCTCAACGTCAACGGAGAGATCACCTCGCCGCTGCCGTGCACACCCCGCGGTGTCATCGAGCTCCTGGAGCGCAACGGCTACAGCCTCGCCGGCAAGCACGTCGTGGTGGTCGGCCGCGGCGTCACGATCGGCCGCTCGATCGGCCTGCTGCTCACCCGGCGGGCCGTGAACGCCACCGTGACGCTGACGCACACCGGCACCAAGAACCTCTCGGAGCTGCTGCGCCAGGCGGACGTGATTGTAGGCGCAGCGGGTGCCAAGCACATCGTCAAGCCTGCGGACGTGAAGCCGGGCGCGGCCGTGCTCGACGTCGGTGTCACCCGTGAAACCGACCCCGAGACGGGCAAGAGCAAGGTCCACGGCGACATCGATCCCGCCGTTGCCGATGTAGCCGGCTGGATTTCGCCGAACCCCGGCGGCGTGGGTCCGATGACCGTAGCGCTGCTCATGACGAACGTGGTCGAAGCCGCGGAACGCCAAGTGGCAGCGGGAAGAGTCTCCGGCGTCGCCTGATTTGCTCCCCACTGCCGTGTAGGGCGCCTACTCCCGCTGGAGTAGGCGCCCTACATCGTTAACCCGACGACGCCGGCGCCCTCCGCGGCTAGGCTCGGAGCATGCAGCGGCGTTTCCAGGGTCCTCCCACGAGTTTCATCGTGATCGCTGTGGCCCTGATCCAGGTCCTGGGGACCGTCTTTTCGGCGAGCCATCAGGCTGCCCTGCGCCCCTTGGACCCGCTCGCCTTCATGCTGCTGTTGGCCGGCCCCGCAGCCTTGGCCTTCCGGACCCGCAGGCCCGCCGTCATGCTGCCGATCACCATCGCGGCCACGTCCATCTACCTGCTCCTCGGATACGCCTGGGGTCCGATTGTGCTGTCATTGGCTCTCTCGATCATCCTGACCGCTGCCGCGGGGCTGCGCTGGCAGGCCTGGCTCGGGGCTGGGATTTGCGCTGGCGCCCTCGTTCTGATGGCTGTCCTCGCCGGGGATGAGACGGGGCTTGTCCGGGCCTCTGCCGGTGTTGCCTGGGCGGCCATCCTTGTCCTGATCGGTGAAGGCTTCCGGCGGCGGGGCGAGCGCATGGCCGAATACCGGCGACGGCGGGAGGCCGCGAAACAGGCCGAACGGGACGAATACCGTCTCACGCTCGCCCGGGACATCCACGATGTGGTGGCACACTCCCTCTCGATGATCAACGTCCAGGCTTCCGTGGCGCTCCATCTGGGAACGAACGATCCCGAGAAGCTCCGCCCGGCGCTGGAAGCCATCAAAGCCGCGAGCAAGGAATCCCTGGCCGAAGTCCGTCAGCTCCTCGGGGTGCTGCGCGACGACGCCCCGCTGAGTCCCGCGGCGCCGCCAAGTCTGGGGCGGATCCCGGAACTCGTGGACGACGCGAGGCGCGGCGGCTTGCAGCTGCGGTTCGAAGACTCCGTAGACACGGAACGAGTTGGCCCGGAACGAGTTGGCCCGGAACGAGTGGGTACAGCACAGCAGGAAGCCGCCTACCGGATCGTCCAGGAAGCGCTGAGCAACGTCCGCAGGCACTCAGGCGCGGCGTCCGCCGCCGTACTTCTTGAATTGGCGGGGAACGCGCTGCGGGTGAGGATCGACGACGACGGCGGAGGCCTGCGGGGAGCGCCTGCCGGGAACGGGCTGAGGGGCATGCGGGAGCGCGTCGAGGCCCTCGGCGGCACGCTCAGCCTGATGCCGCTGGAGCCGGGGCTGCGCGTGGAAGCGAACCTCCCGCTGAACCTCGAGCCAGAAAGACACCAGAGATGATCCGCTTGCTGCTCGCCGACGACCAGAACCTTATCCGGGCGGGGTTCCGGGCCCTCCTGGACGCTGAACCGGACATGGAAGTAGTAGCGGAAGCTGGTACCGGCCGGGATGCCGTCAGGTTGGCCGAGCGCGAGGCGCCCGACGTCGTGCTCATGGACATCCGCATGCCTGATGGCGACGGGTTGGCCGCAACCCGGCAAATCCTGGCCAACCCCCGCCTCGCCCACACCCGGATCATCATCCTCACCACGTTTGAGCTCGACGAATACATCGCCGAGGCCGTGCGCGCGGGCGCCGCGGGCTTCCTCGTCAAGGACACCGAACCGGAGGAACTGATCCGCGCCGTGCGGGTAGTTCACGACGGCGACGCACTCCTTTCGCCGTCCGTGACTCGCCGCATCATGGCCCAGCTTGCCCTGCACAGCAAGGCGGCGTCGAAGACAGTGCCCCTGGACCAAATCACGGATCGCGAACGGGAAGTCCTGGCGCTTGTAGGCGAAGGCCTGAACAACGCAGAGATCGCTGAGCGGCTGTTCATCACCCCGCTGACGGCGAAGACGCACGTTTCACGGATCATGACCAAACTGCTGGTTCGGGACCGTGCCCAGCTGGTGGTGCTGGCGTACGAATCCGGCTTGGTCCGGCCAGGCTGGAGCAGCTAGCCCTGGCCCGCAGTCTCCCGGGGGAGTAGGCGGCTGGGCGCAAGTGACTCCCGGTGGCCGACGCGTTTCGATGGGCCAAAAACCAGACTGGAACCAGAGCCGAGATACGGCCTGTTGAGAGTTTGGACTGGACATGTTGACATCACTGAGCACCACCATCGGCTCGGCGGCCGCGCAGCTTCCCGCCGACGTCGTCCATGGACCGGGGGACGGATTCGTCTTCTGGCCGTTTTTCCTCCTGATCCCGCTGTTTTGGTTCCTGGTCATCGGATTTTTCATCTTCTTCGGCCGCCGGATGTGGCGCCGGAACCACTACTGGGCAGCAACCCAGGGCGCCGAAAGCGTGCTGAGGGAGCGCTACGCACGGGGCGAAATCGACGAGACCGAGTACCGCCAGCGCTTGGAAGTGCTGCGGACACATCCGACAAAGTGAGGAACCGGCGGATTCTGCTGGATCATTCGTCTGGATAAACCGTCAGGCCTTGGAATCACGCGGTTCCAGGGCCTGAGGTGCGGAATGATCCAGCAGAATGTCGCGCAGGGCCCTGCACGTTACTCCAGAAAATTGCGGAATACCTCTTTCACGTATTCCTTGGCTCTACTAGTCTGCTGGGGTGCACAATGAAGCCACCCGCTCTTTCTCCACGTCAGCCAGCCTCCAGATGAACCCACCCGCAGTCATCACAGCCGAAAACCTCACCAAGAGCTACGGCGAGCTCACGGCCGTCGACGGTATCTCGTTCGAGGTCCCGGCCGGGGAGTCCTTCGGCCTGCTCGGCCCCAACGGCGCCGGCAAATCGACCACCATGAAAATGATCGGCGGAGTCTCCCAGCGCACGTCCGGGAAGCTCAGCATCATGGGCCTGGACCCGGAAACCCATGGTCCGGAAGTCCGTGCGCACCTCGGAGTGGTGCCGCAGCAGGACAACCTGGACGAGGAACTGAAGGTCCGCGAAAACCTGATTGTCTATGGCCGCTACTTCGGCCTGCCCTTGAGCTACTTGCGTCCCAAGGCCGATGAGCTGCTCGAGTTCGCCCAGTTGACAGACAAAGCCAAGTCCAGGGTCGATGCCCTGTCAGGCGGCATGAAACGGCGTCTCACGATTGCCCGCTCGCTCATCAACGAGCCCAAGATCCTGCTCCTGGACGAACCCACTACGGGACAGGACCCGCAGGCCCGGCACATCCTTTGGGACAGGCTGTTCCGGCTCAAGGAACAAGGCGTCACCCTGATCCTCACCACGCACTACATGGACGAGGCCGAACAGCTTTGCGACCGGCTGATCGTGGTGGACAAAGGCAGGATCATGGCCGAAGGCTCGCCGGCCAGCCTGATTCGCGAATATTCCACGCGCGAGGTGCTGGAACTCCGCTTCGGCTCGGAACGCAACGCCACCATTGGCGTCGAACTCGCGGGCATCGGCGAACGCGTCGAGACGCTTCCGGACCGGGTGCTCATCTACGCGAACGACGGCGAATCGGCCCTGGAGCAAGTCTCCGCACGCCGGCTCCGTCCCCTGACCTCGCTGGTTCGGCGTTCTTCGCTGGAGGACGTCTTCCTCCGGCTGACCGGACGGAGCCTCGTTGATTAGCGCCCACTCGCCGGCCGTTTCAGCCAGCCGGGCGAAGCGCTGGGGATCTTTCTTCTACGCCGAGCAGGTCCTGCGCGTGATGCGCGGCTACGGCTGGTCCGTGTTCCTGTACAGCGTGGGGCAGCCGGTGGCCTATCTGTTCGCCATGGGAATCGGGCTGGCGAGCCTCGTGGATGCGAACAGTGCGGCGGTGTTCGGTGGCGTGAACTACTTGACCTTCATCGCGCCGGCACTGTTGGTCTCATCCGCGGTCATGACGGCGTCGGGGGACTTTTCCTACCCGATCATGGACGGCTTCAAATGGCGCCGCGTGTTCTATGGCCCGCACGCCTCACCGCTGGTACCGCAGCAGATCGCCGCGGGCCACATCATGGCAAGTGCCTTGAAGTTCCTCGTGCAATCAGTGGTGTACTTCGCCATTGTGGCCATGTTCGGTGCCTCGCCGAGTCCGTGGGGCTGGGTGTCGGCGATAGTTGCCACAGTGGCCGGTTTGTCCTTCGGGCTGCCGCTCATGGCCTATGCCTCGAGCATCACCAAAGACTCCGGCCAGTTCGCGTTGGTGCAGCGATTCATCGTCGTGCCGCTGTTCCTGTTTTCGGGCACTTTCTTCCCGCTGGATTCGCTGCCGCTTGGAGTGCGCTGGATCGGTTGGGTCTCCCCGGTGTGGCACGGTACGCAGCTGGGCCGCGTCTTCACCTATGGACTTGAGGAGAATCCCTTGTTGACCCTGACCCACGTCGTGTTCCTTCTGGGCGCCGCCGCTGCGGGTTGGACGCTGACGCGACGCCAGTTTGTCAGGAGGATGGGGGCATGAGCGTTCTGACCGGGGGCCATAGCGCCACTGACGCTGCCCGTGAACGCACCTTCGGCCCGCTGTACTCCCGCAATGCGCTTGCTGTTGTGTCCCGGGGCCTCATGGCAGCGAAAAGCAGCACGTGGTTGATCCTCGTCTCCGGGTTCTTCGAGCCGGTGCTGTACCTCATTTCCATGGGCGTGGGACTCGGCCCGATTGTGGGTACTGTGGCGGGACCGGGCGGCCAGGAAATCAGTTATGCGGCCTACATCGCGCCCGCGCTCCTGGCCGTGTCCGCAATGAACGGCGCCGTCTATGACTCCACCTGGAACGTCTTCTTCAAGATGAACTTCGCCAAGCTGTACCAGGGAATGCTCTATACCTCCCTTGGACCATTGGACGTAGCCATCGGGGAGATCTTCCTGGCCCTGCTGCGCGGACTCCTGTATGCCACGGGGTTCACGGCCGTCATGGCCGTCATGGGACTCATCACCACGCCATGGGCCATCCTCGTCATCCCGGCCTCGGTACTGATCGCTTTCGGCTTTGCGAGTTTCGGCATGGGCATCACCAGCTTCATGAAGACCTTCCAACAGATGGACTGGATCAACTTCTTCATGCTGCCGATGTTCCTTTTCAGCGCCACCTTCTACCCGCTGAGCGTCTATCCGCAATACATCCAGTGGCTTATCCAAGCGATGCCGCTGTGGCACGGCGTGGAACTCCTGCGGCAGATCAGCATTGGTTCCTTCAGCCCGGCCACGGCAGTCCATATCGCCTACTACCTCGTGATGATCGCCCTCGGGATCACGCTCACCACCGGAAGGTTGCGCAAGCTCTTCCTGAAATAGCCGCACAGGCTGTTCGCCGGGGGTGGAAGCGGGCCGTTCGTCGCGCGGAGTTTGCGACAATGGGTGCATGCGATCCCTCGGCGACTCCCCGTCATCTGTTCCCTCGTCCGCTTCCGCCAAGAGCCCTTTCAAAGGCTTCCGCATCGGTGGACTGGGCATGACGGTGGTACTCATCGCTTTCCTGGTGGCCGTGATCTTCGCGGCCAACCATAACGACGTCGTCGGCTGGATCGTTGCTGTTGTCTCCTTCGGCTGGCTCGCGCTCGCCGCTTTCGTGGTCTTCAGCATCCAGAAGGCCGCAAGGCGGGCCGGTGAAAAACTCACCGAAGCACAGAACGCGTTCAACGCGGCAACCGGCCGGGCGCCATCGTCGTCGAGCGCCGACCACGGTGGCACACGGGTGGTCTCGGAACGGAACGAAGCGGATGAAATCCGGGACCTCAAACTGGACCACTCTTTCAAGATTGTCCAGGTGCAAGTACGCGTGGTGGAGGACGAACGCGCCAAGGGCGATGCCGCCGATCAAGACACCATAGATCGCGCCTTGGAGACCATCGCCATCACGTCGAGCAATGCCCGGGACATGATCAAGTCCTCCGGCGGCGGCGACGAGCCCGTCGCGGGCACCATCATCGACTAGAGTAGGCGGGGTGAGCTCGGCATTGAAGAAGGACTTCCTTCGCATCGCAACGGTCAACGTCAACGGCATTCGTGCCGCGTACAAGAAGGGCATGGCGGAGTGGCTGGAACCGCGCGACGTCGACATCCTGTGCCTGCAGGAAGTCCGCGCGCCCGATGAGGTGGTTCAACAGCTCATCGGCGAAGGCTGGTACATCCTGCACGCCGAAGCCGAGGCAAAGGGCCGCGCCGGGGTTGCGATTGCCTCCCGGCAGGAACCGGTTGCCACCCGCGTGGGTATCGGCGACGACTACTTCGCCACCACTGGACGCTGGGTCGAGGCCGACTACGTCGTTCGGGACGGCGGCGGCAGGGACACCACCCTGACGGTCGTCAGCGCTTATGTGCACTCCGGCGAAGTGGACACGCCCAAGCAGGTGGACAAGTACCGCTTCCTGGATGTCATGACCACGAGGCTTCCGGAACTTGCCAAGCACAGTGAGCATGCACTGGTTGTCGGCGACCTCAACGTGGGTCACACCGAGCTCGACATCAAGAATTGGAAGGGCAACACCAAACGTGCCGGGTTCCTTCCTGAGGAGCGCGCGTACTTCGACCGCTTCTTCGGCGACGAGATCGGATGGAGGGATGTCCACAGGGGCCTGGCAGGAAATGTTGATGGCCCCTACACCTGGTGGTCCCAGCGCGGTAAGGCCTTTGACACTGACACAGGCTGGCGCATCGACTACCACATGGCCACTCCTGGACTCGCGGCAGCCGCACTTTCGGCCGTCGTTGACCGGGCGCCGTCGTGGGACACCCGTTTCTCCGACCACGCACCGCTGGTAGTCGACTACCAGCTCTAGGCTTTCGAAAGTTTTCCTCATGACCAGTTCCACCACGACTGAACCCGCTGCAGCTGCAGCCAAGGCAACATCCACCAAACTGCCCGCCGGAGCAAAGCACCGCGTGCTGTCCGGCATGCAGCCCTCTGCTGACTCCCTCCACCTGGGCAACTACCTTGGTGCCTTGGTCAACTGGGTCCGCATGCAGGACGAATATGACGCCATCTTCTTCATCCCGGACCTGCATGCCATTACGGTGCCGCAGGATCCCGCCGAGCTGGCCCGACGCACCCGTGTCACCGCTGCGCAGTACATCGCCGGCGGCGTAGACGTGGACAAGTGCACGCTGTTCGTTCAGTCCCAGGTTCCTGAGCATGCCCAGTTGGCGTGGGTCCTTGGCTGCATCACCGGCTTCGGCGAGGCGTCGCGCATGATCCAATTCAAGGACAAGTCGCTGCAACACGGTTCCGACCACGCGAGCGTCGGGCTCTTCACGTACCCGATCCTGCAGGCAGCCGACATCCTGCTGTACCAGCCACACGGGGTACCCGTAGGCGAAGACCAGCGGCAGCACATTGAACTCAGCCGCGACCTCGCCCAGCGTTTCAACAGCCGCTACGGCGAGACGTTCCAGGTGCCGCAGGCCTTCATCCAGAAGGAAACGGCCAAGATCTACGATCTCCAGAACCCCACGGCCAAGATGTCCAAGTCCGCGGAGTCGCCGGCCGGCCTGATCAACCTGCTCGACGACCCGAAGATCACGGCCAAACGCATCAAGTCGGCAGTCACGGACACCGAGACGGAAATCCGCTTCGACCGCGAAGCAAAGCCAGGGGTGTCGAACCTGCTGAGCATCTACTCGTCCATCAGCGGCCAACCGGTGGAGAAGATCGTAGCGGACTACGAAGGCAAGATGTACGGCCACCTGAAGGTCGACCTCGCTGAACTCGTCGCTACCCATCTCGGGCCGATCCGGGACCGCGCCAACGAGCTTCTGGCCGATCCGGCCGAGCTTGACCGGCTCCTCGCCCATGGGGCGGACAAAGCCCGGGAGATCGCCTCGGCCACGCTCGCCGACGTCTACGCCAAGGTGGGCTTCCTGCCTTACGGCGGAGCACAAGGAATCCGCTAAAGCCATGTGCGCAGCTGGCAAGCTCAGCGTCCAGGTCGGCTCCCTTTCAAGGGGAGCCGGCCAGGCCTCTGATGCCCGCCTGGACGCGGGCGCACACGAGTCTGCCAGCGCGTGCGGGGACAACCTGTGCGTGGGGGTCATCCTGGGTTTCCCACGGGAAGTCGCCCAGGAACTGAAGCAATGGCGCGCTTCCTTCGGTGATCCCATGGCGGACGTGATCCCGGCCCACATCACCCTCGTGACCACCACGCCTGCCGAGGACTGGGAAGCCACCCTCGAACATGTTCGCGACGTCGCCCGTCGCCAGGCACCATTCAAGATCACGATTTCCGGTACGGGCTCCTTCAGGCCGGTATCCCCGGTGGTGTTCCTGAAGGTCGAAGACGGTTTTGAGGAGTGCGTGGGCCTGCATGAACAACTGCAGACCGGCCCCCTGGAACGCGATCTTCCTTTCCCCTACCATCCGCACGTGACGGTAGCCCACGACGTCGCTCCCGAAAGCCTGGACGAGGCCGAAACGGTGCTCAAGAACTACACGGCCACCTTCCCGGTGGTTAGCATGGGACTTTACGAGCACGACGACAACGGCATCTGGCAGCTACGGGAAGAGCTCGACTTTGGCGGCGACGCAGACCAATCAAGGAAAAGCACAGCACAACGACCGGCAGCAGGCGGAAAGGCCACCACTGCCGACTGAAGGGGCGCAGCTGAAGCTGCAGCTCATTCACCGTCAGGTCGAATGGGGTAAGGCCCGACGCTCAGGCAATAGAAGCGCCACAATACCGGCGTTCATCAACCTCGCCCTCGCCCGGCTGAGTAACTTCCGGCCCATGCGCGCCTTCAACCTCTACAACCTGCGCCATGGTCCGCTGTTGAGCGCCGGCATAGGCTTCACCATGTTCTTCTCCATCACGGGCCTGCTGGCCACGGGGTTCGCCGTGACCGGCCTGGTCCTCAACGGGCAGCCCCAACTGGTTGATTCAATCGTCTCGAGCGTCGCCACGGCGGCCCCGGGACTCCTGAAAACCAACGGAGGCAACGGCCTGGTGGATCCGCATGATCTCCTGAACCCCACAGGCCTCGGCTGGACGGCTGCCATAGCCGCCGTCGTCACGGTATTTACCGCGCTCGGCTGGATCGCGGGGATTCGGGAGGGTCTTCGCGGAGTCTGCGGGCTGGAGCCCGTGCAAGAGAACCCGCTGCTGATGAAAGCCCGCGACGCCGGTACCCTCCTGCTGCTCGGCGCAGCCTTGGTGGTCAGCGCCGGTGTTTCTCTGGTGTTCGGGACAGCGGCCGGATGGATCATCGAACGGCTCGGGTTGGCCGACGCCGTTGCCGGCCCCGTCACCTGGCTCGTCCGCACGGCCGTTCCACTGGTCCTCAACTGGGCGACGGCGGTCATCATGTTCCGCTTCGCAGGCCGTCTGAAACTTCGCCGCCAAGCGTTCCTGGAAGGAACAGTGCTGGCCGGTATCGGGACCACCATCCTCCAGATCTTCAGCACGGAGTTACTGGCGAATGCCGGACGGAACCCCATCCTGGCCTCATTTGCCATCATTATCGGGCTTCTCATCTGGTTCAACCTGGTCAGCCAGGTCTACTTGGTCTCCGCCGCGTGGGCGGCCATCAGGGAAGCGGATACCGGGGCGCACGAGCACCCCAAGCCGGCCCTCGGATCACGGCACCCTTCGCCACACTCCTTCCCGGCGAAAGCATTCCCCGAGAAAGCCAAGTAAGGCCTAGTCGCCGAGGTACTGCCCGGCCCAGGCCGAGATGATCCCTGCCACCCGGGCGGCTTGTCCTTTGCCCGTCAACAGGTGGTCACTGCCTTCGAGCGAAATGAAGCTCCGCGGGTGCCGTGCCGTTTGGAAGATTTCGCTGGCATTGTCGATGCCCACGGTGTTGTCTGTGGGGGAGTGCAGCACCATGAGGGGTCTGTGCAGGGTACGGATGCAGTCCCTGAGATCGGCCTTCTCCACGTCTTCCACAAAGTGTCGGCGAACCTCCATGCGCCTGCCGCCCAGGTTGACCTCAGCGCTGCCTTCGCTGAGAATCGTGCTGACTTCGGCGTCGAACATGTGCTCCACGTGCCTGGGCTGGAACGGGGCGCCGACAGTCGCCACGGCCCGTACCTCGGGGAGGCTGAGGGCCGCAGCCAACACGGCTGCCCCGCCGAAGGAGTGGCCCACCAGCAGGGAGATTTCCTTGTCATCGGCACGCATGAACCCGGCGGCGCGGATGGTGTCTGCCACTTTCACGCTGAACGATCCGGCGGACCATTCGCCGGCGGAGTCGCCCAGTCCAAGGTTGTCGAAGCGAAGCATGCCGACTCCGAGATCCGCCAAGCCCTTGCAGACACGCGAGGCTGACGGGCTGTCCTTGCCGAGGGTCAAACCATGGGAGAACACACCCCAGCCCCGGACCGGGCCCTCAGGAACATCCACGATACCTGCCAGGAGATCTCCGGTGCTGCCTTCGAAGCTGATCTTCATCGATTTGGACACCCTGTCCGCCTTTCGTTGTGCGAGTTGCCCGGCCTTCCCGAACGACTCTTAAACAACGACGACGGCGTACCCCGCCAAGGGGACGCCGTCGTCGTATTCTAAATACTGGACTAGATCTTGCGTGCCAGGATGGCCTGCTTGACCTCGGCGATGGCCTGGGTCACCTGGATGCCACGCGGGCAAGCCTCCGAGCAGTTGAAGGTGGTGCGGCAGCGCCACACCCCTTCCTTGTCGTTGAGGATTTCCAAGCGCATGTCACCTGCATCGTCGCGGGAATCGAAGATGAAACGGTGCGCGTTCACGATGGCGGCCGGGCCGAAGTACTGACCGTCCGTCCAGAACACGGGGCAGGACGACGTGCAGGCAGCGCACAGGATGCACTTGGTGGTGTCGTCGAACCGTTCACGGTCCTCGACCGACTGCAGGCGTTCCTTGGTGGGCTCGTGGCCTTTGTTGATCAGGAACGGCATGACCTCGCGGAAGGACTGGAAGAACGGCTCCATGTCCACGATCAGGTCCTTCTCCACCGGGAGGCCCTTGATCGGTTCAACGGTGATGGGCTTGGAAGTGTCCAGGTCCTTCAGCAGGGTCTTGCATGCGAGGCGGTTACGGCCGTTGATGCGCATGGCGTCGGAGCCACAAACGCCGTGTGCACAGGAACGGCGGAAGGACAGCGAGCCATCGATTTCCCACTTGATCTTGTGCAAGGCGTCCAGCACGCGGTCGGTGCCGTACATCGTCAGCTGGTGGTCTTCCCATACGGGCTCTTCCGAGACCTCAGGGTTGTAGCGTCGCACTCGCAAAGTGATGTTGAAGGTGGGAATTTCCCCACCTCCACCAATGTGCGCGGGCAGCTCGATCTTGGATGCTGGCTCAGCAAGTTCAGCAGACATCTTAGTACTTCCTCACCATCGGCTCGTAGCGCGTAAAGACAACAGGCTTGGTGCCGAGTCGGATGCCCGCGATTGCTTCCGCAGATCCGTCCGCTGGAGCGTGCTCGTCCTTATACGCCATGGAGTGCTTCATGAATTTTTCGTCGTCGCGCTCCGGGAAGTCCTCCCGGAAGTGGCCTCCACGGGACTCCTCGCGGTGCAGGGCAGCAACCGTCATGACTTTGGCCAGTTCCAGGAGGAAGCCCAGTTCCACCGCTTCGAGCAGATCAAGGTTGAAGCGCTTTCCCTTGTCCTGGACGCTGATGCGCGAGTAGCGCTCTTCAAGGGACGCGATGTCCTTGAGCACCTGGTTCAGGGTGTCCGCAGTACGGAACACCTGCATGTTGGCATCCATGGTGTCCTGCAGTTCCTTGCGGATCGCGGCAACCCTTTCGCCGCCATCGGAAGTGCGGACGTGGTTCAGTAGATCCAGCGTGTATGACTCCGGGTCTTCCGGGAGCTCCACGAAGTCAGCCGTCTTGGCGTACTCGGCGGCGGCAATGCCCGCACGCTTGCCAAAGACGTTGATGTCCAGAAGCGAATTGGTACCCAAACGGTTGGAGCCGTGGACGGAGACACAAGCAACTTCACCGGCTGCGTACAGGCCTGGCACGATGGTGTCGTTGTCCTGCAGGACCTCAGTGGTGATGTTGGTGGGGATGCCGCCCATGGCGTAGTGCGCCGTCGGGAACACCGGAACCGGTTCCGTGTACGGTTCGACACCGAGGTAGGTGCGCGCGAATTCGGTGATGTCCGGAAGCTTCGCGTCAATGTGGGCGGGCTCAAGGTGCGTGAGGTCGAGGAGGACGTAGTCCTTGTTCGGGCCGCAGCCGCGTCCTTCGCGGACTTCGTTTGCCATGGAACGGGCCACGATGTCGCGGGGAGCGAGGTCCTTGATGGTGGGGGCGTAGCGTTCCATGAAACGCTCACCCTCGGAGTTGCGAAGGATCGCGCCCTCGCCGCGGGCAGCTTCCGAGAGGAGGATGCCCAAGCCTGCGAGACCGGTCGGGTGGAACTGGAAGAACTCCATGTCCTCCAGCGGGATTCCGCGGCGGAAAGCGATACCCATGCCGTCACCGGTCAAGGTGTGGGCGTTGGAGGTGGTCTTGAAGACCTTGCCCGCGCCGCCCGAGGCGAACACCACGGACTTGGCCTGGAAGACGTGCAATTCGCCGGAGGCGAGGTCGTAGGACACGACGCCGGCAACGCGCTTCTGCTTGTACGGCGTTCCGTCTTCGCGGACGGCGTCTTCCTCGACGGTCAGCAGGTCCAGGACGTAGTACTCGTTGTAGAACTCAACGTTGTGCTTGACGCAGTTTTGGTACAGCGTCTGCAGGATCATGTGGCCGGTGCGGTCTGCTGCGTAGCAGGCGCGGCGGACCGGAGCCTTGCCGTGGTCACGGGTGTGGCCACCGAAACGGCGCTGGTCAATGCGGCCTTCGGGCGTGCGGTTGAACGGCAAGCCCATCTTCTCCAGGTCCAGCACGGCGTCGATGGCTTCCTTCGCCATGACCTCGGCTGCATCCTGGTCAACCAGGTAGTCTCCACCCTTGATGGTGTCGAATGTGTGCCACTCCCAGTTGTCCTCTTCGACGTTGGCCAGGGCTGCACACATGCCGCCCTGGGCCGCGCCAGTGTGGGAACGGGTGGGGTAGAGCTTGGTCAGTACTGCGGTGCGTGCGCGCTGACCGGATTCGATCGCGGCGCGCATGCCGGCGCCGCCGGCACCGACAATAACGACGTCGTACTTATGGACCTGCATACCAGATGCTCTTTCTCTCTAAGTCAGATGGTCGGCGGAGCCTGCTCCGCGTGTTGTGCACAGCCGGACTCGCCGGTGGTGCAGCGGAGCCCTACGGCGCCGGGCAGAACCCGCCCGGCAGCTGAACGCCGTTGACGACGGGGCACGGGTTGAACGTGAAGATCACCAGCGTGCCAAGAACGACGATGACGACGGTAGCCGCGTAAAGGACCACCTTGAGCCAGAGGCGGGTGGCGTCCTTCTCGGCGTAGTCGTTGATGATGGTGCGAACGCCGTTGGTGCCGTGCAGCATGGCGAGCCACAGCATGGCCAGGTCCCAGAACTGCCAGAACGGGTCGGCCCACTTGCCGGCCACGAAGCCGAAGTCGATGCCGTGGATGCCCTCGCCCACCATGAGGTTCACAAAGAGGTGGCCGAAGATCAGGACTACGAGCACGACGCCGGAGAGCCGCATGAACAACCACGCGAACATCTCGAAGTTCCCCTTGGAACCGGTGCCGCGACGGTACTGCGGTGCGATCTTCCCGCTGCCGATTTTTCCACTGCGTGGGGTCTGAATGTCAGTACTCATGGCTTAGTGGCCTCCCAGTGCGAGGGACAGGTGGCGGATGGCGAAGGCCCCGAAAACGACCAGCCACAGTACCAGGACGGTCCACAGCATCTGGCGCTGGTACTTTGCGCCCTTCTTCCAGAAGTCAATGGCGATGACGCGCAGGCCATTGAAGGCGTGGAAAACGATCGCTGCGACGAGGCCCGTCTCGCCCAGGGCCATGAGGGGGTTCTTGTAGGCGCCGATAACGGCGGTGTAGGCCTCCGGGGACACACGCACCAATGAGGTGTCCAGCACATGGACCAACAAGAAGAAAAAGATCACAACACCGGTAATACGGTGTCCAACCCAGGACCACATGCCTTCACGGCCGCGGTACAAGGTGCCAGCTGGTTTTGTCGGCACTGAATAAACCTTCCTGCAACACAGCGGCGCTTGCACGGGATCCATGCGGGGGGAACGCCAGCCGCGAGAGCACTCGTAGCTCAGCCTAAATCTAGGCTTCGCTCACAGCTTATTCAATTTAGGCGCCCCTTCTTGTAACGAGAGTGCGGGTGTTCGCCTGAATTCCGGTCTTTTCGCCGCGGGGGTGAGACGAAGACCACAAAGTGGGACTTGCGCGGGTGTCCGATAAGGTGTTGCGGTGAGTATAGAAAACGCTGCAAGCCTCGAATCGCCATTGCGTCACTTCCATGCGGTTATTCCGGCCGGCGGAGTGGGCACGCGCCTGTGGCCCCTTTCGCGTGCAGCTGCGCCCAAATTCCTGCATGACCTCACGGGTTCGGGAAGCACCCTTCTGCGGGCAACCTACGACCGTCTCGAACCGTTGGCCGGCAACCGCGTGCTGGTGGTTACGGGTGTGGCGCACCGGGTTGCTGTCTGCCGCCAGCTTCCCGAAGTGGGCGACGACGAATTGGTCCTCGAAAGCGAACCGAAGGACTCGGGAGCCGCGATCGGCCTCGCCGCCGCCATCCTTTACCGTCGCGACCCGGACACCATCATGGGTTCCTTCGCCGCCGACCATGTCATCAGCCCGGACAACCTCTTCCAGGAGACGGTCCGCGAGGCCATCCACACCGCGGCTGCCGGAAAAATCGTCACCATCGGCATCAAGCCCACGCACCCTTCGACCGGGTTCGGTTACATCCGCACCGGCGACTTGCTCAATATTGACGACGCACCAAACGCGCACGCTGTGGTCGAATTCGTCGAGAAGCCGAGCGAGGACATCGCCAAGAAGTACCTCGAGACGGGCGACTACGTCTGGAATGCCGGCATGTTCGTCGCCCCCGTTGCACTCATGCTCAAGCACCTGGAGGCAAACCAGCCGGTCTTGTTTGCCGGGCTGCAGGAAATCGCCGATGCCTGGGACACCCCGGAGCGCGATGAAGTGACCGCTCGGGTGTGGCCTACGTTGCCGAAGATTGCCATTGACTATGCCGTGGCGGAACCCGCCGCAGCGGCGGGGGATGTCGCCGTCGTGCCCGGTACCTTCCGCTGGGACGACGTCGGAGACTTCGCCGCGATCGGTCGCCTCAACAATGCCGGCGACGTCGATGAGGTGACGGTCCTCGGCGAAGGCGCCCGTGTCTTCACTGAGAACGCCAGCGGCGTGGTTGTCTCCGATACCAAGCGCGTGATCGCCCTTATCGGGATCAAGGACGTCGTGATCGTCGATACGCCGGACGCGCTGCTCGTCACCACGAAGGAGCACGCCCAGCGGGTCAAGGGTGCGGTGGACGCACTCAAGGCCAGCGGGGACACCGACGTTCTCTAGCGCGCGCTTGCGGCACTGTCCGTAACCAAGAGACCCCTTTCGCTATTCGGAGGGCGCGGATGGCTAGAGTTGTGAGGTGCGCAATTTCACTACCGAAACCGAGCCGACCCCTGTGGTGAAGCCGTGGCTTGACGATCTCTTGCCGGAACTCATTGAATTCCGGAGGGATCTGCATGCGCACCCCGAACTTTCCTTCAAGGAATTTCGCACCACGGACAAGTTGGTTGAACGGCTCGAAGCGGCCGGACTTGAACCCCGTCGCTTGGAAGGATCGGGGCTGACGGTCGACGTCGGCGAGGGGCCCATCGCAACGGCCCTGCGCGGCGACATCGACGCCCTCCCCATCATCGAAGAGACAGGCCTTCCGTTCGCGTCGAAGAACCACGGTGTCACCCACGCGTGCGGGCATGACGTCCACACCACGAGCATGCTTGGCATTGCCTTGGTGCTGCACGCCATGCACCAGGAATCCCCTTTGGGCGGAACGGTGCGCATCATCTTCCAGCCGGCTGAGGAAACCATGCCCGGCGGCGCCCTGTCCTGCATCGAGCAGGGCGTGCTCCAGGGTGTCCCGCGGATTCTGGCGCTGCACTGCGATCCGCGGATCAACGTCGGCAAGATCGGCACGCGCATCGGCGCCATCACTTCGGCCTCGGACACCATCAAAATCGAACTGACCGGACGTGGCGGCCATACTTCCCGTCCGCATTTGACCGAAGACCTGGTCTTTGCGCTGGCCCAAATCGCCGTCAACGTCCCGGCCGTGCTTTCCCGTCGCGTGGATGTGCGCAGCGGCGTTTCGGTGGTGTGGGGCCAAATCGCGGCAGGTTCCGCACCCAACGCGATCCCGGCCAACGGTTACATGGCCGGCACTATGCGTTGCCTCGACAGGGACGCTTGGCACAGCGCAGGGGAACTGCTCGACGACGTCGTCCAGCAAGTTGCCGCGCCGTACGGTGTGGATGTGCACCTCGAGCACACGCGCGGCGTCCCTCCCGTGGTCAACTCGGAACACGAGACAGCCATCATCGAGGCCGCGGCCCGCGCGGAACTCGGCGAGCACGCCGTCGTCCTGACGCCCCAGTCCATGGGCGGCGAGGACTTCGCCTGGTTCCTGGCTGACCTGCCGGGTGCCATGATGCGCCTCGGAACCCACACCCCCGGCGGCGAGGAATACGATCTCCACCGCGGTGACTTCATTGTGGACGAGCGTGCCCTCGGCTTCGCAATCCAAGTCTTGGCCGCCGCGGCATTGCGAACCATCCGGGATCTCTAAAACTGCGACGCCCGCTCACTAATACCGGGTTTTGGCCCGACGCCCGCTCACTAATACCGGGTTCTGCCCGGACGCCCGCTCACTAATACCGGGTTCTGGCCAGACGCCCGCTCACTTTTGGCCGAAAGGCCGGGGATCCTCGTGCAGATCATCTGCAGGAGGATCCCGTCTTTTGGGCTTGTTTGTGAGCGGGCGTTGGCGGGGAACGGCTTGTTTGTGAGCGGGCGTTGGCGGGGAACGGGTTGTTTGTGAGCGGGCGTTGGCGGGGGTGGGGTTGTTTGTGAGCGGGCGTTGCGGCTCCATTTGAGTTGTGCACAATTTAATTGTGAGCTATCGTTATAGCCATGAGTGAAGCCCCACGCCTCGACCGCCAGGTCTGTTTCGCGCTGTATTCCGCATCGAAGGCGGCCACGGCGGTCTACCGGCCGGTGCTGGATGAGCTTGGGCTGACGTATCCGCAGTACCTCGTGATGCTGGTGCTCTGGGAAAATGCGCCTCGAAGCGTCCGGGAACTGGGCACCGAGCTGGGACTCGACTCGGGCACCTTGTCACCGCTGCTGAAGAGGCTTGAAGCCTTGGGCTTCGTGGAGCGCCGCCGTTCAGCCGAAGACGAGCGTCGCGTCGAGATCCACTTGAGCGACGCCGGGCGGGCCCTTAGTGCCCGGGCGGGGGCTGTTCCGCAACGCCTCGCCGATGCCGCGGGCTTGAGCGCCGCCGAGCTTGCGCAGCTTCACGACACCCTGGGCCGACTTACCGCAGCGCTCCATTCAGCCATCTGATCGTCCATCCCAACACGTCCACCCCAACAAAGGAAAAGGAACCACAGTGAAGACTTTGTACACAGCCGAGGCGCTTGCCTCCGGTGAAGGCCGCGACGGCAACGCACGCACCAATGACGGCAAGCTGGACGTAGCACTCGCCAGCCCGGTGGAACTGGGCGGAAACGGCCAGGGCACCAACCCTGAGCAACTTTTCGCAGCCGGGTACGCGGCATGCTTCCACTCGGCACTCAGGCTGGTGGGACGCAAGGCCCGGGTGGATCTGAGTGATTCCGCCGTGGCAGCCAAGATCCATTTCGGTGCCTTGGAGGGCAGCGAGGGATACGGGCTCGCCGCTGAGCTTGAGATCGCGCTGCCTGCCCTCGACCGGGAAACCGCCGAGCAGCTCGTGGCCAAGGCCCACCAGATCTGCCCCTATTCCAACGCAACCCGCGGGAACATCGCCGTCGACATCAAGCTTGTGGAGGTGGCCGCATGAGCGCCGCTGTTACCAAGAGCACCCGCGAAATCCAGCTGGCATCCCGGCCTCAAGGACGCCCCGTCCAGGAGAACTTCCGGCTGGCCGAGACCGATTTGCCGGAGCTGCAGGACGGCCAGATCCTGGTCCGCAACGAGTTCATGTCGGTCGATCCCTACATGCGCGGCCGCATGAACGACGCGAAGTCCTATTCGGCGCCTTTCCGACTCGACGCAGCGCTCGACGGCGGTGCGGTGGGTGAGGTGATCGCGTCCCGTTCCGAGGCGCTCAAGGTGGGTGACGTCGTCGTGCACCAGCTCGGCTGGCGCGAATATTCCGTGGTGGATGCGACAAGCGCGACGCCGGTTCCGGCCGGCCTGGCGCCGACGTCGGCATTCCTCGGAGCGCTTGGGATGACGGGCCTGACGGCGTATGCCGGGCTGCTTAAGGTGGCCGAGTTCAAAGCCGGGGACGTCGTCTTCGTTTCCGGTGCCGCAGGCGCCGTGGGTTCGATTGTCGGCCAGGTCGCGAAGGCCATGGGCGCCTCCAGGGTGATCGGCAGCGCCGGTTCCCCGGAGAAGGTGGCGCGCTTGCTGGAACTGGGCTTCGACGCGGCCTTCGACTATCACGACGGTCCGGTGGCGAAGCAGCTCCGTGACGCAGCGGGGGAGCGCGGCATCGACGTCTACTTCGACAACGTCGGCGGCGAACACCTCGAGGCCGCCCTCGCAGTCCTCACTGTGGGTGGCCGCGTAGCAATGTGCGGTGCCATTTCGCAGTACAACTCCACGGAGCCCACACCGGGCCCGCGGAACCTGGCCGTGGCCATCGGAAAGCAATTGACCCTCCGTGGCTTCCTGGTGGGCGGCCAGCGGCAGCACGCCGCCGAGTTCGCCGAGAAGATGGCCGGATGGCTGGCTGACGGAACGGTCCGCTACGACGAGACGATCGTCGACGGGCTCGAGAACGCGCCGAAGGCCTTCATCGACCTCCTGGACGGAGTCAACACCGGCAAGATGCTGGTCCGCCTGCACTGAGCCTGCACCGACTAGCGGCCGCGGGCGGGCATCCTAGGGCCGTTGGCTGGGAGTTCCTCTACTGCTTGGTAACAAAAGCTCAACGATCTTCGGGTTGTTGGGCTTTTGTGTTACCCGGGTGTGTTCAATCCCACTAAAGTTGTGCCATCAGTGCGCCCCAGGCGCAGTGCTGCGAAGCATCAGTGAAAACAGAATTTCAGACTCGAGTTTTCGAAACGGACACTCATTGACCAACTGTCGTAGCATCAATCACTTTCTTCCTGGAGGAAAATTGAAGCAATCACTGCGTGCCACACTAAAGCGCGGTTCATTTGCAGGCGTCGCAACTGCGGGCGCCGCTGCACTTTTGCTGGCAGGCTGCGGTAGCGCACCGTCTGCTTCGAGCTCGGGCAGCGCCACCAAGTCGGACTACACCGCATGCATGGTGTCCGACTCCGGCGGCTTCGATGACAAGTCGTTCAACCAGTCAGGCTACGAGGGCCTTCAGGCGGCAGCCAAGGACCTGAGCATCCAGGAGAAGCACGTCCAGTCCAAGGCCGACACGGACTACGACCCCAACCTTCGTTCCATGGTCCAGCAAGGCTGCAAGCTAACCGTTACGGTCGGCTTCCTGCTGGGCGACGCCACGAAGAACATTGCGACGGCGAACCCGAACAGCCACTTCGCCATCATCGACTACTCGGACCCCACCTTCCCGAAGAACGTCAAGCCGATTGTCTATGACACGGCCCAGGCCGCGTTCCTGGCCGGGTACCTCGCTGCCGGCACTTCCAAGACGGGCAAGGTTGCCACCTTCGGTGGTCTCAACATCCCCACCGTGAGCATCTTCATGGACGGCTTCTCTGACGGGGTGAAGTACTACAACCAGAAGAAGGGCAAGTCCGTCCAGCTGCTTGGCTGGGACAAGGACAAGCAGGACGGAACGTTCGTCGGCGACTTCAAGCAGGTCGACAAGGGCAAGGTCCTCACCCAAGGATTCCTCGACCAAGGGGCCGACGTCGTCCTTCCCGTCGCTGGTCCGGTTGGAGCAGGCGCCGGAAGCGCGATCCTTGACGCCAAGGCAAAAGGCACGGACGCAAAGCTGATCTGGGTCGACTCGGATGGCTACCTGACCGCACCCGCCTACAAGTCGGTCATCCTGACTTCGGTCCAGAAGACCATGGCGACCGCCGTTGAAACGGTCATCAAGGCCGACAAGGACGGCAAGTTCGACCCCAGCCCCTACGTTGGCACGCTCGACAACGGGGGCGTGGCGCTTGCCCCGTTCCACGATCTCGACTCCGCAGTGCCGGCCGACATGAAGAGCGATCTTGACCAGTTGAAGAAGGACATCATCTCCGGCGCAGTCAAGGTCGAATCGAAGTCCAGCCCCAAGTAAAAATCCGGGCTAAACCGCGTCGCGCTGCCCTTCAGCCGAGTTTTGGCAGAAGGGCAGCGCGTTCTGCGTTGCCTTCACTTTTGCTCTTCGACACTCTTTGGCCGAGCACTATGCTGGGAGCACGGTGATGACGAGGAGCCATCCTTTATAGATGGGTTGGAGTTTTGAAACTCGAACTGAAAGGGATCACGAAGCGCTTCGGATCCCTCGTAGCCAATGACCACATCGATCTCGTGGTTGAACCCGGCCAAGTCCATTGCCTCCTCGGCGAAAACGGTGCCGGTAAATCCACCCTGATGAATGTCCTTTACGGACTCTACGATCCCAGTGACGGCGAAATCCTGGTCGACGGCAAGCCGGTCGTTTTCAAGGGTCCCGGAGATGCCATGGCGGCAGGGATCGGAATGGTCCACCAGCACTTCATGCTGATTCCGGTATTCACGGTCGCCGAAAATGTCGCGCTGGGAAACGAAGCCACCAAGGCAGCCGGCTTCCTGAACCTGGATGAAACCCGCCGCAGGATCTCCGAGATTTCCAAGCAGTACGGATTCCACGTCGACCCCGATGCCCTCGTGGAAGACCTGCCCGTGGGCGTGCAGCAACGGGTCGAGATCATCAAGGCACTAGTGCGCGACGCCGAAGTCCTGATTCTCGATGAACCGACCGCGGTTCTCACTCCGCAGGAAACCGATGAGCTCCTGGACATCATCCGGCAGCTCAAGGCGGCCGGAAAATCGATTGTCTTCATTTCGCACAAGCTGCGTGAGGTCAAGGAAATATCGGACATCATCACGGTGATCCGGCGTGGCAAAGTAGTGGGCTCGGCTGATCCCTCGGCGTCCCCGACGGAACTCGCCTCGGCGATGGTGGGCCGGGCGGTCAGCCTGACCCTGGAAAAGAAGCCAGCCCAACCGGGGGAGGCGACCTTCAAGGTCCGGAACCTGACCGTCGTGGACCACAATGGCCAGCACGTCGTGGACGGGCTGAGTTTCGACATCGCCAAGGGTGAAGTGCTCGCCATCGCCGGTGTCCAAGGCAACGGCCAGACGGAGCTCACGGAAGCCATCCTCGGCGTCCAGCAGCACGTCACCGGATCCATCGTCCTCGACGACGTCGAACTGCTCGGCAAGAGCGTCAAACAGGTTCTGTCCGCCGGCGTCGGGTTCGTCCCTGAGGACCGCAAGATCGACGGCCTGGTGGGAACATTTTCCATTTCCGAGAACATGATCCTGGACTTGTACGACAAGCCGCCTTTTGCCCAAGGCATCGGTATGAAACCGGCCTTGATTGCTTCCCACGCGGAGAAGAAGGTCGAGGAGTTCGATGTGCGGACGCCGTCGATCGATGTCGCCGTGGGTACGCTCTCCGGAGGCAACCAGCAAAAGGTGGTCCTGGCTAGGGAACTGTCCCGGCCATTGAGGCTTTTCATCGCATCGCAGCCCACCCGGGGCCTCGACGTCGGCTCCATCGAATTCGTGCACAAGCGGGTCATTGCCGAACGGGATAACGGAACTCCGGTGATGATCGTGTCCACAGAGCTCGATGAAGTGCTTGAGCTCGCCGACAGGATCGCCGTTCTCTACCGGGGAAAGCTTGTGGGGATCGTTCCCGCCGGTACCTCCCGCGATGTGCTGGGCTTGATGATGGCCGGCGTTCCGGAACATGAGGCAGAACTGACTGCGCACAAGACCCTCGAGGGAGGAACACATGTCTGAGTCCAACACCCCTCGACAAGAAAACGAAGTCGAGCCGGAGCGCCCGGAAACATTGGACGACGAGGTCGTCCTGGACGTCGCACTGGACACGGCGGACGGCGCAATGGCCCCGTCTGTGATTCCGGCTACCAGCCAGGGCGGACAGATCCCGCACGCTGCCGGTGGTTCGGTCTTCCGGCAGATCGTGACCGGAAACGCCATGGTCTCGGTGTTGTCCGTGCTGCTCGCGATTGTGCTCGGCGGAATCCTAATGGCCGTGACCAACCCCAAAGTGGCCGAAACGGCAGGCTATTTCTTCGCGCAGCCGGGGGACATGCTCACCGAGGTCTTCAGGCCCTACGTGGCGCTGGTCCAGGGGTCGATATTCAACTGGGCCGGGGCCGACGCCGCAGCCCAGCTGTACCCGATCACTGAGACCCTGACGGTGTCAACGCCACTGATCCTGGCCGGACTCGGCGTGGCCTTGGCCTTCCGTGCGGGCCTGTTCAACATCGGTGCGCAAGGGCAAATCATCTTTGGCGCGCTGTTCGGTGCCTACGTGGGCTTCACCTGGCACTTGCCTTTCCTGGTTCACTTGCTGCTCGTCATCGTTGCCGGATTCGTCGGCGGCGCGGTGTGGGGCGGCGTCGTCGGCCTCCTCAAGGCCCGGACCGGCGCGCATGAGGTCATCGTGACCATCATGCTGAACTACATCGCCAACTTCCTCCTCCTGTTCCTCCTGACCACTCCGGCTTTCCAGCGCAAGGGCTCGACCAACCCGATCTCGCCCTTCCTGGACCAGTCGGCATTGTTCCCGGAGTTGCTCGGCCCCCAGTTCAGGCTCCACGCGGGCTTCCTCCTTGCCGTGCTGGCAACGGTTTTCGTCTGGTGGCTCCTGAAGCGCTCCACGCTCGGCTTTGAATTCCGGGCCGTGGGCGCCAACCAGAGCGCAGCACGCACCGCTGGAATCAACGTTCCCCGCGCCGTGATCCTGGTGATGGCGCTTGCGGGTGCGCTTGCGGGCCTGGCCGGCATTGCTCAGGTATCCGGAACGGAGAAATACCTCTCGGGAGGCGTCGCGGCTTCCATCGGATTCGATGCCATCACGGTCGCTCTGCTGGGCCGGTCGACGCCCTGGGGAACCTTCTTCGCCGGGCTCCTGTTCGGGGCGTTCCGTGCGGGAGGCGTCGCGATGCAGGCCGAAACCCAGACCCCCATCGACATCGTCTTGGTCATCCAGTCCTTGATCGTCCTGTTCATCGCGGCACCGCCCCTGGTGCGGGCGATCTTCGGACTAAACCCGCGGAAAAAGAAGAAGGCCACTGGCGGCCCCGGCTCCGGAAGCATCCCCTCCGGAAAACTCGAGAGCGGAGCTGCAACAGCATGAGCACCACAACAACTCAGCCCGGCGGTGGCACACCCGCCGGTAACGCCCCGGCGAGCCCCGGAAAAACGGGTGCCACCGAGCTGGTGAGCTGGAAGGCCGGAATCGGACTGTCCTTGCTCGCAATCCTCGGAACCGTGCTGTTCGGTTTCATGTCGAATTCGAAGTCGGCAGGCTTCGGCATTGCCGAGGCGGCCAATGAAGCGGCCTCCAGTGTTGCTGCGTTGGTCACGTTCGTCCTGGCCCTTCTGCTTTCGGTCGGTCTCGGATACCTGTGGTTCGTTCGCCGTCGTTCGGGCCTCGCGTCGGGTTCAGGCACGGTACCGGGTTGGTTGCCCGCATCCACCGTCGCCGCCGTGGTGGTCCTCGGCCTTGCCGCGCTCGGAGTGGCAAAGGTTTCCAAGATCACGCTTCCTTCGGCGGCCATCGGCTGGATCGCCGCGGTGATTCTCCTCGGCCTGGCCGGCTACACGGTGTATCTCACCCAGGCGAAGAAGTCCGCACCCCGCTGGGTGGGCGGTACATTTGCCGCAGTGTTCCTCATCGGCTTCATGGTCTGGATCGTGGCCGGCGGAAATGGCGACGAGCCGTCGATCTCCCTCGCCGGACTGATCGCAGGATCCGTAACCTTGGCCGTGCCGCTGGTCTTCGGATCCCTTTCCGGCGTCCTGTGCGAACGCGTCGGTGTGGTCAACATTGCCATTGAAGGGCAGCTCCTGCTGGGAGCATTCTCCGCGGCCGTTGTTGCCACGGTGACGCACAATGTCTACGCCGGGCTGGTCGCGGCGGCCGTCGCTGGAACGCTTGTTTCCTTGGTCCTGGCCGTGGTCAGCATCAAGTACCTCGTCAACCAGATCATCGTCGGCGTCGTGCTCAACGTCCTCATCAGTGGACTGACGAGCTTCCTCTTTTCGACGCTGCTGACGGCTGACCCGGATGGACTCAACAAGCCGGGGCGTTTGCCCCCGGTGGACATTCCCTTCCTGTCCGATATCCCCATCATCGGCCCCATCCTGTTCCACCAGTCCCTCGTGGGCTATTTGATGTACATCGCCGTGATCGTCGTTTACCTCGGCCTTTTCCACACGAAGTGGGGACTGCGCGTGAGGGCCGTCGGCGAACACCCGCAGGCAGCCGACACCGTGGGCATCAATGTCAACCGGACCCGTTTCTGGAACGTGCTCATGGGCGGTGCGATCGCGGGCATTGGCGGCTCGTTCTTCACCCTGGTATCCGTGGATGCGTTCAGCAAGGATATGTCCGGTGGCCGTGGGTATATCGCCCTGGCGGCGCTGATCTTCGGGCGCTGGAACCCGATCGGCGCCTTCCTGGCCGCGTTGCTGTTCGGCTTCGCGGACAACCTCCAGAGCGTCATTACCATCATCGGATCGCCCGTGCCGAGCCAGTTCATGGCCATGCTGCCTTACGCCTTGACGGTCTTCGCCGTCGCCGGATTGGTGGGCAGGTCCCGGCCGCCGGCGGCAAGCGGCATACCGTACGTCAAGGGCTGACCGTGGTGCTCACGGATAGCGAAGTGGACTGGGCGGCCCTCGAGGCCGCCGCGGTTACCGCCATGGGGAAGGCCTACGCTCCGTATTCGAAGTTCCCGGTGGGGGCCGCCGCACTCACCGAGGACGGGCGGATCGTCAGCGGATGCAACGTCGAGAACGCCAGCTACGGACTCACCCTGTGCGCCGAGTGCGCCCTGGTGGGAGACCTCCATATGGGTGGCGGCGGCAGATTGCGGGCGTTCTATTGCGTCGACTCGAAGGGCAATGTCCTCATGCCCTGTGGCCGGTGCAGGCAATTGCTCTATGAATTCCGGGCACCCGGCATGCAACTCATGACAACGCAGGGCATCAAGACCATGGACCAAGTGCTGCCGGATGCCTTCGGTCCCGACAACCTGGAGGAGAACCGGTGACACAGACTGAAGCGTTTGATGCCGTGCAGATCATCAGCATCAAGCGGGACAAAGGCACCTTGAGCCCGGAGCAGATCGACTGGACCATCGATGCCTATACCCGAGGCGTCATTGCCGACGAGCAGATGGCGGCCCTGAACATGGCCATCCTCCTCAACGGGATGGACCGTGCCGAGATCTCACGCTGGACCGAGGCGATGATCGCCTCGGGCGAGCGGATGGACTTCTCGAGCCTTCGGCGTCCCGACGGCGGCGTGAAGGCCACCACCGACAAACACTCCACCGGGGGCGTCGGGGACAAAATCACCCTTCCGCTGGCGCCGCTGGTGGCGGTCTTCGGGGTTGCGGTTCCCCAGCTTTCCGGCAGGGGACTGGGCCACACGGGCGGCACGCTCGACAAGCTCGAAGCAATTCCCGGTTGGCGGGCGAACCTGAGCAACGAGGAGATCCTGGCCCAGCTGCAGGACGTGGGTGCAGTCATCTGCGCCGCCGGCACGGGTTTGGCTCCGGCGGACAAGAAACTCTATGCCCTGCGCGACGTCACGGGCACGGTGGAAGCCATTCCCCTGATTGCCTCGTCCATCATGAGCAAGAAGATCGCCGAAGGCACGGGCTCCCTGGTGCTCGACGTGAAGGTGGGCTCCGGGGCGTTCATGAAGGACGAAGCCCGTGCCCGCGAACTGGCCGAAACCATGGTGGCCCTGGGCAAGGATGCGGGCGTCAACACGGTGGCCCTCCTGACGAACATGAGCACGCCGCTGGGCTTGACTGCGGGCAATGCCATCGAGGTGGAGGAGTCGGTGGATGTGCTTGCGGGCGGCGGTCCGGAAGACGTCGTCGAGCTGACTGTCAGGCTCGCCGAAGAGATGCTCGCCTGCGCCGGAGTGCACGACGCCGACCCCGCGGCCGCCCTCAAGGACGGCCGCGCGATGGACGTCTGGAACCGCATGATCGAAGCCCAAGGCGGCGATCCGCGTGCTGCCCTGCCGGTGGCCAAGGAATCCGAGGTCATTCCGGCTCCGGCCGACGGCGTCCTGGTGGAACTCGACGCCCTGGCCGTGGGTGTGGCTGCGTGGCGCCTCGGCGCCGGACGTGCCCGGAAGGAAGACATCGTCCAAGCCGGTGCAGGGGTGCGGATGCACGCCAAACCGGGCGCCCTGGTCCGGGCGGGGGAGCCACTCATGACCCTCCTGACCGACACCCCGGAAAAGTTCGAACGGGCCAAGGAAGCCTTGGAAGGCGCGGTGCTCATCGCGCCGGAAGGCTCACGGCCGGCACAACAGCTCATCATCGACCGGATTTCCTAGGCTGATCTCCCGGGCATTTTTGGGATGCTCGGGAGATAATCCCTGCGGCCATTCGTTAGGAAGACCGTGCAAGCCATCAACGACTTCATCCTCGCCGCGGCCGGGCAGCCTTGGGTCTTGCTTCTGGTTTTTGCCTGCTGCGTGATCGACGGTTTCTTCCCGCCGGTTCCCAGCGAGTCGATGGTGGTGGGACTCGCTGCAGTCTCCGCGACCGCGGGGATGCCCAACACGTGGCTGCTGATCCTGGTGGGGGCCCTTGGTGCTTTCACAGGCGACAACATCGCCTACTTGATCGGCCGCAAAGTAGGTGTTCGCCGCTGGCGGTGGACGCGTTCCCAACGGATGCAGGGTGCCTTCCGCTGGGCCGGGAGGGAACTTCGACGCCGGGCCGCGTCGCTGATCATGGTGGCCCGGTTCATCCCCGTCGGCCGCGTGGCGGTCAACCTGACAGCCGGTGCAACCCATTTCCCGCACGGCATGTTTGTGGGGCTCACGGCCATGTCTGCCGTTCTGTGGGCCAGTTATTCGGTGGCCATCGGTGTGTTCTTCGGCCAATGGTTCGAGCACAACCACCTGCTCGGAGCGATTATCGCGATCGGCGCGGCCATCATCCTGGGAATCATCGTGGACCGGATCATCAGCAAAGTCCGCGGGGCCACGCCTTCCACCGAAGAGGACGAGGAAACCGGGGAGCCCGAAGAGGAATCCCTCGTGTAGCAGGATGCTTCCATTCCAGCTTTCGAGCTAGCCTTAAATTGTGTTCTACCCCGGCCGGGCGTAGCGAACGACCTCCGGGCCGTGGGACACTGGATAGCGATCTATGTCACGCGACCGTGTGACTTTCCTTGAGGAGCAATGCCTGCGTGGAATTCATGAACCACATGCTCGAGCATGCCGCCGGGCAACCGTGGATCTACCCGGTGCTCCTGGTTTTCTTTTTCATCGACGGCTTTGCCACGATCCTTCCCAGTGAGACCGCGATCGTAGGGCTCTCGGCCCTTGCCATGCACCGGGGCGAGCCGAACCTGTGGCTCCTCGGCGCTACTGCGCTCGTCGGGGCCATGGCCGGCGACAACATGGCGTACATGCTGGGCCGCAAGATTGGCCTGGACCGCTGGAAATGGATGCGCAAGCCGAAGGTCCAGAAGATGTTCGCCTGGGCACATTACGAGCTGGACAAGCGCGGCGCTGTGCTTATCTTCACAGCCCGGTACATACCCTGGGGCCGGGTAGCCGTGAACTACGTCGCTGGACAGACCGGCTTCCGCCACAAGACCTTCTTCTTCCTGGATGCCTTCGCGTGCTTCACGTGGGTAGGTTATTCGATCGGCATTGGATCCCTGGCCGGCCACTGGGTGCACAACAACCCGCTCCTCGGCGTGGGGATTGCCGTGGCATTCGCTGTAGTGCTCGGCGTCATTGTGGACCACACCTTGCGTTGGTGGCACAAGCACCTTGAAAAGAGGGACGGGGAAAAGAAGGACGGCGAGAAGACGGAAGCAGCTTCTGCGGAAGCAGCTGCAGCAGACGCGGGTACCGCGGTTAACGCGGCGGCCGGCGTCGAGCGCTCGAACCCTGCTGGCTAAGCTTCTTCCGTCCCCCTAGAGTTGAGACGTGACTGAGCCTATTGTTGACGCCGCCCCTGCCCTTGACTTCGACCTGAAGAGCCTGCCGAAAGTTTCCCTTCACGACCATCTGGACGGGGGACTGCGCCCGGCCACCATCATTGAGCTGGCGGAGGCTGTCGGCCACACCCTGCCTTCCACGGATCCCGTAGCGCTGGGCCAGTGGTTCCGTGAGTCCGCCGACTCCGGTTCTTTGGTCCGCTACCTCGAAACCTTTGACCACACGATTGCTGTCATGCAGACCAAGGAAGGCCTGGCGCGCGTCGCCAAGGAATTCGTCGAGGACCTGGCTGACGACGGCGTCGTGTACGGCGAGATCCGTTGGGCACCCGAACAGCACCTGCAGAAGGGCCTCACCCTGGATGAGGTTGTGGAAGCGGTCCAGGAAGGGCTCGACGCCGGCGTGGACACCGTTGAGGAGTCCGGCCGCCAGATCCAGGTGGGCCAGCTCATCACGGCGATGCGCCACGCGGACCGCGGCCAGGAAATTGCCGAGCTCGCCGTACGCCACCGTTACAACGGAGCTGTCGGCTTCGACATCGCCGGAGCCGAGGACGGCTTCCTGCCTTCCCGCTTCAAGGACGCTTTCACCTACCTGGCCGAGCACAACTTCCCGGCTACGGTGCACGCCGGCGAAGCCGCGGGCCTGGAAAGCATCCAGTCCGCACTTGTGGACGGCCGCGCCCTGCGCTTGGGCCACGGCGTACGTATTGCGGAGGACATCACCGTCGAGTTCGAAGATGCCGAGGGCGAAGAAGCCGACGACGACGCCGAGGACACCGTCGGCATGGTCACTTTGGGTGAGGTGGCCGGCTGGGTCCGCGATCGCGGAATCGCGCTGGAAATCTGCCCCTCGTCCAACCTGCAGACCGGGGCAATCGCGAACTTCGGCGAGGGCATCGAGAACCACCCGCTGGACATGCTTTACCAATTGGGCTTCAACGTCACTATCAACACGGACAACCGGCTCATGAGCGGCGTGACGCTCACGGACGAGTTCGAGCTTCTCGTGGAGACCTTCGACTACGATCTCGACGACCTCCTCGAACTGACCCTCAACGCCGCCGAGTCGTCGTTCCTGCCGCTGGACGAAAAAGAAGCGTTGGTGGAGTACATCAACAACGCCTACGCCAACCTTGGCTAAGCAAACTCCTGCAGGCGCCGGTTCTCCTGAACGACCCACGGACGTGCTGGTTGGGCCCACTGCGGCAGGGGTCCCCGGCCGAGCTTGCGAGGTTGGGGAGTTGCTGGGGAAAATCGCCTCTTTGCGCGAGCACTGTCCGTGGATGGGGGCGCTGACCCACGAATCCCTCGTCGAGTACCTGATCGAGGAAGCGTACGAGGTGGTCGACTCGATTGAGGCCGGCGCGTCCGGTTCCGATACAGCCGACGAACTCCAGGGCGAGCTGGGCGACGTGCTGCTCCAAGTGGTGCTCCACGCCCGGCTCGCCGAGGAGCAAGGACAATTCACCTTCGACGACGTCGCACGCGCCATCACGGAGAAGATGGTGCGGCGCAACCCGCACGTCTTCAAGCCGGACGGGTCCTTGCAGGAATCCTTCCCGGCCACCGTGGAGGAGATCGTCGAAAAATGGGACGCCGTGAAGAAGGCCGAAAAGCCCGGGCGTTCGGATCCCTTTGAAGGAATACCACCACACCTTCCTGCCCTCGCCCTGGCGCAAAAGTCGCTTGACCGTGCCGAGCGCGCGGGCGGCCCGGAACGCAGTGGCGGTCCAGTCGCGGCGGTGGAGGTTCCCGACTCCGAAGCTGCGCTTGGAGACTTGCTGCTCGCCGTCGTCGCGGGCTCGAGGGAGAAGGGTTTCGACGCCGAACGGGCCCTGCGCAGTGCCGTCCGCCGCTACCAGGGGCGCGACGGGGAAGCCACAAAACGTGAGGGGTCCGACGCTGTTCCGTAACCTTGGCCGGTCTCGACTAGGCTAGTGGCGACGAGGACGTCGAGAATTTCCCTCAAGATTCCCAGTAAATCGCTTCACCATAAGGAGCAGTCCATGGCGCTTATCGATGCCATCCACGCCCGCGAGATCCTTGATTCCCGCGGAAACCCGACAGTAGAAGTTGAAGTTCTGCTTTCCGATGGCCAGATCGGCCGCGCGGCAGTTCCCTCCGGTGCTTCCACCGGCGAGCATGAAGCCGTTGAACTGCGCGACGGCGACAAGGGCCGTTACCTCGGCAAGGGCGTCCAGAAGGCCGTTGACGCGGTCATCGACGAAATCGCCCCGGCCCTGATCGGCTTCGACGCCACGGACCAGCGCAGCATCGACCAGGCCATGATCGACCTCGACGGCACCCCGAACAAGGGCAAGCTCGGCGCCAACGCCATCCTCGGCGTTTCCCTCGCCGTGGCCAACGCAGCCGCCGCCTCCGCGGACCTTCCCCTGTACAAGTACCTGGGTGGCCCGAACGCCCACGTCCTGCCCGTCCCGCTGATGAACATCCTCAACGGTGGCTCCCACGCCGACTCCGACGTCGACATCCAGGAATTCATGATCGCCCCGATCGGCGCCGAGACCTTCTCCGAAGGCCTGCGCTGGGGCGTTGAGGTCTACCACAACCTCAAGTCGGTCCTGCAGGCCAAGGGCCTCTCCACCGGCCTCGGCGACGAAGGCGGCTTCGCGCCGAACCTGCCGTCCAACCGCGCCGCACTGGACCTGATCCAGGAAGCCATCAGGAACGCCGGCTACACCCCGGGCAAGGACATCGCCCTAGCGCTGGACGTCGCCTCCTCCGAGTTCTACAAGGACGGCGCCTACCAGTTCGAAGGCAAGGCACTCTCGGCCACCGAGATGAGCGCCTACTACGCCGAACTCGTTGCCGACTACCCGCTGGTCTCCATCGAAGACCCGCTGGACGAAAACGACTGGGAAGGCTGGAAGACCCTCACCGACGCCATCGGTGACAAGGTCCAGCTGGTTGGCGACGATCTCTTCGTCACCAACCCGATCCGCCTGCAGCAGGGCATCGACTCCGCCACGGCCAACTCCCTGCTCGTCAAGGTCAACCAGATCGGTTCACTGACCGAAACCCTGGACGCCGTTTCCCTGGCCCAGCGCTCCGGTTACACCACCATCACCTCGCACCGCTCCGGCGAAACCGAGGACACCACCATTGCTGACATCGCCGTTGCCACCAACGCTGGCCAGATCAAGACCGGTGCCCCGGCCCGCTCCGAGCGCGTCGCCAAGTACAACCAGCTGCTGCGCATCGAAGAAGAGCTCGACGACGCCGCACGCTACGCCGGCCGCAGCGCTTTCCCGCGTTTCAAGGGCTAGTATCCGCTGAAACAGCTGACCGGTGGCTATGGTGGAAAGACCATAGCCACCGGTTCTGTTTAACGAAATGTGCGAGCACTTCGGCAAACCGCAGGCTCCGTGAGCCACGCAACGCGCAGCAACCCGCCAGGCAAGCACCAGGCATTACAGGAGTGTCATGGCCACCCGCCGCCCCAAGGTCCCCCGGGCAGATGCCCTGGGCCGGTCGCCACAAAAGAACCCCGACGGCGGCCATGTTATCCGTGCCGACTTCGGCGAGTCCCGCAAGGCAAGCGCTGGCCAGCAAGAGAGCCAGGTTCACGCCGGGTCCAGGACGTCGTCCAATACCAGGGCCGAAGGCGGCACCCAAAGCAAGGGCCAGTCCGGATCCAAGGCTGGTTCCGCGGCGAAACCAGGAGGTTCGCTTCCGGGCAGGCCGGGAAACGCCCCGGTTGCCGGCAAGGCATCCAACAAAACGCCCGGTGCCGGCTCCGCCCACCTCGACAAGGACCGCAGCACGCGCCCCGTGCCCGCGAAGGCGTTCTCCGGCCGCATGCTTGCCCTCGCCGTGGTGATGATAGCGATCACCATCATGCTCGCGCCGACAGTCAAGATCTGGTTGGAGAAAAAGGCGGAAATCTCCGGCCTTGAAGCCGACATTGCCAGCAAACAGGCCGAGCAGGCCAGCCTCCAGAAGCAGATCACGCGGTGGCAGGACCCCAACTATGTGAAACAACAAGCCCGAGACCGCATTAACATGGTTATGCCGGGTGAAGCAGGCTACTGGGTGTTTGGTGGAGACGTTCCCGCCGGAACACCGGGCGGAAGCACCAGCTCAGGAGCTTCCGGAAGCCCGTCCAATCTGCCATGGGTGGATGGCCTGTGGGAATCCATCAGGCGCTCGGCAACAGACTAGACGCGGTGCCCGCCGCCGTCGCGCCCTGACGGGAGCGGCCAAACAGGGCAGGAAGGATGGCAGCGCCAGTGGAAGACAACTCGGCACCTGCATCGCAGGAGTCCCGCAAGCCATCAGCACACGATCTCGAAATCCTCAGCCGCCAGCTCGGACGGCCGGTGCGCGACGTCGTCGAAATCCCGGCGCGCTGCGTGTGCGGCAACCCGCTGGTTGCCGCGACCGCTCCGCGCTTGAGCAATGGCACACCGTTTCCCACGACGTTCTACTTGACGCACCCCGTCATCACCGCCGCCGTGTCGCGGCTGGAAGCCGGGGGGCTCATGAATGAGATGAACGAACGGCTCACGGCTGACGAGCCGTTGGCAGCGGCCTACAGGAGCGCCCACGAAGCCTATCTCCAGGCGCGTGACGAGATCGCCGGACGGGCCGGCACCGGGGATGTCCCCGAGATCGCAGGCGTCTCTGCCGGCGGCATGCCCACCCGCGTCAAGTGCCTGCACGTACTGGTCGGCCACTCCCTGGCCGCCGGTCCCGGCGTCAATCCGCTCGGCGACGAGGCCATCGGGGCGATCAGCGAGTGGTGGACCACGGACCGCTGCTATTGCGACGGCGCGTGGGACAGCGCAGGGGAGGCCCCCTCCCGGGACCTCAGCCGCCACGGACCGCAGGGCCTGCCGGACATCGTGGGCCGTCCCGCCCCGGTCCGCAAATCCAAGTCCTCCCATGCAACAGAGCCATCAGGGGAACCAACCGCAGGGGAGCTCAACGTATGAACCGGGTAGCTGCCATCGATTGCGGCACCAATTCGATTCGGCTCCTGATCGCGGATTCAAACGGTGTGGACGCAGGCTCCCCCTTGCGGGACGTTGTGCGCGAGATGCGCGTGGTGCGGCTGGGCCAAGGGGTTGACGCCACCGGCGAACTTGCCCCCGAGGCGCTCGAACGCACCTTTGCGGCAACCGCCGACTACGCCGAGCTGATCCGCCATCATGGCGCCAGGGGCGTCCGTTTCGTGGCGACCTCTGCGAGCCGGGACGCCCGCAACAGGGACGTCTTTGTTGACGGGATCCGGGACCTGCTGGGCGTCGAACCCGAGGTCATCTCCGGCGACGAAGAGGCGGCCCTGTCTTTCGCCGGTGCGAGCAGCGTGCTGCCTTCGCGCGGCAAGGACCCGGTCCTTGTAGTGGACCTTGGCGGCGGAAGCACCGAGTTCGTCCTCGGAGACTCCGACGGCGTCATCGCCGCCAAGTCCGTCGACATCGGCTGCGTGCGGCTGACCGAACGGCACCTCCGCAACGACCCTCCGACGCCGGAGCAGATCGCCGCCGCGGAAGCCGACGTCGACGCAGCCATTGATCTCGTCGCCCGCACGGTCCCGCTGGGCCGGGCCACCGCCGTCGTGGGCGTTGCCGGTTCCGTCACCACCATCACGGCGCACGCCTTGGGCCTGAGCGAGTACGATCCCGCACTCATCCACGGTGCCAGCCTGGACCTCGCGACCATCACCGACGCCGCCACCAGCCTGCTGGAAATGAGCCGCGAGGAACGGGCCCGGCTGCCCTACATGCACCCCGGACGTGTCGACGTCATCGGAGCCGGAGCCCTCGTATGGCGCCGTATCCTTCAGCGCCTGGCTGAGCTGGGAGGGGGTTCCATCACTGCGGCCACCTCCAGCGAGCACGACATCCTCGACGGCATCGCGCTGAGCATCCGGCGTACTCGGAGTACTCGTTAAGGGTGGGTATTCGTTGATGACGTTGCCACACGGCTGGCGCCGCCGGACAGCATCGGCCGCGCTGGCCGCCATGCTGGCCGGGGGAACCCTTGCAGGGGCCCTGCTCACCGCACCTTCGGCGTTCGCCGACTCCTGGCGGGACAAGGAGTACTGGCTCAGCGAGTACGGCATTTCCGCAGCCTGGCAGGTATCCAAGGGTGCGGGAGTGAAAGTCGCCATCATCGACAGCGGGGTGGACGGGCAACACCCCGACCTCAAGGGCGCGGTGGTCGGCGGAACCGACGCTTCCGGTGCGGGCGATCCGAACGGACAGAAGAGCATCGGGGCCAAACCCGAGCACGGGACCCTCGTTGCAACTCTCCTTGCAGGGCGCGGACACGCTTCGGCCGGCCCATCGGGGTCTCCGTCGCCGACGTCGTCTCCCTCGCCCGATTCCAGTGTTGGCCCGGACGGAATCGTGGGCGTCGCCCCCGAGGCCGAGATCTTATCCGTCTCCGCTTGGCTCGGTTCGCCGAATCCGGCAGGCAAGACGGACCAGGAACAGATTCCCGAAGCTGTTCGATGGGCCGTGGACAACGGCGCGAAGGTCATCAATATTTCCCTTGGCAGCACCTCGCCCGATTGGCCCCAAAGCTGGGACGCGGCGTTCCTGTATGCCGAACAAAAGGACGTGGTGATCGTGGCCGCGGCCGGCAACCGGATCGGCGGAAACGTCCAGGTGGGCGCGCCCGCCACGATTCCGGGTGTCCTGACGGTGGCAGGACTCGACCGGAACCGTACGGCCAGCGTCGATGCTTCTTCGCAGGGAATCAGCATCGGCGTCTCGGCGCCAGCGGAAAAGCTGGTGGGTGGCCTGCCCGGGGGGAGCTATGAAGATTGGGCTGGCACGTCCGGCTCCGCACCGATTGTCTCCGGCGTCGCAGCGCTGATCCGCTCGAAATGGCCGGATATGAGCGCCAAGCAGGTCATCAACAGGATTGTGTCCACGGCCGAGGATGCAGGGGCGCCCGGCAAGGACCCCATCTACGGCTACGGCATCCTCAATGCCGAGGCGGCCCTGAAAGCCGATGTGCCCGAAGTGGCGAGCAATCCGGTGGGATCCATTGCGGAATGGATCCGGGTCCATCGGCGCGGGGACCTCAGCAGCCCCACGCCTCAGCCAACGTCGAAACCGAGCATCCCGGCAGCCACCTTTGCGGATCCCACAGTTCCTGCGGCGAAGGCGCCCTCGCAAGCCGACACTGCGGTTCCGGCCGCGGTGGTCATCGGCTTTGGTTCGCTGTTCGTGGCGATCGTTGCGGGCGCCTCCGTCCAATTGAGGCGCGCCTACCGGAGCTCCGCGGAATTGCCCGAGGAGCCCGCGACCGGCGCGGTGGACGTCGTGGATCCGAGCGGCCCGAAATAGCCTCCGGCGCTGGTGCGTAGCTTCGGGAATTAGTTAGTGAAGATTTTCACAAGGTGCTGTACTCTATTCTTATGGCAACCACCCCTGAGCTCATTGACCGTCCCCGTGTTCTCGTTGTCGGCGGCGGATACGTCGGCCTGTACGTAGCACTCAAGCTGCAGAAGAAGATCGCGAACGCCGGCGGCATCGTCACCGTCGTTGATCCCCTTCCCTACATGACCTACCAGCCCTTCCTCCCCGAAGTGGCCGGCGGCAACATCGAGGCGCGCCACGCCGTCGTCTCGCACCGCCAGCACCTCAAGCAGACGGAACTCATCCAGGGCCGCGTCACCAGCATCGACCACCAGAACCGCACCGCTGTTGTTGCTCCGGCCGACGGTGGAGAGCCTTTCGAGATCCCTTACTTCGACGTCGTGGTTGCCGCCGGCGCCATTACCCGCACGTTCCCCATCAAGGGCCTCGCTGACGAAGGCATTGGCCTGAAGACCATCGAAGAAGCGGTCGCCCTGCGAAACAAGGTCCTTGAGCGCATCGAGGTCGCCTCCACGATGACGAACGCCGCCGAGCGCGCCAAGGCCCTGACCTTCGTGGTCGTGGGTGGCGGTTTCGCCGGTATCGAGTGCATCACCGAGATGGAAGACCTCGCCCGCGCTGCCGTCAAGAACAACTCGCGCATCCGCCAGGAAGAAGTCCGCTTCGTTCTTGTCGAAGCCATGGGCCGCATCATGCCCGAGGTCACCGCAGCCCAGGCCGAGTGGGTTGTTGAACACCTGCGCAGCCGCGGCATCGAGGTCCTGCTCAACACCTCCCTCGACAACGCAGAGGGTAGCCTCAAGCTCATCAACCTGCCGGACAAGTCCCCTGCCCAGGAGTTTGAAGCCGACACCCTCGTGTGGACTGCAGGCGTGCAGGCCAACCCGATGATCCGTTCCACCGACTTCCCGCTCGAGCCTCGCGGACGTGTCCGTGTCCTCCCGGACCTGCGTATTGCAGGCGACGAAGGCATCATCGACAACGCCTGGGCGGCCGGCGATATCGCTGCCGTTCCGGACCTCACAGGCAGCGGCCTGCCGGACGGCACCTGCGTTCCCAACGCCCAGCACGCACTGCGTCAGGCCAAGCGCCTCGCCAAGAACTTGTGGGCCTCCCGCTGGGACAAGCCCATGGCCGACTACAAGCACAAGAACCTTGGTGCGGTTGCCGGCTTCGGCGAATGGAAGGGCGTTGCCAACATCAACATCCTGGGCCGTATCGGCCTCAAGGGCGGACTCGCCTGGCTGGCCCACCGCGGTTACCACGGCTTGGCCATCCCTACCGGTGAGCGCAAGGTCCGCGTGATCTTCAACTGGCTCCTGGGCATGACCATGGGCCGCGACACCACCCAGCTGCTGGACCTCGACAACCCGCGCGGAGCCTTCGTGGCCGCGGCCACCCCGGCCCCCAAGCCGGCCGCCGCGCCCGCGCCGGCTGCTGAGCCTGCTGAGGCCAAGGCTCCGGTCACGGCTGACGCCAAGTAGCAAACGCCAAGTAGTACCGCCGACGGCGGCCGTCTCCCCACCAGGGAGGCGGCCGCCGTCGTCGTTTAACTACGGGTCCTAGACTTGCTGCATGGCTGGCGAAAGCGATCTGACGACTCTCCTGACATCCATGCACCCCGTGCTTCGAGACGGCGACTATGTGTACGCATTGTGGCCTCACGGTAAACCGCTTGAAGGCAACATCGAGGCCGCTGTCCGCGAAGCGGAAGGCCTCACCGTGGTGCTGCGCCGGGAGGAAGCCGGGCGCCTGGGATTGTCCTACGATTTCGTGGCGGCGTGGATCACCCTCCAGATCCACTCTGCGCTGGAAGCTGTGGGGCTCACCGCGGCAGTCAGCTCCGCCCTCACGGCAGCTGGTATCAGTTGCAATGTCCTGGCCGGGTTCCATCACGACCACCTTTTGGTTCCATCCGCCGAACGCGGGCACGCCATGGAAGTGCTTGGACTGCTGTGCCAAGGCGTGGTGCTTCGAACTGAGAGGCCGGCCGACCGCGAGTCCGTGCTGGCGCTCACCGCTGCCGCCTTTTCCACCAGCCCGATCACCGGGCTGCCCGTCGAAGGAGTCCCGGCCGAAGTGACGCTGCTGCGTGAACTTTTCGACTGCGATGAGTACCTGCCGGAGTTCAGCATCGTGGCCGAGATTGCCGGTGAGATCGTAGGCCACGTCATCAGTACCCGCGGCTGGATCGGGGAGCTCCGGCTTTTGGGGCTGGGGCCCATCAGCGTCCAGCCGCACCTGCAGCGGCGCGGCATCGGATCTGCGCTCTTGCGGGAAACCGCGCGACGGGCCGACGATGCGGGCGAACCGGGCATCGCCCTGCTGGGCAGCACCGCGTACTATCCGCGCTTCGGATTTCTTCCCGCCCGGAAGTTGGGCGTGATGGCCCCCGATGCCGGGTGGGGAGACCATTTCCAGTTGTTTCCCCTCAAAGCATGGCCCGACGGCGTCAGCGGAACCTTTCGTTATGCGGCGCCATTCGAACGGCTCTAGGAGACGAGGGAGGGGAGTGCGCTGGGTTACGATTATCCGGGCGCCCCAGTAGCCCAATTGGCAGAGGCAGCGGACTTAAAATCCGCGTGTTGTGGGTTCGAGTCCCACCTGGGGCACGCATGCGAAATGCGAGTCGTGCCGCCCCCCTTGTTTGCGCCAAGCTGTGCCGTGACGAGAATTTAACCCCGCGTTCATGCGAAGGGCTGTCCGAGCATGGCGGTGATCCACCGTTATTAGATCCTGACCTGCATATATGTGTTCTAGGACACATATTTGGTAGTACTCTCATGGAACATGTTCGAAGTGAAAGTGACTTCGGGCGAATGACCACGAATCAGACGCACCGCGGAGGCTATTTATGTACAGGAAGAAAGTCATTTCGGCGATTGCAGCAGCAGCCACCCTTGGCATGCTAGTGGCGGGCTGTGCGAATCAGACTGCCCCTAGCGGCACGGAGACCTCGGGCGCCGGCGGCAGGATCAATATCCCTGCGATTTCCAAAGTCGACGTTCCTGCCGGAGCTGTTTTGCCTGCAGGCGATGGCAAGGGAACATGCCCGTCAACCACCACCCTTGCCTATGCCGGTGCCGAGACAGGACCCAACGCCCAGCTGGGTATCAACATCTTCAACGGCATCCAACTGGCCATCAACCAGCACAACGCCGCGAACCCCGGCTGCCAGGTCCAGTTCAAGAAATTCGACACTGAAGGCGATCCGAACAAGGCCACAGGCCCGGTGACGCAGATTGTTTCCGAGCCGGACATCATCGGAGTGGTGGGCTTGCCCTTCTCGGGAGAGTCAAAGGCCACCGGCAACATCTTCGAGCAGAAGGGCTTGGTGCACATCACGCCCTCCGCTACCAACCCGAGCCTGACCAAGAACGGCTGGACCACGTTCTTCCGCGCCCTCGGCAATGACGCCGTCCAGGGTCCAGCGGCAGCAAAGTTCCTCACGGACAAGCTGCAGGCAAAGAAGGTCTACCTCGTCCAGGACGACTCTGACTATGGCATCGGTCTGGGAACCACAACGTCCGCGGCCCTTGGCTCCGCGATGGTGGGGTCCGACAAGGTCGTCACTGGCCAGAAGGACTTCTCGGCCGTGATTTCCAAGATCATGAACGCCAAGGCAGACACCGTTTACTACGCCGGCTACTACGCAGAGGGTGCCCCCTTCGACCAGCAACTGGTCGCAAAAGGATTCACCGGATCCTTCGTGGGCCCCGATGGCGTGAAGGATGACCAGTTCATCAAGCTGGCCGGCGATGCGTCGTCCAACTCGTACTTCACCTGCCCCTGCATCCCGGGCGAGCTGATCCCGAGCTTCGAGACCGAGTACAAGAAGCTCGCCAACGCGGAGCCCGGAACCTACTCCATTGAAGGTTACGACGCCGTCACGGTCTTGCTCTCGGGCATCGACAAGGGCAAGCAGTCCCGCGCGGACCTTCTTTCCTGGGTCAAGTCCTACGATGCTGATGGCCTGTCGAAGCACTACAAGTGGGATTCAACCGGCGAACTGGCAACGCCTGATGTTTACGGCTACAAAGTTGAGAGCGGCAAGATCGTTCCCATCGGCGTCATCGGAAAATAACACCGAGCCCAGATGAATGCTGGGGGTTAGCATCCATGCCGACCCCCAGCATTTCTTTTGATTACATCAGGAAGTGCCATGATCAGTGAAGTAATTCCCACCCTGCTCCACTCGGTTCCCGTGGACGACACGTGGATCACCTTCGACGTAAACTCCTTCACCCAAAACTTCTGGAGTTCCACCTTTGACGGGTTGACCTTCGGGGCAATATACGCGTTGGTTGCCCTCGGCTATACACTCGTTTACGGCGTTCTCAACCTCATCAACTTTGCCCACTCCGAAGTGTTCATCACGGGTTGTTACGGAGTGTTCTTTACCCTCAGCGCCCTGAATTTCGGCCCCTCTGCCCCGAGGCTGGGTTTTTGGGCCATTGTGGGGAACCTTGTCCTCGCCCTCGTCGTCGCCATTATCGCCTCAGCGTTGATGGCAGTGATCGTGGAACGGGTGGCTTATAAACCTTTGCGTCAGCGCAAGGCGCCTCGCCTCGCATTCTTGATTACCGCCATCGGTGTTTCCTTCGCCATCCAGTACACGATCTACTGGTGGCGCGGACCGAGCCCGGAGGCCGCGCTGACGATGTTCCGGCCGCTCGCAATTTTCGACGTCTTCGGGACCATCGTCGATTCGCAGCAGGTGGTTATTGTCGTCGCTGCGATTATCCTCATGATCGCCACTGATCAGTTCATTAGGCGGTCCCGTACCGGCCGAGGCATTCGTGCCGTGGCGCAGGACCCGGATACCGCAACTTTGATGGGTGTCAACAAGGAAAAGATCATTGTGACCACCTTTATCATCGGCGGGATCCTGGCCGGAGCGGCCGCCTTGTTCTACGTCATGAAAATCCCGTCCGGCGTGCAATACAACGGCGGATTCATCCTCGGCGTCAAAGCCTTCGCGGCCGCTGTCCTCGGAGGCATCGGCAATGTGCGCGGTGCTTTGCTGGGCGGCTTGCTGATCGGTTTGATTGGCAACTACGGCCAGGTGCTCCTGGGTAGTTCCCAATGGACGGACGTTGTCGCGTTCGTGGTCCTGGTGTTGGTATTGATTGTGCGACCCGAAGGTGTCTTGGGTAGCTCGCTAGGAAAGAGTAAGGCATGAGCACAACAGACGGTCCCACGCTTATTCCCGATGATGCTTCAGCACAGGAGATTGCCGACCGCGAAGCCAAGATGCGGCAGCGCAAAGGCTGGTTCCCGGGACTAAGCGACAAATGGAATGCGCTCCCGCGCCAAACCCAATGGCTGATCCTGATCGTGGTCGTTGTCATTGCGTACTTGCTTCCTATCCTCAATCCGCCGCTGATCACGACGGAACCGGGCAACAATTGGCAAATTGCGCTCGCGCAAATGTCTGTCTATGCCCTGGTGGCCGTGGGCTTGAACGTAGTGGTCGGCTATGCGGGCCTTCTTGACTTGGGCTACGTTGCATTCTTTGCTCTGGGTTCCTACACGGCAGCAATGTTTACCAGCCCGGACTCGCCGTATGTGCACATTCCCTACTTGTGGACCCTTCCGCTGGCGATGGCTATCGCCATGTTCTTTGGCGTGGTCCTGGGTGTGCCTACGCTTCGCCTTCGCGGCGACTACCTGGCTATCGTCACGCTCGGCTTTGGCGAGATCGTGCGCATTTTGGCCACCATCATTCCGGCGATGAAAGGCCAGGTTGGTTTCCAGAACGTTGGCCACCCTCCGGGAACGGATTCAAGCGGCCAGCCAATCTTCCTGAACTCAAGCGGAACTCCGTGGTATTGGTTGACGCTGACCATCATCATTGTGGTGCTTTTGGCCGCCGGAAACCTGGAGCGCAGCAGGGTGGGACGCGCGTGGATTGCCATCCGTGAGGATGAAGACGCCGCGGAAATCATGGGCGTCCCCACGTTCAAGTACAAGGTGTGGGCCTTCGCGATTGGTGCTTCGGTGGGTGGACTCTCGGGTGCTTTGTTCGCCGGCCAGGTCGGTTTCGTGAACAACCAGAAATTTGATATCGCCACCTCAATCCTGTTCGTCGCTGCTGTTGTCATGGGCGGCACGGGAAACAAGGTCGGTGCCGTTCTTGGCGGTGCGTTGGTGGCATATATTCCGCTCCGCTTCACCGCGATTGCGGAGTTCAAGTACTTGATCTTTGGTGCGGCGCTGGTGGTCATCATGATTTTCCGCCCCGGCGGCCTCCTGCCGGCACGCCAGAGCCTCCTCGCGTACGGACGCCTGGCTTACAACAAGCTCAAGGGCGCTGTAGGCGACATCCCTCCTTCGGGCAAAGTCGTTTTGGAGCCGGGAAAGGGGGCTGACAATGAGTGAAGCAATTGAACCGGATATTGACGTCGACGCACTCAAGGAACAAGGTGTGGACCTGGAGGTCGCCGAGAAGGTAGCCCCTGAGAGGGACATCATCACCAAGGTGGGCGAAGCCTTGGTCCAGGTCCAGGACCTGACGATCAAGTTCGGTGGCCTGACGGCCTTGGACAATGTCACGTTCGATATCAATCGAGGCGAAATCCTCGGCTTGATCGGTCCTAACGGTGCCGGCAAAACCACGTGTTTCAACGCCATGACAGGCGTGTACAAACCAACTTCGGGAAAGGTCTTGCTCGAAGGCCAGCTGCTCAACGGACTGCCGCAGCACAGGATCACCAGACGGGGTTTGGCCCGGACCTTCCAGAACATCCGCCTTTTTGGTGAGATGACAGCTTTGGAAAACGTGGTTGTTGGTCTCGATGCACGCCACCGCACGAGTATCGGCGGGGCACTCCTGCGTCTGCCCACCCATGTCCGGGAAGAGAAAACCGCCATTGAACGCGGCATGGCATTGCTCGAGTTCGTTGGCATCGCTGATCATGCCCATTTCTTGTCGCGGCACCTGCCTTATGGGTATCAGCGCCGCCTGGAAATCGCGCGGGCACTGGCCACGGACCCTAAGGTCCTGTGCCTGGATGAGCCTGCGGCCGGGTTCAATCCCGCGGAAAAAGAAGAACTCATGGCCCTGATCCGGACCATCCGTGACGACGGCTACACCGTCTTGCTCATTGAGCACGACATGAAGTTGGTCATGGGCGTGACCGACCGGATCGTGGTCCTCGAGTTCGGGAAAAAGATCGCGGATGCGCTGCCCAAGATTATCCGCGATGACCCGAAAGTTATTTCCGCCTACCTCGGGGAGCCTGAAGATGACCTTGCTTGAGCTGAAGAACATATCTGTCCACTATGGCCGGATCCAGGCAATTTCCGACATGTCATTCAGCGTGGACGAGGGCGAAATCGTCTCGCTCATCGGTGCCAACGGTGCCGGCAAAACCACCACCATGAGGACCATCTCCGGATTGCTGGCTCCCTCGGCTGGCTCCATCACCTTCGCCGGCCAGGACATCACCAGGATGAAAGCGCACATCCGCGTCGTCCAAGGTATTTCGCAGGCGCCTGAGGGACGCGGAATCTTCCCTGGCATGACGGTGGAGGAGAACCTTGACATGGGTTCCTACGGCCGCAAGGACCGGACCAAGGTGGCAGACGATTTGGAACGCGTCTTCGACCTGTTTCCACGGTTGAAGGAGCGCATCAAGCAGTTTGGCGGCACCATGAGCGGTGGCGAACAACAGATGCTCGCGATTGGCCGGGCGCTGATGTCCAACCCGAAGCTGTTGCTCCTGGATGAACCTTCCATGGGGCTTGCCCCGCAGTTTATCCGCCAGATCTTCAAGATTGTCACCGAGATCAACAACCAAGGCACCACGGTGCTTCTGGTGGAACAAAACGCCAACCAGGCCCTCGCCCGTGCACACCGTGCTTTTGTCCTGGAAACCGGGTCAATTACGCACAGGGGGACCGGCAAGGAGCTGCTCGCCAACCCGGCGGTCAAGGAAGCGTACCTCGGCGTCGGATAGCCGCATGTGCCGGCACCCTCACAACAAACAGGGTGCCGGCATCAGCGGCGGTGGAACTTTCGGTGCGGACCAAGCGTGGGAATTGGTAGCGTGAACTATCACTTCGCACCCACAGCAAGAAGGACACCCACCATGGCACTCGGCGGCAACCCGATCTTCAACGGAAAGAATTTCCGTGGAGCCACACAGGCTCCGCCTGTACCCAGCTACTCCCACGGCCAGAGCCAGTACGGCCAGAGCCAGTACGGCCAGAGCCAGTACGGCCAGCCCGCCTGGTCGGTGCAGCCGCCGATGACCAGCGATCAGCTGCAGCAGATGTACAACCAGCCCGCAGCCGGTCCGGCCGAGACCGGCCGTATGACTTTCGACGACGTCATCGTCAAGACCGCGGCGTGCCTTGCGGTGCTGTTGCTTGGCGCAGCCGTCACATTGTTCGTAGCTCCCGGCACGGCAAGCCTCCTCATGATTGTCGGCGCGTTGGGTGGCTTCGCCCTGGGCATGGTCAACTCCTTCAAGAAGCAGCCGTCCCCGGCCCTGATCCTGACTTACGCCGGCCTTGAGGGCTTGTTCCTCGGAGGCCTGACACGCCTCCTGGATGGCATGTTCCCGGGAGTCGGCCTGCAGGCAGTCATCGGCACCCTTGCTGTGTTCGGCGTGACGTTGGCTCTCTTCAAGAGCGGCAAGGTGCGTGCCACCCCCAAGGCAATCCGCTTCTTCATGATCGCCACGCTCGGCTACCTCGTCTTCGCAGTCATCAACATGGTCCTGGTGTGGACCGGCGCCGTCCAGTCGCCATTCGGACTGAGCAGCAGCGTGCACATCTTCGGCATCCCGTTGGGCGTTTTCATCGGCATCCTGGCTATCGGCCTGGCCGCGTTCTCCCTGGTCATGGACTTCACGAGCATCGAACAGGGTGTCCGGCAGGGCGCTCCGGAGAGATACTCCTGGACGGCCGCTTTCGGTCTGACCGTCACGCTCGTGTGGCTCTACGTGGAGATCATCCGCCTGCTGGCGATCCTGCGCGGCGACGACTAACTCACGCGGGGTGGTCTTCGAGCGGCTTACGACAGCCGCTCGAAGACCACAGCCATGCCCTGTCCGCCACCGACGCACAGGGTCGCCAGTCCCAAGGTGGCATCCCGTTCGCGAAGGCCATTGAGCAAAGTGGTGGTCATCCGGGCGCCTGTCATGCCAAAGGGGTGGCCAAGGGCGATGGCGCCGCCATGAACGTTGAGCTTCCCGGGATCTATGCCTAGTTCGCGGGCGCTCGCCACTACCTGGACGGCGAAGGCTTCGTTGAGTTCCACGAGGTCAATGTCTGCCATGCTCAGCCCCGCCAAGGCCAGGGCCCGGCGGGAGGACTCCACCGGTCCCATGCCCATGAGTTCCGGGGAAAGGGCGCTGACGGCGGTCGAGACGATGCGTGCCAGCGGCTTGAGGCCAAGCTCCCGGGCCCGGACATCGCTCATGACGACCACGGCGGCGGCGCCATCGTTGAGCGGGCATGCGTTGCCGGCTGTCACGGTCCCTTCCTTGCGGAAGACCGGCTCCAAAGCGCTGACGGCTTCCAGGGTGACGCCGGCGCGGGGTGAATCGTCGCGCTCCACCACTGTGCCGTCTTTGCGGGTGTACGGGGTGATCTCCCGGGCGTAGAAACCGGAGGCAATGGCCGCCTCAGCGCGGTTCTGGCTCTGGACCGCCCACATGTCCTGCTCCGCCCGGCTGATTCCGTGGCTCGTGGCGACGTTCTCGGCGGTCTGTCCCATCGCGATGTAGACGTCGGGCATCCGTCCGCCCATGCGGGGATCCGTCCACGGGGTGTTGGACGCGGCCCGGGCCGCCGTGCGGGCACGCGCCGCTTCAAACAGGGGGTTATGCAGGCTGGTGTCCGTTTCCCCTGCGCCGACCCAGTTCTGGTAACGGGACACCGACTCGACCCCCGCCGAGACGAAGGCGTGGCCTTCCCCGGAGCTGATCGCGTGGAAGGCCATCCGCAGGGTCTGCAGGCTCGAGGCGCAGAAGCGGTTGATCGTGGCCGCGGGGACCGTGTCCAGGCCGGCCAGGACGGTCACCACCCGAGCCATGTTCGAACCGGCTTCGCCACTGGGCTCGGCGCAGCCAAGGTAGAGGTCATCGAGGCCGCGGCCATCGAGTGCTCCCGGATCGAATGCCGGAATCTTTGCCAGCGCAGCAGTCACCATCGCCGCTGCGAGGTCATCGGGACGTTCGTCCTTGAGGGACCCTTTGAAGGCCCGTCCAATGGGGCTTCTAGCGGTGGAAACGATGACGGCCTCAGTCATGCCCCCAGCTTACGCCGGGGCCCGCTCGCCGAAGGCGGCGAATGCACTGCAGTCAGGCGAGGCGTTTGGCCCCGGCGGCCGGGGTCACGGTGAAGATGTCCGGCGTCGTGAAACCGGCCGCCGCGAAGGCGCGTACGACGGCGTCGCGCACCTCTTGCTCATGGCCCACCGGGGTGAGGGCAATAGCCGAGCCGCCGAAACCGCCTCCTGTCATCCGGGCACCGATGGCGCCGTGGGCGCGGGAGGTTTCCACCGCGAGATCCAGTTCCGGGCACGAGATCTCGAAGTCGTCCCGCATGGACGCATGGCTCGCATCCAGGAGCCTGCCGATATGGGCGGGCCCGTCCGTGGTGAGTCGTTCCACGGTCTGCAGCACGCGGTCATTCTCCGTGACGACGTGCCGCACCCGTCGGAAAGTCGTGCTGTCCAGGAGGCCGCTGGCTTCCTCCAGATCGCCGATGCCAACGTCGCGAAGGGCCGGGACCCCCAGTACCTGGGCGCCCAATTCGCAGGAAGCCCGACGCGAGGCATAGCCGCCGTCCGCATGCGAATGGGAAACCTTGGTGTCGATGACCAGCAGCACGAGCCCGGCTTCCTCGGCGTCAAAGGGGACCAGTTGTACGCTCTGGTCGCGGCAGTCCAGGAAGACCGCATGGCCCTTTGACCCGCGAAGCGATGCCGACTGGTCCATGATTCCGGTGGGGGCGCCCACGAAGTCGTTTTCGGCCCTCTGCGTTGCCAGGACCATGTCTTCGGCGCCCAGTCCCGCACCAGTCAGCTCGTTGAGCGCCGAGATGACTGCGCATTCGATGGCGTGCGAGGACGAGAGGCCCGCGCCAAGGGGGACATCCGAATCCATGAGGAGATCGAAGCCAGGGACAAGGATGCCGCGCTGTTGCAAAGCCCAGGCCACACCGAGCGGATACTTCGTCCAGCCCTTGGCCGCTTCCGGAACCAACATGTCGACGTCGGCTTCGACCAGGCCCTGCCCGCCGAAAGTGGACAGCAGCCGGACGCGTGAATCACGGCGGATCCGGACTGCGACCTTCGCGGTCTTGTCGATTGCGAACGGCAAAACGAAGCCCTCGTTGTAATCGGTGTGCTCGCCGATCAGGTTCACGCGTCCCGGTGCCTGCCATACGCCGTCGGGGGCTGAACCGAACGTCGACTCGAAAAGCCCGGACAGGTCGCTCAGGGCGGGGGCGTCGGGAGTGGAAGTCATGCTGGTGCCCCTTCGGGAATAGCGCGCTGCGAATCGCTGGCGACGGCGCGCAGCCGTTCTGCCACGGATTCGGGCGTTGTGTCGTTGATGAAGGCTCCCATGGCCGCCTCGGAACCGGCAAGGTACTTGAGCTTGTCGGCGGCACGGCGCGGGGAGGTGAGTTGCAGGTGCAGGTGGCCGGAGGACCTCAATGAAGCGTCGAGGGGTGCCTGGTGCCACGCGGAAATGTACGGCGTGGGAGTTGGGTACAGGGCGTCCATGCGCTTGAGCAACTCAAGGTAGACGTGGGCCAGTTCGTCGCGTTCTTCGCCGCTCAAGGCTGCGAGGTCCGGAACCTGGCGATGCGGGACGAGGTGCACCTCCAGCGGCCAGCGGGCGGCGAACGGCACGTAGGCACTGAAGTGCTCGCCTTCGAGCACCATGCGGCTCCCGTCCTGCCGTTCGGCCTGGAGGATCGAGGACGTCAGCGATTCCCGGCCCTTGGAGTTGTCGAAGTGCCGGCCGGCAGCGGCGCCAAGGCTTGCCGCCCGCGGCGTGACGTAGGGGTAGGCATAGATCTGTCCATGCGGGTGGTGGAGCGTTACCCCGATGTCCGCACCCCGGTTTTCGAACGGAAACACCTGCTGGATTCCCGGGAGCGCGCTGAGCGCCTCGGTCCTGTGCGCCCAGGCCTCAATGACCGTGCGCGCCCTGGTTTCGCCAAGCTCGGCAAAGGATCCGGTGTGGCTGGGGGTAAACGAAACAACTTCGCAGCGGCCGTAGGCGGGGCCTGCCGTTCCCCAGGCAGGGGTGCCTGGAATCGTCCCGACCGCCGGTCCCAGCGACGGGAAGCGGTTCTCGAAAACCACGACGTCGTAGTCCGGCGCGGGAATTTCCGAAGGGTTTGCGGGCGTAGTGGGGCAGATCGGACATTGGTCCGCGGGGGGCAGGTGGGTGCGGCTCTGGCGGTGTGCCGCGACGGCGACCCACTCACCGCTCAGCGCGTCGTAGCGCAGCTCGCCCGGATCAGCGCGCGGAGGCAGCTCACGGTGATCCGTCAGCGAGCCGGGGTCGCGCTCCGGTGAGCCGGCGTCGTCGAAATAGATCAGCTCCCGGCCATCGGCGAGGCGCGTGCTGGTAAGGCGAGTCATGGATTTATGGTGCCACAGAGTGCTCAAAAAGGCAAAATAACTAACAAAATTGAACATTGAGGGATCGAACCAAGCAACACCCGGGATGCAGTACGGTGGTGCCATGCCTCCCACCACACCCTTTTCCGCGCCGGGCGAAGAGACCGTACCCCGTCGCTTTGCCAGCGGACGCCAATTCGAAATCCGCCGCGGTGACGCACTCGCCGTCGTCACTGAGCTCGCTGCGGGCTTGCGGTTGTTCAGCCGCGGCGGCGTCCAGCTCACCGAGAGCTATGGCGACGGGCAACTTCCGCCCGGCGCGACCGGAATTACCTTGGCCCCCTGGGCCAACCGGATCGAGGACGGGATCTGGTACCTCGACGGCAAGAAGCAGCAACTGGACATCACGGAGGTGTCCCGCAACAACGCGAGCCACGGGCTCCTGCGCAACTCGTCCTACGCCTTCGCGGCCGAAGACCAATTCTCCGTGACCCTCGAAGCCGTGATCTTCCCGCAGCATGGATATCCCTTCCTGGCCCGGCACCAGGTACGTTACGAGATCGACGAGGCGCTCGCGTTGCGGGTTTCCCAGAGTTTCATCAACGATTCGGCGGCTCCCGCGCCCTTCGTGCTCGGGGCGCACCCTTATTTGCGCGTGGGGGACGTTCCGCCGGAAGAGATGGCCCTGACTGTCCACGCCGGCACGCGGCTCGTGGCCGACGAGCGGCTGATCCCGCGTGGTTCGGTACCTGTCGACGGCGATTTTGATCTCGGCGGCGGCCGGAGCGTGGGAGGCCTGGATATCGATGTGGCGTTCACCGATCTGGAATTCGACGGCGGCATCGCCCGCCAAACGCTCTCGGCGCCGGACGGCCGGAGCGTTTCCTTGGAGCAGGACGAAAACTGCGCCTACGTCCATGTCTTCGTCACGGATACTTTTCCGGGCCGTTCGAAGGCCGTTGCGATCGAGCCCATGACCGGTCCGGCGAACGCCTTCAACTCGAGGGAGGGCCTCCGGTGGCTTGAACCAGGGGAGACCTTCACCATGAGGTGGGGAATCGTGGGCGCGCTGTAGATGGGTTTCCCATCCGGCACTCCCTGCGGAATTATGGGTGAATGACGCCAGTACAGGACGCCACGCCAACAAGTGACCCCGTTTCGACCGTGCCAAGGCCGGTGCCCGAGCACCACATTGCGCAGGACATCCCGTACGGAGTACGGATCGCTGCCGCGTGGGCCTGGCGGATGGGCCTCATATTGGTGGTAGTTGGGGCCCTTATTTGGCTGTTGGGGAAGGTCAGCTTCCTGATCATCCCGCTCATGGTCGCCTCCCTTCTTGCCGGCTTGCTCTATCCGGTCACGGGGTGGCTCAGGAAGCTCAGGATGCCGCATGGAGCGGCCGTTGCCATTACGGTGGTGGGATTCCTCGGGGTCATTGCGGGAGCCTTGGCGTTGGTGGGGCGGCAGCTCGCTGTGGGATTCGGCGAGCTATGGCAGGAAGCGCTTACGGGCATCCAGCAAATCCAGGCGTGGCTCGCTGACGGGCCGCTGCATCTGACCGCGGACCAGATCGACACCTACATCCAGGGCGCCACCTCGGCCCTGCAGAACAACAGCAGCAGCATCCTCAGCGGCGCCCTGTCGTTCGGCAGTACTGCCGGGCATTTTGCCGCCGGCATGGTGCTGGCCCTCTTCATCCTGATCTTCTTCCTTCTGGAAGGATCCAGGATCTGGCGGTTCATCGTCGGGCTCCTGCCCAGGACCGCACGCGCAGCGGCTTACGGCGCCGGCCGGCGCGGATGGTCGTCCATGGTCAGCTACGTGCGCATCCAGATGTTCGTTGCGTTCGTGGACGCTGTGGGGATCGGCGTCGGCGCGGCGATTATCCAGGTTCCCCTCGCCCTGCCGCTGGGTGTCTTGGTGTTCATCGGCTCATTTATCCCGGTGGTCGGTGCCCTTGTGACGGGAGCCATCGCCGTGCTCCTGGCTTTGGTGGCCAACGGTCCCGTCAACGCGCTCGTCATGCTGGCCATCGTGCTCTTCGTGCAGCAGCTCGAGAGCCATATCCTCCAGCCGCTCATCATGGGCAAAGCCGTATCACTGCACCCCGTCGCCGTGATCTTGTCCGTTGCAGCCGGCTCCTATCTCGCCGGAATCCCGGGAGCGCTCTTTGCCGTCCCGCTCCTCGCCGTAGCAAATACGGCGGTTCGCTATATTGCCGCGCGGACGTGGGAACATGATGAAGGACTGATGACGGCGTACGCCGGCGCAGGGATTGCACCACCGGACTCCGATGAGGAACCCACCATCAAGGAAATCCACCGTCCCGGCGCCAACGCGGGCGCACGGTCCAACAGCGGCGAAGGCGCCGCAGGTCAGCACGCGGCTGCGGAACGAACATTCCCCAAGGATGCCGCAGAGCACACCAACAAAGGAGAATAACCCGTGAATACCCTCGATACCCTGCCCGTCACCCTGGACGATGTCCTTAAGGCGCGGGAGCTGCTCGAGGGCATTATTACCAAGACCCCCATCGAGTCCTCGCGGGCACTGGGAGCCATGGTAGGCGGAGAGGTCTTCTTCAAATGCGAGAACCTCCAGCGGGCAGGTTCCTTCAAGGTCCGTGGTGCCTACGTGCGGATGGCGCGCCTGTCTCCTGAGGAAAAGAAACGCGGTGTGGTCGCGGCTTCGGCAGGCAACCACGCGCAAGGCGTTGCTGTGGCGGCGAAAAGCCTGGGAATCAAGGCACGCATCTACATGCCGCTCGGTGTAGCGCTTCCGAAGCTTGCCGCGACCCGCAGCCACGGAGCCGAAGTTGTCCTGCACGGACACAACGTCGATGAGGCACTGGCCGAGGCGCAGCGCTACGCGAACGAAACGGGTGCCGTCTTCGTCCACCCCTTCGACAATGTCGACGTCGTGGCGGGCCAAGGCACCGTCGGGCTCGAAATCCTGGACCAGGTCCCCAACGTTGACACTATCCTCATGGGCGTTGGCGGCGGCGGCTTGCTCGCCGGCGTCGCAGTCGCCGTCAAAGCGAGGGCCAGGGAGCTGGGACGCGAGATCCGGATCATCGGAGTGCAGGCCGAGAATGCGGCCGCCTACCCGCCGTCGCTCGCCGCTGATGCCTTGGTGCCGCTCAAGAAGGTTTCCACGATGGCGGATGGCATCGCCGTCGGTCGCCCCGGCCAGCTGCCTTTCAGCATCATCCGCGAACTCGTGGACGACGTCGTGACCGTGAGCGAAGACTCCTTGGCCCGGGCGCTCATCTTCCTGCTCGAGCGGGCCAAGATGGTGGTCGAGCCGGCCGGTGCTGTCGGGGTCGCGGCCCTCATGGACGGCAAGATCGAAAACCCCGGAACCACTGCCGTCATCCTGTCCGGCGGCAACATCGACCCCATGCTGATGCTCAAGGTGATCCAGCGCGGCCTCTCAGCGGCCGGACGCTACATGACCGTGCGCATGATGCTGGACGACCGGCCCGGTTCCTTGGCCACCATCGCCCGGATCATCGCCGAAAACGATGCCAATGTGACCGGACTGGACCACACCCGCGTGGGTGGTGCGATCAGCATGGGCGACGTCTCCATCACCGTCAACCTGGAAACCAAAGGCCACGAGCACAGTGAGCAGGTCCTGGCAGCCCTTCGGGCCGAGGGCTTCCACCCGATCGTCGTGCACTGACGGGCTGCTGACCATGGCGCTTTACCGCGACGAGGACGGGCAGATACCGGCCAAGGATTCACTGGCCACCCGCGCCAAGGGCGGATTGCTGTTCATGGGCGGCTTCGTAGCGCTGCTGGCTGTGATCGAACTGGTCAACACCTTGATGTCACACAGCCTCAACGTCATTTTCGGGCTGCGGCCGCGGAGCGTGGACGGGGTGTTCGACATCCTGACGTTCCCGTTGCTCCATGCCAATTTCGGCCATCTCCTGTCCAATGCGCTGCCGTTGGTCATCTTCGGATTCCTGGTGTTCCTGTCCGGTCTCCGGGTGTTCCTGACGGCTCTTGCGTTTAGCTGGCTAGGCTCAGGCCTTGCGGTCTGGCTCATCGGCGGGGGAGGGGTGACAGTGGGCGCGTCGGGCCTGGTTTTCGGGCTCTTCGCGTTCCTGCTGGTGCGCGGCTTCTTCAACCGCAGCTGGTGGCAAATCCTGTTGTCCGTGGTGCTTTTCCTGGCGTATGGCAGCATCTTGTTCGGCTTGCTGCCCCTCGTGATGGGGATCGTCTCCTGGCAGGCGCACCTTGGCGGGGCCGTAGGGGGTGTGGTGGCCGCAGTGCTGCTGCGCCCGCGTCCCCGCGCCGTGGCCCAGCCCAACTAACGCCGTAGCCCAGCCCAACTGACTCGCAGTTGTTGTCGTTCTGAGCCCTCAAAACGACAACAACTGCGAGCTACTTGGGGGGAACAACGACGCCGGCCCTCCCCGCGAAGGGGTGGGCCGGCGTCGTTGTTTCGCGGAACTATCAGCCGGCGAACGGCTTGGCGGAAACAATCTCCACCGGAATTTCCTTGCCGTTCGGGGCGACGTAGCTGATCTTGTCGCCTTCCTTGTGGCCCATGATCGCTACGCCGAGCGGGGACTTCTCGCTGAAGACGTTGAGATCGGAATCGCCGGCGATTTCGCGGGATCCGAGCAGGAAGGTCTCTTCGTCACCAGCGATGCGGGCGACGACGACCATGCCCTGCTCGACGATTCCGTCATCGGCCGGAGCTTCGCCGACCTGGGCGTCGCGCAGGAGCACGGTCAGCTGGCGGATGCGGGCCTCGATCTTGCCCTGCTCTTCCTTGGCGGCGTGGTATCCACCGTTTTCCTTGAGGTCGCCTTCCTGACGGGCGGCTTCGATCTTCTGTACGATCTCCGCACGGCCAGGGCCGGAAAGGTGGTCCAGCTCTGCCTTCAGGCGGTCAAATGCGTCCTGGGTAAGCCAAGCTGCAGGCGCGCTGTTGGTGGTCGACACGGACTTCTCCTTATGGATCTGACAAGCAAAGACCCCGCCGGTGCAGGCCACTCGTGGAACTCAGCAACCAACTCAGCGGGGTTAAGGTATTGATCCAGTGTAGTCAATCCTGTGGACAAACCCAAGCTCACTGAGTCGCGGGTCACACCTTTGCTATTTGCTGCTGCCAACAATCCAGCAGTTGTCCACGACGGCGGACACGGCCTCGGACTCGGTGCGAAGGATGGTCCTTTGGGCAGTTGTCTGGCCGCCGTCGGCGCCTGCCTTGGGGGCGTTCGGGCCGATCTCGACGACTTTCCAGCCGACCACCGCGAACTTGGAGTCCATCGCCTTGACCGCGCATTTTGCGGTGGCATCGGGGCTCTTGGTGACCTGGAAATCGACCGACAGCTGGGTGGCGTCGGTGGCGCTGTAGCCGATGTCCTTGAAGGACACGGACGACTGCGAGGAAGACGTGGTGACCCAAAACAAGAGCCCGATGGCCACGAGGAGGACGGCAATGACGACGTTCCGTTTGGTTTTCCCTCCGAGGGCGCGCTTTTGGCTGCCGTAGCGATTGGCTAGGCTGGTAGTTGCCGGCAGCGCCGTGCCCGATGGGTCTTCCGAAGTCACCCACCCAGTTTAGTGGGCTTCCGGCGCCTCCTCGCACACGGCGGAGTCGCACGCGTTGGAAATGCCGGATCAGTACACAGCCATCAACAAACCCAGAACAGCATTACCCGGAAAGAGGAACCGTACCGGATGAGCACATCCACCAGCCCCGACACGCAGCTCCGGCTGCTCGCCGTCCACGCACATCCGGACGACGAGTCAAGCAAGGGTGCGGCAACCATGGCGATGTACGCGGCTTCCGGCGTGGAGGTCATGGTGGCTACGTGCACCGACGGTTCACGCGGGGACATCCAGAACCCCGCCATGGAGTCGGCTCCGCACCCGAAGCGGGACATGGCAGGCGCGCGCCGCCTGGAAATGAAGCAAGCTGCCTCGGTCCTGGGAATAAAGCAGCGGTGGTTGGGTTTCGTGGATTCCGGACTGCCCGACGGCGATCCGTTGCCACCCCTGCCTAGCGGCTGCTTTGCGCTTCAGCCCCTTGAGCGGGCGGCGGCACCCCTGGTCCGCTTGGTCCGCGACTTCAAGCCGCACGTCATGGTGAGCTACGACGAAAACGGCGGCTATCCGCATCCGGACCACATCATGGCCCACAAAGTTGCCGTCGAAGCCTTCGACGCTGCCGGTGACCCGGAGCGCTACCCGGGGACAGGCGAAAGCTGGGAGCCCAGCAAGCTGTACTACGACCGCGCCTTCAGCCCCGACCGTTTCCGTGCCTTGCATTTCGCACTCGAAGAGGCCGGCCTGCAATCGCCTTATGCCGAACGCCTCGCTTCCTGGCTTGAAGCCGACGCGGAAGGCCACACTCCGCCGAGGCCGATGCACCAGACAACCACGCAAGTGGATTGCGGTGACTACTTCGAGGCCCGTGACGACGCACTCAGGGCGCATCGGACACAGATAGATCCGCTCGGCTTCTTCTTCGCAGTGTCGCCGGAGATGCAGCGCAGGGCCTGGCCGTGGGAGGACTACACCCTGGTCCACTCCCGGATCCCGGCCGAACTGCCGGAAAAGGACCTGTTCGCAGGGCTAAGATAGGATCGCCGGCGATTTCTATCAAGCGTAGAAGTCGCCAACCGGCTGGAAACTCCCATAGAAGGTTTGAACCGTGCACCACTTTCTCATCGCCCTGGCCACGACCCCGTCGCCTACCCCGACCCCGTCGCTGCGCCCCGGCTTGTCGGAAGACCAGGTGACCCCGGGAACCTGGGGCTTCGTCCTGACTGCCTTCATCGTGGTGCTCACGACCTTCCTGATCGTTGACATGGTCCGCCGGATCCGGCGGGTCCGCTACCGCGCCCAGGTTGAGGAAGCCCTTGTCGGCGAGACCGACGGCGCTGATGACGGCGGCGTCGTCTCGGGCAAGCCGGGCGTTGAAGAGTCCGACGGCGATGCCGGCTCCGGAGCCCGCTGACCCGGGCATGACCCGGGAATGGCCGGGGGCGTCCAACGCCCTTGGCTCGGAACCGTCCGCCTATCTCCGCCAGCATGCGGACAATCCGGTGCACTGGCGGCCGTTCGGCGATGAGGCCTTTGCGTTCGCGGCGGCCCGCGATGTTCCCGTTTTTCTCTCTATCGGCTATGCCGCGTGCCACTGGTGCCACGTCATGGCCCACGAGTCCTTCGAAGACCAGGACACCGCCGATTACCTGAACGCCCACTTCGTGGCCATCAAGGTAGACCGCGAAGAACGCCCCGACGTGGACTCGATCTACATGGCAGCCACCCAGGCGATCAGCGGCGAGGGCGGCTGGCCGATGTCCGTCTTCCTGACGCCCGATGGTTTGGCCTTCCATGCAGGCACCTATTTCCCGCCAACGCCACAGCCCGGAAGGCCGTCCTTCCGCCAGGTGCTTGAGGCGGTCCGGGAGGCGTGGCTGGAACGCCGCGACGCCGTCGAGCAGAACGCGCGGAGGCTCGCCGCCGGCATGGCCAATGCCCAGCTCGCCTCGGCGGTGTTCCTCGATAGACCATCCGAAAGCCTGGACACAAGCCTGCTGTCGGAAGCAGTGCGTCTTCTCGCACGTTCGGAAGACCCCGACGACGGCGGCTTCGGCGGCGCTCCCAAGTTCCCGCCGTCGGCGGTTCTTGAGTTCCTGATTCGGCACGCTGCCGTGCCGTCGGATACCTCGGACGCCGCCCGCGACATGGCGGGCCGCACTCTCGCCGCGATGGCCCGTTCCGCACTGTGCGACCAGCTCGACGGCGGCTTCGCCCGGTATTCCGTGACCGCGGACTGGTCCGTGCCGCATTTCGAGAAGATGCTCTACGACAATGCCCAGCTTCTCCGCGTCTACGTCCACTGGGTCCGGCTCCAAGGCGACTGGGTCCTGCCGGCCGGCGAGGCCGCGAGTGTGGCGTCGCGGGTGGCGGATTGGATGCTGGATTCGCTCGGCGTGGGCGATCCCGCAATCCCGGGTGGACTCGCTTCCTCGCTTGACGCCGATACCGTGGTGGACAGAGTGCATCACGAAGGTGCGTCTTATCTATGGACTCCTGCGGGCCTCGAGGCCGTGCTTGGACCGGGGGACGGCGCGGCCGTGGCCCGGCTGATGAACGTGGGGCCGTCGGGGACGGTCTCGGAGCTGGGATCTCCCCTCCATCCCGGGCGCCGGCTGTCCGGCGTGGAATCGCGGTTGTGGAACCGTGTCAGGCCCGCCTTGCGCGCCGCACGCTCGGCCCGCCCCCAGCCGGCCCGGGACGACAAAGTAGTAGCGGGCTGGAACGGCCTGGCCATCGCAGCCCTTGCCGAAGCCGGTGCGGTCCTGGACAGGCCGGAACTCGTGGCCGCGGCGGAAAGCTTGGCCGAGTACCTGATGCGCGTGCATTGGCGTCCGGCGACCGGCTCCGAAACATCCACGCCCGGCGCGTCTAAATCCGGCACCTCAAAACCCGGCGCGGGGGTGCTGATCAGGGTCTCGCACGACGGAGTTGCGAGAGGGATCAGCGGCCTGTTGGAAGACTATGCGTTTTGCGCCGAAGGCTTCCTGGCGCTCTACGCCGTGACTGGCCGGAGGCGCTGGTACGGGTTCGCGGAGGAGCTGATCAGCGGAGCCTGCGCGCGCTTCGTGGCGGACGGCAGGTTGTCGGACTCCGTGGGGGAGTCGGCCCAGGTATTCAACGCGCAGGGCCAGCACGCGGGCCTGGACCCCTTCGACAATGCGGCGCCGAGCGGGGCAGCGGCCTTTGCCGGAGTGTTGCTGAGCTATGCGGCATACTCCGGTTCGCACGAGCACAGGGCCATGGCAGGCAGCATCCTGTCGCTCCTGCCGCCGATAGCCGGGCGGGCGCCTAGGGTAGCGGGATGGCTGCTTGCGACCGCCCAGGCGGCCGTCGCCGGCCCCATAGAGGCCGCCATATCCGGTCCTCCAGGCCAGAAGCAGCGGGAACTCCATCGCGCCCTGTTGGCCTCGCCGAGCCCGGGCATGGTCGTGGCGGTCCAGCTCGGTATGGCTGGCGAAAATGCGGCCAACGACGGCGCGCCGCCCGGGTCCCGCGCCACGGAACCGGAGGTGCCTCTGCTTGAGTACCGCACTGCTGCTGCGGACGGCTCACCACAGGTGTATTTGTGCCGGGGGATGGTGTGTGACCTGCCGCTTGGCTCTGTCGAGGAACTGGTACAGCGCCTTGACGCGATGACGGAGGCCGCTGGCTAGCTCAGCACAGCAATCATGATTGCGGCGAAATGTGCGGCGAAGGCCAGCACCGTGAGGGCGTGGAAGAGTTCATGGAAGCCGAAGTTCAACGGACTGAAGTTGGGCTTCTTGATCCCGTAGAAAACAGCGCCAGCGATGTAAAGGGCCCCTCCCACACAGATCAGGATCGCGGCCGGAACGTTCGCCGCGAAGAACTCCGGCAGGTAGAACAACGCCCCGCAGCCCAGTGCGACGTAGATGGGCACGTAGAGCCAACGTGGAGCGCCGGTCCAAAGAACCCGGAACAGCACTCCCAGCAGCGCTCCGGACCAGATCACCCACAGCAGGAGCACGGCCTTGGGGCGCTCCAGGAGCGACCACGCGAGAGGTGTGTAGCTGCCCGCGATCACCAACATGATGTTGGTGTGGTCCAGGCGCTTGAGGACCATCCTGGTCTTTGGCTCCCAATTGCCGCGGTGGTAGACCGCGGACACGCCGAAGAGCAGTACACCCGTCAGAGCGTAGATGGCGGAGGCGATTTTGCGATCTGTCGTCGGCGCCAGTGTCACCAGGACGATCCCTGCAGCGATGGCGAAAGGCGTGGCCACAGCATGTATCCAGCCGCGCCACCTTGGTTTAGTTGTGAGCAGCTCCGACATCGTTAAAGCGTAACCCGGGTCCGGATAAGTTACTGCGGAGTAATGCGTTTTGCACTAGTTTTCGCTCGCCCAAGTGTGCCGACTGCCTAGCTTGGGAAGGTAGCCTTGGTGGTGCGCCTACGGCAGCAGTCCGGAGGTGCCGATTGTTGTTTGGCCGAAGGGCCGGCTGCCAACCAGGCCAGCCGCCGTCGTCGTTTGTTTCGCTTTTCACGTGCTGTTCAAAGGAAATCAGGTGAGTGTCCGGATGGAGTGGCCCGGCTTCCTCTACGGCTTCTACGAGCGCAAACTGCTCCGTTCGCTCGAGCAGGAGAAGATTCCCCGGCACATCGGCGTCATGGTTGATGGCAACCGCCGCTGGGCGCGGCAATTCAACGCTCCAACCAGCGAAGGCCATCAAGCAGGCGCAGACAAGATCCACGAATTCCTCGGCTGGTGCCAGGAACTTGGAGTCAAAGTCGTCACGCTGTACATGCTCTCGACGGACAACATGAACCGTTCCAGTGAAGAGCTCGAACTGCTCATGGGAATCATCGCCAACACTCTCGATCGCTTGGATGACGACGCCGATATCTCGGTCCACGCCATGGGTGCGCCCGAGCTCCTTCCGGGCTACCTCGCCGAGCGGCTCAACAAGCTCACGGCCCGCACTCCGATCCGTGAGCGGCTCCATGTGAACGTGGCCGTCGGCTACGGCGGACGGCGCGAGATCGTTGACGCCGTACGGGAACTGCTGCACGACGCCGTCGCGCACGGCCGCGACATCACCGAGCTTGCCGATGAACTTTCAGTGGACGACATCTCGCGTTTCCTCTACACGCGCGGCCAGCCGGACCCCGATCTGGTGATCCGCACATCAGGTGAACAGCGCTTGTCCGGTTTCCTCATGTGGCAAAGCGCTTACAGCGAGTTCTACTTTTGCGAGGCACTCTGGCCCGCGTTCCGCAAGGTCGATTTCCTGCGGGCCCTGCGGGACTATGCCGGCCGCCAGCGCCGCTTCGGTTCCTGACACGGTGCCTTCCCCGTGCGCTCCCGTTCACAGGAAGTTCACATTTTGTCTACACGAATCGCCGTTTGGGCTAACCGGAAATGTAATCGCACGGGAATACGTTAATCCCATCAGTAGGCAAACCGCCTGCTGATCGGGGAGGCCAGTAGATGGAGCGAATCATCGCACCAGTTACGTGGGGGGCCGCGCCCGGCCTTCCGGCCGAGCCGCCTCACGAATAAGCCGGGTTCGCCCGGGGCTGGAGTCGATGTGGCTATTTCTGAGCAACTGCCCGTAGTCGTTTCCGACGGGGAAAGTTCAGCTACCTCTCGCACCAAGCGGGCCAGTGGGCGGACTGCAAAGTCCGGGACCCCGACAGGCCGAAGCTATGTGATTGACACTTCCGTATTGCTTTCCGATCCGCACGCCCTGCTGCGCTTCGCGGAGCACGAAGTCATTGTCCCGATCGTGGTCATCACTGAATTGGAAGGCAAACGCCACGATCCCGAGTTGGGCTACTTCGCACGCAAGGCCCTCAGGCTCCTGGATGACTTGCGCATCGAGCATGGCGGGTTGAATCAATCCATCCCGATCGGATCCGACGGCGGCACGCTGCGTGTCGAGATGAACCATGTGTCCACCGAAGTGCTGCCGGCAGGATTCCGCGGCGCGGACAACGACAGCCGCATCCTGGCAGTCGCCAAGAACCTCGCCAACGAAGGCCACAACGTCACGGTCGTCTCCAAAGACCTCCCGATGCGCGTCAAGGCCTCCGCCATGGGGCTGCTCGCAGACGAATACCGCAATGAACTCGTCAAGGACTCCGGCTGGACCGGCATGGCAGAGATCGAAGCCAGCGAGGACGAAATCACCACCCTGTACGGGCACGAACCAGTGTTCATCCCGGCCGCGGCCGAGCTACCCGTCAACACGGGCCTGGTGCTGCTCTCCAACCGGGGGTCCGCCCTCGGCCGCGTGGGCGCGGACAAGCAAGTGCGGCTGGTCAAGGGCGACCGTGATGTCTTCGGACTGCACGGCCGCTCAGCGGAGCAACGGCTTGCGATCGACCTGCTCATGGATCCCAGCGTCGGAATCGTCTCGATCGGTGGCCGCGCGGGCACTGGAAAGTCGGCATTGGCCTTGTGTGCTGGACTCGAGGCCGTCCTGGAGCGCCGGGAGCACCGCAAGGTGATCGTCTTCCGCCCCCTGTACGCGGTGGGTGGACAGGAACTTGGCTACCTGCCCGGTTCCGAGGCAGAGAAGATGAACCCCTGGGCGCAGGCGGTCTTCGACACCCTCGGTGCACTCGTCAGCCAGGAAGTCGTCGAAGAAGTCATGGACCGGGGCATGCTCGAAGTCATGCCGCTGACCCACATCCGCGGACGTTCGCTCCATGACGCCTTCGTGATCGTGGACGAGGCCCAATCGCTCGAAAAGAACGTGCTCCTCACGGTCATGAGCCGTATCGGCCAGAACTCCAAGATCGTCCTGACCCACGACGTCGCCCAACGGGACAACCTCCGTGTCGGCCGGCACGACGGCGTTGCCGCCGTCGTCGAGACCCTCAAGGGGCACCCGCTGTTCGGCCACATCACACTGACCCGCTCCGAACGCTCGCCGATCGCGGCTCTCGTGACGGAACTGCTTGAAGGGGCGGAAATCTAGGCTGCATTTGCGCGGAGGGCCGTGGCCGGGTTCGCCGGGCCACGGCCCTCCGCTGACACTTGTGCGTCCGTCCGACCCTGACGCCCGCTCACGTATGTCGGGTTTCTTCCGGACGCTCGCTCACGTATGTCGGGTTTTTTCCGGACGCTCGCTCACCTGTGTCGGGTTTTTTCCGGACGCTCGCTCACCTGTGTCGGGTTTTCTGCGGACGCTCGCTCACAAACCCAGGAACCTTGCTGCGGCTTCATGGCCTTCTACCTTTAGTTTCCAATCGGGCCGGATGAAGGAGGCCGTGGGGAGGTGAACGCGTTGGACTTCCACGGCGTCGGTGCCCCATTGCTCGAGGTAACTGCCGTTGGGTTCATAGCCGAGGCTGGCAGAAACGCCCAGGGATTGCTTGTTCCAAATGGCAGCTTCGGAGGTCGCCACCGCTGCGTTCAGGTAGTCGAAGGCGTAGCTGAGGGCCGCCGCGCGCATCTCCTTGCCGAGGCCTTGGCCTTGCGCGCCTTTCTTGAGCCAGGAACCGGTCGAGAGAGTTTTCAACGATGCGAAGTTCTTTGCCTCTACGTCCTGGCAGCCAATGAACTCGTTGTTGTGCCAGATACCGAGAAGGAGCGTCCATGATTCCGGGGTCATACCTGCACGGCAGCGCCAATACCATCGGGCCATGTTGGCGCCCAACTCATCTTCGGGCAGTTCCGTCCAGGGGTTGCTGAAGGGCGATTTTCCGGGCTCGTGAATGCCGCTGAGGGCGGCCTTGATCGCCGCGGGGATGTCAGCGTCCTGGATGGGGCGCAACTCCAAGTGGGGTGTGGTCAGGGTGAGGCCGAAGAGGGGCCAGATGGCACTTAGCTCGTTCATCCGGGAAGCCTAGCGGACGGGTCGGGATAGCTTGCCGTGCGTCGGCCCGGCGGGGTGTGTTGGTGAGCGGGGGTTGGGTGGGCGGGGTGTGTTGGTGAGCGGGCGTTGGGGGAAGGTGTGTATTGGTGAGCGGGCGTTCCTATGGGGGACCGCACTTACGAACGGGGGCCGATGTCCCAGCTGATGTGCTTCCGTACATCGGTGAGGTTCATCGATTCGGCGAGGAACAGATCGTCCAGCATGTATTCGTCCACCCCCAGGATCCGCATCCAGTGCCCCTGGCCGGTGGTATCGCCGTCGAGCGATTGGCTGGAAACGCACACGCCCGTTCCTGAGTCCACGCGCAGGAGCGTGCGTCCGGGGAAACAGAGCGGCCTTGCCGCATCCGACGCCACGTAGCTGGATCCGGGCGTCGCGATGGTTTCGAGGGCAGGACGCCCCTCGTGATCCACTTCCCGAATGGGGCCGAACGACACCCGGTTGGACTCGGGAAACTCCATCGGCACCGGCGCGTTCCCGGCGAGCTCGACAGGATCGAGGGCCGCAGCGAGCCGACCGTTCCCAAAAGACGGTTCGCCGTAGGCGGCCTCGGGGCGCCGGCGGACCAAGCCGGCGGAGTCGTAAACGGGGGTCACCAAATGGGCCGGCAACAGCCAGGACTTGCGCTTGGAGCCAAGGTAAAGCCCGTCGCGGGAGTCGTTGATGCCCGTGGTGCTATGCAGCAACGCGCCGTCGACGGTTTCGAGCCTAAGCGCACCCGGTCGACGCAACCAGGCGCGCACTGTGGCTCCTGTGTCGCCCGGCCGGTCCACGTATTCGAACCTCAGGCTGGTCCATTTCCACGGGGAGGAACGGCAGAGGTTTCGGAAGGTGGAGGACATGTCGGCGTCGGAATTGCCTTGGATTTCTGCACTGTAGCGCCCCATATCCACAGTCTAAGGGTGCGTGACCGGCGCAGCTTTGAGAAAACCGATAGCATCCGAGGGTGATCCGACGACTCGGCGAATTGTGGGGGACCAGTTTCCCGGCCTTCTGGCTGCTGCTCGCAGCATGTGTGTACTTTGCGGTCATGGCTGCCCGCCTCACAGTCATCGACGTCCGCCACCACTTGTTGCCCAACCGGATCGTGTTCCCGTCCTATGCCATCGCCGGTGTGTTGCTGCTCGGCGCGGCGATAGCTGTCACCCTGGCCGGCGGAGCGGCAGGGAACCTCAGTGCCGGAGCGGCAGGGTCCGCGCCCGACGGCGGTGCCTCCTTCCTCGGGGTGCCCGCCTTGGGAATCGTGGCCGGGGGAGCAGTGCTGTGGGTGTTCTACTTCATCCTGCGGTTGGTGTACCCGCCTGGGATGGGCTTCGGCGACGTCAAATTGGCCGGTGTCCTCGGCCTTTACCTTGGTTATCTGGGTTGGGCGCATCTTTTCGCCGGAACGTTTGCGGCGTTCCTCTTCGGCGGCCTGTGGAGCCTTGGAGTCTTGGCTGCCCGGCGGGGAACTTTGAAATCATCAATACCGTTCGGGCCGTTCATGTTGGCCGGTGCTGCTGCGGCGATGTTTGCCCTGCCCGCGTGAGGAGAGCCGTGAGCAAAGGGGAGCGAGAGACGACGGTTTGAGCAGCTTTGCCCGCTGTCATTCGGGCATCGCCGGTGGGATACTCGCCCTACTGGCGGATCCGATCCGGAAGCGGAGGCAGAGCTCTTGTTGGTGATGACTGTTTCAACGAAAGCGGGCTAGGCCGTGGCGATCCCGGAATTCATCCGGCAAATCCGCGAGAAGATCGGCAACGACCCGCTGTGGCTGCCCGGCGTTCGGGGCGTGGTGCTGGACGACGAGAACCGGGTCCTGCTTTGCCAACGGGCTGACAATGGCCGTTGGACCCTGATCACCGGAATGCTGGAACCAGGGGAACACCCGGCCCCCGGTTTGCTCCGCGAGATCTTCGAGGAGACTGCAGTAGTGGCCGAAACTGAGCGCATCCTGGCAGTGGGCGTGATCGGCCCTGTCACGTATCCCAATGGTGACGTGTGCGACTTCCTGGATATTGCCTTCAAATGCCGCTATGTCTCGGGGGAGGCCCGCGTCAACGACGACGAGTCAATCGCCGTCGGCTGGTTTGCCCTGGACGAGTTGCCTGACATCAGTGCCGGCCACCGCGAAACCATCCGGCTTGCCCTGGAACCGGGCTCCGCCGTCGCGTATCAGCGCGATTGACGGGCCGCGAGGATCGCGCGGGCAGCGAAGAGGCACGCGGCGGCACCGCAGGCAATAGCGCCGACGATGGTCCACCATTCACCCTTGGCGGAGGCTATGGAGACGGCCAGAAGGCCGAAAAGGACTGCCCCTAATCCCCATCGAACGGCCGGGCTGATGTTCGCGGATTCCTCGGGCTCTGAACTCATGGGTTCCAGCCTAGGCCAGGCGCCCGTATGCCAGACGCCACGGGGGCGCCGCAACCCCCAAAGATTGCGGCGCCCCTGTTGGCCGGGCGGCTCTCCAGCGAGTCCGACATTCGGGCCAGTGGACATGCCCGGCCTTGCATCCGGCCACTGGGCATATTCCTCATATGTCCACTGGTCCGAGCCAAGGCCGGGCATGTCCTGGCTTCAGCGCCGGGCGAGCTCACCGTCGTTGTCGCCCACCGGGCCGGGCGTCGGCTCAGCGTCTGCGTCCTTCGGCTCGGCGTCTGCGTCGAAGGACCCGTCGACGGTCCCCTCGACGAAACCCTCGACGGAACCCTCGGAGGATCCTCCGATGCGTTCGGCTTCAAGGCGTTCCGCCTCCTCGCCCCCGACAGCTTCTCCCCGGGCCACCATTCCGGCGGTGTCGGAGAGCGGGATCTGCTTGAGGGTGATGGCGAGCAGGAGGGCGGCCGCGATGAACGGGATGAGGTACCAGAACACCGGTGCCAGCGAATCGGCGTACGCGTTGATGATGGCGTCCTTGACCTGGACCGGCAACTGGGCCAAGGTCTGCGGATCAAGCTTGCTGGTGGACTGTGCAGCCTGTGCAGCGGAAGCCCCGGCGCCCGTGAATGCCTTGGTGAGGGACTCGGCCAGCCGCGTGGTGAAGATCGAGCCGAAGACGGCAACGCCCAACGATGCCCCGACCTCGCGGAAGTAGTTGTTGGTGCTCGTTGCCGTGCCGATCTGCTCGGCCGGAACCGCGTTCTGGACCACCAGGACGATGACCTGCATGATCAAGCCCAGGCCCGCGCCGAAGATGAACAGCTGGATGCAGATGACCCAGATCGGAGTTGCCGCGGTGAGCGTAGTGAGCCACAACATCGCAACGATCGTGAGGCTCGCTCCGAGGATCGGGAACATCTTGTACTTGCCGGTCTTGGAGATGCGGATACCGGAGTAGATGGAGGTACCCATGAGTCCAACCATCATCGGCAGCATGAGCAGGCCGGAGACGGCGGCTGAGGTACCGGAGGACATCTGGAGGAACGTCGGCACGAAGGCGATCGCCGCGAACATGCCCAGGCCCAGGGTGAAGCCGATGGCCGTTGCGTTGATGAAAATCCGGTTCTTGAACAGGCTCAGCGGAATGATGGGGTCTTCTGCCTTGCGCTCCACGAGGAGGAAGAGGAAAGCGGCAAGCACCATGCCGGCGCCGAAGGCCCAAGTGAGCGGGGAGTCCCAGCCCTGGTCCTTCTTTCCGCCGAAGTCAGTGAAGAAGATCAGGCAGGCCGTGGCAGCCGACAGCAACAGGACTCCAAGGATGTCGATGCGCTTTTCGGCCTTCTTGTTCGGCAGGGTGAGGGTGAACCAGGCGATGGTGAAGGCCGCAATGCCGACGGGGATGTTGATGTAGAAGGCCCATTCCCAGGTCAGGTGATCGACGAAGAAGCCGCCCAGGAGCGGACCGGCCACGGCGGAGAGGCCGAAGATGGCACCGAGGGGGCCCATGTACTTGCCGCGTTCCTTGGCGGGCACGATGTCGGCGATGATGGCCTGCGACAGGATCATCAGTCCGCCGCCGCCCAGGCCCTGGATTGCGCGGAAGATCACGAAGCCCCAGAAGTCGGTGGCGAAGGCGCAGCCGATGGAGGCTGCCGTGAACAAACCGATGGCAATCAGGAACAGGTTCCGGCGGCCCAGGATGTCACCGAACTTGCCGTAGATCGGCATGACGACGGTGGTGGCGAGCAGGTAGGCCGTGGTGATCCAGGCCTGGTTCTCCACGCCGCCGAGCTTGCCGACGATAGTGGGCATGGCTGTGGACACGATGGTCTGGTCCAGGCTGGAGAGCAGCATTCCGGCGATGAGCGCCGAGAAAATGATCCAGATCCTTCTCTGGGTGAGGAGCAGCGGTGCTGCCGCTTTGGTCTTGAGAGTGGTACTCACGGTTGATCCTTCAGGGTTTCGGCGGGGTCGGTGTCCAGCGGTTGGGCGAAGAGCGCGCGTGCTGCGTTGAGGTTCTGATCCAGCAATTCGCGGTACGGCCGGGTGTTCTCTTCGGAAAAGAACTGTTGGCTTGTCTTCTTGGTGACCGCGCCGAAGACCGCGGCGGCCATGATGATCTCGGGCTGGTCTGCGGTGAGGCCTTCCCGGGCGGCGATGAGTTCGGCGAACTGGCGCTCGCGGACTTCGCCTTCGCGGGTCAACCGGCCCAGGAGCTGGGGCTCGGCCGTGACGGCTGCGATGAGCTGGCGGATCTCCGAAGGGCTGACGGTGGAGCGCTCGAGGACCGCCAGGGTGAAGTGGCGTAGTGCGGACAGCAGCGAGTCGGAGATCGCGCCGATGGCACGGGCGGGGTTTCGGCTGAAGGCCTCCAGCGCGTCTTCGGGAAGCTCGTCGGAGAACGAGCCGATCACCGCGTCTTCCTTGGTGTGGAAGTAGTTGAAGAACGTCCGCCGCGATATTCCGGCCTCTTCGCAGGCTTCCTCGACGGTGAATCCGCTGAGTCCGCGCTGGGCCGTCAAGGACCGTGCGACGGCGGTGATCGCCGCCCGGGTCTGTGCGCGCTTGCGCTCCCGGAGTCCGCCGTCGTTAGTTGCACTATTTTCCACAAAGTAAAGTTTTGCACTTTGCTAGAAAAAGTGCAAGAAAATTTCTGTGAGCGGAAACGACGACGGCGGCCGGCACCTTCCGTGGGAAAGGTGCCGGCCGCCGTCGGGCTGGCCAGTCGGGCTGGCGGGAAGCTAGGCCTTGTGGGCCGGGCGCGTCATGGTGGTGACGTCGAGAGCCTTGTCGAGCTGCTCTTCGCTCAGTTCGCCGCGCTCAAGGTAACCAAGGGAGATCACGGCTTCGCGGATGGTCAAACCCTCGGCGACGGCTTTCTTGGCGATCTTTGCCGCTGCTTCGTAACCGATGAACTTGTTCAACGGGGTCACGATGGACGGGGAAGCCTCGGCCAGGAAGCGGGCCCGCTCCACGTTGGCCGTGATGCCGTCGATCATCTTGTCGGCCATGACGCGGCTGGTGTTGGCCAGGAGACGGATCGATTCGAGCAGGTTGGCAGCCATGACGGGGATGCCGACATTGAGCTCGAAGGCGCCGTTGGTACCGGACCAGGCGATGGCGGTGTCGTTGCCGATGACCTGGGCGCAGACCATGATCGATGCTTCGCAGATGACCGGGTTGACCTTGCCCGGCATGATCGACGAGCCGGGCTGGAGGTCCGGGATGGAGATTTCGCCAAGTCCCGTGTTGGGGCCGGAACCCATCCAGCGGAGGTCGTTGTTGATCTTCATGAAGGAGATCGCGATGTTGCGCAGCTGGCTGGAACCCTCGATGAGGCCGTCGCGGTTGGCCTGCGCTTCGAAGTGGTCGCGTGCCTCGGTCAGCGGCAGGCCGGTGTCGGCTGCGAGGAGCTCGATGACGCGCTCCGGGAAGCCTTCCGGGGTGTTGATGCCGGTGCCGACCGCGGTTCCGCCCAGGGGGACCTCGGCGACACGGGGGAGGGCCGCGTTGATGCGCTCGATGCCGTAGCGGACCTGGGCGGCGTAGCCGCCGAACTCCTGGCCCAAGGTCACCGGAGTGGCGTCCATGAGGTGGGTGCGGCCGGACTTGACGACGTCCTTGAACTCCACGGCCTTGCGGTCCAGGGAAGCAGCCAGGTAGTCGAGGGCCGGGATCAGGTCGTTGATCAAGGCCGACGTCGCGGCGACGTGGACCGACGTCGGGAAGACATCGTTGGAGGACTGGGAAGCGTTGACGTGGTCGTTCGGGTGGACAACTTTGTCGCTCCCGGCGGCCGCGAGGGCACGCGTCGCCAGCTCGGCGATGACCTCGTTGGTGTTCATGTTGGACGACGTACCCGAACCGGTCTGGAAGACGTCGATGGGGAAATCGCCGTCGTACTTTCCGGCGGCAACCTCGTCGGCAGCGCTGGCAATCGCCTCGGCGAGCTCGCCGTCGAGCACTCCCAGTTCAGCGTTCGCCAGGGCCGCGGCCTTCTTGACGCGGGCCAGGGCCTCGATGTGTGCGCGCTCAAGCGTCTTGCCGGAGATCGGGAAGTTCTCCACGGCGCGCTGCGTCTGGGCGCGGTACAGGGCGTTCACGGGAACGCGAACTTCGCCCATCGTGTCATGTTCAATACGGAACTCGGCCGTGTTGGATTCTTGAGTGGAAGTCATGGGGCTAGCTTATGGCGAGCAGCCGCTTGACCGAAAACCGGTGGAGCAAAGCTACGGCCGTTGCTTGCCGCCACTTCGGGGGCGGCCCGGCATCCCGCTTAGAGCTTGCCGATCCCGGAAACAAGCGCCGCGCGGCCTTCGTCCAGTTTGTAGGAAAGCCCGACGACGGCGGCCCGGCCGTCGTCGATCGCGGCGGAAATCACACGGGAACTGTCCGCCAGGCGACGGGCCGTCTGCTTGACGTGCTCCACCACCATGTCGTTGACGTCCGTCTGCTCGTTGCGCATTGCGGTGAGGACGGAAGGCGTGATGCGCTCCACGAGGGAACGGATGAATCCCGCGGGCATTTCACCGGTCTCGACGGCACTCTTGGTCGCTGTGACGGCACCGCAGCTGTCGTGGCCAAGGATCACGATAAGTGGGACGTGCAGTTCGGAGATGCTGTACTCCAGCGAACCGAGGACGGCGTCGTCGATCACTTGCCCGGCCGTGCGGACCACGAAGGCATCGCCGAGGCCGAGGTCGAAGATGATCTCCGCGGCCAGGCGGGAATCCGAGCAACCGAAGATCACGGCAAATGGATGTTGGTCCTCGACTAGGGAGTTCCGGCGGGAAGCGTCCTGGTTGGGGTGCAAGGACTCCCCGGCGACAAAGCGTTCGTTTCCTTCGCGCAGACGGCGCCAGGCAAGAGCAGGAGTCAGGTAGGTAGCCACGGCGCTACTTTACGGCTTAGCGGTGGCAGGCTGCGAAACTGTGTCGCCCGGCTTCGTGCTCGCGTCCGCGGAAGCGGCAGGAGCTGCGTCCATCGCCTTGACCACGGCTGCGGCCAATGTGGAGAACTCGTCCAGTCCTGCGCTGCCGCTCAGGATGATCGTGGTGCCCCGGTAGTTCAGGACCATGCTGCGGTTGCCCTTGGCCGTGTCATGGAGTTCCCAGTCGTGGCCGCCGGCGCTGCGGGTGCCGGTAACCGGAGCGCTGCCGGCCTGCTGGAAAATCCAGGTTGGATTGGCCTTGCGGGTCTGGACAATTCCGATGAACGCCTGCTTGGGAGTGACGTATCCGACCTCCCACGTGGGTACGCCATCGCCGGTCCCGGATGCCCAGCGGGCGTAGTTCGGACTAAATGTGTCGCCGGTATCCGGCGCAACAGGTGTGAAACCCGCCACATCTTTCGCGTTGGCTGCGGTTGCGGCCACATCGATGTTGGGCTTGTAACCGTTGCTCTTCGGCGCCGGATTCATGAGGACGATCGGCAGGAACGCCAACACGCAGAGGAGCAACGCGATGAGCATGCCAATGACCGATGCGTTGGCCCTTTTGGCTGCTTTCGCCGCGATAACGGGCCTGACGGCCGGCTGACCGGCGTCGTCGGTGCCAGCTGCGCCGGCGCCTCCGCTGTCGGAGGGGGCGGCGGCAATTGCTTTGTCTTGCGTTTCACTCACGCTTCAATAGTCTCCTATCCAAGCGGCTAATACACATCGGCCGGTCCCCGCAAGGGGCGTTCCGGGAGTTGGTCATCCCATGACCATGCCGCCCCGCCCCGACTATGATCTCTTGTAGAGGAATCATTCAGGCCGCCAAGCGCAGCCATTCCTGGTCCCACGAATCGCGTCATCGAAGAAGAGGTTCACGTGTCTCCAGCGCCAATGTCCCAGAAGTATTCCACGATTTCGCCGGCACTCGCCGTCGGGACCGATGAGCCGGACCGCAACCTGGCCCTCGAACTTGTCCGGGTTACCGAAGCTGCCGCCATTGCCGGCGGTCACTGGGTTGGTTTCGGCGATAAGAACAAGGCAGACGGCGCCGCCGTTGACGCCATGCGTTCCTTCCTCCACACCGTCCATTTCAACGGCGTCGTTGTCATTGGCGAGGGTGAAAAGGACGAAGCCCCCATGCTCTTCAATGGCGAGCACGTCGGTGACGGCACCGGACCGGAGTGCGACGTCGCCGTCGACCCCATCGATGGAACCCGCCTGACTGCCCTGGGCATCAACAACGCCCTCGCCGTGCTGGCAGTTGCCGAACGCGGCACCATGTTCGATCCCTCGGCCGTGTTCTACATGGAGAAGCTCGTCACGGGTCCCGAAGCCGCTGACATGGTGGACCTGCGCCTGCCGGTGAAGCAGAACCTGCACCTGATCGCCAAGGCCAAGGGCGTCAAGGTCAACCAGCTCAATGTCATGATCCTGGACCGCGACCGCCACCGCCCGCTGGTGGAGGAAATCCGCGAAGCCGGTGCCCGCACCAAGTTCATCATGGATGGCGACGTTGCCGGCGCCATCGCCGCCGCACGTTCCGGCACCGGCGTCGACGCCCTGATGGGCATCGGCGGCACCCCCGAAGGTATTGTTGCCGCGTGTGCCATCAAGTCCCTCGGCGGTGTCATCCAGGGCCGTCTGTGGCCTACGAGCGACGACGAGAAGCAGAAGGCCATCGACGCCGGACACGACCTCGAGCGCGTCCTCTCCACGAACGACCTCGTCACGAGCGATAACTGCTACTTCGCAGCGACCGGCATCACCGACGGCGACCTCCTCAAGGGTGTGCGCTACTCCAAGGACAAGGTTCTGACCCAGTCCATCGTGATGCGCTCCAAGTCCGGCACCATCCGCTTTGTGGACGGCGAGCACCAGGCCAGCAAGTGGGAAGGCTACGCCCGCAAGTAGGACCCACCCTCTCGCGCGAACTGGCGGCAAATGCCCTCTAAATCGAATTTTGGAGGCATTTGCTGCCAGTTCGCGTTAAGCCGCGGAATCCGTCCTGTGGATAACTCAATTTAGGACTCGAAGCCGGGCAAGAATTGAGCATGTCCCGGACTCCGATGCCCCCGCAGCTTCCAAACGGTTCCTTTCCGGCGTCGGCCGCTGAGACCCTCGGATTGAGCCAGAAGCAATTGCGCCGCGACGGCATTGTCACGTTGTCGCGGGGACTGCGCCTCCCGCTGAACAGCACGGGGACGGTGGCGGAACACTTGCGGGGTTACACCGAGCTTGATTCAGAGTGCTGCCTTAGCCATGGCTCCGCGGCGCGGATCCATGGCATCAGTTTGTCCAAGGCCCTCGAAGAGGACTGGCGGATCCACCTGGCACGTCCGGGCGAGAGGTGGAAACCGCGGAGGCGGAATGTTGTAGGGCACCAACTCACGTTCAAACCGGGTGAAGTGATGATGCTCGACGGCGTCCGGCTCACCTCGCCTGCCCGGACGTGGCTGGACCTGGCCCAATTGATGAGTATCGACGACACTGTCGCGGCGGGCGACTCGATCGTCGTCGAGCACGGCGAAAACCATCCCAGGCCGCGCGAGGCCTTGGCAACCATTGACGATTTGAAGGCGATGGCGGCAGCCCATCCCGGTATGCGAGGGGTCCGCAAGGCCCGGCTGGCCCTTGACCTGGTCCGGGTCGGCGCGGATTCGCCGCAGGAAACGCAAATGCGCCTCATATTGCTGCATGCAGGTTTGCGTGAGCCCGCGCTGAACCACGTCATCTTCAACGAGTGGGGCGCTCCCGCTGTGTGGCCCGATGCCGCTTACGTCGAGCAGCGGGTCGCCCTCCAATACGATGGGCGGCATCATGGGGAAGCTGAGCAGTACCAGAGGGACATCAGGCGCCAGTCGCTAACGGAACGGCTGGGTTGGCGCGAAGTCCGGGTCCACCATGAGGATTTGCTCGGGCCCCGGCCGGAAGTGGTGGAGAAAGTTCGGCGGGCGCTACGGGCTGGCCGCGAGTTGGCAGCAGATGTCCGCAGAATCGGATTTTGAGGGCATCTGCTGCCAGTTCGCGCGGAGAAAGAGGGTCAGCGGAGCTTCTCGCGCAGCTTCCGGGCCACTTGGTAGGCGCCGTAGCGGAACTTGTTGACGGGAAGGTCCCACGTGCCCGGGTAGGCGATTTCGCGGCCCCCGAAGGACTTCTTGAAGGCAGTGAATCCGGCCCACTTGTGGTCAGGCTCGTCCTCGGGGGCCACGCCCCACAGGTCGACGTGCTTGAGTCCCTTGTCCTTGGCATCCGCCATGAGCGTCACGAGCAACGGAATGCCCGCGCTGAGCTTGCGGTGCGTGTCATCCAGCGCGGCGTGGGCGTAGGTGCGCGTGTCGGCTGAGTCGTACGCCAGGGCGGCCGCAATGGGCTCGCCCTCGAGTTCGGCGATGAACAGGGTACCGGCACCGGCTGGCATGAGGGAGCGGGCCACCGAGCGTAGATAGTCGTCGCTCTGGGGTTTGAAACCGTTGCGTGCGGCGGTCATGTGCAGGAAGTCGAGAAGCACCGAGATCTCTTCAGGATCCTGCGAGGACCGGAAGGTGACACCCTTTTTGTGGATGTTGCGGTACAGGTTCCGGTTGGTGGGTTTCATGCCCGCAAGGACGTCCTTGAAATCGCCGTCCAAATCCACAATCCAGCTCAATTCCGGCTGCTGGTTGGACGGCGCCGGCTGCAGGCCGCGTTCCCGCAGTACCGAACCGGCGTCGGCGGCTTCGAACCCGGCGGTGACGGGTTCCATCCGGACAAACACCGCCCGGCTGCGGCGCGCGATCTCCACAAGTGCGGCTAAGGCTTCGTCAAAGGCCTCCAGGGAATCGGCCACGGGTCCGTAAGGGGTGTAGATGACCTTGCCGCCAGGGTTCTTTTCCTCGACAGCGAGGAAACGCCACCCCGGGCCGGACTCCTCGTGCACGGTACGGCCGAGGGAACGTTGGAAGGACGCCCAGGCGGGCGTCTGCAGGAAGTACTCCACCGCTTAGTTCCCGAGGCCTGTTGTGACGGCAAAGGCGACGCTGGTTCCCGTCGCACCGGCAACCGGGTGCACCATGACGGGCTCTTCGGATGCCGGGATGAACGCACTCCCGCCGCGCTCCACGGCGAGCTCGCTCTTGGGGGAGTCGAGCACGACGGAACCGGAAACCACGACGACGACGGCGGGACCGGCCTGAGCCATCGGCACCGGTTCCGCTCCGGGAGCCAACTCGATGCGCTGGAGCTGGAATTCCCGGAACGGCGGCACATACAGATCCTGGCCGAATCCGGAGGTCCTCGGCTCGATGCGCGGTACGCCGAGGGAAGCGAATTCGATGGTCTTCAGGAGTTCGGGAACATCGATGTGCTTGGCGGTGAGGCCGCCACGGAGCACGTTGTCCGAAGCCGCCATCACCTCCACGCCGAGGCCTTTCAAGTAGGCGTGGACGTTTCCGCCGGGAAGGTACACCGATTCGCCCGGGGACAGGAAAACAAGATTCAAGAGCAAGGAAATCAGGACACCGGGATCGCCCGGGAACTCACTGTTGATGTCCACCAATGTGGAGAGTTCCGCGGCGTGCTGACCCATCGGCGCGCCCGACTTCAGGATGGAAACCACCTGATCCGTCGCTGCGGAGACGGCATCCCCACCGGTAATCAGCCGGGTGAACGCAGCCTTGAGTGCCGAAGGCTCATCGGACCCGGAGAGGTCCGCGATGACTCCCGTGATGACGTCAGGAACGTCGACGGCGGCAAGGTCCAGGAGGCTCGCGAGGTGCTCGAAGACGCGCTGCGAATCGGCGGCCGGACGGAAACCGCAGAGGGCGTGAAACGGGGTCAGCGCGAAGATCATCTCCGGCTTGTGGTTGTCGTCGCGGTAGTTGCGCTCGGGTGCGTCCGCCGCCATGCCTGCGGCATTTTCCTTCGCGAACCCGACCCTGGCCTGCTGCAGGCGGGGGTGGACCTGCAAGGACAGCGGCTTGTCCGCCGCAAGGAGCTTGGTGAGGAACGGCAAGCGGGGACCGAATTCGGCGAGGCTGGTTTCACCAAGGAAGTGTGCGGGATCCACGCTGATCAGGGCGTCCAAGGCGACGGAAGACCCGTCCGGACGAGTGGCAACGGACGGCGAGTCCGGGTGCGCTCCGATCCACAACTCCGCCTCCGGACCGCCCGAGGCGGGCCTTCCCAGCAGAGCTGCGATCGCCGTCGTCGATCCCCATGCGTAGGGGCGGAGAACATTCTCAAGCTGGTACACGGCAGGGGATCCTTGTCATTGCGGGACGGTTCATTCGGGATTGCCGGGGATGACCTCTTAGCGGCTGCTGCGGGCGGAGACGTTCGCGGTGGAGAAGACTTCGGCGACCTTGTCGCGGAGCCTGGCCCCTTTTTCGGTGGCGGTGTTGTTCAGCTCCCGGGCGAATTCGAGCAGCTCGCCACGAAGCCGGACGGCCAGCTCGTCGGTTCCGGACGCCAGAATGCGCACGGCCAGGAGGCCGGCGTTGCGCGCGCCGCCGATGGAAACCGTGGCCACGGGAACGCCGGCGGGCATCTGCACGATGGACAGCAAGGAATCCATGCCATCCAGGGTCTTCAGCGGGACCGGGACGCCTATGACGGGCAGCGGGGTGACGGAGGCGAGCATGCCCGGCAAGTGGGCGGCCCCGCCTGCTCCGGCGATGATGACGCGGATGCCGCGCTCATGGGCGTTCTGGCCGTAGCGGATCATTTCCGTGGGCATGCGGTGGGCGGAGACGACGTCAGCTTCGAAGGGGATGCCGAATTCGGCCAGGGCGTCCGCCGCAGCTTCCATGACGGGCCAGTCGGAGTCGGAGCCCATGACGAGTCCTACGATCGGGGTTGCGTTCGCCGTACCCGCGTTTTCGGCATCCATGTTTTCTGCGCTCATGCGGTCTCTCCGGAGGTAGTCTCGGCCGGCATGCGGCCGTTGCGGATGATGTCGGCCACGACGGTGGCGCGGTGTCGGATGGAGTCGACGTCTGCCGTCGAGTTGCCGACGAGGTTCACGTGCCCGATCTTGCGGCCGGCCCGCACGGACTTGCCGTAGCAGTGGACCTTTGCAGCCGGTTCGTAGGCGAGGGCCTTGGGGTAGGCGCTGTAGAGATCCTCATTGTCGCCGCCCAGGAAGTTCTTCATGACAACCACGGCGCCCAAGGCGTCGGTGGCACCGAGCGGGAGGTTGAGGACTGCGCGCAAATGTTGTTCAAACTGGCTGGTGACCGAGCCGTCCTGCGTCCAGTGGCCGGTGTTGTGCGGCCGCATGGCGAGTTCGTTGACCAGGAACCCGACGCCGACGCCGGGCGTTTCGAAGAGTTCCGCGGCCATGACGCCCGTGACTCCGAGTTCATTGGCGATTCGCAGCGCTGCTTCTTCGGCTGCCGCAGCGACCTCCACGGGAATGTCCTGGGCCGGTGCAATCACTTCGTCGCAGACGCCGTCCACCTGGACAGTGTGGACAACCGGCCAGGCGCGAGATTCGCCGTCGGGGGTCCTCGCAACGAGCGCGGAAAGCTCGCGGCTGAAGTCAACCTTCTCTTCGGCCAATAGCGGGCTCATGGCTTCGAACCAGTCCGCGGTGCTCCGGGCGTCGTCGGCGGAATGGACGATGCGCACGCCCTTGCCGTCATAGCCCCCGCGGGGGGTCTTCAAGACGATCGGCCAGCCGGTCTGCTCGCCGAAAGCCACGAGGTCTTCGACGCCGTGGACGGCAGCCCATGCCGGATTGGGCAGCCCCAAGCGGTCGATCGCGGCGCGCATCACCAGTTTGTCCTGCGCGTGTACCAGGGCATCGGGGCCGGGCTGGACGTTGACTCCGGCCTCGATCAGCGCCCTCAGGTGCTCGGTGGGGACATGCTCGTGGTCGAATGTCATGACGTCCAAGCCCTCCGAGAACTCAAGGAGCGCAGCGAGGTCCTTGTAGTCGCCAATGGGGGCCGTTGCCACGGCCTGGACCGCGGAAACGTCCTCACCTTCGGCTAGGACCCGGAGTTCAAAGCCAAGAGCGGTTGCGGCCGGGGCCATCATTCGTGCGAGCTGGCCGCCGCCCACCACGCCAATTACAGGAAAAGTCACAAGGTTCAGCCTACCGAACCAGCAGCTGGTTCCCAGATTCTGCTCGCCGCCGGGTCCTTGGGACCCGGTTCGAGGCCGTTGGCACGGAATAATTGGGCAAGCTCCAAGAAATCGGAGCTAAAATGGAGGCTTCGGCCCATCGGCCCCCTAGAACAACGGCCATGGAGGGTCATGATCAACACACTTGCAGATCGCATCCGCGGGCTCGCCTCGCTCTTTTGGCGCGAAGTAGCCAAGTTCGGCGCTGTCGGCGGTGTTGCGTTCGTCATAGATAACGGCTTGACCTACTATCTCATGCACGGCCCGATGTCGGACAGTGAGGCGAAGGCCCGTTTTGTCGGCGCCACCGTGGCCACGGTGTTCTCCTGGATCGCCAACCGCTTCTGGACCTTCCGCCACCGCCGCCAGGCGAACGTGGCGCGCGAGTTCGTGATGTTCATCATCATCAACGGCATTGGGATCGGTATCTCCACCGGCCTGACCGCCATCGCCAAATACGGCATGAACATCCAGGACAAGAACATCCTGTTCGCTGCCGGAGTCGTCGGCATCCTCGTGGCCACCGTTGTGCGCTTCTTCGCCTACCGCTTCCTGGTGTTCAACAAGGAGCTCGACGAAGAGCCGGCCTTCTCGCATGACCACGAGATCATCGAAGCCCACCACAGGGCCAAAGCCAAGGCCATCCATGCCGCTAGCGCCGTGGCTGATTCCGATCAAGGCGAAGACGCTGTCAAGCGCCGCTGACGCGCTCGTTGTCCAGCAGGTGCTGGGTGACGTCAACGTCCGGGTGCACCAGGACTACTGATCCATCTTTGTTCCACGCACCCAGTGCGTCCGCGAGGGCTGACTCCAACCCGTCGGCCGCACGGACCAAAAGGCGAACGCCGGACTTATGTTCTTTGGCGAAGCCGTCCAGCAATTCACCGTGCGAGTGTCCGGTTTCAGGGCGGCGCAGGGCCGGCATTGCCGCGTCCGGTTCGGCGTGCGCCATGAACACGTCGCCGTGGGAGCGGACTTCAGCCGCGTAGTCCACGACGCCGACCGGCAGCTCTCCGGGCCAGCGCATCGCGAGTGCCGCGAGCGGCACGGCGACCACGGCGTCAAAGCCGGCTCCGGCACCGACGTCGGGGGTGTCCGTGACAAGCAGGTCGGCGCTACCGCCGTCGAGCACCAGCTCCATCCCCAGCTGCCACCCGGCAAGCGCCCACACGAGGGACTTCCAGTGGGCCGGCAGGTCCAGGCGGAGGCTCATGCCCGGTTCGGCGTCGAACTCGTCCTGGAGCAGATTGCTGGTCTTGGCCACCCAATTGTCCAGGACCCGCCCTGAGAGCTCCACCCGTTCGGCGTCCGGCCCGTACCAGGTCAGGCGTGGGGATGTGGCGTGTCCGGAACGCAGGGCTGCCATCAGGTTCATTGCGGGGGTGCTCATGGCTACATCTTGCCACGGGGAGCCCGGCCCGGCGCCGGGAGGTGTGAGTTGCAACACATAGGGCCAAGGGGCGGCGACTGTGCGGCGCCCGAGGGGTCAAGTGATTTGCCTGAAATTCAATGAAAATACATCTTAAGTGATGTGAAGCTTCCGTTTTTCGCCGGGGTCGCGCGGATGGGGCGAAAAAGTCGCGGGCGTGGCGTGACGGTAGTTAGTACGGAAAGTTGATTATTATCCCGGCGCGGCTTGACGGCACGGTAGTTACACGCGTGTAATTAGATATCGAACGCCGCTGCGGGAGTATCGGGTACACAACCGAGTACCGAATGAGCACGGCAGCAGCTGCACACATCAGGAGGGACGCCATGGGGCAAGCGTTGCGTATCCAGGAAGATGCAGTCGTCGCGGAATATGCGTCGGTGAAGTACCGGTCGCGCGAAGTTCCGGGGGATTGGTATGTTGACCCGGCAGATCCGCAGGCGGCGGACCGCTATATCGAGAGCACTCGGGAGTCACTGGAAGGCGAAGCAACAGCTCTTCTGGCTGCCCACGAGGCTCTTGTCGGAGGCGCGCCCGTAGATCCGGAAGACGATCTCGACGATCCTCCCATGGAGCTGCGCCGTCCGCTCGACAACCCGGCCCAGCCGGTGTGGATCGGGCTTCCGGGCCAGGGGGACTTCGACGACGAAGGCGAACTCGGCTGGCAGACGGACGCCTTGTGCGCCCAGACGGACCCGGAGGCGTTCTTCCCCGAGAAGGGCGGCTCCACACGGGATGCCAAAAAGGTTTGCGGTGCGTGCAATGTCCGTTCGCAATGCCTTGAATACGCACTCGCCAACGATGAACGTTTTGGTATCTGGGGCGGGCTCTCCGAGCGTGAACGCCGCAGGCTGAGGAAGCGAGCGGTCTGATTCTCAAGGCAGTACACGTTACCGCCGTCGTCGTCTCGCATGACGGCGGTAACTATCTCCCCAGAACCCTGGCGGCTCTGCTGGACCAGACGCGTCCGGCAGATGCCGCCATTGGCATTGATACGGGCTCCCGCGACAAGTCCGCCGCGTTGCTGCAGCGGGCTCTCGGCAAGGCCAATGTCACCAGCACTGGCGAACACAAAGTAGGTTTCGGTGCGGCCGTCATGGCCGGCCTGGCCCGTTCCGCTCCTTCGCAGGAGCAGGGCACGGTGGAATGGATCTGGTTGTTGCATGACGACGCCGCTCCGGCCCCGGACGCACTCGCCGAGCTGCTTCAGGCAGTCGAACGCGCTCCTTCGGTCACCGTGGCCGGTTGCAAGCAGTTGGCCTGGAATGCGGAACGCAGGCTCATCGACGCCGGCCTGTCCACGAGCCGCTGGGCCGAACGGCTGACGCTCATTGAAGCCGACGAACTCGACCAGGGCCAGTACGACGGGCGCACGGACACTTTCGCGGTGAATTCCGCAGGCATGCTGATCCGCCGCGATGCCTGGGAGCAGCTGGGCGGCTTCGACCCCGCGCTTCCGGGCGTCGGAGACGACGTTGATTTCTGCTGGCGCAACTGGCTTGCCGGCAACAGGGTTGTGGTGGTTCCGGCGGCGCGCATGTTCCATGTGGAGCACCGTCCCCACAGCCTGGCGACACCCTCGGCCGCACGAAAGAGCCAGGTCCATTTGAGGCTCACCCACGCTTCGCCGTGGAAAGTTCCGCTACACGCGCTCGGCGCGTTGCTCGGGAGCATGGTCAGGCTCGTCGTGAGCATCCTGGTCAAGGAGCCCGGTCACGGAATGTCCCAGCTTGGCGCGACCGTTGCTGCGCTCGGCCGTCCCGGGGCGATTTGGCGTTCCAGGCGGAACGCGGCCCAGACGCGACGCGTGCCACGGTCAATGGTCAAAGGTCTGCAGACTCCGCGGCGCGAGGTCTGGGCCCACCGCCGCTCCCTCGTCGAGGCGATTGCGGACGAATTCCAGGAGACGGATTCCCTGTCTCCGGAACCGAGCGGCGACGCCGGTGACGATTTCGTAGCCCTCGCAACGAATGAGCGAGGTTGGATCGGAACGGGCGCTGTGGCCGCCGGATTTGTTGCGCTGGCCGCTTCCATCGTGGGGCTGTTGGGGCTCCTGGGGGCAGGCGGAGTGGCGGGCGGAGGCCTCTTGCCGTTGTCCACCGCTGGCGACATCTGGCGGTCCGCGTCCACTTGGTGGATTGGCTTGGGTGCAGGCTTGCCCGGACACGGGGATCCCTTCGCTTATATCCTGTGGCTTGTGTCATTGCTCGGGGGAGGCGACTCCAGCACAGCCATCGTGTGGCTGTTGTTGCTGGCGATGCCGCTGGCAGGCCTGGGCGCCTGGTTTGCCGCGGGCGCGATGACCACGCTGCGCCGCTACCGTTTCATTGCGGCGCTGATCTGGGCCGGAGCGCCGGCCCTCCAAGTCGCATTGAACCAGGGAAGGGCCGGCGCCCTCGTGGCCCACGTCGCGATGCCCCTGCTGGTGCTGGCCCTCTTCCGGGCCACCGGATCGGCCCTGGGGCGCGGCGCTACGTTCGACCAGCAACAGAATCACCATCGGATCCAGCCATCCGGCTACGCCGCAGCCAAGCCTTTGACGGGCAAGCCGGGCGTCAACGGCACTCCGTCGTGGACGGCTGCCGCGGCGGCCGGCCTGGCGCTGGCCGTGGTGACGGCCTCTGCGCCGTCGCTGCTACCTCCCTTTGCCGTCCTCATTGTTTTTTGCGGCATCTCCCTGGGGCGCCGCGGGCGGACCATTTGGTGGTCACTCCTTCCGAGTGCCGCGCTCTTTGCACCGTACGTCCTCTCGGTCCTTGAACGGCCCCGCACCATGCTGGCCGATCCAGGCCTCCCGTTGGGGTTCGAAGCCGCACCGTTATGGCAGCAATTGCTTGGCCAACCCTTGAAATTCGACGTCAACGGCGGTTTGGCCGGCTTGGCATTATTCGGCCCGTCGGTTATTCCGTGGGCGCTGGCGCTTGCCCTGCTGCTCGGTGCCCCGGTCCTACTCCTGTCGATTGCCGCACTCTTTGTGCCCGGGCGGCGGTCGCGCGTCACGCGTTTCCTCTGGGCAGGGGCCCTTTTGCTCCTCGCCTGGGCCTGGCTCGCCGGACACGTGGCAACCGGTGTCGACGGCAACCTGCTCGTCGCACCTTTCACGGGGCCGGCAGTTTCGGCCGCCGGGTTCGCATTCCTGGGAGCGGCGCTGATCGGCGCCGATAACCTCCTCCAGCTGAAAGCCAAGGCAGAGCACGGCCGCCCGGTCCAGCGCGCGGCAGTGCGAATCGTCTCCGCTGTAGCAACGCTTCTCCTCATTGCCGGCCCCCTGGCCAGCATGGGCCTGTGGGCAACCCAGAACGTCCTGGCCAGCGCAGACACCTCGGCTTCGGCCAGCGGGGCGCTTGGCACGCCGCGCCTGGTCCAGCCCTCAGGGCAGGGCACCTTGCCGGCCACCGCCGTCGATCACGGCCAAGGGCCGGAACAGACCCGTACGCTGGTCATCACCGCCGGTGAGAACGGTGGCTACACGTCATCCCTCATGCGCGGAGCCGGCACCACATTGGACTCGCTCTCGACTATTGCTGCGGGACGATCCATCGTGGGATCACCCGGACAGGAACGCCTCGTAGCCGACGACGACGCTACCGCGTCCATCCGGAACGCCGTTGCCACGATTGTCGCGGGAACAGGTGTAGACCCCCGGCCCGGCCTTGAGCAGCTCGGTGCCGGATTCGTGGTTCTGAAGTCAGCCGACACCGCTGCCCAGCTGACGGCCAACCGGATCGATTCCGTTCCCGGCCTGGTGGCTGTGGGCAAAACCGATTCGGGGTGGCTGTGGCGGGTCACGCCGCTCAACCAAGCAGCCGCAGCCGACGCCGAGACGGCGCACCGCGTCAGGGTGGTGGATGCCAAGGGTGCCGTTGTTGCCCTCTTGCCCTCCTCCGGAACCTCTGCCGCCGGCAACATCCCGGCAGGCGGGGACGGACGCCTGATAGTGCTCGCCGAGCGGGCAGACGCCGGTTGGAGCGCTTGGTTGGATGGGCGCCAGCTGAGCCCGACGACGTCCGGATGGGCCCAAGCATTTACCTTGCCGTCTACAGGCGGCCAGATCGAGATCCGCTACACCACCGTTTGGGAGCCCTGGCTCAGCATTCTTCAGGCCGTAGTGATTGGATTGACCGTCCTGCTGGCCATCCCCATGCCTGCCCGCAGGCCGAAAGTCGGCCTCATGAAGGAACAAAACTCCCTCCGTAAGGAGTACAGCAGTGTCTGACAACCAAGGCCCGGCACCCGAGCCCGGAACGGGGTTGGGGAAGCGCGGCCAGCGCAAAGCCGGGAACAAGAACAAGGCGGTTGTGTTGGGAGCGCTTTCCGCGACGTTGCTCCTTGCTGCAGGGGCCGGGATGGTATCGGCAGCATCCATCCTGCCGTCCCCGTCGGGAAGCAAAACGCTGGACATGTCCCTCGCGGATGTCCCGGCGGGCGGGACAACCGCAGTGTGTCCGGCACCTCCGCGTCTCCCCGAGGGAACCGCCACGGGCACCGACAGCCAGTTCAGCCCTGTTTCACGGTCGGCGAAGAGCTTCCTGGATGCGGTGGTGCTCAGTGACGCCTCCGGATCCGTTCCCGGGAGCAACCTCGCCTCACTCGGAGGCTCAGCGATCGCCGAGATTGCCAAGCCCCCCGCCGCTGTCCAACCCCCGGCGTCAGGGCCTCCCGTACTGAACGCCGGCGTCGTGGCCCAGAGGCCCGCAGGCGACGTTACTGTGGTGGGCGCCGATCCCATCAGCGGCCAGAAGGCTGCGGTAGCGGGCTTGATGAGCTACAGCGCGAGCGACGGCGACCTCCGTGGACTGGCTGCGGCACCCTGCCAGCAGCCGGTCAACGATGCATGGCTCCTGGGAGCAAACACCGCCCTGGGGCGAACCGCGGTTTTGAACATCAGCAATGCCTCGGGCACACCGGCTACCGTCAATCTCGAGCTGTTCGGTGCCCGTGGACAGATCCAAGCCCCGGACAGCCGTGGCTTGCTGGTTTCGCCGGGCGCTACCCGGTCCATCAACTTGGCCGGACTGGCCCCGAACGAGGGCCAGCTCTCGGTGCATCTGCGCAGCAGCGGCGGCCCGGTCGCGGCAACCATCCAGCAGAGCGTTCTCCGGGGCCTCACCGCCGGTGGCGTCGAGCTCATTACGCCCGGTGCCGGCGCGGCCGATTCCCAGGTCATGACCGGGGTGGACGTCCAGGACCCGGCCGCCGTGAAGTCACTCGCGGACAAGCCCGGTTTTGCCGACGTCGTTCCGGCCCTGCAGATCACCGTCCCCGGTCCTGTGGACGCCGTGGTGGACGTGCGTTTGTTCGGACCGAACGGCCAGCGCGCTTTGCCCGGCGGGGGAGCGGTGACCGCCAAAGCGGGTTCGGTTACCGAAGTGCCGCTCACAGGCGTTCCGGCCGGCATGTATACCGTGAGCGCTACTTCGGATGTTTCCTTCGCAGCGTCCTCCCGGGTAACGCGGGGCCTCAAGGCCGAGGATCCCGTTGATTTCGCTTGGTCTCCGGCCGCGGTCCGTTTGGGTAGCCAGCATGTGATGGCGGTGCCCCAGGGCGGGACCCGCTTCCTAAGCTTCGGCGTGCCGACGGGCCGGGCCACGGTCAGCTACACGCCGGTCACCTCGGACGGCAAGGTACACAAGGCGCAAACAGTCGATATCGCCGGGGGGACCACCGCGGTCATCGGCGTTCCGGATAAGTCCGACGGCGCCGCGGTCTCGGGCTACATCGTGTCGGCGGCAGGTGACGCGGCCTACGGCGCGCTGGTGCTTGGCCAGGGCGAGCAACCCGGCGTCTCGGTCCTGACCATCCAGGATGGCGCTGCGGGCCACGAAAAAGTACAGGTCACGCTGGGTTACTGATAACGACGGCGGTAAACGGGGTCCAGGGTCTCCGGTGGCACTCCGAGCATCTCGGCGGTGTACTCGACGACGACGTCGTGCACCAGGTCCTGGAGGTCCTCGCGGCCGCCGGTGGTGTGCTCGACGACGCGCCGATAGATGGTGATGACGGGTCCTGCGCCGTGGGCTGCCGGGGTGTATGAACCCAGCGGTGCCGCGGTTCCCTCGGCCACCAGTTGCTCAAGGTTCGGCGGGATCTCGTCGACGGCGAACGCGACGCCGTCGAGCCGTTTGCCCCACATGTCCTGCAGCCGTTCGGCGGAATCGAGCACGAGGTCATCGAACCTTTCGGCACGCGTCCGGTAGCCGGGAAGGTTGGGAAGGATGATTTCCCCGCGCAGCCCCCGCCCGTGGCGGTTCCTGCGGCGCTCCCTGAAGCCGCGTGCGGACGTGCCCGCCGTCGTCGTTTCCTGGCTGTCCCCGGTGTCGGACAGATGGACTGTGAAGCCCGGAACGTGGTGCTGTGACTGCATATATCGACTCTAGACCCGTGATTCCGCCAACGCGACATAATGCGCGCAAAGGGGCAATGCACCGCGCCGCGGGGAAGTGCGGCTAATCTGGGATGTTGTGGGTGCAATTCGTCAGTGTTCCAGATCAGCCTGCCGCCAATCCGCGGTGGCTACTTTGACGTACGTCTACGCCGAGTCCACGGCGGTGCTGGGTCCGTTGGCCACGTATGCCGAGCCGCATTCCTACGATCTGTGCGCGCAACATGCCGAATCGCTGACTGTGCCGAGGGGTTGGGAAGTCATGCGGCTCGCGATGCCGTCCTCCCCGCCCCAGCCCGGGCCAGACGATCTCCTTGCCTTGGCGAACGCCGTGCGCGAAGCCGCATCGGCGCCGGCCGCGCAGGAACAGCGCACGCTCCGCGCCCCCTTTGACGGACCGGTCCCTGCCGAGGGAACCAGGCGCCACCTGCGCATCCTGCGCGATCCTTCCTGAACCCTGGGCAGCAGGAACCGCACGTCGTGTGGCCCTATGTGTCGCCGCTCCCTGTGTGACAAGCTTTGTGACACCGTGCGCTGCGCCCCGGGTTGTACTCTGGAAGCTGCCATATCTGTCCAAAGCGGCGTCTGCGAGATGCCATCCAGGGAGCTTCAACCATGCCAAAGGTCAGTCCTGAATTGTTGTCCATCCTGCGGTGCCCTGTCACCGGGTCCGCGCTGGAGCAGGACGGCGAGGAACTTGTCTCGACGACGGCGGCCGCCTCGGGTGAGAAGCTCCGCTATGCCATCCAGGACGGAATCCCCTTGCTGCTTCCCCCGGAGCTGCTTGCCGCAGCCAACGCCGCGGCCTCAGATCAGCACGATGGTCCCGCCCACGCCTGAGCACCCCCTGACTTGACCATTCGGTACTTCCAAAGGACTTCCATGACTTTCGACTACAAGGTTAAGAACATCTCCCTGGCTGAAGCCGGGCGCCACCAGATTCGCCTGGCCGAGCACGAAATGCCGGGCCTCATGTCGCTGCGCGCAGAATTCGGTCCGAGCCAACCTCTCAAGGGCGCACGCATTGCGGGATCCCTGCACATGACCGTGCAGACCGCGGTGCTCATCGAGACGCTGACAGCCCTCGGCGCCGAGGTCAGATGGGCCTCGTGCAACATCTTCTCCACGCAGGACGAGGCCGCTGCCGCCGTCGTTGTCGGCAAGGGAACCGTCGAGGATCCCCAGGGTGTTCCCGTGTTCGCCTGGAAGGGCGAGACCCTCGACGAATACTGGTGGACCGCGGAGCAGATCCTCAGCTGGCCGGGCGCGGACGCCAACCCGGAGTTGGGCCCCAACATGATCCTCGACGACGGCGGCGACGCCACGTTGTTGGTCCACCAGGGCGTCGAGTTCGAAGCTGCGGGTGCGGTGCCGACCGCCACGGAAAGCGATCCCGAAGAGTATGCACTCGTCCTTGACGTGCTGCGGAAGAGCCTTGCCGCCGACCCGAAGAAGTGGACCCGCATCGCCGCCGGCATCCGCGGCGTGAGCGAGGAAACCACCACGGGGGTGCACCGTCTCTACCAGCTCGCCGAACAGGGCAAGCTTCTTTTCCCGGCCATCAACGTCAACGACTCGGTGACCAAGAGCAAATTCGACAACAAGTACGGCATCCGCCACTCCCTGCCGGACGGCCTCAACCGCGCCACGGATGTCCTCATGGGCGGCAAGGTCGCCGTCGTCTGCGGCTATGGTGACGTCGGCAAGGGTGCGGCTGAGGCCCTCCGTGGCCAGGGTTCGCGCGTGATCGTGACGGAGATCGACCCCATCTGCGCGCTCCAGGCAGCCATGGACGGCTACCAGGTGGCCAAGCTGGATTCGGTGGTGGAACAGGGCGACATCTTCATCACGACTACCGGCAACAAGGACGTCATCATGGCTTCCGACATGCTCCGCATGAAGAACAAGGCGATCGTGGGCAACATCGGCCACTTCGACAACGAGATCGACATGGCCGGACTGGCAAAGGTCCCCGACGTCCAGAAAGTGGAAATCAAGCCGCAGGTGCACGAGTGGGTGTTCGCCGCAGCCGACGGCCGCGAAGAGCGATCGATCATCGTGCTTTCCGAAGGCCGCCTCCTGAACCTGGGCAACGCCACCGGCCACCCCTCGTTCGTCATGAGCAACTCCTTCGCAAACCAGACGATCGCCCAGATCGAGCTGTGGACCAAGAAGGACCAACCCGAGGCCGAGCGCGAATACTCGAACCAGGTCTACGTGCTGCCCAAGATCCTCGATGAGAAGGTCGCCCGCCTGCACCTGGATGCTTTGGGCGTGGAATTGACCGAGCTCAGCAAGGAACAGGCGGAATACCTGGACCTTGACGTTGCCGGGCCGTACAAGCCGGAACACTACCGGTACTGAGAACATTGGCTGGGAGCACGCCGACAGGTGTGCTCCCAGCCAATATCAAGCCGCGCTCTTTAGGATGCGGCTGTGGGGCGTGAGTTTTTTGGGGGGCGTGAGTTTTGGAGAAAACAGGAATGGGCCTTAATCCCGACGGCGAGCAAGCGGACACTTTCGAGCATGTGGACGCTGCGCATCTGGACACCGCGCAGACGAAGCGAAGCAGGTTCCGCAAGGTCGCCTGGATCGTGGTTGTCTGCCTCATTGCCGCGCTCAGTGGCGCGTTCGCTGCCGTGGCCCCGCGTGCGGCCAGTGCGGCAATCGAGTCCGAGGGATCATCGGGTGAACGCAGCGAGGCGGCAGCCGTGCTGCCCGTCGTGAAGCCTGCCACGGTGGTTGCCTCGCCTGCGAGCGGGGCAAAGCAAGTGAACCCGGCTGCGCCCGTCACGATCAGCGTCAAGGACGGAACCCTGGACAGGGTCTCCTTGACGAGTTCCCAGGGAAAGACCGTTGACGGTGCGTCGACCCCGGATGGACTGAGCTGGACCGCATCCACGCCCCTCGAATTCAACTCCTCCTACACTTTCAATTACACCGTTGCGGATGCTGCCGGCCGCGCAACGTCGAAGACCGGAACCTTCACGACGGTTTCCACCCAGAACGAGGCAGACGCCGCCATGTACCCCCTGGACGGGGCGAAGGTAGGCGTGGCGCAACCTCTCCAGCTCACGTTCAGTGAACCCGTGGTCAACAAAGCCGCCGTCGAGAAGGCCATCAAGGTCACCTCCACGTCGGGCCAGGTCGGGGCCTTCCACTGGTTCAGCGACACCATGGTGCGCTACCGTCCGGAGAACTTCTGGGCGGCGAACAGCACTGTGACAGTGGACCTCAAGCTGTTCGGGGTGGACTTCGGCAACGGCCAGATCGGCAATTTCAACAAGACGAACACCTTCAAGATCGGCGATAAGAAGGTGGCGGTGGCCGATGCGGTTGCCCACACGTTCACGGTCAGTGTCAACGATCAGCAAGTGGGCCAGTGGCCGGACACCATGGGCGACACCAGGTTCCCTTCCGCACGCGGCTACTTGGTGCTCATGGAAAAGTACCGGGTAGAGCACATGGATGCCTCTACCATCGGCCTCAAGCCGGGGGATCCGGCCTACTACGGACAGCTAGACGTCAACTACGCCACGCGCCTGACGCCCAGCGGCGAGTTCATCCACCAGGCCACGGACGCGGCTATGCAGTACGTCGGCGTCACGAACCTCTCCCACGGCTGCATCGGGCTGGGACCTGACGGTGCGAAATGGGTGTTCGACAACATGACAACGGGTGACGTCGTCCAGGTGGTCAATACCGAGGGCGATTACGCCAATTTCGACGACGGCTTTGGCGACTGGAACATCCCGTGGGCCCAATACGCCAATTGACCAGTACGCCAATTGCCATGGTGCGCCTAGCGGCACTGTCCGGGACGCATCAGTACCCCCGGTAGACTTGGCGGGTCAGTCTTGGGGGGCTGGCTTTCTGCCGGGGGATGTGGAGTTGCACTGTGGCGTCGCAAAGGAAACGCAAGACCGGGAAGATTCTCGGAATCATGGGGATGTGTGCCGGCGTTGCGGCCGGAGGAATCGGTGTTGCAACAGCCCCGAATTGGCTGCAAACGGCGGTTGAATCGGAAGCGGGATCGCCGCAACGTACGGTTGCCGGACCGTGGTCCGCCGTCGTCAAGGCAGTGGAACTGGGAATCACGCCCCTTGACGGTGCCCGCGAGGTGAATCCCGCCGTCGGGCCTTCCGTCAAGGCGGTGCACGGCACGCTGAAGGACGTAGAGCTCGTCCCGGCAAAGGGCGGCAAGGCCGCCAAGGGAACGATGAGCGCTGACGGCAGCACCTGGTCCGCGCTGGATCCCTTGGCGTTCAACACCGAGTACCGTTATGGCTTTACCGTTGTTGACGGCGCGGGCCGGGAAACCCGGAAGACGCAATCCTTTACCACGGTATCCACGCCCAACGAGGCCAACGCCATGGTGTTCCCCAACGACGGTTCCGTCATGGGCTCGGGGCAGCCCATCGAAATCAACTTCAGCGAGCCCGTGGCGGACAAAGCCGCCATGGAACAGGCTGTGAAGATCAGTGTTTCCTCCGGCCAGGAAGTGGCCTGGCGCTGGTACTCGGACCGGAAAGCGCGGATCCGCCCGGAGACCTTCTGGGCAGCCAACACGAGCGTGACAGTGGACATGCCTTTGTTCGGCCGGGATTTCGGCAACGGAATGATCGGCAACTCCAACGTCAAGGCCACGTTCAAGACCGGTCCGCAGCGGATAGCGGTAGTGGACGATGCGACCAAGACCATGAAGGTGTATTTCGACGGGGCACTCGTCAAGACTGCTCCAGTCACCCTCGGCAGCCCGGACTGGCTCTCGCCCACCGGCTACGCCGTGATCATGGAGCAGGAACGCCACTCCAAGTTCAACGCCGGCAGCATCGGCCTCAAACCCGGTGACAAGGGCTACTACGCACCGCTCGTCGTCGAGCACGCCAACCGGCTCACGAACTCAGGGGTCTATGTACACCAAGCGCTCCCGTCGGCCTACGGGGCCGTGGGCGCCTACAACGTCTCGCACGGCTGCGTTGGGCTGCTCCCGGCCGACGCCGCGTGGTTCTTCAACAACATGCGGACGGGGGACGTGGTGCAGGTACTGAACACAGGCGCCCCCGCCGTGGAGCCGCTTGAAGGATTCGGCGACTGGAACATTGCCTGGGGCGGCTACGCGAGGCGCTGAGCATTGCCGGGACTTGCCGCAGTGGTGCCCGACGGCGGGGCGCACCTTGCGTGCCGCGGGCTTGGCTAGCGCGTGAACGGAAGCCTGTTGAGTCGATCCCCGACAACGGCGCTGCGTTGTTCTGCGCGGCGCAGCCGTTCCAGGTCCCGGTTCCGCCGCTCGCCCAACACGGCGTGCAGGTAGCCTTCCGGCGTCGTTCCGGGCGGCGGCGGTGGGGCGACGTAAGCCGCCAGTTCGCTTGCGAGGGCCGCGGCCAGGCGGGCGCGTGAGTCCGGCGCCATCCGCGAGGCCTGCTGGATGAACTGCGAGGCCCTCCGCGCCGTGCCGTCCGGAACCCTCCCGATGTCCGCGAGTCCCACCCAAGCCTGCAGGTATGGAGGGGCATAGGGGAGGATTTTGGGTTCAGCGGGAACGCGCTGCCTGAGCGAATAAGTTCCGGCCACGACATCTCCGAGCCTCTTCGATTTGTCGTTGAACAGCGCCACACCAATGGCCAATCCGCCGAATGTAGCGTAGATCTCCAGGAAGCCGATCAACCCGCGGATCACCGCGTGCCGGAAGCGGATGGATCCGCCGTCGTCGCGCACGATCCTGAGCCCGGTAGCCAGCTTGCCCAGCGAACGGCCGCGGCTCAGCGTTTCCACCGCCACGGGGACGACCACGAGGCACAGCACCACGCTGGACAAGGCCATCGCGCGGCCCGCGGCCACGTCCACATCCGGCGCAGCCATACTGAGCAGGAACAAAAGACCCAACAGCAACACAACGTGAACCACGACATCGAGCATGAGCCCCAGGGCCCTCGCCCCGAACGATGCCGGCCGCAGTTCAAGGACTACGGCCTCGCCGGTAATGATCGAACTCAAGCCCGCCCCCAAGCATTGCCACGATGTCTGCAGGACCGGACGGCTCCCGCTGGATCGAGTCTAGCCGCGGCCACGGAGGCGGAGGAGGGGTTTGCTTGGATGTGGGACTGTTTGGGGACGGTTGGGATTAGGGTAGAGCCGTGGACATGGACGCCTTCTCTGTCGTGAACGGGACAAAATGGTCCCGCTTGCACGAGCTCGCGCACAAACGACGCCTCGAGGGCGGTGAAGCCGACGAGCTTCTGCGTTTGTACCAAGTGGTGTCATCGCACCTTTCCCTCATCCGGTCCGTGGCCCCGGAGAGCGCACTCTCCGCCTCTTTGTCTGCGGCCCTCGCCCAGGCCCGTACCCGCTTCACCGGGGCGCGATCGAATTTCATGGAAGACCTCGCCCGCTTTTTCGTGGTGTCCCTGCCCGCCGCGTTCTACCGCTTGCGGTGGCTCACGGTCTGTTGCGGGGTTTTCTTCTGCCTTGTGGCTGCGGCCTACACGCTCTGGATCGGAACGTCCCCGGACGCCTTGAGGGCCCTCGGAAGCAGCAGTGCCGTGAAGCAATACGTCGACCATGACTTCGTTGACTACTACTCCGAGAACCCTGCTGCGTCCTTCGCCGGCGCCGTCTGGACCAACAATGCCTGGATCGGGGCGCAGGCAGTGGCCTTGGGCATCACCGGTTTCTGGGTGCCCTACATGCTGTTCTCGAATGCACAGGGTCTCGGAGTCGCCGCGGGAGTGTTTGCAGCCACCGGCAAGATGGACGTGTTTTTCAGCTATATCCTCCCGCACGGCCTCATGGAGATGACGGCCGTGTTTATCGCCTCCGCGGGCGGTCTCCGCATTTTCTGGGCCATGGTTTCCCCGGGCCCGCGGCGCAGGATGCAGGCAGTGGCGGAAGAGGGGCGTTCCCTGATCACGGTGGCCTTGGGCCTCGTTTTTGTCCTGTTCGTTTCCGGACTTGTCGAGGCCTTTGTGACGCCCAGTCCGCTTCCCGTGTGGGCCAAGATCCTTATCGGTTCGCTCGTTCTCGCGGCATACTGGGTCTATGCCTTGGTGCTGGGCGGGCGTGCATTCCGTGCCGGCGCCACGGGCGACCTGGACGCAAACGATGCCGGTTACCGGGAGATAGCCGCCTGACGGCCCCGGGTCCGGCCGCAATCCGACGTTCACCGGGGTGGCTCACCGTCTCTCCGCGAAGGCTGACGGTAGGCTCGAAGGCAGAGAAGATTGCCAGCAGACCGTTCCTGCTCCGGCATGTGAATCCTACGGAAGTGAAATCGAAGTGACCGAGAAGAGCCCGATCCCCAAAGACCCGGACGCGGATATCCACGACGACGGCGATGAGCCGGCCTTCGAATGGATGAAGCCCGCACCCAAGTCGGCGGCCGCTGACGCACGCCCGGCAAGGGCCGCCGACGGAGCCCGGGACTCTTCGACGAAGCGGGTGCCCGAAGAAGGCAAACCGGGAGCGGGGCCCGCGCCACGGGCGGCTGCAGGCGAAGCTGTACGGCCTCCCGCCGAACGGCCCGCCGCAGGACAACAGCCGGAGAGCCGGGCAGACCGCAAAGCCGCCGAGGCTGCGGAGGCCGGGCCGGAACCGTCCCTCTTCGCAGAGCCTCTGCCGACGTCGGCCCTTCAGGTCCGCCCGCCGGAGGCCGAGGTGGAACGTCGCAACCACGAGCGGGAGCAGGCTGCCAACGCCAAGCCGCTGGCGCCGCGCATCTTCCAGGTCCTGCTGGCCGTTTTCTACCCGGTTGTGCTCTTGGTGCTGGCAATCCGCGCGGTGGCGAGTCCGCTGTTCCTGTGGGTAGAGTACTACCGGCCGGGATTCCCCGGTGACGGCTATGGCTTCAACGCCGATGACCGGATGACCTATGGTTCTTATGCGCTGGACTATCTCAGCAACTGGTCCGGGCCACGCTACTTGGGCGAGCTTGTCAACCAGAACGGCGAGAAGCTGTTCAAGGAGGGCGAAGTCGCCCACATGGCCGACGTCAAGACCGTGATGCTCTCCGCATTCGGTGCCGGCGCCCTCATGATCATCATTGGCATCATCGCAATGATTTATCTGCGCAAGCGAAGCACGGGCGGAATCCGCCGCGGACTGTTTGCCGGTTCGATCGTCACCTTGGTGCTCATCCTGGGACTGGGCACGCTTGCGGCACTCGGCTGGCAGCAGTTCTTCACGGACTTCCACCACATCTTCTTCGCCAACGGCACCTGGACATTTGCGCTCGACGACACGTTGATCCGCTTGTTCCCGGGGCAGTACTGGATGGACTCCGGAATCGCGATCGGCGCCTTGGTCTTCATCACAGCCCTGCTGACCCTCATCTTCACCTGGCCTACCCGCCGTCGTCGCGGACTGTCTCCCAAGAACCAAGCCGTTGCGGAAGACAGCGTAGGTACCGACCCGGAAGCCCTCACGGAGGCCGGAGCGCCGGAGAAGTAGCACCACCGCAACAACGAAAAAGCGGCCCGCCTCGGAACATCCAGTCCCGGGCGGGCCGCTTCTTTGTGTGCGTGCCGTGCCGACCTTGCGGACAAGCCCTTAGATCCAGGACGGCATCCACATGCGCATGCGCCAGTCCTGGTAGCTGATCACTTCCGCCGTCCACACCGGATAGAAGAACGCCGACAAAAGCACGGCAAGGACCACCACAAGGCCAACCACGTACAGGCCGGAGCGGCGACGCCACGGAGGAGCCCCGCTCCTGCCCAGCACCAGTCCCAATCCATAAACGAGAGCCAGCACGAGGAAGGGCTCGAAGGAAAGCGCGTAGAAGTAGAACATGGTGCGCTCCGGATACATGAACCACGGCAAATACCCTGCGGAGACGCCGGCCAGGATGGCCCCCGCCCTCCAGTCGCGCCGGCCCGCCCACCAGAACAGCACCACGAAGAGTGCAATCGTGGCACCCCACCAGATCACCGGGTTGCCGACGGATAGGATCGCCGAAGTGCAGTTGGGCAGATCGCAGCCAGGGGTTCCCTGCTTGGGGGACTCATAGTAGAACGACGTGGGCCGCCCCATGACGAGCCAAGTCCACGGACTCGCCGAATACGGGTGCGGCGAACTGAGGCCCTGATGGAAGTTGTAAGCCTCCATGTGGTAATACGCCAGCGAGCGCAGCGGCCCGGGAATCCATCCCCACGTGTCGGAAGGGTTCGTGTCCGCCCAGTGCCGGTAGTAGGCGTCCTTGGAAAGGAACCAGCCTGTCCACGTAGACAGGTACACGGCTCCGGCCACGGGGATCATGGTGAAGAACGCCGGAATGCCGTCCTTGATGATCCCGGCGCTGGGCCAGCTCCGGATGCCCGCAATGCGCCGCGCGCTCATGTCCCAGAACACGGTCAACAGGCCGAAAGCAACGACGAAGAACAGTGCCGACCACTTGGTGCCGACCGCCAGGCCGAGGCAGACACCGGCCGCCAGCCGCCACCACCGGAATCCGAGCCACGGCCCTGAGGCGAGGTGCGACACCGTCGGCCGGCCGTCCTTGGAAGCGCCTGCCAGCGCGGCAAGCCGTGCCGCCAGCCGGCGCCTTCCGTCGTCGCGATCCATCAGCAGGGCGCCAAAGGCGGCGAGCAGCCAAAACATCAGGAAGATGTCCAGCAGGGACGTCCGCGACATGACCAAGTGGTGGCCGTCGACGGCGAGCAGCAGCCCGGCGGCGGCGCCCAGGATGTGGGAACGGAACAGCTTCAGGGCGATCAGGGCGATCAAGGCGATGGAGAGGGTCCCCGTCAGGGCCGCGGAAAACCTCCACCCGAAGGAATTGTCCGAACCGAAAAGCCACATCCCGAAGGCGATCATCCATTTCCCTACGGGGGGATGTACCACGTACTCGGGGGAGTTGAGCAGGACGTTGGGGTTGCCTGCATTGAAGGCATCGTTGGCCTTGTCCGGCCAGCTTCGCTCGTATCCGCTGACGAGGAGCGAGTAGGCGTCCTTGACGTAGTAGGTCTCGTCGAAGACGAGGCTGTGCGGTGCGTCGAGGCGGACGAAACGCAGGATCCCGCCGATCACGGCCGTGATGGTGGGGATCAGCCAGAACCACAGCCTCAAGGACGGCGGATAATCCCGCCAGCTTTGGATGCTGCCAATGAGCCGCGTCCGCAGAGCTTCGGCTGTGAAGGCGTCCTCTGGCCGGGTCAACCAGCGCCGTATCAACCAGGTTTGCGGGGCGGGGCGCACGGAGGTATCGGTCACTCAGCCCATGCTACCTTTTGCCTCCGGGGGCTCCCTGAAAGCGGCAGCCGGGGCATTAGGCTTGTGGGGTGACTGAACAGCTGAGCTCCCCGGATGAAACCACCGTTCCTGACTCGGCGGAGTCCCTTGAGGCGGAGCCTCTTGAAGGACAGGCGCTTCCGGCCCTGCCGGACGGGGTAGGCCGGATCGTGCTGGCTGCCACTCCCATCGGCAACGTCGGCGATGCCTCCAGCCGGCTCATCGAGTTGCTGCAGACGGCCGACATCGTCGCCGCGGAGGACACCCGGCGCCTGCATCGCTTGGTCCAGTCGCTTGGCATCACCGTGTCGGGCCGGGTCATCAGCTACCACGAGCACAACGAGGCCGCCAAGACCGAGGAACTGCTGGATCACGTTCGGGCGGGCAAGACCATCATCATGGTGAGCGACGCCGGCATGCCCGCAGTGTCCGACCCCGGCTTCCGCCTCGTGGAGGGTGCAGTGGCAGCAGGGCTGTTCGTCACCGCCTTCCCCGGCCCGTCCGCAGTGCTGACAGCCCTGGCGCTATCAGGGCTGCCCACTGACCGGTTCTGCTTCGAGGGATTCCTGCCCCGCAAGGCCGGCGAACGCAGCTCCCGGCTTGCGGACCTCGCCAGCGAACGCCGGACGATGGTGTTCTTCGAGGCACCGCACCGGCTCGAGCCAATGCTCCGTGCCCTTCACGAACGGTTCGGTTCGGACCGCCGCATCGCCGTGTGCCGCGAATTGACGAAGACCTATGAGGAAGTCATCCGGGGAACCGTCCGGGAGCTGCTCGAGTGGGCTGAAAACAACGACGTGCGCGGCGAGATTGCCGTCGTCGTGGCCGGCGCCCCCGAACAGGCGCCGGGCAAGCCTGAGGACCATGTTGCCGCGGTCAATGAACTCATTGCCCAGGGCGTCAGGCTCAAGGAAGCGGTGGCCGCAGTGGCCGAGGACGCCCGCATCAGCAAGCGCGAGCTGTACTCTGCCGTGCTCGCGGCGCGGTAGGGCTGTGCTCGCGGCGCGGTATCTCGGGCTCTACCCCGGGGCTGTGCAACTGCACAAACTCCTGCTCCCGCGGCAGTGCGCGAAGGCGTAGACACTGCTTCGCGGCGGGCAGTACCGTGACAGTAATTCCACAAAAATCAAGTGTTGGTGCATCCCTACAGGCTGCGCTGACTGACGAAGGAGTCACTGTGACTGTTACCGCCGATCGCGAAAGCGAACTTCTCGCCTCCGTTCCCACGGGGCTGCTCATCAACGGCCAGTGGCTGCCTGCCGCATCCGGCAAGACGTTCGACGTCGAGGATCCCGCCACGGGCAAGGTGCTCGTGAGCATCTCCGACGCCGGGGCGGAGGACGGCGCCGCGGCGCTGGACGCTGCTGCCGCCGCCCAGGCCTCCTGGGCCCGCACCGCTCCCCGCGAGCGTGGCGAAATCCTGCGCCGCGCGTTCGAGCTGGTCACGGCACGCGCCGAAGACTTCGCGCTGCTCATGACCCTGGAAATGGGCAAGCCGTTGGCCGAAGCCCGCGGCGAAGTAGCTTATGGTGCCGAGTTCCTGCGCTGGTTCTCCGAGGAGGCCGTGCGCGTCAGCGGCCGGTACTCCGCGGCCCCGGACGGCAAGAACCGCATCCTGGTCCAGAAGAAGCCGGTTGGCCCGTGCTTGCTGATCACCCCGTGGAACTTCCCGCTGGCCATGGCTACCCGCAAGATTGCCCCCGCAGTTGCCGCCGGCTGCACCATGGTGCTCAAGCCCGCAAACCTGACCCCGCTGACCAGCCTGCTCTTCGCGCAGGTCATGCAGGAAGCAGGCCTCCCCGCAGGCGTGCTCAACGTCATCCAGACCTCAACGGCAGGCGCGGTCACCGGGCCCCTCATCAAGGACGACCGCCTGCGCAAGATCTCCTTCACCGGTTCCACCGCCGTCGGGCAGGCCCTCATGCGCGAAGCCGCGGACAAGGTCCTGCGCAGCTCCATGGAACTCGGCGGCAACGCACCGTTCGTGGTCTTTGAGGACGCCGACCTGGACAAGGCCGTTGAAGGCGCCGTCGCGGCCAAGATGCGCAACATGGGCGAGGCCTGCACCGCAGCCAACCGCTTCATTGTGCACGACTCCATCGCTGACGCTTTCGCCGATAAGTTCGCTGCCAAGATCTCGGCACTTAACACAGCGCGCGGTACCGAGCCGGACTCCACGGTCGGTCCCTTGATCGACGGCAAGGCCCGCAACGGCGTGCATGCCCTTGTGTCCGACGCCGTTGCCAACGGCGCGATCGCTGTCACCGGAGGTGCCCCGGTGGACGGCCCGGGTTACTTCTACCAGCCCACCGTGCTCAAGAACGTGTCAGCGGATGCCCGCATCCTGAAGGAAGAAATCTTCGGACCGGTGGCCCCGATCATCACCTTCAAGAGCGAAGACGAAGCCATCAAGCTGGCCAACAACACCGAATACGGCCTGGTCGCGTACGTCTACACCAAGGACCTCAACCGGGGCCTGCGCGTCAGCGAACGGATCGAGACCGGCATGCTCGGCCTCAACGCCGGCGTCATCTCCAACGCCGCTGCACCCTTCGGCGGCGTGAAGCAGTCCGGCCTGGGCCGTGAAGGCGGTTTCGAAGGCATCGAAGAATACCTCACCACGCAGTACGTCGGCATCGCGGATCCTTACGCCGACTAGTAGAACTTCGGCGGACCTCTCGCAACGGGGAACTGCCGTTGAGTGAAGGCAGGGCACTGAACCTTTGGGTTCCGGTGCCCTGCCTTTGCCGTTCCAACCCAACTGACTCGCAGTTGTTGTCGTTTTCGGGGCCCAGAACGACATCTGCTGCCAGTCAGTTGGGTCAGCGCCGCCAGCGGATGGCTTCGAACAGTCTCTCCACGGATGCTGCGACCCGGCGTGCTGCCCCCGCGGAAATGCCACCCAGCCAGCGGAAGGGCGAGGATAGGAGCTGGAACCACCTGGACATCAAGGACGGCGGGAACCAATCTGCGCGGAAGACCGCGAACCAGGAGGCATTGCGACGGAACGCGGCACGGACTGCCGCGATCCGGACCGCGGCCGCGTTCGCTTGTTCCACTGCGGTATTCGCCGGGGCCGCCGGGGGACCGTAACGCTGCCGTTCGAAGTCGCCGGTGAGCGATGCGACTGCATGCTGCCCGGCGTCGTCGGCGGTTCCCGACGGCGACGCTGCAGCCGTCGGCGCTCCGAGTGCAGCCGATTTGCTCAATCGGGCCGCGAAATGCCGCGGCGTTTCGCTGGGCACGGGCGGTACACCGTAATCCGTGGCGAGGTCCTGAAGCTCAGCCCATGCCAGAACCGGACCATCCCGGGGCGGGGCCGGGCCGGCCGCGCCTACCGCACCGGTCTGCTTGGCCCGTGCCGGCCTCAGGCGCCGCGCCCGGATGCCGGAACGGACCAGCCGGGGGGACGCCGCCAACACCGCCAAAAGGAGCGCGGCGGCCGTGACATAAAGAACGGTCGCGGAGCCGGTGGCCGTGCCCGATCCAACCCCCGGACCCGCGACGGGCGGTACAGCAGCTGTGCTCGGCGGGGGAGTCGGGGAACCCGGAGCCAGGTTCTCGTCGTGCAGGTTGGTGCTCGGGCCGCCCGGTGCCACAGGCTCGCTCGCATACGGCGGAACGACGCCGCGGGATGGGGTTGGCTCGAAGGCGACCCAACCGACGCCCTCGAAATAGAGCTCGGGCCAGGCGTGGGCATCACGGGCATCCACCTGGTACTCCGGCAGGGGTTCCTGTCCCGCCACGGCAACTGTGGCCCCTGTAGCGTGGCCCGGCGCGTAGCCCACGGCGATGCGGCTCGGGATTCCGTCCAGCCTCGCCATGACGGCCATCGCGGAGGCGAAGTGCACGCAATAGCCGCTCTTCTGCTGCAGGAAATCGGCCAGCACGGACATGCCGTTGCCGTCATACCCGCCCTGGACCGGAGCCTGCAGGGAGTAGCTGAACTGGGACGAGCGCAGATAGTTCTGGATCGCCATCGCCTTGGCATAGTTGCCGTTGGCGCCGGCCGTCACTGTCTTGGCTGTGTTCTTCACAATGTCCGGGACATTGCTTGGAAGCTGGATGAAATCCTGCGAGATGGAGGTGGGCTTGGCGTTGTCCTGGCTCAACGTTGCGGACGTCAGGGCCGGCAGCGCCGAATACACCGTGTACTGCTGGTTCCTGGTCGTGCCGTCCTCGCCTCGGATGCTGAGCGTTGCGGGATCCCACGACCAGCGGCCGCTCAGACCGTTGACGGCTGTCGGGGCATAGGGGACCGGCAGATACGGACTGGTGAATTGTCCGGTGTCGACCACCGTCAGTTGACGCACCAGATCGGAGGGGAGCGGGTAGTCCGGCGCCATGCGGCCCGGTCCAATGCGCCGGGAGGCTTCGCGGTCGTCCGGCGCCCAGGTATCGCCGTCGAACTTGTCGATGGTGACGGAGCGCAAGTACACCGGGGCCGTGGAACTCGTGGCATAGGTGATGCTGCCGTCGCCGCTTGGATTCCGCAGGCTGTTGCCGAGCGTGATCATGGGGTTCAGGCCGTTTGAGACTCCCCAGGGATTCAGCCTCGAACCGACCGGAAACGTCCCGCGTTCGAAGCCCGGAACCGCCAACGGCAACAGGAGCCCCAGCACCAGGGCCACGCCACCGATCACCATGGACCGTTTGAGCTGCCCGGTGCCATGGGCGTTGTCGGTCTGCAGCCGCGAGTCCGGTGCGAACCACTGGCTGCAACCCAGGATCAGGATGAAGCCGACGGCGGCGGCGAGGAATCCGGGCAGCCCGCCGCCTTGCGGCTTGATGGTCGCCGGGAACAAGAGGACTACCAGGAGGCCCAAGCCACTCGTCGCAGGCATACCGAGCGGGACCGCCAGCGCATCGATGAGGACAGCCACCAAGCCCAGGGCCGCGCAGGCGACGAACACTATTCCGGCATTCGGAGAGACGGGTGCAGTCTCCGATACCACCGTCTCGCCGGCCCGTTTGAGGAATTGGCCCAGCGTGTCAATGGTCGCGCCGGAAGGAATGAAGCCGGCGATGCTTTCCGGCCGGAAGAACGTGAAGTCGAGGATGAACACCAGGGCCAGCAAGCCGCCCAAAGTGGTGAGCACCGGGTAGACCCTCAAGGCACGAAGCGCAGCCAGCGTCAATCCGACGACAAACACCGTGGTGATGGCAGGAACCAGCCAAGCCCAGCCCCTGAACACCCCGTTGAGCGAAAGCGATGCTCCGAGTACGGCGAAAGCGATGGCCGCCGACATTGCCCAAGGGTAGGCTCCGGGTCCTGGCGTTCGCGGGCGGGGCGCCCTTCCCGGACCACGGGCACCGCCTGGACCGAGGGCTCGCCCCGGACCACGGGGGTCACCTGACCCTGCCGACTCCGGGCCGGGGGACCGTCCTGGAGGGCCGTTTCTGGAGGTGGTGGTCATCGTGGCACCGCGGCGCCACGGCGGACGTCCATCGCTGCGGCAGCAGCTGCGAGGATCTCTCCTTGGTCGAAACCGGCCCATGCAGCTGGAAGGTCCGTTCTCGAACTCACGGCGACGGCACGCCAGCCGCCCAGCTTCAAAGCTTCAATGACGGGCTGGACATGGTGCGGGTGGTCGGTGACCACGAGGGCAAAAGCGTTGGCCCCGTAGCCGGCAGCCGGCGCCAACGCGCGGGCCTCGGAGAGCGGCATGTTGCCGAGCAGTGCGAGGACCGGGCCGCGCAGGCGGTGTGCCGCCAGCTTGTCCATCAGATGGTCGTCGAAGGGGGCCTCGGCACCCTCGACGGCGGCGGCTTCTTTACGGCCGCGCTCGGCGTGGACGTGCCGTGGGCCGCTGAGCTGGATGGCGGCGAGGCTTTCGGCAATGGATTGCAGGCCTCCCAAACCGCTGAATTCCTCGGTTTCGGGATACGGTGCGGAGCGGGATGCGCGAAATGCGGGGTGTCCGGCAGCATCGAGGAAACGCAGCGAATAGTTGCGATCGGCAAGGTGGGCGCTGATCGACATCGCTGCCGTCACGACCCATTCGAAGTTCTCGTTGCTGACCAGCTCAAAAGCGTCCTCGTGGGCAGGGCCGAAGACCGCGGCCGAGCCCGATACGAAAGCGGAATAGCGCTGGTCCATGATGATGGTCGCCTCCGGCGTGGTGACGGATTCCTCCTGCCGCACCATGAGTTCGCCGTGCCGCGCCGTCGCGGCCCAGTGGACGCGTCGCATGGGGTCGCCATGCCGGTATTCGCGGGTCATCACGTCGTCGTCGCTGGGATTGGCGCGGATCCGGGTGGCCGTCACGCCGTCGTTTCCGCGCGCGCCGGCGAGGCCGGTGGCGGGGAGTTCGACGGCGGCAGGCGTCACGGTGAGGATGTCGCCGTCGTCGATCTGGTGCCTGTGCAGCGACAAGCCGAAGGGATCGCAGAACTCGGCCGTCACAGGTCCGATCCTGAACTGGCCGCGCTTGCCGGACCGCAAATGGTATTCGTAGCGGCTGGTGCCGCCGGAAGCTGCACGGGCAGGAAAGCGAAAAGCCGGAGGTTCGCCGAAGCGCGGCGGCAACTGCTCCTCCATGATCACCGGCCCGGCGGCCGCGCCGGTCCGTGCCACCGCCAAGCGCACCGTGGCCGTGGAGGACGTCTCCACGGAAGAGGGGTGGAATTCGCGGAACACCTGGAAGCGCGGTTTGAGGATGCGGGCGCCGGCAAGCGATACCAGCGGCAGCACCAGCAGCAGGATCCCGAGGGCCAGCAGATCCCGCCTGCCCATGATCTGGGCAAGCAGCAATGACCCCACACCGCTGGCCAGCAAGCCCCAGCCACGGGTAGTGAACAGATGCTTCGGAAGTAGATCGATCAGAGCCATGCCTGCCCCCTCCTTCGCTCCTAGCTGCCGCGGCGTTCCGCGCCAGCGTCTTGGCTTACCGGGAGGGAGGCCAGGATGGCCCGGATGATGCTGTGCGGAGTGTCACCGGAACTCGCGGCCTTGCGGTCAAGGATGATGCGGTGCGCAAGGACGGACTCGGCTACGGAAATGACGTCGTCGGGAAGGACGAAATCCCTTGCGTCAAGGGCTGCGGTCGCTTTGGCCGCGCGCAGTAGTTGCAGCAGGGAGCGCGGGCTGGCCCCGAGGCGCAGTCGGGCGCTGTCCCGGGTGGCCCGGCCCAAGGCGACCGTATATTCCTTGACCGATTGGGAAACGTAGACCTGCTGCACCGTGGCGATCATCGCGGCGACGTCAGCAGAAGTGACCACCGGGGTGACTTTGGCGAGGGGTGAGACCGCCTGATGCGTCTCGAGCATCTCGATCTCGGAGAGTTTGTCCGGGTAGCCCATCGAGATGCGGGCCATGAAACGGTCCCGCTGCGCCTCCGGCAGCGGATACGTTCCTTCCATTTCGATGGGATTCTGTGTCGCGACAACCATGAACGGCTCGCCCAGCTGGTAAGAATGGCCGTCCACCGTGACCTGGTGTTCCTCCATGCATTCGAGGAGGGCGGACTGCGTCTTGGCAGAGGCGCGATTGATTTCGTCTCCGATCACGATGTTGGCGAACACCGCACCCATCCGGAACTCGAACTGCCGCGAGGACTGGTTGTAGATGGAGACGCCCGTGACGTCGGAAGGAAGCAGGTCCGGGGTGAACTGGATACGGCTGACCTTGCAATCGATAGTGCGGGCGAGGGTCTTGGCAAGCAATGTCTTGCCGACACCCGGCACGTCCTCCACCAGCAGGTGGCCTTGGGCGAGGAGCACGGTGAGGGCAAGTTTGGCGGCCTCGGCTTTGCCGTCGATCACCTTGTTGATGGCCGTCAGGATCTTCTCGCTGGCGGCGTGGAATTGCTCAGGATCCATGACCGTCGGCTTGTACCCGTTGAGGGACTCGCGCTCAGGTGGCAAGGCAACCGCGGCCTCATCCGGCAGCAACTGTTCATCAACGGTGCCGTGTCGCTTTGAGTCCATGGACAATCCCCTCAGCCATGACAGAACCCCGGCTGGGCCGCGGTGCCCTGGCCGGGATATACCGCCTTTTGTACCAGACTACCCAGCCTAGGCCCGCCGCAGACAGAGGCAGCTTCCGGAGGAGTGACTGCGAAGGGATACAGGAGTGATCAGAAGGCATCAGCAGAGAAAGATAGGGTGGATTCATGTGCAATTCCCTCCCCCCGGCTTCCTACCGCGTGCCTGAAACCGGCGATTCCCGCAAGGAATACCCGCCTGCTCCCGAGCCCCTGCCGGTCCCCGTGATGGACAACCACACGCACCTCGACTTCCGGCACGGCCTGCTCGAAGTTGCTGTGGCGGATGCTCTGGATGCGGCCGAGGCCGTGGGTGTCCAGGGTGCGGTGCAGGTAGGTTGCGACCTTGAGTCATCGCGCTTCACGGTCCAGGCGCTTGACGCGGACCGGCGGCTCCTCGGAGCTGTCGCCATCCACCCCAACGATGCCCCCGTTTACGCGGGCCGCGGAGAGCTGGAATCGGCGCTCGCGGAAATCGAAGAGCTGGCGGCCCACCCGAGGGTCCGTGCGATCGGCGAAACCGGACTTGATTTCTTCCGCACCCATGGCGACGGACTGGAGCACCAGCGCCAATCGTTCCGCCGCCACATCGATATCGCGAAGAGGCTGGACCTCACCCTCCAAATCCACGACCGTGACGCCCACGACGACGTCGTCCAGGTTCTCCGGGAGGAGGGGGCTCCGGAGCGGGTGGTATTCCATTGCTTCTCGGGCGATGAAGAACTGGCGCGGATCTGTAACACGAACGGCTGGTACATGTCCTTCGCGGGCACCATGACGTTCAAGAACGCCGCAAACCTGAGGGACGCGCTGGCCATCGCGGATCCGGAACTGGTACTCGTCGAAACCGATTCCCCGTTCCTCACACCGCACCCCTACCGGGGCCGTCCGAACGCGAGTTACATGGTGCCGTACACCGTTCGTTCCATGTCTGAAGTGACCGGAACAGAACTTTCCACGCTGTGTTCGCAATTGGCTCAGAACACCGTCGCGACCTACGGATCCTGGGACTGAGCAGAAACCGTGTTGCATACCCAGTATGTAAAATTCTTGGTCACTTTATAACGCTTCGGTTACAGTGGGTAACCAGTAGCCGGGGTCGGGGAAGGCCTTCGGACAACTAACTCCGTTCGCAATTGGTGTTTTCAGTTGAATTGAGTGTGGCGGCGCACAACTCCGCTGCAGTCCTCATGCATGCTTCGGCCTGCATCCGGGACCGCGGCAGGAGGCCCTTGTGCGCTTTTCCCCGTGCCCGGATGGTCCAAAAGTTACGGGCAAACATGGTCAAGTTCTTCACCACGGGCGGCAAGTTCAGTTTCGTCAAGGTCGGTGCGCAGCTGCTGGTGCTTTTGGCACTGGTGCTGGGAGTCGTTGCTTTTACCGGCAACAACAAATCAGTCACCCTCAATGTCGACGGCAAAGTGAGTTCCGTCCAGACCTTCGGCAACACCGTTGACCAAGTGGTCAAGGCAGCCAAGGTTGATCTGAAGGCTGAAGACCGGGTCTCCCCGGCCTTGGACGCCTCGGTGCAGAACGGCTCCATCATCAACGTCAACCTGGCCAAGGCCGTCACCGTCAGCCTTGATGGCGCCCAGCGGACGGTCAACACCACGGCCCCGAACGTCGAAGGCCTCGTCTCCGAACTCGGCGTCGCGAGCGCATCGGCTGTCTCCCAGCCCAAAGACACGCAGCTGGCCGTCTCCGGATCATACGTTTCGATCCTGACCCCCAAGACGATCAGCCTGATCGTGGACGGGCAGAGCTCTTCGAAAACCACGACGGCGCCTGACGTGGGAACCGTCCTCAGCGATGCCGGCGTCTCGCTCGGCGCGAACGACCGGGTTTCGCAGCCCAACTCAGCTCCTGTTGTCCAGAACATGGTGATCAAGGTTTCCCGGGTGGACACCAGCAAGACCGCAACCGAGACGGAGAACGTCCCCTTCGACACGGTCACCACGGAAGACGCCACCCAGTTCAGCGACCAGAAGACGGTAACCCAGGAAGGTGTCCTCGGACTGCTCAGCAAGACGTTCAAGCTCGTCCTGGTGGATGGTCGTGAAGCTTCCCGGACTTTGGTCTCCTCTGACGTCACCGTCAAGCCGGTCTCCGCGAAGGTGACGGTCGGAACCAAGGAACGTCCCAAGCCTGCCGCGGCCGTTGCCTCCGGACCTACTGGCGCGCCGAACGAGGCAATGTGGGACAAGGTCGCACAGTGCGAGTCCGGCGGGAACTGGGCCATCAACACCGGCAACGGTTACTACGGTGGCCTGCAGTTCGACATCCAGACCTGGATCGGTTCCGGCGGTGGCGCCTACGCTCCCAACGCCGCCGCCGCCAGCAAGGCCCAGCAGATCGACATCGCCAACCGCGTCTACGCGCAGCGCGGCCTGTCGCCGTGGGGCTGCGGATGGGCAGCTTCGAGCTAAGCGAAATGAAATTGGCCGGGTCCGGAATCTTCCGGGCCCGGCCTTTTCGCGTGCTGAAGATGGAGGACGGGCGCCCCCGCTAGTCGCTCAGACGATACGATACCTAGGTGATTGAACCGAATTCCGAACCCGCCGCCGTCGCACCCCTTCTGGGAGCTGCGGACATCCGACGGCTCGCCGAGGAAATCGGTGTCCGCCCGACAAAGACCCTGGGCCAGAACTTCGTCATCGACGGCAACACGATCCGCAGGATCGTCTCTGCCGCCGGTATCGATCCCGAGGAAACCGTGCTGGAGGTCGGGCCGGGGCTGGGTTCGTTGACGCTCGGCCTGCTCGACGCCGCCAAAACAGTCGTCGCTGTAGAAATCGATCCCGTACTGGCCGGCAAGTTGCCGGACACCGTGCGCACCTGGCGCCCCGAGGCCGTGGACGATTTCCATCTCGTCCTCTCCGACGCCATGAAGGTCACCGAACTTCCAGTACAGCCCACCGCCCTCGTGGCCAACCTTCCGTACAACGTGGCGGTCCCGGTGGTCCTGCACTTGCTCCAACATTTCCCGAGCCTGCAACACGGGCTGGTCATGGTCCAGGACGAGGTGGCGGACCGGCTGGCCGCGGGTCCGGGCTCCAAGATCTACGGAGTCCCCTCGGTCAAGGCCGCCTGGTACGGCCACATGCGCAAGGCCGGCGTGATCGGTATGAATGTCTTCTGGCCCGCGCCGAAAATCCACTCCGGGCTCGTGTCCTTCACGCGCGGCGCACCGCCGGCAACGCACGCCACGCGCGAACAGGTCTTCGCGGTCATCGACGCCGCATTTGCCCAACGCCGCAAGACGCTCCGCGCGGCCCTCGCGACCTGGGCCGGGAGCGCGGCGGAGGCCGAACGTTTCATCGTGGCTGCCGGCGTTGATCCGACGGCCCGCGGAGAAGTGCTCGATATCAACGCGTTTGTCCGGATCGCCGAGGCACGCCACCCCCTGGACGCATGAATCCGGCAATCAGCGGTGTGAACCGCGGGCGCTTCGTCGCACGGACGGTACGCGTCCGGGCACCGGGCAAGGTGAACGTGTCCCTCAACGTCGGCCCCTTGCGGCCCGACGGCTACCACTCAGTGGCCAGCGTGTATCTCGCGGTGTCCCTGTACGAGGAAGTAGCCGCCACGAGCACTGAGGGGCCCGGGATTACGGTCAGCGTCGGTCCCTCAAGCACGTTGGACCTCGACGGCGTGGACATCCCCCTGGACGAGCGGAACCTGGCCTACAAGGCCGCCGCCATCATGAGGGATGTCTCGGAGAACTCCACGGGCGTGCACTTGGAGATCACCAAGCGTGTCCCCGTTGCCGGAGGCATGGGCGGCGGCTCGGCCGATGCCGCGGCGACACTCCTGGCCTGTGATGCGCTCTGGAACAGTGGTTTGTCACGCGAAGAACTGGCCCACCTTGCAGCCGAGTTGGGCGCGGACGTGCCGTTCTCGCTCCTCGGAGGCACCGCCGTCGGGCTTGGCGTCGGCGACGAACTCTCACCCGCCCTGGCGAAAGCGCAAATGGACTGGGTCCTGGTCTGCGCCGACTACGGACTCTCCACGCCCGAGGTCTTCCACACCTTGGACAGGCTTCGGAACACCGAAGGACTCGACATCCCCGAACCGCTCGAGGTGGACGCCAAGATCCTGCAGGCGCTGCGAGACGGGAATCCCGACGCCCTGAGCAAAGTCCTTATCAACGACCTCCAGCGCGCCTCGATCGAGCTGGCTCCACAGTTGCGGGACACCATCGGGATAGGGGAGTCGAACGGCGCCCTCGCCGGGATTGTTTCCGGTTCCGGCCCCACCGTGGCTTTGCTCGCCCACAACCCCCGGGCGGCCGAGGGGCTCGCCGAGGACCTTCGGCACCTGGGCCACAACGCCCTTGCCGTGCACGGCCCGGTTCCCGGTGCCCGGATCATCTCCGATACCCTCCTTTGACAAGTCGCCAATAGCGATTCTCCTGACTATTCACACCAGAAAGTAGTACCCAGTGGCCCACCTGCTCGGCGGTGAAAACCTCACCGTTTCGTTCGCAACCCGCACCATCCTCGACGGCGTAACCCTTGGTTTGGAGGACGGCGACAGGATCGGCATGGTCGGGCGCAACGGCGACGGCAAATCCACGCTGATGCGCTTGCTGGCATTGCGCTCGACTCCCGACTCCGGCCGCGTCACCAAACGCGGCGACGTCAATGTCGGCTACCTCGACCAGTCCGACGTGCTCGACGGCGACCTCACGGTGGGGGCCGCGATCGTCGGCGACCAGGCCGACCACGAATGGGCCGCGAACCCCAAAATCCGGGAGATCATGGGCGGCCTCGTGGCCGACGTCGATTGGCACGCCAACGTGCATGCCCTCTCCGGCGGGCAGAAGCGCAGGGTCGCTTTGGCCAAGCTCCTCATCGAGGATCACGACGTCATCATGCTCGACGAGCCCACCAACCACCTCGACGTGGAAGGCGTCGCGTGGCTCTCCCGGCACTTGAAGACCCGCTGGCGGGCCAACCAGGGCGCGTTCCTTGTGGTGACCCACGACCGTTGGTTCTTGGACGAGGTCTGCAACCGGACGTGGGAAGTGCACGACGCCATGGTTGACCCGTTCGACGGCGGCTACGCGGCCTACGTGTTGGCCCGCGCCGAGCGCGATCGGAGCGCATCCGTCGTCGAAAGCAAGCGGCAACAGCTGGTCAAGAAGGAACTGGCGTGGCTGCGCCGGGGCGCCCCGGCACGCACGTCGAAGCCCAAGTTCCGCATCGAAGCCGCCAACGAGCTGATCGCCGATGTTCCTGATCCGCGCGACTCCGTGGCCCTGAGCAAGATGGCAACCGCGCGGCTCGGCAAGGACGTGCTGGACCTTGAAGGGGTCTCCCTCGACTTCAAGGGCGACGACTCTGCCGGCCGCACAAAGCAGAAGCTCTTCGACGACGTCACCTTGCGCTTGGCGCCGGGGCAACGGCTCGGACTGGTGGGCGTCAACGGCGCCGGGAAGTCCACGCTGCTGAGGCTTCTCAACGGCGAGATCACGCCGAGCTCCGGAAAGGTCAAGCGCGGAAAGACCGTTGTCACCGCGGTGCTCAGCCAGGACGTCAAGGAGCTCGACGATGTGTCCGACCTTCGCGTGATCGAGGTCATCGAACGCGAGAAGCGCTCCTTCAGCGTTGGCGGCAAGGAATTCACGGCCGGCCAGCTCGTGGAGCAGCTCGGGTTCACGAAGGAAAAGCAGTGGACACCCGTCACCGACCTTTCCGGTGGCGAACGGCGCCGCCTGCAACTTTTGCGCCTGTTGGTGGGCGAACCGAACGTCCTGATGCTCGACGAACCCACCAACGACCTCGATACCGACACCCTGGCCGCCGTCGAAGACGTCTTGGACGGCTGGCCCGGCACACTGGTCGTTGTCAGCCACGACCGCTACCTGCTGGAACGCGTCACGGATTCCCAAATGGCGCTCCTGGGTGACGGCAAGCTGCGCGGGCTCCCGGGCGGCGTGGACCAGTACCTGGAATTGCGCGAAGCCGCGTTGGCGAGCGGCGCGGTGACCGGCGGCGCGTCGCGCGGTAGCGCGAGGCCGACGGCGGCAAGCGGCTCGAGTGCCGCCGCTTCCGGGCCCAGCGAAGCGGAGAAGCGTGAAGCCCGTAAGGACCTGAACAGGATCGACAGGCAGCTGGGCAAGATCGCGCAACAAGAAGAGAAGCTCCACGTCCAAATGGCGGCCAAGTCCCAATCCGGCGACTTCGATGGCCTCGGCGAACTGAACGCCAAGCTCCAGGAGCTCCTCGAAGAAAAAGAAGGCCTCGAGCTCGAATGGCTTGAGGCGGCCGAGATCCTGGGGGAGTAGGCGGGGACGTCGCGGATTCCCGCGGTCACCTTGGGTGCCGGGGCCGGACAACGGTCCTTCGGCGTCGCTTAGACACAACGCAAAGGGGCTACTCGCTCGCTGAGCGAGCTCCTAGCCCGTTGCGTCGCGATGCGCTCCTTTCCGAAGAACCGCCGTCCGGCGGTTAAGGGGCGGCGGACTGCCGGCGTCGTCCGCCAGACGTGAGATGGGGACGGGGTCCATGGAACTCAAGGCGGTGAAACTTCGGCGATTCTCGACACCCAAATGTTTTGGCGACTCGGGACGTGGAATTCGATGCGCGGATTCCGGCGTCGATAGGAATTTTGCGCGTCGACGGGGTATCCGGCGTCGGAGGTCGAGGCGCGGGTCGGAAGCGGTTGCTTGGTGAATCGTTGGCGCTTCGAGACACCCAAATGTGCTGGTGACGCAGAAAGAGAAAACCGCTGCGCGGATTCCGGTGTCGACAGGAATTTTGCGTGTCGGCAGGGCACATCTGCGTCGTGAAGGGCCGAGTCGCGGACGGAAGATTGGCAAGAGCGGCGCTGCGGGCCTTCGGGTAGGAGCGCATCGCGGCGCATCGGGGTTTGGAGGTCGCTCAGCGACCGGAAGACCCCTTATGCGCTGTGTCTAAGCGACGGCGAAGGGCCGTTGCGCCGCGCAGGCGACCACGGAAACCCGCGAAGGGCCGTTGCGCCGCGCAGGTGACCACGGAAACGCGCGAAGGCGACCCGAACGCCCTAGCCCTCGCTCCGCAGTTCCGGCTCCTTTTGGAGGCCCGTCAGGCCGTTCCATGCCAGGTTGACCAGGTGGGCGGCTACTGCGCGTTTGTCGGGCTCGCGGTGGTCCAACCACCATTGGCCGGTCATGGCCACCATGCCTACCAGCATCTGGGCGTACATGGCGCCGTCGGCTGCGCTGAATCCGCGCCGGGAGAATTCGTCGGCGAGCAGGTTTTCCACGCGATCCGCCACGTGGGAGAGCAGGGTGGAGAAGGCGCCTTCGGGTTGGGAGGGCGGGGCGTCGCGCATGAGGATCCGAAAGCCATCGCTCCGTTCTTCGATGTAGCCAAGCAAAGCTAGGGCCGCCTGTTCAACGAGGACGCGTGGTTTGGCTTCGGCGGCGAGGGACTCGTTGATGGCGTCGAGCAGGATCCGGAATTCGAACTCCACAACCTGCGTGTAGAGGCCTTCCTTCGAGCCGAAGTGCTCGTAGATCACCGGCTTGGACACGCCTGCGGCGGCTGCGATTTCGTCAATGGTCGTGGCGTCCAGGCCGCGGGCGGCGAAGAGGCCCCGGCCAATTTCGATGAGCTGGGAGCGGCGCTGGGAGCCTGTCATCCGGGCACGGGCAACCTGGCCTGCGGGTGCGTGGTTGATCACCCTGGAACCCGTCGATTGCCGGGGAATTCCTGTGCTGTTGCTCACGCATCCATCATGCCTCATGTCCAGCGCGAAGCGGCCTCGGGAGGGCATGTCAGTACCGCTGAAAAGGACTTAGGAATGCACCAAGTCGCGAACACCGCAATGGTCATGGCAAACTAGATTCTTGTGTGTGCGACCCGGTCAATCGGGAACCCCGCGGACCCTGCGTCCGCAAGGGCCACGTGCGCACGGTCCGCTCTGGTGTAATGGCAGCACCCCGGCCTTTGGAGCCGTGGAGTATAGGTTCGAATCCTATGGGCGGAACTTGTCGGTGGACTGCCGGCACCGCCTCTGAAGGCACCGTCTCTCCCGAAGCTGTCCACTGGCTGCGCGGAAGGCTGTGAATCGGCAAGAGTAGGATAGAGCAGATGCCGCAGCCGGGTTCGCCCGGACCTAACCGAGCAAGGAGAGCGACTTCGTGAGCCCCGACACTACTGGCCCCGCCGCTGTAATTGTCCTAGCTGCCGGAGCCGGTACGCGGATGAAGTCGCGGACTCCCAAAATCCTTCACGAAATCGGCGGACGCTCCATGGTGGCGCACGCCATCCTCGCTGCTCGCTCCATCGATCCCCAGCAGCTGGCCTTGGTGGTCCGCCACGAACGGGACCTCGTCGCCGCGCACATCGAACTGATCGATCCCGACGCCGTCATCGTGGACCAGGACGATGTTCCGGGAACCGGACGCGCGGTGGAAGTAGCGCTTGACGCCTTGGACGCGAAGGCCGAACTCAACGGCACGGTGGTGGTCACATATGGCGATGTGCCCTTGCTTACCGGTTCCCTTCTTTCTGAGCTTGTCGCCACGCATGAATCCGAGGGCAACGCGGTGACGGTCCTGACGGCGGTCCTCGACGACGCCAATGGTTATGGCCGCATCCTTCGTGCCGAAGATGGCACCGTGCTGGGCATACGCGAACACAAGGACGCCAGCGACGCTGAGCGTTCCATCCGCGAGGTCAACTCCGGCATCTACGCTTTTGACGCAAAAGTGCTTCGAGAGCAGCTGCACAAGGTGACAACTGAAAACATCCAGCGCGAAAAGTACCTCACCGACGTGCTCGGATTGGCGCGCGACGCCGGAGGCCGGGTTTCCGCCGTCGTCACCGAGGATCGTTGGCAGGTTGAAGGTGCAAACGACCGGGTCCAACTGGCCGCACTCGGCGCCGAGCACAACCGCCGCATCACCGAGGCCTGGATGCGTGCCGGCGTCACGGTCGTTGACCCGGCCACCACGTGGATCGATTCCACCGTCACCTTGGACGAAGACGTCCGCCTCCTGCCCAACACACAACTCCACGGCACCACCACCGTGGCGCGCGACGCCGTCGTCGGCCCCGACACGACCCTCACCGACGTTTCGGTGGGCGAAGGCGCGAAGGTGACCCGCACCCACGGCTCAGGATCCATTATCGGTGCCGGAGCCAGCGTGGGTCCGTTCACTTACCTGCGCCCCGGCACTGTCCTTGGGGAGACCGGCAAGATCGGCGCCTTCTACGAAACCAAGAACGTGACGATCGGCCGCGGTTCGAAGCTGTCCCACCTCGGCTATGCCGGTGACGCCGAGATCGGCGAGGACACCAACATCGGCTGCGGCAACATCACGGCCAACTACGACGGCGAGAAGAAGCACCGCACGGTGATCGGCTCCGGTGTACGGACCGGTTCCAACACCGTCTTCGTGGCCCCAGTAACGATTGGCGACGGCGCGTACAGCGGCGCCGGCGCGATCATCCGCAAAGACGTTCCGGCCGGAGCCCTCACCCTGAGTGTTGCTCCCCAGCGAAACGCCGAGGGCTGGGTCATCGCCAACCGGCAGGGCAGCAACTCGGCCCAACTGGCGCAGGCTGCGCAAGCCGCGCATGGCTCCACTGCCACCCCCGATTCCTCAAGTACTCCGGCAACCACAGAAGAGGGCACACAGGCATGAGCGAAATTACCGCACACGGCGAGAAGAAACTAGTTCTCGCCGCCGGACGGGCGCACCCCGAGCTGGCGCAGGAAATCGCCAAGGAGTTGGAAACCGAACTCCTGCCTATCGACGCTTACGACTTCGCGAACGGGGAGATCTATGTGCGCTCAGCGGAGAGCGTCCGTGGCACCGATGCCTTCGTCATCCAGGCTCACCCGGCCCCGCTGAACAACTGGCTCATGGAGCAGTTGATCATGATCGATTCCTTGAAGCGCGCTTCGGCGAAGCGGATCACGGTTGTTTCGCCGTTCTACCCGTACGCCCGGCAGGACAAGAAGGGCCGCGGCCGCGAGCCGATCTCCGCCCGTTTGGTGGCCGACCTCTACAAGACTGCCGGCGCGGACCGCATCATGTCCGTGGACCTGCACACTTCCCAGATCCAGGGGTTCTTTGACGGCCCCGTGGATCACCTGATGGCCATTCCGTTGCTTGCCGACTACATCCGCACCAGGGTCGAAGCGGACAACATCACCGTTGTCTCGCCGGATACCGGCCGTGTCCGAGTCGCGGAACAGTGGGCCGAGCGACTGGGCGGCGCGCCGTTGGCGTTCGTCCACAAGAGCCGCGACCTCACTGTACCGAACCAGGCTGTCTCCAAGACCGTCGTCGGACAGATCGAAGGCCGCACCTGCGTCCTGATCGACGACATGATCGACACCGGTGGAACGATCTCCGGCGCTGTCCAGGTCCTTAAGAACGCCGGCGCCAAGGACGTCATCATCGCGTGCACCCATGCCGTGTTCTCCGAGCCGGCGGCACAGCGCCTGGCCGATTCCGGTGCCCGCGAAGTCGTCGTCACGAACACCCTGCCGATTCCGGCCGACAAGCGCTTCCCGCAGCTCACGGTGCTGTCGATCGCACCCTTGATTGCGCGCGCCATCCGCGAAGTGTTCGACGACGGCTCCGTCACCAGCCTCTTCGACGGCAACGCCTAGCCCCACCGGCTGACTAGTCCCGACCCAAACATTTGGTCCCGACCCAACTGACTGCAGTGGTTGTCGTTTTCGGATCTCATAACGGCAACAAATGCGAGTGAGTTGGGTCAGGCCGGGGCCGTTTTCCCTTTGGCGGGACGCGGCTGCTAAACTCTTGGGGATACCTTGGCGAGGGAGAGCACATCCGGGTTAAAACCGGATTGCGGGTCTCCGTTATCGACTGGGTCTGAATCTCCTTCAACGAAGGCGGGACTGAAGCTGCTGCCCAGCGGCTGGCGTTCCGCCGGGCGTGGAAGGTCACCACAGACCTCCGCCCTTGCTGATCGACTTGCCGGCAATTTGCCGACGCCACAGTAATCAAGGAGTACACATGTCTGAGCAGAAGCTCGCAGCAGAACTGCGCACCGAATTCGGCAAGGGTTTCGCCCGCCGCGCCCGTGCAGCCGGCCAGATTCCGGCCGTCATCTACGGCCACGGCGCTGAGCCCATCCACATCAACCTCCCGGGCCGCGCCACCACCCTGGCCGTCCGCGTTTCCAACGCCCTGCTGGCCCTCGACGTCAACGGCGAAGAGCACCTGGCCCTCGTGAAGGACATCCAGCGCGACCCGATCAAGCAGATCATCGAGCACATCGACCTCCTGACCGTCCGCAAGGGCGAGAAGGTCACCGTTGACGTGGCCGTCCACGTTATCGGTGAAGCTGCCATTGGCGCAGTCGCAAACCAGGAAGCCACCACGGTTTCCCTCGAAGCCGAGGCCACGCACCTGCCGACCTTCGTCGAAATCAGCATCGAAGGCCGCAAGGCCGGCGAGCACGTCCACGCTTCGGACATCGTCCTGCCGAGCGGCTCGGAACTGCTTACCGATCCCGAGACCCTCATCATCAACATCTCGGAGGCCACTTCGGAGGCCGAAGAAGAGGCAGCTCCTGCCGCTGAGTAGTCTTTCTCTTTATTAGTCGTTCGGTTTGGTAGTCGTTCCGACTAATCGAGGCATTTGCCTTTGCGAGTGGCCGGGTCCCTGAGGGCCCGGCCACTTCTTTTTCATTCCACCCTCTTGATTCCCTAGGATGACTCCATGACAGACACTTGGCTGATCGTAGGCCTTGGCAATCCCGGCGCCGAATACAGCCACAACCGCCACAACGTCGGCCAAATGGTCCTGGACGAGCTTGCCTCGCGCATGGGCGGAAGCTTCAAGGCGCACAAGGCCAGGGCCCAGGTGGTCGAGGGCAGGCTCGGGATCGGGGGGCCTCGCGTGGTACTGGCGAAACCGATGAGCTATATGAATGTTTCCGGGGGGCCGGTTTCCGGCCTCGCCAGGTTCTTCGACATCGCTCCGGATCACGTGATTGCCGTCCACGACGAAATTGATATTCCCTTCAACACCGTTAAATTGAAGATCGGCGGCGGGGAAGGCGGGCACAACGGCCTGCGGGATATTTCCAAGGCTTTGGCTACAAAGGACTACTTGCGGGTTCGCGTGGGGGTCGGCAGGCCACCCGGGAGGATGGACACCGCGGATTATGTCCTCAGGGATTTCGGGGCCTCCGAGAAGAAAGAGCTTCCATTCCTCCTGGACGAGGCGGCGGATGCGGTGGAGGTGTTGATGACCGAAGGTTTGCTTGCCGCCCAGCAGAAGTTCCACCCCGTCAAGGCCTAGCCTGCGCACTCAATTCAATGGTTAACAAGTACCCTGATCGTTCGTCCGCTGACTAATTGATTCGCGCCGATCGCTATGATACTTTGCAAATCACTGCTGGGGGTGAAGAGGAAATACAAAAGCAAACGACCCGCTGAACGTCACGTCCGCCAGAGCTGCGAAGGTAGCGTGATCTAAATTGCGAGCAACACCGGAATCTGAAACAGAGCGACACGCGACGGAGCGGCAAGCCCTGGGCGCTGCAGAACGTCGAAAATGGTCGTCGCTGGTCCGGCAGGATCTCCAGAACACGGTTATCGAAGCGCTCGGCGACCCGTCGTTGTACGGAGTGGTTGTGGTTGGCGCTCCGGGCGTCGGCAAGGCGACTTTTGCCCGTTCAGTAGAGGCCCGGCTCACTCCAAGGACCCACGTACTGCACCTCCACGGCTCCACGGACGTCACTACTCCGTTTGGGGCGCTGGCCCATCTGGTCGCCAGGTTGCCCGCCGACGCCGCAAATTCTCCTGGCGCGATCATCTACGGCATCTCGCACTTGATAAATTCGGACGCCGCGGGACGCGAAGTGCTCTTGGTCCTGTCGGAACTTCCCGCTTTGGACAGCATGAGCACGGCCCTTTTAGTGCACTTGTTAATCAGTGGGACAGCAAAAGTCCTCGTCACTGTCCGCCAAGCCACAGACATGCCGGAAGACCTGGTCAGGCTATTGAAAGACGGCCTCCTGGAGGAGGTTCAACTTCAGGTTTTTTCCCGCGCGGAAGTTGCCAAATTGCTCAACGGCGTCCTTGGAAAACGAGTGACCGCTACGGCTGCAAGCGCTTTGCACGCGTCCAGCGGTGGAAATCCCCTGGTACTCCAAGCCATCGTCACTGAACAGCTCCGCTCAGGCAACCTGCATCTGGCCGGGCAGGTTTGGGCAATGAAGGGCGAAATCCACCTTTCTTCCGCGGAAGTCCTGACCGACCTGGTCCGCTCCCGACTGGCCCGGGAGAGCCCTGCAGTCCAGGAAGCGCTGGAGCTACTTGCACTCATTCGAACGGCCCCACTCGCCGTGTTGTTGGACGTCCTGGAACCTGAAGTGGTTGCGGAGATGGAGTGGTCCGGATACCTCCGCATCGAACCGTCAGGCGCCCGCCGGGTGGCGCTGCGCGACGAGTACATGGGTGAGGTCATTCGGGGCTGGATGGACCTGCCACGGCGGAATGAACTGCGGCGGCTCGCCGCCGGGGTGATCGGCAGCATTACCTGGGACCTGGATGCCGAGGCACTCCTGGGCTTTGCCTCTTCGACGCTGAACGTCCGCGAAACCCTTGAACCCGGAGTGGCCCTGGCGGCTGCGACGGCAGCGAACAGGCAATTCGATCCTTGGTTCGCCTTGGAATGCGCCCGGCAGATCGGGCGCGAGGACAAGGAATGGGTGGCTGCCGCCCAGCAACGCTGCGTTTCCCACGTCATTCTGGCCGAGCACGAGGCTGCGGTGGCAGCTTTGAAGGATGTGACGCCCGAGCAGCTTCGGCGCCTCCCGGCGTATGACTATACGGACTATGTCCAGGAGCTCTGCAGTGCGCTGTTGTGGATTCCGGGTGGGCACCTCCAGATTCCCGGCCTGATCGCCGAGGCCGGGGAGGATCTTTCCCGCCGGTCGCAAGAAATCGGAGCAGATGCCACGGAAATTGAACGGGCATGCGGGATGCTCAGGCTCGCGAGTTTCGAGCTCCAGGTCCATCAGGGCGAGTATGCCGAAGTTGCAGAGGCCTTGGAACAGGAGTACCGGGATGGCAATGATCTTCAACAAAGGTTGAGTTGCGGGAGCCTGCTGACCATGGCCTGGGCAGTACTTGGAAGGGAAATGGAGGCCATCGAGCTCGCGCGCGAGTTGAAGCACAAGATACAGCGCGCAAAGGCGCGGCCGCGCTTGCACAACTGGTTGTCCGAAGGCTTGTTTGCCGCACTCCTTTGCAGCGGACAGTGGGAAGAACTGGCCCGGATGCTGACAGCGACCCTCGATCAGCAACCAAAGAACATCCACTACCTTGGCGGTGCAGCCGAACTTGCCCTGGGCGTTTCCTACACCTATGCCGGACGGGCTTCAGTGGCCATCGACACCCTGCTGGGGGCCCAGGCGCAGCTGGAGATCAGGCGCAACTACTACGGACCAGCGTTAGCCTACTCCGCGCTCGCTTTTGCCTACGCCCAAGCCGGTGACGTGAAGGAATCCCGGACTTTTCTCGAATTGGCTGAGAAGGGACAAGGGGAAACTGCGTGGTTTCCCGCCTGGATGGCCGAATTCTGCGTCAAGATGGCAAGGCGTTGGCTCAAGGATCCCGGGGCGAAGCAGAGTCTCATCGAGTCGGCCAACCGGGATTTGGCGAAGGGACGGATCACCACGGCATCCATCAGCCTTTTCGGCGCGACCGTCCACGGCACCGAGGAGGAGCTGTTGCTCCTGGAGCAGGTCTCATCCCGTCGTCAGGGCAAGATGGCCGCAGTGAACCGGATGGTGGCGGAGGGAACCCGCAAGAAGGACCCGAAGACGCTGCTTCTTGCCGCTTCGGTCGCCCAGGAACTGAAGTTGGATGCGGTGGAGTCGCGCTGTGCTGTCCTGGCCTTGGATATCGCCCGGGAAGCCGGCGATTCCGGGTCCGCCAGGCTTGCCCAGCAACGGCTGGACCGCTTGGTCGGTACCGTGCCGGTGCTGCCCTTGACACCGCACACTTTTGGACCCGAACTGACGGAAAGGGAGCGTCAGGTTGCAAAGATGGCCAGTCAAGGGTTGAGTAACAAAGAGGTAGCCAACCAGTTGCAAGTTTCCGTGCGCACAGTCGAAGGCCACCTCTACCAAATCTTTACGAAAATGGGAATCTCATCGAGGAGCGAGCTTGAAGGAACCGCGCAGTCATGACAACGCTGCGGTGGTGCGCGGTCATGTCGGAGAAAGCGGTACAAGGCCGCCTGAACCGTGGCTCGATTATGGGCACTTGCTTCCTGGAATTGCAGCCGCCATCCGGACCGATGATTGTTCGGCCGTCTTCATCGTGGGCGATTCCGGACTCGGCGCGTCATCTCTCCTGGCCCAGCTGGGCAGCGTCTTTGGCGGCGAACTTGCGGTAGTCCCCATTCACGGAAGTCCGTCACTGACTGCTGTCCCGTATGGGGTGCTGGCACCTTTTCTCTCCCATCTCTCACTTGCTGACATATCCTCCCGGGTCGCGGTGCTTCGCTCACTCTGGGATCACCTCGAGGCCATCCGCGTGGGTACCGGACCAGCTTTGCTGCTCGTCGATGACGCCCATTACCTGGACGATGCCACGTGCGCGATGCTGACGGAGCTTGTCCAGGCAGGATGGGCCAAAATCGTGGCCGCCTGCGTTCCACGGCCGGGAGTTCCCGGGCCGCTCTTGCGCTTGTGGCACGAGGGAACTGCCGAGTGGTTTGACCTGGAGCCATTGACTGCTGAGCAAGGCCACGAACTGTGCGAGGCATTGCTCGGGGGAATCGTCCTGAACAGCACGAGCCATGGGTTCTGGACCGAGGCGGGGGGCAACACCCTTCTTCTGAAGACCCTTGTCCGCGAAGCCGAGAGCTCGGGTACTCTCGTCCAGAGACACGGCGTTTGGCTCAAGACGGCCGCAACACCAGTCCACACGGTGAAGCTGGAAGCCGTTGTCAAACTTCAGCTGATGCGCATTTCGGCCGCGGGCAGGGACGCCTTGAGCTTGATTGCATTGGCAGAACCGGTGGACGAGACGTTGATTAACGTTGTGGCCGGAGAAGCGGCCGTCCAGGAGCTGGTGGACCAGCATTTGATCAAGCCGGCAGGCAATGGGTTGCCAACCCTGCGGCTCGTCAATCCGGTCTACGGAGAGGTGCTCAGAAGCATCGTCCCGGCCGCGCAGAGCCTCCAACTGCATCGGCAGCTGATCTCCCGGATGGATGTATTGGAGGACAACCCGGATTCCTTGTTGCGGATGGTGACGTGGTCACTTGACTGCGGGGCGGACGTACCGGACCGTCTTTTGATCCGCGCCGCGGTCCTCTCGGCGAGCCTACTGCAGAGCGAGACGGCATTGCGCATGGCGGCCGCGGTGCGGGACACGCAATGGCAATCGGTTGCTCAGGCGGTTATGGCCCGGTCATACTTCAATCTCGGCCGCCGGGACGAGGCCGCGGCAGTCTTGGCCCAGGAAACAGTGCATGGCGACGCCGGACCCTCCCACGTAGTATCCGCCAGCCTCCTGCGCGCGGTCACGCGTGCCGCCGTCGGGCAGTCCGCTTCCTTGATCCGGGCAGAGGCCGAGGGGCTCCGCGAATGGGGCGGACAGCAGCCTGGCCTCGAGGGCCAGCGGACGCCGGACGCGAAAGCCGCGGTGCCGCTCGCCGTCACCATGATCGGGTTGCTTGCTGGCTCCGTGGACGGCGACTTCGATGGGATGGGCCCCGAACTGGAGCGCGTGCTTCTTCAGTCGAGAACAGTGGAAGGCTCTTTGGCCCCACTATTCAGGGCCGTGGCGCTGGCCCTGAAGTCAGAAATGCTGTGCGCCCTCGGCCGCGGGCGTCAGGCAAGGCTGTTGGTTCTCGAAGCTGCCGCCCTTGTGCAGCCGCAGGAGAACGATGTCTTCTTCATCCCCGAGTTCATCTCCGCCCGCCTCGTCATTTGCGCATTGGCTGTAGGTGACTGGGTCGACGCACAAAAGCTTCTGGACAGGTACTACGAATCGTCGGGTGTCTCGATGGCATCCTTCGGCGGGGCGGCCTATGTGGTGGCCGGGTACATTGCCATCAGGCAGGGAAAATCCGGCGACGCCTTGCCGTTGCTGACTGCGGGACTCGAAGCTTTGAGGGACAGCGATCCGCAGAATCTCTTCGGACTGTGTGCTGCCATGGCTTTCTATGCCGCAGCCGGCGCAGGGTTGCCTGAAGCCGAACGGTTCCGGGCGGACTACAAGGCCTGGGAACAACACAGCACCCATCTTCTCGCGTCACAGGCAAACAGTTTTTTCGACGCCGCACTAGAACTCCTCAACGCTGACGGCTCCGGCCTGGAGGCGTTGTACCGCAACGCTGACAACGCGGCCAAGGAAAACGCCACCTACCTTGAACTTCATGCCCTGGAGCTTGCACTTGGCCTGGGAGACATCAGCAGGCTGGACCGGTTCTGTGAAACCGCGGCCGCAACGGAGGGCGAATGGGCGCAAGCGCTCGCCGAATACGGGCGGGCACTTAAGTTCGGTGGTGCTGCCCGGTATCTATCCGCAGGAGAGAAGCTGCAGGTGGCCACCGTCTACCATTTAGCCGCGAAGGCCTATGGTCTCGCGCTGGCAGCACCGGATCGCGGCAGCACCAAAGAGCTCAGTGCCGTTGCGCGCGCGGGGCTGGCGCGCTGCAACGAAGAACTGGGCCAGGGCAGCGAGGAAACACAGAACGAGTCCGTGGTTCCAAAGCTGACCAAGAGGGAATGGGACATTGTCAATCTTGCGGTCCAGGGCCTCAGCGACCGGCAGATCGCGGACACGCTGCTTATCTCGGTCCGGACCGTCGAAGGGCACCTGTACCGGTGCTATTCGAAATTGGGGATCACCGGCAGGGACGAACTTGCAGGGGCCGCCGCCGTCGCACAGGGAGCGTCGAGTACAAGCTGAAGCCCGGAATGGCCGCACGGCAGTAGTAGTGCACTCTCGATTCGAACGAGGCCACTGCCAGCGACGAGTACCCGCCCGCCGGGGCAAAGGTACTCACACCCGCATACGAGTATGCGGCAGTATGAAAGTCGAGTACTCACTACTGGTGTGGGCCTGACGGCCAGCTGGTTAATTGGGGGGTGTCACCACTCGATCACTGGGGGTCTCGCTCATGTTGACAGCAGGCAGTGCATCTACGGTCCATGCCGTTCGGTCCGGGACCGGGTCCCGGTACCAGGCATTCGACGGATCTTCGGCTCCGTCTTCGCCTGATGGGACCGAAGGCAAATCGGCAATTTCGACGGCCTGGCCGCCGATTGGACCTAGAGCCGCTGTTGAGGACATCGCGCTAGCGCTAACAGCTTCCAGGGGTGGCGTCCTTGTTACGGGGCCGTCGGGGAGCGGCAAGAGCTACTTGACTACTCGCGCCGTGAACGAACTACGCGGGCGCTCGTTCGTCGTCGTCATCCGCGGAAGCGCAGCGTTGGCGAGATCACCGTACGGCGCCCTCAATATCCTTTTGAGCGATCTTGACCCGGGATACCTGGCCCATCCCGTCCTGGTGTTGTCGGCGCTCACCAATTTGCTCCGTGAGCGCTCCGAGGGAAAGCCGGTGTACCTGGTCATTGAAAACGCGGCCGAGCTTGATGAGTTGGCGGCGATGACAGTGGCCCAGCTCGCGAGGAACGGCACAGCGCAGCTTGTCCTCACCTGCACCGACCCGCAGCGGCTCGGCGGCGAGATTACGCGGCTTTGCGGCGATGGGTTCTTGCACCGCATAGACCTCAAACCACTGACTTTCCAGGAATCGCACGCCTGGCTCGAGGCCGGGCTGGGAGCACAGGTCTCTCCGTCCGGCGCCCATGCCCTGTGGACAGCCAGCGGGGGCAACCCCCACTACCTCAAGATGCTCGCGGCGGAGCTCGCCGAATCGGGTTCGCTCCTGAAAAGCGACGGCGTCTGGGTCCTGACATCCCGGAGCGAACAGCACGGCAGGGCAATCACCGACCTCATCACCACGCGGCTTGGGCGAATGGGCGACGGTGAGCGCAAAGTCCTGGAGGTCCTTTCACTGGCCAGGGCCGTGCCCCTGGAATCCCTGCTGGCACTCGCATCGGCGGACGATGTGGATTCCCTTGAGAAAAGGAGTGTCCTCGTCGTCGACGATTCGCTACCCAGGATGGCTCGGCTCCAAAGCCAGCTTGTGGGTGACGTGGTCCGGGCGAACGTTCCCCCCGGCCGCAGCAACGAACTCCGGGGGCTGCTCCTTAAGTCGATGGATACGGCCCTGGGCCAACGCTCGATGTTGCTATCCATGGCCGCCTGGGCATTGGACTGCGGAGCCAAGCTGGGAAGGGAAGAAGCGCTTGAAGCGGCCGCGACGGCGAACCGGCAACTTGATGCGCGGCTCGCCCTGCGCTTGCTCCGGTCCATTCCAGGCCACTCCACGGTGCCCGGAGCAGTAGCCGAGGAAGCCCGTGCGATGATGACACTCGGTGACGTCGCCGGGGCCAGGGACCTGCTGAATCTTCAGCTGGATGAACCCGGGGATGGCGCCACCCTTGCAGAATGGGTCCGGCTCAAACTGGCCGAGGCCGCGGTCCTTCTGGCCCTTCCCGAAACCACGGCCCAAGCTTGCGAGACCCTGGCACACGTCCGTCGGCGGCTCGAAGACGAAACGATCACGGCCGGCGAAGGGCAGGACATCGCCACCCTGCGGGAGGAGCTTGTCCTTGCCGAATCGCAGGCAGCCAGCTATTCGGGTTCCTACGCTGAGATGGCAGCAAGACTGGAAGAGGTCCTTCAAGACTTTGAATCGCACGGCACCGAGTTCCGCCTCCTTGCCGGAAGCTGGCTGTGCGAGGCATGGGCCCTGACGGGACGGCAATCCGAGGCGGCGGACATGGCGGAACAGCTGACGGCTGACTGCCATGATCCCGCTGTTTCGGTCGCCGCAGCCCGACGCGCCACATCGCGGCTGCGGTTTGCCTTCGTACTTGCCGGACGGTGGGACAGGGAGGGGGAGATGGTCCAACCCGGCGATGACCTCTTGGCCTCAGCGGCCGAGGCACTGCCCACAGCGATCGATCTCCCCAAAGCGATTTTCCGGTGCCTCCAGGGACGGGGCCAGGACGGTTTGGATGCGCTCATTCCGGTGATAAGCCAGTTGCGGGTCCAGGACAACGAAGGCATGCTGGATGTCGCCTGCACGGCTGCGGCCTACGCCTCGGCCTTGCAAGGCGACCATGAGCAGGCCCTGCGCTACCTGAAGGAAGCTTCCACCCAGCTGCGCCGGCCGACGTGGCGGAAGGAGCGGACGAAGAGGTACCTCGCGGCATTGGCCCGGGATAGGGTCAACGGCCCGGAGGCCGCCGTCGAGGAGCTCCTCCGCCTGGCCGACGCCGACCGGAACGAGGGTGCCCCCGGTCACGAGATCTTTTGCCTCAGTTCAGCCGTCCGGCTCGGCGCGGTGGCAGCCGCTCCAAGGCTGTTGGACGCGGCCCTCCGCTGCCAGGGACGATTCGCCGAACTGTGCGTCGCGTACGCACGGGCGACGATGTCCGGAAGCGCGGAGCTTCTCCTTGAGGCAGCACGGTTGGCCGAAGACATGCAGAACGACAGGTTCGCCTTCGATATCGCCGAGACCGTCTTGCACATGGACCAGGTTCAGTTGGACAAGACGGCCCTCAGGAAGGCGCGCCAGCTCGCGGAGACGTGCCGGCAGCGCTTGCGCACCCCGCAAAGCGGAAACCAAGAGGGATTGAAGCTGACGGCCCGCGAGATGGAGATCGCCAGGCTGGCGGCGAACCGGGAGAGCAACAAAGGTATCGCCGCGAAGCTCCATGTTTCAGTACGCACGGTGGAGGGGCACCTCTACCAGATCTTCGGCAAGCTGAAAATCGTGGAACGCTCCGAGCTGAGCTTCGCGCTTGGCAACGTCGAAGGTGGTGCGAAATGACTGAGGTGGTTTCGGCTGATGCGCTCGTAGGACGATTCAACGTGATGGCAGCCGTTGTCGACTGCCTTCTCGATGTCAATGGCCCCGGGGTCCTGCTTTTCGGCGACGCAGGCATCGGCAAGACGGCACTGATTAACGAAGTGGTCCAGGAGCTGGGGCAACGTGTCCGCCCCTTCAGGGTCTTTGCGGGTCCAACCCTGGCCTCGGTACCGTTTGCCGCCTTGGCACCACTGCTGACGGCCTTAACCCCAAGCCAGATCAATGAACCGTTGTCGGTCCTGAGGGCCGTAGTCGCGGCGTTGAACCCGGCGGGCCAGCCGCATCCGGCACCAGCCGTCCTGATCGTCGAGGACGCACACCACATCGATGACAGCAGCGTGGCTGTCCTGGCACAGTTGGCGGCGGCGGAAGCCGCCAAAGTCGTGTTCTTGTGCCGTCCGTATCCCGCGCCGCCAGCAGAGGTTTTCTCGATGTGGTCCGAGGGGCTCGTGGACCGATTCGACTTGCAGCCGCTCAACGAGCAGGAAGTCAACCAACTTTGCGCCCAAGCCTTGGATGCGCCCGTCGTCCAAGGCACCAGCGCCGTCCTCTGCAAGTACTCCGGCGGAAACCCGATGTTCCTGCTGGAACTCATTGAGCACGCCAAGTCCTTGGGCCAGTTGGTCTGCCGCAACGACGCCTGGATGCTTTCGGGCGAGCTTCGGGGCACCAGCGTGCGTTTGATGGACCTTGTCCGGAACCAGATCCTGATGCTGGGCGCCGCACAGCGCGAGACCCTGGAGACCGTGGCACTGGCGGAGCCTGTCCCGCTGAACGTCGTGCAACAGGCCAGCGACTCCAGCGCCGTGGACGAACTGCAGGAGCTGCATTTCATCGAGATCGCGTCCGACCCCGCCCGGCATGTCCGGCTGGCCCAGCCGCTGGTTGGCGAAGTGATCCGCCAGCTGGTCCCGACCGCCCACAGCATGACCATCCGGCGGCGCATCGTGAACCTCATGGAGTCCAAGCCGCAGACCATGGACGGACTGCTGCGGTACGTCTCCTGGGGATTGGAATCGGGCACCGAGGTTCCGGACTCCGACATCCTGGAAGCGGCCCAGCTGGCCAACCGCTTGTTCATCCCCAGCTACGTGGAACGGGTAGCCGGAGCAATCAAGAATCCTTCCCTGAGACTGGCAGCCCAGGTGGAGGTGGCGCGCGCCAAATGGTACCGGGGCGACATCAGGGGTGCTGTGTCCTCGCTTGCCGGGGTCGTGGATCGGACAAATGATCCGCGGACAGTCCGGCAGGCATCGATGTTGGCGGCCCAGCTTGCCGGACGACAAGGCGTCGGGCCGAACGCCATCAAACAGGCAGCGTACGAATGGGAGGCGGCACTCGCCAGGCTCGCCGAATCCCGTCAGGGCATCGGCCCTGATGAGCTGGAACGCGGGAAGCTGGGAAGCAGGCTCCTTTCGCTGGAGGGCCTCCAAACCGAAGGCCACTACATCGAGACGGAGCGGGAACTCCGCCAGATCTGGAAAGAAGCGGACGACGACGAGTCCCGCCTCGTGGCGGGCACCCTCCTCGCAGAGGCCATGGCGGTCACGGGACGGCCGGTTTCCGCCATCCAGATCCTGATGGAGATACAGGAGATGGTCGCCACAAGCGGCGACTGGAGCCTCCAGTACGCAGGAATGGTGATGCGCCGCTACATCCTGGCCTTGCAACAGGCAGGCGAGTTCGGTGTTCTTGAAACGTTCCTCCAGAACCATGTTTCCCAAGCACCGAACTCCCTGATCTATTCAGGCGGGATGCTCCACCTGGCTGCCGGGATGGTGGACCTGCGCCGCGGAGACCTGGGGGTGGCGCTGCCACGGCTCCGCCAGGCAGTCAGCATGCTGCGGGTCTCCGACATGGGAAGCGACCTGCCCGACGCCGTTGCTGCCGCCGCGTACGCGGCGTCGATCCTGAAACGCCGGGACACTGCGATGACGTACTCAAGCGAATACGACGCATTGATCCGGGAAGGCGTGCACCCATCGCTGCTGGCACAAGGTCATGCGGCAGTGGCGCGAGCCGAGCATACCGGAACGCAAACGGCGATCGCGAGACTCATGTCCCTTGCGGATTCCGCGGCCGCGGACGGAGCTATCGGTGCTGAGATCGACATCCTGATGTTGGTCCTGAGACTGGGTGACCCCGGTGTGGCGCGTCGGCTGATAGCAGTGGCCGAGGGCAGCGAAGGCCGCACTGCGGAGTTCGCCTTGAGCGTCGGGCTTGCCCTCGCGCACAAAGACGTGGATCGCCTCATTGAGCTGAGTGATTCGGCATCCAGGGACGGACTGGAGCTTGCCGCCGCCGACTGCGCCAGCCACGCCCTGAGGATCCTGGAAAGCAGGGGGGACAAGGCGCGCCAACTCGAGGGCCAGCGACTCCTCAAGCGCCGCACCGCGGCTCTCGACAAGGCAGGCCCGGCGGTTGAAGGCGGCTCCCCGGATCTCCAGAAACTGACCAGGCGCGAACAGGAAATCGCAACGCTTGTGCAGTCGGGATCGAGCAACAAGGACATTGCGCTCAGCTTGGGCCTGTCATTGCGCACCGTTGAAGGTCACTTGTACCGAATGTTTGCCAAGCTTGGCATCAGCCACCGGGAAGACCTGATGAACGGTGCCCACGGCACGCAGGGCGTGGGCTAGCCGCCCGCGCGACTCATATGCCTCCCGCGATGGGGTGACCGCTTACCGGAAGCCCCCTTCCGCCGTCGTGCTCTCCAATAAAGGGCACGCAAAGGGCCCAAGGCCTAGAAGCGAGTACTGAACCGAGTGGTTAAAAGTGCTCGGACGGGTAGTCAATGGCCTCGGAACGGACCGCGCATCCAAAGACGGGTAGACCCCACTCGCGCCCGCCCTAGGGGTTCGTTAATACGCTTTTCCTGATGGCAACCGCCACTCATTTGGGGATAAGCGGGTCTCGAGATGAAACGCAGGAAGAATTCTTTGCTACAGGAAAACCACCCGGTAATCCGGCGAGAAGTCAACTCCAATGCAACCGGTCTCCCGCAGTCGGCGGGTACCCCCACAATCGAGCCGGCGGCAGGCGGTCATGTGCCCTCTGAGACCAGGGCACGTCCCGTTTCGCCGCCGGCTTTCTTTCACACTGGAGACAACAGGCACCGGGAGGTCGACTGACCATGGCACCGAACACGAAGGTAAAGACCCTCAAGGCAGAGCCCAGCGGGAACGCGCAGTCCTTGCACACGCAGGCACCAGCCTGGCCGGAGGGCGCGGGAACACGGACAGCCACACAGGACCAGGCTTTTACTTTCGACGTGGCCATTGTAGGCATGGGCTATGTCGGCCTGCCGACGGCCCTGGCTATCAACGCATCGGGTCGGCGTGTTCTCGGCCTTGACGTGTCCGACGCCCGCCTGGCCGTGATCCGGGAGCAACGGGCAGATCTTCTGGACTCCGACAGGGAGCGGCTCAGCAACGCGCTGCTGGACCCGACCTTCATGCTGAGCAGCGATTTGTCGTTGCTTGCCCACGCGGCGGCAGTGGTTGTGTGCGTTCCCACCCCCGTAGACGAGTACTTGGTCCCGGACCTCTCGATTCTCCGAGCGGCCTGTGCCTCGGTGGTCGATTTCGCCACCACTGGCCAGTTGCTGATGCTGACCTCCACAACGTACGTCGGATCCACGCGCGACCTTCTGGCATTGCCCTTGGCTGCCAGGGGACTTATTCCAGGCCGTGACGTGTTCGTGGCCTTCTCGCCCGAGCGCATCAACCCCGGCGTGGATTCGTTCTCCCACGAAGACGTTCCCCGGGTAGTTGGCGGAGTGACCCCGGCCTGCGGCGAAGTTGCCGAACGGCTTCTGAGCGCCAGCACCAAGCTGGTTCACGTTGTGCCGTCGGCGGACGTCGCCGAAATGACCAAGCTGGTGGAGAACACCTTCAGGGCCGTCAATATCGCCTTGGCTAACGAATTCGCCGATATCTGCCACGAACTCAACATGGAAGTCATGGACGTCATCGATGCGGCTTCCACCAAGCCGTATGGATTCATGGCGTTCACCCCCGGTCCTGGAGTCGGAGGACACTGCATACCGTGCGACCCCCACTACTTGCTGTGGCAACTGCGCAAGGCCCGCTTGACGGCCCCGGTGATCGAGCAAGCGATGGCCGGGATTGCCGGCAGGCCGCACCAGGTGGTGGAGAAGGCCCGGCGTATCCTGTCGGACCGCAACCACGGGGTTGCCGGTGCCCGCGTCATGGTGCTCGGGGTCGCGTACAAGCCCGACGTGGAAGATCTCCGGGAATCCCCGGCGTTGGAAATCATTGCCGCCTTGATCGCCGACGGGGCGGAAGTGGCATTCTCCGATCCTTGGTGCCAGACGGCTCCCGACGGTCACGGCGGGACACTCCAATCCGAGCAATCGCCCGCTGACTGGGGTGCGGACCTGGTGATCCTGCACACGAGGCACAGCCAGATGGAGCTTGACTGGTTGGCTGGAGCACCGGCAGTCCTGGACACGACGTACCGCTTGCCCAAGGCCGACAACGTAACCCGGCTCTAGATCCACCAGGTTTTCGACGGAAGCAGGAGTAATGAAAACAGCAATAACCGGCGGTGCCGGGTTCATAGGCAGCCATCTTGTTGAGCACTTGTTGGCGGCGGGGGACGAAGTCGCCGTGCTGGACAACTTGTCGACCGGACGCTTGGAGAATCTCAAAGGCGTCATCGGCCACAGGAACTTCCACTTCGTCGAGGGCACCATTCTCGACCGTGACGCAGTGGACAAGGTGGTGGCGGGTGCCGACAGGGTCTTCCATCTGGCCGCCGCGGTTGGCGTGAATCTGATTGTTGACCACCCCTTGGAGAGCCTCCGCACAAATATCCATGGCACCGAAGTGGTCCTGGACTCGGTCCTGGAATCAGGTGCCTCGCTGTTGCTGGCATCCACAAGCGAGATCTACGGCAAGAACACCTCGGACAGCCTCTCGGAGGAAGCGGACCGCATCCTGGGATCCGCACTTAAATCCCGGTGGACCTACGCCGCAGCCAAGGGTATTGACGAGGCATTTGCCCATGCATACTGGCGCCAATTCGGGTTGCCGGTTGCCATCGTGCGGCTCTTCAACACGGTCGGTCCGCGGCAGACAGGTCGCTATGGAATGGTTGTTCCGCGACTCGTGCGGCAGGCGCTCGCCGGTGAGCCCCTGACCGTCTATGGAGACGGCCACCAGACCAGGTGCTTCTCCTACGTCGGCGACATCGTTCCCGCCATCGTCCGCATTTCCGAGGAACCGCTTGCCTACGGAAATGCATACAACCTCGGTGGCAGCTACGAGATTTCCATCCTGACGTTGGCCGAAAGGATTGTTGAACTCCTTGGAAGCGGCAGCGCCATCACGTTGGTGCCTTATGAGCAGGCGTACTCGGAAGGCTACGAGGACATGCGCCGGCGGGTTCCGGACAACAGCAAGTCCTTCGGGCTGGTTGGCTTCGACCCGAAGACCACGTTGGATGAAATCATCCTCAACGTCGCGGCCGACTACAAGCCGGCAAAAGTCCTGGATCCCGCAGGTTGGAAGATCACCCTCGCGTCTTGATGCGCGGCCAAACGAAGCCGTGTCGACTGAAGCGGCGTCGTTCAACTGAAGTCGTTGAACTGAAGAAGTATCTTGAAAAGAAAGGCTGCGTCCAAATGGAACGTATCTGGGGGGCGCCTCTGTCTCAACCTCGCCACAGGGCCGAACGCTTGAGCCCTCCGGGAAGATCGCGTTGGCTCGCAGGCGTTTTGAGCGTCCTGATGTCGACGTCTGTTTTTGGGATAGCGGTACCGGCCGCGCACGCAGCGCCGAACACCATCATTACCCTGACCTTTGACGACGCCAACGCAGATCAGATCCCCGCCGCGGCTATCCTCAAAAGCAACGGGCTCAAGGGCACGTTCTTTACGCCGTCGGGCTTCCTCAACGCTCCGAACTACATGACAACCCAGGAAGCACTGGCGTTGCAGGCGGACGGAAACGAGATCGGCGGTCATACGGTGACCCACCCGGACTTGGCCCAGATGGGTGCGGACGAGGTCACACGCCAGGTCTGCAATGACCGCGTCAATCTCACCACCATGGGATTCACCATCACCAACTTCGCGTACCCCTTCGCGTCCCTTACCCCGGCGGTGGAGAGCACGGTTGCGGCTTGCGGATATAACAGCGCCCGCGGGCTCGGAGACCTTGAAAGCGTTGTGCCTGGAAGCGCAGGACTTGGATTCGCTGAGACCCTTCCTCCTGCCGATCCATATAACACGAAGGCCCCGGACGAAGTGGACAACACTTGGACCTTGACTGACCTGCAGAACCTGGTAACCAAGGCCGAGCCCGGCGGTGGCTGGGTGCAGGTGACGTTCCACCACATCGGCACCGGTATCGATCCAACTTCAGGAATCGCGGATCCACTGACGGTTTCCACCGCGCTCTTCACCCAATATGTACAGTGGCTCGCCGCGGAGAAGGCCGCCGGGCGGATCGCGGTCCAAACGGTCCAGGAAACGCTTGGCGGAGCGGTCAAACCCGTTGTCGCCGGACCGGCTGCACCCCCTCCAGTCACCGTGGGGAACCTCGTCAAGGACGCCAGCTTGGAAACCGCCGGTCCGGTAGCTTCGGGACTACCGCAGTGCTGGGCCCAGGGCAGCTACGGTAGCCACACTTCGGCCTTCACTACGGTAACCCCCGGGCACGGGGGCACCACCGGGACCCATGCTGAGCAGCTCGTGATGTCCGCCTATGTCAGCGGGGACGCCAAGCTATTGCCAACCCTCGACCTGGGCGAGTGCGCGCCAAGTGCGACTCCGGGCCACACCTATGAGATGAAAGCTTGGTATACCTCAACGACGACGACTCAATACGAACTGTATTACCGCACGGGGCTGGGCACATGGACGTATTGGACTGCGAGCCCGTATTTCCCGGCGTCAACCACATGGGCCCACGCCACGTGGACGTCGCCCGCCCTTCCAGCCGGTGCTTCGGCCATCAGTTTGGGTTTGAACCTGCTCGGCAATGGCACCTTGACCACGGACGACTTTGAACTCTATGACAGTGCGGGCATCAGGCACTTCATAGACGTCACTCCTACCTCGGCGTTCTATGACGAAATCAGTTGGCTATCCAACAACTTGATTTCGCAAGGTTGGCCTGACAACACCTACCGTCCTCTCACGTCAATCACCCGCGAGGCCATGGCAGCGTTCCTCTACCGGTTCTCCGGAAGCCCTGTGGTGCCGGCGAACGCACCCACGTTCTCCGACGTGCCGTCCAGTGCTCCGTTCTACAACGAGATCCGGTGGCTGGCTTCCACCGGGATCACGACAGGGTACCCGGACGGAACCTACCACCCGGGTGAGGCCGTCAGCCGGGCCGCGATGGCCGCGTTCCTCTATCGTCTCAAGGGCAGCCCCGCTGTGCCGGCGAACGCACCGACCTTCTCCGATGTGCCAGCCGGTGCTCCGTTCTACAACGAGATCCGTTGGTTGGCATCCACAGGCATCACTACGGGCTTCCCCGACGGCACGTACAGGCCAACCACCGCTATCAACCGCGACGCCATGGCTGCCTTCTTATACCGCTACAACATTGATTTCCCGAAAGGCTGACGGCAGCTCGTCCTGACGCACAGGTGGGCGGGATTTCCCAGGAAATTTCCGGTGTTCTCCCGCCCAAGGCCACGTACACTGCGAGAAGCACCTAAGACAGGTCCCAAGGGAGTGAATCGTGAATCCGGCGAAATCGACGGTGAATCGTTGGAACCGCCCAGCCGTCTGCTTTGCATTTTGCCTGGCCGTGCTGACGGCGGCATGCACGGGACCAGGGCCTGCACCGAGCCCGACCCAATCGGCCACGACGGCCGGCCGATATCCCTGGCACACCGGGATCGTGTCCACGACCTTTTGGGTCGGCGAGATCTTTGATCCCAAGGCGGCAGATGGCAGCCAAGTGATGTCCACTTACGACTCCAAGTGGATGCAGAGCTACGGAGGCTGTGACGGCGTCGTGACGAACGGCTGCCAGACCGAGGCGAGGACGCAGGCCAAAGGTTTCGCGCCGACCAGAATGACTCCGAAGGAGAACCCGTTCTACCTCGATCTTCCTTTCGATGACGTCAACGATCCAATCGCGTTTGCCGAACGGGCCACCGTCATCCCATGGGCCAACGATCCGGGTTTCGCGGGCAATGCCCAGAACCGTTCCTTCAGTTACATGAAGAATCAATGGGTCAGGATTCGCATGGGCAACCGCGAATGCTACGGGCAGATTGAAGATGCCGGTCCGGGCCAGTATCACGACAAGGACTACGTTTTCGGCTCCAACGATGCGCGACCGGCCAACAAGAATTTCAACGGAGCCGGAATGGACGTCTCGCCTGCACTCAACGGATGCCTTGGTTTCTCCGAGCTCGATGGCGAGTCGGACAAAGTCGACTGGCAGTTCGTGCCACGGGACCAGGTCCCCGCGGGACCGTGGTTGAACATAGTCACGGTCAGCCAAGTGAAGTAGGCCCGGCGGCCCGGGCCGTCCTCAGGAATCCGGTACAAGCAGCCCCTCGAAAACTGGAGGTATCCATGCAGTGGCTCAAGAAACTGTTTCAGCACGGCAACGGGAGGCACCTCGCGCGCCCTGCCGACACCAAGAACCAGAACAGGGTGGAACGTCCTGGCCCGGCATGATCCTCTGTTGATCGGCGGGATCAAGGCAGTTTGGCGTGGAATCCTGCACTCAACAAATCGGAGAAGCGCTGGGTTCCCTGATCGATGCCGCTACACACGTGGCTGGCCGGATCCTCTGGAGTGTCCTGCGGGCACGACATGTCCCGGTTCAGGGACCACATGGACACCCGTTGGACCACCTTGCTGATGGCAAAGGAGTTCAACCCGCGAGCCGCATCAAGGTCAAATACTTCGCCGGGGAGGTCGTTCCGGCCGATCATGGGGGTCAGCCCCATCTTTCTCCAGATCTGTTCGCTGTTGAGGGCCGTTCCCGCACGCTGATAAATGATACTGAGCTGATCGTGCGTCGACTCGGCTGCCGAGATTCCGGCATCGAGCATGCTCTGCGATTCACTCCGGCTCGAACCGTAGTTCATGGTCATGATGTTGACCCCCGAGAGTTGGACACCGGCGGCGAGCATCTGGTCGACGGCGGACGTTCCGGCGTCGGTCAGTCCTTGCGGGGTGACCGGAAGCGTGAGCCAGATTGAGAGGGGATGCCCTTCCTTGCTCCGCTCCTTCTGGAGGGCAGCGATGGCTGCGGCTCGGCGCTGCCAGGCTGCACTGTCCGCCAGGTTGTCGCCCTCGATATCAAAGTCGATGGTCTCGGGGTTGTAGCGCTCCAGGACGGCCCGGTAGGCCCTTTCCAGATCGGCTGCATTCTGGCAGGAGTTGGCAAGCTCACTGTTCAACGAGCCGCCAAAGGACACGGCGAACGCGCCGCCGTTCGACCGCAGCTTGGCGATGCGTTCCTCGAGTTTGAGCGACGTTTTCGCGGCATCAAGGCTGTAAACGCTACCCCAACTGGGTGTGCAGGCCTGCCCGGTCATTGCCACCACAAACGCCAGCGTGACATTCTTGGTGCCCTCGCCCGTGGGTGTTTCGAAAGAGTACTGAGGGACCACAGTGACGTCGACGTAGCCGGAAAACCAAGGTGGCTCGAGCGAACCGTTTGCGTCCGTAGTCAACCGCCACACGAGGAAGCCTCCGATCCCCACCACCACCAGGGCCGCGGCAATGCAGGCCCGGGCGAAGGCCGACAGCCGGCGGCGAGGTCCATTGGCTTGGGCGGACCGGCCACGGACGTTCCGGGCGCCGCCCCCCTCAGCCGAAACGGACGTGCCGCTTCCCTGTTTCCTGGACACGCTCTCCGCCATCCTTAGACTCCGACTGCCCTGATTGCACCATTTGACCACGAACAGATCGGATTCGCCTCTGCCCGCGCCCCGGGGTTTGATCCCGGTGGTTACGCCGCGTAGTGCACGAGTAGTGGCGCCGTCCGGACGTCAAGGTTGAGTGTAAAGACGGGTAGGGCCCACTCGTGTCCGTCGTCGCCCTGATTCATAGGCTGATGGTGTCAGTTGGTTGAGGGCAACGGGGGAGAGACAGGTCTCACAATGGAAACGGACGCTCTGGTCCGAGCGGCATCAAGACGCGGCGGATTCATCCGAGAAGGCATTTGCCCGGAGTCCGAGCCTCTTCTTGGCGGATTCAGCACAGTCCCTCCCATAGACCCAGCGCCAATTGACGGTGCTGCCGGACGGCAGCGCGCCCTCACAAAGAGGGTCCCTGAGCGGGGGCCGGTGGTGAATAAGCCTTTGAGACCGAGGCTTCCCCCAGTCGCCACCGGCCCCTTCAGGAACCTCGGCAGCGCGGGTTGGCAATGAGTCCCCGGGAGGAAGGCACCGCATCCGGCCCGGTCCGCGCTTCGAGGAAACGGGTAGGCCTGTGGGCTGCCTCGTGGGTGTCGGTACTGCTCCTGTTAACGGGCGCCACATCGCTGATCAATGGAAGCCAAGCTCCCGTAAGTGGATCCGGGACCAGCACCCCCACACCTTCTGTCGCTCCGCTCTCATCTGTCAGCCTGACGTTCGATGCGGGCCGGGCAAGCCAGATGGAGGCGGCCCGGATCTTGAAGGACCACGGACTCCGGGCCACCTATTTCATCGACTCGGGCTTTGTTGGCGCACCTGACTACATGACAACCGACAATCTCCACAGCCTGGCCGCGGACCAGAATGAAATCGGAGGCCATACAGTCACCCTTGCCGATGTGACTTCCGTAGAACCGGACGAAGCGTCGAGACAGATTTGCAACGATCGGGTGAACCTCACGGACTGGGGCTTTAAGGTCACCTCCTTTGCCTATCCATTTGCGTCTTCAACGCCGAAGTCGGAAGAGCTGGTCGCTGGATGCGGGTACAACAGCGCGCGAGGCCTGGGCGAGATAAGCACCCCCGTTGACTGCGTGGGCTGCGCGGCAGCAGAAACTGTCCGCCCCGCCGACTTGTTCCGGACGCGGGCAACCTCAGAGATCGGCAGCAAATGGACGTTGGCTAACCTTGAGGCGACCGTAGAGCAAGCCGAAAAGGCCGGGGGCTGGTTACAGCTGACCTTCTACGACATCGACAACAGCGGCAGTCCCCGCTCCATCAGCCCCGCGTTGTTCGAACAATTCGCCGCATGGCTGGCCGCCAAGACCCAACCAGGGACCATGGCCGTGCGCACGGTACATGACGTGATCGGCGGCGTGGCGAAACCCGTGGTGAACGGTCCCGTGGCCGTGCCGGCAGCAGCGGGACAGAACGCTCTTCGGAATCCGGGGCTCGAAACTGCTGGAAAGTATGGCTTACCGCAATGCTGGCAGGTGTCGTCCTACGGTAAGAATGCCGCAGTCCTGAGCACTTTGACCCCTGGACGCAGTGGTGCGGTGGCCCGGCGCCTGGACGTGACCGAATACTCGTCCGGTGACGCCAAATTGCTTCCCGTCCTCGATCTCGGAGCATGCGCTCCAAGCGTGAGTACCGGCCACAGCTACTCGCTCAGGGCGTGGTACCAGTCCACCGCGAAAACCCAATTTGAAGTGTATTACCGCAACAAGCTGGGCACGTGGACCTACTGGACAGCCAGTCCGTGGTTCGCGGCCAACACCAATTACGAGCAGGCGATCTGGGAAACGCCGCCCGTTCCGGTAGGAGCCGAGGCCATCAGCTTTGGATTGAACCTCTTCAGCGATGGCCAGCTTGCTACCGACGATTACGAAATGTACGACACTGTGGGAGCTCCGTCGCCGTGATAGTTCTTTCGATCTTTTTGGTTCTGGGAGTCAGCACGATCTTTTGGTCCCTTGCCGGGCTGGTCCGACTGGCGGGTGAGGAGTCGTGGCGGGCCCGGGAATTGTCATCGCGGCTCCGCCGGTGGCTCGCCTTGCTGACCGGCGGCGAGGCGCCGATCCCTCGACGTCAACGGGCCCGCCATCGTTCAAAGGGAGTGCGCATCTACCCGGCCAATGTGGCGGTCCTCATGGCCGCCCACAACGAGGCCCTGGTCATCAGGGAGACAATCCTCGCCGCGTCCGCTTTAGTTCCTCGGCGCAACATCCACGTCGTTTCCGACATGTCCACCGATGACACCGCGGCCATTGCGCGGGCCGCCGGGGTGAAGGTCCTTGACCTTGAACCGAACCGTGGCAAGGCAGGCGCACTCGCGGCGGGCATCGCCCATTTCGATCTGTGCAAGCGGTTCAAGGTGGTCATGCTTCTCGACGCAGACACCCGCCCGACGCTGGACTATCTCGAAACGGGGCTGCCGCTGTTTGACGATCCCGCGGTGGTCGCCGTCGCGGGACGCGCCAAGTCGATCATGAGCCCGGCACCTCCGACGGCGATCGGCCGTTTCCTGGTGGCCTACCGGGAGCGTTTGTACATCGCTGTCCAACTCCTGCTTAAGTACGGCCAGGCAGCCCAGGGCGCCAATGTCGTCTCCATCGTGCCTGGATTTGCCAGCATGTACAGAACCAGCGCGCTCGCGAAAATAGAGGTCTTGGCGCCCGGACTGGTGATCGAAGACTTCAACATGACGTTTGAAATCCATGCGAAAAAACTGGGACGGATCGCATTCCATCCCTCCGCCGCCGTTGCCTACACCCAGGATCCGGACAACCTGAAGGACTACATCAAGCAGGTGCGGCGGTGGATACTTGGTTTTTGGCAGACCGTCAGGCGGCACGGCCTGCAGTTCAGCAGATTCTGGTTTGTGCTGGGTCTGTACATTGTTGAACTCGTAGCCAGCTGCCTCTTCTTCGTGCTTCTGGTGCCGGCATTCCTGCTATCGTCCCTCGCGGCGGTCGAAGTGTGGATTTTCGGCAATCGATCGGAAGTCTTTATCTTTCTGTCGGGGGTCCTGCGGCCTCAGGACGTTCTTATTGGAGTTTTCCTGCCGGACCTCTTCTTGACCGTCCTTGCCGCTGTTTCGACGCGCAACCCGCGCTTTCTGTTGATGGCTCCGTTCTTTCCGCTGATGCGGATCCTGGACGCAGTCATCTGTCTCCAGGTCTTGCCCAGGGCGTACTCGGCGAATTCGTCGGGAGTTTGGGTCAGCCCCGTCCGGAGGATCCAACGCCAACCACAGGAAATCGCGACGCCGGGTCCTTCCGTGGTGCGGACCGGCTAGGACGCAGTCGCAGGGACAGTCGCTGGCCTAGTAAGCGGACACGCGGACGCCCATGCCACGCAGCCGTTGCGGCCGTGTGGCATGGGCGTCCGACACTCCCCGAGTGCGTAGTGTCCTGCTGACCCGGGGGTCCCGGGATATTAGTTGGTGACTCCCGAAGTGGTGACAACGTTCAGCCACGGACCAGCCGGCACGCTGGCGCGGTCAACGAAACGCCACGATACGTGGTCATTGTCGCCGTTCAGCTCAGCGAAGCCCAAGCAGCCGTTCAGCGCAGGGGATACATCCATGCCTGCACCCTGGCTCGGGTCGCCGGAGAACTGCTTGTTGGCAGGACGGGCGTTGTTCGCGCCGAACACGTAAGCGGAATCGTGGTAGAGGGAACCGCTGGAGGGGCCGGCATCTTCAACTTGTCCGTAGCAGACGCCGCCATTGGGGCCTGTGATCTGGACCCATGCGTTCTTCATGTAGCTGTAGCCCGAGTCCGCGCAGTGGTCGACGCCGGTTTTGGCGTTGTCCGCGGCGGCCCACGGAATCACCTTGCAACGCTCAGCGAAAGCGACGCTGTCATTGACGTCGTCGTAAGGCAGATCCAAATAGAACGGGTTCTGCAAAGGCTTGGGCTGGTGCAGCGGGAAGTACCCGTTGCTGGCTACGCGCTGTTCCGTGGCGCACTGGAAGCTCGTGCCGGTGCCGGAACTGACTCCGTCGCAACCGCCGTAGGTGCTGCCGGGGCAACCGCTCGCGCTGGACGGAGTGGCCCCCATGTTGACGCCAGTGTGCTGCAGAGCCCACTGGCCGTTGTAGGTGGAGCAGACTTGGGAGCCGTCCGAGAGGCTGGCATTGAAGATCTCGCCTACCCAGAAGGTGGTGCTCACGATGTTGGTGTGCAGGGGGTATGTTCCCGTGACAGGCAGGGGCGCTGCTGTTGGAGCGGGCGCGCCGGCGGCTGTTGCGGCTGGAGCGGGGGCGGCTGCAGCGGGCGTGCTCGACGGCGCCGCGGCCGCAACACTGCTGGACGTCGGCGTCGGCGTCGGCGACGGCGTCGCGGTGCGGGTTGGCGCGGATGAAGCGGAAGGCGACGAGCTGGGCCGCGAATATGAACCGCGGTCGCCGGCCTGATAGGAGGATTTGTGCGATGACTGGACAGCGGAGATGGTGGCGAACCCGCCGAAGGCGAGGAGCGCCACGGCGACGAGTGCTGTGAACAGGTGTTTCATATTTTGGGTGACATATCTGTTGGGGACATAGACATACGAGACCTGGGCAATGGATAAGGCGAGCTGCAGCCGAACACGCCGCAGCGTCGTACACGGCCAAATGGTGTGTCACGACAGAGTTGTTACAAAAATCGGCTGCGCTTCAACTCCCCAGAAGTAGCCAGCCGGAACTTACTCTTGCGGCACCAGCTTACACAGTCAGATCACAGGGCGGTAACGGAGGATGCAAATCCGGCGGGAAAACCTGGCTGGAAACGACGCCGTGATACCTCGCCGGGGGCTCCGTGGAGCGGTGATGTTTCGTGCAAGTAGCCCCGGAAATTCAAGTAGTTACCACTCAATCCAGGACTGAAACCCGAAGGTAACGTTTGGAAATGACACCGGTCCGTGCCACAGCCGTCAGGAACGTGTGTCCGGCGGCCCGAAGATGAGACAGGACCATGGACGATACCGAAGGGACCCACACCTCGCCCCCGATCATTCGGGCCGCGGAGCTCCAGGAGATTGTTATTGCCTTGTCAGGGCCGGAACCGGCCGGGATAGTCATCTCGGGGCCGGGGGGCTCCGGAATGACCACCCTCCTGGACGCGGCGGCTTCAGTGCTGAGCGGTTCATTCAGCGTGATCCCCCACAACGTCTCGGAGTCATACGCGGACATTCCGTTTGGAATCGCCATGGCACTTGTTCCGGACCTGCCGGGCAGGGCCAAGGTGTGGCCGGGTTCCATCGTGGCGGCTTGCCGCAAAGCAGTGCGTGGCGCAGCGGCACCCGGATCCGCTGCCTTGCTGGTGCTGGACAACATAGATTTCCTGGATGACATGTCGCTTTGGCTCCTGAGCCAGCTGCTTGTTGAACCGGACATCCGCCTGATTGCCACCCACCGCTCGGACCGTCCCTTGAGAATGGAACTCATGGAATCCGTGGTTTCGCGGCAGCTGTCCGTTGTGACACTGGATGATCTCACGCAGGAGCAGCTTCGCGAATTCCTTGATGATCGCCTCGGCGGTCGCGCTGCCCGCAGCCTGGTCCGGGACATCCATGCCCTCACCGGAGGAAACCTGCAGACCGCGAAGTTGTTGCTGGACGAAGCCGCGGCGCGTGGCGAGATCGTGGAGCAGGCTGATTCGTGGATGTTGTCCGGACCGATCCGCTTGGACGGTTCGCAAGCGCTCGAGCTGACCCGCCATCGGCTTGAGGGCTATTCCGTGCCACAGCGGCAGGTCGTGGACATTCTGGCAGTGGGGGAGCCGATACCGCTGGCCGTCCTTGAACAACTTGGCCCAAAGCGGGCGATCGAAGCGCTTCGGGCCGACGGAACGATCCGAGTCCTTAAAGACGGTCAGGACACGGCAACGCTCAGCCACGCCATCGAAGCGAGGCTGGCCCGGCAGCAGCTCGGACCTGAGCGGATCCTCGAGCTTCGACGGAGCATCTACGCGACGTCCTCACCCGTTGCCGATGACTCGCTCTGGACGCTGTTCCGTCGCGTGGACCTTGAACAGGCAAGCGGTTTGCCGGTGCCCGACGCCGATCTTTTGGCCGTGGCCATTGCCGCAAACGACATTCACGACAATCGCAGGGCGCGGCGGGCAGCGGAAGCAGTGCGGGCGCCGGAACTCGGACTGGTTGCCGGTGTGGAACTGGCAAGGGCGCTCTACCAAACAAGGGATTTCCCCGGGGCTGTGACGATCTTGAAGGGTTTGGTGGCAAACACCGCGGACGTCCTGACTGTGGACTTCGCCCATGCGGTATGGCTTCTGCTGCATGCGCTTTTGCCGACATCGCCCGGAGCCAATGTGCTGCAAGCGGTCCTCCAGGATGCCCGACGGCGGCTGGAGGCTGCCGCCGTCGGCATCCAACCGGGCGAGCCAGCCAATCTTGACGAGTCTGCTGTCCGGGACGAACTGGATGTTCTCCAGCTGTATCTGGATGCCCAGAACGGTAGCTGGCCTTCAGCCAATGGTGAGCTGTTCCAAAGGCTTTCCCATAGCCAATTGGTCGATCCTGGATTGCGCACGGAGCGCCATCCACCAGCGCCCACCCAGGCCAGCGTGCTATTGATGGCGCTTGTCTCCCAAGGGCTGGCCGTCAGCGGACGGTTCGCTGACGCCGTCGCTCTTTCGACGCTGGCCCTCGAAGCCGTGGGGCGGCTGCCGCGGTGCCCCGTGGACTTCCACTCCACTGTGCTGACTATCCACGGGTCCAATCTGATCTGGCGCGGGCAATGGGGTGGCCCCGAAATGTTCTGCGCGGGCAGTTCAAGCTTCAGCAACCGGATGAGCTATTTCGGCGGGTCTGCGCATCTCTACAGGGCACTCGTACTTGCCAGGCAGGGGAGCCTGGAACTGGCGTGTGAACAATTCCGCCAGGCCAAGGCCCGGCTTGATGAAGCCGACCCTGAGGGGCTCCTGCCACCGGCCCTCGGCGGACTTGCCGCGGCTGCGTGGCTGCTGGGCGATGTCAACCAAGTGCGTCGCGCCCTGGCGGCCTACGATTCGCGGGCCAGCGGGGGGAACTATCTTGCCTCGCAGCTCGCCGAGAGCTATTCGTCCGCCGCACGGTCAGTGCTGATTGGCGCGGAACACTCGCACCGGAAACTGCTGCAACTTGCCGGTTCTGCCGCCAAGAAGGGACACCGGGCGCTCGAAATGTTGAATCTCGGCCTGGCCGCCCGTACCGGCAGCCGGGGAGACCGGCAGCTGGGGGCCGGAGTGTCCGAGCTGGTGTGGAGTGTCGAGTCCGGGATGCCGTCGGGACAGGAAGCGGGACAGGAAATGGGAACAGGACAGCTAAGCATAGGTGAACCTCAGCAAGCGTCAGACCAGGAGGAGGCTTTCGTTTTTGACGAGCCTCACCCGGCCGGTCCGGAGGCCGGATCCTCGGTCCTTCCCGGCGTCGTCAAGCTTTCCCAGCGCGAACGCGAAGTGACTGCCTTGGTGGCCTCCGGGCTGAGCAGCGCGGAGGTGGCTGCCCGGTTGGGTATCGCCGTGAACACGGTCAACGCCCACCTGCAGCGGGTTTACGGCAAGCTCGGAGTGTCCCGCAGGCAGAAGCTTTCCGAACTGTGGGACGAGTTGGCGAAGCCGGAGGAGTAGGGCAAATGCTCCCCGGATGAAGGTAGTGAAGCCGATTGGTGGGACAATTACTAGGTGACGCCGTCAGTCCTGGCGGTCAGCCGCTGGCGATTGCCACGTAGTCCTAACAAGGAGCACCGGTTTTGACAATGGTTTCCACCCCCGCGTGGGGAGATGCCCAGGTTTCCGCACTCGATGACGATGAAGTCCGTCGCATCCGCAACGACTTCCCCGTTCTTGAGCAGGAAATCAATGGCAAACCGCTGGTCTACCTGGATTCGGGAGCTACCTCGCAGAACCCCCGGAGCGTGCTTGAGGCTGAGCAGGAATTCTATGAACAGCGGAACTCGGCCGTCCATCGCGGCGCGCACCACCTTGCTGTAGAGGCCACGGACGCCTTCGAAGACGCCCGTGCCACCGTGGCGCGTTTTGTGGGCGTGCAGGACGATGAGCTGATCTGGACCGCCAACGCCACCGCGGGCCTGAACCTCCTGGCCTATTCGTTTTCGAACGCCAGCGTAGGCCGGGCGGATGGGGAAGCCGGGCGCTTTGCCCTCAAACCGGGCGACGAAGTGCTCGTCACCGAAATGGAACATCACGCCAACCTGATCCCGTGGCAGGAACTGTGCCGGCGGACCGGAGCGAGCCTCCGTTACATTCCCCTCGACGACGCCGGTGCGCTGCGTCTTGAGGAAGCAGCACGCCTCATGAGCGCGCGCACCAGGATCCTGGCCTTCACCCACACTTCCAACGTGCTCGGCAATGTCAACCCCGTGGGCGTGTTGGTCGCACTGGCACGGGAAGTGGGCGCCTTGGTGGTCCTGGACGCCTGCCAGTCGGCGCCGCACCTGCCCTTGGATTTCAAGGCCCTGGACGTGGACTTCGCCGTATTCTCCGGCCACAAGATGCTGGGGCCCACGGGAATCGGCGCGGTCTATGGCCGCAGCGAATTGCTCAATGCCATGCCACCGTTCCTGACCGGCGGTTCCATGATCACGACGGTGACCATGGAAGAAGCCCAATACCTGCCTGCCCCCCAGCGCTTCGAGGCCGGAACCCAGCCTATTTCGCAGGCTGTGGCCCTCGCTGCCGCAGCAAACTACCTCAGCGAAACAGGAATGCACCGGATCGCCCTTCGTGAGGCGGAGCTCGGCCAAAGGCTTGTCACGGGCCTCAGCGCCATCGAGGGCGTGCGTGTGCTGGGCCCCGGGCCGGGGGAAGAACGGACCGGGCTTGCCGCGTTCGACGTCGCCGGAGTGCACGCGCACGACGTCGGGCAGTACCTCGACGAGCTGGGTATCGCTGTGCGGGTGGGCCACCATTGTGCCCAGCCCTTGCACCGCAGGCTGGGCCTGAGCGCCTCCACGCGGGCCAGTACCTACCTGTACACCACATTCGAGGAAGTCGACCTGTTGGTTGAGGCGGTTGCCCAGATCAGGCCCTACTTCGGGGTAACGGCCGGAGCCACATCGTGAGCGGCCTGGACTCCCTGTACCAGCAACTGATCCTGGAGCACTCCAAGACCCGCAGCGGCGGAGACCTTGCCAAGCTTCCGGCTGCCGCAACGGGTACCCCCGCAACGGGTGCGCCCGCCACGGGACAGAGCTACACGGGACAGAGCTACACGGGACAGAGCCACCAGCTCAATCCCATTTGCGGGGACGAAATCACGCTCCGGCTGAGTCTTGGCACCGCCGGAGGCGGACAGGCCGTCACGGAAATCCATTGGGACGGTGACGGCTGTGCCATCTCGATGGCGTCGGCGTCCATACTCAGTGAAATGGCACCGGGCATGTCCCCGGTATCCCTCCGCCACACGATCGATCACTTCCGGGAATTGATGCGTTCGCGTGGCAAGCTGGAAGCGGATGAGGAACTCCTCCAGGACGCTGCCGCCTTGGCCGGAGTTGCCAAATATCCTGCCCGTGTAAAGTGCGCCATGCTCGCGTGGGTTGCCGCGGAGGACGCGCTTCGCCAGGCCGAGGCGAGCCAAGGGGTGTCCCGGGCTCTCTAACGCGGGTGGGTCGAGGTCGAGTACCGTCCACTCTATTTCACGCGGCGGTCCGGACTTAGCCTCGAAGCATGATTACCTTGGAGAGCAGGCGCGAATGGCGCCAGAGCCAGCATCGGGTGCGCCGGGCGGAATTCGTGGTTGTGGGATTGTTGCTTGTCCTCGTCGCCGCGACAATTCTCGCCGCCGTCGCCGGACTGGTGCAGTAAGGGCCGAATGCACCAACGCAGCCATGCTGCGGCATTCACGGCTGACCATTTATAGCTTGGAAAACCGTACGGCAAAGAAAAGCTCGGACCCGCAAAAACCGGTCCGAGCTTTTTTGTACCGTTGGCCTGGTCATCGCATCACTTGGGTACCGCTGCGATGAGCACCGAAATCGTCATGAGACCGAGAATTGCCCAAACAAAGAACAATGACCAGTTCTTCTCTTGGGCTCTCCTGTGGGCCCCATGCCACACTCGTTCCATACTATTCGCGTCCATAGCAGCAAGGTATTCCTGCCGATACCGCCCAAACAGCGTGCCAACCACCCTACTTGAAAGACTCATTACTCCATTTGAAATGTCGGCTACTCGTATCATTCCCGTCATGGCATTCCCTGGGTGTCAGCACTCAAAACCCGGAGAATCGTCAAGTTTCGGAGTCCCCGGGGAAGAACGATAGGCTGTTTCAGCGCATCCGGAAGTGGTTAGGCGCCTAGCCAGAGCAACCGCTGCGTGCACGTTAGGGAAGGACCGAGTGTTGAAGATTCTGGTACAAGGCGATCTGGGCCAAGTGGCTTACCACGTAGGTGACGAGGCGATGGCAATCGCGGCGGCCGATGAACTTCGGGCCCGGCTGCAGGCCAAGATCGTCCTCCTGACCCGTGACCCGGGACAAACCAAGGACCTCTATGGCATGGACGCGATAGACACTCTGGTGTTCCCTTGGCCTCCTGCGGAGCGCAGCAAGCACCTGGAACGTGTCCGCCGGGCGGCCCGCGGGGACCGCACCGCCCTGCCGGCCGAGGATTCCGTATGGCGGGTCATTGACGAAGTGAAATCGGCCGACGGCGTGCTGATCGCGGGCGGCGGCAACATGAATTCATTGTATGGATGGTTGCTCTATGAACGTGCGGCGTTGGGCCTCATCGCGAAGGAACTGGGCAAGCCCCTGGTTGTCAGCGGGCAGACCTTCGGTCCTACGCTGTTGCCCCAGGATCAGCAAGCCCTCCACGAGCTCTTGGATTATGCGGCATTGGTGGGTGCGCGGGAGCCATCCTCCTATGCGTTTGGCTTTCAGATGGGCCTCGGTTCCGAGAAACTGACCAGGGTCCTGGATGATGCCAGCTTCCTGCTCCGGCCCGGATCAGTAGACGCGAATCCAGCCGGGGAAGAGTTCGAGTTTCCGGCAGGCCCTTTCATAGCGGCGACCTTTGGTCCCGAATCCTGGAGGGACGGAACCCGCAGCCTTGCGAAGCTGGGAGAAGTGTTGGACCGGGCCGTGGAGCTGACAGGTCTTCCGGTCTATCTGATCCCGCACGTGGGCCCTCTTGGCCAAGATCACCGGGGTGGTGACCACGAGTCCCACGAAACAGTATTGGCAAACTCCCGGAGCGGCCAGGTCCGCGTTTGCCCCGTGCTTCCGGCCGCCGCAGCCGCGGCACTGACCGTGGCAGCTGAATTAGTGCTGACAAACCGCTACCATCCTGTGGTCTTCAGCCTTGCGGCCGGGGTGCCGGTGGTTGCGCTCGCGAATGACTCCTACTCGGATGTGAGATTGCATGGAGCCATGGACAACTGGGGCGTGCAGGACTGGGCCTTGCCGCTGAGCAGCCTCGACATCGGCGGTTTCGACCTTGCGATCGCCGAGGCATGGATGAGGCGCGCGGAAATCCGTGAGCACCTTGAATCGCTGCGTCCCCAGATACGCGCCGTTCACGAGAACTGGTGGGACGCCGTCGCAAGCATTTTCTCGGCGACAGGTGTCGAAGCGGCAAAGGGTCTGGGGGATGTCGTGACCCTTGAGTCGGACTCGGAGTGGGCCACACAGGCCAGGGGCCAACGCGGCCAGTTCCGTGCCTTGAGCGGCGGAATCGCCAGCCTCTGGACGGAGTGGGACGATGTCCGCTCGCAACGCGATCTACTGTTGCATGAACGGAATGAAGCGTTGGATGAAAAGGAACGAATAGTGCGATCGCGATCCTTCAGGGCCGCTTCCCTGTTGCGCCGGTGCGCCGGCGTGTTGCGCCGTGTTTCGGGAGGCCGTCGATGAACGCCCAGGCCCGCGTCGCCGTCGTCGTACGCACGAAGAACCGCCCGGTCCTCCTGCGCCGGGCGCTCGAGGACATCTTCGACCAGTCCTTCGAGGATGTTGCGGTGGTCGTCGTGAACGACGGCGGGGATCCTGTTCCCGTTGATGCGCTCGCCAGGACCTGGGACCACCTTCCCGCCGGCAAATTGACGATCCTCCACCATGAGGCCAGCAAAGGCATGGAAGCCGCGTCCAACGCCGGAATCCAGGCCAGCGCCTCGGAGTTCATCTCCATCCATGACGACGACGATCGCTGGCACAAAGACTTCTTGAAGAAGACCGTGGGCTTTCTCGACAAGACGCCGCAGGCCCAGGGAGTGGCTGTCCGGACAAATATCGTCTATGAGGAAATCCGTGGCGGAGTCATCGAGCAGACCGGCTCCCAAGGGTTTGAGCATGAACTTCGGGCGATCACGCTGTCAGATATGCTTCGCACCAACCGGGTAGTGCCGATTTCCTTCCTGTACCGCCGTTCCATCCTTGAGCGGATCGGGGGCTACAACGAAGCGTTGGACGCCGTGGGAGATTGGGAGTTCAACCTCCGTTTCCTTTCGGCGTTCCCTATTGAATTGCTGGACGGCGAGCCCCTCGCATTTTGGTGCCATCGACCATCAGAGCGCGGCGACATGGGAAACAGCGTCATAGCCGGTGCCGATGACCACCAGAAGTTCGACCGCTACGTGCGTGATGTCTACCTTCGCGAAGAGGCAGGCAAGACCGGATACGGAACGTTGCTTTATTTGGCCCAGATGCACGGCCAGCAAGAAGGCTCGATCCATGAGTTGCGCGAATTGGCCGAGCGGATAAATTCAAGCGTGGACGAGCTCGGACGAAGGGTGGCGTCCTTGGAAGAAACCGTTCTTAACCGGACGAGCTTTTCCGATCTTGCCAGGCGGCCTGGCCGGCTGACCGGCAGGATCGTCCGGTTCTTGCGTGGCAATCGATAACAGCCGGATCATCGCCGGACGACCCCGCGGGAACGCACGGGACCAGGTGCCTCAGGCCCGCGTAAAAACGTCAGGCACGCCATCGCCGTCGTCGTCTCTTTGTTCCTCCCGCGCCACGCGGCGGTAGTGCCGGTTACGGGCTTTGAGTACGACGGCGGCAAGCACCGCCGCGGCGAGGGAACCGGCGAGGGTGGCCACTTTCGCGTGGTCATCGTGCGGGGAACCGGTACCGAAGCCCAGCTCGGCGATCAGGAGGGAAACGGTGAAACCGACGCCCGCAAGCATGGCGAGTCCAGCGACGTCGATCCATGCCAGACCGTCATCCAGGCGCGCGCGGGTGGTCTTTGTGATGAGGAATGTGGTGCCGAACACTCCCGCCGTCTTGCCCACCACGAGGGCCAGGATGATGCCAACCGCTACGGGATCGCGCAGGGCGGTTCCTAGTCCCTCTGCCCCGCCCAGAGCCACGCCGGCGGAGAAGAACGCGAAAACAGGAACAGCAAAGCCTGCGGAGAAGGGACGCAAGCGGTGTTCGAAGCTTTCGGCGAGTCCGGCGGCAGGCTCACCCTTCTTGCCTGAGGCCACGACAGGCACGGCGAAACCGAGAAGGACCCCGGCGACAGTGGCGTGGATCCCCGAGGCGTGAACGAAGGCCCAGGTGGCGGCGGCGAGGGGGAGTAACAGGTACCAGCTGCGGACGCGCTTCTGGACCAGGACCGTAAAGAGGGCCAGCGGCACGGCGGCGGCCAGCAGCATGAGGGGCTCGAGGCCGCTCGAGTAGAAGAACGCGATGATGCCGATGGCAATCAAGTCGTCCACCACTGCCAGTGTCAGCAGGAAGGTCCGCAACGCCGCGGGCAAATGCGTGTTGATGACCGCCAGGACGGCCAACGCGAAGGCGATGTCAGTGGCGGTAGGGATGGCCCAACCCTTGAGTGTTTCCGCGCCCGAGCCAAGGTTGATGACCACGTAGATGAGCGCGGGAAGGAGCACACCGCCCACTGCTGCCGTCACCGGGACGATCGCTTTTGCGGGCTTCCGCAGTTCCCCGGCCACGAATTCACGCTTGAGCTCCAGCCCCGCGATGAAGAAGAAAACGGCCAGGAGCCCGTCGGAGGCCCAGTGGCCCAGGGTCAATTCCAGATGCCAGGGAGCGTAGCCGATCTTGACTTCGCGCAGTGCGAAATAGCCATTGGCAAAGGGGGAGTTTGCCCAGACGAGTGCGGCCACGGTAGCGGCGAGCAAAAGTGCGCCACCAACGGTTTCAGCGCGGAGAATAGCCAGGATCCGTTGGTACTCGGGAAAGCTGGAGCGGCTGAAAACCTTCGAAGGGGCAGCGGGGTGCGGGCGGTTCGCCATGTGGCTCCTTGGGGAGTGTGGGGTCGACAAAACTGTTGCCGACCAGACTTCCCGGCGCACCTGTATTCCATTTTAGCGGAAGGCGCACCCACCCCGCCGAGGCCCCCAACTAGCTCGCATTTGTTGTCGTTATGAGGCGTCAAAACGACAACAAATGCGAGCTAGTTGGGCCCGGAAGGAGCGTTACGTGAGCAGCGCCGTGATCCCGATGACCGCCGTCGCGAGTCCGAACACCATGGAAATGGTGACCAGCACGACGTGGACCCTGAGGAACTTCGTGGCTTTCCCGTTGGCGTCGCGGGCACGGGAGTCGGCCATGACGCGGCGCAGGAACTGCGGCCAGACGATCAGAGACCATGCCCCCGCGACGATCAGAACAACCGACAGCCCGGCTGCCAGCTTCACGCTAGTGGCTTTCGAGCCAGGCCTGGGCCTGCCGGGACTGGATGTTCAAGGCCTTGCCCACCATCGGTTCGGCTGCTTCGGCGATCTTGCCGCCGAGGAACGGAACCGACGACGTGACGGCACCTTCGAGCTCGACGCGGGTGTTGCCGCCGTCGGCCACGAGGCGCTGCACCGCGCTGACATCAAGGGGTGCGCCGGAGATCTTCAGGGAGATGTTGCTGGTCCGGGAGCCATCGGCCGTCGGGGCATCCCACTTCTCGGTCTGGGTGACAGTGAGCTTCTCGCCCACGAACTTGCGGGCGATCTCCGGGAGGCGCGTGGTGGGCAGGGTGCGCACCGTGATGGTGGTGAATGCGCCGGAAGTGTCGCCGTCGATCTGGAATGATTCCAGTGTGCCGCCGACGTACTCGCTCGTGTGGCGCAGGAAGTCTTCGTCAATGAAAGTAGCGGCTACGCGGTCGACGCCGTAGGGCAGGGTGGTGGATGCGTTCAGGGCCATGGGTGTCCTCCGTGAATATCTCGGTTGAAAGCTCTTGCGGCTCCCAAACATCCTACGGTGTGGTCGGGGTAGGCTAGGAACGCCCCGGGATTCGAGAGAATTTCGGGTTTTCGTGCTGCCGTCCCCTATCCGAATTCCCTCTCCCGAGGAGTGCCATCAATGAGCCCCAAAGGCCAACCGTCTGCGGTCAACTCCGGAATCAGCCCTGCCGGCACAGTCCCATCGCTAGATGGATTGCGGCGTGCCCTGGGTGAGGACCGGACGTTCGCGCGGGTCAGGCCCGAGGCTTCGCGGGCCTTCAGGGAACGCAACAGCGACTACCAGATCAGCGCGCCCACGGGTTTGAGGGCGGCACTGCTGGCGGAGATGGCGGACGGCCTCGCGACCCAAGATCTTGAAGACAGCGCTGTGGTGTTGGCTGTGACGGCCACGGGCCGCGAAGCCGAGGACCTCACCGCGGCCTTGGCTGCCTATCTTCCCGCGGACTCGGTGGCGGCCTTCCCCAGCTGGGAAACCCTGCCGCACGAACGGCTCTCCCCGCGCTCGGACACGGTGGGCCGCAGGCTCTCAGTCCTTCGCCGCCTGGCCCACCCGGAGAGCTCGACGGCGGGTCCCCTGCGGGTGGTCGTGGCGCCGGTTCGTGCCGTGGTCCAGCCGGTCGTGGCGGGCCTGGGAGAACTGGTCCCGGTGACATTGAAGGTGGGGCAGGAAATGCCCTTCAGCGACGTGGTACGCCGCCTTGCCGACGCTGCCTATTCTCGCGTGGACATGGTTACCCACCGTGGTGAATTCGCCGTCAGGGGCGGTATTTTGGACGTTTTTCCACCCACCGAGGACCACCCGATCAGGGTGGAATTTTTCGGCGACGAGGTGGACCAGATGCGCTGGTTTGCCGTGGCAGACCAGCGTTCACTCTCCGGCCCGGCCGTGCACCACCCCAGCGAATTGCACGCCCCGCCTTGCCGGGAAATCCTCATCACTCCGTCGGTCATGTCCCGCGCCGCCAAGCTCAAGGCCGAGATGCCGGCCGCCGCGGACATGTTGGAAAAGATCGCGGGCGGCATCGCCGTCGAGGGTATGGAGTCCTTGGCCCCGGTCCTGGTAGACGCCATGGTGCCTTTCGTGGACCAGCTGCCGGCCGGTTCGATCGGTGTGGTCATCGAACCGGAGAAGGTCCGCACCCGCGCGCATGACCTCGCGGCCACCAACGAAGAGTTCCTTGAGGCGGCCTGGTCCACGGCGTCCGACGGCGGGACGGCGCCCCTCGACCTCGACTCAGTATTGGGCTCCCAAGCCGCTTCAGCTTTGCATGCGGCGAGCTTTCAATCCTTGACGGACACCCGGAGTGCGGCGCTGGCCCACGGTGTCTCCTGGTGGTCCATCACGTCATTGGCGACGGACGAAGAACTGGTCCTCGACATCGACGTCCTGAACCTGCATGCCCGTGAACCGCGCGGCTACCAGGGTGACGTCGCGGAAATGCTCGAATTCATCGGCTCCCACGTGCGGGACCAATGGCGCATCGTTGTGGCGACGGATGGCCCCGGGCCTGCCCAGCGTCTCGCCGAGTTGTTCCATGACGCCGATATCCCGTGCTCCCGTGTCGAATCCCTGGCCCACGAGCCCCAGGCCGGCATCATCGAGGTGACCACTGCCGCCGTCGGACGCGGTTTTGTCCTGGACGGCCTTAAGCTGGGGCTGCTCACGGAAGCGGACCTCTTGGGCCGCACATCGGCCGGGTCCACGAAGGACATGCGGCGCATGCCCTCCAAACGGCGCAACGCAGTCGACCCCCTCCAGCTGCACGCCGGAGACTTTGTGGTCCACGAACAGCACGGGATCGGGAAGTTCGTGGAGCTGATCCAGCGCAAGGTGGCGGGCTCCTCTGCCGGTCCGTCCGGGGGAGACGCCGGTCTTCGCGAGTACCTCGTGCTCGAGTACGCGGCGTCCAAGCGCGGTGCCCCCGGCGACCGGCTTTTCGTGCCGACGGACCAGCTGGACCAGGTGACCCGCTACGTCGGGGGCGACACGCCGTCGTTGAGCAAGATGGGCGGGGCGGACTGGGCGAGCACCAAGTCGAAGGCCCGCAAGGCCGTCAAGGAAATCGCGGGCGAGCTCATCAGGCTGTATTCGGCCCGGATGGCTTCGCGCGGGCATGCCTTCGCTCCGGACACGCCGTGGCAGCGGGAACTTGAGGAAGCCTTCCCGTATGTGGAGACGCCGGACCAGCTCACCACCATCAATGAGGTCAAGGCCGACATGGAACGCGAGATCCCCATGGACCGGCTAGTCTCCGGCGACGTCGGCTATGGGAAGACCGAAATCGCGGTCCGGGCTGCGTTCAAGGCGGTACAGGACGGCAAACAGGTCGCAGTTCTGGTTCCCACCACGCTGCTCGCCCAGCAGCATTACGAAACGTTCACCGAGCGCTTCTCCGGATTCCCTTTGCGCGTCAAGCCGCTGTCCCGGTTCCAAGGTGCGAAGGAAGCCAAGGAAACCATAGAGGGAGTCAAGAACGGCTCCGTCGATGTTGTCATTGGCACGCACCGCCTACTGTCGAAGGACTTCGAGTTCAAGGATCTCGGCTTGGTGATCGTCGATGAGGAGCAGCGCTTCGGTGTGGAGCACAAGGAAGCCCTCAAGAAGATGCGCACCAACGTGGACGTCCTCGCCATGAGCGCCACTCCCATCCCGCGTACCTTGGAGATGTCCCTTACCGGTATCCGCGAAACGTCCACCCTGGCCACGCCGCCGGAGGAGCGGCACCCGGTGCTGACATACGTCGGGCCGTTCACCAACAAGCAGACCTCCGCGGCGATCCGGCGTGAACTCATGCGCGAAGGCCAAGTATTCTTCGTCCACAACCGTGTGTCCTCGATCGAGCGCATCGCCGCCCAGATCCGGGAACTTGTCCCCGAGGCCCGCGTTGAAGTTGCGCATGGACAGATGTCCGAGAGCCGCCTGGAAAAGATCATCGTGGACTTCTGGGAGAAGCGCTTTGACGTCCTGGTCTGCACCACGATCATTGAAACCGGCCTGGATATTTCCAACGCCAACACCCTGATTGTGGACGGCGCGGACAAATACGGCCTCTCCCAGCTTCACCAGCTGCGTGGCCGCGTGGGCCGTGGCCGCGAACGGGCCTACGCCTACTTCCTGTACCCCTCCGAGAAGCCCTTGGGCGAAGTGGCGCTCGAACGGCTGAAAGCCGTCGCGGCCCACAATGAGCTCGGAGCGGGTATGCAGTTGGCCATGAAGGACCTCGAGATCCGCGGTGCCGGCAACCTGCTGGGTGGGGAACAGTCCGGGCACATCCAAGGGGTCGGCTTCGATCTGTACATCCGGCTGGTGGGTGAAGCCGTGGCCGAGTACCGCGGCGAGGCCGAAGAGAAGGCTGCCGACATGAAGATCGAGCTGCCCGTCAACGCCCACCTGCCGCACGACTATGTGCCGGGCGAACGACTGCGGCTGGAGGCCTACAGGAAACTGGCCGCGGCCATCACCAACGAGGCCATCGACGAGGTTCTGGCTGAACTCGTGGACCGTTACGGTGAGCCGCCGCTGCCCGCGAAGAACCTGATCGCCGTCGCCCGCTTCAGGGTGGGTGCCCGCGAAGCCGGGCTGTCCGACGTCGCTCTCCAAGGCAACTTCATCCGTTTCTCGCCTGCCCAGCTGCCCGAATCGAAGGTCATGCGGCTCAACCGCATGTACCCGGGCTCGCAGATCAAACCGGCCCTCGACGCCGTGCTGCTCCCCAAGCCCAAGACGGCAAGGATCGGCGGCCGCGACCTGCAGGACGCCGAGATCCTGGAGTGGGCCAACACGGTAATCGAAGCTATCTTCTCGGCTTCGCCGACGTCCAGCGCTTCGCAGACCGCAGGCTAAGCGATGATGGGAGGACACCACGCCGCGTCCGGGGCCGCGGCGTGGATAGCTATCGCTTCAACCGGCCCGTACGCCTTGGGCTGGTACCCGCTGGACGCCACTGGAATCCTCATCGGTGCGATGACGACGGCGGGGACTGCTTTGGTCTGCGATTGGGACCACCGCTCGAGCACCATCGCCCACTCGCTGCCGCCGCTGTCCAACGTGATCGCCGTCGGGATCGAGAAGGCCAGCGGCGGGCACCGGCAGGGCACGCATTCATTGTTGGGCGCCTCGGCTTTCGTGGTGCTCGCAGCCATGGCTGCCCAGTTCCAGCTGGATACTCCGGTGGGCCGTTTGTCGGTGGGCGCCGGGCTGTTGTGCATGTTCATGATCAACCTGGCCGCCAAAGCCCTCAAGCTGTTCCCGAATACCGGGTGGATCGCCAACTGGGTCTTCGGTCTTGCCATGGCCGGGCTGGTCACGTGGTTCGCCCCGCACCAGTGGAGCTGGTTACCGCTCTCCATGCTCACCGGCGTCATAGTCCATATTGTGGGCGACATGATCACCACCGGGGGAGTGCCGCTGCTGTGGCCGATCGTCATCAAGCCGCCGAAGTTCTGGCGCAAGCTGCCCCTGGTCAGCGGGATCTGGCGGGCCAACGGCGCATTCTCCATCCCCTTGCTTGGCAGGGCCGGCTCACGGCGGGAATGGCTGGTCCTGATTCCCGTGAGCGGCTACGCCATGGTTGGACTTGGCCTGGCGGCGTGGGCATTGCTCCGGAACCAGTGGCCGGCCCTCCAGGCACTCATGTTGGGGCTGGGTGGATGACGGTGGATATTAGAACCTGCCGGTTCTGACGCCGGGGCGCCCGGCGTCAGAACCTCGACGTACCTGGAGAGGTGAAGGGCGTTGTGCTGAGCGGGTTCGCAGCCAGGTCGGACAGTCCCGACAGCGGGGTGTAGGACGGGGTTCCGGCAACAACATTCGATGCTAGAGTCCCGGTTTTGTAGCTGCCGAGGACAATCGTGAGCTTGAGGGTCAGCGGATCCCATTGAACAGTCGACTTATTGCCCTGGGTGCCTTTGAACGTTGCCGTCGCCGAGCTGATGTAGTTTCCGCCTAGGCTCACTGTCCCGATGTTGAGGGAGGGGCATGCAGCGCTGGAGACCGTCAGTGTGTCGTTGGCTCCGTTGTCTTGGAGGGTGACAACCACATCGTTGTTGCTGTTCAGAATCTGAGTTCCGGTGTTATTCCAAGCTGTGCAGAACTTAGTGGCATCCATGCGCTCCGAGTAGGTGATGGTCACCGAGTCTAAGACGTCGGCCGTTCCAAGAGTTCCCCCGTTCGTCAGTGCGACCCCTGTCACCGTGGGTGCCACGACGTCCTTCGTGCTGCTTGCTGTACCCGCGGCGCTGACATTTCCGGCCGGGTCCGCGGCTGTTGCCGAGTAACTGATGGCACCAGGGTTGAGCGTGCCCAGGTTGAGTCCATTGAAGGACCACGTCCCCGAGCCATTTGCGGTGACAGTTTGGGTGACCGTGTGCACGGGGGTGCCGGCGTCCGTCACAGTAAGGCTGACTGATGCTCCGGCGTCGGACGTTCCGCTGACCGGGACACTGGCTACGTTGGCACCGTTCACATAGGCAGGAGCGCTGACCACCGGAGTGGCGGAAACCGTGTCCTTCGTGTTCGTGGTGGTCTTGGTGGCGCTGACGTTTCCGGCCGCATCGGTGGCGGTCGCGGAGTAGCTAATACTCCCGTCTGTGAACGTGCTGAGGTTCAAGCCAGTCACTGACCATGTTCCGGAACCAGTGGCGGTGACAGTCTGGCTGACCGTATGAGCGGAGCCGGCGTCGGTGACGGTGAGTGTGACCGACGCCCCGGCGTCGGACGTTCCGCTTGCCGGCACATTGCCCGCGTTGGCGCTGTTGACGTAGGTAGGCACAGTGACTGTGGGAGTGGCCGAAAGCGTGTCCTTGGTTTTGGCGACCGCGACGGAAGCCCCGGTATTCCCGGCGGCGTCGGTAGCGGTGGCAGTGTACGTGACGGCGCCCTGGTTGAGCGCGGACAGGTTGAGCCCGGTTGTGGACCAAGCACCGGTGCCGTTGGCCGTCGCAGTCTGCGTCACCGAATCGGCGGCCCCGGCGTCGGTGACGACGAGCGTGACTGCCGAGCCAGCCTCCGCCGTGCCGCTTACTGGCACGTTGGCAACGTTGGTGCTGTTGACGTACAGCGGGGCGGAGATCGTCGGGACGGCCGGGGCCAGCGTGTCCTTGATGCTGGTGACGGTCACAGTGGAGCCGGTGTTGCCCGCAGCGTCGGTGGCTTTGGCGGCATACGTGACGGTGCCTTGGTTCAAGGAGGTCAGGTCGAGGCCGGTTGCCGTCCAGGCTCCGGAGCCGTTGACTGTCACTGTCCGTGCCAGCGTGTGCGCGGCACCGGGATCGGTGATTGTGAGGGTCAGCGTTGATCCGGGCTCAGCTGTGCCGTTGATTGGGACAGCGGCAACGTTTGCACTGTTCACATACGTGGGCACAATGATCGAAGGTGCGCCGGGTGCCACCGTGTCGATCTTGATCGCAAGATTCTGGGGGGCGCTGGCGTTGCCTGCGTTGTCGGTCGCGAAATAGGTCACGACATGCGTTCCGTCGCCGCTCACGGTGACGGCCGCGTTGGCGGCGCTCACCGTCGTCGGACTGCCGGAATCAACGGCGTAGGTGATCGAGGCGACGCCGGAGCCGCCTGTGTTGTCCTGGGCCGTGAGATTGACGATGACAGGGCTGCTGTTGTTGAAGCCGGACGCGTTGGGCGACGGGGAAATGGACGCAACGGAGGCCACCGGCGGCGTGCTGTCACTGCTGACGGCGTCGCTGCGCGCGCTTTCAGCGCCGGTCCAGAGTCCGATGACCGGGGTGACGGTGTAGAACCATATTCCGCCCGGGACGTTCTGTTCGGCGCAGCTAATGACCGTAACGGTGCCTGCGCATGCGCCTGTCGCAGGGGTTTTGGATCCGCCCGTGGCCGCGTTGTACCGGGCAACCGTGTAACCGGTAACAGCGCGCCCGCCCGCCGTCGTACCAGGTGTCCAGTTCACTGAGATATCGGCACCCGTGGCAGAGACTGATGGCTTGTTTCCGGGCATGACGGCGTCCCCGGTAGCAGAGGCGAAATTGCTGCTGCTGATGGACTGCCAGAACGCGTAGGCCGCGGAACCGATGCCGGACACCAGGAGGATCCCGATGAGCACCCACGGGGTACGGGTCCTCAGCCAGCTGGCGGCGCGGGGCATGTGGTGCCGCGGTTGAATGCTCATTTTCGGACCGCCAACGTGACTGGAAGGTGGAAGGTGGAGCCCTGGCAGGCTGACTGCGACGTCGCATCCATACCCGCCGCCCCGGGAAGAGTGACCAATGCGGTCGAATTCGCGTCGATGGAAATGGTCGGACTGAGTGGACCGGGAGAGCCTGCGAGGGTAACGCCCGTGGTGGTGCAGGCAGGATGCGCGGTGTCGGCGGTGACGGGTCCGTTGCCCGTGACGCTGTACACTTGGACCGGGTAGGGGTTCGGGTTGGTCACCCGCAGCACAACGTCGGCAGTACCGCCGGGGATCAGTGTCGACGCCGGAGTGTCACCGGGAACGAGCGCGTCCACGGTGACAGTCTGCATGTCGCCGGCGGCAGCGGAGCCGCTGCCGGAGCCGGTCGTGGCCCAGTATGCATAAGCCGTCCCCGCGCCGAGCGCTAAGGTGAGCGCGCCTGCCAGGAACGCGGCTTTGACGCTGCGACCACTCCTCCACCTGTTCGCTTTCATGTCAGTTGCCCTGTCCCGTCCCGGAGTAGGAAAGCTGGAGGGTTGCGCCTTTGCAACCGTCCTGGTTGAGCGAGCTATTCAGCATTTTTATCTGCGGCCACTGAATTGCCGGAAATCCGCTGGTCGAGAGCGAGGAATTGCCTGGCGGGGCAGAAATCGGATAACTGCCGCTGAATTGGGTGATGACGTAATCCGAAGGATTGCACGGCCTGTTGTTCGCCACGGCTTGAGCGGTCCGGGTGATTCCCGTGATGGATACGGTCAGGCCGGTGACGTTGATGTTGGTATTGCCCGGGTTTGCTAACTGAAGATCAACCGACACGCTGTAGCCCGGTGCGAGAACTCCCGCGGGGCCGCCTGAGATGGTGAACGGTTGGTGCTGGCCGGCGGTCACCGTCAAGGAAACGACGACGACGGCGGACTGTACCGTCCCGCTGCTGCCCTTGAGGCTCAGGGAGTAGGTTCCCAAGGGCGTGGCGGATGTAGTGGACACGTTGAGGGTCGCTGACCCTGGTCCGGATCCGACGGCTACGACCGCGGGCGAAAACGATGCTGTGGCACCTGCCGGCAGGCCCGAGACTGTCAGTGAGACATTGCCAATAAAGCCGCCCGAGGGCTGGACCACGACGTTGTAGCTTGCCGGCGTCCCCTGGGTGACGGACCTGCTGGTGGGTGCAAGCTGCAGCGTGATGGCTTTTGGCGCGGTTTGGGTGCCGTTGCCATTACTATTGGCGGCGAGCACGACGCCCGATGTGAGGGTTACCAAGAGAAGGCCGGCCAGAAGCACTTTGGCTCCCGCACGGACGATGCGAAGCGGCGAGTGGAACAACTCCGGAATGCTCGGCACCGGGGGCCTCCTCTAGGTTTGTTCTGCGTGGATTCTGCGGGGACAGCACAAGCTGGTGGGCCCGTGACAGGCCCACCAGCCGGATTGCTAGAGGCTGCCGACCGTGACCGTAACCGTGGCGCTCTTGCAGGCGTCCTGGTTGGCGGCGTCGTTGAGGAAGGTCAATGTGCCGCTGCCTACGGACGTGCCGTTTGAGTTGTGTGCCACGGGCGAATTCGACGTCACGGCCGTGACCGTGAACCAGGAAGCGAGGCAATGCGTCGGGTCGCTCGTGGATACGGTTGCTGTGAGGGCTCCCACAACTGTGTCGGTGTTGCTCGCATTGTCGGCCGTGTAGGCGACAGAAGTCGAGTTGCCTGGTGCCAGGCCAGCCGCGAAGCTCGCGTACAGGGTGACAGTGCCTCCGCCGGCCGAGTTGGCCGCTCCGCCCGAACCACTACCCGTGGTGGTCCAGTAGGCGTAGGCTGCTCCGCCGCTTGCTGCTACGAGGGCAACTGTTGCCGCTGCCGCGTACACTTTTCCTTTTTTGCTCAATTTGCGCATGAGTGAGACTCCTTTTTGAATTGGTGTTCCCCAGAACAGGCGACAGCGGCAATGAATTCGAAATTTCCAACCCTTGCTTCGATTGCCCATTCAATCGATGCCCAAATGCTTGCATGGGCGGTCTTTAACTAACAACGAGTGGTGTTACCCGTCTTTCGCAGTCAAATATGAGTGGTACTACTTGGTTTCGATCACCACTTCTGACCTTCTTCGGTGGGAGAACGACGGCGACACGCCCCTTTTTGGGGCGTGTCGCCGTCGTTCGGGTTCAAAAGAGGTCAGAAGTGGTGGAGTCACATTTAAACTACTGTGGCCCCGGACTAAAAGTCCGGGGCCACAGTTTTGCAGTTGGTTCTTAGCTTTCGCCAGCCGAGTTGGAGCGGCCAAGAATGGTTTGCGGGATCCAGAAGGCGAGGCCAAAGAGGACCAGGCAGATGGCCATCGGCCACGTGTTCTCCAGCGTCAGGAAAGTCAGGGAGTAGATGGCGCCGAGGAACAGGACCATGCTGATCACAAAGAGCAGAATGCTCTGGCCCAGGGGGTTCTCTTTTTCGATGGGCTGGCTGGCGTTCTGGGACATGCTTCCTCCTCGGCCCCGGGGGGCTCAAAACTATGGCGGCTGCCGGGAAGATCAGTACGCGGATGAACCTTGTTCACCCTTGACGATGGCAATTCCGGAGCTCGCACCGATACGTGTTGCACCAGCAGTAATCATAGCCTGTGCGTCGGCCAGGGAACGTACTCCACCGGAGGCCTTGACGCCGAGGTCCGGGCCCACTGTCTTGCGCATGAGGGCCACGTCTTCCACCGTGGCGCCGCCACCGTTGAAACCGGTTGAGGTCTTGACGAAGTCCGCCCCGGCCTCCACCGATGCCTCGCAAGCCAGGACCTTCTGCTCGTCATTCAGCAGGGCAGTCTCGATGATGACCTTCAGGATGGCCCCACCCGCGTGGACCGCCTCCGCTACGGTCGTGATGTCATCCACCAAGGCGCCTTTATCCCCGGCACGGGCCGCGGCGATGTTGATCACCATGTCGATTTCATCTGCACCATCCAATACGGCGCCGCGTGCTTCGAAGGCCTTGACATCGCTGGGAGTCGCGCCCAGCGGAAAGCCGACAACCGAGCACGTGAGCACTCCGGAACCCTTGAGTGCCGTCGTGACGGTCTTGACCCAAATCGGATTGACGCACACCGACTTGAACTTGTACTCGGCCGCCTCGGCACACACTTGGCGCACTTCGGCTTCGCTGGCCTCCGGCTTGAGAAGAGTGTGGTCGATGTATGAAGCGATGCTTGCACTGTTGTCCAGTGCGGTGGAGGCTTCGTTGCTCATGGAGGTCCTTCCGTGGCGGGCCCGGTGTGCCGCAAGGGTCGCGGCTCGTCAAATGACCATCTTGCCACACTGCCCCGCCGCCGTGGAGGCTCCCCCAGAGGGGCCGGCGGGGCGGGGTATTGGGCCCCTGAGACTGGCTTCCCAGCCCGCCCCAGCCCGCCTCAGACCCCCCCCAGGCCGCCTCAGACCCCCAGGCCGCCTCAGGCCGCGACGGCGGAACGCCGGGACCGTTCGGGACTGGAAGCATGGAGCCTGGCGTCTTCCTCAAGCCGGGCGGCGCAGTGTGCCGCTGCGGCATTCGAGGAGAAGACGAGCCCGAGGCGCATGCCGTCACGGGAGGCGGCGTCGCCGATCGCCCAGATGCCGGGCACCGAAGTGGCGAAGTCGCGCCCCACCCTGATGCCGCCGTCGGGAGCTGTTTGCAGGCCTGCACTTTCAGCGAGCGCGTTGCGGGGGAGCCGTTCCTCCGCGAGCACCACAAGATCGCCGTTCATGCTGCTTCCGTCCTCGAAGACGATCCCGGTAGCCGGCAGGACCGAACCGGCGACGGAAGGCATGACGGCAGCTGGACGCAAGGTGGTGCGGACTGGCCGGACTCCGCGGGCACGCAGGACCGCCTCGGCTTGGCCGGCTGCCGGACCGGTGCCAACCAAGATTCCCAGCGGACGACGTCCCAGGACCTTGGTGATGTCCTTGACCGCGGTGCCGATCTGCTCGGCGTCGTCGATCGTGGAGTAGCTGAGGCTGCGGGCCGCGCCTTGGACCGGCGGGTGCATGGGGGAGGAGCCGGTGGCAATCACCAGCTGATCGTAAGGGAACTCGAGGCCTTCGGTGGTCGTCACCGTGCGGGCCTGGACATCGATGAAGCTCGCGGCCTGGCCGAAACGCACGGAGACCTGGGGGAGGGCTGCTAGCTCCAGGAGCGCGTCGGGGCACTCGTCGCGGTTGCTCAGGACCGTGATGGTGCCGATGAACGCTGCCGTTCCGGGCTGTCGCGAAGTAGTGCTGCTGCCTGTCAGCCGACGGACGAGGGCCTGGGCTGCGGGCCCGGCTCCTGCGATGACGAGGTGGATGGAGCCTGCGGACGGGGTGATGGACATGGTGGGTCCCTTCGCTGAACTGAGCTGTGGTGGATGTGCCTGTGCCCAGCGTAGGCGCGGGGTTTTTCGGTGGTGTTTCCCTGTTGTTGCCATTTGGCGGGGACTCGTTCCCTGATGGTTACCAGCCGGTAATGAGCTGGGTCACATGGGGGCGGGCGCCGTTGAGCTGCGGACTACCAGCTCCGGCGTGAGGCGCTCGTCTGCGATGGGGGCATCGGGATTGTTGAGCCGGTCCATTGCCACGGCTCCGGCGACGCTTCCCAGTTCCACAGCGTGGAGGTCGACCGAGGTCAAGTCGATGCCGTGGAGCCGGCCGGTTCGTGAATTGTCATAGCCCACCAGCGACAGGTCCCCGGGAATGGCCAGGCCCCTCGCGTAGGCGGCTTCGCGTGCCGCCAAGGCGAACAGGTCATTGTGGGTGAAAATTGCTGTCGGACGGTCCACGGAGTCAAGCAGTTCGGCGGCGGCGCGCTGGCCGGCATCTTGTGTAAAGTCGTCTGCCGGTACGGTCCAAGGAACCATGCCGGCGTCGCGCATTGTTTTCTCATAGCTTCTTCGGCGGACGGTATGGCCGTCATAATCGGGTCCGCCAAGGTGCGCGATCCGGGTGTGTCCGAGGCTGAGGAGGTGTTCGGTGGCGGCGCGGGCGCCGGCGTCGTCGTCCGAATACACGCTGTCGACGCCCGGTACCGGCCGCGCGACGCTGACGATGGGGACTATTTGGGCCAGTTCCCGCACTCGTTCGTCCGGGTCCAGTAGCGTTGCGGCGATGATGATCCCTACCCGTGCCTCGATCAGCGAGTCCACGGCTCCCGGATCCACGCCGTCGATAGGCTGGGAGACGCTCAGGATGAGTCGGTTGCGGGCCTGGGGGAGTGACATCCTTACGCCGCTGAGGATGTCGGCATAGACCTCGTTGTGGATGTCCATCAAATAGAGCCCGACGGCGGAGCGATGCTTGCGCGCCAGATCGGCGGCGGCCGCGTTGGGCCGGTAGCCGAGACGTTTTGCAGCGTCGAAGATGGCCTGCTTGGTCTCGTCGCTGACACCGGGAGCATCCCGGAAGGCGAAAGACACGAGCGTCCGGGAAACTCCGACTTCGCGGGCCACATCGCTCTGTGTTGCGGGACGGAGTTGCCGGTCTGGACCCATGCCCTCATCTTCCCATGGCGAAGAAGCCTCAATTAAGTCATTTGTTAGTTTGACCTTACATTTGGGTCTTTCGCGCGTTAGTCTGGTGTTCAGGGCGGGTGTATGACCCGCACCACAAGACAAAGGAGTCCTGATGTCTGCTACTCAAAATCACAGTAGAGCCGGCAGCGCCGTCGCGCTTCCACCTTTGACCAACGGCCCGCATCGTCAGCGCCTTGGCCTGGTCGCCCTGATCGCCACCTTCGGTGGCCTGCTGTTCGGCTATGACACGGGTGTCATAAATGGCGCCCTGAGGCCGATGACGGCCGAACTCGCGCTCACGCCGTTCACCGAGGGCATCGTTGCCAGCTCGCTCGTCTTCGCGGCGGCGCTCGGCGCGCTCTCGGGCGGACGCATCTCCGACGGGTGGGGGCGCCGTAAGACGATCATCCTGCTGGCGGTGCTGTTCTTCCTCGGCACCTTGGTGTGCGTGTTCACACCGAGTTTCGGGGTGCTCGTCGTCGGTCGCATCCTGCTCGGCCTCGCCGTTGGTGGCGCCTCGGCGGTGGTCCCGGTGTTCCTGGCGGAGATGGCCCCGTATGAGATCCGCGGCTCCCTGGCGGGCCGCAACGAGCTCATGATCGTCGTCGGCCAACTGGCGGCCTTCGTCGTCAACGCCATCATCGGCATCGTGTGGGGCGACGTCCCCGGCGTGTGGCGCATCATGCTTGCGGTCTGCGCGTTGCCGGCGATCGCGCTGTTCTTCGGTATGCTCCGGGTGCCCGAGTCCCCGCGCTGGCTCGTGGAGAAAGGCCGGCACGATGAGGCCCTCGCAGTGTTGCGGTCCGTCCGCTCAGAGGACCGTGCGCTTGCGGAGCTTGGCGAAGTCGAGAACGTCGCCAAGGAGGAGCAAGAAAGCCAACAGATCGGCTGGCGTGCGGTCTTCAGTAACAAGAACCTGTTCCGCATCCTGCTCGTGGGCATCGGCCTGGGTGTCGCCCAACAGCTGACCGGCATCAACTCGATCATGTACTACGGACAGACCGTGCTCGTCGAGTCGGGCTTCAACGAGAGCGGCGCGCTCATCGCGAACATCGCGCCCGGCGTGATCGCCGTGGTCGGCGGCGTCATCGCCTTGTCGTTGATGGACCGGATCGACCGTCGCAAGACATTCATCCTCGGTCTCACGCTGACCACCAGCTGCCACCTGCTCATCGGGTTCGCCTCAATGATGTTGCCCGTGGGCAACCCGATCCGCCCGTACGTGATCCTCTTCCTGGTGGTTGCCTTCGTCGGGTCCATGCAGACGTTCCTGAACGTGGCGGTGTGGGTCTACTTGTCGGAGGTCTTCCCGCTGCACATGCGCGGCTTCGGTACCGGCGTCTCGATCTTCTTCCTCTGGGTCGTCAACGGTTTCCTTTCGCTGTTCTTCCCGTCGCTGGTCGCGGGGATCGGGATCACCGGCACCTTCTTCCTCTTCGCCGTCGTCGGGGCGCTGGCCCTGGTCTTCGTCGTCAAGCAGGTCCCCGAAACCCGTGGCCGCACCCTGGAAGCACTCGAGGAAGACGTCACCACCGGTGCCATCTACCTGGTCCACAAGAACCAGGGCTAGACGCGGAGCCGGTAACCCCGTTTGACCACGGTTTCCACGAGCCTTCCGTCCGGCAGCGACGACCGCAAACGGCTCACCGTCATGTCCAGGGCATGGACCGAGCCACGCAGTTCCAGAAGATCGGAAAGCGCCTCGCGGGACAGCACCGCGCCCCCGGCTCCCAAAAGCGCCCGCAGCAGGAGCAGCGGAGCCGGGGCCAGCTCCACCACGGAACCATTGATCTTCAAACAGCGGCCGCGCAGCTCGATGTTCCCCGCAGGAGTGTCGAGCCGGCGCACATGGTTCAGGGCCAGGTGTTCGGTGACGAGCCGGATGAGCGCACCCATGCGGTAGCGGTCCGGGATGAGGGGGGCGAGTCCGGCGTCGATCAGCGGCTGTGCCGTGACGGGCCCGACGGCGGCGACGGTCACCTGGGTCTTGAGGGCCTCGATCAGCTGGCGGTACATGCCCATTTCGTGGGCAGTGCTCCACATGGCGTCCACGGCCGGTGCGCTCGTAAAGGTGAGCACGTCCAAGTCTCCACTGCAGGCGGCTTCGATCAACCGCGGCAGCTTGTCTTCGCCGTCGGGCTTTACCCAACGGTAGGGGGTGACGGTGAGGACCGTCGCGCCGGACATCCGGAGGCGCTCCAACTGGCGGACATCGGTGTAGCCGTGCAATTGCACGGCGACGGTCTTGCCTCGGACGCCTTCCTGAAGGAGCATGTCCACCAGTGTGGCGGTGGTCTCGTCACTGCTGATCCCGACGTCGGCAAGGCCTGCCGCGCGGACCGCACCGCGGGCTTTTGGTCCCCGCACGAACATGCGGCAGGCACCGAGGACGTCGAGAAGCTGCTCGCCGATGCCGAAAGAGTCCGCGGCCTCACACCAGCGCCGCATTCCGTAGGCGGTGGTGGCGATGCAGATATCGGGCTTGGCCGCGATGATCGTCTTCGTGTCCTCGATGAGCGTGATGTCTTCCTGGACCGGCGCGATCTTCAAAGCGGGAGCGTGCAACACGGAAGCGCCGCGCCGTTCAAGCGCCTCGATCAAGTCACGTGAACGCCTGTGTGAAGTCACCCCGATGCGGAAACCGTCCAGCGGCGCATCGTCATTTGGTGCGGGGGTGGCCAACGGCGAGCCCGCATCGATGGAATCTAGGGCATTCAACGTAGTCATATGTGTTCTTTCAGGCTTCAAGGAGGGAAGCTGCGAGTAGGTTGAGGTCGGCGGTGGCTTCGGTGTGATTGCGGTTGGATTCGGCCACCCGGACTACTTCGCCAATGACCAGGACGGCGGGGTTGGTGCAGCCAGCGGCCGCCGTTTCGATGGTGCCGAGTTCGGCGATGGTAGTGCGTTGTCCGGGGCGGTAGCCGCGTTCGACGACGGCCATTGGCATTGCGGGGTCCATCCCGGCCCGGCGGAGCCCGGCGGCGAGTTGGGGGAGGGTTCCGATGCCCATGAGGACCACGATAGTCCCGCCGAGGCCGGCCAAGTGGGTGTGCTCCTTCTCGGTGAGCGGTGCGTGGCCCGAGACAACCGTGAACATGTGGCTGACCTCGCGGTGCGTGACCGGAATGCCGGCGGCGGCCGGGACCGAGATGGCGCTCGTGACGCCGGAGATGACGCGGACCGGGATGCCCGCCTGCACGCACGCGCTGACTTCTTCGCCGCCGCGGCCGAACACATAGGGGTCACCGCCCTTGAGCCGGACCACGTTCTTGCCGGCCAGGGCGGCGTCGACCATGAGTTTTTCGATGTCGCATTGGGCTACTTTGTGGTGCCCGGGGCGCTTGCCGACGTCCACCATTTCCCCGGACGTCAATTGCGCCAGTTCGGCGTAGGGGGCAAGCCGGTCGTAGAAGACGACGTCGGCGTCCCGCAGCGCGTTGACCGCGCCTGTGGTCAGCAGATCGAGGGCGCCTGGGCCGCCGCCCACCAGGGTGACGTGGCCTGGCTCGCCTGCAGGCGGTTCGCTGGCGACGGGGATCCCCGCTTGCCTGCAGCGTTCGAGCAGGGGTTCCCAGCCGGGCTGGCCATCGTCGACGGCCGCGACCAGGAACGGGCGTTCGGGCAGCGGGCCGTCAGCGTCGGCTCCGTCGGGGGTGCTGAGCCGATGGACGACGGCGCCGGCGGCTTCGTAGCGCCGGACGGCCTGCCGTGCGGCGTGGGCCGAGCCTGTGACCAGAACGTCGCGGCTGGTGAGGTCGATGGTGAGCTGCATGGCTTCTTGCTCCTTAGTCCTGGCCGCGAACGGGGATCGTGCTGGCGATGAGGACGCCGCCTTTTTCCTCGTTGGTGGCGGGGCGGATCTGGCCGCGTTCGGGGACGAAGGCGATGGCTTCGTCTTTCTGGTCGGGGGCGTTGACGAAGGAGCGGAAGCGGCGGAGCCGTTCCGGGTCTTTGAGGGTTTCGGCCCATTCGTCCTGGTAGGTGTCGATGTGGCGGGCCATGGCGGTTTCGAGGTCATTGGCGATGCCGAGGGAGTCGTGGATGATGACGTCTTCGATGTGTTTGAGGCCGCCGTCAAGTTCTTCCTGCCAGCGGGCGGTGCGCTGGAGGCGGTCGGCGGTGCGGATGTAGTACATGAGGTAGCGGTCGATGTATTTGATCAGGGTGTCGTCGTCCAGGTCCTGGGCGAGGAGTTGCGCGTGGGCGGGCAGGAATCCGCCGTTGCCGCCGACGTACAGGTTCCAGCCTTTATCGGTGGCGATCACGCCGACGTCCTTGCCGCGGGCTTCGGCGCATTCGCGGGCGCAGCCGGAGACGCCCATTTTGAGTTTGTGCGGGCTGCGCAGGCCGCGGTAGCGCAGCTCGAGGTTGATCGCCATGGCGACCGAGTCCTGGACGCCGAAGCGGCACCAAGTGGAGCCCACGCAGGATTTCACGGTGCGCAGGCTCTTGCCGTAGGCCTGGCCGGATTCGAAGCCGGCCTCGACGAGTTCCTTCCAGATCTCCGGGAGTTGTTCGAGGCGGGCGCCGAACATGTCGATGCGCTGCCCGCCGGTGATCTTCGTGTAGAGACCGTACTTCTCCGCGACGCGGGCGATCACGCCCAGGCCCTGCGGGGTGATTTCGCCGCCGGCGATGCGCGGGACCACGGAGTAGGTGCCGTCCTTTTGCATGTTGGCCAAGGCGCGGTCGTTGGTGTCCTGCAGGGTGCCGCGCCCGGCGCCCAGGACGTATTCGCTGTTCTGGCTGGCGAGGATGGAGGCGATGGTCGGCTTGCAGATATCGCAGCCCGCGCCGGTGCCGTATTTGGCCAGGATGTCTTCGAAGGAGTCCAGTTCCAGGACCCGGATGGCGTCGAAGAGTTCCTGGCGGGAGAGGCTGAAATGCTCGCACAACGCCTTGGAGACCTCGATGCCGGACTTCTTCAGTTCCCCTTCGAGGAGTTTCTTGAGCATCGGCACGCAGGAGCCGCACTGGGTGCCGGCCCGGGAGCAGGCCTTCAGCTCGCCCAGTTCCCGGACGGGGGCGTTGCCCTCGCAGGAACCGCAGCCGTTGATCGCGTCGCGGATGTTCCCGGCGGGGACGTTGTTGCAGGAGCACAGGATCGCGTCGTCGGGCAGTTCGGTGTCGGGGGCGTCCCCGCCCCCGGCGGCGGTGAGGTACGCGCCGGGTTCGGCGGGGAGTTCGCGGCCGAGCAGGGGGCGCAGGCTCATGTAGGGGGTGGCGTCGCCGACGAAGATGCCGCCGAGCAGGGTCTTGGCGTCGTCGGTGGTGACGATCTTCTGGTACACGCCCCGGGCCGGGTCCGCGTAGACGATCTCCAGGGAGTGCTCGGTCCTGGCGAACGCGTCGCCGAAGCTGGCCACGTCCACGCCGGAGAGCTTGAGCTTGGTGGCGGTGTCGAAGCCGGGGAAGGTCGCTTGCCCGCCGTGGAGCCGGTCGGCCACGATCTCGGCCATGGTGTTCGCCGGCGCCACGAGCCCCAGGCACATGCCCCCGAAGTTCGCGACCTCACCGATGGCCCAGATGCCGGGGACCGGGGTGGCGCAGTGGTCGTTGATGACCACGCCGCCCTTCTTTCCCAGTTCGAACAGCTGTTCTTTGCCCTCCGCGGGGTCCTGGGCGGCGCGGAACAGTTCATCGCGGGGACGGATGCCGATGGACGCGATGACCATGTCGGCGGGGACGATGCGGCCGTCCTTCATGAGGACGCCGGTGACCTGGCCGTCGTCGTCGGACAATACTTCGGCGGGGTAGGTTCCCGTAAGAACTTCGAGCCCCTTGGCTGTGACCAGCCGGCCCAGCGCCTGGCCGGCGCCCTCATCCAGCTGGGCGTTCATGAGCCAGCGCGAACCGTTGATGACGGTGGCCTGCGCGCCCAACTCCATGGTGCCGGCCGCCGCTTCCAGGCCGAGGAGGCCGCCACCGATGGTCACGGTCTTGGCGGTCCGGCCGAGCTTCTCCGTGAGTTCGGCAATGGCCTTGTTGATGGCCCAGACGTCGTCGAGGGTGCGGTAGACATGGGCGAGCTCGCCGCCGGGGAAGGGGAGCTCTGCCGCGTCCGAGCCGGTGGCCACCACCAGGTGGTCGTAGTCGTAAGTGTTGCCGGCGGCGGTTTCCACGGACTTGGCCTCGGGGTTGATCTTGACCACCCGCTCGCCGGTGCGCAGGGAGATGGCCTCGTGCTCCCACATGGACATGTCGCCCAAGGTGAGGTCATAGTCGACATCGGTCAGCGCCTTGCTCAGCGTGACCCGGTCATAGGGAACGTGCTCTTCCTCGGTCAGGACCGTGACGTGCCAGCCCTCAAGACCGCGGGTATGCATGGCATCGGCAAAACGGTGGGCCGCAGGGCCTCCGCCGGCGACAACAATACGGCGCTGGTTTTCTGGGGTGGAAGTGTGTCCGGTCACTGGTGGCCTTTCGCATACGCCGCAGAACGTGCTCCGCAACTTGTCACTTCAGACTACGGACGGGCAGTTTCTCTTCAGTTTCCCTTTTGTTTCGTGGTCTTAACTTCTGGGTCACGATTGGATGTCGGGACGTGTGAGGTCTCTTTTACGCACCGGACACATTGACTGCGTTCCGGTGAAACACTCCCCGCCTACCTTGAAGGTATGGCCGCCTGGCGGCCAACGCCTGAAAGGAACGGACACCATTTGTCCGGCCGCAGGCATAGCGAGAGGGGTTGACATGACCGTCATTCTGGAACGGGAAGAACAACTGACGAGCGCGCCGGCGGCGTCCAGCTGGCACCGCGTATGCCCGTTGGACGAGCTTGAGCCGGCTTGGGGCGAGGCAGCATTGATAGACGGCGTGCAGGTGGCGCTCTTCCGCGTCGACGCCGAAAATGTCTACGCAGTAGCCCAGCAGGACCCTGCAACCTTGGCCAACGTCATGGCCCGCGGCATCACCGGTTCCCGGGGATCACGCCCCACCATCGCCTCGCCGTTGCACAAGGAGGTCTACGACCTGCAGACCGGCGAGTGCTATTCCAACCCCGGGCTCCGGCTTCCGGCATTCAAGACCCGCATGGTTGACGGCTTCATCGAAGTCGAACTCTAGGCTAGAGTCCCAGCGCTTCACGGACGTCGGCGAGTATGTGGTCCAAAGTGGTCCGCGCGGCGTGCCGGGTTTCTGCGAGTTCCGCCGCGGAACCGACCGACTTGATGACCTCCAGGTAGCACTTGAGTTTTGGCTCGGTGCCACTGGGCCGGATGATGACGCGGCTCAGGTCCTTGGTCAGGTAGAGGAGGCCGTCCGTTGGCGGCAGTTGTTCGCTTCCCTCGGCCAAATCCACGAAGGTCTCGATGGCGGAACCGCCGAAGGACTCCGGCGGATCGGCCCGGAGACGGTTCATCATGGCGTCCAGCAAACCAAGGTCAGCCACCCGGATGCTGAGCTGGTCGCTCGCATGCAGGCCGTGCACAAGGTAGATCTCGTCCAGGGTGTCGAAGATCGTTTTTCCCTCGGCCTTGGCCGCCGCCGCCAGTTCGGCAATGAGCAAGGAGGCGGAAATGCCATCCTTGTCCCTGACGAGTTCGGGCGCCACGCAGTAGCCCAAGGCTTCCTCGTAGCCGTACACAAGTCCCGGCACCCGGGAAATCCACTTGAATCCCGTCAACGTTTCCTCATGGGCGAAGCCTGCTGACGCCGCGATGCGGGAAAGCAGCCGGGACGAGACGATTGAATTGGCAAAAACGCCCCGGCTCGAGTCGCCTTGCCGGGCGTCCGCGGCGTGCCGGGCCACAACATGTGCCCCGAGCAGGGCGCCTACTTCGTCACCCCGCAACATCCGCCAAGCACCAGTATCAGGGTCCTTTGCCGCTACAGCCGCACGGTCGGCGTCGGGGTCGTTGGCCAGCACGATGTCGGCCCCCGAGCGCGCCGCTGCCGCCAAGGCCAGGTCCAGTGCGCCGGGTTCTTCCGGGTTGGGAAAACTGACCGTGGGAAAGTCCGGATCCGGTGCTGCTTGCTCTTCCACGAGCGAGACGTCCATGAAGCCTGCCGCATTAAGTACGGACACCGCAGTCTCACCGCCCACGCCATGCATGGGGGTCAAGACGATCTTCAGCTCACGGGCAGGGAAGTTTTCGACGTCGGCCAGGGCCGCCATCGCGGCCTCATACTCGCCGGTGATGGAATCGGGCAGCTCAGTCCAGCCGGATTCGGCCAGTTCAACGGAATCCAAAGGGCCCACGGCTTCGATGCTTGCGGCGATCTGCGAATCGTAGGGTGCCACGATCTGGGATCCCCGCCCGCTTTCCTCCACGGCCCGGCCACCGAGGTACACCTTGTATCCGTTGTCCTGCGGCGGATTGTGGCTCGCTGTGACCATGACGCCGCCGTCGCAATCAAGGGAACGGACCGCGTAAGCCAACAGCGGGGTGGGAAGCGCTGAGGGCATCAGGAAGGTGTCGATTCCTGCGGCCGTGAAGATGGCGGCGGACTCTAGAGCGAAGACATCCGAGTTGTGCCTCGCGTCATAGCCGACGACGGCGCGCGGCCGCGTTCCGGGGGAAGCCGCCTCAACGGCGTCCTTGAGGAAGGCCGCCAAACCTGCCGCTGCCCGCCGCACCACCACGCGGTTCATCCTGTTGGGGCCAGGACCGAGCGCTGCTCGGAGTCCCGCGGTACCGAACTGCAGTGTTCCACTGAAGCTGTCTTCAAGCTGTTGACGGGCCGCCGCGACGCCGCTGGAGGCGAGTCCGGTCAGTTCGGCCAGTGCTGCCGCAGTGATCGGGTCCGGGTCCTGGGCAGCCCACTCGCCAGCGTCGGATATCAGCTTTTCAAATTCGGCATCGCTCGATGTCATAGGGATAAAGCTATCGTCAAAGAGAATGAATGCCGAGGTCAAGGGCTATGGCAGCCGTCACAGTCCGGTCGCCCCACCCCAACTGACTCGCATTTGTTGTCGTTGTGAGGCGTTTTAACGACAACAAATGCGAGCTAGTTGGAGTGCACAGCGTCAGGGTTGCATCCGTGTGCTGCTGAGCCTGAAGCTCGCGGTGCCTCCGGTGCTAAAGGCGGCCGCACGGGTGTTGCCCCATTGCGGGAAGAAGATGTCCGAGATGACCGTCGATCCGTCTTGTGTGAAGACCTCCACGGACGAGGAATCCAGAAGGATGCGGAGATGGACCTTGCCGTCCTTCATCGGCACGGAAGCTTGGTGGTAGGGGCTGAATTTGGTCGAGAAGTTGGAGGTACCGGCCGCCGAGCGGTCCACTTTGAGAGTCTGGGTTGCGCGGTTGTACGAGATGCGGAGGCCTGCCTTTCCGTCTGTCGAACCCCGTAACACCAATCCGGCGTCTGCTGAGCCCGCAACGTCCATTTCGGCGTCGATCAGCTGGGTTCGGGATCCAAAGTCGCTGTCGAGGGACTCCGCGGAGTCAGCGACAGTGAGGTTTTCGCCATGTACTTCACTGGTCTTTGCGTCCGTGAGCGCATCCGTGGCAGCCTGGGCGATAGCCGAATGGAGCTCGAAGCGGCTTCCCGTGGCTACGAGGGTGAGTTGGCGGGGAATGGCCATGGATCCGCGCCACGGGGTGCTCGGTACGGACTGCGCATAGTCCCAATTCCCCATCCAGCCGAGCAATACCGGCTTTCCACCGGGAGCCGCAGTGATGGTGTTGGCGGCGTAGAAGTCCGCTCCATGGTCGAGCCATTGCGAGTCCGTCAGCGGGTCGCCCGGCTTTGCCGCGTTTTCTGCCGTGAACCGGGTGCCGTCGAAATCGCCCACGAAGTACTGCATGCCGGAGCCTCCCGCGATGCCTCCGGGGTTGATGCTCACGATAAGGACCCACTTCTTCAGTCCGTTGCCGCCGTCGACGTCCATCTGGAGCAGCTCGGGAACTTCCCAGAGACCGCCTTGGGCGCCCACCCCCGAGAAATCGCTGAGGAAATTCCAGTGCAGCAAGTCCGTGGATTTGAAGAGTTTCACCACTTGGGCGTCAGCTACCACCGTGGTCATGACCCAATATTTGCCGGGCTCGTACCAGGTGATCTTGGGATCCCGGAAGTTGTTCGACGCAGGCTTCAGGCTGAGCACCGGATTGCCTTTGTACTTGGTCCATGACGTCCCGTGGTCCAGGCTGTAGGCCACGGACTGCGCCTGGCTACCCTTGGGCAGGGCCCCGCCGTCGCCGTATGAGCTGGTGTAGAGGGCTACCAGCGGTGGGTTTTCAGCGGTGCCCAGGCCTGAGGCGTTGTTGGTGTCCGGAACGATGGCGCCGGAAAAGATTTCCTCGCTCGCGGAGCCTTCCATGGCAACCGGCTGTTGGGTCCAGTGCACCAGATCGGTGCTGGTGGAGTGGCCCCACGACATATCTCCCCAGAAGTTGCCGTGTGGGTTGTGCTGGTAGAAGGCGTGATAGGTGCCGTTTTCGTAGACAAGCCCGTTGGGATCGTTGATCCAGTTTTGCGATGCCGTCAGGTGCGCGGCGGGCCGCCACGGGTCCGATTCGGACGGTGCGGGGGCAGCTATTCCGACGGCAGACGGCGGGTTCGCCGCGGAAGGCGAGGCGTCCGGCGTCGGGGTGCAGGAGCTCGCGAACATTGCCAGGACGACGGCGACGACGGTGAGTACCGCCTTGCGAGCGGGCCGGAACGAGCGTTGGGGAGAGTAGAGCATGGGACTTCCTGGGTTGTGGCGCGGGGCGCCCGGGGTGAACCGGGCGCCCCATGTTGCCGGGCAGGCAGCAAATCCCCTGCCTGCCCGGCTGGTTTTGACGGTGGCCTACTTGTAGAGGCCTTCCCCTCCGACGCGGACGTTGGTGGGGAGGTAGCCGAACGGGCCGAGGCCGTTCTTGCCGAAGCTGTGGTCAACCTGCGTGACGCCACCGGCGAAGTTGATCTTTACCGTGGGGGAGAGGGACCCTCCACGGACGCCGTCAACGTTGTCGATGAATGACTGCACCAGGCCGCCCGGCTGCACGTAGTGCGAGTAGGCCTGGAACTGACGGCCGTTCTGCTGCGCCGACAGGCTGCCGCTCGGGTTGTTCGCGGGCAGGTTCAAGTCGGTCGGCGAGCCGAGCGCGAGTCCCGAGTTGTTCACCGGCTGGAAGTCCGAACGGACACCGTTGCCAACGAAGCCGTAAACGCCGTCGGGACCACGCATGCCATCGGCATAGGTGAACTGGTGGCTGATGGTGAACAGGTAGTACTTGTTCTGGCCGTTTTCGTTCTGGATGAAGATCTGCGGGCGCTCAGTCTGGTCGTTGACGCAGTTGGCGGATAGGATCGGCGGCAGGAAGTGCCACTGGGTCAAGTCCTTGTTGTCTGCGACAGCCAGGCCGACGCTCGCGGTCTGGAACCACGAGCCGGTGGTGGTGTTCACCGTATTGGTGTTTTCGGCGTGCGGATCGCCAGGGCGGTAGCCAAGGTCAGCATCCGTGCACTTGTAGGCGCCGCGGTTTCCGGCAGTGTTGCCTTCGAAGACCATGAAGGTCTGGCCGGGGTGGGCCGGGTCTTCGAAAGTGTACGGGTCGCGGAAGGCGAAGCCGGCGTTCTGGGCCTTGGTCTGGTAGAGCTTTCCGTCCGGCTCGAGCAGCTTGGTGTGCTGGAAGCCGTCGAAGGTCACACCGTTCTTGTCGGCGTGGATGTTTCCGAGGGCCTTGGCGATGACTGCGTCCGGAGCGATCCCGCCGCCGCCCGCGTTGCGCTCTGCACGGTCATAGAACGTAGTGGCCGTGTAGAACACGTTCACGTGGTCGCCCTGCATGAGGCGCGTTGAGCCGGACCATTCGGTGTTGCCGATGGAGGTGTTGTCCAGGAACAAGTGTCCGCCGTAGTTCCACTTGTCCTTCGCGGGGTCGGCGTTGGTCTTGCGGAAGAAGTAGCCGATGCGGGCATTCCAGTGGCGCTGGTCGAAGCCGTAGCCTGCGTGGCGATCGGCAACGAGGGAGAAGATGACGTCCCAGCCCTTGTAGCTGATTTGGTTGGCGTTCTGGTCGGTCAGGGACCACGTGTCCCAGACCCAGACGTCGTCGTTCATGGCGGGGAAGTCCTTGGGGATCTCCGGCATGGTGACGTTGGGGCTCATGGAGTTCTCGCCCGGAGTCACGTTCGGGTTGCTCTGGGCCATGATCTGTTTGGCATCCGCCCGCGTCCACTTGGACGTGAAGCTTGCTGCGGGATCAAAGGCTTCTTGCGTGTGGACCGTCGGCAGCGGGAATCCCGGTGTGGGGGCCGGCATCGTGGTGGCCGGCTTGTCGGCAGGCAGGTTTGCCTGGGCAGCGGGGGACGCCATGAGCACCGTGGCGGCCACGCTGGCAGCGGCCGCAAAAGCGGCTGCCGACCGCAGACGGCGGCGTGGCCTGTTGGGGTTTGAGTGAGGTTTCATGCTTGCTCTTCTCGCGGAGGTTGGACTACGGGGAATAGGCATAAGCCCTTGTCCGAACTCCGGCGTTCCCGGTAACACCGATGGCGTTGTCAGGAACGCCATCGTCTCGGGCGGAGGGGGATTCTTAGGAAGCCCCATCCTTCTGTCCTGACACGTCGACTTGCCGGGACCGTTCAAAGCTTGACGTGCAATGAATGCGGCTGCAACTCGTGTTTCGAGCGGGCCGGGAGGCCATCGTCCACATGTCAGACATCTATGCGCAAGCGCTTACATTTTTACACCGCGCGCGTGCCATGGAAAGCGGAGTGGGTCAAATATTTCTGAATAAATCTGATTTATTCAAAAAATTCACGCGCCATTAACACTGGGGCGAATTGACTTGACAGTAGTTGGAAAATTGCCGTGACGACGCCTGTCGCATGCTGCGTGGTGAGTGCTGCGTGGTCGGCTGGATCGGGTGGCGTGAACCGACCAGCAACCCTGGACCGTTTCCACCATCTCGCTTCGGTGGCGTCGGGTCGGATTTTGCTCGATCATTCGAATGGACAAACTACGACACTCCGGAATCTCGCGGCCGCAGCCTGAGCGGGACGGAATGATCCGGCAGAATCCGACGGGCCTCGGCGGACCAACCCAGGCTCGTTCTTGCGGCCCAATGTCAAGGTTTCCTGTCCGATGCGGGATGCAAAACTGCCCGCGCCGAGGGCCGGCGCGGGCAGTTCGGGTCTTCGGGGATCTGGCTATTTGGCCTTCGTGGAGCGGGTTCGCACCAGGGCGGTGACGCCCGCGGCCAGGCCGATGAGGCCGGCGGCCAGGCCGAACCAGCCCGCCGCGGATCCGGCATCACTGGATGTGGTCGATGTCGCAGCTGACGGAGCCGGGGTCACGGACGGGGAGGATGTGGGAGCCGGGGATGCGGTGGCGTCACTGGCAGTCGTCACGAAAGCGGGAGCCGGGTGCTCCGGTTCGGGCTGTCCCTCAACGGTTTTCTCGTCCCACTTCACTACCGTGCCGTCGGTGTACGTCTGGGTCGCTGGCAGGGTGATGGTGGTGCCGGCGTCGGGCAGGACACCCACGGAGATCGAGAACGCCTGGTATTCGTCCTGCCCGATCTGGTGTGCGGCGTCCGCGGTCCAAACCACCGAACTGACCGCCTTGGTCACCGTTGCCCCTGCGACCGTGACGGGTTTGGGCAGGGTGGTCGTGACGAGCTCGGCCGTCCAGCCCTCGACTGGCTTCACCGACACCGAGTTGAAGGGCTTGTCGCTGGGGAGCGAGACTTCGAGTTTGTTGGTCTTGGCCGTCGCGGACTCGTTGGGGACGTTGAAGGTCAGGTGGGTGTAGCCGCCCGCTGCGGGGTCGTCGGGATTGACGTTGACGTGTGCGGAGGCGGCTGAGACGCCGAAGGCGAGCAGCCCGGCAGCCATCGTGGCCGCGCAGGCGGTTTTGAGGGTGCGGCGGTGGGAGGTCTTCATGGCAATGATGCCCTTTCACAAAGGAAAACGGTTGGGGACCGGGGCGGACATAGGTCCGGACCGGTGAAGGCAGCTATCTGCCGCCTGTCCCTGCCCGTAGGTGAAAGGGAAGAGTCTTAGGCGGCGGACACCAGTGCTGGTGGACCGCGCCGCGAGGGAAGCCGAAGGCCGGGAAGGGCACGAGGACGCACGTCCGGGGCCGAGCAAGGAGCGGGGGCGCGAAGTGGCTGGACCGCTCTTGGAGCAGGCAGTTGGACCAACGGGCGGAGCCACGCCGCCAGGGCCCATAATGCTTGTTCTCCGCGTGCGAGCACCAGCGCCGTGCCCAAGGTTGCGACTGTGTGCGCCGCGAGCATTTGCCAGTCGCTTGCCGCGGCGTGGGTCGAGGCGATGGCGCTCACGGTTTCCGAGGCCGGCGCCAAGGGAACATGTCCGGCATGCCCGGACTGCAGGGGCGCCGCGGAGGAAGCCGCCGACAGCGCACAGAACGCCCAGTGAAGGCAGAGCTGCCCGGCCCCCAGCAGCCCTGCGAAGACTGGCAGCGACAGGCGGGCGCGCGTCAGGATGGCGACGGGGAGGATTGTCAGGGCACAGAGCGCCGTCAAAATGGCTGGTGCCGGAAGGCTTCCGCCGCCGGCCAGGTGCCCACCCGCGGCGAAGCCCAGAATGATTGAACCGATCAGGCCCGTTCGCAAAAACCGGAAAGGCGCGGATGTCGTCATCGGCGGTCCTTTCCGGGTCGAGCGCTACGGCGGAGAATCACTCAAATTCTACTGTGCTACGAACTCAGGAGGAGCCGGGGAGCCCTTGCTCCCCGGTTACTACATCAAAGCTTGGCGATGATGTCCGCCAGGAGGCGCGAAATGCGTGCGCCCGCTGTCTGGCCCGCCTCGATCACTTCCTGGTGGCTCAGCGGTACCGGGCTGATGCCTGCGGCCAGGTTGGTCACGAGGGAGATGCCGAAGACCTCCATGCCTGCGTGCCGGGCTGCGATGGCTTCCAAAGCGGTGGACATGCCCACCAAATCCGCGCCGATTCGCTTGGCGTATTGGACCTCGGCCGGAGTTTCGTAGTGCGGGCCCGTGAACTGGGCGTAGACGCCTTCGTCGAGCGTGGGATCCACTTCGCGGGCCAGGCCACGGATGCGGGAGGAGTACAGGTCCGTGAGGTCGACGAAGGTGGCGCCTTCAAGGGGTGAAGCCGCCGTCAGGTTGATATGGTCACTGATCAGCACTGGAGTGCCGGGGGTCCAGGCTTCGTTCAGGCCGCCGCAGCCGTTGGTCACCACCAAGGTCTTGCATCCCGCGGCCGCGGCTGTGCGCACGCCGTGGACTACTGCGCGAACGCCTTTGCCTTCGTAGTAGTGGGTACGCGCGCCGAGGACGAGGGCTCGCTTGCCTTCCTTCGTCAGGACCGAGCGGATGGTGCCCACATGCCCTTCAACGGCAGGAGCGTGGAAGCCGGGAACTTCCGACGCAGTGAGGGTCGCCGTCGTTTCGCCTATGAGATCCGCGGCCGCGCCCCAGCCTGAGCCGAGCACGAGCGCGACGTCGTGGGATTCGACGCCGGTCTCCGCCGCGATGTAGTCGGCCGCAGCTTTGGCGGCCTCGAATGGGTCTGTGTTCATCAGCTCTGTGTTACTCACTGGTACAAACTACAGTGCCGCGCGCGCTGTTGAACAGGGCGCTGGTGGGGACGGCAAAGGGCCTCTGCGGGGGTTCTCAGGTGGGGCTTAGTGGCAGGTCGGCCGGCATTAAGTGAGAATTGAACATTGTGACCATGCATCCTGACTTCAGCTCACCACGAATCGCGATCCTGGGCGGAGGTCCAGGCGGATATGAAGCGGCCATGGTCGCGGCGCACCTGGGAGCGCGGGTAACCCTCATCGAGCGCGCCGGGCTCGGCGGCTCAGCCGTCCTCACCGACGTCGTACCTTCCAAGACCCTGATAGCGACGGCGGATCTCATGACCCGCGTCGGCGAGGCGGGGGAGCTGGGAGTCAAGTTCGCCTTCGACGGCAGCGATGTGGCGCCGGGCATGCGCGCCGATCTGGGCCACATCAATGACCGGGTCATGCACCTCGCGCGGGAGCAGTCGGACGACATCCGGGTGGGCCTTGAGCACCTTGGCGTCGAGATCCTGATGGGCTCCGGAAAGCTCCTGGACAACCACACCATCGAGGTCATCACCTCGGACGGCATCAAGACGATTACGGCCGACGCCATCCTTCTCGCCGTAGGCGCGCACCCCCGCGAATTGCCCACGGCAAAGCCCGACGGTGAGCGCATCCTGAACTGGGCACAGATCTACAACCTCGAGGAACTTCCGGAAGACCTGATCGTCGTCGGTTCCGGCGTTACCGGCGCCGAGTTCGCTTCCGCCTACAACGGCCTTGGCTCGAACGTCACCCTCATTTCGAGTCGCGACCAGGTGCTGCCCGGCTCGGACACCGACGCCGCCCAGGTCCTCGAAGGTGTCTTCAAGCGCCGCGGCGTGCGCGTTTTGTCCCGCTCACGCGCGGAGGCCGTTGAGAGGACCGATGCCGGCGTGAAGGTGACGCTCGGCGACGGCAGCACCGTCTCGGGCAGCCACTGCCTCGTCTGTGTTGGCTCCATCCCCAACACGGCCGGAATCGGGCTGGAAGGGGCAGGCGTCGCTGTCACGGAGTCCGGCCACATCAAGGTCGACGGCGTCTCCCGCACGACCGCGCCGAACATCTACGCCGCTGGCGACTGTACCGGGATCCTGGCCCTCGCCTCGGTCGCGGCCATGCAGGGCCGCATTGCTGTTGCGCACTTCCTGGGCGACGCGGTCATGCCGATCAAGCTCCACCAAGTGGCCTCCAACATTTTCACTTCACCGGAAATCGCCTCTGTGGGCGTCTCTGAAGCCGACCTCGAATCCGGCAAGTACCAGGGCGACGTCGTCATGCTCTCCCTGCTGAGCAACGCCCGCGCCAAGATGCGCAACTCCAAGGATGGCTTCGTCAAGATCATCGCGCGCAAGGGTTCAGGCACCGTGATCGGCGGCGTCGTCGTCGGACCGAACGCCTCCGAACTCATCTTCCCGATTGCCGTTGCGGTGAAGCAGAAACTGCACGTCGACGACCTCGCGAGCACCTTTACCGTGTACCCGTCGCTCACCGGATCCATCTCCGAAGCGGCGCGACGGTTGCACGTTCATATGTAGGGCATGGCTCTGGCTTGCGCTGCGTTTGCTAGCGTCGAGCACATGGCTTCTGTTTACCCGCCCAAATTTCGTCGCGGTGACCTGGTGCGCGTTGTTGCTCCCGCTTTGAGCCGCGCTATGGTCATGGAGCACGACAATACGACCCATATCGAGAGGCGATTCGCGGAGATGGGTCTGCGGCTTTCCTTCGGGGAACACGTGGACGAAGCGGACGGGCTTCTTTCGTCGTCAGTGCAGTCACGCGTCGATGATCTTCATGCGGCTTTCTCGGATCCGGACGTCGCCGGAATCCTGACCGTGATCGGTGGATTCAGCAGCAACGAATTGCTTCCATACCTCCACTGGGATCTCATCGCGGCGAATCCGAAGATCCTGTGCGGCTATTCGGACATCACGGCTCTTCAAAACGCCATCTATGCAAAAACCGGACTTGTGACATACTCCGGGCCGCACTGGTCCACGTTTGGCATGAGGGACCATTTCGAGGAGAGCCACGCCTGGTTTGTGGACGCGTTGTTTGGCGAGGCGACCATGGACATGCGTCCGGTCGGGGCATGGACAGACGACACATGGTTCCGCGACCAAGACAGGCGAACGCTGATTCCGAGCGATGGCTGGTGGCCGCTGCAGGCTGGCACTGCGATCGGCCGGATTGTGGGCGGAAACCTCTGCACCCTGAATCTCCTGCAAGGAACGACGAACATGCCGTCCTTGGAAGGGGCACTCCTGTTCGTGGAGGACGACTTCGAAAGCCACCCAGCCACATTTGCGCGGGATCTGGCTTCACTCCTCCAGACGCCGGGGGCAGAAGGCATCCGTGGATTGGTCATAGGTCGCTTTCAGCAGGCAAGCCGAATGACCAGGGAACTGCTGGCCCTGATTGTGGCCAAACACCCTGTTCTTGCAGGCTTACCGGTGCTGGCCAACGCCGATTTTGGCCACACCTCGCCAATGCTCACTTTCCCGATCGGTGGAGAGGCCGAAGTGTTGGTCGGTGAATCGAGCAGTTTGAGGATCACGCGCCACTGACAGTTCTGAAATCTGTAACTGGACTTACTCCCGGTAGATTTCCCGGCGATGGCCGGCCTGAACGACGACGATCACGAGTCGGCCGTCGTCGATCCGGTAGAGCACCCGATAATCTCCCGTACGAACCCGCCACTCGACCCGTCCTGCCAGCTTCTTGGCGCCAGGCGGCTGCGGTGTCTCAGCCAGCAACTCGATCGCTGCTTGGACCCGGCGGCGGCCCTCGGGCGGAAGCTTGCGCAGCTGCCGAAGGGCGGCTGGCAGCACCGTGATGTTGTAGCTCACGTCAGTCCAAGGTCGCGCTTGACGTCCTCCCACGGGATCGGCGTCTGACCGGTCTGTTCCATCTCTTCCCATGCCAGGTCGACTGCTCGGATGTCTTCGAGTTCTTCCGCGGCTTCACGAAGGCGCTCAAGTTCGGCGGAATCGATAACTGCGGCGACCCGAATTCCGCGGCGAGTGAGGAATACCGGTTCGCGCTCACGATGTGCCGTGTCCACAATGGTTGCCAGATGGTTCCGGGCTTCGGTGATGGCTATGTCGGTCATGCACTCGATGCTACGGCTAATGCCGCAAAATGTACGTAGCGTACAGAACTGGCGACAACGTAGGTGCCAGATGGGCAGGCTATTTTGTCAGTGCCTGCTGGCAGAGTATTGCCATGGAAGCGATCGGACATCTCACCACCCGCCAGGGCGCTGTGCCCGGTGGCGGGTTCGTCGTCTTCCATAAGGTGCGCGAGCCGCGGATAGTGACGGCGGCCGGTCCAGCCACGGGTCAAATGCCGGGACTGCGCCGGCTCGCTCTGTTGAATCCGCCCGAGGATTCAGCCGGGGATCACGGCGGCGGTCGCGGTGCTCCGCAGCGGGTTCTGGAGGGGGCTCTTGCGGCGTTGCAGTCGCTGGCGCGGACGGCGGTCGACGACGTCGGGCCGCTGGGGTTGCAGGACTCCGCGGCGTTTGCCGTCGGTGTGGAGGAGCTCTCCCGCACCCTGGACTATTTGCAGGTCGTCGCCGCGGGGCGGTTGCACCGGGTGCGGCAGCAGGAGCCGGCCGCCGCGACTGGCTGGACGACCGGCTGGGGAGCCGAAACTCGGGCGGACGGCTCCAGTGATGGTCCCGGCAGCCCCGAAATTGAAGGCGGAGCAGCCGGGGCGAGTGCCGACGTCGGGAACGCCGGTCTCGCCGCGACGTCCGCCGCCGCCGGGTTCCGGGAGTTCCGGAACACTGGCGAGCACCTGCGCTCTCTGCTGCGGATCAGCGGGGCCGAGGCGCGCCGCCGTCTTGCCTTGGCGGAGGATCTGCTGCCGGGACGCTCCCTGACGGGGCAAGGGATCCAGCCGCGGTACGGGGAAGTGGCCGCGGCGTTGGCTTGCGGGAGCATCGCGTCCCGTCCGGCCACCACGATCACCATGGCGCTGGAACGCGTCCGGCCCCTGTGCAGCCCCGAGGCAGCTGCGGACATGGAACATGCGTTGACCATGACAGCGGCCGAGAACGATGTCGATTTCCTGGCCAGGATCGCCCGCCGTTGGACCGAAGCCATCGACCAGGACGGTACCGAACCCAGCGAAGAAGCCCTGCGCCACCTCCAGGGCGCCTTCCTCCGGAAACCCAAACACGGGCTGCAGCATCTGGAAATCTTCGCCACCCAGGACCAATACGAACACCTGGTCACCGTCATGAACACCGCCACCAATCCCCGGACCCGCACGTCCCCGGTGCCCGGCCCCGGGGACAACCAGGTGGACGCGGGGGACGAGAATGACCTGACAAACGCTCCGGCAAATGATCGACCGGGTGTTTCACTCGATGACGCCGTGTCCCTGGATCGCCGCACGCGGGCGCAGAAACTCCTGGACGGGTTGTTGGGCGCCTGCAAGATCGCCCTCGCCACAGGGGCACTGCCCGCGTCCGGAGGCCAGCGCCCCCAGATCATGGCCACCATCGACCACCGCAACCTCCTGGCATCGCTCAAAGACGCTGGGCAACTCACGTTCCTCGGGCAATCTGAACAACCCGGGCACGCCGTCGGGTCGCTGCCGTACCGGCAATTGGCGCTGTTCGGGCAATCACAGCCGCAAACGAGCACGGGGACCTTTACTTTCACTGGTCCGGTCCCCGCGGCCACGTTGCGGAAGATCGGCTGCGACGCCGATATCATCCCCGTTGTCCTCGGCGGGGAAGGCCAAGTGCTTGACATAGGCCGCGCCTCCAGGATCTTCCCCGCCCACATCCGGAAGGCCATCACTGCTAGGGACAAAGGCTGCGCGTTTCCTTCGTGCACGATGCCGGCCCCGTGGTGCGAAGCCCACCACATCGAGTACTGGTCCCGGGGCGGGCCTACCAGTGTCGGCAATGGTGTCTTGCTCTGCAGTCACCACCACCATCTGATTCACAAGGAAGAGTGGCACATCCAAGTCCAAACGGGCGTGCCTTGGTTCATCCCGCCTCCCCACATCGACCCACGCCAACAACCACGCAAGAACCGTTACTTCCACGTGTGACGAAGTTCCTCGGTACGCGTGCCAAGGTGGGCGAGAATTGGACGCTAACTGGACGCCCATGTAATTCCGCGCAGCCCCGAAACTTACCCCGGCCGCAACGTCCTGCGCTGTAGAGGTCCTCGACGGCTGGCAAGAGTGGCTGTGCAAGAGTAGGGGATGGAGATTCGAAACCGGGGGATGCTCGTCGACGAGCTCATGGCTGTAATGCGCGGGTACGAAGCGGCCAACAACACACATGACATCGAGCGCGTGCTGCCGTACATAGCCGAGGATGCTTCAGGTATCGGCTCTGCCTTTGGGCGCCAAGGTGCAAATCGACGCGGTCGTGGCTCTTCGGAGGCCTAGCTCCGATTGACTAGGGGCATGGGGGATTTGAAAAAGAACGAAGATCGCACACTCAAAGTGGACGGGCTGGTCAACGGACGCGACCTAGGGGGTCTGAAGCGCACAGACGGGACGGTCACTCCACGCGGCGTCTTCTTCCGGAGCGAGAACGTCGATTGCATCACCGGGAACGGATGGCAACAGGTCTACGATGCCGGGATACACACCGTGGTGGATCTCCGTCAGCAACGGGAACGCAAAACAGATACCCGGGAACGGCCTGATTGGCTCACCACGATCCACGTTGACCTTGACGGCCTGGAAGACAAAGGGTTCTGGGCGGACTACTGGGACAACGGCCTAGTGGGCACAGCGATTTACTTCCTCCCGCACCTTGCAGCCATGCCCGAACGGGCCGGTACAGCCATAACGGAGGTACTCAACGCGCCGGCAGGAGGAGTCCTCTTCCATTGCATGGGAGGCAGGGACAGGACGGGCCTAGTTGCCATGGCTCTGCTTCATGCAATCGGCACCGACCCCGAATGCATCATCGATGACTATCTGGAATCCGTCAGGTTAGGTGATGTCCGAGCAGCCAGCAGCAACCGAAACAACGCTGAACCCATGCTCGAGGAATTGTGCCGGCAACATGGCACAACAACCGAAGGCGCGTTCCGGAACGCCTTGGCAAAATTCGATCTCCAAGCCTTCCTCGACGCCGCAGACTTCACCGACGAGGACCGGAAGGCCCTCTTCACGTGGCGCGGCGCGATCACACCCGCAAACCCGGCGGAATAGGGTGGCAATTATGGAAACCGCGGCAATCAAAGTCCGGGAAGCGACCGCCGAAGACACATCGACACTATGGGCTGCCTGCTTTGAAGCAGCGAATTGGCGCGGGAGTGAGCAGTTCACGCGCCAACAACTCATGAACGACCCGGAACTCTCGCACTACGTCGAGGGCTGGCCCCGCCCGGGGGACTTCGGTGTTGTCGCCGAGACCGGGAGTGGGAAAGGAATCGGGGCCGCATGGTGCCGCGTCTTCCCCGCCGACGACGCCGGTTACGGCTTCGTGGCGACGGATATACCGGAACTAACCATCGGCGTCGTACCCGGGCTTCGGGGAGCGGGCACCGGCACAGCGCTCATGACTACACTCATTGCGCTAGGACAATCTCGCGGACTGCGAGGTATCAGCTCAGCGTGGAGGACGGCAATCGCGCCCGGGATCTGTACGAGCGGCTCGGGTTCGTTCGGGTGGGCCGGAACGGAGGCTCGGACACCCTGCTATTGAAACTGTAGGGAGACGCCCAAACCCCTTACGCCGCAACCCCCTGGAAATGCCGTTCAATAATCCCCTTGATGTCCCCGTGGCACCCGCCGCACCCGGTCCCCGCGCGGGTTGCTTTGGAAACCTCCGGCACGGAGGAGCAGCCATCCAGCACGGCTTCCTCGATGCTCGCACCGCTGACGCCCGCGCAGCGGCAAACAGTGCGCTGCGGATCATCATTCGAAGCAGAAGAATCGAGCTGGTCCGGACCGTCCAGCCGCAGCAGGAGTGAACGGTCTGCCGGAAGTTCGGAGCCGCGTTCGAAGAGCATCACGAGTTCCGCGGCCGTCCGCGGCATGCCTACGGTCACGAGTGCCTCGAGTGCGCCGCCGCGCGTCGTCATTTTGACGTAGCGGCCGTGTTCCGGATCGGCCCATTGGGCCACCTGGCGCCGTGGCATTCCCTCGGAGATCCCGACGGACAACAGCTCGTCATCCCAGGGTTCGGCGCTGTTGTCGCCGGCAACGGCCAGGTTGATGCCGCGTGCCTTCAGGACTACGACGCCGGGCTTCTCCTGCGGCAGGGGGGCCAACGTGTCGGCCGCGGCCTGGCCGCCCTCGGCTAGGAGGAGCAGGTACTCGGCAAGCCACTCGGCCTGGCGCCAGCCCGGCCCCACCAGGCCGGAAGGACCCAGTGCGGTGCGGCATTCGGCACACTCGATATCGGCGCAGCGGACTTCGGCGCAGTCGCCGATCGCGAACATGTGCGGCTCGTGGTAGGTCCGCAGGTGGTGATCCACCAGGATGCCGGTGGCCGCGGGGAGCCCACAACCTTCGGCCAGCTCGATCCGCGGGCGAACGCCACAAGAAAGGACAAGAAGGTCGCCCTCGATCCTTGATCCATCGTTGAGCACCAGGGCGGAAAACATGCCGTGGGGGCCATTGTGCTCCACCGCTGTGGAGCGGGCATTGCCCACCATGGTGATCCCGCTGTTTCGCAAGCTCGCCGCGAGGACGGCTCCACCGCCGCGGTCGATATTGCGGCCCAGGGGGAAGGAACCGTTGTGCACCACTGTGGTGAGGGCGCCTTCTTCTGCCGCGGCCAGGGCCGTTTCGAGGCCAAGCACGCCACCCCCAAGGACGATCACGCGCTTGCCGGCAGTCACGGCGTCGCGCAATTGCGCGGCGTCGCGAAGGTCGCGGAGGGCCGTCACCCCTAAAGGGAGCACCGGGTGCGAAGGATCAGGGTTGATACCGGTGAGGTTCGGAATAACGGGCCTCGAACCGGTGGCGAACACCAAGCGATCGTAGGGGGGCGTGGTCCCGTCCGAAAGGACAAGCTGTTGGCGGGCACGGTCGATGCGTTTGACGGTGACGCCCAGCCGGACCTCGACGCCGTCGGTCGCCAAATCGGTGGCGTCCGCCATCGCGAGGGCCTCGGCGGTGGTCCGCCCTACGCCGAGTTCCGCCACCATGACGCGGTTGTACGCGGCTTCGGCTTCCTGCCCGACGACAAGCAACTGGACAAGGCCGCTGCGCACGGCGGGCAACAACTCATCCACCAGCCGGGCCGCGACCGGTCCGAACCCGACCACCACAATGCGCTCGCTCACGATGCCTCCTTGACCTGCATTGACAAGCCGGCCGCCGCTGGCACAGCCAACTGGGCAGCCAACACCGATTCGATATTTGCTCGTGCCGCCTTCCGGACCCAGACCGTGCTGGTCTTGAACTCCGGCATTCCGGAAATAGGATCCGTGACCGCTTCAGTGAGACGGTTGGCGCTGCCCAGTCCAGGGAAATGGAAAGGCAGGAAGACGGTGTCCGTCCGGATGCTGTTGCTGAGCTCCACCTTGCACAGGACCTCTCCGCGCTCGTTGGAGACCCGGACAAAGTCGCCGCCGGAGATGTCCCTGACGGCCGCCGTCGCTGGGTGGATCTGCAGGAGGGCCTCCGGCTGCGCGGCCGCGAGTTCGGCCACGCGGCGGGTCTGGGCGCCTGATTGGTAATGTTCCAGCAATCGCCCGGTGACGAGGGTCAGCGGATCTGGATCGGAGCCGACGACGGCGGATCGCCGGGACCGCTTCTGCGGCGCCACCGGGACCATCACCGCGCGTCCGCCGGCGTGCGCGAAGCTGTCGAGGAAGAGCCGCGGCGTTCCCGAACTGCCGGTGGGATAGGGCCAATAGGCGGCCTCTCCGCGATCCAGCATGGCGTAGTCGATTCCGGAGTAGTCGGCCAAGCCGCCGGCCGAGGCGAGCCGGAGCTCCTCGAAGACGGTCTCGGGATCGTCGCTGAAGGTGGAGGGTGCGTCGAGGGATTCGGCGAGCCGGGCCATGAGCCACAATTCGCTGCGGACGCCCGGGGGAGGAGTGAGCGCCTTCCGGCGCCGGAGCACGCGGCCCTCGAGGTTGGTCAGGGTGCCTTCTTCCTCGGCCCATTGGGTGACCGGGAGGACGAGGTCGGCTTCCAGTGCGGTCTCGGACATGAAGAAGTCGCAGACAACCAGGAAATCCAGGCTGCGCAGGCCCTCGAGCACCGCACCGGCGTCGGGGGCTGACACCGCCACGTTGGCGCCGTGCACGAAAAGGCAACGGACGCCGTCGGGCTGTCCCAAGGACTTCAACAGCTCCACTGCGGGCAGGCCGGGGCCGGGAATGAGGGATTCGTCCACGCCCCACACCTTGGCGACGTGGGCGCGGGCGGCGGGATCGGTGATCTTGCGGTAGCCGGGGAGCTGGTCGGCCTTCTGCCCGTGCTCGCGGCCACCCTGGCCGTTGCCTTGGCCCGTCAGCGTGCCGTAGCCGCTGCGGGATGAGCCCGGCAGTCCGAGAAGGAGGCTGAGGTTGATCGCGGCCGTGGCGGTGTCCGTGCCATCGACGTGCTGCTCGACTCCGCGGCCGGTCAGGATGTAGCTGCCGCCGCGCCGGGCGCCGTCGGCGAGGCGGCGTGCAGTGTCCCGGATGAGCGTGGCGGGCACTCCGGTGATCGACTGGACGCGCTCCGGCCAGAAAGCGGCGAGGCTACGAACGATTGCCGGGTATCCGGTGGTGCGGTCCTGGAGGTATTCGGTGTCGGCAAGGCCTTCGTGGACCACTACGTGGGAGATGCCCAACAGCAGGGCGAGGTCCGTTCTCGGGGTCGGCTGCAAGTGGATGCCGCCGCCGTCGCCGGTGAATGCGGCCGTCGCCGAACGGCGGGGATCGGCCACGATCAACCCGCCGGAATCGCGCGCGCCCTGGAGGTGCTGGACGAACGGCGGCATGGTCTCGGCGACATTGGAGCCGAGAAGGAAGATAACGTTCGCCGAATCAAGGTCCTCCACGGGGAACGGGAGGCCGCGGTCCACGCCGAACGCGCGGTTTCCCGCTGCCGCAGCGGAAGACATGCAGAAACGTCCGTTGTAGTCGATGCGCGAGGTTCCCAGCGCCAAGCGGGCGAACTTGCCCAACTGGTAGGCCTTCTCATTGGTGAGTCCGCCGCCGCCGAACACGCCGACGGCGTCGGGCCCGTATTGCTCGCGGGTCTGCTTGACGGCTCCGGTGACCAGCATGAGTGCCTGGTCCCACGTGACCGGCCGGTGGACGCCGTCGGACCCTTTGAGCATGGGTTCGGTGACGCGTCCGGTGTGGTTCAACAACGACGCCGATGTCCAGCCCTTGCGGCACAGCCCGCCCCGGTTGGTGGGGAAGTCGCGGCCGGACACTTCCAGTGGGGGAAGGGCCTTTGCTGCGGGGGCGGGGTCTGACCCCGGCTGCGCAACCCCCAACCCCGGCTGCGCAGTGGGCGCTGCCGGGGTCAGGGTCATGGCGCACTGCAGCGCACAATACGGGCAGTGGGTGTTGGCGCCATTGGGCATATTAGATGTGTCCCATCGCGTTGCGGTTGGCCTTCCGGAGGTAGCAGGCCCAGCAGACGACGAGCATCAGCACGTAGGCGCCGACGAAGCCATAGAACGCGGGGGTGTAGGAGCCGGAAGCGCTGGATGCGTTGAGCACCTGGGGGATGACGAATCCGCCGTAGGCGCCGATCGCCGAGATCAGGCCGAGGGAGGAAGACGCGAGGCGTGCCGTGCTGGCGGCGCTGGCCCCGGAGCGTGCGGCCCGGCTGGACGTGGCGAAGATGACCGGAATCATGCGGTAGGTGGCGCCGTTTCCAAAGCCGCTTGCCGTGAAGAGGAAGAGGAACAGGACCAGGAAGAGCCAGAAGTTCTTGAGCGGAAGGGTCCAGATCATGGTCAAGGTGATGATGGCCATCGCCGCGAACGCCGTGACGGTCATCCGGGCTCCGCCCATGCGGTCGGCCATGCGTCCACCGTAAGGCCGGGCAAGGGAGCCGACCAGCGGGCCAAGGAAGGCGAGCGAGAGGACAACTGCGCCGAGGTGCATGGAGGAGAAGGCCGGGAAGTAGTCCTTGATGAGCTTGGGGAAGACCCCGGAGAAGCCGATGAACGAGCCGAAGGTGCCGATGTACAGGAAGGCCATGATCCACAGGTGCGGCTCCTTGAGCGCGGCGATCGAGCCTGCGACATCACCCTTGGCGCTCGTGAGGTTGTTCATGTACTTCCACGCGCCGAACGCGGCGACAAGGATGAGGGGAATCCAGATGAGGCCGGCCATGGGCAGGTTGACGGTGCCGGCGGCCAGGAGGGTGACGGCGATCGGGACGACGAGCTGCGCGACGGCGGCACCGAGGTTGCCGCCCGCGGCGTTCAGGCCCAGCGCCCAGCCCTTTTCACGGGCAGGGTAGAAGAAGGTGATGTTTGCCATCGAGCTGGCGAAGTTGCCTCCACCGAAGCCTGCGAGGCCCGCTACCAGCAGCATGACGCCGAACGGCGTGCCGGGGGTCGAGACACAGAGGGCGAGGCCCGCCGTCGGGATCAGCAGCAGGAGGGCCGAGACGATGGTCCAGTTGCGGCCACCGAACCTTGGAACCATGAAGGTGTAGGGGATGCGCAGGGTGGCACCGACCAGGCTCGGGATCGAGATGAGCCAGAAGATCTGGTTGGTGTCGAACTTGAAGCCTGCTGCCGGGAGCTGGACGACGACGATCGACCAGAGCTGCCAGACGACGAAGCCGAGGAATTCGGCGAAGATGGACCAGTACAGGTTGCGCTTGGCGATGGAACGGCCAGCAGCTTCCCACTGCTCCTTGTTCTCTGCATCCCAGTTGGCAATCCAGCGGCCAGGGCGGTGTTCAAGCTCGGGGACGAGGGTGGTGGGCGCCTGCTCGTTGGTGAGGATTTCGGTGCTTCGGTCAACTGTCACGGAGTGCCTCCTTTGTGGGGACGTTGTTCTTCCACGTTAGGGATGGCGCGTTTCGCAGACCGTCGCGGTTTGTAAACGTGCTGTGACATTTGCCTATCGGAGGGGGTCACCGGTGGGTGAGGCGATGGTGAGGTTGTTGTGGTGCGGACCACAGAATGAGACTTTCCAAAGCGTCCGCATGCTGGACTTGATTGTCCATTTGGTGGATGCCGGGAACTATTATTGAAGTCTCAATAATCTTGCCGGCAGGCTCAGGAACGCCGGGCCGGCGTGAACGAAAGCAACCACTACATGCCTTCCATCGCTGAATCCAAGGAAAGCGAGTCAGTCAAGCCGGTCAACTCGCGGGGACGCGTGATCTTTGCCAGCCTCATTGGCACGTCCATCGAGTTCTACGATTTCTACGTCTATGCCACCGCAGCCGTGCTCGTCTTTCCCAAACTCTTCTTCCCGACGGCTGACGAAACCACCCAGCTGCTGAGCTCCTTCGCAGTGTTCGGTGTCGCCTTCGTCGCCCGGCCGCTCGGCTCCATCATTTTCGGCCACTTCGGTGACAAGTTCGGTCGCAAGGGCACCCTGGTTGCGTCCCTGCTGACCATGGGGATTGCCACGTTCCTGATCGGTTGCCTCCCCACGGCGCAGGTCCCCGGCTGGACCTTCCTGGCCCCCACGTTGCTGGTCGTCCTGCGTTTCGCCCAAGGCCTGGCCCTCGGTGGCGAGTGGAGCGGCGCCGCGCTGCTCGCAACGGAAAACGCGCCGGCCAACAAACGCGCCATCTACGGAACATTTCCGCAGATGGGTGCGCCGATCGGCTTCATCCTGGCCAACATCATCTTCCTGGTCTTCAGCTACACCTTGACTCCCGAGGCTTTCACCGCCTGGGGCTGGCGCGTGCCGTTCCTGCTCAGTGCCGTCATGGTGATCCTCGGCCTCTATGTGCGCCTCAAGCTCATTGAGACTCCCGCCTTCACCAAGGTGCTGGAGTCGAACGAAGTAGCCAAGCTGCCCATCGGCCGCGTGTTCAAGAAAAGCTGGCGCCCGCTGATCCTCGGTACTTTCATCATGCTTGCGACGTACGTGCTGTTCTACCTGATGACCACGTTCACGCTGACCTACGGCACCAAGCCCACCCTGGCGGGCGCACAAGCCGCAGCGGTCAAGGCCGGAAAGCCCATGACCGACGCGGCCGCAGCTGCGTTCGTCCCAGGCCTGGGCTTCAGCCGCAACGACTTCCTCTGGATGCTGATTGCCGGCGTCGTCTTCTTCGGCATTTTCACCCTGGTGGCCGGTCCGCTGGCCGAAAAGTACGGCCGACGCAAGATGCTCCTCGCTGTGACGGCGGGCATCCTGGTATTCGGTTTGCTCTTCGTGCCGTTGTTCAGTGGCGGCTTCGTGGGGACCATGGGGTTGCTGATCATCGGCTTCACGCTGATGGGCCTCACCTTCGGCCCCATGGGTGCGCTGCTTCCGGAACTGTTCCCCACCAACGTCCGCTACACCGGATCCGCAGTCAGCTACAACATGTCCAGCATCCTCGGCGCGGCTGTGGCTCCGTTCATCGCCGTCTGGCTCTGGGAATCGGCCAAGGGAAGCACGGTCCTGGTGGGCGTCTACCTGAGCGCCATGGCGGTCCTGACGCTCGTGGCCCTGTTCCTGTCCAAGGAAACCAAGGACACGGACTACGAGAACAACGTAGCTTGATCCTGTATTAACAGGCTCCAGTTAAATGGCTCCGGCCCCGCACCAATGGTGCGGGGCCGGAGCCATTTGCGCTGCTTAGTCTTCGATCGTCTTAGTCTTCGATCGTCGCGATGACGGCGCCTGCGGAGACGGTTTCGCCTGCCTTGGCCACCAGCCCGTGGATGGTGCCGGCCTTGTGGGCGGTGAGGGGCTGTTCCATCTTCATGGCTTCGAGGACCACGATCAGATCGCCCTCGGCAACCACATCGCCGGCGGCTACTGCCACCTTGACGATGGTGCCCTGCATCGGCGAGGTGAGGGCGTTACCGCCCGCTACAGCAGCTGTGGCGCCCGCCGAGCGGGAACGCTTCTTGACCTTCGCGCCCTTGGTGCTTGTGCTGGCAACCGAGGAAACCGAGCCGAGAGTCGCGGGAAGGACGACTTCCAGCCGCTTGCCGCCAACCTCGACGACGACGCGCTGGCGCTCACCGGCGTCGGCGGCTTCTGTTCCGGTTCCGGTAGGCGTCCACGCGGGGATGTTATTGACGAACTCGGTCTCGATCCAGCGCGTGTGCACCTTGAACGGGCCTTCGGCCGGAGCGAACGCGGGGTCGGTTACCACCGCGAGGTCGAAAGGAATGACGGTGGGGATGCCCTCAACCACCATTTCCTCAAGGGCCCGGCGGGAACGCTGGAGGGCCTGTTCGCGGCTGGCACCTGTGACGATCAGCTTGGACAGCATGGAATCGAAGTTCCCGCTGATGACGTCGCCCTGTTCGATGCCGGAATCGATGCGGACACCCGGACCCGTCGGGTTCTTCAGGGTGCTGACGGTTCCCGGTGCAGGCATGAAGTTGCGGCCCGGGTCTTCGCCGGTGATGCGGAATTCAAAGGAATGGCCGCGGACCTCAGGATCGCCATAGCCGAGCTTTTCGCCGCGGGCGATGCGGAACTGCTCGCGGACCAGGTCGAGGCCCGTTACTTCCTCTGAAACACAGTGCTCCACTTGAAGTCGTGTATTGACCTCAAGGAAGGAGATGATGCCGTCCTGGCCCACGAGGAATTCGCACGTTCCCGCGCCCAGGTAGCCGGCCTCTTTCAGGATGGCCTTGGAAGACTCGTACAGTCGCTCGTTCTGCTCGGGGCTCAGGAACGGCGCCGGGGCTTCTTCCACCAGCTTCTGGTTGCGGCGCTGGAGGGAGCAGTCGCGGGTGGAGACAACAACGACGTTTCCGTAAGCGTCGGCCAGGCACTGCGTCTCGACGTGGCGCGGGGAATCAAGGAAGCGCTCGATGAAGCACTCGCCGCGGCCGAAGGCGGCAATGGCCTCGCGCACTGCGGACTCGAAAAGCTCAGGGATTTCTTCGATGGTGCGGGCCACCTTGATGCCGCGGCCGCCGCCACCGTAGGCGGCCTTGATGGCGATCGGGAGCCCGAACTCCTGGGCGAAGGCCAGGATCTCGTCAGCGGATTCCACGGGGTCGGCCGTGCCGGGAACCAGGGGAGCGCCGACCTTTTCGGCGATGTGGCGGGCCTGCACCTTGTCGCCCAGTGCGGAGATGGCGTCCGGGGACGGGCCGATCCAGGTGATGCCGGCGTCGATGACCTTGGCGGCAAACTCGGCGTTCTCGGCGAGGAAGCCATAACCGGGGTGGATGGCGTCCGCACCCGACTGCTTGGCCACCTCGATCAACTTGTCCATCACGAGGTACGACTCAGCAGCGGTGTTGCCGCCCAGCGCGTATGCCTCATCTGCCAGCCGGACGTGCAGGGCGTCGCGATCGGGGTCTGCATAGACGGCCACGGAAGCGATGCCTTCGTCCCGTGCTGCGCGGATAATGCGGACCGCGATTTCGCCTCGGTTGGCGATCAAGACCTTGGTGAGAGGGCTGGAAATGGGCTGCGCCGGATTAGCTGACAAGTTGACTCCTTCTGTCCTTCAGGGAGCCTAGCGTGATTTTGAGGGTTCCGCCCATATTGATGGGGGATTCCGTGTGTGAGACGGCCTGTCTTTGTAGGGTTGCTACAAAGCCCGGAAACCGGCAGGCGGGCCGGCGCCCCGGACCGTCCCTATTCGCTGCTCGCTTCGGAGCCGTTTTGGGTCCACAGTTCGGTGATTCCGACGTTCGCCTGCCCGAGCAGATCGCGGAGGGTCGATATGGACAGCCCGACGACGGCGTGCGGGTCGCCGTCGACCTTGCGGATGAAGGCCCCGCCCAAGCCGTCGATCGTAAACGAACCGGCGCAGTGCAAGGGCTCGCCGGTCGCGATGTAGGCGTCGATGTCCTTCTCGCTCATCTCGGCAAAGTGGACTTCTGCGCTGGACACGGCGCCGACTGTTGCTCCGGTGCCGACGGCCGTCTCGCCGTCGTTCACGTCCGCTGCGGTTTCGCGGCAGTCCACGAGCCAGTGCCCGGTGTGAAGCACGCCCTTGGAGCCGCTCATGCGCAGCATCCGTGCCTTGGCCACGTCCACCGTGTACGGCTTCCCGTGCGATTCGCCGTCGAACTCGAACACGGAATCGCAGCCGATCACGAGGGCCCCCTCTGCGTCAGGAAGGGACGCGACGGCCTCGGCCTTGGCACGGGCCAGGAGGAGCGCGGTGTCATGCGCGTCGGTCACGCCATACCGGGCTTGCACGGCGTCCTCGTCCACGTCCGAGACGAGCACTTCGTGGTGGATGCCGGCCTCCGTGAGGAGCTTGGTGCGGGCGGGGGACTGGGAAGCCAGGATCAATCGGGTCACGGCTCAAGCGTAGTATGCGGCCCCGCCCCCGGACGCTCGCTCACTTGTGTGGGTGTTTGGCCGGACGCTCGCTCACTTGTGCCGCCCAGGTGGACATGCTCCTTGAACATAGGTGAGCGGGCGTTTGGGAAAAGCGCGTTAAAGGTGAGCGGGCGTCGGTTCTGAACACAGAACCGACGCCCGCCGCTAAGGCGACCAGACGCTTAGTGCACCAGCTCCTTGGCCCCGCCTGCCGCCGTCGTGCGCTGCAACTTGGCGCCTTCGACGTCGACGTCGGGCAGGATCCGGGACAGCCAGCGCGGCAGCCACCAGGCTTTGTCGCCCAACAGGTACATCACGGCCGGAACGATGGTCATCCGCACCACGAACGCATCCACGAGCACGCCGAACGCCATCGCGAAACCGAGCGGCCGGACCATGGTCAGGTGGCTGAAGATGAAGCCGGCAAACACGCTGACCATGATGATCGCGGCGGCGGTGACCACGGCTGCGGCATGGCTAAAGCCGCTTCGGACTGCCTGCTTCGCATTCTCACCGTGCATGAACGACTCGCGCATGCCAGAGGTGATGAACACCTGGTAGTCCATGGCCAGGCCGAACAGCACACCAATCAGGATGATCGGCAGGAAGCTCAGCACGGCTCCGGGATTGGGCACGTCGAACACGGTACCCAGCCAGCCCCACTGGTACACGGCCACCACGGCGCCGAACGCTGCCGCGAGCGAGAGCAGGAAGCCGCCGGTGGCGAGCAGCGGAACGACGATCGAGCGGAACACCAGCAGCAGGAGGACCAGCGAGAGCCCGACGACGATCGCCAAGTAAGGCGGCAACGCGGCACCGAGCTTCGCGGAGACATCGATGTTGCCGGCCGTCTGCCCCGTCAATCCAATGGTGGCTCCTGTGGCTTGCTGGATTTCGGAACCCTTCGCACGCAGTTCCGAGACCACCTGGACGGTGCTGGCACTCGCGGGGCCGTCCTTGGGGATGACCTGGAAGATGGCCGTCCGGTGATCCGGGCTGAGGGCTACCGGAACGGCTGCCATGACGTTGTCGACGCTGCGCAGCTTGTCGGCCACGTCGAACTGCTTGGTCTTGGCCTGGTCGTCGCTGAGCCCGGACGGGAACGTGCCGACAACCACGATGGGACCGGTCATGCCCTCTCCGAAGCTCTTTCGTGTGAGGTCATAGGCCTTGAACGCTTGCGAGTCGACCGGTTCCGAACCGCCGTCGGGCAAAGCGAGGCGCAGCTGGGAGGCAGGGAGGGCGAGCACCCCGAGCAGCACGACGCCGGCAAGGAGCGAAACCACCGGGTGCCGGGTCACGAGCCCGCCCCACCCTCGGCTGCTCCGGCGCTGGTCCTCGGCGCGGTCCGCAGAGGCGTGCTCCGGCTCCGCGTTGTGGCGCTCGGCCTTGGCCCACGTCCGCTTCGAGATCAGTTTGCGGCCCACCAGCGATAGCACCGCCGGGGTCAGTGTGAGGGAGACGACGACGGCGACTGCCACCGTCGCGGCGGCCGACAGGCCCATGACGGCCAGGAACGGGAGCCCCGGAACGACCAATGCGGCAAGCGCGATGACGACAGTGAGGCCCGCGAAGAGAACGGCGTTGCCTGAGGTGCCGGTGGCGAGGGCCACGGATTCCTCCGCGTCCATCCCCGCAAGCAATTGCCCACGGTGGCGGTTGACGATGAAGAGCGAGTAATCGATTCCGACGGCGAGGCCCAGCATGAGCGCGAGCATCGGGGAAATGGAGCTCATGTCGATGACGCCGGTGAGGGCAAACGTTCCGCCGACGCCCACGGCCACGCCAATGATCGCCATCAGGAGGGGCAAGCCCGCGGCGACAAGCGTTCCCAGCATCACGATGAGGGCGATGGCGGCCACAGCGATGCCGATGATTTCGGAGACGCCGAACAACTGCGAGACGTCCTCGGTGATTTCCTTGCTGGCCAAGGCCGTGACACCTGCTGAGGAGACGCCGTGGACGATGTCCTGGACTTGTTGCCGGACTGCGGGGGTCAATCCGTTGATGGAGGTCTTGAACTGGACCTGGGCGATCGCCGCTTTGCCGTCTTCGGAGACGAAACGCATGCCTTGGGAAGCTGTCACCTGGCGCTTGACCAACGCGAGGGCGGCGGCACCATCAGTTGCTTGCTTCTGGCCGGCATCGAGCTTTTGGCGGCCAGCGAGAAGTTCGGCCTTCTGCCGGGCGAGTTGGGCCTGGATCTGCGCAGCAGGCATGCCCGCAGCGGTCATTTGCTGTTCGGCGGCCTTGAGTTGGGCATCACCTGCGTCGAGCGTGGCCCGGGCCTTGTCCAGTTCGGCCTGCCCGGCGGCCACCTTCTGTTCCCCGGCAGCAAGATCGGACGGCGCCTTGTCCAACGTGGCTTGGGTTGTGAAGGGGTTGACCGTGGACTGCACATCCGGCAGTTTTTCCAGCCGGGAGAGGGCCGACGCAATGGCGTCCTTGCCGGCTTGGTTGAATCCGGCGTCGCCGGCTTCGAAGACGATCCCCGCGGAGCCACCCGAGGAGGCCGGAAGGTCCTTCTTGAGCTTGTCCAGCATCTGCTGGGTCTCGGTGCCGGGAATCTGGAAGTTGTTGGACATGGTGCCGTGGAAGGCGGCTGCGGAGCCGCCGACGGCCACGAGCACGGCCAGCCAGAGGGAGATCACCAGCCAGCGGTGACGGTAGGAGAACTTGCCAAGGCGGTAGAGCAGGAGTGCCATATCGGAACCGATCTGTCGGTGTGGTTATGCCGAGTGTTGTGGATCAGTCGCGGGCGGAGTGCCGCGCGACGCCGGGACTTCGAGGGACCGGTGCCGCGAAGCCTGAACCGAGCAGGCCAATCGCGTCGATCAAGTGCTGCCGCAAGCTTGCGAGGGATTCGGGGGAAAGATCCGGGCCGTGTTGTTCGAACCAGACGCTCATGGCTGCCTTGCCGCAGGAAATGATGGACCCGGCCAAGGCCCGTAAATAGAGCTCATCGACATCCGGGCCGAGGCGAAGGCGGGCGGCGTCGATGATCTGCGTGGTGCAGTGGTCCCAGGCTTCGAGTTCGGAACGCACCAGGGCACGGTTGTCGTGGGTCAGGCTGAAGAGTTCGGCCATGGGGGAAACCGTCATGGGGTCAGCCAGCGCCGCGAGGGCGGCCCGGGCGGAATCGAGGATGGGTTCGTCCGAAGGGCGCAGGCGGAACTGTTCGAGGGCATGGTCCAGGAAGCCCTCGGTCACTGAGGCCAGGGCCGCTTCGAGGCTCGGGAAGTAATTGAAGAAGGTGCGCCGGGATACGCCGGCCGCTTCCGCGATATCTTCCACGGTGAAATTGGCGGCGCCCCTGCTGCGCAACATGGCAAGGGCTGCGTCCGTGATCGCTTGGCGGGTGGCCAGTTTGTTCTGTTCCCGGCGCGAGGGGACAGTGGCGGTGTCGGAAGTTGTCACGTACTTACACTAAGTGCAACTTTGCACTCAGGGCAAGTTAAATCTCCGGCGGTGCCGTGTGTTCCTGGGGCGCGGGCGACGTCGTGGACTGCTCGGGCTGCTGGGCGGCGGTGCTCGTCAAGTAGATGGACTGGCCTGTGGCGCCGGGCTCGCCTTCGGCCAGGGGGATGGCGAACACGGCGGTGCCGTAGGCGCACACCTCGGTCCAGTTGCCGCCCATCTCGGACGTGTCGAAGCGCATGGCGACGATTGCGTTGGCGCCGCGCTGCTGTGCCTCGTTGACCATACGGGCCATGACTTCCTGGCGGCTTTCATAAAGCGCCTTGGTCATTTCGGGCAGCTCGCCGCCGCCGAGGGAGCGGAAACCGGCAATCATTTGGGAGCCGAGATCCCGGGAGCGGACGGTGAGGCCCATGACTTCGCCGAATACGGCGTCGATCCTGTGGCCCGGAATCTTGTTTGAGGTGACTATCAGCATGGACAGAGCCTATCCAGAATCCACCGTTTCCCACGGTTAAAAGGACGAATCCCCAGGGTATTCCCCGGAGATTCGTCCGTGCGCCATTGGGCCGTCGCTAGGCGTTGGCGTCAGCGAGCTCGCGAGTTTCCCCGGACGCCTCCGGAGACTCAGTCTGGGCCGCGAACGCCGTTCCCGTGCGTGGAGCGTTGTAGAGCGATTCGTCCAGGATTCCCTGCCGTTTGGCCACGATGGCCGGAACCAACGCCTGTCCGGCCACGTTGACGGCCGTGCGGCCCATGTCCAGGATGGGGTCGATCGCGAGGAGGAGCCCGACGCCGGCAAGCGGCAGTCCCAGGGTGGACAAGGTCAGCGTGAGCATGACCACGGCGCCCGTGGTGCCTGCCGTTGCCGCCGAACCAAGGACCGAAACCACTACGATCAGCAAGTATTGGCTGAAGTCCAGGTTGATGCCGAAGAACTGGGCAACAAAGATCGCAGCGACGGCCGGGTAGATGGCGGCGCAACCGTCCATCTTGGTGGTCGCGCCGAGCGGCACGGCGAAGGATGCGTAACCCTGCGGAACGCCGAGGTTGCGTTCGGTGACGCGCTGCGTGAGCGGCAGCGTGCCGATCGAGGACCGGGAGACAAATGCCAGCTGCACGGCGGGCCACACGCCCGAGAAGTACTGCTTGACGGACAGCCCATGGGTCTTGACCAGGATGGGGTAGACAACGAAGAGCACCAGGGCGAGGCCCGCGTAGATGGCCACGGTGAACTTGCCGAGCGAACCGATGGTGTCCCAACCGTAGACGGCCACTGCGTTGCCGATCAGGCCGATGGTGCCCAGCGGGGCGATGCGGATGATCCACCAGAGGACCTTCTGGATGACGGCCAGGGCGGAAGCATTGAGGTTGAGGAACGGTTCGGCCTGCTTGCCGACCTTGAGGGCGGCGACGCCGATGGCGATGGCGATCACCAGGATCTGCAGCACGTTGAAGCTGATCGACGTGCTGGCGACGCCGTCCGTGACGCTCGTGCTCGCGCCAATGCCGAGGAAGTTCTTGGGGAAGAGGCCGGTAAGGAATGCCCACCAGTCGCCGGTCTTGCCTGCGTACTCGGCCTTCTTGGTGATGCCGGTGCCTGAACCCGGCTGCAAGATCACGCCCAGTCCGATGCCGATCATCACTGCGATGAGCGAGGTGATGGCGAACCAGAGCAAGGTGTTCCACGCCAGTTTCGCCGCATTGGACACTTGGCGGAGGTTCGCGATCGAACTCACCACTGCGGTGAAGATCAAGGGCACGACGGCGGTCTGCAGCAGCGAGACGTAGCTCGAGCCGATGGTCTGCAGCGTGGCGCCGAGCCCGTTGGGAGCCTTCGTGGTGCTACCGGTGGCTTTGGCCAGGAGGCCGAGGGCCAGGCCGATCACCAAGGCCGCGATGATCTGGACGCCGAAGGACGTTGCCCACTTGGGAAGCCGGGACGAAGTCTTTCCGGCGGAAGTCAAAGTGTTGGATGAATTGCTCACCGGAACAAACTAGGCCCCGGCACATACCACCGCGACCCGACGTTGAGAAATGTTACGGTCTCAAATTCGAGCAACTGCCAAATAGCCCAAAGAATTCGCCGCGAAACCACCCATTTATGAAGTTATTCCCGGACGGAATGTGGGAAAGATCTCGTACGTCTCAGCCCATCTGACTCGCATTTGTTGTCGTTCTGAGCCTCCAAAACGACAACAAATGCGAGTCAGTTGGGTCACCCCAGCAGCGCCCGGCGAAGCGTATCCAGGCCGACTGAGCCGATGTTCAACGCATCCGTGTGGAAGGACTTCAGGTCGAACCCGTCGCGGCGTTCTAGTTCAGCCCGGATTTCCTCCCATAGCCGCTGCCCCACCTTGTACGACGGGGCCTGGCCGGGCCAGCCGAGGTACCGGGTGAATTCGAACTGGAGCTGACCCGCGCTGATGGGCAGGTTGGCCTTGAGGAATTCGAAGCCCTTGTCCGAGGTCCAGGTGCCGCTGCCCCAACGTTCCGGAACTTCCAGCTCGAGGTGGACGCCGATATCGAACACCACGCGGGCGGCACGCATGCGCTGCATGTCCAGCATGCCCATGTGGTCGCCCGGGTCCTTGAGGTAGCCGAGCTCCAGCATGAGCTTTTCGGCATAGAGGGCCCAGCCTTCGCCGTGTCCGGAGACCCAGCAGACGTTCCGTCGCCAGTTGTTGAGGAGCTCGCGGCGGTAGACGGCGGTGGCCACCTGGAGGTGGTGGCCGGGGACGCCTTCGTGGAAAACCGTAGTGGTTTCGGCCCAGGTGGTGAAGGTGTCTTCGCCGGCCGGAACGGACCACCACATGCGGCCGGGCCGGGAGAAGTCGTCAGAAGGCCCCGTGTAATAGATGCCGCCTTCGTCCGTGGGCGCGATACGGCATTCGAGCGTCTTCATGATGTCCGGGATGTCGAAATGGACGTCGGCCAGTTCGGCTACTGCGCGGTCTGAGAGTTCCTGCATCCAGGCTTTGAGGGCATCGGTGCCCTTGATTTGCCGTTCGGGATCGTTGTCGAGAATGGCTTTGGCCTCCTCGATGGACGCGCCGGGCTTGATTTGCTCGGCCACGCGTTCCTGTTCGGCGATGAGCCTGTCGAGTTCCTGCACGCCCCAGGCGTACGTTTCCTCCAGGTCCACGGTTGCTCCGAGGAACAAACGTGAGGCCAATGCGTAGCGCTCGCGGCCCACGGCGTCTTTTTCCGGAGCAAAGGGCAGGAGCTCCGCTTCGAGGAAGGCGGCAAGACGCAAGTAAGCGGAACGCGCGACGGCGGTACCGGCGTCGAGCTTTTCCTGCAGTTCCGCCGGCAGCGGCTGGCCGTCGATCGAGGCTTCGGCGGCGAGCTTGGCGAAAAAGCCGTCCTCGGCCGCGTATTTGCTGGTCTGTTCGATGACGATCTTGACTTGGCGGACCGCGGAGACTTTCCCTGCGTCCCTGGCCGAACGAAGGGAAGCGATGTACCCGTCGATCGCTTCAGCGATGTTGGCCGCGCGGCCGGCGATGTGCTCCCACTGTTCGGCCGTGTCGGTGGGCATGAGGTCGAAGATCGCACGGATGGTTTGGGCCGGAGACTCGATGTTGTTCAGGTCGGCGGCGCCCCAGCCGGACTCGTGGATCTCGAGGGCGAGGCCGAGCCGTTCCCGCATCGCGTCAAGGGTGACGACGTCGGAGGCGTCCGTCGGTTCGAGGGTGGCCAACTCGTCGAGGGTGCGGCGCGCTGCCTTGGCGAATGCCGCCGCGCCGGCAGGCGAGAAGTCCTGGTACTCGGTTTCGTGTCCGGGCAGGCCGAGGGTGGTGGCAAGGCTCGGGTTGAGGGCAAGGAGGGTGTCCGTGTAGGCGTCGGCGACCGCATCGATGGCAGTCTGGAGGCGTGCCGGAGCTGTGTTAGGAGTAGTCACCCCACGAGCCTAACCGCGACAAGACTCTTGTGAAAGGGTTGTTGCAGATATCTCGGAGGCCAACCCAACTGACTGGCATTTAATGTCGCTTTGAGCCTTCAAAACGACATTAAATGCGAGCTAGTTGGGTCACCATGGAACTCAGCCCCGGCTGCGCTTCCAGGCGCCTGGCCCCGGCGTGGGGTCCATGCGCAGTTGCTGTCGGCGCAGCCAGTGCCGCGTGCTCGGTTTGGGAGTTTCGGCTTCCTCCGTCGATCCAAGGGAAGCGACGACGGCGGCAAGCGCCGCGAGCTCTTCCGGCGTCGGATCTCCCTTGACGACCGAAAGCAAGGGCTCGGCCGGCGCCGCGTCAGCGGATTCAGCAAAGAAGTCCGGAACGTTCTGTTCGAGGCTCACAGGGGGATGTTTCCGTGCTTCTTGGTGGGCAGGCTGGCGCGCTTGTCACGAAGGGCGCGGAGGCCCTTGATGATCTGGATGCGGGTCTCCGACGGCACGATGACGGCGTCGACGTAGCCAAGCTCGGCTGCCTGGTAGGGGTTGAGGAGTTCTTCCTCGTACTGGCGGATGATCTCGGCACGCTTGCCTTCGACGTCGCCACCGGCCTCGGCGACGGCGGCAAGGTCGCGGCGGTACAGGATATTGACGGCACCTTGGGCGCCCATGACGCCGATCTGGGCCGTCGGCCAGGCCAGGTTGAGGTCAGCCCCAAGCTTCTTGGAACCCATCACGATGTACGCTCCGCCGTAGGCCTTGCGGGTGATGACCGTCAGCTTGGGCACGGTGGCCTCGGCGTAGGCGTAAAGCAGCTTGGCTCCGCGGCGGATGATGCCCTGGAATTCCTGGTCCTTGCCGGGCAGGAAGCCGGGGACGTCCACCAAGGTGATGATGGGAACGTTGAAGGCATCGCAGTGGCGGACAAAGCGGGCTGCCTTTTCCGAAGCGGAAATATCCAGGGTGCCGGCGAACTGCATGGGCTGGTTGGCCACGATACCGACGGTGTGGCCTTCAACCCGGCCGTAGCCGATGATCACGTTGGGGGCGTAGAGGGACTGCATTTCGAGGAAATGGGCATCGTCGACGATCTGCTCGATGACCTTGCGCATGTCGTAGGGCTGGTTGGCCGAGTCCGGGATGAGCGTGTCCAGGGCGAGGTCGTCGTCGTCGAGCTCCAGTTCTTGCTCGTGCTCCAGGACGGGAGCCTCGGACAGGTTGTTGGACGGCAGGAAGTCCAGGAGTTCGCGGACGAACTCGATCGCGTCGGCTTCGTCGCTGGCGAGGTACGTTGCAGTGCCGGTGGTGGCGTTGTGCTGGCGCGCGCCGCCGAGGGTTTCCATGTCCACGTCTTCGCCGGTGACGGTCTTGATGACGTCAGGGCCGGTGATGAACATGTGGGAGGTCTTGTCCACCATCACCACGTAGTCGGTGAGGGCAGGGGAGTAGGCGGCGCCGCCGGCGCACGGGCCCATGATGAGGGAAATCTGGGGGACGACGCCGGAAGAATGGACGTTGTTGCGGAAGATGTCGGCGAACATCGCCAGCGAGGCTACGCCTTCCTGGATGCGCGCGCCGCCGCCGTCGTTGATGCCCACCATCGGGCAGCCGTTGCGGAGGGCGAATTCCTGGACCTTGACGATCTTCTCGCCGTTGACCTGGCTCAGGGAGCCGCCGTAGACGCTGAATTCCTGGCTGTAGACGGCCACGAGGCGGCCGTCGACGGTGCCGTAGCCCGAGACGACGCCGTCGCCGAGGGGCTTCTTCTTCTCCATGCCGAACGCGGTGGAGCGGTGGACGGCCAAGGCGTCGAACTCTACGAAGGAGTCTTCGTCGAGGAGCATGTCGATGCGTTCGCGGGCGGTGTTCTTGCCGCGGGCATGCTGCTTTTCGATAGCTTCGGGGCCGGAAGGTTGTTCTGCACGGGCCTGGCGGTCGCGGAAGTCGGCAATCTTTCCCGCTGTCGTTGTCAGATCGTGGCTCATCAATGTCTCCGGCTCTGTAGCTGATTTACGCTGGCACTGCTTCGTCAGGCATGCGCTCTTAAGTAGCATCCGTACAAAGTGCGGGCCCTGTTGGCTAGTCTAATGACGCAAAAGCCACAGACCGCTGTAGAAACCCTACAATTTTCCGACTTCAAGTCGAGCATTGAACAATGTTACTCGCCAGTAACATAGTTGGGCTACAGTGTCCTCATGACCTCAAGCAACGATGCTTCTGCAAGCCCTGCCCTTCCCTACCTTGCACGTGGATCACTGAAGGGCCGCACCATCCTCATGTCCGGCGGCAGCCGCGGCATCGGGCTGGCAATCGCCACCCGCGCGGCCCGCGACGGCGCCAACATCGTCATCATGGCCAAGACCGGAGAACCCCACCCCAAGCTGGAAGGAACGGTCTTCACAGCCGCCGAGCAACTGGAAGCAGCCGGCGGCCAGGCGCTACCGCTCGTGGGAGATGTCCGCAACGACGGCGACGTTGCCGCAGCGGTTGCCGCCGCCGTCGAACGCTTTGGCGGAATCGACGTCGTTATCAACAACGCCTCGGCGATAGATCTCTCCCGCACTGACGCAATTGACATGAAACGCTATGACCTCATGCAGGACATCAATGTCCGGGGCACCTTCCTGCTGTCCAAGCTCGCGCTTCCGGCCCTGCGGAAATCGCGCAACGCGCACATCCTGACTCTTTCCCCGCCGTTGAACCTTGACCCGAAGTGGGCCGGCATGCACTTGGCCTACACCATGGCCAAGTACGGCATGAGCCTCACCACGCTGGGCCTGGCCGAAGAACTCAGGAACGACGGCGTGTCGGTCAACTCGCTGTGGCCCTGCACTCTGATCGACACTGCTGCCATCCGAAATATGCCCGGAGGGGCACAGATCGTCCAAGCCGCCAGGGGCTCGGAAATCATGGCCGACGCCGCCCACGCTGTCCTGACCGGGTCAAACCTGACCGCAGACTCAGGCGGTTCGGCAAGTAATACAGGCAACTTCTACACGGACGAGCAGGTGTTGAAGGCTGCGGGTGTTTCGGACTTCAGGCCCTACAGTCTGGGTGCCCCCGAGGAGAAGCTTGTGCCGGATATCTTCCTCTAAGCGGACAACTTCTTCCGGGACCAGCCTGGCTGGATAGGATTCTGTCTATGGATGTCGAACAGCCTGCCAGCAGCGAACCACGTGCCCCGCGCTTGGGCCTGGACCGTGATGCCTTGCTTCATCCCGACTTCCTCGCGGCCGCCGGTATTTCGCAATTGAAGATCGTGGAGACCACCGGCTCCACGAACGCTGATCTGCTGCGCGCCGTCACCACGGAGCCCAAGGAATGGTCCGACCTCGCAGTCCTCACCGCCGAGCACCAGACGGCGGCGCGGGGCCGGCTCGACCGTCACTGGGAATCTCCCGCGCGTTCGGCGATTTCCGTTTCGATCGTCCTGCGTCCCGTCAATTCCCAGGGCCTGCCCGTCCCGACCCAGAGCTACTCCTGGCTGTCCCTCCTCGGCGCGCTGGCCTTGCGCGAGACCCTCTTGGAAACCGCCGGCCTTCCCGCCGACATCAAGTGGCCCAACGATGTCCTCGTCCGAGGCAGGAAGATCGCCGGCATCCTGGCCCAGATGGGGCCCATGGGCGACGGATCGGTTCCGGCAGTGATCCTGGGCACCGGCCTCAACGTGACGCTCAGCGAGGATGAACTGCCTGTCCCCACGGCGACCTCCCTCCTGCTTGAAGGCGCCACCACCACGGACCGCACTTTGCTTCTGCGCAACTATTTGTCCCGCTTCGCGGCGCTCTACCGCAGTTTCTGCAATGCCGACGGCGACCCTACAGCGGGATTGGCCGGCGGCTCCTCGCTGCACAAGCGGGTGGAAGCCGTCATGGTCACCCTGGGACGCGAAGTGAAGGCGCATTTGCCCGGCGACCACGAATTGGTGGGGCATGCGTCCAGGTTGGATGAATACGGTTCCCTTTTGGTCGTGGACCATGGTGGCCGCGAGCACGTCGTGACCGCCGGCGACGTCGTCCACCTGAGGGCTACCGAAAGCGGTTATGCGTAAAGAGCTCCTGCGTGGGGAGCAAGTCATCGTGATCACGCGGCAGCAGCCCAGGATGCTCTTTGGTCCCGTCCTGGCATTCATCCTGGTCCCCGCTGCGGCCGCGTTCGCCTGTGCATGGATAGTCAAGGGCGGACCGGGCAAGTTGCTTCCGGTCATCACCAGTGACTGGACCCAATGGTTGGTCACCGCTTGCCTGGCCATCGTGGCGGTCGTGCTGCTCGGCTACAGCCTCCCGCGATTCATCCGCTGGCGTGGCGTACGGTACATCCTGACAAGCGGCCGGATAGTTGCCCGTTTCGGAATGCTTCGCCGGGGCGACTGGCAGGTGCCGCTGGCTGCGGTGCGCAGCGTGGGGATCAAACAATCGCTCCTCCAACGGATATTGCGCTCCGGGAATATATCCTTGGATACCGGGCACCCCGGCGAGACCGTCCTCGCGGACGTTCCGGAGGTCGGCAAGTTTCGAAGTTTCATCCTGGATGCCATGGCCGAGCTTCCGACGAATGTCAGGTTCGGCCCCGGCGCCGTGCCGGAGGCGGGCGATTTTGACAGTTTTGCCGGACCAGCTGACTACCCGGATGCCGCGTTGCCCTGGGATATGAGAGAAGGTGGAAGAGATGAGCGTTGACGAGCAGGAGCCTGAGTACATGGACCACGAGCCCGACGCCGTGCCCGAACCTTCCGTGGACCAGGCACCAACGGGGGTCCTCCCCGTCCTGTCCCCGCCAACCGGCGCCCTGTCGGCAGAACGGCTTGCCATCAAGGCCCTGGAAACGAGGCTCCTGGGCGGCGAACGCAAACTCCGGCGACGCGAAGTGGCGGCGGGCGCAGGCGTCTCGCTGTTGTCGGCGCGCAAGCTATGGCGAGCGCTGGGTTTCCCCAACTTCGGCGACCAGGACGTGGCGTTCACAGAGCGCGACCTCGCCGCGCTTTCCACCATCCTTGACCTTGTCCGCGCAGGGAAGCTCACCGAGGAAGCTGCCATTTCCGTGACGCGCGCCATCGGGCAGATGACCGACCGCATGGTGGTGTGGCAAGTCGAGGCACTCATTGAAGACATGGTGGTGCAGCAAGGCATTCCCGACGCGGTTGCCCGCAAACAGTTGGTCAACGAACTGCCCAACCTCGTGGATGCCATGGAAGAGATCCTGCTGTACTCGTGGCGCCGCCAGATGAACGCCGGGGTGCAGCGCCTGGCCGTCCGTGCCGAAGCCGGTTTGCAGGCCAGCGAGGCCGGCCGCGAAGGCGACGAAGACGATGCCCCCCTGCCCTTGGCACGCGCCGTGGGCTTTGCCGACCTCGTCTCCTACACGAGCCTGTCGCGCCGCATGAACGAGAAAACCCTGGCCCAGTTGGTCCAGCGCTTCGAGAACAAGTGCGCGGAGATCATCTCCATCGGCGGCGGACGCCTCGTCAAGACCGTCGGCGACGAAGTCCTCTACATCGCCGAGACGCCGGCCGCCGGCGCTGAGATCTCCTTGGCACTCGCCCAGGCCTTCACGGAAGACGAAATCTTGCCGGAAGCCCGCGTGGCTATGGTCTGGGGACGCATCCTTTCCCGCCTCGGCGATATTTACGGCCCCACCGTCAACCTGGCGGCCCGTCTCACGGCCTTGGCTGAACCCGGTACGGTCCTCGTGGACGAGATGACGGCGGCAGCGCTGGGCCAGGACGAACGCTTCGTCCTGGTTCCGCAGACGGCCGAGAACGTTCGTGGTTTCGGGGAAATCCTTCCCGTGCGGCTTGCCCGTGGCCTTGGCAGGGGCCTGGTTCTCGACTGATCCCGGGACACGGTCCTTGGAGTTGGCTTTCGGATCGTGGCATAGTCGTCTCCGCAGCCCTAGAGTCCACCTGGCAACCGTGCCTTCCACCGAGGACAAGAATGAATTCACCCTCCGCAGCGACCGCCCCTGAGCCGGGATTCACGTTGAGCTATGGCTACGGGACGGACCGCGGACTCAGCCGGGAACTCAACGAAGATTCGCTCATTGCGGAGGATCCGGTCTTCGCGGTGGCTGACGGCATGGGTGGGCATGAAGCAGGCGAGATTGCCAGCGCATTGTGCGTACGGACTCTCGGCAGCATGCCGCAATTGGCGTCGCGAGTTCGCTCGGCGACCGCCGTTGCCATGCAAGAGTGCATCCTTGCGGCCGACTTCCAGATCCGGAATGCCACGGGTGGCCGCGCGGGAACCACACTCACCGGCGTCGTCGTCGCTGAGCATATGGGCGTCCCGTATTGGCTGGTCATGAACATCGGCGATTCGCGGACGTATCGCTTGAGCGGGGGCGATTTCAGGCAGATCAGCGTGGACCACTCGGAAGTCCAGGAACTCGTGGAGTCCGGAAACATCACGCGTGAAGAGGCCATGGTGCATCCGCGCCGCAATGTGGTGACCCGCGCCCTTGGAACCGGCGGCGAAAACGAAGCGGACTTCTGGTTGCTCCCCATCCGGGACGGGGACCGGATGCTGATCTGCTCGGACGGACTCACCGGGGAGCTGAGCGACGAGCACATGTTCCGGATCCTGAGCACGGTGGAGAAGCCCCAGGACGCCGTGGATGCCCTCATCCAGGAGGCGTTGCTGAGCGGCGGACGGGACAATGTCACCGCGATTGTGGTGGATGCCAGGATCGGGTAAAACGACGCCGAATGGGCCGGCACACGCTCCTGCCGATGGCGTCTTTGGAGAACGGGATTTGCGACACGCCCGGACTTTGTAGGAAGATTCCGGTCAATACCACCCCAACTCCGGGCGGCCCGTGCCGTCCTGCAGAGGTAAACATGACCCAACGCTCCTCCGCGCGCTCTGGCGGCGCGACCCGTGCCGCCGTGCGACGCCCGTTCTCCGTTGCCCTCGCGGGCATTGCCATGGCCGTGGTGATCTGCGCTTTCCCGTTGCTTTCGGCCCACGCCGAGAGCGTCGTGGCTCCCGGCCAGGGACAAGTTTTGCCCACGTCCCCGGCCCCGGACCCGGCACCAACCGAGCCCACGCCGACCCAGCCGAAAGTCGTGGATCCCGCGCCCTCCAAGCCACCCGTCGTCGTGCCGGTTCAACCCGCCCCGGTGGCACCCGCGCCTGCCGCGCCCGCACAGGCCCCCATGACACCGGTGACGGTGGAACCGGAGCCCAGCGTGGCGCCGTCGGAGGCTCCTGTGGCCTCCAGCCCTGCGACCCCGTCGGACAGTCCGACGACGAGCAGCGCCTCGCCGTCGGCGTCGTCCAATTGGAATACCCCCATCCAAGACGGGCTCAAGGCCACCCAGGCTGCGTCGGTGAGCGATGCCAAAGGGCCGGGTTCGGACATGTTCGCCGTGATCGCCATCATGGGCGGCGTGCTTTTGGTGGCGGCCGGCGGCATTGCCTTCGCTTTGTGGAGCCGCCACCGCTTTACGCACTGATTCCTGCTTGTCGTCCCTGCTTCCCGTCCCTGCTTCCCGTCCCTGCTTCCCGTCCCTGCTTCCCGTCCGGGGGGCCTATTTTGTCGCGGCTTTGCGGCAAGATAGGTACGTGAGCACAGCAGAGAGCGAAACCGCAGTTCCAACGGAAGCCGTACGGGAAGAGTACGAAAACCTCGCAGACCTCGTCCGCAAGTACCGCTACGCGTACTACCAGGAGGATGCGCCGACGGTTTCGGACGCCGAGTTCGACTCCCTCTACCGCCGCCTTGAGGAGCTCGAGGCCCTGCATCCCGAGCTGGTGTCCAACGACTCGCCCACTCAGGAAGTGGGCGGCGAGGTGTCGGCTGCTTTCGCCGCCGTCGAGCACCTTCAGAGGATGTACAGCCTGGAAGATGTCTTCTCGCTGGACGAGTTGGAAGCGTGGGTCCGCAAGGCCGAGGCTTCGGTCGAAAAACTGGGCACGGCGGCTTCCCGCATTGCATGGCTGACGGAGCTGAAGATCGACGGCCTGGCGGTGAACCTGCTCTATCGCGACGGCAAGCTCGTCCGTGCCGCCACGCGCGGAGATGGCACCACGGGCGAGGACATCACCCACAACGTGCTCACCATCAATGAGATCCCGCGCCAGCTCAGCGGCAGCGGATTTCCCTCCGAGGTGGAAATCCGGGGCGAAGTCTTCATTCCGTCCAAGGCTTTCGCTGAATTCAACGAAGCGCTGATCGAGGCCGGCAAGGCGCCGTTGGCCAACCCCCGCAACGCCGCGGCCGGCTCCCTGCGTCAGAAGGACCCTGCGGAAACGGCCAAACGCCCGTTGCGGATGTTCGTCCATGGCATCGGTGCGCGCGAAGGCCTTGACTCCATCAGCCAGTCGGAAACCTACAAGCTGCTCGAGGAGTGGGGCTTGCCGGTCAGCCCTTACCTGAAGGTCCTGGACTCCTTCGAGGAGGTCCTGGACTTCATCAAGCACTTCGGTGAGCACCGGCACGACCTCCTGCACGAGATCGACGGCATCGTGGTCAAAATCGACGATTTCGCCACGCAGCGCGCCCTCGGTTACACCTCGCGGGTTCCTCGTTGGGCCGTTGCCTACAAGTACCCGCCGGAGGAAGTCCACACCAAGCTGCTGGACATCCAGGTCAACGTTGGCCGCACCGGCCGCGTCACCCCGTACGGCGTGATGGAACCGGTCAAGGTGGCTGGATCCACCGTGGAGATGGCCACCCTGCACAACCAGGATGTGGTCAAGGCCAAGGGCGTCATGATCGGCGACATCGTGGTGCTGCGGAAGGCCGGCGATGTCATTCCAGAGATCGTCGGGCCGGTATTGGCGCTGCGTGATCAACAGGATCCTCCCGTGCGTGAGTTCGTGATGCCCACGGAATGCCCGTCCTGCCACACGCCCCTGGCTCCGGCGAAAGAAGGCGACGTCGATATCCGCTGCCCCAACGCGAAGTCGTGCCCGTCCCAGCTGCGCGAGCGTGTCTTCCACGTCGCGAGCAGGGGCGCCTTCGACATTGAAGCTTTGGGGTGGGAAGCAGCCATCGCCCTCACCCAGCCTGCCGAACCGGAAACGCCGCCCCTGAGCAGTGAAGCGGCCTTGTTCAGCCTCACACCGGAGGATCTCGCCGAGGTCCGCATCCGGCGCGAGAAGCGCTCCAAAGGCGTGGGGACGGGAACGTTCGAACTCGTGCCCTACTTCTATTCCAAGGCCACCGCCAAGGCCCCTTCAAAACCCACAGCCACCACGGACAAGCTGTTCAAGGAACTCGAGAAAGCCAAGACACAACCCCTCTGGCGCGTCCTCGTTGCCCTGTCCATCCGGCACGTCGGCCCCACGGCGTCCCGGGCCCTGGCCACGGCCCTTGGGAGCATGGAAGCCATCCGGGCCGCCTCCGAGGAGGAGCTGGCCAACGTTGACGGGGTGGGACCGACCATTGCCGCGGCACTCAAGGAATGGTTTGCCGTTGACTGGCACCAGGAAATCGTTGATAGCTGGGCAGCTGCCGGAGTGCGCATGGTCGACGAACGCGACGCCGGCCTCCAGCGGAACCTGGAAGGCCTCACTATTGTGGTGACGGGGTCCCTACCCACGCTGAGCCGGGACGAAGCCAAGGAAGCCATCATCATCAGGGGCGGCAAGGCAGCCGGCTCGGTCTCCAAGAACACCAGCTACGTCGTGGCCGGTGAGAACGCAGGCTCCAAGCTGGACAAGGCTGAGCAGCTCGGCATCCGGGTGTTGGACGAGGATGGCTTCAAGGCATTGCTCGACGGCGTCCTGGAACCTGCCGGCGGCACGGCGCTGGACGATGAAGACGCAGCCATCGCTGTGGCGGAAATGGAAGCCGCGTCGGACATGGATGCCGCCGAATGACGGCCGATGTCTTGGAGCTTCTCGCCGTCGCCCACGCAGCTGCCGCGGCAGGAGCTGAGGTGCTCGCGGCCAGGCCTGCGGGCCCCAACTCGGCGGGGAGCCTCGGCGTCGTGAACAAAGGTGACGCCGGCGACTGGGTGACGGCCTTCGACGTCGCGGCGGAGAACGCTGTGCGGGGCGCAATTACCGCGGCCCGCCCGCACGACACCATCACGGGCGAAGAGCACGGCACCACGCGGCCCGAGGAGCCCAGTGGCTACCGATGGTCCATCGATCCGCTGGACGGCACCACCAACTTCATCCGGAACATCGTCTACTACGCCACGTCTGTGGCCGTTGCTGATGCCGACGGCGTCTGGCTGGCCGGCGTCGTCAACGCCCCTGCGCTGGGACGAATCTACTCGGCGGCACGGGGCCACGGAGCGTGGCTTGAAGAGAATGGGCAGCGCACCCAGTTGAGTGGACCGCTCCTCGGCCGTAAGGGACTGATTGTGGCCTCGGGGTTCAGCTACGATCCCGCGACGCGGGCAGAGCAGTTCGCTGGGCTCGGGAACCTCATGGAAGGCTTCGCCGATCTTCGCCGCCTCGGCTCCGCCGCATTGGATCTCTGCCTCGTGGCCGATGGAACCCACGACGCGTTCGGAGAGCGCGGGCTCAACGAACACGACTACGCGGCGGGCGCGTTGATCGCCGAGGAAGCCGGCTGCTGGGTCCGCCGCCCACGGCTGGCGAGCCCGTTGGACGGCGGCCCCACAGACGCGGACCGTTTGGAAGCGTGGACCTGCGCGGGAACCCTTGAGCTCTCGGGCAAGTTCCCGCTCTAGGATCGCGGAGTCTTCGATGATACGGACGCTGGCGATTTCGAACTACCGTTCCCTCCGGGACCTGACCATGGAGCTGCATGGCCTGGACTTGGTCACCGGCTCCAATGGCAGCGGCAAATCCTCGCTTTACCGTGCTTTGCGGCTCTTGTCGGAGTGTGCCGGGAGCGATTCCGCGAACGTGGTGGGTTCCTTGGCCCGCGATGGAGGACTCAGCTCAACGCTATGGGCCGGACCGGAAACCATCAGCGATGCCATGCGGCGGGGTGAAGCGCCGGTGCAGGGAACAGTCCGGAAGGAATCCGTCAACCTGAAACTGGGTTTCTCCGGAGATGATTTCGGCTATCTGATTGACCTGGGACTGCCCGTTTCCGGTGGCGCTTTTGACGACGCCATAGGCAGGACCGTCCCGTCTGCGTTCAACAGGGATCCGGAGATCAAGCGAGAGCAGGTATTTTCCGGCCCGGTAGCCAGGCCCGGGTCGGTGCTCGTGGACCGCAAAGGGGCCGTTGCCCGGCTGAGAGGCGAGAACGGCGAATGGGTGGAACTGTCCCGTCGCCTGCACGCTTACGAAAGCATGCTCACAGAAGTCTCTGACCATGACAGGGCCCCGGAGGTACTCAGGGTCCGGGACATGGTGCGGTCTTGGCGCTTCTATGACCACTTCCGCACCGACCATGAAGCTCCAGCCCGTCAGGCGCAGATCGGCACCAGGACTCCCGTCCTCCACCATTCTGGAGGTGATCTTGCGGCAGCCTTGCAGACACTGCGCGAAACCGGCGAGGACGGTTTGCTCGACGCCGCGATCGGCAGCGCGTTCCCAGGCAGTAGGCTGCGCATCGCCGTCGTCGATGGTCGCTTCAGCGTCGAACTCCAACAGCCGGGCATGCTTCGGGCCATGGCGGCCGCCGAACTGTCCGATGGCACACTCCGCTACCTCATGTTGGTTGCGGCACTCCTGACGCCGAGGCCGCCGGAGCTCATGGTGCTGAACGAGCCGGAAACCAGTCTGCATGTGGATCTGATGCCGGCGCTGGCCCAGCTCATCGTTCAAGCCGGTGAGCGCAGCCAGCTGATTGTGGTCTCGCACTCTGCGCCCCTGATCGCTGCCTTGCGGGAGAGCAGACGCGTTCATCAGCATGAGCTGTACAAGGACCTGGGGGAGACAAGGATCAAGGGCCTTGGTGCGCTGGAAGGACCGCCCTGGAACTGGCCCCGCCGGTGATTCGTGCACCGAACATCCTGATCTGTCAGGCTCCGGCGCGAGACCCCACCTCCGCGTAGCGGTTCGCGGGGCGTTCCAAGCCGTAGTGTTCCCGCAGCGTTCTGCCGGTGTATTCAGTGCGGAACAGACCTCGTTGGCGCAGCACCGGGACCACGTGGTCAACGAAGGTCTCAAGTCCTGAGGGCAACACTGCGGGCATGATGTTGAAGCCGTCGGCGGCGCCGTTTTCGAACCACAGCTGGATCGCGTCGGCAACTTGCTCCGGGGTTCCCGCGAAGGTCAGGTGGCCGCGGCCGCCTCCCAGCCTGCCGATCAGCTGGCGGACCGTGAGTTTCTCGCGGCGGGCCAGCTCCACAATGAGGGTATAGCGGCTCTTCGCTCCTTCGATGGAGTCCTCGTCTGGGAGATCCGCGGGAAGCTGACGGTCCAGGGGCAGGTCTTCAGGCTTCACGCGGAGCGTCTTGGCCAGCTCGGCCCTCGCGTATTCGGGGCGGATCAGCTCATCCAGTTCACGTTCCAGGCGCAGCGCTTCGGCTTGCGTGGAACCGATCACCGGGACAATTCCCGGCAGGATCTTGATGCTCTCAGCCGCCCGGCCAAGCGCGACTGCCCGAGTCTTCAGGTCTCCGTAGAACGCCTGTGCATCTTCCAGCGTTTGCTGGGCCGTGAACACGGCCTCGGCGTACTCGGCGGCCAGGCCCTTGCCATTCTCGGAGGAACCTGCCTGGACGATCAGGGGATGGCCCTGGGGCGAGCGCGGCACATTGAGCGGCCCTTGGACGCGGAAGTGCTTGCCCGAGTGGTTGATGGGCCGGACCTTGGCGGAGTCTGCCCAGACGCCTGCCTCCTTGTCCCCAAGCACGGCGTCGTCCTCCCAACTGTCCCAGAGCTTGGCGGCCACCTCCAGGAACTCTGCCGCCCGTTCATAGCGGGTGGCATGGGCGGGCTGATCGTCTATGCCGAAGTTGCGCGCTGCTTCCGGTCCCGCTGTGGTCACCACGTTCCAGCCGGCCCTACCGCCACTGACGAAGTCCACCGAAGCGAAGCGCCGGGCCAGGTTGAAGGGATCGTTGTACGTGGTGGACGCCGTCGCGATGAGGCCGATCTTTTCGGTGGCGGCCGCAATCGCGGTGAGCAGCACCGTCGGTTCCAGCTTCCCTACCGGACGGCGTCCGACGTCGCCGAAGATCACGGGGGAGTCGGCGAAGAAGATGGAGTCGAACGTGCCGCGCTCGGCGATTTGTGCGAGGTTTTGGTAGTGCCGGATGTCGGTGCTGGCGCGCGGGTTGCTTTCGGGCAGCCGCCACGAAGCCTCGTGGTGGCCGGTGCTCATGAGGAAGGCGTTGAGGTGGAGTGTGCGTTGCTGCGGGCTCATGGGGGTTCCTTTCGTTGTGTCCTGGCCGCCAATCAACCACGCGACACCCGCCCTGCGCCAGCGTCGCGAAACCTTCCCGCAACAGCAGGAAACCGGGCTTCACAGCCCGAAACCCGACTCAATCTGGCGCCACGCAAAGCAATGTTTGAGGCGCCGCCGACGCTGGCTCACTTATGTGGGGTGTTCCGCCGACGCCCTCTCACTGATATCTGAGCGCGCGTTGGGGGCGGATTCAAGTGGTCGTTGCAACACGTCCTTATGCTGCTGATTCTTCCAGAAT
>NZ_JARVRH010000015.1 GCF_030209755.1 Arthrobacter sp. efr-133-TYG-118 | reverse complement strand
GCGCCATCGAAGTCGCCCACGAACGCGGCGTCCGCATCCCCATGGAAGAAAGCAACTAGCTCGCATTAGTTGTCGTTATGAGCCCTCATAACGACAACAACTGCGAGCCAGTTGGGACATCAACCGCCCATCTGAGAAAGAATCACTTCCATGATCGAAATCGACGGCAAACGGCTGCGTCTGAGCGACATCGCAGCCGTCGCAGATGGCCGAACAAAGGTGACGCTGGCGCCGTCGGCCGTTGAACGGATGGCCGCATCCCAACGGTCCGCCCGCGCGACGGCGCTGTCCCGTCCCGTCTACGGGCGGTCCACCGGCGTCGGGGCCAACCGTTCTGTCGCGCTGGACGCCGCGGACGAGGACGTCAACGTCCACGGTTTGAACCTCTTGCGCAGCCATGCCGTCGATGCCGGACGAGTCCTTGACCGGGAAACCGTCAGGGCTATGCTGGCCATCAGGCTGTCCCAGCTTGCTGCGGGCTCGTCCGGCATCAACCCGTCTGTGGCCGCTGCTGTCGTGGACATGCTCAACGCCGATGCCCTGCCCGAAGTGCGGGAATTCGGCGGAATCGGCACTGCGGACCTGCCCGCGCTGGCGGGAACGGCGCTCACCCTTCTCGGCGAGCGCCCCACCATGGACGGCAAGTACGTCCCGGCGCCTCTGGACACCTGGGCCACCGAGGATGCCCTTCCATTCATCAGCTCCAGCGCCCTCACTATCGCCCAGGCCGCGCTCACCCGCCAAAAGCTCGTCACGCTCATGGAAAACCTGACCACGGTGAGCGCGTTGTCCTTCGCGGCAATGTCCGGGAATCCCGAGGCATTGAGCCCTGAAGTCGCGCGGGCAGCTGATTCCCCTGCAGTCACCGGGATGGCCGGAGTGCTGCGCGGCCTCGTGGAAGGCAGCGGTGACCCCGCGAGGATCCAGGACCCGTACTGCCTGCGCACCCTGCCTCAGGCCCTCGGCTCGGTGGCGGAGGAACTCGAGGCGCTAAGCATCCTTTTGGAGCGTTTGGTGGTGGCCGGTCATGAAAACCCGCTGGTGTACGGTTCCGCAGAGGATGGAAGCAACGGGGTGGCCCACCACGGCCTGTTCCAGATGACCACTCTCGCCCGCCGCATAGATGCCCTGCAACTGGCCATCGGCGCGGCGTGCGCAACGAACCTTCGGAGGATCAGCCTGCTGTGCGATCCGGCATACACCGGTCTCCACCGATTCCTTGCGGGCGACAATGCCGGCCAGTCCGGCGTCATGATGCTGGAATACGTGGCGGCCGCAGCGGTCGGCCGAATTCGAGCCAATGCGCAGCCTGTGAGCCTGCAAACGGTGGTGCTCTCACTGGGTGCCGAAGAAGATGCCAGTTTCGCGAGTGTGGCCAGCTCCCGCATGGATTCCACCGTGCGGGCGCTTTCAACGGTGGTTGGTATTGAACTCCTTTGCGCATCGCGCGCGCTCAGGCTGCAGGGCCGGACACGAGGAGAATTCGCGAGTCCGCGGTTCCGAAAGGCCTTCGACGCCGGTCTATCGTTGCCCGCCGACGTCCAGGATCGGGATCTCCGCCCCGATGTCGACACTGCGTCCAAGCTAGTGATCCTTCGGGAGTTCGGGCGCTAAGGGTGCTTAGCTATGGACTGCCGCCCTGGACGGGCGTACCTTAATATCCAAACACCGCACTGGGGAGGTGGAGTGTTTGGCTGGGTATCTGGGGTGCCGTGGCATTTCTTTGGTTCGCCCCGTTCTTCTCGCCGTTTTTGGCGCATTGGCATGGTTGCTGTGGCTGGCCGGTCCTTCGCAGGCCACAGACCTTCTGCCGGCGATTCCGGCTGTCCCGACGCCTTCGGTTTCACTGCCCCCGGTTTCCCTCACCGATCCCATTGGACCGCTCGTCGACCACGTCCCGTCCGTGGTTCCAAGCCCGAGTCAGTTGGCCACAGTTCCTGAGACCGTGGTCAGTCAGCTAACGAAGCAGGTCTTGACGCCAGTCGTTGGAGTCGTCGACGCTGTGCCGCCCGTGGTCGAGAACACGATCAAGGAACTCCCGGCCTTGCCCGTGCCGCCATTGCCCGAGCCGCCTTCCGTGCCGGCATTGCCGCCGATCCCCGGAATACTGCCGCCTCACGGACCAAGCGTTCCAGCTGTCCCTTCGACCCGCTTTTCGCCCTCGGTCCAGTCCGGACCGGGAGCGATCACCCGGAACCCCGGATTCACAAGGAACACCGGATTCCTGCCGGACGGGGTTGTCTTCATGCCCCCCGCGGTGTTTGCGACAACGGATGTGTCGCCGGTCTCCGGCGGGCCTCCGCCTGACGCACCGGTTCCTGCGTCGGTGTCGCCGCCCGGGGCAGGATCGACGTCGGGTCCGGAGGGCGGTTCCGCCTTTGGCGCGGCAGATCTGCCCGAACAACGTGCGCTTGCACCGCCACCCCGCCATGGCCCGATCCCGGATAGCCGGCAAAGCCCCTCGGCCGAACCTGCATTCGATCCTGGTTCCTCTCCCGACTGATCAAGGCCGCCCCTGCCCTTTTGGCAGGCACGACCAACTGCGTCGCATCGCGCAGAACACCGTCTTAGTCAGGAGAAGACCATGCAGGACCATAACCAATTCATAGGAAATTGGCCCGACCCCATGCAGAAGGGAGGCATATAGATAGCACCGCGACAGGCGCTTAGCGCCTATAAGGGAACAAGGACGCCGGCCGCGCAGTCAGTCTGACTGCGCGGCCGGCGTCGTGATGCTGAAGATCGGGCCAGGTCCTTTTAGAACAGACCGTTCACCACGGCCTGGGTCAGCTGGTGGAAGATGTCGGTGCGGGCGGGGATATCGCTCTCGTCCTGGCCTTTGGTGTACACCACGAATGCGTAGGAGTTGGTTCCGTCGGTGAGGATGCTGGCGTCGTGGAGTTCGTCGTCGAGCAGTCCGTACTTGTGGAAAACAGTGATTCCGGCCGGAACCGCGGCGGGGATAAGTGATTCGTAGTTGGTGTTCTGCATGTAGGACAACAACTGTGCGGTGTCCTGCTGGTTCAGGAGCTTCCCGCCGTAGAGGCCGGCCATGATGCTGGCCATTTCGCTTGGAGTCAGTGTGTTGTTCATGGGGTCATAGCTGACGCCGATCGATGCAGCATAGGACTGCAGTTCCGAATAGCCGACCGCGTCCATGATCAAGGACCAGGAGTCGTTGTCGCTGTCCTGGATCATCTCCTTGATCTGGAATCCGGACGTGTAGTCGCCCAAGGGATCGTCAAGGGACACTGCGCCTGTCTCGACAAGGTGGTAGTACGCGGCCGCAGCCAGGACTTTGGCGGTGCTTGCTGCCTCGAACGGCGCCTGGACCCCGTACTGATGGCTTGAGCCATTGGATAAGTCGATTAGGGTGACGCCGATCTGGTACTGGCTGTTGGCGTCGATGATGGCGTTGATCTCGGAGTCCAATGCGGAGGTCACACCGGTACCCGCAGCAGCCGGCGCTGCGGCTGCGGGAGCCGCGGGGGCTGGAGCGGCAGTCGGAGTCTCGGCCGCGGTCGACGACGCTGCGGCGGCCGTCGTCGTCGGGGATGCGGCTGGAACAGCTGCCGACGGCGTAGCGCTGGCCACCGCCGACACTGCACGAGAGACGGATGAGCGGGCATGCGCAGCTGAGTAGATCGTGGCCGTCAGGGTCAGTGTAAGAATGGCCGCAAAGGCTGTCAGCAAGGCCGATCGACGTCGGCGGGGACTCCAGCGGTTCCACCGACTTCTCTTTTGTCCGGACCCTTGGCCGGGACGACGGGGCTCTTGCTCTTCCATAATGAACCAACCGTAGCTACTGCAGCTATGTAAGAGCTATGAAAATCCTGTCCGTCAGCCACGTGTCGACTGGGTGAATATCAGGGGTTTCGGAGCGGTGAGCCCAATACCGTGAACCGCGTGCCGCCCATCTCTCCGGACAGCAGTGGCATTGCCTCACTTATGGCGGCTCGGACACTGTCCAGCTGCAGTGATCCTTGGTGCGCTTCTGCCGATTCCCATAGTTCGCAGACAAAGACCGTGTCCGGCGATTCTTCGTTGACGCCCACCTCGTAGAGCAGGCAGCCCGCGCCCCGGAGCTCCGGTTTCGGTCTGAGCAGGATGGAGACGACGGTGTCGCGCTGGCCGGGTTTCGTGCCGAGGCTTCCCACATTTGCAAAAGTCATGGGCCCATTGTGCTTCATTCCTCCGACATTATTGAGGAATCGCGTATCGGCGGACAAAGTTGCCGAGGATCTTCATCGGTTCGGTAGCCGTGATCTTCCGGGCGTCTGCCATGAGCTGTTCAGCAGCCTCGGGCGGGAAGTATCCGGCGTGGCGATAGGTGTCGATCCGCGTGACGAGCCCCTCGGCGTCGAGCTCCGGATGGAATTGAGTGGCGTAAAGATTCCTCTTGATCCGGAACATCTGCACCGGGCAAGCCGCCGAACCGGCCAGCAACACCGCGTGTCCTGGCAGGACCGTGCAGGCTTCCTTGTGGCCGGTAAAGGCGACAAAGCGCTCGGACATGCCTTGGAGGAGCGGGTCTTGGAGGCCCTCCGCTGTGAGTTTGATGGTTACCCCGCCGAGTCCTTCACCGTAGGTCCGGTCAATCACAGCCCCTTGGTGGAGCCCCAGGGTTCCGACCCCGTAGCAGGCCCCCAGAAAGGGAAAGTCGGCGGCAACAATCTTGTCCAGCAGGTCCGCAAGTTCTTTCTCCACCCGTTTCTGGACCAGGCTCTTGTGCTCCGCCGGGTCGCTCGAAGTGAAGGGACTGCCACCCACAATCACGCCGGAATAGTCGGAGAGCTCAAGCAGCGGGAGGGGCGCCGCCTCCATTCGGATGCGTTGTAGCTGCTCGGGAGCGAGCCCTCCAAAACGAAGATACGCCTGGTACTCTTCCTCGGCGGCGGCGTCTTCGGCGCGAGATGCGAGCAGGAGAAACGGCTTCACAGGCTAAGTGTGCACGCGGTGGCCGTGACGCGCCAGCGTTCGGCTGAAACATCCTTTTGGGGGCGGTGAGCCGCCGTTCACGTGGAAGAAATGTCCGGATTTCCCGCCGGGTGGAAGGATTTCACCTCCTTTGGCCCTGGAATCCGCGGAATCACTGGGATCCCGGGTGCCCGCTGCGGGCGGCCACTCGTCTGCGCCGGGGCGGCGTTAACATTCCCGAAACACGCCCGTCATGCGTTCTTCACGCCAAGGCAAGTTATGTAACGTCCCCGCAATTTTTCCTCGCATTGCTTGAAACACGGAACCGGAAATATTGGGCAGGGGAAGAACGGGGCCAAGCTACGGCGGTCCTCCTACGGCATTCCGACAAGAAGGGAAACGCGTGAATATCACTGCGGAAAACGTTTGGGTGATGGTGTCGGCGGCGCTCGCACTGCTCATGACTCCGGCACTCGGCCTCTTCTACAGTGGCATGACCCGGGCCAAGGCCTCCCTCAACATGATCATGATGAGCTTCATCTCCGCGGGCATCGTGGGCGCCGTGTGGATCCTGTGGGGCTACTCGATGATCAGCGGCAAGAGTGTCCTGGGGATTTTCGGCAATCCGTTCAGCAGCTTCGGCTCGGCGGACCTTGTCGGTTCCACCGATCTCATCAAGCTCGGTTTTAGCGCTACCTTCGCCATCGTCACTGTTGCCCTGATCAGCGGCGCCATCGCTGACCGCGCCAAATTCACTTCCTGGGTCATTTTCGTCCCCATCTGGATCACCCTGGTGTACTGCCCGTTGGCTTTCATGGTCTGGGGCGGTGGCCTCCTCAGTCCTGGCGGAGCCATCAGTTCGGTCTTCGGTCAGGTGATTGACTTCGCCGGTGGCACAGTTGTGGAAATCAGCTCCGGCGCTGCCGCGTTTGTCCTGGCGTTGATCCTGGGCAAGCGTCACGGCTTTGGAAAAGACCCGAACCACCGCCCGCACAACCTCCCCTTCATCATGCTTGGCGCCGGCCTCCTGTGGTTCGGTTGGTTCGGTTTCAATGCCGGCGCGGCCACGACGTCGGCGCAGGCCGGCTTGATCTGGGTGAACACCCTCGTCGCCCCGGCCGGTGCAATGCTCAGCTGGTTGGTCACCGAGAAGATCCGACACGGCCACCCCACATCCTTGGGTGCCGCTTCCGGCGTCGTTGCCGGCCTCGTGGCTATTACTCCGGCCTGCGCCAATGTAGCTCCCGCCGCAGCCCTCGGCCTGGGGCTGGTAGCCGGCGCCGCCTGCGCCGTGTTCGTCGACCTGAAACACAAGTTCGGCTTCGATGACTCCCTCGACGTCGTGGGCGTGCACCTCGGTGGCGGACTTGTCGGCACGCTCGCACTCGGATTCATCGCGTTCCCGGTGAACGGCCAAGGAGGAGGACTGTTTTACGGAGGCGGACTCCAGCAGCTCGTGGCCCAAATCGTGGCCATTCTTGTCACCCTTGCAGTGTCAGGAATCATGACGGCAATCATTGCCCTTGTCATCCATAAGACCGTTGGATTCCGGGTCAGCCACGAGGCGGAGCTCGCAGGCGTGGACTTGTCCGAGCACGCCGAGACCGCCTACGAGTTCGGCAGCATGTCCCGGAGCCACTTCAACGCCCTCCCCCACGTTGCAGCCCTCCCCCACGTCAACATCCCGGTTTCGGCCCGAGCCGCTGCCGTCGCTTCGTCCCCCGCCGTCGAGCTCCAGCGCGAAAAGCAAGCCGACCCCGCTTAGCGGAGGCAAACATTTCCGCAGCCGCGAGGGACGCGTACGCTCAATTTGTGGATATCGTCGATTTCCTCTCGGACCGCCTGAACGAGGACGAGGCTGCGGCGCGGAAACTCCTCGGCGACCGTTCCGTCTCCGAGGCGGGCAAATGGTATGAGCGACGCCTCCTCCTGGAATGCGAATCAAAAAGAAGGCTGCTCAGGATCGTGGAATCCGCACGGCAGACGGCCCTGGCCACGATGGTTCGCGGCACGCTTGGTGATACGCCGCAGTGGATCCCGGAATCGATCGAATGGACCACGAAATCGTTGAATGCCCTCGCGCTCCCGTATTCAGACCATCCGGACTTCGAACCGGAATGGCTGGCGGGTACGTAGCTGGCGGGCCCACCGCTGCTTCGCGGGCAGAGCGACTAATCGGCAGAATCTTGCCGAAATGAAACGTGCTGACCACACCACTGTCTCTCCGGGGGCAACGGTATCTGCTCAAACTCGAAGCATTGCCTACGCTGGCTTAGCCACGTGAAGCCGGGCCTGCGCGACCAGCCGGGTGGTCAGGGGCGAGGCGTCGTTCCGAAGCCAGACCAGTACCGTGGGCACAGGATACGACACTCCGGCAAACGGGCGCCACACGACGCCGGGCGGATCACCGGGCACTACCTGATGCGGCGTTTTGAACGACACACCAAGCCCTGCAACCACCAGGCTCATGCTGGTCGCAATGCTTGGCGACCAGCGGTGTGGGCCGGGGATCATGCCGCCATCCATCATCAAACCCAGCACATGCTCGCGGGTGTCGGGGTCGCCGTCGCGCTGCAGCCCGATCAATGCCTGTCCGTTCAAGTCCGATCAAGAAGTTTCAAGACCCCTGCACGCCGAGTTTGAGCGTGCCGCGTTGAGGACTGCGGATCTCTTCCATGGCCGTCAAAGCGGCGTCGTGAGCTTGAATGATGCGCTCTGCTTCCTCCTGAAGGCGACGGCCGGCATCTGTGAGCGAAACCTGGTTGTGTGTCCGCTCCAGGAGCCTGAGTCCGAGCGATTTTTCCAAAGCTTTGAGCTCCTGGCTCAGTGCGGGCTGGGCGATGTGGCTTCGTAGAAGCCGCCGAGTGGATAGCTTCCCATGCTGGCATCAGCCGCCGGACTGTACCTGGCGGACACATGGGCTTCCTAGACCACACGCCGGAGCTGGCCAAGGCGATTGATGACATGTTTTGAGCAGCCACTCAAAATGGCTAGGAGATCGATTTGCGACGAGTCCACTCTCCGGTTCCGTCAGATCGACTGCCGGTATCCGAAGAACTCATGGTCTTCGTTGTAGCCGCCAAAGCCGCCCCCCACGTCGGAGAAGTCCGCTACAAATTCGATGCCCTTGATCCACTTGACCATCTTGAAGCCGAGCTGCACCTCGTTGCGCAACCGAAGTGGCGCTCCGTGGCCGTACGACAAGGGCGCACCGTTCATGTCATAGGCGAGCATGGTGAGCTGATAGCCCATCTGCTCGATCGGATGCGCATCGTAGTAGTCACCCTCATCCGGTCCCTCACCCAACGAATAGAACACCACCCACTTTGCCTCGGGTGTCGGCTTGACCAAGTCGAGGATAGCCTGCATCGACACCCCGCCCCATTTGGCCACTCCGGACCAGCCCTGGATGCAGAAGTGTTGTGTGATCTGCTCGTGGTAATCCATCGCTCGCAGCTCGGCGAGGCTCAACTCGACCGGATTGCCCAGGAGCCCATTGATGCGCAGTCGGTAGTCCCGGAAATCGTTGTCGAAGAGATTCTTGTATTCGTCGGATTCGGGATACTGGCCGTTGAGCCAGAGGCGCGGCGAGATGTCCTTCTCCGTGTATTGTCCTGGGCGTGAGTCGATGTGCTCGAACAACCGTTCGGCCGGCCCGATCAGGGCGTAACCGGCCCTCTGGATGAGGCGCGGATGCCGGATGGTGAGCGGAGTCGCAGCGACCCACCCCACGATGATGACCACCATCGAGGCAGCGAAAATCCAGAACCCCGTCCAGGACTGGTCGTTGCGCCCCGCGTACATGTGGTTGAGGTTCTCCAGCGCCCCGGTAGTGAGAACCAGAGCCACGTGGAGGACGACGAACAACAGGAACCAGCACAGCACCAGAAAGTGCAAGGAACGCGCCATTTGGACGTTGAAGACTGAGCTGATGCGGCGAAAGCGCGTGGAGAGCGCCGGAGACATGCCTAGCCCGGTGACGAGAGCCGCGGGTGCGGCGATGAAGATCGTGACGAAGTAGGCGATCAGTTGCAGACTGTTGTAGTTCGTCCATCCGCTGTCGGTCGGCCAGTCCAACGAGAGGTATTGGATGACAACCGAGATCGAGTTCGGGATGACATCCCAGCTCAACGGGACAACGCGCATCCATTGGCCCGTCGCGAACAACAGCACGAAGAAGACGATCCCGTTGGCCAACCACAGCGTGTCTATCCCGAGGTGCCACCAGCGCGCGAGCCCGATCGAGTGCCGTAGCCCCGGCAAGCCGACCTGTCGAGGGAGGCTGATCGAATCCTTCTTAGCCGTCCACAAAGGATCTTCGGGCACTGGCTTCTGTACCCGGAACCAATCCCGTCCCGGCGTCGAATGCCGTGTCCAATACAGTCGCGGGTGATCTGTGAGTATCTGTGCGCCCGAACGGATGATGAAGATCATGAAGAACATGTTGAGGAAGTGTTGCCAGCCCAGCCAGGCCGGAAAGCCCACGGGGGCGTCGTCCGGCAGCTTTGAGGCTCCCGGATAGGTCTTCAGAAACGACTCGACGGACGGGTGCCCCCGGATTCCTTTCGCGACGGCGACCGCGACGATGAGCAGCACGAAGCCGATCGGGATCAACCAGAGCAAATTGAACCACTTGCTGGGGCTGACCCGAAGACGCGGGGCGATGCCGCGATCCTGCGGAAGCGAGCCGGCGAAAGTCATCGGATCGATGACGTCCTCCCCGCGCTTCAACTCAGTTCGGAAGCTGTGCTCGGCGCCGGACTCGGCGCGCGACGTCGGACCCCTCGGCTGCGGGTCCTGCATCGGATCCTGCGGCATCGGTTTATCAGCTGTCATGAGGCCGAGCCTAGACCCCACTTCTCAAAAAGCCACTCGCGGTCAGTGCATGGTCCCGAACGTGGTGTTGTATCGGTACATGAACGCGGCCATCGCATCCCGGTTGACCCCTAGATACGGCCGGTAGGTTTTGCTTCCGTCGGACTCCGTCCATCCCGTGCTGATGCCGCTGTTTGCGAGCCAGGTGATCTGTTTGTAGAACGGGTTGTCAGTGGCGACGTCGGTGAATGGTGAAGTCGCCGGTGCCGTGAAAGCCGGACTACCCGCAAGGCGGTACATGAAAGCAGCCATGGCGTCGCGGTTGACAGAAAGATACGGACGGTAGGTTTTGCTTCCGTTGGCTTCTGTCCAGCCCGTGCTGATGCCGTTGTGTGCGAGCCAGGTGATCTGTTTGTAGAACGGGTTGCTGGTGGCGACGTCGGTGAATGGCGACGTCGCCGGAGGAGTGAAGGCCGGGCTGCCCTTCAGACGGTACATGAAGGCGGCCATTGCATCCCGAGCTACCGTGGTCAGGGGGTTATAGTTCCTTGACCCATCCGACTCGGTCCACCCAGTGGATATGCCACGGGAACCGAGCCAGTTGATTTCGGACATGAACGGATCCGCGGAAATATCGGAGAAGATAGGGCCCGGGTTGGTGGCGAAATCCGTCAGCTGGGTGAGAGTGCCGTTGAAGACGTCCTGGTCTCCAGGAAAGACGCCTGTATCGGAGTTCTGCCACAAGGTATAGTCCGGCCAGCCGGCCGGCAGTGCTCCAGGGTCAGTTGAGAAATTGGAAATATGCAGGGGATGGTTTCCGAAACCCGCCGCGTTGCCGGTGCAGGTGGTCCACCAGTCGGTGGTGGTGTAAATGGCAGGCAGCCGCCCGGTCTTGGACAGTATGGTCGTGGCGAAATCGGAGATCCAATTCACCATGTCACCCTGGCTCAATCCGTAGCAGGTACTTCCATACGGGTTGTATTCAATGTCCAAGAGGGCAGGAAGGGTCTTCCCGTCCGGGGTCCAGGCTGCGCCGCTCTGCAGAAAGTAGTTGGCCTGGTCTGTTCCTGAGGACGCGTCGGGCAGCGCAAAATGGTATGCGCCGTGCAGGAGTCCGGCGTTTGCGGATCCGGCATATTGGCTTGCGAAGTACGGGTTGGCGTAGCCGGTTCCCTCGCTGGCCTTGACATAGGCGAATTTGGCGCCATTTGCGGCCGCAGTGGACCAGTCCACATCGCCCTGGTGGCTGCTGACATCCATTCCCGGCACCCCGGAGGCCACCGAAGCGGGCACTACGGCCTGGGCAGACATCCGCATCGGCGCGGCGGGCTCGTGACTGCGGACAGTCGAACCCATCGCGTGGTCGTTCGAGGTAGTTGATGTCGCGGACGGGGATGGGGATGGTGGAGTCGTCGCGGGTGACGCGGAAGCAGCGCCCGCTCCCGGCGCGACGAGAACGATGCCCGCCACTAGAACAGCTACGTACCCGGCGACGCCCTTCCGGATACGCGGCCGAACGGGATTCTGCCGCCTGGGAGCGCGCGGGATCGACGCGTTCATATGAAATTCCTTCCGTTTTGGCAACGGAAGAGACCCGCGCCTGCCAGCAAACGCCCACAGGAGCGGACGTCACGGATACTACCAGCTCTAATCAAGACGAATGACAAACATTCGAGATCCGCTGCGCGGGTCTGGCTACATTTAGACAACGACGACGGCGGCGGTCCGGACAGTGCCGGCCGGCACCAGGACTCCCTGGCGAAAAAGCGTGGGCTACTTCCCCTGTCAAAGAATTAATCCAGAATCTATTCTGTTGATGGACCGGTATATGTACGGTCTGCCAGGCCACCGGTACGTCCCGGGAAGCCCATCCCGCTCCGGGGGCCGTCTCTATGAGGAGGCGTCCATGTCATCTCCCGATGTGCCGACCCGAGGGCCCGCAAGGCCCGGTCCGTATATTGTGGCCGGAATCCTTCTGGCCATCGCCATTCTGGTTCCGCTGCTCGTCCCGGCGTATTCAATTGATCAGCCGCGGTTTGCAGGTATGCCGTTCTTCTACTGGTACCAAATGCTCTGGGTCCCGATCACCGCGGGCATGGTGGGCGTCTCCTACCGGCTGGTGACCAAAGAGGACCGTCGCCGCCGCGAGGCAGCGCGCGGCGCGCGCATTGAGGAGCAGGAACAATGAGCATGCTCGCCGTCCCAATGGCGACCACAGCGGACCGGCCCGTCAACGGCGTCGCGCTCACCGTCGTCGTCGTCCTCTTTATCCTGGTGGCGGTCCTGGGTTTCTTCGCCGCACGCTGGCGCGCAGGTAAGGAAACAGGCCTGCACAGTCTCGATGAATGGGGCCTCGGCGGACGCGGCTTTGGGACGTGGGTGACGTGGTTCCTTCTCGGTGGCGATCTTTACACGGCCTACACGTTCGTGGCCGTCCCGGCGGCAATGTGGGCCACCGGAGCCGTGAGCGGTTTCTTCGCGGTGCCTTACACGATCGTGCTCTACCCGATTGTGTTCCTGCTGATGAGCCGTTTGTGGTCGGTCTCGCACAGGCATGGGTTCGTCACTCCGGCGGACTTCGTTGGCGGGCGCTATGGCAGCAGGGCACTGACGGTTGCGGTGGCCCTCACTGGCATTGTCGCAACCATGCCCTACATTGCGCTGCAACTGGTCGGCATCAAAGCGGTGCTCACGGTGTTGGGCCTCGGCAGCGCGCAGAATGTGCTGCTGACTGACCTTCCGCTGATCATCGCCTTCGTGGTCCTGGCCGCCTATACCTACACCTCGGGCCTGCGGGCGCCGGCGCTTATCGCCGTCGTGAAGGATCTCCTGATCTACCTCGCGGTCATCGTTGCCGTGATCTACCTGCCCATCAAGTTCGGGGGCTGGGACAATATCTTCGGTGCAGCCCAGACCAAACTCGACGCCATCAGTCCGGCCACAGGCAAGCCAACCGGCGTCTTCATCCCTGGTGCCGCAAGCTATTCGGCGTACTGGACGCTGGCTCTTGGTTCGGCCATGGCGCTGTTCATGTACCCGCACTCGGTAACCGGGGTCCTGGCGACCAAGAGCAGGAACACCATCCGCAAGAACGCCGCAGTTCTTCCGTTGTATTCGCTCATGCTCGGGTTCCTGGCCCTCCTGGGTTACGCGGCGATCTCCGCGGGCACCAAGCCCATTGACTTGAACGGTGCCGTCAATCCGCAGCTAGTGGTTCCGCAGCTGTTCCTGGACAACTTCCCCGCGTGGTTTGCAGGGATCGCCTTGGCGGCTATCGCCATCGGCGCGTTGGTCCCGGCAGCCATCATGTCGATCGCTGCCGCCAACCTGTTCACCCGCAATATCTACCGCGACCTTATCCGGCCCGACGCCGACCCCCGGCAAGAAGCGAAGGTCTCCAAGATCGCCTCGCTCGTGGTGAAGTTCGGAGCGCTGATTTTCGTGATCGCCATGGACCAGTCGGCCGCCATCAATATGCAGCTCCTCGGTGGTATCTGGATCCTGCAGACCTTCCCCGCAATCGTGGCAGGGCTGTACACCAGGTGGTTCCACCGCTGGGCGCTCTTCGCAGGCTGGACCGCCGGGATCATCTACGGAACAATCGCGGCGTACAACGTGGTCAACCCCGTGACGAAGGCCAACTTCGGCGGCTCCATCGCTGCCATCCCCGGCACCAACGTGCAGGTCTACATCGCCGTTGTGGCGTTCGCCATCAACCTCATCGTTGCCGCCGTCCTATCGCTGGTCTTCCGCGCGATGAAGCTCCCCGACGGAAAGGACATCACCCGGAACTCGGACTACGGAGCCGACGAGGACGATCCCAAGGTTGCCGAACTCCAGCGCGAGTACCCCCTGGGTGAAACGGGAGGCGGCACGTTCTGATCGGATCTGCGCGCTAACGCTTCGTCGACAGCCTTGCCACGACCGCCCCAATCCGCGGCCGGTGGAACTCCTTAAACTCGCGCTGGGTGAGGACGTAGTCGCCCCGATACTCGGAACCGTCCGCGAGCTTCCGCCTCGGCAATGCCGCGCCGGGCAAATCCCTGGGGCAGGGCTTGATAGCTCGAGGTGATGGCGATTGCGGCGCCGGCGTCGAAATAGTCGCGATGTACCTGCTTGATCAGCTGAGGCTGTTCCAAAAGGACCTTGGCCGACCATAGCGGATCGTCCAAATCGCAGCCGCGTGCTTCAAGCTCGGTGGCAAGTGCACCATCCACGGTCAGCTTCAGTTCTTGACCGCTCTCGGGTTCGCCGGTCGTGAGCATCGTCCGGGCCCAGGCGGCCGGGACCATGCCGTAGCCGGGCAGGCGTGCCGGTTCGGCATCGCCCTGGAAGAGGGTGCGGTCGGTCATGACGAGCTGCACCTCCACCCCGCTGATGCCTGCGGGGGTGCCGGTGGTCCGTTCGACGAGGGTGTCGGCCATGATCTGCCCCCTGCTGCGGGTTTCCCGTCCGGAGCGGAGGGTGTCGGCGTGCCGGGACAGGGCCGCGTGCACGGCCACGCCCTGGGCGACGGGGAGCAGGGCGGTCAGGTAGGTCATCGTGTCCGGTGCGGGGCGGAGGCTGACGTGCCGTTCCTCGGCGGCGTGGCTGCCGCGCCGGGTGACGGAGCGGGGGTCGCGCCGGTAGGCAGCGGTCCGGGCCGCGGCGATGATCGCCCGGTCTCCCATACCGTCGAAGGTCCCGGTGTCGGCGGCGAGTTCCTCGTCCACGGCGCAGCGGTCCTCGGCGCTCAGGCAGGCTGTTTCCTTCACCAGCAGGGTGGCGCGCCATTCGTTCAACCGGCCTGACTCGAGGGCGGCGAGGGTGTGCAGCATTTCGCCCACGAGGGCTTTGGCGAGTCCGTGGAGCCGGGATCCGCGGGCCGAGGATCCCGCCGGGCCAAGGCCACCTGCGCGGCGATGCCGCGCCCGCGTTCGTCGGCCGGGACACCGGCCGCCGCTTCGGCGCTGCGCTGGACGGCATCGAACGCGACGGCGATCCTGGCCTGCGCGGCCGCGGCCGCGGCCGCGGACTTCAGGTCCTCCAGTGCACGCAACTGGTTGATCAGTTCGGTGCCGCCGGCGCCTGGCCGAAGCGATCTCACGGCGTCGATCAACTCGCGCACCTCGACGCCCGGGACGGCAACATCCGGGACAGCCTCCGGACCCGCGCTGCCCGAACGCGCGCCTGCTCCGATCAGCTGTGTTCCACGGTTCCCGGCCATAAGGAAATCCTCGCAGGGACCACTGACATTATTAGGCCCGAGAACCGCGCCCGGGCGAAAAATCTTGGGAAGGAACCGGATTCTTTAGGGCGGCCCAGCGAAGAACACCAGACAGCCCGGCCATCGCTCGAGGCTCTGATAGGCGTAGGCTATCGATCGTTCCGGAAGTCCGCCCAGCCAGAGGAGCCGCACCGTGGACACGCGAAAACTGAAGTACTTCCTCGCAGTCGTCGACCACGACGGGTTCAACCGCGCTGCCGAGCATTTGCTTATCGCCCAGCCTTCGCTTTCGCAGACCATCGCGAGCCTCGAGAAGGAGCTCGGCGTTCCGCTGTTCCACCGCATCGGCCGCAGGGCAGTCCTCAGCGAAGCCGGCAAGGAGCTGATCGGCCCGGCGCGCCTCGTCATGCGGGATCTCGACGCCGCGCAATCCGCGGTCCAGTCACTCCGCGGCATCAGAAGCGGTCGTCTCGATATCATCACCATGCCTTCCCCTGGCATCGAGCCGCTGACGTCCATGATTGCCGCCTTTGCCAAGGTCTATCCCGCAGTCCGGCTCAACGTCAGTGCCGCGTTCACGCCCGAAGAAGTGATCGAATCAGTCCGGAACGGCAGCACCGAGATCGGGCTGGCAGGCTCCCCTACGCCGATCCTGGTTCCAGGCGTCCAAGTCCTCGAACTCGAAAAGCAACCGCTCATCCTGATCGTCAACCCGCAGGCTGACGTCTTTGGCGCCGAGCAAACAGCCATCCAACGGGAGGATCTCGGAGGCCAGCGCATCATTGCCAGCCAGCGCGGCTCCCTCATGCGTTGGCTCGTGGATGATGCCCTCGCGCACGGCGTCGAGGTGGAGATCGTCGTCGAAGTCGCCCACCGGACCTCAATCTTGCCCCTGGTTCTGGCGGGCGTCGGGCACGCGGTGATGCCGGCGTCGTGGGCTCCTACAGCGCACAAAGCCGGGCTACGCACAATGCTCATCGAACCGGTGAGCCATCTGGACGTCGCGGTCCTCAGCCGCAAGGACAACCTCACCCCCGCGGCCCAAGCGTTCTTGAAAGTCGCTGCGGAGCACACCGAGCGCACCAACAGCCAGTCAAACCAATAGGTGCTACCTATCAGTCGTATCGAAACTAAGTCTTGGACGCCACCTACCCGCCGCCCGTCTACTTGAAGAGGAAGGCAGTGTGACTCTGCTAACAAACTCAACGAGGAGGTAGGCATGAGCGCCACCCAGAAATTCAGCATCGCATCGATCCCCGCGGACGGCGTCGGCAAGGAAGTTGTCTCCGCAGGCCGCCGCGTCCTGGACGCCCTGGCCTCGAACTCCAACGGCAGGTTCGCCTTCGAATGGACCGAGTTCCCATGGGGCTGCGGCTACTACGAGAAGACCGGCCAGATGATGGACCCTAAAGGCCTGGACGCCCTCAAGGACTTCGACGCCATCTACTTCGGAGCCGTCGGCTGGGAGAACGTCCCGGACCACATCAGCCTCTGGGGCCTGCGCCTGAACATCACGCAGAACTTCGACCAGTGGGCCAACATCCGCCCGGTCAAATTCCTCCCGGGCATCCAGTCCCCGCTCCGCAAGGCTGACAACACGGAGCTCGACTGGATCGTTGTCCGCGAAAACAGCGAAGGCGAATACGCCGGACTCGGCGGCCGCAACCTGAGCGGTCGCGGCCCCGGCAACGAAGTCGCGCTACAGACCGCGCTGTTCACCGAGAAAGGCTGCGAGCGCATCATGCGCTTCGCGTTCGAGCTCGCACGGACCCGCACGGTCAAGAAGGTCTCGTCCGTCACCAAGTCCAACGCCCAGCAGTACGGCATGGTCCTCTGGGACGAAACCTTCAACCGCGTCGCCCTCGACTACCCGGACGTGCAAACCGAGAGCGTCCTGGTTGACGCCATGAGCGCCAAGTTCATCCTCCACCCCGAGGAACTGTCAGTGGTGGTCGCGTCCAACCTGAACGCCGACATCCTCTCGGACCTCGGCTCGGCACTCGCCGGCAGCCTCGGCCTCGCCGCGAGCGCCAACCTGAACCCGGAGCGGCGCTTCCCCAGCATGTTCGAGCCGGTCCACGGATCCGCGCCGGACATCGCAGGCAAGGGCATTAGCAACCCGATCGGCGCGATCGCCAGCGCAGCCCTGATGCTCGACCACTTCGGCCTTCACGAAGAGGCCCGCCTGGTGGAAGCCGCCATTGAGCAGACCACCGCCGCCGGGTTCTTGACCCGCGACGTCGGCGGCGAGGCCAACACGGACGACGTTACCGAAGCGATCATCAAGGCACTTACTCATACCGCGGAGGTCCCTTCCCAACACTCGCAAGCTCGCGTCGGGGCCCTCGGGACGCCGCTTAGCGCCAGCCTTCGGTGACGTACGACGGCGGCTGGCCGGCCGCCGTCGTACGTTAACTAACCGCAACGCTTCACACCACAAAGACCATCTCCAGAGACATTCCACAATGAGGTAGGAATCATGGAACACATCAACAAAGCCGGCGCAGCTAAGGCACGCAAGACCCGCTGGTATCGGCAACTGTATTTCTGGGTGCTGACCGCCATTCTCATTGGCGTCCTTCTCGGTTGGCTCGCGCCGACCGAGGGCATCGCCATGGAACCGATCGGGACCACGTTCGTCAATGCGATGAGGATGCTCATCGGACCGATCGTCTTCCTGACCATCGTCGGCGGAATCGCGAGCGTCGCGGACCTGAAGAAGGTCGGGATGACGGGCCTGAAGGCCCTCACCTATTTCCAGGTCGGCACCATTTGTGCGCTGGTGTTCGGCCTGGTGGCGATCAACATCTTCCGGCTTGGCGAAGGCGTCAACGCTACTGCCAGCACCATCAAGACCACTGATGCCGCCGCCAAGCTCATCGACGCCGGCGCGCACCAGGAATGGTGGCAATTCCTGACCAACATCATCCCGACGAGCATCGTGCAACCCTTTATTGCCGGCGACATTCTCCAGATCATCTTCATCGCGGTCGTCTTCGGCATCGCGTTGAACGCGATGGGCAAGCTCGGCGCGCCCGTGCTCGACGGCGTGCAGCGGCTCACCGGCGTGATGTTCAAGATCCTGGGCTTCATCATGAAGGCCGCGCCGCTGGGCGCCTTTGGTGCCATGGCCTTTGCAGTCGGCAAGTACGGCGTGTCCTCCCTGACGAGCATGGGTGGGCTGATCGCGCTGTTCTACATCACCTCGATCCTCTTTGTGGTGGTGGTCCTCGGCTCCGTCATGGCGTTCCTGAAGCTGAACATCTTCACGATGATCCGGCATTTCAAAGAGGAATACTTGATCATCCTGGGCACCTCGACCGCCGAACCGGCGCTGCCGGGCCTGATGCGCAAGCTCGAGCATGCGGGGGTCAAGAAGGAGACGGTTGGGCTCGTTGTTCCCACCGGCTACAGCTTCAACCTCGACGGCGCCGCGATCTACCTTTCCCTGGCCGCCGTGTATATCGCCCAGGCCACCAACACGCACTTGAGCATCGGCCAGCAGTTGGGCCTCATCGCCGTCATGCTGCTTACGTCCAAGGGTGCTGCCGGGGTTGCGGGCGGCGGTTTCATCGCCCTGACTGCCACATTGGCTACCATCGGCACCATCCCGGCCACGGGCATCATGCTTATCTTCGGCATCGACAAGTTCATGTCCGAGTGCCGCGCCCTGGTGAACTTCACCGGCAATGCCGTCGCCACCCTGTTCATCGCGTGGTGGGACCGTACCCTCGACGCCGATCGCGTCCGCCGCGTCTTCGCCGGCGAGGTTGTGGAGCCGGTTGAGGTGCCTGAGGCGCCGGCGCCGGCTGCCGCCGTCGAGCCCTTTCAGGCCGCCGATCGCCATCCCGCCTATTCGGAGTCCATCTGACATGAGTAACGCAACCGCCCCGAAGACCGTCCTCATCGCGCCCGACAAGTTCAAAGGCAGCCTCACTGCCGGCGAGGTCGCGGACGTCCTGGCAGCAGGGATCCGTTCCGCGGGAGCGGTCCACTGTGAACTGTTGCCCCTGGCGGACGGAGGTGACGGCAGCGTCGATGCCGCAGTCACCTCCGGCTTCGGCCGCCATGCTTTGGTGGTTCCGGGCCCGACTGGCCAGCCTGTCCGTGCGAGCATCGCGTTCGACGGCGTCACTGCTGTTGTGGAGGTAGCGAACACTTGCGGATTGGGCCTGTTGCCGCACGGGCGGCTTCTGCCGCTCGATGCGTCGAGCCGCGGCTTTGGCGAGGCTGTTCTCTTTGCGCTTTCGTTGAAGCCAGCGCGGATCGTGTTGGCGCTGGGAGGCAGCGCCAGCAGCGACGGAGGAATGGGCATGCTCACCGCTCTGGGCTTCCGCTTCCTCGACGCTTCCGGACTTTCTTTGGAGGGCAACGGGCGGAATCTTGGCCTGGTTCATTCCGTTCTCGGGGCGTCCCTCCCCAGGCTGGCCGATACTGAACTGATCGTTGCGAGCGACGTGCACAACCCGCTGTGCGGGCCGGATGGTGCGCCTGAGGTGTTCGGCCCGCAGAAGGGCGCTTCGGTTCAGGATGTCGCAGCGCTCGACGCCGGTCTGGCGCACTTTGTCTCTGTGCTTGCTTCGGGCGGGTTTGACGATGCAGTTTCCTGTGCCGAGCATCCCGGCGCTGGAAGCGCCGGCGGGATCGGTTTTGCTTGCCTGTTTCTGGGTGCTTCGCAGGTGTCCGGGGCGGACTACTTCCTGGACCTCCTGGACTTCGACACCCGTAAGGACAGCTGCGACGTCGTCATCACCGGCGAGGGCAGCATCGACGAGCAGACCTTGGCCGGAAAGCTGCCGGCCGCCGTTGCGCGCCGCTCGGGCACCCGGCCGATCATCGCCGTCGCGGGCCGCTCGTTGCTGCCTCAGGAGCGGTGGTCCGAGATGTCGCTTTCGCATGTCTACACGCTGGCGGACTACACCGACCGGGACTCCTCGAAGGATCCGGTGTTGTCGGCGAAACTGTTGCGGCGGATCGGGCAGGAAATTGGGGAGGGGCTGCTCCGTTTAATTGGGGTGTAAACAGACACGCCCAACTTCCGTGATCTCTTTGTGGCGCTGGTCTACGGTTGGCTCAATGTCGGGATTGGTCAAGGGGGACACATGGAATTTGCAGAACGGCTCTCGGCGCTTGCCGCAAAGGTGCGTCAGCAGCGCGAGGCTATTCAGACCGAGGAAGCAACGAAGAACGCATTCGTCATGCCGTTCATCTCAACGATCCTCGGCTACGACGTTTTCAACCCACTTGAGGTCGTGCCCGAGTTCACGGCGGATGTAGGGATCAAGAAAGGCGAGAAGATCGACTACGCCATCGTGAAGGATGGCGAGATACAGATCCTCATCGAGTGTAAGAAATCCATCGGACCAGTGAGGATCGAACACGCTTCTCAGCTGTTCCGCTATTTTGCAGTCACAAATGCACGGATCGCCATACTCACAAACGGCGAGGTGTATCAGTTTTTTACTGATCTCGATGCTCCGAACCGTATGGACGAAAAGCCGTTCCTGGTGCTGGATCTCAATGAGATCGATGATTCGCTCCTGCCGGAACTCCAGAAACTCTCAAAAGATGTCTTCGATCTGGACTCGATCATCAACGCAGCTGGCGAACTGAAATACATCGGCGAGCTAAAACGGACCCTAGCTGCCCAGTTCCGCGAGCCTGAAGACGAGTGGGTCAAGTTCTTGACCACACGGGTGTATACCGGCCCTTATACGCAGCGCGTGCGCGAACAGTTCACTTCGCTCGTCAGAAAGGCATCGAAGCAGTTCCTCAATGATCAGGCTAATGAACGTCTTAAGAAAGCCCTCGGCTCTCAGACCTTTACTCAGGTCGACGATTCGGCAATTCTTCCGACGGTGACGAGTGAGCCGGTCGTTGAATCCGACCTCGCCGAAGCCGATGGTATTGAGACCACGCTCGAAGAAATCGAGGGATACCAGATTGTCCGGGCGATCGTTTGCAGCGACGTCAAGCCCTCAAGGGTCTTCCAGCGCGACGCCAAGTCGTACTTCGCCGTACTCCTAGATGACAATAACCGCAGGCCGATAGCGCGCCTGCATTTCAACCGAGCACAGAAGTACATCGGACTCTTCGACGAACACAAAGAGGAAAGGCGTGTGCCCATCGACTCCCTTGAAGACATCTACGAACACGCGGACGCTCTTCGCGCCAGCGTCAAGGCCTACCTGTAGCACCTGTCAGCTGGGTGGCGGCGCACTCGGACCCAGTTTCACCCCGCATCGGCGGTGACACACTTGATGGATGGGAACTGTGACAGTGCTGTCATCGGGCTCGGAGAACTCACCGAGTCAGTTGACCGCAGCGCTTCGAGGCCGGTGGCCAACCAACCAATCATGAAGGAGTACCCATGGCTGAAACCAAACCGGTCCTCGTCGTCGGCGGCACCGGCCATGTCGGCGGCAAAGTGGTCGATGAACTGCTCGCAAGGGCAAAGAGCGTCCGGGCCTTAGTGCGGCCAGGATCGGATGCGAGCAAGCTCGAGGCCAAAGGTGTCGAGATTGCCCGCGGCGACATGCTCGACCTCGACTCCCTCATCGCCGCAATGACAGGGGTCGACGCCGTTATCACCTCTGCGGCCGGGTACACCCGTCGCGACAAACGGGCCCTGGAAATCGACACCACAGGCAACACCAACCTGGCCGTCGCTGCGAGCCGGACGAGTGTCAGGCGATTCATTCTGGTCAGCATCCTCACCTCAGACCAGACACCGAACGTCCCGCACTTCTGGCACAAGAAACTCACGGAAGACAAGCTGGAGGAACTGGGTGTCCCGTTTGTCGCCCTTCGCCCCGGCGCTTTTCTCGACCAGATCACCCAGATGGGAGGAGACCCGTTCGAGAAGAAGCGCCTCACGTGGTTCGGCACCAAGACCGTCCCGCTTACCTTCGTTCTCACCTCGGACCTCGCCGTCTACCTCGCCGCCGCGGTCGACGCGGACGTCGCCGACGGCGAGCGGATCGACATCGGATGGGACCGAGCTGTCAGCATGCAGGATATCGCCGACATCGCTTCGACTTTTGCGGGTGGACAGGTCCGCGTCCGCTCGATGCCGTCCGGGCTGGTTCACGCGCTCGGCGCGTTAATGGGACCTTTTGTCCCTATGGTCAAGGACATGAGCTCCATGCTCGCCTGGTTCGAGACCGGCAAATACGTCGCGGACACTTCGCGCCAAGCCGAAATATTCGGACCGGTCCCGACGGCGGAAAACGCGGTCGCGCGCTTTGCTCGGAGTCTGGGGCACTAGGGGGATCTACAGGTCCCTCAGCGAGGAATCCGCGTCGAGCCGAGCGAGTCTTGCGACGTGGCCAACGGCTCCAAGGCACAAGAAAAAAGGCACGCAGAAGAGTGCTCCGAGCACGAGCAGCCAGTTCGGCATTGCCCACGCAGCCACCGGCAAGAGATCGAGCTGCAGGCCGCTGAAGACCGCCGTTCCTAGGATGGAGCAAAGTGTCCCCAGGAGCGCTCCCACAACGCTAATGATCAGACCCACTGCGGCCAACTCGACCAGATAAACCCCGGCTATCGAGGCCCCCGACCAGCCGATGGCTTTGAGGAGACCCACTTCGCGAGCTCTCTGCTTGATCCAACTGCCACCAACAGACACTCCGACCCCGAGGCAGAAGATGATCAAGAACCCACCGATCACCCAGCTGACAAGGGCGAGAAGAGCGAAGAGGCCTGAGAGGGACCGGATTTGGCCCGCAACGCTGTTCACTGAGTATCCGAGCGCTCGGACTTGGTTTTGTACATTGACCACTTCGTCTGCTGAGTCAACGCGAACATATGCGCGCGGATAGGTTGACGCTTTGGTATCCGGCCGGGCGTTGGCGAGTGCTGACTTGAGTACCTTGCTGGATACGTATGCAGCCTGCGCACCATCCGTACCCGGCGACGAGTTGTCATAGATACCTGACACAAGGAGAGAAATGGACACGGGTTCCCCGTTGCCTGGGCCGATTTCCTTCGTGTACACGAAGTTCATTTCCTTGCCGAGCAGCTGAGCATATTTCTGGCCCTGTCCCTTGTCGGGGAGCAGGATCTGGCCTTCCCCAGGGCCGCCTCCGGGCATCTCTCCGAGCAGCACTTTTGGGGTGATTCCGCTGATAAATGGCGTCCCCATGAACGCACCGGGGTTGTTCGGAGATGGCCAATTCGCAGGATCCTCTATGGCGAGGTCAATTTGTGCCCAGCCCGAGGACCCCACCACATGATCGATTCGGTCAAAGCGGGACAACGAATCGTCGGTGATCTCGCGAGCTGAGTCTGGACCTACTGAAGTTACCTCAACATAATTCAGGGCAGAGTTAGTGGTGATCTTGTTTGAGTATGAACTTATGCCGGCCCCCACGATGCTGTCGGCGAAAATGAATACCGCAATGCCAAGACTCATCAGTACCGCGAGCGGCCTCAATTTAGATAGAGAAAGCCGCACTGACCTCGCAGCAAAGACTCTATTTCTGTTCAATGAGCAACTCCTTCATCGGAAGCTGACGGTGGGCCACGTGTTGGAAGACTTCGTCGTGCGAAGCGACGAGGACACCGCACCCGCCGCTGGCGCCCGTTCGCATGGCGTCAAGGATGGCTTCAGTATTTGTCGAGTCAAGACCCGAACTTGGTTCGTCTGCTAGTAGTAGTGACGGTTGGTTGATCAGTGCGCGGCAAAACGCGACTCTTTGCTGCTGCCCGCCGGAAAGCCTCTTCGCTTGCCGATCAGCGACCGCCGCAAGGCCGAAGCGATCCAACTGCGCCGTAATCGTTGCGCGTGTCATGGGCTGGCTGCTGGCAAGGAGAACATTTTCCAACGCCGTAAGTTCGGGCATTAGGTTGCTGCTCTGGAACACCATTCCAATTTGGCTCGAGCGGACAAGACTCGCCGTCCGTGACGATGCATTGGTTCTGTCATCACCGTTGATCCACACTTTGCCGGCATCGGGGGTTGACAGAAGTCCGGAGATATTGAGGATCGTTGACTTCCCCGAACCTGACTCGCCTCGCAGCCAGACGATTTCACCGGCCTCAACGTTCAGGCTGATTCCAGAAAGGACCAACTGTCGAGTCCCGCGCTCACCCGCAAAAGACTTGGCGATGTCCTCAAGACGGAGTACCGAGGTCATTTGTTCTCCCCGAAGTCGTAGGCACCCGGGACCGCGATCATGGCGGCTGAAAGCGAGAGGCTACACGGGGACGCCTTTTCTGCTTCCATCCGATACAAGGATGGGAATTCTTCGCAGCCTTTGAGAGTCCGGAGTCCCTCGGCCGCCTTGTCGAAGTCGTTTGATCCAAGTCCGGAGCGACTTGCGTTCGTCATGGCGGTCAACGCTCGAAAATAGTTCAGGCCGTTTCCCTTGGGTGAACCGATGAGCTGCGGGAGAGCGGACTGGACGGCCGGAAACATTGATCTCACTTCTTCGCTGTTTGAGAAGTACATGGAGTTAGAGAGCGCCATCAGGGCGCCGGAGAGTAGATCTTCAACTCCGGGGTCTGCATCGAACGCCTCCAGTCGCCCCAACCGGGCACTGGGCTCAAGCTGCACCAGAACGTCCACCAACTCGATGTACCCGCTGAGATTTGCGAATGTCACGGCGGCCGGAAGCGCTGCCCGTCCCCGCTCGATGACGGCACCGTAGCTCCCCCAGGACGAGGAGCCGGAGCGCTTAAGTGCCACAAGCGCCTTGAGCTGAGTGATCAGATCGGTTTCGGGCGCCTTCAGCACCCGTTCCAGTTCGTCTCGGGTTCGCTCGCTTGCGAGTTCTGGAAAGTTCGTGTCGAGGAGTCTCGCGGCAAGATAAGTCCCATGGACTGACCCTTTGGCGAGAGTCGCTGAGCGGATAAGTCCAGTCTTCTGGTCGACTCTGGGTGCAATACGGTCCTTGATAAGTCGTTGTGCTTCGGCCTGCGCGTTCAGCAACTCCAGGGAACGGAGCATTGAGGCGATCAGCACGTCGTCATGCACCTGGCTTGAATCCAGAAGCCCAACGATATGGTCTTTAGCATTGTTTGGAACGACGAGATCCTTTCCAAGCGTTACTCTCGCTTCAAGAGCGGCTTGAAAGTCAAGGGTCGACTCATAGTCGCCAGGGAGCTTCTTGTATTCCACGTTTTTCAACGCTCGTTCCAATTCGCTGGGTTTCTGCTTTTGCAGAGCCGAATAGGAATCGAAGAGACGCCACACAAGATATGGCTTGTTCGTGATCGAGTTGACGTCAATTGCCCTAAGCCGCACGAGCTCTTCTTCCCCAAAGGACTTTCCACCGATCGCGGACCAGCCTTGCATCCTACCGATATCGACCCAAAACCAGAGCGCGGCGATCTCGGCGCCTACATCCTGCTGCCTCGGAGGAATCGCGGCGTTAGCCAATCTCGCATCCAATTCGGCAGGCAAAGTTGCGCCGGCAGCCCTAATTAACTTGAGCGCCGACCAAAGCGTCGGCAGGTCGGTCGCGGTCTGCTCGCTGAGCGCCTCGCGGACGGTCCTATTGGCGTTGTCTGCGGCCAGCAGGTAGGAACCAAGGTCCGCGGAGTACAACGCGGTGGTGTACAGATCCCCACGCTCTTGGCCCTCCCCTTCGGGCATCCTTATGAGGCCGTTGATTCCTTGGAGCTTCTTCAAGTCTTCTTGCATGGCAGAAACATCGTTAGCCGGCGCGGAGAGACCGGCACTGCAGGCAGGCAGGCAGAGCATAGCCACGATTAGCACCGCCAATAGTTTGGCGCTTCGTGTGGGCTGCAAGTTTCGACGACATATACCCGGGCCTCTTTTCATTACTGCAGTGCCGATCTCTTCGTCATACGTGCGCGGACGCAGTGCGCAAATTGCCGTAGTAGTACGCAGTGGCCGCCACATCCGCACCTAGGTAGAACGCCCCCCAACCCATGCAGACAGTGCCACTCAAATAGGATCCACGAGCGCCGTTACTGTTGGTCCACTGAAGTGTCGCCGGATTGCTGGTTCCCGATCCCGATACATTGACACCCGTGATGCTGATGGACCCGACTCCGTACTGGTAGAACGAGGTCGTGTTGCGGATCCAATTAGGTGATACGTTCATCACCGCCGACGAGGAAAAACTCCCACAGCCGCCATTTGAAACCGGCTGGATCCACATATTTGCCGTGATCGGTTGCCCGTTATCGAAATACGCGGTGCCCGACGCGCTAGTGGCCTGCGCTCCCGATGCCGCCCCAATTGCCATGAGTGTCGTCAGCGCGCCTGCCGCGACTGCCTTCCTTACATTCCTAACCATTTTCATTCGATTCCCCATTCTCAATTACCGGTCGGCCTTGGAATTCCAACCGCTTTTCTGGTCAGACATGAATATCGAACATGTTCTCCACCCTGAGCCGATCGCACGGAATTAGTCCGGGAGCGCGGCTCGCGAGTCCTTTACTACAAGTACGGAGGAGCCCGCTCTCGGCCCCAGCTAAGACATTCCACGAACAGGACCAGCGCCAGCCCGAGAACGAACAGCCTTCCCATCGCCGATGCCTAGAGACGACTGACGGATTTGTTTTGGGTCGCCTCCGGATCGACGACAAGAGTCATGGTTCCAAGACAGATCGCGCCGATCGTCCAAAGCCATATCGGAAGCGACCCGGGGAAGCTAACGGTCGACGCTGCCATGAAAACGCCACTACCCATCCCGCCGATCGCGAACAGACCAGCATCGCGCTTCGGACTTCGCTTTGTTGTGAGCACTAGGACCAGGGCAACCGCGCCAAGAGCCAAGGAGGTCCAGGCAAGCGGTGGCGTCTTCGGTTGGTGAAGGAGCCCGACAATAGTGCTGCCAGCGACACACGCGAGCACGAAGGCTGTGGCCGTCCTGCGGATAGTTGATGAAAGGATCACTATCGGAACCTTTCTCGGGGGATGGGGGCCCGAGCGGCCGTCGCAGAGAAGTCAGCTACGGCCCCTTGGGCGACAGGGATAACTAGGGTTCGCATGCGCGTTCGCCTTGTTTGTAGGCTTCAAAGGCATCTTTTTCGGGCCCAGGAAGCAACAAGGGCTCCGTGGCTGACGCTGCCACTAGGACTTCCCGAGCAATCAAGACGCGATTTTCCATGAATCCCCCAATCCATCTGTGGTTCCGGTTTGAAATCGGAACCCGTAGAGGAAGGCTAAGGGCGAAAATGGCGACTCAGTGTTGAAAACGACGAATTAAGTGGTGCCGTCGTCGAATCTAAGTGGTCAAACGTGGCAACACGTAGACGGAAGCGTGGCAACACGTAGATGGAAACCCGACTATTCCTTATGCTCAGGCCAACGTAGATTCGACCTCACGTCCTCCGCACCCTCGCCCCGCGTAGCCTCTCCGTTGTCATCCAGCGCCATGAATCCAAGGGTCGTAGCCAGCCTCCCCCTCCCAGCGCACCCAACAGCGCCACTTGGTATCCCAAACCCCCTCCCCACGGAACACCCCTTGACTCCGACCCCCCCCTTCCCTAAACTTTTCATAAAGCAGAATCTAAATTCCACAAAGCGGAAACTTACTAGGGCGAACTAGCCCTAGAGAACAAGCCAAGCGGAAGATAGATCCCAAGCCCTCCCCCGGAAGGACACCTACGATGACGTACACAGTGAACTGCTCCATCCTCCTGACGGAGCTGCCCCTGCTCGAGCGCCCAGCGGCCGCGAAGGCTGCGGGCTTTGACGCCGTCGAATTCTGGTGGCCCTTTGAGACCTCCGTCCCGTCGGACGCCCAGGTAGCCGAGTTCGAGAACGCCATCAAAGACGCTGGCGTTCAGCTCACCGGCTTGAACTTCAACGCCGGCAACATGCCGGGCGGCGACCGCGGCCTGGTTTCCTGGCCCGCCCGCTCCTCCGAATTCCTGGACAACATCGACGTTGTCGCAGGCATCGGCGAGCGTCTCGGCTGCAAGGCCTTCAACGCCCTCTACGGCAACCGCGTAGACGGCGAATCGGCCCAGAAGCAGGACGCCATCGGCGCCGAAAACCTGGCCAGCGCAGCAGACGGCGTCGCACGTATCGGCGGCACCGTCCTCCTCGAGCCCGTCAGCGGCGCGCCCAAGTACCCGCTCCTCAAGGCCGCCGACGCCCTCAAGGTGATCGCCCGCGTCAAGGAAGAATCCGGCGCCACGAACGTTAAGCTCCTCGCCGATTTCTACCACCTGGCAGTCAACGGGGACGACGTCGCAGCCGTCATCGAGAACCACGCCAAGGACTTCGGCCACATCCAGATCGCCGACAACCCCGGCCGCGGGGCTCCCGGAACCGGCGAGCTTCCCCTCGGCGAATGGATCGCCCGCAGCCGCGAACTCGGCTACGAAGGCTACATCGGCCTCGAATACAAGGAACCGCAGGAAACGGCCTTCAGCTGGGCCATCCGCCAGCGCGCCACCTCCCACTAGCGAACCCGCCCAACTGAGTAGCAGTTGTTGTCGTTTAGAGCCCTCAAAACGACAACAACTGCGAGCTAGTTGGGTCCAGCACACCTGAGCTAAAAAGACTTCAGTAAGGAAAATCATGAGCAACGTTGCAGTTATCGGACTCGGAATCATGGGCCTTCCCATGGCCATCAACCTGGTCAAGGCCGGCCACACCGTCACCGGTTTCAACCGCAGCCAGGACAAGATCGACAAGCTCGTCTCCGAAGGCGGCAAGGGTGCCACAAGCATCGCCGATGCCGTCAAGAACGCCGACGTCGTCATCACCATGGTGCCGGACTCCCCCGACGTCGAAGGTGTCGTCAGCGGCCCGGACGGTGTCTTCGCCAACGCGAAGAAGGGCACCCTCTGGATCGACGCGAGCAGCATCCGCCCGGACGTCGCGGCCCGCCTCTCCGCAGACGCCGTCGCAGCCGGCATCCGCCCGCTCGACGCCCCGGTCTCCGGTGGCGAGCAGGGCGCCATCGACGCCGTCCTGTCCATCATGGTTGGCGGCGACGCGGCCGACTTCGAAGCAGCACAGGATGTCCTCAACGCCGTCGGCAAGACAATCATCCACGTCGGCCCCTCCGGCTCCGGCCAGACCGTCAAGGCAGCGAACCAGCTGATCGTGGCCGTGAACATCGAGGTCCTCGGCGAGGCCATCGCCTTCCTTGAGGCCTACGGCGTGGACACGGACGCAGCCCTCAAGGTCCTCGGCGGCGGTTTGGCCGGCTCCAAGGTCCTCGACCAGAAGGGCCAGAAGATGCTCGACCGCAACTTCGACCCCGGTTTCCGCCTGGCCCTCCACCACAAGGACCTCGGCATCGTCACCTCCGCAGCCCGCGAAGCCAACGTCGCAATCCCGCTCGGCGCCGTCGTCGCACAGCTCGTCGCCGCCACTGTCAACCAGGGCGACGGCGGACTCGACCACTCCGGCCTCTTCAAGCAGGTCCTCCAGCTCTCCGGCCGCAAGTAAACAGCTAAGCCGCCCGCCCCAAAAGGCGGAAACAAGCAAAAACCAACAGCCGGCGTCGGGCACTTCCGACGCCGGCTCCCCCAGACACACCCAAAAACCGCCCGTAGCGGGCAAAACAGACTTTTCAAGGAGCACACCATGACGAAGATGCGCACTGTAGACGCAGCCGTCGCCATTTTGGCAAAGGAAGGCGCCATCGAGGCGTTCGGCCTGCCAGGCGCGGCAATCAACCCCTTCTATTCCGCGATGCGGGCACACGGCGGCATCCGCCACACGCTGGCCCGCCACGTTGAAGGCGCCAGCCACATGGCTGACGGCTACTCCCGTGCAGCGGACGGAAACATCGGTATCTGCATCGGCACCTCGGGCCCGGCAGGAACGGACATGATCACCGGCCTGTACGCAGCCTGGGCAGATTCCATCCCCATGCTCTGCATCACCGGCCAAGCGCCCGTTGCCAAGCTGCACAAGGAAGACTTCCAGGCCGTGGACATCGAGTCCATCGCCAAGCCGGTCACCAAGATGGCCATGACCATCCTGGAACCGGGCCAGGTTCCGGGCGCCTTCCAGAAGGCCTTCCAGCTGATGCGTTCCGGACGTCCGGGCCCGGTCCTGCTGGACCTGCCGTTCGACGTGCAGATGGCCGAGATCGAGTTCGACATCGACGCGTACGAGCCCATTGCCGTCGAGAAGCCGAAGGCCAGCCGCAATCAGTTGGCAAAGGCACTGGACATGCTCACCGCAGCCGAGCGCCCGCTGATCGTCGCCGGTGGCGGCATCATCAACGCCGGTGCCTCCGCGCAGTTGGTTGAGCTGGCCGAACTCTTGAACGTTCCGGTCATCCCCACCCTCATGGGCTGGGGCACCATCCCGGACGACCACGAGCTGATGGCCGGCATGGTGGGACTGCAGACCTCGCACCGCTACGGCAACGAGACCATGCTGGCCTCTGACTTCGTGATCGGCATCGGCAACCGCTGGGCCAACCGTCACACGGGCGGCCTGGACACCTACACGGCCGGCCGCAAGTTCGTGCACATCGACATCGAGCCCACCCAGATCGGTCGCGTGTTCTCGCCGGACTTCGGCATCGCGTCCGACGCCGGTGCGGCGCTGGACGGGCTGATCGAGCTGGCACGCGAGCGCCAGGCAGCCAAGTCCCTGCCGGACTACTCCGCGTGGGTTGCCGAGTGCACCGCACGCAAGGGTTCCCTGCAGCGCAAGACCCACTTCGAGAACGTGCCGATCAAGCCGCAGCGCGTGTACGAAGAGATGAACAAGGCGTTCGGCAAGGACACCACCTACGTATCCACCATCGGCCTCTCGCAGATCGCCGGCGCGCAGCTCCTGCACGTCTTCGGCCCGCGCAAGTGGATCAACGCCGGCCAGGCCGGCCCCTTGGGCTGGACATGCCCGGCCGCCCTGGGCGTTGTCCGCGGCAAGCCGGACGAGACCGTTGTTGCCCTGTCCGGTGACTACGACTTCCAGTTCATGATCGAAGAACTGGCCGTGGGCGCACAGTTCAACCTGCCGTACATCCACGTGGTGGTGAACAACTCGTACCTGGGCCTGATCCGCCAGTCGCAGCGCGGCTTCAACATGGAACAGAACGTGTCCCTGGCGTTCGAGAACATCAACTCCCCGGAAACCAATGGCTACGGCGTGGACCACGTCAAGGTCACCGAGGGCCTCGGCTGCAAGGCCATCCGCGTGGAGAACCCGTCCGACCTGCCTGCCGCGTTCGACAAGGCCAAGGCACTCATGGACGAGTTCAAGGTTCCCGTGGTGGTCGAAGTGATCCTGGAAAAGATCACCAACATCTCCATGGGTGTTGAAATCAACGGCGTGAACGAGTTCGAAGAGCTGGCCGAGCGCGGCGAGGACGCACCCACTGCGATCATCGCCCTGCTGGACTAGTAAGTACTGAAGGAGGTACGGAATGCGTGTGGTCATAGCCCCGGACAAGTTCAAGGGATCGCTGTCAGCTCCCGAGGTCGCCAGCCGCTTGAGCGCCGGACTGCGGGCAGGTTTTGCCGCCAGCCGCCCGGGCGAGGGCTTTGAAACCACGCTCATTCCAGTGGCCGACGGCGGCGAAGGAACCCTCGACGCCGCCGTCGGCTCCGGCTTCACCCGCCGCAGCACGACGGTCACCGGACCCATGGGCCATCCGATCAAGGCCGAATTCGCCGTCCGCGGCGAGGAAGCCGTCATCGAAATGGCGGCGGCCTCCGGACTCGCCGTACTGCCGGGCTTCGGCGACGGCAGCGCCCCGAACACCGAAACGGCCAAGGGTGCCACGAGCCTCGGCACCGGCGAACTCATCCGCGCCGCCCTGGACCTCGGCTGCCGGCACATCATCCTCGGCGTCGGCGGCAGCGCCAATACCGACGGCGGCGCCGGCGTCCTGCAGGGCCTCGGTGCGGTCCTCCTCGACGCCGACGGCAACGAACTCCCTGGCGGCGGCGCAGCACTCACCCGCCTGGACCGGATCGACTTCTCGAATCTCGACGTCCGCTTGGAGGTCACCGAGTTCGTCTTGGCGTCCGACGTCGACAATCCCCTTTTGGGCCGCACCGGCGCCGCCGCGATCTTCGGACCGCAGAAGGGCGCGACGCCGGACGACGTCGCCTCGCTCGACGCCGCCTTGGCCCACTTCGTCCAGGTCCTCGCCAGCGAAATCGGCTCCGAAGCCCAGGACGCTGCACAGGCACCGGGCGCAGGCGCGGCGGGCGGCGTCGGCTACATCGCCATCGCGGCGCTGGGCGCGGCACGGAGGCCGGGCATCGACGTCGTACTCGAATTCACTGAACTCGAGCAGCGACTGGCTGGCGCTGATCTGGTGATCACCGGCGAAGGCAGCCTCGACGAACAAAGCCTGCTCGGCAAAACGCCCATGGGCGTGGCGCGGGCGGCAGCGCGTTCAGGGATCCCCGTGATTGCCGTGTGCGGCCGCAGTACGCTGAGCCCGGAACAACTTTCGGAGTCCGGTTTCGAGTCGGTCCACGCATTGACCGAACTCGAATCCAATGTAGAGAAATGTATAGCTGAAGCAGGGCCGCTGATTGAAGAATTGGGTAAGCACATCGGCGTGCGCCTTTCTGAAAAAACGTCACCTACCCATGACGCAGCGCGAACCGAGACCAAGGAGCAACTCCATGTCTGAAGAAACCACCACAGCACACGGCCCGTTTGACCTGGTCATTCGCGGCCAGCGCATCCTCACCACCGCCGGCATCACCGCCCGCGAAGTCGGCGTCCGCAACGGCGTGATCGTCGCGATCGAACCCTTGGGGAACGGCCTCAGCGGCGCCGAAGTCATCGAACTCGCCGACGACGAAACCCTCATCCCCGGTCTCGTTGACACCCACGTGCACGTCAACGAGCCCGGTCGCACCGAATGGGAAGGTTTCGCGTCCGCCACCCGCGCTGCGGCAGCCGGCGGCGTCACCACCATCATCGACATGCCGCTGAACTCCATCCCGCCCACCACCAACGTGGAAGGCCTCAAGCTCAAGCGCGAAGTCGCCGAGGACCAGGCGTTCGTGGACGTCGGATTCTGGGGCGGCGCCATCCCGGGCAACAAGAAGGACCTCCGCCCGCTGCACGACGAGGGCGTCTTCGGCTTCAAATGCTTCCTGCTCCACTCCGGCGTGGACGAATTCCCCCACCTGGACGCGGACGAGATGGAAGAGGACATGGCCGAGCTCAAGTCCTTCGACTCCCTCATGATCGTCCATGCCGAGGACTCCCACGCGATCGACCACGCACCCCACCCCGGCGGCGCACATTACTCCACTTTCCTTGCCTCCCGCCCCCGCGGCGCCGAGAACAAGGCCATCGCCGAGGTCATTGAACGCGCCCGCTGGACCGGCGCCCGCGCGCACATCCTGCACCTCTCGTCGTCGGACGCTCTCCCGATGATCGCTTCGGCAAAGCGCGACGGCGTCCACCTCACCGTGGAGACCTGCCCGCACTACCTGACGCTCATGGCCGAGGAAATCCCCGACGGCGCCACCGCGTACAAGTGCTGCCCGCCCATCCGCGAGGCCTCCAACCGCGAGCTCCTCTGGCAGGGCCTGCAGGACGGCACCATCGACTGCATCGTCTCGGACCACTCCCCCTCGACACTTGACCTCAAGGACCTGGAAAACGGCGACTTCGCCGTGGCCTGGGGCGGCGTCTCCTCGCTGCAGCTGGGGCTCTCGCTGATCTGGACCGAAGCACGGCACCGCGGCATCTCCCTGGAGCAAGTGGTGTCCTGGATGTCCGAGAAGCCCGCCGCCTTGGCCCGCCTGCACAACAAGGGCCAGCTGGCGCTCGGCTACGACGCTGATTTCTCCATCTTCGCGCCGGACGACGCGTTCGTCGTCGACGTCAAGAAGCTCAAGCACAAGAACCCGATCACGCCGTACGACGGCAAGGCGCTCTCCGGCGTCGTACGCAAAACGTACCTGCGCGGCAGCGAGATCGACGGCCGGACGCCCAGCGGCAAGCTGATCCGCCGCGGCGGCGTGTAGGGCCACAGCCATGGCCGTCAACGTCCATGCCCCGTACGGGCAACTGCCCGCACGGCTCAACGCCTCGCGGCACCAGCCAGCCGCCCGGCCCTCCGCGCTTCGGCCCGGGCTGGTTCGCCCTGGGATGCTCCCGCGCGGCCTGGCCGTGTGGGTGCAGCCCGGCGAAGGCCGCGAGATCGATCCCGAGGTTTGGGCCCGGGCCGCTGAAGCGGTCCTGGCCCGGACCCGCAAACTTGCTCCGGGGGCGGAAGTCCTCCTTTGGCCCGCCGCCGGAGCTGCAACGTCCGGTGATTCTTCCGGTCCGGAGGCTTCCGGTCCGGAAGCGTTCGACGCCGCTGCGGCGTCGGAAGCGGCCGACGCCGCTGCCAACCCGCCCGTCTCCCTGGCCGGCCGACGCAGCAGCGTGGCAGTGGACCTGGCCGCGAACACCGTCCTTCTCGACGGTGTCCCTGTCAGCTTCACTGCGATGGAACACAGCCTCCTCCGCTACCTCGTGGAAAACCTGTCCCGGCCCATCCCACGTGAAGAATTGCAACGCTTTTTGGAGTCACTTGACTGTCCCGGCGCGGCATTTCGGTCCATCGACGTGTATGTTGGACGCGTCCGGCGCAAGCTGGGTTCAGCCCGTCATGTCATCGCCACAGTGCGTGGAGGCGGCTACCAGTTCGTGCCCGGACCAGGCTCCACAGTCCGCGGACCAGCGGAATACTGCATCTAGGCAGCCCGTTACACCTATAGATTGATCGCCGGCCACGGCGGTTGCCCGACAAGTCAAGGATCGCAACATGACCCAAAAACTCCTCGCCGGAACCCAGGCCCCCGATTTCGCGCTGCTTAACTCCGAAGGCCAGAAGGTCTCCCTGTCCGATTACCGCGGACGCAACGTCATCGTGTACTTCTACCCGGAAGCCGCCACCCCCGGCTGCACCACGGAGGCATGCGACTTCCGCGACAGCCTCTCCAGCCTGCAGTCCTCCGGCTACGAAGTTCTGGGCATCTCTCCCGACGCCCCGGAAAAGATCGCACGCTTTGCCGGCGACTTCTCCCTGACCTTCCCGCTCCTCTCCGACGAAGACCACGCCGTCGCCCTCGCCTACGGCGCCTGGGGCGAGAAGCTCGTGAACGGCGAAGTGGTGGACGGGTTGGTCCGCTCCACCGTCGTGCTCGACGGCGAAGGCAAGGTCAAGCTGACCCAGTACCAGGTCAAGGCCCAGGGCCACGTAGCAGCCCTCAAGGCCGAACTCGGCCTGTAACGCCCGCTCACAAACAAGGCCGTCCGGCCCGACGCCCGCTCACAAACAAGGCCGAATAGCGGAATCCTCCTGCAGATGATGATCTGCAGGAGGATTCCCTATTTCCGGCCACAAGTGAGAGAGCGTTTGGAATTTGACCCCTATAGGTGAGCGGGCGTCCGGGTTAGGGGTTAGTTGCCGCCGGCGGTGTTCCATGACTCTTCGGACACGGGGATCCACCACGTGCGCGCTTTGCCTTCCCCGATGTATTCGGGCCATCGGAAATCCGTCGGCGCGCTGAAATCGGCAGGAAGCAGGGGTGCCACGGCACCGCGGCGGCGCTTCTCGGCGTCGAACTCTGTTTTTGCCTCCGCCAGCACGTCCGGAGAAGTCAACAGATCGAGCACCATGCCGGCGATCATCTTGCCTGTCGCCGTGATGGTGGGGTCGATCGTCTCCGGTATTCCACCCATCGCGGTCATAGCCCAGCCCGGGTATGCAGTGCCCTTCTCATCCGGCGCCAACGTGGGCCGCGCCGTGTAGAAGCGGATAGTGGGCGCGTACCAGGTCATTTCCACATAGTCATCGCTGGTCCAGTTCTGCTGGGTTGCCGGGATGTGCCGGCGCAGCTCTGCTTCGGCGTCCTGCGGGGTGATGAGCTCGGCCGTTGCCGGATGGAACGGATTTTCCATGGGTTCCACTCCGCACGAGGCTTGGATTTCGCGTGCGATCTCCCGGGCCCGCTCATCCAAAATCGGTGCTCCAACAGCGGCGATGTTCTCCCAGGCCACCTGCGCGACAGTGTGGTTGGCGATGCCCGGACGGTTGCGCGCCACCCAGCGGGAACTAACGCCGCAGTGCGATGCAGCCGCGGCGAGTTCCGCGTTGCGATCCAGCACCGCCAGGACGGAGTCGGCCTCGGCGAGGCTCGGGCAGCGCCAGGAGTACTGGATCTGGGCCAGCCCCGCCGGCTGGTTGTCCGCCGTCGCCTGCCCGGCGGTGAGGATCGCTTCCGACAGCGACCAACCGCCCGCCTGCGGCAGCATCGAATCCTGTGTGGTCTTGGTCAGCGAGAACATCGTGAACAGTGCGGCGTCCGCTCCAGGCGCCCGGGCGGCAGAGTGCGACGACGGGATGGGACTGTCGCCGTAGGTGTTGTTCCAGCCCTCCGGACTGTCGCAAGTGAAGGTGTAGATCTTGCTGTAGTAGGACCCGCAGTGGGTGTCCCAACGGACGGTGTTACACAGCGGCATCATATAGAACGGGTGGTACGAGATGATGGCATCCAGGTTGTCGTAATAGCCGCGCAGTCCGTGGACCAGCTTGGATCCCTGGACCTTCTCGGCCGGCTCGCCCGTGTAGACCAAGGTGCCCGGGATGTTGTGCCGTTGCATCGTGTCTTTTGCAGCGAGGAAGGCCGCGAGCGTCGAGATGCCAAGGGCCGAATGCGGATCGGTGTGGCCCGGAGCGAAGCGTGACATCCCGGCACGGGGCTCCCGCTTGGTGGACGCCGCCTGGCAATTGCCCGGGATGGCGTCGTATTCGGCATAGCCAAGGATTCGCGCGCCGCGACCGGCGGGACTTGTCCATTCGGCGGCGAACGCGGTGGGCATGCCCCCACTGCCTTCCTCCACGGTGAAGCCATGTTCGCGCAACGTCTTGACGTACCAGGCGCAGGACTCGTATTCGCGCCATGCTGGCTCGGCCAGCTCCCAAATATTCGTGTGCCAGGCCGAAAGCTGCTCTTTCTGCCGCTCCACCCACTCCCATGCCGTGGCCTTCAACTCGGCGTTCTTGGTGGTCCCGCTCATCGTGTTCCTTCCTCAAGTCATGCAGATCCAAAAACCGTTCCGCCACCCCGCGCTCGCCCCGATGACCCTCGCTCACGTATAGGGCCTTTCCACCGAACGCTCCATCACTTGCTTAAAGAAAGCGAGCGAGCGTGCGCCCAAAAGCCGCCATAAGTGAGCGAGCGTGCGCGGGCGGCGGGGAGGGCGGGGCGTCGGGGCGGGCTACTCGGTGCTCACGTGGATGAGGCTTGGTCCTTTGACGGCGAGCGCTTTGGTGACCACCCCGGCGAGCTCGTCGAGGGATTCAACGTTGAACGCCGTCAGACCGAAGCCTTCGGCCAGCCGCACCCAGTCGGGCTGCGTCAAGTTCACACCAACGGGGGCAAGACCCCGGTCCTCCATGTTTTGCCGGATTTCCCCGTAGCCCCCGTTGTTGACGCAGATGATGGGCAGGTCCACGCCCTGCTCCACGGCTGTGATGAATTCCTGGACGGCGAACATGAGCGCGCCGTCGCCGATCAGCCCCACCACCGGACGATCGGGGTCGGCCACCTTCGCGCCAATCGCGGCCGGCAGTCCATAACCCAGAGTGGCGTAGGCGGGGGTGTACAAGAGCTGATGCGGCTTCTGCATGGGGAAGAAGGACGTGGTTCCGAAATAGGTGATCTGCGAGGAATCCCCCGCAATAACGGTGTCGGCCGGCAGCGTGGCTGCGAGGATCTCGTTGATTTGGGCCAGCACGGGCGCCATGGAGCGGGCTTCTGTCCGCAGTTCGCCGCGCAGCGGAGTCAGCTCGGGCGCCACGACCGACGCGTGCCCGGCGAGCGCTGCGAGTAGTTGGGGCACGACGGCGGACGCGTTGCCGAGGAGCTCGACATCCGGCGCAACGTTGCACTGCAGCTGGGCGGGGTCGATATCGATGCGGATGCAACTCCCCTGCGGCACGATCTTGCCGCCCCACAGCTCTGACTCGCCCACCTTGGAGCCGATCACCAGCAGCGCGTCGGAAGCGTTGCACAGATCCTGGGCCGCTGCGAGCCGGATTTCCGAACCAAGCGATAACGCATGGGCTTCCGGAATAGCGCCCTTCCCATTGATGGTGGTCACCACGGGGGCTTGCAGGAGTTCTGCAAGTTCAAGCAGCGCGCCGCCGGTTCCGAGCGATCCGCCCCCGGCCAGGATCACCGGGTTGGACGCGCGGCGGAGGATCTCCGCGGCGGTGGCGACGGCGTCGTCGGCTGCTGCTTTCGGCGCACCCAAGGGGCGGGCCTCCAGGGCGGAAGGGTCGACGTCGGACGCGCCCTCGAGCACGTCCAGCGGGATCTCGATGTGGACCGGTCGCGGCCGCCCGTGCGCGAAGAAGGCGAAGGCTTCGTGAATCAGCTCCACGGCCTCGCTGCCGCTGGCTACCCGCGTGCTGCGCCCGATCAGGGCCCGGACCGCACCGGTGGGGTCCTTCGTTTCGTGCAGCAGCCCGATGTCCGAGAACTCGCTGCCGCGCGGCGCGCCCGGGGACAGGATGATCATCGGCCGGGACTCGCAGTAGGAAGTAGCCGCGGCGGACATCGCGTTCAGCAGGCCGGGTCCGGAGGTGGTGATCACGACGCCGGGAAGCCCCTTGAGCTGGCTCCAACCGTCGGAGCCGTACCCGGCTCCTTGTTCATGACGGGTGGTCACCGGGCGAATGCCGAGCGGCTCCAGGTGACGGTAGAACTCGAGGTTGTGGGTGCCGGGGATCCCGAAGATCGCGTCGATCCCGTAGTTCCGCAGCGTGGTCATGACGGCGAGGCCGACGTTGTTGGTGGGGATGGAACTGGTCAAGGTTGGAGTCCTTTGAACGTGAATTGAGGCCTAGAGAACTTTGGAGAGGAACGCCTTTGTTCGCTCGTGCTGTGGGCGGGAGATGATTTCGTTGGGATCGCCGGCTTCGACAATGACGCCGCCGTCCATGAACGCGACGACGTCGGCCACTTCGCGGGCAAAGCCCATCTCGTGGGTCACGACGATCATGGTCATGCCGTCGCGCGCCAAGGCTTTCATGACGTCGAGGACTTCGCCCACGAGTTCAGGATCGAGTGCAGAGGTTGGCTCGTCGAAGAGCATGAGGTCGGGCTTCATGGACAACGCCCGGGCAATGGCGACGCGCTGCTGCTGGCCGCCGGAGAGTTGGGCCGGATAGTGTCCCGTGCGGTCGGCGAGGCCCACCTTGGCCAGGAGCTCGCGGGCTTCGGCCTCGGCTCGGGCCTTGGGAACCTTGAGGAGTTTGACCGGGCCCATCATGACGTTTTCGAGGGCTGTCATGTGGCCGAAGAGGTTGAAGGACTGGAACACCATGCCGATCCTGGACCGGCGCTTGTTGATGTCCTTCTGGTGTGCCTGGATGAGCCTGTCGCCGTGGACCTCGTAGCCGATCATGCGGCCGCCCACCAGGATGGTTCCGGAGCTGGTGGTTTCGAGGTGGTTGACGCAGCGGAGCAGCGTGGACTTGCCCGATCCGGAGGGGCCGATCAGGCACGCCACTTGGCCGGATTCGACCGTGAAGTTGATGCCTTTGAGGACCTCCATGCCGGAGAAATCCTTGTGCACGTTGAAAAACTGGACTTCAGACATTGCCGCTACGCCTTTCGTGCCTGGATGGTGTTGCCGCGGGAGTACCGCTTCTCAACGCGGGCCTGGACGAGCGAGAGGATGGTGGTGAGCAGGATGTACCAGAGGCTCGCCACGATCAGGAGCGGGATCTGCTGGAGGTTGCGGGCGTAGATCTGCTGGGCGTTGTACAACAAGTCGCCGACGCCAATCACGATCACCAGGGAGGTGGTCTTGAGCATGGAGATGGTCTCGTTGCCTACCGGCGGAAGGATGATCTTCATGGCCTGGGGGATGACCACGTGGCGCAGGGTTTCCATCCGGCTGAAACCCATGGCGTGGGAGGCCTCGGACTGTCCCGCAGGAACACCCATCAGGCCGGCACGCACGATTTCGGCCATGTAGGCGCCTTCGTTCAAGCCCAGGCCCAGGATGCCTGCCACGAACAGCGGGAGGACGTCGTTGGTGTTCCATTCCACCAACATGGGACCGCCGGGGATGCCGATGCCGATGGTGGGGAAGAGAACAGCAGCGAAGCCCCAGAAAAGCATCTGCACCATGAGCGGCGTGCCCCGGAAGAACCAGATGTAGGCGCCGGCCACGCCGCGCAGGAGCGCGTTGTCAGACATCCTCATGACCGCGATCACCAGGCCGATCACGAGTCCCAGGACCATGGCAATGGTCGTGAGTTCGATCGTGGTCAGGAGGCCGTTGAGGATGCGGATGTCGAACAGGTACTTGGCCACGGTGGGCCAGCCGAAGCCGGGGTTGGTGACGATGACGTAGGCGCCCATCAGCGCGAACAGACCCACCAACACCATCGCGATCAGTTGTCCGGGCCGTTTGCGCTTGAGCACGGGCCGCGACGCCAAATCCGCGAAGTCATGCCGTGCCTCGGCGGTGATTGGCAGCTCGGACACGGTCATGACCCCACCGTCGGGTTGACCTCAGACTTGGTGATGATGCCGGACTTGAGGTTCCAGGCTTCCATGATCTTGGCGTAGGTGCCATCGTCCATGAGCGACTGGACCGCCGCCTGGAATGCCTTGGACAGGCCGCCGTCGTCCTTCGGGCTCACGACGCCGGACAAGGACGGCTCGACGAGGATGGAGTCTACGGAGGTGAAGGCGTCCGGCTGCAGCTGGGCGTAGTATCCGGTGAGCGCGTTGTCGGCCACGAGTGCCTGGGCGCGGCCCGAGGCTACAGCCTGGTTGACGTTATCCTGCTGGGGCAGCAGGAGCGAAACAGGCCTGTCCTTGCCGGCGTCGGCACACTTCTTGTCGAAGGACGGAAGCACGCTCAGCGCCTGGGTTGTCCCGGTCTGGGCAGCGACGGTCTTCCCGCAGAGGTCCAGTTCCGAGTTGATGCCCAGCGGATTGCCCTTTTTGACCATGACGGATGCCCCTCCGCGCATGTAGCTGACCATGTTGACTTTGTCCTTGCGCTCGTCCGTGATGGAGAAAGCGGCCCAGGAAGCGTCGTAGCGGCGGGCCTCGATGCCGGCCAAGATGCCGTTGAAGTCGGCCTTTTCTATCTTGATGGTGACGCCCATCTTCTTCGCCACGGCCAACGCCATGTCCGGTTCGAGGCCGACGATCTTGCCCTGGTCATCGGTGAAGTCGATGGGGGCGTAGGTGGGGTCCGTGACGAGGGTCAGCGAGCCTTTGCTCTTGATGGCGGCCGGAAGCAGCGCCTGAACCTTGGAATCGGCTTGCACGGCCTGCGCGAGTTCCTGGCCGCTTTGACCACTTTGGCCGCTGGCCGATGCGTTGCCGGATGCGGTAGCGGCCACACCTTCTGTGTTTGAGCAAGCCGTCGTCAACGCCAGGAAACTGATTGCCGCTGCCACGAGCGGGCTTTTCATGCCTTTTCGCATCATTTGTGGATCTCCGGTTCGAATCGGGTTGAAATAACAATATGTTCAACTTATTGTGAGATGAGTAACAACGCGTGTCAAGGGACCATGGCAACATCGTGGAGAGATGACTACGGGCACTCACAAGGCGCCCCACCTGGACCAGCGCGACCAGACAAACGAAGGAGCAACGGCATGAGCGAGACAAACCCGGGCCGCCGCACGCGAAGCGTCACGGCAGAAGCCATGGCAGAACGCCGGCAGAACATCCTGCACCATGCCTCGCAGGTAATCTCCCGCGAAGGCGTAGAAGGCTGCTCCTTCGCCGAACTGTCCGAGGCTTCAGGTTTCAGCATCGGCATGATCCAGCACTATTTCCGGCACCGGGAACGGCTCATTGGCGCAGCGGTGGAGTACCGCATCGACGAATCCCTCGCCGAATGGCAGCGCATCTACGATCACGGCAACAACGCGGTGGAACGCCTGCACGATCTGCTGACGTTCTCCATCCAAAGCGACACCCCGTTCGAAGAAGCGTGGGGATTCTGGCTGCAGATCTACGCCGCCGCCCACAAGAACTCCGAGATCCGGGAAAGCGTCGCAGCAGTCTGGACGTCATGGCGCGGGCTGTTCGTCCGGGCGCTCGAAGAAGCCGTGGACGAGAAACTGCTCCAGCCGGCCATCGATATCGACGAAGTGGCTACGTTGCTTCTGGCTACGATCGATGGCCTCGCGATCCAGTCCTTGAACGGGGTCCACAGCTTCTCACCTGCGGAGATGATCGAGACCCTGCACCGATTTGCCGCCCGGGAGTTCGGCATCGACGCCGACGAATTCATCCATAAAAAGCGCTCCAGGCTCGTGGACGTGCCCTAAGACGCGCCCGGGGCCGCATCGAAGCGGCCGCCCACCAACACCGAAGGACCACCATGACCACCACAACAGAGCTGTCCCACACCGGCCGGATGGCCAAGCGTGCGGCGGGCTTCCAGCCCTCCCCCGTCCGCGCAGTCTTCGATGTTTCCATGCAGCCGGGCATGATCTCCCTCGCCGGCGGCAACCCCTACCTGCCCGTCCTGCCGATGGACCGCATTGCCGCGATGGCCAGGGACGTCGTCGCGCGCCGGGGGCTGGAGGCCCTCCAGTACGGCTCGGGTGCGGGAACAGAGGAACTGCAGGCCCTGATCTGCCAGGTCATGGAGCTCGAGGGCATCAAGACGTCGCCGGAAAACGTACAGATCACGGCCGGCTCGCAGATGGCGCTGGAACTCGTGACCAAGCTTTTCTGTGATCCGGGGGACGTGGTGATCGCGGAAGGACCCACGTACGTGGGCGCGCTCGGCGTGTTCGAAGGCTTCCAGGCCGAAGTGGCCCACGTGGATATGGACAGCGACGGGGTCGATCCTGACCGCCTCCAGGGCGTCATTTCCGGGCTCAAAGCGGCTGGCAAGACCATCAAGTTCTTCTACACGATCCCCAACTTCAACAACCCCAGCGGCATCAGCCTGTCCCTCGAGCGACGGCGGCGCGTGGTAGACATATGCCGTGCCGAAGGCGTGCTGATCGTCGAGGACAACCCGTATGGCCTGCTGAGCTTCGATGGCACGCTGAAACCCGCAATGCACTCACTCGATCCGGACAACGTGTTCTACCTCGGCTCGTTCTCCAAGATCTTCGCTCCCGGCCTGCGCGTCGGCTGGGTGGTGGCGCCCCAAGAGGTGCGCGGCCGCCTCCAGATCGCCTCCGAGGCCACCACCATCTGTCCCTCGGTCTTGAGCCAACTGGTGGTGGAGCAGTACATCAGCAGCTTCGACTGGCGGGACCAGATAGCGGCGTACAGTGCCGTCTACGCCTCCCGATGCGAGGCTACCCTGGACGCCTTGGCCGCCTACATGCCCGAAGGTACCCGGTGGACCACGCCCACAGGTGGCTTCTTCACCTGGGTCACGCTGCCCGAGGGAATCGACACCGAGCACGTGCTGGCCGCGGCCATCGAGGCAGGAGTGGTGTTCGTGCCCGGCAGTGCCTTCTACGCCGACGGCGGTGGCAGCAACCAGCTCCGCATCGCCTTCTCGTACGCGCCGGAGGAGCAGCTCACCGAGGGAGTCAAGCGCCTGGCTGAGGCCATACGCCGGGCCTAAGCCCGGTCCGCCCGGCGCCCAACCGGGCGAAATCGCCGGAGGGCTGCGGGATCGCCGGAAGGCTCCAGCGAACCGGCAGCTTTCCGGCGATCTGGCGCACGGCGCCCCTCAGCCCGCGTACACCCGCACGCCGTTGACCCAGGAAGGCTGCGGCATCGAGCCAGGTCCGTCTTCATGAAGACCTCGGAGGTCGTTCAGAAACTTTGCGATTTTCTGACATCCAGGCTGGTGGCCGCCCTCGCCGGAGTCAAGGATCCGGGCCAAGTCAACAAGGGCCCTGCCTGTAGTCGGTGTGGACTCAGATTGGCGTCTTGACCGAGAGATCCACGTCTCGATTTCCCGGCCTTCCCATGGGTCTCTCTCACCCACCCCGACTCGGTCCAGAGGAGCTGAGTCGACAAAACCCACGACGTCGGCACTCACGTTGGGTGCCGACGTCGTGGTCTAACTGTGTTTGCCGCTGCCTTCCTGACCTTCTTTGTTTCTCAAACTGCCCCGACTCGCCCAAGCAGGGGTGTGTCGCCCGAGCTGCCGGGTTCAAACAAGGTCAGGACGGCGCGGGCCAACTCAGCGGGTCTGACTCAGCCCGCGTACACTCGCACGCCGTTGACCCAGGTCTCCAGAACCTCGATGCCGCTGATGTCACCTTGGTGCGCCTCGAGCGGGTCCGCGGCCAAGATCACGAAGTCGGCCAGCTTGTCCGGTTCGAGGGAACCGAGGTCCTGCTCGCGACCCATGGCCCGTGCCCCGTTGATGGTGTGGGCACGGAGGGCTTCAACCACGTCGATCTTGAGATCATCCGAGCCCAACTGGACGCCGGAGCGGGTCCTGCGCGTCACGGACGTCTGAATGGCTTCCAGCGGACGGGGATCGGCCACGGGAGCATCCGAGCTCATCGTCACGGGCACCGCAGCGGCTACGAATTCGCCGAGGGGGTTGAAGCGCTCGCCCGGGGAGCCGATCGCATCCGTGACGCCGGGACCCCAGTTGTAGTAGTGCTGCGGCTGGTTGACGGGCATGATCCCGAGCTCGGCCATTTGCTCGATCTGCTCCAACGTCGGCAGCCCGCAGTGCTCGATCCTGTGCCGGTGATCCGCCCGTGGCGACACCGAAAGAGCCTCGCTGACGGCGTCCAACACCAACTGAATGGCCGTGGGCGATTGGGCATGGGTCGCCGTCTGCAGCCCGGCGTTGTGCGCCTTGGCGACCAGGGCACGGTACTCGGCCGGCTCGTGGTAGAGCGAGCCGGTGCGGCAGGGATCGTCGCGATAGCCCTCCGGGAAGTACGCCGTCCAGCCGCCCAGGGTGCCATCCGCATAGAGCTTGATTCCGGCGAAGGAAAGGAGGGAATCTCCGAACTTGTCCACGAGACCCAGTTCCAGGACCTCGTCCAGGAGGCTCGACAGGAAGTAGGCGTTGATGCGAGTCACCAGTTCACCCCGCTCCACGAGGTCCAGGTACGCGCCGAATTCGCGCTTGGTCACCTGGGCGTCGCCGATGGTGGTCACGCCGTGGCTGAGGAACTCGCGCTGGGCGTGCAGCAGCTGGGCGCGGTGGTGTTCTTTGCTGTCTCCGAGGTGGAAGTTCGGTCCGTGGTGCCCCAGTTTGACGCCTTCGTCTCCCGTGAGGATGTCGCAGGCGGCGTCGGAGAGCTCACCGGTCAGCTCGCCGTCGGCGTCCCGGAAGAACGTTCCGCCCGGCGGGTTGGGAGTCTCGCGGTCCACTCCCGCCTTCGCGAGCACGTACGAGTTCACCACTCCGCCGTGGCCGCTCGCGTTCATGACGTACACCTCGCGCGTGGTGGAGACGGTGTCGAATTCCTGCCGCGTGGGGTGGCGCTGCTCGGCAAGGTTGCGGTGCTCGTAGCCGTAGCCGCGGATCGGAGTGTCTCCCGGGTTGTCGGCCGCCGCCTTGGCCAGCAGTTCAAGCATGGCGGGGATGTCCGGCGCCGCCTCGGGACCGCAATCCACCCAGGACAGCAGCTGTCCGTACATCAGGGGATGCGCGTGCGGGTCGACGAAGCCGGGTACCAGCGTGCGTCCCCGGAGGTCGACGACGTCGGGCACCGCCGTCGTGAGCTTAAGCGCCGCATCGCGGCACTCGTGTGGCGTCCCGACGGCGGCAACACGGTTGCCGATGACCAGCATCGCCTCCGCGACGGAGTTCAGGGCGTCGACGGTCCGGATGCGGCCGCCGAAGAACAGCGTTGCGGCTGGCGCTACGGTTGAAGTTTCATGGGATGCCAGGAATGACATGGGAATGACCTTTGCGTGTTGAAGTTTGCGGTACGGCCGGAAGTCAGCGGGCGGGTGCCAGCTCGAACAACGGGGTGTCCGGGGCCCCGGTGCGGGCTTGGGAAATGACGTTCTGCGCCTGGATCCTGACGTATTCGGCCAGCGTGTAGTCCGAGAGGAAGCCGACGTGGGGCGTCACGAGGATCCGCGGGTGCCCCATGAGAGGGTGGTCGGCAGGTGCCGGCTCGACGTCGAGCACGTCCAGCGCCGCTCCACGAATGTGGCTGGAGTCGACGGCGGCGCGCAAGGCATCGTTGTCGATCAGCTGACCGCGGCTGACGTTCACCAGATAGCTTCCTGGCCGCATCGTCGAGAGGCTTTCAGCGTTGATGATGTGGTGCGTTTCCTCCGAGAGCGGCATGTGCAAGGACACGACGGCGGATTCCGCCAGGACTTCTTCGAGGCCGGTCCGGCGGATGCCCGCCTTCGCCAAGGCTTCCCTCGTGGCCGGGGTGTCCGGGAGGTAGGGATCGTAGCCAATAACCTCGCCGAAGACGCCGGAGGCGAGCTCTCCGAGACGGCTGCCGATCCGTCCGAGTCCGATCAGCCCCAGCCGCTCCTGACTGAGCCGGAACACCCGGCTGTCCGGGCGGCCGTTCCAGTCCCCCTCGGCCACACGTCCTTGGAAAAACGGAATTTCGCGCGTGACTGCGAGGGCAAGCGCCAGCGCGTGCGAAGCGACTTCCTCCGTGGCGACGCCGGGAAGGTTGCTGACCCAAATGCCGCGCTCCTTGGCGGCATCGAGGTCAACGTTGTCGAAGCCCATCGAGACCAGGGCAATGATCTTCAAGCCCGGGACGGCGTCCATGACCTCGGCGGTCACGGAGGCGTAACCCACTAGCAAGGCTTCGGCGTCCTTCGCCTGCTCCGCGATGACCGCCGGGTCCTGGGTGCCGAGGTACCGGACGTCGTAACCGTTGTCCTCGAGCAGGGCGACGCCGGCGGAGTAGTCGAGGTCTTCCATGTCCGTGTAGACGGCGAGGGGGCGATGCTTAGTGGACATGGCTCAAGAACTTCCTCGTGCGCTGGTGCTGGGGGTTGTCGAAGAACTCGTCCGGTGTGGCTTGTTCCACGATCACCCCGCTGTCGAACAGGGTCACTTCATCAGCCACCCGACGGGCGAAACGGACTTCATGGGTGACCACGATCATGGTCATGCCGTCGTTGGCCAGGCTCTCCATGACGTCCAGGACTTCGCCCACCAACTCGGGGTCGAGGGCGGAGGTCGGTTCGTCGAAGAGAAGTACGTCCGGGTTCATCACCAAGGCGCGGGCGATGGCCACGCGTTGCTGCTGGCCGCCCGAGAGCTCCGAGGGGAAATGCCCGGCGCGGTGCGAAAGACCCACACGGTGGAGCATGGCCATGGCCTGCTCTTCGGCTTCTTTGTGATGGATGCCCTTGACGGAGGTCAGACCGAGCATCACGTTGCGGCAGGCCGTCAGGTGCGGGAACAGGTTGAACTTCTGGAAGACCATGCCAATGTTGCGGCGTTCCTTGGCGAGTTCGCGTTCGGGGAGGGCCACGGTTCCGCTTGCTTTCTCACGGACACCGATGCGCCGCCCGCGGAGCCGGATCTCGCCGTCGTCGGCTGGCTCGAGTAGCGCCATCAGGCGCAACATCGTGGACTTACCGGAACCAGAGGGACCCAGTACCGCCTTGACTTGTCCCTGATGGATATCGAATTCGACCCCGCGCAGGACGTGCTGGTCCTGGTAGCTCTTGTGGAGATTCCGCACGCTGAGCACGGGGTCGTTGGCGGACCAGGTTTCCGGCATGGGTTCCGGGCCGCTGTGGGTCATGACTGCACTCCTTGGCCGACTGGTTCCAGGATGGAAGGCTTCTTGGTTTTGGATCGTGACGTCCAGACGAATTTCTTTTCCACATAGCTTTGGAGAAGCGTCAGAAGGCTGACGATGATGAGGTAGTAGACGATTGCCGCGGCGTAGTACTCGGCATAGCGGAACGTGATGTTCACGCCCACCTGGGCCGTGGTGAGGAGTTCCTGCAGGGAAATCACGGAGGCCAGCGAGGAGAACTTCACGAGGCCGATGAACTCATTGCCTGTGGGAGGCAGTGCCGTGCGGATGGCCTGCGGCAGGACAACCTTGAGCATGACTTTGACCGGCGACATTCCAAGCGCCCTGCCAGCCAGGGCCTGGCCCTCGTCGATACTGAGCAACGCCGAACGGATGATTTCCGCCATGAAGGCGGCTTCCACGATGCCCAGGCCGATGAACGCGGCAATGAACGGGGAGAACCAATCCTGGCGCAGGACGGGGAAAAGCTGCGGCAAGGCGTTCCAGATGATGAGCAGCACCAACAGGGCCGGAATGGCCCGGAAGAACCAGGTGTAGATTCCGGCGACGCCCTGGGCGATCCGGCTACGGGAGGTGCGTCCCAGGGCAACGGCAAAGCCGATGGCCGTGGCCAGGATGAGTGAAAGCACCGCGACGGCGACGGACAGGAAAGCCCCGGAGACGTAGCTCGGATTCACGAGTTGTTGGACGAAGATGTTGACATCGAATTCCATCACCAGCTCCTTTCGAGTTAGGGGCGGGGGCCGCAGCGCTATTGCGGCCCCCGGGGAGGATGGCTAGGGGACGTCGACGATCGTGGGATCGAGCTTGTTGTCCTTGGCGATCTTGGCCAAGGTGCCGTCCTGGTGGAGGTCCTTCAGCGCTTGCGCGATGGCGGGAGACAGCGGATCGTTCTTGCGGGTGAACACGCCGAAGGTGGTGTCCGCCGGGAAGACTCCGGGGGCCACGCTGAGCTTGCCTTCGTTCTGGCTGGCCATGTAGGCGGCCGCCACATTGGTCTCGATCAAGGCCTCGGACTTGCCGTTGAGGACTGCCAGCACCGTTTCAGCCGTCTTGGGGTATTCGGTGAGCTTGGGTTCGTCCTTACCGGCCTTCTTGCACTCGTCCTTGAGCGCGGTGATGCGCGCGGCGTTGGATGAGGCGCTCTGCGCTGCGACGGAGTGGCCGCACAGGTCCAGCGCGGTCTTGTAATTGCCCGTGCTGGCCGGTGCCGAGAGGATCGCGGGGCCGGCGTTCATCACGGCCGAAGCGTCGGCGACGTCCAGACGGGCCTTGCTCATGTAAAGACCACCGAAGATGGCGTCGCAGCGGCGGGTTTGGAGTCCCGGCATGAGGCCGTCGAATGTGGTTACTTCGAACTTGGCGTCGACTCCCCAGTGCTTGGCGAGAGCCCGGGCGGCATCGGCGTCGAACCCTGCGATGTCACCGCCGGAACCGTTGGCGTAGTACTCCAGCGGCGCGTATTCGGGGTCGATACAGAGGGTGAGCTTGCCGCTCGTGGTGAGTCCCTTCGGCGCGGTGGCCGATGCTTGCCCCGTGGAACTGGGGGAAGCTGCGGCGGAGCAGCCGCTCAACAGCAGGGCCAACGCAGCGGCCGCCAGGGCGGGCTTCGTGAACTTGAGCATGTGCAGATCTCCAATGACTGTTGGGGTCGCGTGGAAACGCGAGTCGGAGTGCGCCGATGTGGCGTTGATCACGATGCTAGCGAAAAATCCCGCCAAATCAAGCGAATCAGTTGTTTAATACTGATGTGACACAGTTTTTGTGCGCTCCTCACGATTTTTTGATCCAAATCACTTGCCTATCGCATGGCTCGTGAAAGTATTGATTACGACGGCGGCGCTCGGCTCGCCGTGGCGCCGCACCTCGCTAAGCACCCACTACCGCGGCCTAGGGACAAGGCGGTTATTGTGAAGACCATGCATGATCTGGACGACAGGCTGATCCGCCTGCTGCAGGCCGATGGCCGCGCTTCGTTCAGCGAGCTATCCAAGCAGCTGGGCGTGACACGCTCCGCCGTGACGGCCAAGGTCAATGAGCTCACATCCTCCGGAGAACTGCGGATTGTGGCTGCAGTCCATCCGCGCTTATTGGGCCTGACCGCCGTCGCGCACATCTCCATCCGGCTCAACGGTTCCGCACGCGCGGCTCTGGAGAAGTTGAGCCAATTGGACGGCGCCGTGTTCGCCTCCCTCACCACGGGCAGGTACGGCATCATCGCCGAACTCCGCCTGCCCACGGTGGAAAGGCTCTACGAAGACGTCGAGGCCATCCGCCTTTGCGAAGGCGTGGCTGCCGTCGATGTCCTCATGTACAAAGAGGTGGTCCGCAGCCTCTTCCTCGGCAAGGAGCCCCCGGACCCCCGGCTTGAACTCGACCAGGCGGACCTGCTCCTCATGAGCGAGCTCCAGGTGGACGGTCGCCTCGGTTTCGAGTCCCTCGGCGAACGGATCGGCCTTTCGGCCAGCGCCGCCAGGATCCGGGTCCTTCGCCTGCTGGAAGCCCGCGTCATGCAGATCGGCCCTATCCGGAGCCGCTCCGGTTCTTCGCGGTCCATGGCCTTTGGCTTCGGAATCTCGACAGCAGCCGGCACCGAGGAAGCAATCGACTTCTTCTCTGCGACGCCCGGCGTGGAGTTCATGGCCAGCTGCCTCGGCAGGCACGACCTCGTGGCGACCGTGGGTGTCAGCTCCCTGGACGAAATGTACGAGGTCCTGGACAAGGTACGCGCGATGGACTCGGTGGCAAGCGTGGAGTGCTGGCTGCACCTGAAAATCGTCCAGGAACGATACGCCAAGCCCCTCGACAAGATGCTCGCGACAAAAGCCCAATCCAACGGCCACTAACTTCCCCTTCCGACGCCCGCTCACAAACAAGGCCGCCCGGGCCGACGCTCGCTCACAAACAAGACCGTCCGGGCCAACGCCCGCTCACAAACAAAGCCGTCCGGGCCAACGCCCGCTCACAAACAAGGCCGTCCGGCGTGACCGTCGCGCAGATGACCTGCAGGACGGTTCGGCACTTTTCTGCCAGAAGTGAGCGTGCGTTTGGGATTTGGCCGTCATATGTGAGCGGGCGTCAGGCTTTAGCGATCGCTTCTTCCAGTGCGCCAAGAACGAGCTTTACCGATGCCCTGTTGGCATTCGGACCCATCATGCCGATCCGCCAAACGGTCGACGTAAACGCACCCGCCCCGGAGCCGATTTCCATACTGAAGTTCTCCAGAAGGTAAGAGCGGACGGCAGCCGAGTCCACGCCGTCGGGCACTTTGACTGTGGTGAGGCTCGGCAATCGCGAGCCCTCCGCGGCAAACAGCTCGAGCCCCATCGCTTCAAGGCCATCCCGCAACTCGGCTCCGGCTGCACGGTGCCGCGCTTGAACAGCCGCGAGCCCCTCGGCCAAGATGCGGTCCAATCCGGCCTCGAGCCCTGCGATCATGGTCACCGGCGCCGTATGGTGATACGTCCGGCTGCCACTCGCCGCGCCAACATACCCACCCAGAAGGCCGATATCGAGGTACCACGAACGCGGCTCTTTGATGCGCCGCTCGAAAGCGCGCTCGGACACTGTGAACGGGGACAAGCCAGGGGGCGCTCCCAAACACTTCTGTGTCCCGGCATACCCGACGTCGATCCCCCAGTCGTCAGCCAGGAGTTCCAGCCCGCCGATGGACGTCACCGCGTCCACGATCAGCAGGGCGTCGCCCTTGCCGGCGCCCAGGGGCGCGACGTCGGACAGGACGCCTGTGGAGGTTTCGGCGTGGACGGCGGCAATCACCTTGGGATGAGGGTGCGCGGCGAGGACCCGCTCCGCGTCCACGGGCCGGCCCCATTCATGATCGACGCGGACCACCGTGGCGCCGCAGCGCCGGGCGACCTCACACATGCGCTCCCCGAAAAGCCCATTGACGGCAATTACCGCCACGTCGCCGTCGGAAACTGTATTAACGAAGGCAGCCTCCATGCCGCCAGAACCAGTGGCACTCAATGGCAGGGTGCGGGCATTCCGGGTTCCCCACACAGTTCGAAGCCCGGCGCATGTCCGGTCCAGGCGCTCTATGAACACCGGATCCAGATGCCCGATCACCGGATACGCCAACGCGGCGGTCACTTCCGGATAGCAATTGCTGGGACCCGGTCCGAAGAGATACCGGGAAGTCAGGACCTCTGGCATGGCGGAACTCCTTTGGCTCGTTGCTGACATTGTCCACCAGACCGCAAACGTGAGCGAGCGTTCCGGGAAACACCACCAAACGTGAGCGAGCATTTCGGGAAACGCCACCAAACGTGAGCGGGCGTCGCAGGGAGGGCAGGGCGGGGCGGGAGGACCGGGGTGCGGTATTCTCTTGACACCACGGCAGTCATTGGATTCACTATTACGTATGCTGAAATAACAGTTCCATGATGTGGAAGGCCTGAAGTGCGGAGGCGCGCAGGTCCATCCGGCAGGAATGGCCGGAGTTCCGCATAGCCAACACCATGGATGCCAGCACTCGCACGAGGAATGAACAAGCATGCAGCTTGAAGTATTCAACAGCGTGGACCGTGCGGACGCCATCGACGTCCTCCGCCCATGCCTCGACATCCAGCGTTGGGTGGAGCACGTCGCAGATGCGCGCCCCTTCAGCGGCCTGGACTCCTTGCTCGATTTCGCCCGGGAAACCGCCGAGCCGTTCACGTCGGACGAAGTGGCGGCCGCGATGGCCCACCATCCGCGGATTGGCGAACGGCCGAAGGCCCAGACCACCGAAGCCGCGATGTCCCGCTCCGAACAGGCCGGCGTCGACCCCGGCGATGACGGCGTCGTCACCGCTTTGGCCGAAGGCAACCGCGAATACGAGGCAAAGTTCGGCCGCGTCTTCCTGATCCGCGCCGCGGGCCGGACCGCCAAGGAAATCCTGGCCTCCCTCCAAGAGCGCCTGAGCCACAGCGCGGAAGAAGAAGACGTCATCGTGGCGGGCCAGTTGCGCGAAATCGCACTGCTGCGCCTCGCCGGCGTCATCAGCGAAGCCCGCGCGAGCAACGAAGGAGTGTCCAACAAATGAGCGTTTCCCAGATAACCACCCACATCCTGGACACCGGATCCGGACGCCCGGCGGCAGGTGTCGCCGTCGTTCTCTCCGTGCGCGACGGCGACAACTGGAGGCACGTCGCTAGCGGCACCACCGATGCGGATGGCCGGATCAAGGACCTGGGTCCTGAAAGGGTCGACGGCGGCAGTTACCGCCTGAACTTCGCGACCGGTCCGTACTACAAGGCACAGGGCGTGGACACCTTTTTCCCGGAAGTGGACTTGAGCTTCACGGTGTCCGACGCCGGCGAGCACTACCACGTGCCGCTCCTGCTCAGCCCCTTCGCGTTCTCCACGTACCGGGGAAGCTAACGCGTCGGTTCCCCACCCACCACTGGACTGGGGAACCGACTTCGAAGCTGCCCCTAGTCGATCGGGGTGACGTAGGCTCCCGAGATGCCGCCGTCAACCATGAAGGTCGACGCGGTAATGAACGAGGCGTCGTCGCTTGCCAGGAAGGCGACCGCAGCGGCCAGTTCTTCGGGCTCGGCGAAACGTCCCAAGGGCACGTGGACCAGGCGGCGCGCTGCCCGCTCCGGATCCGAGGCGAAGAGTTCCTTCAGCAACGGGGTGTTGACCGGTCCAGGGCACAGTGCGTTGATCCGCACACCCTTGCGCGCGAATTCGACGCCCAGCTCGCGGGTCATTGCCAGCACGCCGCCCTTGGATGCGCTGTAGGAGATCTGCGAAGTTGCCGCACCCATCACGGCCACGAAGGACGCGGTGTTGATGATCGAGCCCTTGCCCTGCTCCAACATGTAGGGGAGTGCGTATTTGCAGCAGTAATAGACGCTGGTCAGGTTTACCTCCTGGACCCGGCGCCAGGCATCGATTCCGGTGTCGAGGATGGATGCATCGTCCGGCGGGGAAATACCCGCATTGTTGAACGCGATATCCACGCTGCCGTAATGGCCCTTGGCTGCGGCAAAGAGGTCGATGACTTCCTGCTCGTCCGTGACGTTGACCTTCACGAAGATGCCATCGACGGCGGCCGCGGCTGCTTCTCCGGCTGCCGGGTCGATATCGGCGATGACCACGTTGGCACCCTCCGAGGCGAAGCGCTTTGCCGTGGCCAGGCCGATCCCGCTGGCGCCGCCGGTGATGACGGCTGTGCGGTCCTTGAGTCGGTTTGAAATGAATTCGGTCATGGTGATCTCTCCTTGAATGATGGGGCTTCCAAAGTTTGGCGGGTTCAGTGCGCGATGAAGACGTTCTTTACTTCGCTGAAGGAATCAAGCGCGTCAGGACCCAGCTCGCGGCCCAGGCCCGATTGCTTGAAGCCGCCGAACGGCGTCGAATACCGGACTGAAGAATGGGAGTTCACCGAGAGGTTTCCGGCATCCACTCCGCGGGCCACGCGCAAGGCCCGGCCAACGTCTTGGGTCCAGATGGATCCGGAGAGGCCGTATTCGGTGTCGTTGGCAATCCGTACAGCGTCCGCTTCGTCGTTGAACGGAACGACGACGACGACTGGTCCGAAGATCTCCTCACGCACCGCCGGGTCGTCGAACGAGTCGGGGGCCAGGACAGTGGGCGGGAACCAGAAACCCGGCCCTTCGGGCACCTCGCCTTGGAAAGCTATGGGCGCCCCCGAAGGCACGAAACCTGCGACGGTTTCCCTTTGCCGGGCGGAAATCAACGGCCCCATGACGGTACTTTCATCGGCCGGGTTGCCGACTTTGACAGCCCGAACTGCAGGTTCCAAGAGCTCCAAGAAGCTATCGTAGGCGGACTTTTCCACCAGGATTCGGGACCTTGCACAGCAGTCCTGGCCGGCGTTGTCGAACGCACCGCCGGGCGCTGCGGCAGCAGCGGCCTGAAGGTCGGCGTCGGCGAACACGATGTTTGCGCTCTTGCCTCCCAACTCGAGCGTCACTCGCTTCACTTGATCAGCACAACCGGCCATGATCTGCTTGCCAACCCCGGTGGACCCGGTAAAGACGACCTTTCGCACGGCGGGGTGGGTCACGAAGCGCGCTCCCACCACGGAGCCCTTCCCCGGGATGATGGTCAGCACGCCGTCGGGCAGGCCGGCCTCGCGCGCCAACTCGCCCAGCCTCATCGCCGTCAGGGGCGTAAGTTCCGCAGGCTTGAGGACCACCGTGTTGCCTGCCGCGAGGGCCGGAGCGAAGCCCCACGCCGCGATCGGCATGGGAAAGTTCCACGGCACAATAATGCCGACAACGCCCAACGGCTCGTGGAAGGTCACATCGAGGCCTCCGGCAACGGGGATCTGCCGCCCGAAGTGCCGCTCAGGAGCCGCCGAGTAGTAACTGATGACGTCACGCGCATTGCCCGCTTCCCAGCGGGCGTTGCCGACCGTGTGTCCCGCATTGCGGACTTCCAGTTGTGCGAGGTTCTCCAGATCGGCGTCGACGGCGGCCGCGAACCGGCGCAAGAGCAGTGCCCGGTCCGACGGCGACACTTTCCGCCAGGTTTCAAAGGCGCCAGCCGCGCGTGCAATCAGGGCGTCGGTCTCGGCGAGGGACGCAAGTTCAACAGTTTGAAGGAATTCCTCGGTGGCCGGATTGATGATGTCAAAAGTTGTGGCACTCACGCCCAGCTCGTTTCTGTCGGTTTGAATTCCGTCGTTGGGTCGACGCGCTCAGCGCAGGGCTCGCCGTCCCGGTACCTTCTGGCGGCCTCGATGAATCCTTCAAAGAGGCGCACGTCGGAACGATTTTGTTCAGGGTGAAACTGAACGCCCAACGCCCAGCTTCCTTGGGTCGACTCGACGGCCTCGATCGTGCCGTCCGCCGCGTACGCCGTGACGCACAGGCCTTCGGCAACCCGGTCGAGAATCTGGTGGTGATAAACGGGCGCCGATGCCCGCTCGCCCAGGTGTTCGGCGATAATGCTCCCCGGCCGGGTACCGAACTGGACTTCGCCATAAACCCCCGATGCGGGTTGGTAGTTGGCCTCGGGAAGCACATCCGGCACGTGCTGGATGAGGTTTCCGCCCAAGGCCACGTTCAGGATTTGCGCGCCGCGGCAGATGGCAAACAGAGGAACCCCCTTCTCCAATGCGGCCAGCGTCAAGGCGATGTCGTGCTCGTCCCGGGCGGGCTGGCTGCGAGTGCTTGGGTGAGGCTCGGCGTCGTAATTTCCGGGGTCGACGTCGGCTCCGCCCACCACAATCAGGCCATCCACGAGGTCAAGTACGGAGGTATCCGTGCCGATAGGCGGCAGAAGAAGAGGGGTGCCGCCGGCCGCCACGACGGCTTCCAAATATGCCGCCGGCAGCACCGCTGCCCGCGCATCCCAAACCCCCCATTTCGCGTCTTGGAGATAGGTGGTCAGGGCGATCCGAGGCCGTGGGCTCGAACCTGGATCTGGAGCCGGCGTCTGATTCCGAGTCATTGCCCCTACAGCCTTTCGAACCCGCGGCGTAGCTCCCAGTCCGTGATGGCGGACTCAAATGCTGCCAGTTCGACGTCGGCGTAGTTCACGTAGTGCCGGACCACTTCCTCACCGAAGACTTCCTTGGCGATCACGGAGTTGGCGAACAGATCCCGCGCTTCCCGCATCGTCGTCGGCACGGTGGGAGCGCCCGAAGTGTATGCGTTGCCGAGGGTTGCCGGTTCGAGTTCGAGCTCATTTTCGATTCCGTAGAGCCCGCCGGCCAGCATGGCCGACAATGCCAAGTAAGGGTTGACGTCGCCACCCGGCAGCCGGTTTTCCAGCCGCGCGCTTTGGCCATGCCCCACGAGGCGCACCGAGCAGGTGCGGTTGTCGAGGCCCCAGGCCACCGCGGTCGGGGCGAAAGAGCCTTTGACGAACCGCTTGTAGGAGTTGATGTTGGGAGCGTAAAAGAGCGTGAATTCCCGCATCGTCGCAAGCACTCCGGCGATGAAGTGATCGTAGGTTTTGGTGCGGGCGCCTGTGGCCTTGTCCCAGAAGACCAGCTCATCGTCGAGTCCGCGCAGGGACAGGTGGATGTGGCAGGAATTGCCCTCGCGCTCGTTGGGCTTGGCCATGAAGGTAATGGATTGGCCCATGTCATGGGCGATGTCCTTGGCCGCGGTCTTGTAGACGGAATGGTTGTCCGCCGTGGTGACCACTTCGTCGTACTTGAACGCGATCTCGTGTTGGCCGAAGTTGCATTCACCTTTGGCGGATTCCACCGTCATGCCCGCAGCGTACATCTCGTTCCGGATCCTGCGAAGCAGGGGTTCCACGCGGCCGGATCCCAGGAGCGAGTAGTCCACGTTGTATTGGTTGGCAGGTGTGAGGTGCTTGTAGTCCAGGTCCCATGCCTGCTCGTAGGAGTCGTTGTAGACCACAAACTCAAGCTCGGTTCCGGCAAGTGCCTTCCAACCGTGCTCGGCCGCCTTCGCCGTCTGGCGCTTGAGCATGGCGCGGGGTGAAACGGAGACCGGAGTGCCGTCGGTCATGGACAGGTCGCACTGGATCAGTGCACTCCCCTCGCGGTAGGGAAGGACGCGGATAGTGTCCAGATCCATGTCGAAGAGCATGTCTCCATAGCCTTTTTCCCACGAGGAAATGTCATAGCCATCAACGGTGTTCATTTCGGTGTCAACGGCGAGGAGGTAATTGCAGCCTTCGGTGCCATGCTCCAGGACGGAATCCAGGAAGAATTGCGCGTGGAGGAGCTTGCCCTGAAGCCTCCCCTGCATGTCGGTGAAGCCGAGAATCACGGTGTCTATGGCGCCCTCGCCAATCTGCGCCTTAAGTTGCTCAACGGTGAGCATACGGTCATTGCGAGGGTGAACGGTGTTCGAAATGTCGTTCATGGTGCTGCTCATTTCAGTAGTCCCTTGAGTAGTGCGGCAGTGGACTCGCAGTGCAATTCCATGACGCTTCGGGCCGCTGCAGGCTCGCCGTCGAGGATGGCCTGCACTATCAATCGATGTTCTTGGTTTGAATGTTCGATATTCCGCTGCAGGAAGGGGATCTCCGCGAGGAACTCGTGGATCTTTGTCTGGATGGTGGTGCTCGCTTTATTGAGTTCGGACGACCCCGCAACAGCGGAGAAAGCCAAGTGAAGGCGGGCGTCCGCTTGCCTGTATTCCACCGGTGAACCCGCGTTTTCAACCTCGGCCAGGGAATCGGTCAGAAGCCGGCGCTGATCCTCGCTGAGCCGCATCGAAGCCGCCCGATGGCAGGCCCCGGGTTCAATCACCGAGCGGAAGATGAGGATATCGCTGATTTCCTCCTGCCTGTCCTTGTTGCCCAGACGCTCCGGCGGACGGGCGTTGCCGACCGGTTCGACGATGGTTCCGCCGCCCCTCCCCCGGACGGTCGTGACGAAACCGGCCGCGCGCAGTGCGCTGATCGCTTCGCGCAGCGTGGCCCGGGAGACCTGCATGCGCTCGGCCAAGTCGCGCTCGGGTGGGAGGCGTTCGCCGGTCTTGAAGATCCCCAACTGAATTGCCGATCCCAAGTGCTCGACGCACGACTCGAAGGCCATGTGTCCACGCACGGGGAGCAAGACCGTCTCCAGCAGGGGGGATTCAATCGGTTCAACGAGGAACATGGCGACCTTCCTGGCTGGGAGGCCGCCGGCGAAGAACCGCCGGCGGCCCATGGTTGTGCTAATTGAGCAGCTTATCCGCGTCGATCGTCAGGTGCTCCTGTTCGGCACTCGTCATGAACGTCCGACGCCCCGTGGTGTACCAAAGCACCGTGGCAAGGAGGAAGACGACCACGACGGCGATTGGCGCGTAGTTGAAGGTGTCGATGGTGATGTCTGCGACGGGCGGAAGAACGAAGAGAATCACGATGATGGCGACCCACACAATTGCTACCCAGTTGATGACGGGACTCCACTTCCCCAGGTGCCACGGACCCGGTACGAAGTTCTTGTTGAGCCTGCGGAGCAATACCGGGGTGATGTACGCGATGTAGAGGCCAATGACGGCAACGCTCGTCACCGCAAAATACGCGGTTGTATTGAACAGGGCGGGTGAAGCGAGCACAATCGCGCAGCCAACGCAGAGCCAGATCGAATTTGTCGGGGTGCCGCTCCGGGCGTTGACTTTGGCCCAGATGCGGGACCCCGGCAGTGCGTTGTCTCGGGAGAACGCGTAAGTCATGCGCGAGTTGGCGGTCACTGACGCCATGCCGCAGAAGAATTGTGCACCTACCACGATGGCGAGCAGGAACTTCGCTACGCCGGGGTTGCCCAGCGCATCCAGGAAAATCTGTGCGGGAGGCAACCCGGTTGGCGTGGCACCAAGGGTGGTCAGTCCGTCCTCTGAACCGTTCGGAATCGCGGCGACGAGTGAGTAGAGCAGAATCCAGCCACCGATAATGGAGATGACCACGCTCATGACAATCCCCTTGGGGGCTGCGATGGCGGCGTTCTTGGTCTCTTCGGCAACGTGGGCCGAAGCATCGTAGCCGGTGTAGGTGTACTGCGACATGAGCAGGCCCATGAGGAAGACATACGGCCCGAAGGTGAAGCCGGTTTCGTTGTGCCACGCCGTCATTGTCCAGTCGAAGGACTGGTGGCTCGTGGGCATGATCCACAGCGCCGCCACAATGATCGCGACGCCCACAATGTGCCACCAAGCGGAGACATTGGAGAGGAAGCTGACAATCTTGACGCCGAAGCTGTTGAGCAGTGCGTGGATGACCATGAGGACGACGAATAGGACGAACGTACCACCAGCGGTGGGTTCGACGCCGAAAGTCAGCGCCGCGAAGGCCATCATTGTCGTGGCGCAACCGAAGTCGATTGCGGCCGTGACGGCCACTTCACCGAGGAAATTGAACCAGCCGACATACCAGGCCCAGGCCCGCTTGTTGCGTTTGGCGAGCCGGCCGGCCCAGAAATACAGGCCGCCGGCTGTCGGGTATCGCGAACAAACCTCGGCCATGGAAAGGGCCACGCACAAGACCAGGAGGCCAACGATTGGCCAACCCACGTTGATGGCGGCCGGGCCGCCGGACTTGAGCGCGATGCTGAAGGAGGTAATGCAGCCAGCCAAGATCGAAATGATGGAAAACGAGACTGCGAAGTTGGAGAAACCGGACATGCCGCGATGTAGCTCTTGCTTGTAGCCAAGCTCGGCGAGGGCCGCAGCATCTGCGTCTTGCACAGCCTGCACCTTCGCTGCCGTAGAACGATCACTCATGATTATTCTCTTTCTAAACGGAAGGGGGGAACGGGCCGACACCGCTCGCATCGATAGTGACCCACTTCACTTCCATCTGTCAATGGTCTGACTTCAGACCACAAACCAACCTGCTCGAAACGGTAGTCTGGTAGGCATGGTTTCTGAGGACTCGAACGTCGACGGCACGTCACAAAGCGGCACGTCACAAAACAGCACCGCGCACAACGCCAGGTCAGGGGACGGCGCTCCCGAACGCCGCGGGATCACGGTCCGCCGTGCGCCGAAGTTCGTTCCATTCATGGGCCTGGGCGGGGTGCTCGGCATTATCGTTGCCGCGTTCGTGGCCTACGGGATCCCCGGCGACGAGAGTTTCGACACCGGCGCGGTCTTCGGGTTCTTCCTTGTGACCTTTGCCGCTGGCGGCGTGCTGCTCGGTGCCATCGCGGCCCTCGTTCTGGACAAGGTCAGCGTGCGGCGCTCCCGGCGTGCCGTCGTCGAATCCGTACCCAATCCGACAGGGGACGACGCCGAGGCATAGGATCCCGGTCACAATGCCGCGTGAGGGAAAGTACCACGCCAACATCATGCGACAATTGACCAGTGGCACGTGGCGACGGAAAACTTTCTCATGATCTTCTCCCCGACGAAAAAGGACCTCAGGACGCTTGTGGCGTCTTCGGGGTCTGGGCGCCGGGCGAAGAAGTAGCAAAACTCACCTATTACGGGCTGTATGCGTTGCAGCACCGCGGACAAGAATCGGCTGGCATTGCTACCAGTGACGGCAAGCGCATCAATGTCTACAAGGACATGGGCCTCGTGTCCCAGGTCTTCGACGAGACAACCCTGAACACCCTCACAGGGCACCTTGCCGTCGGCCACTGCCGCTACTCCACCACCGGAGCAAGCCACTGGGCAAACGCACAGCCCACCCTGGGCGCAACAGCCACCGGCACCGTTGCCCTCGCGCACAACGGCAACCTGACCAACACTGCTGAGCTCCGGGAAATGATCCTCGAGCTCAACGGTGGCCAGTTGACCGGAGAAATGAAGCAGGGCAACACCTCGGACACCGCCCTGGTCACCGCGCTCCTTGAGGGCGAAGAGGGCAAGACCCTTGAACAGACCGCTCTTGAGCTGCTTCCCAAGATCCGAGGCGGCTTCTGCTTCGTGTTCATGGACGAAGGAACGCTCTACGCCGCCCGCGATACCTTCGGCATCCGTCCCCTGTGCCTTGGCCGCCTTGAGCGCGGCTGGGTTGTCGCCTCGGAACAGTCCGCGCTGGCAACCGTCGGCGCGAGCTTCATCCGCGAGATCGAGCCCGGCGAGTTCATCGCCATTGACGAGAACGGCGTCCGTTCCCAGCGCTTCGCGGAAGCGACGCCGGCCGGCTGTGTTTTCGAGTACGTCTACCTTGCGCGTCCCGACGCTTCGATTGCCGGACGCTCGGTGTACGAGTCCCGTGTGGAGATGGGCCGCCAGTTGGCCCGCGAAAACACCCAGGTAGCGGACATCGTCATCCCGGTTCCCGAATCCGGAACCCCGGCAGCGGTCGGCTACGCCGAGGAATCCGGTATTCCGTTCGCGCACGGCTTCGTCAAGAACTCCTACGTGGGCCGCACGTTCATCCAGCCCTCGCAGACCCTGCGCCAGCTCGGCATCCGGCTCAAGCTCAACGCCCTCGAATCCGTGATCCGCGGCAAGCGCGTGGTGGTGGTGGATGACTCGATCGTCCGCGGCAACACCCAGCGTGCCATCGTCCGGATGCTCCGCGAGGCCGGCGCCGCAGCCGTCCACATCAAGATCTCCTCCCCACCTGTCCAGTGGCCCTGCTTCTACGGCATCGACTTCGCGTCCCGCGCTGAACTGATCGCCAACGGTGCCACCATCGAGGAAATCTCCCAGGCCATTGGAGCGGACTCGCTGGCCTACATTTCCGAAGACGGCATGATCGGCGCCACCCAGCAGCCGCGCGAACGCCTCTGTACCGCCTGCTTCACGGGCCAGTACCCCATCGCACTTCCGGGTTCGGACAAACTGGGCAAAAACCTCCTGGAGCGCACCGACCTCGGCGGGCTGCCGACGTCGGGCATCTCCGCCGAAGCCGCGACCGCGGACTCGGACGACCCGGCCAACAAGCCCGGCGCCACGGGCTGCGATCCCGGACCCGACGCCGAGTTTGAGAACCTGCTGACCGACGCCGATAAGAAAGAGTCTGTATGACCTCCGCATCCTCCGCCGCTGAGAACACAACCGGCATCACCTACGCGTCAGCCGGCGTCGACGTCGAAGCGGGCGACCGCGCCGTCGAACTCATGAAGGACGCCGTCAAGGCGACCCACAACAGCTCGGTCCTCGGCGGCGTCGGCGGTTTCGCCGGCCTGTACGACGTCTCCAAGCTGCTCACCTACAAGAGGCCGCTGCTGGCCACGTCCACTGACGGCGTCGGCACCAAGGTGGCCATCGCCCAGGCCATGGACATCCACGACACCATCGGCTTCGACCTGGTCGGCATGGTGGTGGACGACATCGTGGTGGTCGGCGCAGAGCCGCTCTTCATGACCGACTACATTGCGTGCGGCAAGGTTGTGCCCGAGCGCATCGCGGACATCGTCCGCGGCATCGCGGCCGCCTGCTCCGTGGCGGGCACCGCCCTGGTGGGTGGCGAAACCGCTGAGCACCCGGGACTGCTGGGTGAGCACGAGTACGATGTCGCCGGTGCAGCTACCGGTGTTGTCGAAGCCGACGCCCTGCTTGGCCCGGACCGCGTCCGCGCTGGCGACGTCGTGATCGGCATGGCCTCCTCGGGCCTGCACTCCAACGGCTACTCCCTGGTTCGCCGCGTGATCAACCACGCCGGCTGGGCCCTGGACCGCCAGGTCTCCGAACTCGGCCGCACCCTCGGCGAAGAACTGCTGGAGCCCACCCGCGTCTACGCCGCCGACTGCCTGGACCTCGCCCGCGCCTTCCCGGTCAGCGGCCTGGGTGCCGCGCCCGGCGCCGTGCATGGCTTCAGCCACGTCACCGGCGGCGGCCTCGCAGCCAACCTGGCCCGCGTCCTGCCGCAGGGCCTCGTGGCCACGGTTGACCGCGCCACGTGGGAACTGCCGGCCATCTTCAAGCTGGTTTCAGAGCTCGGCAATGTTCCGCTGGCCGACCTGGAGCGCACGCTCAACCTCGGCGTCGGCATGGTGGCCATCGTGTCGCACGAAATCGCCGACGCCGCAGTGGCCCGCCTCAACGAACGCGGCCTCCCGTCGTGGGTCATGGGTACCGTGGCTTCGGACTCCGACTCGATCATCAAGAGCGGCCCGGACTACGTCCAGGGTGCAAAGGGTGTCGACGGCGGCGCCGTGCGCCTCGTGAACGCCTACGCCTAAGGGTTCCTAACGCAAACGAGTGCCCACCCAATTGCCGATCCGGCAGTTGGGTGGGCACTCGATTTGTTTAGGCGCTTTCGCCGGCCATCACGCTGAAGGCTGCCCCGGCGGGATCGCCGAGGACTGCCATGCGGCCGACACCGGGGACATCGAAGGCAGGCGCGAAGACCTGGGCTCCGAGTTCCACGGCCTTCGCCACGGATTCATTGACGTCAGCGACATTGAAGTAGGTCATCCAGAACGGCGGCATACCCTCCATGGGCTGCTTCATGGCGCCCGCCACGGACTTCCCGTCCACCACGAACTGGGTGTATTCCTGCAGATCGCCGGCTGCGGCCGTCTCGCTGGAGCATCCCGTCACGGATTCGTAGAAGGCCACTGCCTTGGGGACGTCGTTTGTCTGCAGCTCGCTCCAGACCACCGTGCCCGGTTCATTGACCAAGCCGGCGCCGTGGTGGTTTCCGGCCTCCCAAAAACCAATCTGCGCACCCGTCGGATCGGCGGCGAAGAACATCCGTCCGCTCCCGTTGGGGACGCTGTCCGGCGGGAAGAGGATGTTGCCGCCGGCCGCCGCCGCGCGCTCAGCGGCCTCATCGACCGAATCGACGGCGAGGTAGTTGGCCCAGAAGGACGGTGCACCGGCCGCAGCCATATCCGGCATCTGCTGCATCATGCCCGCTACATAGCGGTCCTGCAGCTTGGCCATGTAGTAAGTGCCGCCGTTGCCGGCGTCCATTGCGTCCAATTCCCAGCCGAACAGATCGCCATAGAAGGCCTTGGAAGCCTCAATGTCCGACGACGACAGGTCCACCCAACACGGAGTTCCCTGCTTGTAGCTATCAACCTGCGGCATTGCTATCCCTTCGTTGAGTAGCCGGCTTACGCCAGCGGATACCACGTTCAAAGTAGTACGGGGGTCTGACACTGACAACAGCCAGCGGGCGCGGGCCCCTCAGGAACTTTCTACGCGTGAACAGTCCGGCCCGTGAAAGCGACCAGGCGCTCCAGGCTGGATGACGTCTCGGCGACTTCCTGGGCCGGGGCGAAGCTGCCGCTTGCGCGGACCTGCTCGCTGATGGTGTTCTGCGCGAGGACCTCGACGTAGTCGGTGAGCTCATCTGCCACCGACACCTCGAGGCCCAGGGCCTTGGAGAAGTCCCAAGCGTGGACCAGGAACTCGAGGTTGAGGATGGAGGCGACCATCGTGGCCGGTAGCTCGGCGAAGCCCATGTCGATGGTGCCTTCGAGGCCGCGGCGGTAGAAAGCTTCCAGCGTGGGCTGGGCGAGGTCGGCGATGCGCACCTCAGGCGACTTTCCGGCGTCGTCGGCTACGTCGGCACCCAGGGCTTTGGCGATGCCGCCAATGGATCCGGCAAGGTGGTCAAGCAACTGCGACACGTTGAAGTCGGCGCACGGAGTCTGGGTCTGCGCGTCGGCTTCGGTGACGTGCGCCAGAACGCGCTGCACGATGGCAAGCGTGGCGTCCGCAGAAGTGAGTTCGTTGAGATCGGCAGGGGCTGCTGCCCATTCGTCGGCACCGGCGTCGCCCGTGGCGGCCGCGGCGAGGAGACGGTCGAGGTAGTGGTTCCAACCCTCGGAGTGGGCGGCGACGGCTTCCGGCGTCGGAAGGCCTTCGTGCACCAGGCGCACGGTGGTCCCGCCGTCGGCGGGCTCAAGGGTGATGGCCACGGTGGAGACGTTGTCCGCCGGGGCTTCAGGCTGCTCCCAGCCCCACGTGAAGACGACGCGCTTGCCCGGCTCGATTTCAGTGAACGTTCCGGCCGCGTGGTGACCGGGGGTGATTGTCCAGCGGTACTCGCCGCCTACCTTCAGGTCGACGCGTGCGGCAACGGTCTGCCAGCGGCGAAGGCGTGCAGGCTGCGTGATGAGTTCGAACGCCTGGTCGACGTTAAGGGGAAGAAGAACGGTCTTGTCGTAAATCATGGTGATTCCTCTGTTGTTTGAAGTCGGTCGGTGGTGAAGTTTTGTGCGTCAGCGAGGAGCATGTCCAGCTCAGCGGTCCAGAACTGCTCAAAAAGCATCCGCAGTTCCCTCATGCCGGCATTGTCCAAGCGGTAGAAGCGGTTGCGTCCTTCTTTGCGGGCAGCAACGAGGCCTACCTGCTCCAGCAACAACAAGTGCTGGGAGACGGCGGATCTGCTCACCGTGAATTCGCCGGCCAGCTCCGTCACGGTGCGCTCACCCGCCGCAAGCATGTGCAACAGACGCCGCCTGTTCGGCTCCGCGGCAACTTCCAGTCGGTCGAGCATGCTTAATACGTTAGCCGTCACTAACGCATTCTGTCAACAACTTTCGAGAGCGCACTATCAACACCTACAGAACTGCCGACAAAAAAGCCTTGGTCCGCTCATGCTGCGGATTGCCAATGACCTCTGCGGCGGCACCTTCCTCAATGATCCGTCCGCCGTGCATGAACACCACGCGATCCGCCACGTCACGGGCGAAGCCCATTTCGTGCGTCACAACAATCATGGTCATTCCCGTCCGGGCCAGGTCCTTCATCACCCTGAGGACTTCGCCCACGAGCTCCGGATCCAGCGCCGACGTCGGCTCATCAAACAGCATCAGCTTCGGCTGCATGCACAGGGCCCGGGCGATCGCCACCCGCTGCTGCTGCCCGCCCGAGAGGTGCCGCGGATAAGCATCCGCCTTCTCCGAGAGGCCCACCTTCTCCAGCAAATCCAATGCCCGACGGCGGACATCCACCTTGCGTTGTTTGAGCACCCTGAGCGGCGCTTCCATCAAGTTCTCCAGCACGGTCATGTGCGGGAAGAGATTGAAGTGCTGGAAGACCATCCCGATATCGGTGCGGTCGGCGCAGATTTCGTTGTGGGACTGTTCGTGCAGCTTGTCCCCCTTGATCCGGTAGCCCACGGCCCTGTCCCCTACCCACAGCAGACCGCCGTCGATCTTCTCCAGGTGGTTTACGCACCGCAAGAAGGTGCTTTTCCCCGAGCCGGAGGCCCCGATCAGGCAGACCACTTCACCGCTTTGGACGTGGAGGTCAATGCCTTTGAGGACCTCGTTGTCGCCGAAACTCTTGCGCACGCCTTCCGCGCGTACCAGCGTAAGCGCCTCCGGCGCGGTCCGGCTGTCCGTCATTTCGATGGTCATGACTGCCCGCCCTTTCCTGAGCTGTGCGTGGAGTGAACCCTGAAGAATTTCCGCAGCCGCTCGGCAGCGGTCGGCGGGACGGAGCGGGACGTTCCCCGCGCGAAGTGCCGTTCAAGGTAACCCTGACCTACCGTGAACACCGTGGTGACGATGATGTACCAGATGCTGGCCACCAGGAGCAGGGGGACAACCTGCAGGTTCTTCGAGTAGATGATCTGGGCGGAGTACAGGAGCTCGGGGACAGCCAGGACACTGACGAGCGACGTCATCTTGAGCATGCCGATGAACTCGTTGCCCGTCGGTGGAATGATGACGCGCATGGCCTGCGGCAGGATCACCCTGGTGAGGGTCTGGATACGGGACATGCCGAGGGCACCCGCAGCTTCGCCCTGGCCTTGATCGATGGACTGGATGCCTGCCCTGACAATCTCCGACATGTACGCGGCCTCGTTAAGCCCCAGGCCAAGGATCGCAGCGGCAAGGGGCGTGATGATCTGGTTGGCGTCCAGGCTGACCCCCGGGATACCGAAAGTGATCTCGGGATACAATGCCGACAAGTTGAACCAGAACAACAGCTGGACCAGGACCGGCGTGCCACGGAAGATCGTCACGTAGGCGCTTGCCGAGGCCTTGACCACGGGGTTTGCCGAAAGCTGCATAACGGCAAGCACCACGCCGAGCCCCACCCCGAGAGCCATGCAAACAACCGTCAGGAACAGGGTGATGCCGATCCCGTTGACGATGGCGACGTCGCGGAAATACAGGGCCACCTTGTCCCAGCCGAAACGGGGATTGCTCACCGCGGAAACAAGCAGCAAGATCACGACGGCGGCTACCGCAGCACCAGCCACCCACCGCCAGGGGTGCCTGGCTGAGACCACGGTGAACTGTCCGCGGTCCGTTGTTCGAATCTCAGGGACGGTGATCACGCCGCTCATTTCGCACCGCTCGCGTCCACGGCATCGGCGCTGATGGTCACCGAGTCCGGGATTCCGTACTTCGCGTTGATCGCCTTGTACGTGTCGCCCGCGACCAGCGCCCTGACCGCAGCGACGATCGGCTGGGTCAATGCCGAACCCTTGGGCATGGCGATACCTACCGGCGTCGGTTCGAAGTCCTGATTGCCGGCGAGCTCGAAAGCGCCCCCTGAAAGCTTGCTTGCGTAGCCCATGCCGACAAGACCCGAGAGGACGCTGTCTACACGGCCGGAGATGAGGGCCAGGTTGGCTTCGTTCTGCGAGGGAAACAGCTGAATGTCGATCGGCACCTTGCCAGCGTCGACGCACTGCTTCGAAAACGCCGGAAGGGTCTCGATCCCCTGGGTGGTCCCTTTCTCGCCACCCACCTTGGTGCCGCACAGCGTCATCGCGTTGAGGGACAACTTCCTGGGGTTGCCCGCCTTGACGGCAAGGCCTGAGCCGCTGCTTTGGTAGGAGGCGAAATCGGCATTCATCTTGCGTTCGGCCGTGACGTTGAAACCCGAGATGCCGACGTCGTACTTGTTCGAGCTCACGCCCGGCAGGATGGTGTCGAAGGTCGCGGGCACCATCTTGACTTCGAGCCCCAGCGTCTCGCCGACGGCTTTCGCAAAGTCTGCGTCCCAACCGACAACCGTCTTGCTGTCAGCGGCGTAGAACTCATAGGGCGCGAAGGTGGGGTCTGTTCCAACCACCAGCGTCCCTTTGGCCTTGACGTCCGGGGGTAAGAGATTCGCGGCGGACTGGTTGAAGGGTGCAGCCGGGATCGCGGCGTCGTTGCCGGGAATGGAACCGGTCGCGGCTTCCTTGCCGGCGTCGAGTGATGCCGTGGTGCAGCCGCTTAGCCCGACGGCGGCTGCCAGCAGCAGGGCGCCTGTAGAGATATATCTAGGACGGTTCATGATTGCCTTCCGTATAGGTTGTTCCGTGGTCAACGGCGATGTTGACCACGGTGGTGCCGACATTGACGAGGGCGGGATGCCGAACGATTGCGACCACCCCGTCAATGGGTGCAAAAAAGTCTTTTGGAGAACGGTCAAGCTCTTCCACTGAGTGGACCCGGGCCACGAGGTCTCCGGCCATGACCTTCTGGCCAAGTTCCACGACCGGTTCAAGGATGCCTGCCATCGTGGAATGGACCGGGGACTGGGCAGTGAGTTCGATCCACTGGATCGGGGCTCCGGCGGCCGGTCCGGCGTCGCGCGCGCCGTCGTCGGAGGCCACCTCGCCGCTGGCAGCGGCGTCCTTGAGCACGCCCCAGTGGCCAAGCAGCGAACGAAGTCCGGTCCTGGCCCTGTTGAGGATCGGCAGGGATACGGTTCCCCTGCCACCAAGTTCGGTCGAAATCATCGGTACGCCGGCCCGATCGGCAACGCCGCTGATGGAGCCCGACTTCAGCATGGGCTTCACCACGACCGAATACGGGGCATTGAACGCGGCGACCGCCGCCGTCTTCTCGGCCCATAGCTCCGGCGTCGGTCCTTGGTAGACGAACGCGGACGGAACATACTCCGAGGCGATTCCCCCGGAGTGGATGTCCATGACAAAGTCAGCCATGGGGATGAGTTCTCCGGCCACAATCGAGGCGATCTGCAGGGCCGGCCCGCCGTCGGCGCGGCCCGGGAGGGCCCGGTTCAGATTGACCCGGTCCACGCTGGAAACGCGCTTTCCCTCGCGGACAGCAGCGATGTTGAGGGCAGGGAGGATGATCAATCTCCCTGTCACCTCATCCGGGTTCAAGGTGCGGATGAGTTCCTGGAGCAGGATCTGGCCTTCATATTCGTCACCATGCGTGCCGGCGGCCAGGAGGACGGTGGGGCCGTCTCCACCACTCAGCACGGCGATCGGCGACGGGATGACAGCGGCGTCATTCTCGTTGTCCGAATGTTCGATCTCCAGGTAACCCAGTTGCTTGCCGACGGCAGCAAAATCGATCCCGGGTATGCGTGGAATGTGCAGGCTCATAGGGCAACTTTCAAAGGGTTGGTAGAATTGGATTCACTGTATACAGTGAATCCTGTGATGTAAAGCACGTAGGATTGAGCGAGTTTTGACAACGAAAAGGGGATGAGGCGAATGGCCGCGCAAGCTGCCAAGGGGATGCGGCCGCTGAGCGAGCACGTCTACGACAGGATCAGCAATGAGATCGTCAATGGAGTGGTCGAGCCTGGCGCTCCCCTGGTCCAGGAACAGTTGGCCGAAGAATACGGCGTCTCCCGGACACCGGTCCGCGATGCATTGAACCGCCTGGTGCACGAAGGACTCGCCACTTTGGTCCCGGGCTCCGGCTATTTTGCGACGACGCTGACCCGCTCAGCCGTCGAGGAAGTCTATGAGGTACGCAAGGCCCTTGAAATCATGGCTATCAGGCAATGCGGGGCCAAGTACACCAACCTTCAGCTTGCCCGGCTCGAGCTGCTCATCGCCGAGGGTGCGGCAAGCGCGGACCCGGAGGAACTCTTCGCCGCCACGCGGGCGTTTCATTTGGGCCTGGCGGCGCCTGCGCCCAACGGATTCCTGCTGAAGACGCTCGAATCCGTGTGGGACAACCCCGTTCAACGGCTCATCAGCCGTTCGTATCCCTTGGACGACGCCAAGCTTGAGCGCGTGGCAGACGCTCACCGGAAGATCCTGGCTGCAGCCCGCGCCAATGACCTCGAAACGCTGATCCCTTTGCTGGATCTGTGCCACGAGAAGGACTGACCGGCAAAGCCGACGAAAAAGGCCCGTAGCGCGCGTCAATCATGGCGCGCCCTACGGGCTCTGTGTTTCGGGAGGCATCTGGGGATGCCACATGACTTCGTGTACGACGGCGGTACGCAACTCGATGCCGAAAGGCACCTGATTGTTGCTACAGCTATCCGATGCGGCGGGTGTCTACCTCGTCGTCATCGTCTTCCAAGTCCTGTGCGTACTTGTCCTCGTAAGCCGAGTAGTCCGGCTCCGGCGGATCGTCCGCGAATCGGCTCGTCGCACGACTTGATGGCCCAGTCAGCTCCCGCTGAAGGGCCGAATAGTCAGTGTTCGGGGAGTAGTACTTGATGTCCCGAGCCTGCTTGGTAGCTTTTGCCTTTTGACGGCCGCGCCCCATGGCGTGACCCCCTTTTGTACTTGGACCGGAGGTGGTCACCTTGGCGATCGGTGAGGCCCCGGAATGTTTGGTCAATTTGTCGTATGTCTAGATTACATGCTTTCTGGAGCAACTGCGTGCCACGACCTTCGCGAAAGCGGCGTCACAGTTCCAACTGGCAGTATCTCCATTCATTGGCATGAAAAACTTGGGTAGAGTCGCCCTAATATCGGGCCGCACGTATGAAAGGCAGCAAACTCAGACATGGGCCAGGACAACACGATCCCGGGCAACAACGGTACAGGCGACAACGAGTCGCCGGTAGACCCTGGTTCAGGGACCCTGCAGACTGCGCTGGACGCCATAACGCGGTATCGGCTCATCATTGGCGGCATTGTGCTGGCCGTATTGATCCTCATCGGGGTAGTGATCTGGGTCCTGGTTGGAGCCCTGGCCAACCATCCGGTGGCCGCGCCCGCCCCCGCGCCAGCCACGTCCAACAGCCGCGGCCCCCTCCCGGCCGATGTCGAGGCAAAGGACTACCAGCTGGGCGATTGCTTCGCCGATTTCGACTCCAACGCCACCAAGTCCAAGGTGGTGGACTGCACCGCCGACCACTCGGCCCAGCTGGGCTCCATCTTCCGGTACAAGGCTGACGACACCTTCCCGGGTGCCACTGCCTTGCGTGACAAAGGACGCGAAATCTGCCGTGATGTGATGCTCAACGAGGCCTCCACGAAGTACGCACTCCTGCAGCAGAACGTGTACCCGAGCGCCACCAGCTGGGACAACGGTGACCGCCGCGTGGACTGCTTCATCGTGGTGAACTCGGGAAACACGCTCAAGGAGTCCGTGCTGCAAAAGTAAGTCCAGCCGGCCGAAGTTAGTCCTTCCGCCGCACCGTCAGGCCGCTACCCGCCGGAGTTCCGCCGTCGGGACCCGTCAAAGCTTTGAGACCCTCGATCGTGAGTTCGTCGACATCGGCCGCGGTGTCCACGAGCACCGTGTCGCCGTCCGCGATCTCTCCTGCGAGGATCTCCTTGGCAAGGCGGTCGCCGATCTCGCGTTGAACCAGCCTTCGCAACGGGCGGGCGCCGTAGGCGGGATCATAACCGGACATCGCGAGCCAGGCGCGGGCGCCGTCACTGACCTCAAGGGTGAGCCGGCGGTCGTGCAGCCGTTTGGTCAGCTCATCCACGTGCAGCTCGACGATCCTGGCGAGCTCGTCCACGCTGAGCGGATCGAACAGCACAATCTCATCGAGCCGGTTGAGGAACTCCGGCTTGAAGGAGGCGTTGACTACTGCCATAACCGCATTTCGCTTCGCCGTGGCGTCCAGCGTTGGATCCACCAGGAACTGGCTGCCCGAGTTGGAGGTCAGCACCAGGATGGTGTTCCGGAAGTCTACGGTGCGGCCCTGCCCGTCGGTGAGGCGACCGTCGTCGAGCACTTGCAGGAGGATGTCAAACACCTCCGGGTGCGCCTTCTCCACTTCATCAAGCAGGATCACGGAGTACGGGCGGCGGCGGACCGCTTCGGTGAGCTGGCCGCCTTCCTCGTAGCCCACGTATCCGGGAGGGGCGCCGACCAGCCGGGCCACGGAGTGCTTCTCCCCGTACTCGGACATGTCGATCCGCACCATGGCGCGTTCGTCGTCGAACAGGAAGTCAGCGAGTGCCTTCGCGAGCTCGGTTTTACCGACGCCGGTGGGACCGAGGAACAGGAACGAACCCGTGGGGCGGTTGGGATCGCTGATGCCCGCACGGGCGCGGCGGACGGCATCGGAAACGGCGGCCACAGCCTTGGACTGGCCGATCAGGCGCTTTCCGATCTCCTCTTCCATGTGCAGCAGCTTCTGGGATTCTCCCTGCAGCATGCGGCCGGCGGGGATCCCGGTCCAGGCTGAAATGACCTCGGCGATATCATCCGCCGTGACTTCGTCTGCGACCATCAGGGCGGGCTTCGCTTCACCCCGCGCTTCCCGGGCGGACTCTTCCTCGGCTGCGGCGCTGAGCTCGCGCTCCAATGCGGGCAGTTCGCCGTAGAGAATGCGAGAGGCAGCTTCAAGGTCGCCTTCGCGCTGGTGTTTTTCGGCGGCCGAACGCAGCTCGTCGATTTTCGCCTTGAGGTCGCCGACACGGTTGAGCCCGGCCTTCTCGGCTTCCCAACGGGCGTTCAGCGCCGCCAGGGCTTCCTTTTTGTCCGCCTTGTCCGCGCGGAGTGCAGCGAGGCGCTCGATGGAGGCCGCATCCGTCTCACGTTCGAGGGCCAGTTCCTCCATGGTGAGACGGTCCACGGCACGGCGAAGCTGGTCGATTTCCTCGGGAGCCGAGTCGATTTCCATGCGCAGCCTGGACGCGGACTCGTCCACGAGGTCGATCGCCTTGTCCGGCAACTGACGGCCCGAGATGTAGCGGTTGGAGAGCGTGGCGGCGGCCACGAGGGCGGAGTCTGCGATCGCTACCTTGTGGTGGGCCTCGTAGCGCTCCTTGAGGCCGCGGAGGATACCGATGGTGTCCTCCACGCTCGGCTCACCCACGTAGACCTGCTGGAAGCGGCGTTCCAGGGCGGGGTCCTTCTCGACATTTTCGCGGTACTCGTCCAGGGTGGTGGCGCCGATGAGCCGCAGCTCGCCGCGCGCCAGCATTGGCTTGAGCATGTTGCCTGCGTCCATGGCGCTTTCGCCGGTGGCACCGGCGCCCACCACCGTGTGGATTTCGTCGATGAATGTGACGATCTGCCCGTTGGAGTTCTTGATCTCCTCCAGCACGGCCTTGAGCCGTTCCTCGAATTCGCCGCGGTACTTCGCGCCGGCCACCATGGACGCGAGGTCCAGCGCGATCAGGGTCTTGCCCCGCAGGCTTTCCGGGACGTCGCCGGCCACCATGCGCTGGGCAAGACCTTCGACGACGGCGGTCTTGCCGACACCGGGTTCGCCGATCAGCACGGGGTTGTTCTTGGTGCGGCGGCTCAGGACCTGGACGACCCTCCGGATTTCACTGTCCCGCCCGATCACCGGATCCAGCTTTCCGGAGCGCGCGACGGCTGTGAGGTCCATACCGTATTTCTCGAGCGCTTGGAAGGTGTTTTCCGGGTCCTGCGAGGTGACTTTCCGGTCGCCACGGACACCCGGCAGGGCGGCGAGGAGCGCTTCGTGGGAGGCACCGGCGTCGCGCAGTAGCTTCCCTACGGCGTCGCTACCGGCAGAGAGCCCCAAAAGGAGGTGCTCAGTGGACACGAAGGAGTCACCGAGTTTCTCGGCCTCGTTCTGGGCGGCCTGGATGGCCTGCATGGAAGGACGGGAAAGCTGCGCTTGCTGCACGGAGCTGCCCGACGACGACGGCAGGGCCTTGATCGCCGAACTCGCCTGCACGCTCACGGCATCCGGGTCAGCTCCAGTGGCGCGCAACAGCGCGACGGCGACGCCCTCGCGCTGGTCCATGAGTGCTTTGAGCAGGTGCGCCGGCTCTACTTGCGGATTTCCGGCGGTGGAGGCGTTCATGGCCGCCGCGGAAAGAGCCTCCTGGCTCTTGGTGGTGAATTTGACGTCCATGGAAGAGCTCCTTTCGGGAGTAGACTGTTTCTCAAAGTTGAGTCTACTATGCTCAACTTTGCGAAATTGTCCGTCCTGCTCCATGTTTGCCCACGGCGAAACTGCTGTCCATAGCCTTCGCTGCTTACCGCGGCACCCGCCGTCGAAAACGTGGGTCCGGGCCGCGCACTGCGTGCCGGAACGCAGCGCGCGGCCCGCACCCACGATCCCGGTAAAGCGCCGTACGATATGCACATGGCACCCTTCACAGTCACTCGCAATGCTCTGATCCCGGCTGCACCCTCCGCCATCTTCCCCTTCGTCAACAACTTCCACGAGTGGACCAAATGGTCTCCGTGGGAAACTGTCGACCCCAAGCTGAGCCGGAGCGACTCGGGCAACGAATCCGGCGTCGGAGCCAAGTATGCCTGGAGCGGCAACAGCAAGGCCGGCAGCGGCACCATGGAAATCGTCGGCTCGGACGAGCCCGGTGAGAACAAGGGCCTCGGCAAAATCTTCGCTTTGTTCATGAACATGGACAAGATGGTGGGCGGGGACTTCGAAAAGGGCCTGACCGCACTCTCAGCGGTAGCCACCCGGAAAAACTCCTAGTTTCCCGGGCGCAGGCCATGGCCGTCTACGTTGATCCGCCGCTGTGGCCCGCGCACGGGACCGTCTTTTCCCACCTCGTCTCGGACACATCGCTCGAGGAGCTGCACGCCTTCGCCGAGGCCGCGGGGATTCCCGGGCGCGCCTTCGACGGCGACCATTACGACGTCCCGGAACGCCGATACCAGGATCTCCTGTCCGCAGGTGCCATCCCCGTGGAGGCCCGGATCCTGGTCCGCAAACTGATCGCGAGCGGCTTGCGCATCCCCGCCCGCCAACGGAGCAAGGCCCTCACTGTGCCCTTGCTGGAGCGCTGGAATTCGACACTTCCGGGACATGAGGAGCTGGGTTTCGAGCTTCTCGAACGCTGGGGCGAGGACCACCGGAAGTACCACAGCCGCACGCATTTGCTGGCGGTCCTGGAAGCCTTGGACATCCTCACCGAACCCGGGCCGCCCGCGCGCTCAGTGACGTTGGCCGCGTGGTTCCACGACGCCGTCTACGAGGGAATCGCCGGGCAGGACGAAGAGCAGTCGGCCAGGCTGGCCGAGGACCGACTGGCCCTTGCGGGACTTCCCGCGCAAGTGATCGACGAAGTCGCCCGGCTGGTCAGGCTGACCTCCACCCACAGCCCCGAACCGGGAGACCACACGGGCGCCCTCTTGTGCGACGCCGACCTTTCCATCCTCGGCGCGGAACCTACGGCTTACGCCCGCTACCTGACCGACGTCCGCGAGGACTACGCCCACGTCAGCGATGCGGGCTTCGCTGCGGGCCGGGCCGCCGTCGTCCGTCAACTACTCACCTTGGATCCGCTCTTCCACAGCGAACGCGCAAAGGGCCTGTGGCTCGATGCCGCCCGCCGCAACCTGGAGGCCGAACTGTCATGACCACGGCGGGGACGGTGCACCGGCAGCTTCCGTTCACGGTGAGGTTTGAGTGGGGGCTCGACGGCGCCCGTGCGGTTGCGTCCGGTGCGGACCTCGCCGTCGTGGTTGACGTCCTCTCCTTCACCACCTGCGTCAGCGTCGCCGTCGACCGGGGTGCCATCGTGTTCCCCTACCCGTGGAAGGACGCCGGGGCCGAGGATTTCGCTGCCCACCACGATGCCCAACTGGCTGGTCCGCGGGGTGGAGGCGGACTGAGCCTCTCGCCGTCGAGCTTGCGGGACGCCCGGACGCTGAACCGCGTGGTGCTGCCTTCGCCCAACGGCTCCTCCATCGCGCACCAGCTCGCCCGGGAAGTCCCGCTTATCGCGGCCGTGTCACTGCGGAATGCAGCCGTCACCGCGGATTGGGTGGCGGCCGAACTCCCCGCGGATGCGGTGGTGGCGGTGATCGCAGCCGGCGAGCTATGGCCCGGCGGTTCGCTCAGGCCCGCTGTGGAGGATCAGATCGGGGCCGGCGCCTTCATTGCCGGGCTCATTGCCGCAGGGCGGGGCGGCTTCACTCCGGAAGATGGCAGGGAAGGCTTCGCGCCGGAGGCTGATGCCGCGATGGCCGTGTTCAACGCTGCCGAGCCCGGGCTCCATGACGCCCTTCGAGGCTGCTCCAGCGGCCGGGAGTTGATCGGCGCAGGGTACGCCGACGACGTCGAGATCGCCGCCGAACTTGACGCCGGGACCGCCGTGGCCCTCTTGAGGGACGGCGCATTCCAACGGCCTTGAGTGCGCTCCGGTGCCGTTTCCATAGGGGCTTGCGCCTCCACTACTTAGCGGTACTATGTACCAGTAGCTAGTAACACTGAGTAGTGAAAGGAGGTGTCCTATGGGCAGGCAGATGACGGAGATGCTCAAAGGGACCCTGGAGGGCATCGTTCTCGCTCTCCTGACCGGGAATCCCGCGTACGGGTACGAAATCACGACGCTGCTCCGGAGACAGGGCTTCACCGAGATCGCCGAGGGCACCGTGTATGCGCTGCTCGTCAGGATCGAGCAAAAAGGCCTCGTCGATGTCGAGAAGCGGCCGTCCGAGAAGGGCCCGCCGCGCAAGGTCTATTCGCTCAACGAGCAGGGCGAGAAGGAACTGGACGAATTCTGGAATACGTGGAGTTTCCTGTCCGAGCGACTGGAACAGCTCCGAAAGGGAGGAAAGTGAACATGGCCGCAGGGTGGATCGAGCAGCTCACGGGATCGCTCGAACAGAAGAAGCAATACCGGCAAAACAAGGCACGCGTGGAGCAGCTTCCCGCGGACTATCGCGCGGCGGCGACCGCGCTGGAACGGTACCTGATGTACTTCGGGGCCATCACCAAGGGCGAGGTGCTGCTGCGGATGCTCGGCGATCTCACCGATCTCTTCGAAGAGAGCGCCGCGGACGGAACTCCGATCCGCTCGATCGTCGGTGACGACCCGGTGGAATTCGCCGAAACGTTCATGCGCAACTACACGGGCGGCCAGTGGATCAACAAGGAGCGTGAACGCCTGGTCAAGGCGATCGACGCCGCTACAGGAGACGATGGGAAGGAGAGGAACTCATGACCAGTGCATCCACCACCCGCGAACCCGCGATCCGCGTGCAGGGCATGGAAAAGTCCTACAAGGAGTTGCACGTGCTGCGCGGCGTGGACTTCGACGTAGCAGCGGGCAGCATCTTCGCCCTTCTCGGCTCCAACGGAGCAGGAAAGACCACGATGGTGAAAATCCTGTCCACGCTACTGCGTCCGGACGCCGGCACGGCCACCGTCAATGGATTCGACGTCGTGACCCAACCGCTGCGGGTTCGGGAATCCATCAGCCTCACCGGACAATTCGCGGCTGTCGATGAAATCCTGTCCGGCCGGGAAAACCTGGTGCTGGTTGCCAAGTTGCGCCACTTGAAGGACCCCGGCCAAGCGGCGGATGATCTCCTCGCGCGCTTCAACCTGTCCGATGCAGCATCTCGAAAGGTGTCCGCGTATTCAGGAGGCATGCGCCGTCGCCTCGACATCGCCATGAGCCTGGTCGGGCAGCCCGAGGTGATCTTCCTCGATGAGCCGACCACCGGACTCGACCCCGAAGCACGCATCGAGGTGTGGCAGGTGATCCAGGAGCTCGCCAATCAGGGCACCACGGTTTTGCTCACCACGCAGTATCTCGACGAGGCCGAGCAACTCGCGGACCGGATCGCCATCCTTCATCACGGGCGGATCATCGCGAACGGCACTCTCGCCGAGCTCAAGCGACTCCTCCCGCCAGCGAAGGTCGAGTACGTCGAAAAGCAGCCCACCCTGGAGGATATCTTCCTCGCACTTGTGGGGAACGAGGGCAAGGTCGCGTCAAGTAAGGACCAGTCATGAGCACACACTTCTTCGGAGACACGGCCGTCTTGCTGGGCCGCTCCATGCGCCACATCTTCCGCAGCGCGGACACCATTATCACCACTGCGATCACGCCGATCGCCCTCATGCTGCTGTTCGTCTACGTGTTCGGCGGCGCCATCAACACTGGCACGGAGAATTACGTCAATTACCTGCTGCCGGGAATCATGCTGATCGCGATAGGGTCGGGCATCGCGTACACCGCCGTTCGCTTGTTCTACGACATGCAGAGCGGGATTTTCGAGCGGTTCCACTCCATGCCGATCGCACGATCGTCGGTGCTGTGGGCGCATGTGCTGACTTCCCTCGTCGCCAACGGGCTCTCGCTCGTGATCATCGTGGTGGTGGCCCTCCTCATGGGATTCCGCACATCGGCAAGCCTGCTGGCATGGCTCGCCATCATCGGGATCCTGGGGCTGTTCACCCTCGCACTCACCTGGCTCGCAATCATTGCGGGCCTGACAGCAAAGTCCGTGGACGGTGCCGGCGGGTTCTCCTACCCGCTGATCTTCCTGCCGTTCATCAGCTCGGCTTTCGTACCCACGGCCACCATGCCGGGTCCCGTGCGCGCCTTCGCCGAGAACCAGCCGGTCACTTCGATCGTCAACACGATCCAGGACCTGTTTCAACAACGGCCGATCGGAAGCGACATTTGGGTCGCTCTCGCATGGTGCCTCGGGATCCTCGTTCTCGCGTATTTCTTCGCCGCGGCGGCCTACCGGCGCAGGATCAGCTAAGCAACCGGGGCCCATGCCGCCTCTCGTATCATGGAGGTGTGACCTCCTACCTCCAACGCAATGGTGCCGCACTCCCCCAAGCCCGTCCCGACGTCGAGCACGTCCTGGCGGTGCGCGGCACGGGAGGCTACCGGCAGTACCGCATCCCCGCGCTGGCGGTCTCCACGGCCGGAACAGTGCTCGCCGCCTATGACGGCCGGCCCAACCTGGACGACCTGCCCAATCCGATCGATCTCCTGCTCCGGCGCAGCACGGACAACGGCCGCAGCTGGGGAGAACAACGGGTGGTCCGCAGCGGCTCAGGGCTCAACGGCTACGGTGATCCCAGCCTCCTGGTGGACACGATGACCGCTAGGATTTTCATGTTCCACGCCGCGGGGACGCATGCCGGTTTCTTCGAGGCAGTAGGCGGCCTGGAACCGGATGACGACGTGCAGCACTGCGACGTCAGCTTTTCCGACGACGACGGCGTCACCTGGCACCATCGGCGGCTCACCGGACAGCTCAAGCCGGGCAGTGTTGCGGGCGCTCGCGCCGGTGCTCGCGACCGCGGCATCACGGGGATCTTCGCCGCTGCCGGGCAGGGAATCCAGATGCACACCGGTCCGTTCGCCGGGCGACTGGTGCAACAATTCGTCGTACTGGTGGACGGTGAAATCATGGCGGCTTCCGCGTACAGCGACGACCACGGCGAGAATTGGGCACTTGGTTCGCTGATCGGAAAGGGTCCGGACGGGGTCGGCCCCAACGAGAACAAGGTTGCGTGCCTCGACGACGGCCGGCTCCTCCTGCACTCACGCGCCACTCCCCGGCGCCTGGCAGCAGTCTCCGATGACGGCGGCGAGACGTGGAGCCGGCTGGAGCCGGTCGAGGACCTCCCCGACCCGAGCGACAACGGATCCCTGATCCGCTTCGACGGCCAGCCCGGCGTGCCGTCCCTGGCGACCCCGGCCACGAACAGCTGGCTGCTCGCGAGCAACAACCAGGACACGTCGCTGCGACGGAACACTGTCCTCAGCCTGTCCGCGGACAACGGGGCCAGCTGGCCCGCCAAGCTGGTCCTGTGCGAGGGCAGCTCGGCCTACTCGACGGCGGCGCGGCTTCCGGATGGCAACATCGGCGTCTTGTACGAGCGGCAGGGATACCGCGAGATCGTCTTCGTTTCCGTGTCGGTGAAGCAGCTGACGGAGCAGCTTCCCGTCCCGGCTGTCGGTGCGGCCAGGGCACCCGAAACCGGGCCCCGGCCCGAAGCCCGGCCCGACCGCCTAGAGTTTCACGTGGAACTGCGCTCCATCACGCCCGGCCGGCCCGCTGTGTGGCAGAACGCCGGCGAATTCCATGTCATCTCCCCGGAGAACGACGGCGATTGGGACGTGCAGACCTGGAAGGAAGTGGGCCAAGGCTACTCCGCGGAGCAGGCGCAGATCCTTGGCACCCGCGAAGCCCAGGACCTCAACTACGGACCGGTCATTCCGGGCTACAAAGCCGGGGACATCCTCGCCTTCACCGGACGCGCCCGCAACCTGGGCACCCGGCCGGCCACCGGCGTCGTACTCCTGGGACCGCACGCCAATCCGGGGGACTTCCCGCCCGCCGATCTGGCACCGGGCGCGGAAGCGCTGTACTTCACGCCGGTGTACACCGTCACCGAGGAGGATCTGGCGCGGGACTCGCTCGAGCTGGCTTTTGCGGTGGCGTACGACGGCGGCGCGCGGGCCGTGGAGCGCAGCTTCAGTTTCGATCTGCGCACGGGAGCCGTGACGGTTAATGAGGGCGGCGCTCGGGGCGCTTCTTAGAAAATTTGGCGGATATTGGTCTTCGCGAGGTCGATGAGTTGGTCGCCACGGCCGGAGAGGACCGTCCGGATCGCGTAGAGCGTGAAGCCCTTGACCTGTTCGGCGCTGATTGCCGGCGGAATTGACAGTTCCTGCCGGGCCGTGCGGACGTCGATGAGGGCCGGGCCGTCGTGCGCGAAGGCTTCAGCCAGTCCCGCCTTCAGCCCGGAGGAGTTATCCACCCGGATTCCGCGAATTCCCAAGGATTCCGCGAGTTTGGCGAAGTCCGGGTTCTCGAGTTCCGTGCCGAAATTGACGAATCCGGCGGCCTTCATTTCGAGCTCCACAAAGTTCAGCGAGGAGTTGTTGAAGACCACCACTTTGACGGGGAGCTTGTTCTGCACCAAGGTGATCAGCTCGCCGAGAAGCATGGTCAGGCCTCCGTCGCCGGCCAGGGCCACCACTTGTCGCCCGGGGTACGCGGCCGCCGCGCCGATCCCGTGCGACAGGGCATTGGCCATGGTTCCGTGGTTGAACGAACCGAGAAGCCGGCGTCGGCCGTTCATGGTCAGATACCGGGCCGCCCACACGGTGGGGGACCCGACGTCGCACGTGAAAACCGCATCCGGGGCCGCCAACTCATCCACCAGCCTGCCCACGAACTGCGGATGGATGGGCTGCCCGTCCTTGGCCGGAGAGGCGAGGTCGTCGAGCTTGGCGCGCGATTTGGCGTAGTGCTTGAGCGAAGCACTTAGGTGTGTTCTCTTCGCCTTGCGCCCTATCAAGGGCAGCAGCGCGGCGGCGGTGTCCTTGACCGTGCCCACAAGGCCAAGATCGATCCGGGCCCGCCTGCCCAGCTGCTCGCCCCTGACATCCACCTGGATGATCTTGGCGTTCTCCGGGTAGAACTGCTGGTACGGAAAATCGGTGCCCAGCATGAGCAAGGCCTCACAGCTCTCCATCGCGCGATAACCGGAACTGAACCCCAAAAGGCCGGTCATGCCGACGTCGAACGGGTTGTCGTATTCGATGTGTTCCTTGCCGCGCATCGCATGGACGATCGGCGCGCCCAGCGCGTCCGCCAGGGCCATGACCTCGGCGTGCGCACCCGCAGTGCCGGCGCCGGCGAGAAGGGTGACTTTACCGGCCGCGTTGAGAATATCCCCGGCCTCGGCGAGCTCCTGGGGGTTGGGCCGGATCTCCGGCCGGGCGGCGCGGATCACCGCTGTGCGCTCGCTTTGCGCCTCCGCGAGGGCGACATCGCCGGGAATCACGACGACGGCGACACCCCGCTTCTCGACCGCCGTCCGCATGGCGATCTCCAAGACCCGGGGCATCTGCGAAGGATGGGCGACGTGCTCGACGTAAACGCTGCACTCCCGGAACAACTCCTGGGGGTGCGTCTCCTGGAAGTACTGGCTGCCGATCTCTTCGCTGGGAATGTGGGCGGCGATGGCCAACACGGGAACCCTGGATTTGTTGGCATCGTAGAGGCCGTTGATCAGGTGCAGGTTGCCAGGGCCACAGGATCCGGCGCACACCGCCAGTTCATCGGTGAGACCCGCCTCGGCTGCGGCTGCCAACGCCGCCGCTTCCTCGTGCCGGACATGGACCCAGCGGATGCTTTCTTCTTCCCTCAGTGCATCCGTGAATCCGTTCAGCGAATCCCCGGGGATCCCGTAGACGCGCTGGACGTTGTTGGCTTTGAGGGTGGCGACGATGTTCTTGGCAACGGTGTTCCTGGCGGCGGACATGGACTGTTCCTTTCGAGGGGAGGCAGTGCAGACACGGCCTACGCTACTCCGGAACAGTCCATGGAGCCTGATGCCCGGCGTCGGGAGGGCTAGCGGTAGGTGCTGACGAACGGGCGGTTGCTAGGCACGATCTGCTTGCCCAGCGGCATGAGCGATACCGGAATGAGCTTCAGGTTTGCGATGGCCAACGGGATCCCGACGATGGTGATGGCCATGGCGAAGGCCGTGACCACGTGGCCGATCGCGATCCAAATGCCCGCAACCAGCAACCAGATGACATTGCCGATGAGGGGAAAGACTCCCCCGCCTCCGGGTTTGTCCACCACCATGCGACCAAACGGCCATAGCGTGTACGAGGCGATCCGGAACGACGCGATGCCCCACGGGATGGTGACGATCAACAAGCAGCACACAATTCCGGCCATGAAATATCCCAAGGCCAAGACGAAGCCGCCGAAGACGAGCCAGATGATGTTGAGCAGCGTTTTCATATCTCCCATTGTCCCTTGCGGGACGCGGCCTGGGCCTAGGGGTTCGCCCTGAAATCCCCCTGATCTTCCGATCCCGGCTCACATATATGGCCCTGTCGGCGGACGCCCGCTCACATGTATGGCCCTGTCGGCGGACGCCCGCTCACATATGAACGTGTGAGCCGGCCGGCGCCCACGGGACTTCCCAGGTCAGGGACTACTTGCAGTTGGCGCTCAGCCAAGTGGTGACGGGAGCCATCGCCTTTTCGAACTTGCCGCTCGAGTAGACGGTCTGGTCTTTCAGGCCTTCGATCGCAGTGTCCTTGAGATTGGTGAAATCAGCCTTGAGCGCGTCCGGGACGCGATCCGCCGTGGCGGCGAGCTCTGCCTTGTATTGCTCCAGCTCGGCGGTCTTTCCCTGCGCCGCAGACATTGGCAGCAACGAAGCTCCCGTCGCTTCTTTAGAGATGGTGGAGCACATTTCGGCTGCCGAGGCGAAGCCCCCGAATGGCCCCGATGAAGGAGTTGGGCTTGCGCTTGCGGTTGCGGAGTCGCCCGCAGAAGAGGACGACGGCGTGCCCGCCGCGGCGGAGCCCTCTCCCTGTGTGGAGCAGCCGGACAGCGCCAGTGCGGCGAAGAGGGCGACTGTCAGGTATCGGATAGGACCGTTAAGAGGTTTGGAAAGGATTTTCAAAGGTCGCATTCTGCTTGATCGTCTGTCTCCGGAACCGTTCGGTCTCCAGAGCAATGGCATTCTGTCCCCGCCGTGGAGTGTAGCCCGAATGGGCCCGGACCTTCCAAGTTGACTTCGGACGCCTTTTAGACCGTTCCCTCTTCCCGCACCAGCAAGGTGTCCAGTTTGGTGAACGAGGTGCCCCATCCTTCGCGGGTCATTTCCACCCATTCGTCCGAGTCGAAGGGACCCTGTGTAAGATGAAGCCGCGTGCGGCCGCCGTCCAGTACCTCGAATTCAAGGCGCATTTCCAGCAAAAGTGTGATCCCGGCGTCGGGCTCTGCTTTCTGGGTGGCGACCAGCAGGGCGGGCGGATCGTACGTCGTGATGACTGCGTGGATAGGTGATTCCTTGGCGACGCCGTTTTCGTCCCAGGTCATGACGAGCTGCCAGATTCCGCCCACCCGGGGGTCGACGGCTATCCGATCGCGCGGCGAATCCACGCCCACCGGCCCGAACCATACCGCGAGCTGGTCGGGGTCCACGAAGGCTTGGAAGACGAGCTCGCGTGGAGCATCGAATTCGCGGGTCATGGTGAGTATGTGCTGTTCCGCGTTCATTGCTTGACTCCTGGATCCTTTGAATCGTTCTGAATCTTGCGTAGGTGGGCGTCGAGGCGGATAAAGCTGGCATCCCAGAACCGCCTGTACTTATCCATCCATTCGGTGGCTTCGCGCAATGGTTCCGCTTCCAATTTGGAAGACCTCCATTGCGCATTCCGGCTCCGGCTGATCAGCCCTGCATTTTCCAGGACCTTGAGATGCCGCGAGATGGCGGGAAGGCTGATGTCGAACGGTTCGGCAAGCTCGTTCACGGTAGCCTCACCCTCCGAAAGCCGGGCCAGAATGGCCCTTCGGGTGGGGTCGGCAAGAGCCGAGAAGATGAGACTGAGCCGGTCTGCGGACATCGCTAGCGCCTTCATATTTAACACATCAGTTAATTAGTCGATGTGTTAAATATGCGACGGCGAGTGGCGGCTGTCAAGGGCTTCTTGGGACGCCCGCTCACATCATCTGAGCGAGCGTCACGCGAAAGCGCGTTAAATGTGAGCGAGCGTTCGGGGGAAAGGCGATAAAGGTGAGCGAGCGTTCGGGGGAAAGGCGTCAAAGGTCAGCGGGCGTTCGGGGGAAAGGCGATAAAGGTGAGCGGGCGTTAGGAGGCGTCAGGCTTTTGCGGCTTCGACGAAGGCGCGAACGAGGTCGAGGTCCTTCACCCCACGCGAGGACTCCACGCCGCTGGACACGTCGACGCCCCAGGCCTCGGCTTCGAGCGCCGCGGCTCCGACGTTGGACGGGGTCAACCCGCCAGCCAACAACCAGTGGCGCGCACCCAGGCCCATTTTCCGGACCGAGGAATAGTCCCACGCCTCACCCGAACCCGGCACAGCGGCGTCGATCAGGAGCAGTTCCTCGCCCCACTCCTCGAACTCGTCCGGAGCGGCACCCACGGTGACGGCCCGGATGAGCTGCATGCCGGCGTCGTGCACGGTCTTAACGTCTTCCGGCGAGCGGCTTCCGTGCAGCTGGACCCATTCGAGACCGGCTTCGCGCGCGGTTATGACGGCGTCGGCGGCTGCCTCGTGACGGAAGACCCCGACGGCGGCGACACCTTCCGGGACATGGACCAGCAAGTCTCGGGCACGGTCAGGGGATACCTCGCGCGGACTCTTCGTCAGCACGAAACCCACGGCGTCTGCGCCGGACTCGACGGCGGCCTGCACGGATTCAGGCGTGCTCAAACCGCACACTTTGACGAACATTCCGCGCCTCCAACCGTTTACCTTCCTACGACGTTAGCAAGGGCCTCCGGGATTGTTGAACCGTGCCAAGATTGCACCGATGTTACGCGGGCGTTCAATCGGCCAAAGGCCGGCTCGGGCTAGGCTGGAGCGCATGGAGATCATCCGCTTTGCCGAGCTCAAACCCGAACCATGGCGCAACGGAGGCGGGGTGACCCGCGAACTCGCCAGCCATCCGAAAGCGGCGTCGGCGCAAGACGGAGCGTGGGACTGGCGGGTCAGCATCGCCGACGTCGGATCGGCCGGCGATTTCTCGACGTTCCCGGGCATGGAGCGAGTGATCACCGTGATCGACGGCGAATTGCTGCTGCTCACGGTGGACGGCGAAGAACACCCGCTGGAAAAGTACCGACCGTTCCGGTTTTCTGGCGAGGCTGCATCGGCCAGCGCACTTCCCACCGGCGACATCCGGGACCTCAACGTGATCGCCCGGGCCGGCGAATTCAAGGGCTATACGTCCATCATCGAGCTCTCCAAGAAGCGCGCACACCCTGTGTTCGAAGGCCAGTTGGCAGTCCTTCTGGCAGGCAAGGCTTCAGTTAGTCCCGGCGCGGATCCTACGGAAACGGAAGAGCCTGCGGAAACGGAAGAGCCATCGGACGGCTCGGACGGGGAGACTGCCGCGCCGACCGCCGAACCCGTCGAACTCGCCCGCTACGACGCCGTAGTAGGTTCCGACACCCGCAGCCCGGAAATCCTGGGCCGTGGATTCATCGCCGTCATCTCCATCGACCGAGTGGAGCATGCGCACTCCTAGGTCCCAGCACTGGACATAATGCCAACATGCGCCTTCGCTGAGCCCACCACTGGACATGTCCATCATGGTGTCCGCAATATGTCCACTCGCTGAGGCCAACGTTGGACATGTCCCTTGATTAGGCCCATGACCGCGCATGTCCCCTGGTGAGGCTCGCCACCAAAGCTGGCCACCCGGCGTCGGGCTTTGCTAGCCTCGAAGGAAGGCCCGCACAGGGACCTCCGGACGACGGTTCAGTACCCGGCACGCGACAAGACTGGCCAAAGGATCTGTCATGTCGTGGTTAATCCTCATTCTGTCCGGCGCACTCGAGGCCGTCTGGGCCGCAGCGCTCCACCGTTCCAACGGCTTCCGCAAACCGGTCCCCTCCGCCATCTTCCTTGTCACCGTGGTTGCGAGCACCGCGGGGCTTGCCTTCGCGATGCAATCCATCCCCACCGGAACTGCGTATGCCGTGTGGGTGGGAGTCGGCGTCGTGCTCACGGCCGCTTACGCGATGATCACCAAAGTTGAGCGCCCGACGGCGGCCCGGCTGCTCCTGCTCGCCGGGATCGGCGTGTGCGTGGTCGGCTTGAAGGTGGTGGCGTAGCCATGACCGCTAAGTTCACATGGGCCATATTGCTCGTCTCCGCCGTGCTCGAAGCTGTGTGGGCGACGGCCCTTGGACTGTCCGACGGCTTTAGCCAAGCCCTCCCCACCGTGGTCTTCGCCGTCACGGCAAGCCTCAGCATGATCGGCCTCGGCATCGCAGTGAAGCGGATTCCCTTGGGCACGGCATATGCCGTCTGGGTCGGTATCGGGGCAGCACTGACGGTCGGCTGGGCGATGGCCACCGGCGTCGAACCGGCCAGCCCGCTCAAGCTGCTGTTCATTGCGGGCATCGTGGGTTGCGCGGCCGGGCTGAAGGCCCTTCCCGCGGAGGAGCGGGATGAAGTAACAGAGCCGGCCCAGCCATAAGCACCAGACCCGGAATACTCCCCCGCTCCCCGGAGTTGCCAGCAATGAGACGAACACTCGGCGAAGGAGAAGCACCATGAGCCCGGAAACCACGAACGTACAGCTCGGCGATGGCCTGATCGTGAGCCCCCTCGGTTTCGGCGGGATGGCGTTGACGCCCGTGTACGGTGAGGTTGACCCCGCCGAATCCCTCAAGACGCTGCATCACGCCGTGGATGCTGGCATCAGCTTCATCGACACCGCTGACGTATATGGCGCGGGCGACAACGAGGAACTGATCGCGAAACTGCTGAAGGACCGGCGCGACGATGTCCAGTTGGCCACCAAGTTTGGAATCGTGGGCAACCCGCGCGATGGCTACACCGATGTCCGCGGAGATACCGCGTACGTGGCCCAGGCGGCGGAAGCGAGCCTCCGCCGCCTGGGCACCGACGTCATCGACCTCTACTACATGCACCGCCGAGACCTCCGCGTTCCGATTGTGGAAACCGTGGAGGCCATGGCGGAGCTTGTCCGGGCAGGCAAGGTCCGGCACCTTGGCCTGTCTGAAGTGACAGCCGAGGAGCTGAGGGAAGCCAACGCCGTGCACCCGATAGCCGCCGTGCAGAGCGAATGGTCCATCTGGAGCCGGGACGTTGAACGCAACGTCGTCCCGACTGCGGCAGAGCTGGGTGTGGGCTTCGTGCCTTATTCGCCGCTTGGCCGGGGGTTCCTCACGGGAACCGTCAGCGCCGATCAACTCGGCGAGAACGATTTCCGGCACCGCATCCCCCGTTTTGCCGACGGCGCACTCGACGCCAACCAAGCGGTTGTTGCCGCGGTACGTGCCGTGGCCACCGAGTTGTCCGAAAGCACCGGCCGGGATGCAACCCCCGCCCAAGTGGCGTTGGCCTGGCTTTTCGCCCAGGGCCGCCGTCTCCAGCTCAGCGTGGTCCCCATCCCCGGTACGCGCAAAGCGCATCGGATCGACGAGAACCTGGGCGCCTTGTCGCTTGAGTTGAGTGCCGCTCAACTGGGCGTGCTCGACGGCGCCGCGGACGCCGTCGTCGGCTCACGGTCCGCGGATCCCGCCTGGGTTTCGCAGGGCCGCGAATAGGCGGTAAGCCGCAGGCGGCTTCCGTAGAGTGGACGAATGGACTCACTCATTCATTCACTGCGTGACATCACCATCCGGCGAATCTCGGTCAGCGAGATGAACAACAACGTGTACCTGCTCACCTCGAAGGCAAGCGGCGCGCAGCTCCTGATCGACGCCGCGGACGACCTTCCGGCCATCCAACAGATGATCGAAGACTCGACCGCGGACACCACGGCCACGCCGAAACTGGCCCTGATCGCCACGACGCACCAGCATTGGGACCACGTCCGCGCGCTTCCCGGGTTGGTGGAAGCTACGGGCGCGAAGACCTCGGCCGGAGCGGACGACGCCGAGACGCTGCCCGTGCCCGTTGACGTGCTGTTGCACCATGGCGATGTGGGAAACTTCGACGGTTTCGACATCACCGCGGTGCACTTGCGCGGCCACACTCCCGGTTCGATCGCCTACGTGTACCGGGACCCGGAAGGGCCCGCGCACATTTTCAGCGGCGACTCGTTGTTCCCCGGAGGCGTCGGCAACACCCAGAACGACGCCGCACGCTTCACTTCGCTGTTGAACGACGTGAGCGAACGGCTGTTCGAGGCCTACCCGGACGACACCGTGGTGCATCCGGGCCATGGAGATCCCACTACGCTCGGTGCGGAGCGGCCACACCTTGCGGAATGGCGCGAGCGCGGCTGGTAATCCCTATAGGGACATGCTCATTCTTCGAGCATAGGAGTGGACATATCAGGAATATGTCCGCTCCTTGCTACCAAGGTTGAGCATGTCCAGCGGAGAACCTGGCGAACGGACAATGAGCATGCTCCGCTCTTGGGTCAGAGAGTGGACATATCAGGAATATGTCCACTCCTTGCTACCAAGGTTGAGCATGTCCAGCGGAGAACCTGGACCACAAGTGGCTTAGCGGCCGCGGCGTTCGTTCGACGCCGGAGCCGAGGCACGGCGCGGGCCGCTCCGGGCCGGACGGCCGGAACCCGAGTTGCCTGAGCCGGAGCCGTAGGAGCCACCGGAGTTGCCACCGGTGTTCGAGGACCATACGGACTTGTTGCCGCTGGTACGCGTGGAAGTAGCGGATTCCGTGCGCGGAGCCGACGCCGAGCGGTTACCGCCAGATGCACGCTGACCGGTTGCCGGACGTCCGCTGCGACCACCTTGGCCCTGTGCGCCAGGAACGTCGTTGCGGTGACCGGAAGCGGCGTTGCCGCGTCCACGTGAGCTGCGGGCGACGTCGTCGTTCGCTGCTGCGCGGCGATCAGCGCGGTTGATGTCGGTGCGCACAGGCTCGGCCGCAACCTTGCCACGGCCACCGCGACCACCACGGCCACCCGCAGTGGGTGCAGCCTGGGTGGAACGGCGGTTGCGCTTGCGCTGGGCGTTGGCACCGGTGGAGGTACCGCCGCCCGGCTGCTGGGTCTTCGCCGCAAGCAATGCCGCACGAGTGCGCGGGTCAACCTTGTCGGCAACCTGGCCCACCAGTTCGGCAATCAACGGGGAGTTGGCCGTGACGCGCTCGAACGAGACGTCGACGCCGGCAGCCTTCATGAGCTTCTTGACGTCGGACTGCTGCTCGGGAAGCGTCAGCGTGACCACGGTGCCGTCGGAACCGGCACGGGCCGTACGGCCGGAGCGGTGCAGGTAAGCCTTGTGCTCTGTGGGCGGGTCGACGTGGATGACGAGTTCGACGTCGTCGACGTGGACGCCGCGCGCCGCGACGTCGGTGGCCACCAGCACCCGGACTTCGCCGCTGGCAAACTCGGCGAGGTTGCGGTCACGGGCATTCTGCGACAGGTTGCCGTGGAGATCGACGGCGGGAATGCCGCAATCGGTCAGGGTCTTGGCCAACTTGCGTGCGTGGTGCTTGGTCCGCATGAAGAGGAGGCGGCGGCCGGCGCCGGAAGCCAGTTCCACGATCAGCTGCTTCTTGACGGTCTGGTCGTTGACCACCAGGACGTGGTGCTCCATGGTGGTGACGGCGGCCTGCGGGTCATCCACCGAGTGGGTCAGCGGGTTGGACAGGTAACGGTTGACCAGTTTGTCAACACCGTTGTCCAACGTCGCGGAGAAGAGCAGACGCTGACCCTGGGTAGGAGTCATGTCCATGAGCTTCTTGACTACCGGGAGGAAGCCGAGGTCAGCCATGTGGTCGGCCTCGTCCAGCACGGTGATCTCGACGGCTTCGAGCGTCAGGATGCGCTGGCGGATGAGGTCCTCAAGGCGGCCCGGGCAGGCGATGACAATGTCGACGCCGGCGCGCAGCGCCTTTTCCTGGCGGGCTTGGGAGATACCGCCGTAGATGACCGTAGTGTTCAGGCCCATGGCCTTGGCGAGCGGCTCGATGGTGGCGTTGATCTGGGTGGCCAGCTCGCGGGTCGGTGCGAGGACCAGACCCATCGGGCGGCCCGGCTTGCGGAAGTGCTTGGCTTCGCGCTCGGCGAGACGTGCCACGAGCGGGATAGCGAAAGCGATGGTCTTACCGGAGCCGGTGCGGCCACGGCCCAGGACGTCGCGGCCTGCGAGCGTATCCGGAAGGGTCTTGACCTGGATGGGGAAAGCTTCTTCGATGCCATCTGCAGCGAGGGACTCGGCGATGGCCTTGGGCGTGCCAAGGGCAGCAAAAGTAGTCATGTGTTTCAAGGGTCTTTCTGGCGGTGTCCAACGGACATCGTCCCCCGACGCCGGTTGGGCCAAGGGTTCGCCGAGGAAAAAGTCAGTGATCGACCGGTAGGCAATAAGCCGTGGCCGGGACCAGAGAAAACGCGTTCATCGACGCAGGATGTGCCTCTCACATGAAAAAAGCCCACTTCCCAAGTTTGGAACCAAGCCAAATTCGGGGACTAAGCGGGCATCACTGCACATCAAGTAGATCTATTCTAGCATCCGCGGACAGCCAGCCTTTCCACGGGGTCCTTTGGGCGGCCGTTGCCTCACGGGGGCACCTCGGGGCAGGCTTGAGCCATGACGCACCAGCACGACAGCGGAGCCCACCTCCACAACGAAACCGGCCAGGACGCCGACCCGGCGCAGTTCTGGGACGAGGTGTATCGGGAAAAGCCAAAGAGATGGAGCGGGAATCCCAATCCGCAGCTGATCGCCGAAGCCAAGGAACTGGTTCCCGGCACCGCCCTGGATCTCGGCTGCGGGGAAGGCGCGGACGCCATCTGGCTCGCCCAACATGGCTGGACGGTGACCGCGGTGGACGTCTCCGCCGTCGCGCTTGAACGGGCAGAAGCCCATGCCGCCGACGTCGGGCTCCAGGACCGGATCTCGTGGCTGCAACGGAACTTCGGCTCGTGGCACCCCCACGAGGGTTTCGATCTGGTGTCCTCCCAATTCCTTCATTCTCCGCTCCTGCCGTGGCGCGATTCCCTTGCCTCGGCCGCGGCAGCCGTGGCTCCCGGCGGCGCTTTGTTGATGGTCGGACATCATCCGGATGGACTGACCCCGTGGAGCGGGCACAAGGACATGAAGGACAAGTTCTTCACTCCCGAGGACTTGGTCGAGGCGCTCACCAGCGGCCCCGGCTCATGGAGGATCAATGTTGCCGATTCCCGGGAACGCGCCGTGACGGGTCCGGAGGGCCAACACGCCACCACCATCGACAGTGTTCTCCGGGCCACCCGAAGTCACCCAGCCTGAACCGCGTCTTGCGTGGTCATTCATGCAGCAACATGCCATCTCGCTGAATCGCACCCAGTTCAAGGCCAGCGAGACGATTCCAACAGCCTCCGTGGACAAGACCGCAAACCAAGCCGAGGATGCCTCAGAGAAGGCCCTGGCTCCGAGGGCCTTCTCTGAGCGGTTGACGTTGACGGCCTGGAGCTCGCCAATCCTTGCCCGGGTCTGACCTTCAGTGGTCGTAGCGCGGAGGGTGCTGGTTTGGCGGGAAAATCCGTGTCTTTGCTGTCAGTAGCCGTTGTAATTGAGGTGAACGGTGTTGTCCTGGGCGGTCACGGTGGCTGAGAAGGATATCGTCGCGGTGGTGCTGTCCGGTTTCCAGTCAGCCGCGCCGAAACCGTATGAGGCGTCGCGTTCGTAGTTGGCTTTAGCTTCTCCCGAGGTGTCGGTACTGAGCGCCCACCCGGATCCGCTGGTACCGCTGAGCTTGTAGGTGGGTTTCTTCGTCAGGGTCCATTGCACGTTGCGGGTTGTCGAGAAGGAATAGGTTCCGAAAGGACAGCCCTTGGGCCTGAAGTCGGTGGATTTGGCGCAAGTGGCCAGGAGCGCGTCGGCCTGAGCGGCCGCTTCGGTCTTCAACGCTTCAGAGGGTTCGATGCTCAGGTTGGCCGAGCCCGTGTAGTTGTCGATTGAGACCAGGACGACGGCCTTCTGCGCGGTGAGGTACTTTTCCGTGGGAGGCAGCTCAATGGTGTACTCACCCGGGAAAACCGGGAACTGGGTGCCCTTGTTGCCGTATTCGCTGCCGGTGATGGCCAGCGTGGTTTCCTGGCCATCGACGAGGGCTTTCTGAATCGGGCTGGTGGAGGAGACTGTGAGCTTGCCCAGTGGAGCCGAGTCCATTGTCCAGTGGTCGTCGAGAAGCTCGGGGTTCGTCTTGTGGAGAGTGAAGGTGGATTGCTGCTTTCGGCCGTCCTGGCGAAGCTCTGCGACGACGGTCGCTGTCGTATCAGTGGTCTTGGTCGAGAGGATGGTGAATCCGTCTATTCGCTTGGCTGCCTTGGAGTACACGGCATCGGTGAGGAGGGATCTCTGGTCGTTGGCCAGGCCCGGGTCTGCGAGAGTCAAGGCCTTGGATGCCTGTCCGTCCTCGAGAGCCTGGAGATAGGAAGCCACAAGCTTGTCGGGCCCGTTCGATCCCTTGATCACGTTGACCATGACCGTCAACCCGACAACAAGCACGGCCACCAAACCGGCTCCCCCGAGAACCGTTACGAGGTTCCGCTTTGAACGGGCAGAGAGCGGTTCCCTTGCAGCCAAGGCGGGATGCAAGGGGGCTGGTTCGTGAGGAGCTCTGGCGTTGGAGGCATCCCCGGAGGCCGCGGGATGCCTTTCGAGAGGTGCTTCGGCCCCGAAGAGGCCGGCGTCAGGGATCACACCAACGCCAGGGGCCGCGTGGAGGGATTGCGGGAGGATCCGGTGGATAATGCTCAGCGGGATATACGAGACCAGGCGTGGTGCGGCGTGCCGCGCGGACACCTCGATCCCCAAACCCCAAACCGCCAAGATCAGACCGGTGAGCGGGGTCAGAGTCAAGGCTCCATTTCCCGAAGCCAGCGATGAAGCGTCGAAGGAACCCGAGACTGTGCTCATCCAGGACGCCAGAAGCCCGGCAGCGAGAAACGCCACGGGCAGCTCGGCCCACTGCTTGATACCGCTGCCGGGTTCCGGGTTTCGGCGCAGGTACCAGAAAACGGAGGTGGCCAAGGAAACCACGACAGCCAGGAGGACGAGCAACCACGCAGCCCACACAGGCAGCCCGAACTGGGCGAGGCCCATCCCGAAGGAAAAGTCTGACCCGGCCACGTTCGACGAGGAGGAACCGATGGATGACATGCCCCACGACCGGGCTAGGGGGCTCAGATGCCCAAGTCCCAGCAAGTACAGGCCCGCGGTCGGCGCCCACAGCAGTGTCGAAAGTGTCATGGGCCATCCAAACTGGACACCCAGGACGAGGACAGCTAGCGGCACAGCTACCCCGAGGAAGATCCCGAAGTGGACAGACACCGCCCACAAGGGCCTGAGCCAAGGACTCCAGCGTGCAGAGATCGTTCCCGGCCGCGCGGAAGCCCTTCCTGCGACGGTAGCGAGGGTCGCCACGACCAGCGATACGACGATCGAGCCAAACGAGACCGCGCTCAACGGACTGATCTTCACCATCGGAGCCGGGACCGCAATCGCGAAGACCGCCGCCGCGACATTCACCAGAAGACAAAACACCGCACCCGTCGCGGCCGACTCCACCCAGACGTGAGCCGTCGAACCGGATGGCCGCCGGTTCCCGGCCCTTCGACCTCCGAAAAAGCAAACGGCCGCAGCCACCGCAGTCAGCAGCAGCGGGACGGCGAACACTGAACCTGAACCGTGGACGGTCCCCAGGAATGGCACGCTCGCCTCCACGCTCGTACCCAAGGCCCCGAACTGGCTCATTGCCACCAACTGAACGGCAAGCTGGAAGAAGATCTGCCACGGAGAGGGCACCGTACCGGCCGGAACCGGCAGATTCGAAGGCAGTTTCCCTGCACCGTCCTGCCCGAACCCGGCCCCCGCCACCGAGAGCGCCAACGCAGCAAGAGAAACCGCGAGAGTGACAGCGTACGCCGCAGCCCCCAAAATGGCGCCAGGAAAGAGCATCCTGACATCGAAAGACCGTGCAGGAGGCAACGGATGCCCTTCAGCCACGGAAGGCTCCATCTGAACCTGCTGAGTATGCGGATGCTCTGTCATAAATCCCCCAAATATAATAACCACCGGATTCCGCGAATTCGTCATGAGAGGCAACGCGGAACGCCCCGAGGCGTCGGAAGAACCCCGACTAATTAATCCATATTTCGAAATATTGAGAACGAGTGTCAAGTCATAACATCGAGCATGACCCCGCTTGAGAATTGGTTTTTGGATTTGGCGTGCTGGCCATTGCGTTCCCTTCTCTCAGCCCTTTTTGGTCTTGGTGACATTAGTACAGGGAGCCATCCCCCGCGTGTGCGGGCCGGTGGCTTGTTGACCTGGATTATGCGGTCAACAGGCCTTTTCCGGGGCGGGTTTGTGTTGGGCCCTCTCAATAGGCGGTCAGATCCAGGGACCGACCGATGGCAATTCCTCCGCAGATGCAGGCGTCGATGAATGAAACAAGGGCTAGTTCCGCTCCAGCATCGAGGAGCTCTTTCGACGTCCCCACGCCGTATGTCACTCCGATCGCGTGCGTGCCGGCCGCTTTCGCAGCGACCATGTCGTGGGCTGTGTCACCGACGTAGAACGCGGATGCCCTGTCTGTCCCTCCGAGGCATGCGAGGGCGAACAGGATACCGTCCGGGGAAGGTTTCGGGTGGGCGATGTCGTCGGCGCCGACGACGAGATCGAAGTGCTCGAGCAGGCCCGCCGCGTCGAGGATGGCTTCGGCGCTTCGTCTGTTCTTGCTCGTGACCACGCCAATGGCGACGTCAGAGCCGCGCAGGGCCAGGATGCTCTCTAGCACCCCATCGCAGACCAAGGAGGGGGCCTGCGGCATGATGACTGTCTCGAACCGCTCCATGTATGCATCGCGTATGCGCTCAGCAGCGCCCGGATTGTCGACGGCCTGGGCCAGCGTTTCCGTAATAACCTGCAGTGGCAGGCCTACGAGCGCCAGAGCCTCACCGTGCGGCACGGTTTTCCCCGTGACCGCTTGCGCGGACTCCGCCATCGCATGGGCGATTGCGCGGGGCGTGTGAAGCAACGTCCCGTCGAGATCGAACAGTGCTACGGCAACCATGACATCTCCTCTTCCGCGTGTGCATCCCACGCGTCTTGACTGTGTGCCGCGTACTGCATGTTTGCCCCCGGGCCTCATCATCGGCCTTCCACGGCGATTGCCGCGGCTGTGCGGGCCGTGCTGACAAGCACTGCCTGGTTTGCCTCTGCGCTCCTGCCGCCGGTGAGCCGGTCGACGGCTCGCATGAGGTAGCGAGTGACTGATTTCCCCGTGACGCCAGCAGTTTCGGCATCAGACAGCGCCTCCAGGACCGCCTTCTCCGCGAGATCGATGTCGAGTGCGTCCTCAATCGTTGGAGGGACGGTAACGACAAGGCCGGTAGGGCTGCCTGCGGCCCAATGCGACTGCGCCATGGCAGCAAGCAGGCGCGGTTCGTCGACCCTAAGAGGGCTGCGATGACCGCTCGTGCGGCAGTAGAACGCGGGAAAGTCATCTGAGCGGAATGAGATGACCGGGACGCATTGCGTTTCGAGGAATTCCAGTGTCAGGCCCACGTCGAGGATGTTCTTGACGCCCGCGCAGACGGCGATCACCCGGGATCTCGTGAGCTGGATCAGGTCCGAGGAAATGTCCATCGTTCTCGTCGCTCCGCGGTGGACTCCGCCCAGCCCGGCCGAGGCGAAGTGGCGGATGCCCGCGAGCTCGGCGAACACGAGCGACGAGGCTACCGTTGTCGCCCCATTGCCACCCGTGGCAAGGATGTACCCGATGTCGCGGCTGGAAACTTTTGGCACGTTCTCCTCGATAGCCAGGCGTTCGATCGTTGCCTCGTCCACACCGACGACGACCGCGCCGTCGACAATTGCTATCGTCGCGGGAACCGCCCCGCCCTCCCGGACGGCGCGTTCAACGGCCTTGGCCGCGTCCACGTTCGCCGGGTAGTCGAATCCATGTGCGATGACGTTTGATTCGAGCGCGACGACGGGGGTCCCGTCCCTGATTGCCTGTGCGACCTCCTCGGTCACCCGCATGGGAAGATAAGTCATGACTCCTCGATCCGGGTGATTTTAGCGGTCGTCGGGTAGCGCGGCAGGCGCACGAAGGGACCTTCAGCGTTTGCGCGTACAAGCACCGCGTCGGAATCCGCGCCGAGGCAGTCCACGGTGATGTGGGGCATCATGCACCGCCTGCGCCGGACGGGACATCCGCGGGATCCAGGAGCCGGTGCGTGTCGATGAGCAGGACGAGCTCGTCGACGTCCTCCCGCAGGATCGAATAGTGGTCGGCCTTCGCGGAGACATAGGTGACGTTGGCGGGAGCTCGATCGGCGACGCTGTCGATGAAGGAGTAGTCGTCCCCGGCCGCCCTGACGATACCGATGGAAACGGCGAGGTCTCGAATGGCGAGTTCTTCGATGGTGTACTCGAACGAGAACGTGGTCTCCACGACGCGGACGATTCGGCTGACGGTGTCCGCGTCGAGTCCGCCCGTAACCTCGTCGATGTAGCTGATGAAGGAATCGAGGCCACGTACTTCTCGCACGATCCGTTCGGCTGCGGGACCGCAGGCAGTGCCGGTGAAGACGGAGGCCAGGATGGTCAGGTAGCGGTGGTTCGTCCAGGACGCATCCCTCCCGGCACCGATGACGGGTGAATCCGGTTGTGGCTCTATCGATGGATTGCCCGGACATACGAGCAGGAGCGCATCGACGGTCTCGCCCGCTTGTTCGAGCTGCCATGCCGCTTCGAAGGCCACCCGTCCCCCGAAGGAGTATCCGGCGAGCGTGTATGGTCCTTTGGGCTGAACCCTCCGGATCTCGTCGATATCCATCGCCGCCATCTCGGCGATGGAGGAGATCGGTGTCTCACCTTCGTTTATGCCGAGTGCTTGAACGCCGTATACGGTACGCTCGCCCAGTTTGGAGGCCAGCTTGCGCAAGCCCGCGGGCGAGCCGCCGAGCCCGGGCCAGACGAAGACGGGCGGTCTTGGGCGTGCTCGTGGGGAATGAAGGCCGACGAGCCGCATCTGTGGGCTTCGGCCGGCATCGAGTTCGTCGATGCGCTGGGCGAGGGCGTCGAGGCGTGGATTGCTGAACACCTCCTGAACGGGAAGTGATCGGCCGAGCTCGTTGCGCAGGCGGCTGGTGAGACGCACTGCTTTCAAGGACGTACCGCCGACTGCGAAGAAGTCGTCGCCAGCGGAGACGGGTTCATATCCGAGGAGTTCGGACCATAGCGAGGCCAGCCAGCGCTGGGTCGGAGTCTGGGGGACCGCGAAGGGGTTGCTGCTCGAGGAGGTGTCTGCGGCCACGATCTGCGCGACATCGGCTCTGCTGATCTTGCCGTTCGGCGCGAGGGGTAGTCGGTCGAGGAGGAGGACCTTCGTCGGCAACATGTACGACGGCAGCGTCCGTGCGAGGTCCGGCCTGATGAGCTCGGCCGGTCCCTGCATGTGCACTGCGTCTTCCTCCATTCCTTCGCTTTCGATCTGGGCGGCCGAAATGCGTCCTCCGACCGCGAAGTAGGAGGCCTCCATCGAGATGTTCCACTCGCTCAGGAGGTGTTCGAGGCGACGCGCCGACGGGAGCGGATGGCCGGTCTTGGAGCTGTATCCGGAGGACATGAGGCCGAATCCGTGGGGGTTCGCCTGCAGAAGATGCAACACCCGCCCGAGGGCGATGTATGACAGTTCTCTGGTGTTCTCCGCAACGAGGGCGATCCCGAAGGCAGCCTGTCTGTGCACTTGTTGGTTGATGGCGATCACATGCTTGGGCTCGATGACCTCGGTTGTGACTGGCTGGAAGTCCCGCCCCGTCCACTCGTACATCCCGGTTCGCAGTCCGGAGACACGGTCGTCGTGGACTTGCACGAATGGCCGCACGACCTCGGGGAATTGTCCTTCACCGTGTCGGAGTACGCGCACGCCTCCGAGATAGAGGTCCTCGTCCTGTGATGTGGTCAGGAGGGTCTTCCACCAGCCGGCGTCTGTATCAGCCACCGGCACCGCCTCCAGCCCATGTCCCGTGAGGACCAGGCTGAGCAGTCCGGTCATGTGGCCAGCCTCGAATTCGAGGACTTCTCGGACGTTCTGCTTATAGACCGCCTCGATCACAGGAGGCAAGCCGCGGAAGTGGAACTCGACGCCCGGGCCAGTTGCGGTGGGTGGGAGATCCGCGATTCTCGCAAGTCGATGCGACGTCGGGTCGTAGTAGTAGACACCGTCTGCCAAGCCAGGAATTGCGCAGATGGCGACGTGGAGCTGCACGCCATAGAGCGCGCCGGGCGATGCGTAGGCGTACTTCGGCAGCAGACGCTCACCGCTGTGGAACTGCCCGAACCATCTGAGGATCTCGCCGAGTGCCGAGATCTCGAGTTGGGTGGCACTCGGGGCGGGGGCGGCGCTGTGGGACAGGAAGGCGGCGAGCTCTGCGCGGGAAGTGTGGCCACCTTGGAAGCGCCGGTAGGTTTTCCGGGCGAACGCGGCGCGGCGGATGTTCGGGAGGTTCGGCGGTTGCGGAAGCGTCAGGATGTCCTCGGGGTTGAATGCTTGGAGGTCGCGGATGCCGCTGTTCGCGAGCTGTGCCCGTACTTGCACCCGCGATGCTTTCGACCGGTGGTGGACCCCGGCTTCTTCTTGATCCATCAGCACGGCTTCGAGCGGGTCGAGCTCGGCGCAGACCACGAGGTGATCACGTCCGGATTGTCCGTCAGGGACCAAGGCAGCGCAGGCGCGTCGTACCCAGGTGTGCTCTTCGACGCGGTTGCTGATCTCCTCGAGTTCGATGCGGTGCCCATTGTGCTTGACTTGGTCGTCTTCGCGGCCGTGGAAGTGGAGGGCACCGTCGTGGCCACGGTGGACGATATCACCCGTTCGGTAGAAGCGGGTTCCCTCTTCGTCCGTGATGAAACGGGACGCTGTCTTCTCGCGGTCGTTGACGTAGCCGCGTGCGACTTGCGGGCCTCCGAGGAGGAGCTCTCCCGGTGTGCCGTCGGGGACGGCGGTAAGTGTGGCATCAACGATGCGGACCAGCACCCCGTCGATCGGTTGGCCGATCGACACGACAGGCGGTTCCTCCTTGAGGTCCCTGTCTGTCACGGTATGCGAGGTGGCGTTGATGGTGCATTCGGTCGGTCCGTAGAGGTTGATGAGCGCTGCTGAGGGGAGTGCCTCCTTCAAGCGGCCCGCCAACGATGCGCTCAACGCTTCACCGCCGGAGAAGATGCGTTCGAGGCTCGTGGCTTCCCTGAACCGTGTCTCGTCCAGGAGGGCTGCCCAAAGGGTGGGAACACACTGCAGGGCCGTGACGCCCTCATCGGCGACGGTCCGCAGGATTTCATCGGGCTGGCGGTGAACCCCACGGCTCGTGAGGACCACCCGTGCGCCCGCCGCGCATGCCAGGAGCTCCCACTGCGCGGCGTCGAAGCTGATGGGCGTTTTCTGCAGGACGGTTGTTGTCTGGTCGAGGTGGCCGGCGGCGTTCATCAACGAGAGCTGATGGGCGATCGCTGCGTGCGTGACCCCTACCCCCTTCGGCCGTCCTGTGCTGCCGGAGGTGAAGATGACGTAAGCGAGGTCATTCGCTCCGACCGGGCGGTCGGCCGCGGGCGCTGGCGCGGGGAGTGAGTCGAGTCCTTCGAGCACGTGAACGGTCGCGTGCGCTGGGGCGAGCGCCCGTGCACGCTCTGCATGCGATGGCGGGGTGATAACGATGTGCAGGCCCGAGTCGTTGATCATGTAGGCGAGCCGCTCGTCCGGATACTCCGGCTCCAATGGCACGTACGCCGCTCCCCCGAACAGCACACCCCAGGTCGCGACGGCGAGTTCAGGCGATGGTTCCATGAACAGCCCGATGAGTCTTTCGGGTGGGGCCTGTCCCTGGGTGAGTTCGTCGAGGTGCGCGGCCAGCCGACGTGCTCGATCGACGAGCGTCGCGAAGGTGAGTTCCTTTCTCTTACCGTTCAGCGCGCTAGTGATCGCGGCGCGGTCAGGGCCTTCCGCGGCGTGCATCTCGAGCGCCTCGAGGATGGTGCGAGGTCGTTGAATCTTGTCGTCGGTGAGCATGTTCGTCCCCCATTGGTGCTGTTGTGTCAGATGGCTGTTCGATCGGGCTTCGGTTGGGTGGAGCCGTCCGCCACGGAGACCTGATCCGTGATCTTCGTGTCGGACAACGCGTCACCCCTCGCTGGAGAGAGCTGGACCATGAGCACGGACGCCAAGACAAGGGCGGCGCCGAGGATCTGGACCGCTGTGAAGCCCTGCCCTATCAGCAGCGCTCCGAGCACGGTCGCGGTCAATGGGCTGAAGAAGCCGAGAAAGGAGACAGCGAGCGGGGTGAGCCGATCGATGCCACGGAACCAGACTGCGTAAGCGAGCATCGCGCCGATGACCGTCAGGTACGTGAAACCGATTAGGTTCCGAGGCTCCAACGATGACGGAAGCCCTTCGAGGGCAAGCATGAGCGGGAGGATTGCAAGACCCCCGGCGGTGAGCTGCCAGGCGGTGAAGGCGAAGATGCTCGCGCCAGGAGGGAGACCCCACCGTTTCGTGAGGACGACGCCGAGTGCCATGCTCAACGCGCCGAGCACGGCTGCGGCCACCCCCACGGGGGTGATCCCCGCACCGCTGCGCAGGACGAGCATCGCGATACCGCCGACTGCGATGAGGCAGGCCCACAATTGCCTGCCCCGCATCGTGGCGCCTAAGAACCACGCGGATATGATGAGCACGAACAGCGGCTGAACGGAACCTACGAGTGCTGCCACGCCCCCGGGCAGCTCGTATGCTGCGACGAAGAGCAGATAGAAGAACACGCCGATGTTCAGTACGCCGAGGACCGCGGCCCGCAGCCACCACATGGCTGTTGGGGGAAACCTGCGCGTGATGAGGAGAAGCACGATGCCTGCCGGCAGTGCGCGCACCGTAGCCGCGAGCAAGGGCCGATCGGCAGGGAGGAGCTCGGTCGTCACTGCGTACGTCGACCCCCATACGATGGGCGCAAGGGCGATGATCGCCGCGTCGGAGGCCCGCCTGGCTACAGCCACGTGACATTCCCGTCCGTGCCGAACCACCGGTCTCCGAAGTCGCCGATACCGGGCACCATGTAAGCGGCCTCATCGAGCCGCTCCTCAATGGATGAAGTGACGATCCTCACCGACGGTCGCAACCGGGTGACGTGCTCGATTCCCTGAGGGGACGAAAGCATGGACACTGCGATAATGCGATCGTCTGGGACGCCGGCATCGTTGAGCACGTCGAGCGCGGCCATCAGCGACCCTCCGGTGGCGAGCATGGGCTCGAGAAGCAGCACATGCCCGTCCTGGATGCCGTCGGGAAGATGCGCCCAGTGCAGGCTCGGTTGCTTCGTCACGTGATCGCGCTGGATGAGGATCTTCCCGATGCGCACTTCCGGCGCGATCGACCATAGTTCGGCTTCCAGTGCTTCACCGGCACGGACAACGGAGACAGCACACACATCATCGGTGGTACGGGCGCCGACGTACGTGTGCCCGGCGGGCGTGATGACACGCACTACATCTCGGGGGAGGAACCCGAATGACTCCTCAAGGAGAAACCGAATCACCCGCCGCCCGTGAGCAAGCACATCCCGCCGGGGAGAACTTCGATCTCGGATTCGCGTGTGCGCGTCGATCAGGGATGGAGTCTGAGGAATGAGATGAACCCGGCTTTCCGCACCCAGCGCGTTGCCGGGCTCGCCAGGGACCGTGGTCATGGAGTCAGAAGACATGCGAGAAGTCGCTTTCATCTCGAACAGTTCGATATCAAACAGTTTTAGCATGATAGTGTGGCCTGCGGAAGAGCGGTGGGGCACTGTGACGAAATCAGACGATCGATCCGGCGACGCCCGAGATGCTGTGGACACCGTCGTACAGCAGTGGGGCCGAACACGGCCTGATCTCGACGTGTCCGCGATGGCCACACTCGGCCGGATATCCCGCGCTCAATACCTCCTGCACAACAGCCTCCAACAGCTCCACAGGGGCTTCGGCATCGACCCCCGTTCGTTCGATGTCCTGGCGACGCTGTACCGCGCCGGGCAGCCGAGCCTGACCCCCGGCGAGCTCGCAAAGCAGACCATGGTCGGCAACGCGGCCATGACGAACCGCCTCGATCAAATGGTCAAACAGGGGTGGATCACGCGAGAAGTAAACGAGGCCAACCGCCGTGAACTGCGGATCAGGCTCACCGAAGCGGGCTCTGCAAAGTTGGAGGAGGTGCTCGATGCACACATAGAACGCCAACGTGACCTGTTGTCCGCTCTCTCACCGAGAGATGTCTCCGAGCTATCCCGGATCCTCCGGCTATTCCTCATCTCGCAGAACGACCGCGCGACTGCCAGTCTCGGCACTTGAGCCCCACAACCGTGACCAGAAGGCCACCGCAGACACCCAGGCCTTCATCGAGTCTCGGAGGCCTGCATCTGTCCTGCGCCGTCGACCACGAGCCCGATAACGAGAATCAGGACCGGGACAAGGAGCACGAAGGCAACTGCCGAATCGCCGAGCTCTCTCGCCCGCAGGAACTCCCTTCCTCACCGCGGCCAAGCAAGCTCCGGAGTCGTTTCATCGGTTCACCCACCTTTCCGAAGGTCCGGACACGGTTTGGGAGACGGATGGGCCGCCGCATCCGGGAACGATGGTCGGGCGTTCCCGGTGCTGCCCTGGTTGGTGATGACCTGGTATCCAGCGGCCTGTCCGCTCCCTGCAGATCGAGTGCCCCGCCGGAGTACGCGGTCAGGGGTACGCCGTTTGGCAGCCAGTCCATTGGGTAGAACTCGGGGATCGTCCACTGGTCGGAGAGCATCACAGTGAAGCAGCGCCCGTCATAGGGTCACCGCCTGGCTGGAAGCACGAAGGTGGTCGCGGAGGACGATCAGGCTGTTTGCCAGGTCCTGCAACTCCTTCTCGCCCAACGCCCCTGACAACAGGGAAACCAGCTGATCCTCAAGGGCCACGCAACCCTGGTCATGCACCTTGTCCCCCTGCTCAGTCAGGGCGACGAGCGAGGAGCGGCAAACCCTCGTCAACCACAGGCGCACCTAGGCCCGCACGTCGTCCGCTTCGTCGGCTGGGCGCGCCTCGGCGGCCCCTTCACCTTCCGCGCTTTCCGCTTCCAAAGGCCGCCCGCCGGCAACGCGCGGCGCAATGATGAGCCCGACGACGGCGATCCCCGCCGTCAGTGCGAAGACCCCGGCGAAAGTGGCCGCCGTCGTCGTGAGCGCGCTGAAGACGAGCCCCGTCACGGCGAGCGAGAGGGCGCCTCCCAAGGAATCGGCGATGGACATTGCGGAACTGTTGAAGCCCTGGTCCTCCGGCTTGGAAAGGGCCAAGGTCATGACGCTCAGGCGCGGGTACATCAAGCCCATGCCGGCGCCCGCGAAGAGCCAGCCAGCAATCGACACTCCGGCGGGCCACGCGAACACCGTAGTCACGAGGAGAACGGCGATAGCACCGAGCACCAACACCGAACCGATCCGGACCGCCAGGGCATTGCCAAGCCGGGAACCCAGCCGCCCTTGGACGCCGGAGGCCCCCGCCCAGGCGAGCGCCGATCCGGTCAAGGCCAGCCCGGCGAACGCTGGCGTGAAGGAGTATCGATCCGTGAGAAGGTACGGCACGTAGACCTCGGCGCCGAAGAAGGCCGCGGAGGCGAATCCGCGCATCAGGATGACGCTCGGCAGTCCGCGGCCCGCTCGGAGCGTCCCGCGAGGGACCAATGGCCGCACCGACAGCATCGCGATGGCGAGCGCGACGACGGCGATCACCCAACCCACACTGGGCACCTGCCCGGACAGGTTCAGCCCGAGGACGGCAACGGCCGCGAGCGCAGCCCATCCCATGCGGCCGAACGACCAGGGGACGTCTGTGGCTTCGGACTTTGGAGCGTGCGTGGCGGCTCCGTCGGAGCCTTCCGCTGATCGCATGCCGCGCATGGCGGGCAGGATCATTGCCAACGCCGGAACCACCAGGCCCACGACGCCGAGGAAAACCCAGTGCCAGCTGCTCACCTGGGCAACGACGCCGGCCGCGAAAGGACCGATCATCGATGGAATGACCCATGCCGCCGAGAACGCGGCAAAGACCTGGGCATGCAGCCTGGCGGGGTAGACCCTGGCAATCACCACGTAGAGCGCGACTGTCATGGCCCCGCCGCCGAGGCCTTGGACGAGCCGGCCAGCCACGAGCATCGGCATGGAGACCGCGGTACCAGCGATGAGCAGTCCTGCTGCGAACAGGGCCACGGAAGCGTACAACGGGGCAGCCGGACCGCGCCGGTCCGCCCAGTTCCCTGCCACTACCATCCCGATCACACCCGTGGCGAGAGGCCCGGCGAAGGCCAACGCGTAGAGCCCGGCGCCATTCAATTCACGGCTTACCAGCGGCATGATGGTGGTCACCGCCATCGATTCGAAGGCGGCAAGGAACACCAGAGCGCATGAACCTACCGTGGCCAAAAGGTAGGGCCGTTGGAGTATGCCCGCTGATGCGTCGTCGCTAGTCATCATCCCAGCCTAGAAGCCCAAACGAGTTTGGGGCCACGAACCCAACGCACGACGCACCTGACTCGCTGCCGGGCAGACCCACCAATGGTGAGTCACGCCGTCGTCGTCCATTCCATTGCGGGGAGCAACTCACCGGCGGCGGTCGGCACGACGGCACCAGTCGCCGTCGAGTCCGGGTTCAGCATCCAGCCGACCCGTTTGGCCGTGCTCAGCATCACGACGCTTTCGACGAGTTCGATGCCGGGAATGCGCTGCTGGATGGCAAGTTCCATCTCTAGTACCTCGGCCAGCGAGCGCAGCCACATGATGATCACAAAGTTGGTGCTGCCGGTGGTGGAGGCCGTGAACCTGACGTTCCTGACGGCCCGCAGCTCGGCGGCCGCGGCTTCATGCTGGCCTGCTGGAACATTCGCGAACCACTGGCACGTCACGGGATACCCGGAGAATTGCTGGGCGATTTCGCAGCGGAAGGACAGCATCCGGCTCGCGAGCACCCGGCCGAGCTGCCGCTGCACCGTGGCAGGGTGTCGTCCCAGGGCGCGTGCGATCTCCGCGGCAGAGGTCCTTCCATCCCGCGCGAGGAAGGGAAAGAGTGCCATATGGCTCTCCGGCAGCGGGGTGACCTGTGCGTAAGGGGCGGACGGATTGAGCGCTTCCGGCCCGGCGAGGGCGCGCAGCGCTTGCTGCTCCGCCCGGCTCAGGACGTTGAGCCGCCACGCGTAGCCGCTCGTGTGGATCCGGGTGCAGAGCGAGGTCCGGTACTTGGTGAGCCCCCGGATTTCCTTGAGCTGGGGCAATAGCCGGCTGCTGAACTCGCCCAGGTCCTGGGTGATCACGGTGAGCATGAGGTCCCGGTTGCTGGCGGCCTCTTCAACCGTGATGATCTCCGGAATCGCTGCGAGCGCGGCCGTGACCTCGGGCCTGAGGTGCATTTCGCAGTCCACGTCCAACAAGGCAAGGCAGGCGTGCTTGGGGTCGCCCATGAGGTGCGCCGTGGTCCAGGCGGCTCCGGACTCGCGCAGCCGATCCCATCGGGAGGCCAACGTGGTGGCGTGGACGTCCAGGACCTCGGCGGCGTCGGACCAACTGATCCGCGGCGAGATCTGGAGGGCATTGATCAGCCGAAGGTCCTCTTCACTGAGTTCCATCAGCGATCCTCTCCAAGGCGGTGCGTGATTCCTGTTAATTCTTGCATGATGCTGAATTTTTCCATGGCTTTTGAAGATTGTGAGGCTAATCACTCCACAATGGCTATGGATACCTACCAAACGTTCAGGAAACAGGAGAACAGATGTCGATCGCCGCAGACGCCAAAGAGATGCAGGGAGAAATCGCCCGGTTCCGTCACGAGCTCCACCAGGAACCGGAGATCGGCCTGGACCTCCCGCGCACCCAGGAAAAGGTGCTCAAGGCGCTCGACGGACTCCCGTACGAAATCAGTCTTGGCGAAAGCACGACGTCGGTCACCGCGGTCTTGCGCGGCGGCGCGCCCGGTGCGCTTGGCGCGGAACCGGTCCGGAAGCCAACCGTATTGCTCCGCGCCGACATGGACGGCCTTCCCGTCCAGGAGCGCACCGGCGTCGAGTTCTCCTCGAAGATCGACGGCGCCATGCACGCCTGCGGACACGACCTCCACACGTCCATGCTCGCCGGGGCCGCAACCCTGCTGGCCGAGCGACGCGATCAGCTGGCGGGCGACGTCGTCCTCATGTTCCAGCCGGGTGAAGAAGGCTTCGACGGTGCGGGCCACATGATCCGCGAAGGAGTCCTGGATGCCGCAGGCCGTCGTGTTGACGCCGCCTACGGCATGCATGTCTTCTCCTCCTTGGAACCGTATGGCCAGTTCTGCACCAAGCCGGGCGTCATGATGAGCGCCTCCGACGGGCTCTTCGTCACGGTCCTCGGTGCGGGCGGTCACGGCTCGGCACCGCATTCGGCCAAGGACCCCGTGACTGCGGCCGCGGAAATGGTGACGGCCCTGCAGGTCATGATCACGCGGCAGTTCAACATGTTCGATCCCGTAGTCCTGACCGTGGGCGTGCTGCAGGCAGGTACCAAGCGCAACGTCATCCCCGAATCCGCGCGCTTCGAAGCCACCATCCGCACGTTCTCGGAAGCTTCCCGCGACCGTATGATGACCGCGATTCCCCAGCTCCTCAAGGGCATCGCCTCGGCGCACGGCGTGGAGGTGGACGTCGACTACCGCGGCGAATACCCCATGACCGTCACTGACGAGGACGAGACCCACACCGCTGAGAACGTCATCTCGGACATGTTCGGCGATTCCCGGCTCTCCCGCTGGGCCACGCCGATCAGCGGCTCGGAGGATTTCTCCCGGGTCCTGGCCGAAGTTCCGGGAACCTTCGTAGGCCTCAGCGCCGTACCGCGGGGCGTGGACCACACCACCTCACCGTTCAACCACTCGCCTTTCGCCACCTTCGACGACGGCGTACTGTCCGACGGCGCGGCGCTCTACGCAGAGCTCGCGGTCTCCCGCATCGCCACCCTCGCCGCCGGCAACTAACCACCACCCCAAACCTTGGAGCACGACATGACCGCTACCGTAGGCTCTTCAGCCACAGTCCAGGTTCACAAGTCCCATCTGCGAACCCTCATCGGCACCGGCATCGGCAACGCCGTCGAATGGTACGACTGGGCAATCTACGCCACGTTCTCGCCTTTCATTGCCAGCGCGCTCTTCAGCAGTGCCGACCCTACCTCCGCGGTCCTCTCCACCCTGGCGATCTTCGCCGTCGGGTTCGTGGCCCGACCGTTCGGCGGCTTCGTCTTCGGCTGGATCGGCGACAGGATCGGCCGCAAGACCTCCATGACGTTCGCCGTCGGTCTCGCGGCTGTCGGCAGCCTGCTGATCGGTATTGCCCCGACATTCCAGGCTGTTGGCGCCTTGGCATCCGTCATGCTGCTGGTGGCCCGCCTCATCCAGGGCCTCGCCCACGGTGGCGAGCTGCCGTCGTCGCAAACGTACCTGTCCGAAATGGCGCCCAAGGAAAAGCGCGGCTTCTGGGCGACCCTCATCTACACCTCCGGCACCGCCGGCATCCTCGCCGGAACTTTGCTTGGCGCCATCCTGACCGGTGTGCTGAGCAAGGCCGACATGAACGCCTGGGGCTGGCGCATTCCGTTCCTGGTGGGCGGCGCCTTGGGCATCTACGCCTTGGTCATGCGGGCCAAGATGAAGGAAACCGAGGCATTCGAAGCCGAAGCTCCGAAAGAAAAGCGTGAGCCGATGTGGCCGCAAATCGTCAAGTACCGCAAGCAGGCCCTGCAAGTGATCGGGCTGACCGTCGGCCTCACGGTTGTCTACTACATTTGGGGCGTCGTTGCGCCGAGTTATGCGGCAACCACCCTCAAGATGGACCGCGGCGCAGCCCTGTGGGCCGGCGTCATCGGCAACATTGCGTTCATCGCGGCGCTGCCGTTCTGGGGCAAGCTGTCCGACCGTATCGGCCGCAAGCCCGTACTGATCGTGAGTTCCGCCGGTGCGGCGTTGCTGCATTTCCCCATGACGTGGCTCCTGAAGGATTCCCCGTGGCAGCTGGCCGTTTCGATGTCCGTGATGCTGTTCTTCATTGCCGGCAGCGCCTCGATTGTCCCTGCCGTGTACGCCGAGCTGTTCCCGACCAAGATCCGCACCGTGGGCGTCGGCGTCCCGTATTCCATCTGCGTTGCGGTCTTCGGCGGCACGGCCCCGTACCTGCAGACCTGGCTCGGCAGCATCGGTCAGGCCAATATGTTCAACGTCTACGCCGTGATCCTGCTGGCCATCGGAATCGCGTTCGCCTTCATGATCCCGGAAACCAAGGGCAAGGACCTGACACACTAAACTCCCCCGTCCGTACCCAACTGACTCGCAGTTGTTGTCGTTTACAGGCCTGAAAACGACAACAACTGCGAGCCAGTTGGGTTAAAGCTGCGCGGCGATCTGCCGGGAGGCCGCTTCAGCGAGCCGCTTGATGAAACCCTCGCCCTCGCCTACCACCTCGTCCACGGCACCATCCTCGAGGAGTGCGCGCGCTCCGATCCGTTGCCGCCCACTCAGCTCGGCCGCCAAGGACGTGTCACCGTGCACGATGATGCTGGCACCTTCGGGGGGCAGCGGAGCGAGCCAGGCGTTCTCTGCCGCCACCGTGCGACGGGCAGCCGCAAGAGCGAGCGCACCGCCCCCGGTCCCCTCGCCGAGGAGCACGGCAACGCTTGGCACAGTAAGTCCGAGCATTCCCGCGATGCAATCGGCGATCCCGCCCGCAATTGCGGACTCCTCGGCTCGCGCCGAAAGCTCGGCCCCCGGAGTATCCACCACCGTCACGAGCGGCAGCCCCAGTTTCTCTGCGAGGCGCATTCCCCGGCGGGCCTGCGCCAAGCCCGCCGCGTCGAGGACGCTCCCCGCCCGCTGGGCGGCGCGGTCCTGGCCAACGACGACGACGGGCCGCCCTTCGAGTTCGGCCAGCACGACGGCGGTACTCGCCGAAGCTGCCCCACGGCCGGTGCCGCGCAAGCGCACGAGGCGGCCGAACCCGCCGTCGAGAAGTTCCGCCAGCCCGGGGCGTCCGGTGTCGCGGGTCCGCAGGACCGAATCCCATGCGGAAACGTCGCCGCTGCTGTTATCTGTGACAAGAGGGCTTCCTGCATCGATCCACGATCCCCGGCCCGCGAGAATCCCCACGACCTCAGCGGCAAGGCTCCTGAATCCCCGTGGGTCCAACACGGCGTCGACCGTTCCATGGGCGAAGAGATGTTCACTCCTCTGGATGCCTTCCGGGAACTCCTGCCCGGTGAGTCCGGCGTAGACCTTGGGCCCCAGGAAGCCAAACAGCCCACCTGGTTCCGCCACTGTCACGTGCCCCAGCGATCCCCACGAAGCGAAGACGCCGCCGGTGGTCGGGTGCCGGAGATAGGCCAGATAGGGCAGTCCGAGACGCTTGTACGCCGTGAGCGCCTCGGTAATCCGCACCATCTGCAGGAAAGCCAGGGTGCCCTCCTGCATTCGAGTCCCACCTGACGCCGGTGCGGCCACGAGGGGCAGCCGACGTCGGCCTGCTTCTTCAATTGCTGCGACGATCCGCTCGGCGGCGGACCGGCCAATCGAGCCGCCGAGGAAGGCGAACTCGCTAGCCAGGACGGCCACGGGCTGCCCATCCAGCGTCCCCTGGCCTGTTAACACGGACTCGTCCGCACCGCTACGGTCGCGGGCCCGGGCGAGGTCCGCGAGGTAGGCGGGATCCGCCCCCGGCGGTGCCGGGACCGGCCGGTCCCAACTGCGGAAACTACCTGCGTCGAGGAGCTGGTTGAGAAACTCCGCCCCGCCAAGGCGGCGCTGCCGCGTTCCAACGGGGCCCGGCTCCGAGGGCCGCGCCTCAGTCACCGCCGTCATGACGCCCCCGAACCAATCAATGCGTCGCCGAGCAACGCGGCGCCGTCAAGCCACGCCCGGACGGCGTCGTCGTGCTCTCCGAGCCTCGGCGGCGCAGAGTGCCGCAACCTGGTGGTCTCGACGCCGTCCGGCTGGAAGAAGCGCAACGGCGATCCTGGGACCTCGATACGTCCCAGCGTGGGGTGCTGGAGTTCAACCGCCAAGTGCTGGCTTCGAGCCTGTTCCCAGGCAAAGACCTCGTTGAGGGAACGGACTCGGCCTCCCGGCACCCCGGCCGCTTCAAGCCGTGCGAGCAGCTCTTCGGCATCGAAGTCCGAGAACGCGGCTTCGATGGCTTCGATCAGCGCGGCCCTGTGGGCCACCCGGGACTGGTTGTCCCGCCAGCGGTCGTCCTCGGTGCTGAGACCGAACTCTTCCGCGAAACGGCGCCACAAGCCTTCGGATCCCACGGCAATTTGCACCGTGCCTCCCGCGCAGCGGAACAGCCCATACGGCGCGATCGACGGGTGATGGTTGCCTTGGGCTTGCGGAACCTCGCCACCCACCGTCCAGCGCGTGCCTTGGAAAGCGAGCACACTGACGATCGAGGACAACAGCGAGGTACGTACTATTTGGCCTCGGCCCGTCCGCTCGCGTTCCAACAGAGCCGCCAGCACACCGTAGGCTCCATGGATTCCAGCCAGGACATCCCCAATCGGGACGCCTACCCGCTGCGGATCCCCCGGACTTGACCCTGTCAGGGACATCAGCCCCGCTTCGCCCTGGGCAATCTGGTCGTAACCGGCCCGATGCCCCTCCGGCCCGTCGTGGCCGAAGCCACTGATGGCGAGGACCACGAGCCGCGGATTCAGCTCTTCGAGGCTCGCTGGGTCGAAGCCGAGGCGGTCCAGGGTTCCCGGACGGAAGTTCTCCACGAGGACGTCCGCCCGCCGCAGCAGTTCCCGCAACGCGGCCTTGCCTTCCGCTGCCTTGAGGTCGAGCCGGATGGACTCCTTATTCCGGTTGCACGAAAGGAAGTACGTGGACTCGCGACCCTCAGGGGTGTCGACGAACGGCGGCCCCCAGCCGCGGGTGTCATCACCGCCGTCGGGATTCTCCACCTTGATGACGCGGGCGCCGAGGTCACCGAGCATCATACCGGCGTGCGGACCGGCAAGGGCGCGGGAGAGGTCGACGACGAGGGTGCCGGCGAGCGGTCCCTGGTGGTGTTGCTTGTGGTTGGGGAGCTCGGGCCGGGTCATGCTTCGGCTCCTACGGTGCTGTGCCCTTCAACCGCGCTGTGCCCCGCGACGGCGTGCTGTCCCGGAACTGAATCATCGACGTTGTCCGCTCCGTCAGCGGCCGGCTGTGGGTTGCGACGACGGCGGATAAGTTCAGCGACGGCAAGCACCGCAAGGTTCGGGGCGAGGGAAATAAGGCCGGAATCCACGCCGCCCGTGGGGATGTTGCCGAAGGTAATGACGGCTACCGTGAGCGTGCCGACGATGATCCCCAAGTTGACTGCAACGGCACCGATGCGCACTTTGCGGCCGATCGCGATGGCGACGGCGGGTGCGAGCTGGGTGAGGCCGCCGTACGTGAGCAGGAGCAGCGCTCCGATGTCCGATTTGGCGAGCCCGAAAGCCAGCGCCAGTCCGACGGCGATCGCGACCACCACGTGATTGATCCGGAACCGCAGCTTGGGGTTCTTCACGGACAGCAGGTTGTTCGAGACAAGCGAGGAAATGCCCATCGCGATCGCGCCCGCAGGAACCATGGCGGCCGCCGCGCCGCCGATGGCAATGATCGCGATCAGTGGCTCTGGCAAGGTGTGCTGGGCGATGCCCAAAAGGACAAAGTTGCTCTTGGTCTTCGGATCGAGGACCAAGGTGGCCGCAATTCCGGCCGTGATCGGGATGAGCAGGAGGAACTGGTAGACCGCAAGCCATTTGACGTTATCCCGCAGCACGGCACCGCTTTTCGCGGCGAGGACCGGCGGCCACAAGTGCGGGAAGGTGTTGAGCCCGGCGCCGATGCTGGTCACAATGACCGAGGTCACCCAGAAGGTCCCGTCGAATCCCGGACGGCTGATGGTGAGGTAGCTCGGGGCGGTATCCATGACCTTGGCGAAGATATCCGGAATGCCACCAATCCCGGCCACCACACCGGCCAACACGATGACCAGGGCAGCCAGCATGGCGAAGTCCTTGAAAACAGCCACCTTGGCGAGTCCCCGGATCCCCGCCCAGATCACGAAGACTACAACCAGCACGCTGGCCACGGCCATGCTGTATCCGCGGGCCGATTCGCTCCCGGTGGCGAGCTGGACGATCAGCCCGAGCCCGGTGATTTGCAGTTGCAGGTACGGGATGAGGAAGACCGCTCCGACGAGGGCCACGGTTTTGCCCAAGGCCTTGCTGTTGAATCGGTCCTTGAAGAAGTCCGCCATGGTCAGGTAGCCACGGTTTGCGCCGAGCTCCCGCTGCCGGGGAATCACGAAGTATTGGACGATGCAGTTGATGGTCAGATAGGCGACGGCGAAGAGCGCGGCAACGCCACCTCCGAAGGCGATTCCGGCGAGGCCGAGAAAGCTGAAGGTGGTCAGCGACTCGCCCGCCTGGAGGAACCAGCTGGTCCAACGGGGCAAATCCCGCTTGCCGACGGTCCAACTGGAGAGTTCCGTCTGGCGCCGGCGGCCTACGATACCGAGGGCGCCGATGCCGACAATTCCGATGATGATGGCGACTGCAAGCATCAGTGGGCCTGCCTTTCGGGGATGATGGCCGGGCTGTTGGCAGCGCCGTTCGTCTCGGCGGCGCGATCAGAGGCGCTTCGCTCAGCCTCGAGCCGATCGAGTTCGGCACCCCCTTCGCGAAGGTACGTGCGCTCGATAATCTGCAGGGCGACGATCGTGGCGACGATCATGAGGCCCATCCAGACGATCGCCGACGGAAGGCCAAGCCATAGCGTTGGTGTGGAAACGAAGGGGAGGAACGGTGTGATGATCATGCCCACGATGGGGACTGAGGCAATGGTCAGCCTCTTGGGGGATGCCAGGGTAGTGCTCATAGAACTGCAGCTCCTTGGGGGCGAACGGATGAGCAGGAAGAGATCTTCTCGAAAGCGGAAGCCAGTCGGAGGAGGCGGGCGTCGCTGCCACGCGCTCCGACCATCTGGAGGCCTAGGGGAAGTCCGGCCGGGCTGAAACCGGCCGGAACCGACAGGGCCGGGAGGCCCAGCGGGGTGAACAGGTACGGGGCACGCATCCAGTCGAGATAGTTCTGGAGCGGTTGCCCCTCGATCTCCGTGGGGTATTCGAGATCGACGTCGAACGGGACAACCTGGGACGCGGGCGCGATCACCAGGTCGTAACGCTCAAAGAATCCGGCCGCCTTGCGAATCAGGCGGGTCATTCCTTCTTCGGCGCGGACAACGTCGCGGCCGGTGAGCAGGCCACCTTCGCGGATGTTGCCTGCCAGGAAGTGGTTGAACGCGTCGGGTTCGGCAGCGAGTTGCTCGCCCCACATCGAATCGAAAGAGGCTGCGCGCAGTACGCGGAACACTTGCTCGGAACCGTCGAGGTCCGGGCAGTCCAGTTCGACGTGGGCACCGAGGGCAGCGAGGGCAGCCGCTTGCGGTTCAATGACATCGAGGACCTCCCGGCTCACAGGAATCCGGCCGCCGAGGCTCGGGGCGAACGCGATACGCAGGCCGGCGAAATCCGTGGGGGACGGTTCGGTGGAAGGGCCTTCGGGATCCGGCAGGAATACCGAGTGGGGATCCGCTGACGACGCGCCGCTCATGACTTCAAACAAGAGCGCAGTGTCCGCCGCCGTGCGACCCATGGGTCCGGCCACACCTAGCGGGAAAAAGACATTGTTGCCGTCCGTGTTGGGGACCATGCCGGGCGTTGGGCGAAGGCCTACGACATTGCAGAACGACGCCGGGTTGCGGAGGGAGCCGCCCATGTCGCTTCCGTCGGCGATCGGTTGGAAGCCCGCTGCCAGGGCCGCCGCCGCACCACCGCTGCTGCCGCCGGCGGACTTGCCTGGGTCATAGGGGTTGCGCGTTGCACCGAAAACACGATTGAAGGTATGGGATCCGGCGGCGAACTCGGGGACGTTGGTTTTGCCTACTCGAATGGCTCCGGCGTCGAGGATGCGCTGGACGTGCAGATCGTTTTCCTTTGGAACGTGGTCCCGGAATTGCGGGTGGCCGAAGGTGGTGCGCATCCCCGCGGTGTTCGCGGTGTCCTTGAAACTAATGGGCAGCCCGTGGAGCGGCCCCACTGGCTCTCCGGCCACAATCTTCCGATCGGCTTCCGCGGCCGCCGCTCTGGCACCCTCCTCATCGAGGGTCACCACGGCGTTGATCAGCGGGTTGAGCTTGTCGATCTGGTCCAGGTGCGCCTCGAGGACCTCGGTGGCGGACACCTGCCGGGAGCGCAGGAGCCCAGCGAGCTCCACGGCTCCGCGGTAAATCAAATCGTTTGTCATGATTCATCTTGCTTTCATCTAGTTTCCTTTTGAGTCATTTCTTTGTCTCAAGTGGAATTAATGAACCACGATAGTGCGGTTGATCACATTTGACTAGGGGTGTGCGCGATGTTTCTTCGCGCACACGAAACCCAGATCAGGGCAGGAGGGAACCGGGAGTGGGCGCGCTAAAGGAACAAACGGCCGGGAAGGCCTAGGAAAGCCTCAGCCGAGGGCGGGCATGCGCACGCCACCGCGCTTGTACGCTCGCACGACCAGGGAACTGCGCACAGCCAGGGCACGCGCAGCCCACGGAGATGACGTGAGGAAATCGCGGAGTTCGTTCAAGCTGGCAAGGGTGACGTTGGCCATGAGCTGGAATTCGCCCATTGCCATGACCGCGTAGCGGACCCCGGGTGCTTCAGCGAGCAGCCGGCCAACCTCAACGGCGTCGGACGGGGCGGTGCGGACCCAGACCACGGCTTCGATCGGAAGGCCGATGTCCGAGGGCTCAACGATCGCCCGGACACTCAGCGTGCCCTCCTCGAGAAGGGTGTTGAGCCGTCGGCGCACGGCAGGGGCGGAGAGCCCTACGGCTTCCCCCAGCTCGGCGACTGGAACGCGACCGTCAGCCACGAGGATCCGCACAAGGTGGGAGTCGACGTCGTCGAGCGCTCCACTCGCACTCGGCCGGGACGGCGGAGGCGGCACTTCCTGGAGCGCGGCAGTTTCCTCGACGGTGACCGGGCCCGGGTGCCATTCGGCCACCGTGCGGAAGTACTCCATGACGGGCGAAGCGCTCACTTGCACAACGCCGTCGAGGGCTGGCAGTTCCTCCAGCACAAGGCTCGAGAGGCGTCCCGGACGGGCCTGCACTTCGAACAGGAGCCGGGTGGGGCCGGTGAGCGCATAGACGAAAATAGCGTCCGGGTCGCGGGAGAGCTCGTCCGCGATGGCGACCAACCGCGCGGGCTCACAGTGAACCTCGACAAGATGGGTCGGGCCGAGCGTCACCAGGCCGGCCACGCGCACGATACTCGAATCCAGCAGTGCGATACCGCGGCGGGTTACCGTGCTGAACGGCTCGCCGAGGACTTCGGCAATGCGCCGCCAGGAAGCACGGCCGTTGACCTGGAGAGCACCGACAATCCGCCGATCGAGCCCGTCCAGCTCGCGCGAGGGTGCCAGCATGACCATGTACCCGATTATGCCGCCTGGCTGGACAAATCCAGCACATGACAAATCCCGTTCCGCGCCGCCGCCTTCGTTTAACTGACGTAGCGGTTCCGGCCGGCGCGGAAGCCGAAGAAGGCCGCCAAGGATCCCACCACGAGGAACAGGATGCCCGCAGCCGCGAACCCACCGGTCGCGTGGTGCAACTGGCCGACCATCAGGGTTCCCGTGGAGCCCAAGCCGTAGCCGACGCCCTGCATCATGCCGGAAAGGTGCGCCGCGGTATGCGAATCACGGGTACGCAGCATGATCATGGTCAGCGCCACCGCCGTGAGGCTCCCTTGCCCCAGGCCCAACAGTCCGGTCCACACCCAAATCAAATTCGTGGGACCGAAGATGCTCAAGGCGAAGCCGCCGCCGGTCATGAGGGCCACCACGGTGTTGATGACGCGCTGATCCTTGAAACGGGCCGCGAGCCCCGGGGCAATGAACGAACCAAGCATCTGCAGCACAATCGAGACGGACACGATCAAGCCGGCCGTCCCGCCGTCGATTCCGCGATCGCGCAGAATCGGCGCCAGCCAGGCGAACACGCTGAAGGACATCATCGCCTGCAACACCATGAAGATGGTGACCTGCCAGGCGACGGCGGAACGCCAGACGTTCGTACCGCCGTCGGCCGCGTTGTGCCGGACAGGATGCTGACGGATCGCCAGCGGCAAGAAAAGCAAAAGTACGACGGCGGCGGGCAGCGCCCAGAACCACAGCGCCGAGGTCCAGTGCCCGGCCGCCGTGAAGACGGGATAGGTGAAACCGGCACCAAGTGCGGCGGACGCGCAAATCGCCGTCGTATATAGCCCGCCCATGAGCCCAAGCCGATGCGGGAAGTCGCGCTTGACCACGCCGGGAAGCAGCACGTTGCATAGCGCGATCGCGGCGCCGCACGCCGCGGTACCGGCAAGGAGGGCCGGCAAGTGCCCGGCGCCGGCGAGGTCCACGGGACGGAGCAGCAGCCCCGCCGTTAGCACTGCCATCGCGCCGAGCAATACTCTCTCGGCGCCGAAACGACGCGCCAGGACCGGCGCCAGCGGCGCAAAGACACCCAACAAGGTCACTGGCACAGTGGTGAGGACAACCACTGCCCAGCCCGGCAGCCCGGCGTCGGCGGTGACTTCCGGAAGAACCGCCGAAAAGCTCGAAAACACCGTCCGCAGGTTCAGGCCGATGAGCACCAGGCAGATCCCCAGGAAAACGAGTCCGGCGCGCGTCTGGACCTGGGTGGGCTCGGCGGCGGGAACCTCGTCGATCTCGGCGTCGACGAGGATCTCCGGGACGCCGGAGTGCGGCTTGGTGTTCTCGGGGGAGCTTGAGGCACGGGTCACCAACCCATTCTGGCAGTTTGTCCACATACGCAGGTTCCGCCGCGGGCGTTTGGCCCTGCAACGGTATTCTGGAGGAGATGAGTGAAACCCCAGAATCCCCTGAAACACCGCAGTCTTCGCGCCCCGTAACCCCAGGCAGCCAGGCCTCCTTCGGCACGTATGGTGGCCGGCCGGTCAGTTTCGTGCGCCGCGGGACGCGTCTTCAGGGCCGTCGCCAGGCAGCGTGGGAAGAGCACTCGGACCGCTGGGCCATCCAGGTTCCGCGGCATGTCGCCAACACCTCCGTGCACCCGGACTACGTGTTCGACGCCGAAGCCGAGTTTGGGCGCAAGGCACCGCTGATCGTCGAAATCGGTTCGGGACTCGGCGACGCAGTGTGCCACGCAGCGGAGGAGAACCCGGACAAGGACTTCCTCGCCGTGGAGGTCTACACCCCGGGCCTGGCCAACACGATGATCAAAATCAACAGCCGCGGGCTCAGCAACGTACGCGTGGTGGAAGCCAACGCCCCGGAGGTCCTGGCCACCATGCTCCCCGCGGCTTCGGTGAGCGAGCTCTGGGTCTTCTTCCCGGACCCATGGCACAAATCCCGGCACCACAAACGCCGCCTCATCCAGCCCGCATTCGCCGAACTTGCTGCGCGGTCCCTCAAGAAGGGTGGCCTGTGGCGGATCGCCACAGACTGGTCCAACTACGCCATCCACGTCCGCGAGGTCCTTGCCGGCTCCACCGAGTTTGAGAACGTGCACGACGGCGAACGGACCGGCGCGGACAGCCCCCTCACCCAAGTGTGGGAATCCGGAGTCGAATCCATGGTGGGCGGGGCCCCCGTCAAGGAAGGCCGCGCACCGGTCAGCACCGAGCACACTGGCCCCAACGAGGGAGTGGACCACGTAGGCGGATGGGCTCCGCGTTTCGATGGCCGGATCCGCACGAGCTTCGAAAACAAGGCCCACGAGGCAGGACGCATGATCTTCGACCTGAGTTATCGCAGGATCTAGCCTCGCCATGCTGGCTCGGAGCGAGCCCGCAGTCACGTCATCTGCGCAGAGATTCTTTGCGTGCCGCACAGGCACCGGATACCATGTGAGACGTGTCACCGAAAGGCGGCACGTGCTTATGATCTGCGGCGGGAGAGCCCTGCCGGTACGTTTCAGCAGGCGCCGTAGGAGCAAATCCTCCCCAGGAATCTCTCAGGCCCATGTACCGCCGCGGCAAGGCAACTCTGGAAAGCAGCCCGGGCAACCGGACTCACCGACGGTGCAAGCGTCCAGCCGCGAGGCGGAGACGCGGAAACTCTCAGGTCCAATACAGAGCGGGGAGGAACCGAATCATCGTGGTGCGCCCGCGCCACCTGAATTATGGAGTTCCTCATGACCCTGGCACCTGAAGGCCGTAAGCTGCTGCGCGTTGAACAACGCAACAAAGCCGTCCCGGTCGAACGCAAGCCCGAGTGGATCAAGGCCAAGGTCC